>NZ_CP047385.1:4194048-5592065 GCF_000807775.2 Pandoraea fibrosis | reverse complement strand
GCAGCGTGTGTCCAGGTGGCGCGGAACCCATCCGACTGCTTCGGTTGGCGCTCTTGCCGTCCACTATCCGTTACATCAGATATGGGGGCAGAACGTCGCAAACCAAGCCGGTTACCCCCGTTCCCAAACAGGGTTCGGACGGGCTTCCGGCCGAGGTCGAGTCAGACCGGCGGCGCAATGCAGACGTCCGGAGACACACGAACCATGGCGCTGCGTTCGGGTTTTGGCTCGCGCGTGCAGCCGGCTTCGGCGCGCGCAGACGACAAAACCCGGCGCGCTATCCACATGGCGGCGTCACCGGTACTCTGCTGGGAAAAAAATTGATGGGGGATTTTAACGCCAAAGCGTCGGCAAAGCGAGTTATCCACAGGAATGCCCACAGCACCGGCGTCTCCGGGCGGGCTCGCCGCGTTAACCGGCCTGACTTTGCGCGAGTGCTGCGCAAATGCCCAGCAATTGCGACGATTTGCCGCGAGCGCCGGGATATCTTCCTCGCCGGACATTTATCCACCGACGGAATCTGAATGGATGGGCAATTTCTGCCATTATCCACAACCGAAAGTCCGCCAGGTCCCGATTCCAGGACGTCGACGCCGCCACCCGTGGGGACGCGCGTCACGGGCGACGGCTAACCTATTGACACACAACGGAAAAGCCGATTAAATAGCGGGTTCGTTAGAAAGATAACCGGATTCTTATCCAACTCCCGACGGCTGGGCCGCGCGTGAAAGTCCTTGAATTTGCAGGTTTTCACGGTGTCCATGTGGCGTTTCACGATGCTGCTGCGCGGGAATTTTTTCACACAGTGAGTGCATCATGAAACGTACTTTTCAGCCTTCCGTGACGCGCCGCAAGCGCACCCATGGCTTCCTGGTCCGCATGAAGACGCGTGGTGGCCGCAAGGTCATCGCCGCTCGTCGCGCCAAGGGCCGCAAGCGCCTGGCCGTTTAATCGCGGTTGTCGGTCGTACCGCGGTTTGCGCGTCAAATCCGCAAGGCGCGAAGTCCCGGCAATGGGGTTTCCCAAAGCTGCGCGACTTCTCAAAACGGATGAGTTTTCATCCGTTTTTAGTTTGCGCCCCCTGCGTCGCAGCGCGCACTTCGTGTTGTACATGCGCCGGCGTGAAACTGCGCCGGACACCCCTGTCGATGCCACGCCTGATGAAGGCCGCATCGGCATTGTCGTCGGCAAGAAGCACGCGCCCCGTGCGGTCACTCGCAACCTGATCAAGCGTCAGGCCCGCGAGATGTTCCGTCAGCGCCGCGCCACGCTGGCCGGCTGGGACTTCGTGCTGCGACTGACCCGGCGCTTCGACAAGGGGACGTACACTGCGGCGGCGGCACCGGTGTTGAACACGCTGGTTCAGGCCGAGTTCGTACAGCTCTTCGACGCGGCTGAGAAAGCCGCCCGCAAGCGCCGCACGACCGACGACAAGACGGAAGGTAGTTAGTCCCCAAACGGTAGCGCCCGACCCCGGGCATGCGCCGCCCACCCGGCCATCACGGCCGGACTGACAGGCGGAATCGAGATGCGAAGCGTGCTGTTGTTGCTCCTGCGCGGTTACAAGCTGGTGATCAGTCCCTGGCTGGGGAACCGTTGCCGCTTTCATCCGAGCTGCTCCGACTACGCGCGCGAGGCCATCGTCGAGCATGGTGCCGGTTACGGCACTTATCTCGCGGCCCGGCGTCTATGCCGCTGTCATCCGTTTCATCCCGGCGGTTTCGATCCCGTTCCGCCGGCTCGACACGTCTGTAACGCTCCCGATCACACCGCCGAAGGCGCCGAAAAGGCCGCCGGAAGCGACACGTCGCGAGTCAGGCAGACGGTCTCGTCCGGGCCCGCGGCCGCATCGGCAGTTACGCGCCGCGCGCCGGGCCATTCTTGAGTTTCGTCCACCACGAGTTACCGCATGGACATCAAACGCACCGTACTCTGGGTCATTTTCGCGCTGTCTGTCGTGATGCTTTTCGACAACTGGCAACGCGGCAATGGCCATTCGTCGTTGTTCTTCCCGTCCGCTGAGGTTTCGACCCCGGCTGCCACGGGCGCAAACCAGACGCCAGCCAACGACCTGCCGCAAGCTGCCAACGCCGCTGCCGCTGCGGGTAGTGCACCGGGCAATGCGCCGGCCGCTGCTGCTGCGCAGAAGGTGCGCATCACGACGGACGTCTACGAAGCCGACATCAGCACGCAAGGCGGCACGCTGTCGTTCCTCGCGCTGACCAAGTGGCCCGACGCCGACGAAGCCGACAAGCATGTCGTGCTGTTCGACAACACCCCGAGCCATCAGTACTTCGCTCGCACGGGTCTGATCGGTGGCGACTACCCGAACCACAACGACATCTTCACGCAAGTGCCGGGGCCGACCACGCTCACGGGCGACTCGCTGACCGTGAAGTTCGAATCGCCGGTCAAGGGCGGCTTGCAGTTGGTGCGTGCTTACACGTTCCATCGCGGCAGCTACGTGATCGACGTGTCGAATACGATCGTCAACAAGACCGACGCCGCCATCAAGCCGACGCTGTACATGGAACTGGTGCGTGACGGTCGTGAAATCAGCGGCGCGAAGTTCTCGCACACGTTCACGGGCCCGACGGTCTACAGCAGCGACGAGAAATTCCAGAAGATCACGTTCAGCGACATCGACAAGGACAAGGCGAAATACGTCAAGCAGTCGAGCGATGGCTGGATCGGCATGGTGCAGCATTACTTCGCCACGGCCTGGATTCCGAAGGAAGGTGCAACACGCGACAACTACATCGGCAAGCTGGATAACGGCCTGTACCGTGTGGGCGTGAAAGAGCCGCTCGCGAGCATTCCGGCCGGTGGCACGGAAACGGTGGATGCACGTCTGTTCGCCGGTCCGCAGGAAGAGCACATGCTCGAGCAGATTGCGCCGGGCCTGGAGCTGACGAAGGATTACGGTTACTTCACGATCCTCGCCAAGCCGCTGTTCTGGCTGCTCTCGAAGCTGCACGGGCTGATCGGTAACTGGGGTTGGGCGATCATCGCCGTGACCGTGATCATCAAGCTGGTGTTCTTCCCGTTGTCGGCGGCAAGCTACAAGTCGATGGCGCGCATGAAGGAAATCACGCCTCGCATGCAAGCGCTGCGCGAGCGCTACAAGAGCGATCCGCAGAAGATGAACGCGGCCCTCATGGAGCTGTACAAGACCGAGAAGGTCAATCCGTTCGGCGGCTGTATCCCGATCGTGATTCAGATTCCGGTGTTCATTGCGCTGTACTGGGTGCTGTTGTCGTCGGTGGAAATGCGCGGTGCGCCGTGGCTGGGCTGGATTCATGACCTCTCGACGCAGGATCCGTATTACATCCTGCCGGTGCTGATGGCCGTGTCGATGTTCATCCAGACCAAGCTGAACCCGACGCCGCCGGACCCGATGCAGGCCAAGATGATGATGTTCATGCCGCTGATTTTCTCGGTCATGTTCCTCTTCCTGCCGTCGGGCCTGGTGCTGTACTACGTGGTCAACAACACGTTGTCGATCGCACAGCAATGGTCGATCAACCGGATGCTCGGGACCAAGAAGAAGGAAAAGGCGGCCTGACGATTCAGGTCTGACCGTCTGATTGGCACAGCCGCCCGCGAGTCTCTCGCGGGCGGTTTTGTTTGGTGCATGTCAAAATAAGCCCCTGTTTTTCAAAGAATCGTTCCATGAGCGCCACCGTCTCGACTGTTCCGATCGCTGCCATTGCCACCGCCCCCGGACGCGGTGGCATCGGTGTGGTGCGCGTGTCCTTCGGCAAGCACCGCGGCGACGCCGTGCAGCAAGTGATCGCGCGTCTGGTCGGGCAACCGCTCAAACCGCGTCATGCGTCGTATCTGCCGTTTCTCGACGCTGCCGGCGAGGCCTTGGATCGCGGCATCGCGCTGTACTTCCCCGGGCCGAATTCCTACACCGGCGAGGACGTGCTCGAACTTCAGGGTCACGGCGGTCCCATCGTCCTGCAATTGCTGTTGCAGCGATGCATCGACGAAGGTGCGGAACTGGGAGTACGACTGGCGGAGCCGGGCGAATTTACCCATCGTGCGTTTCTGAACGACAAGCTCGATCTGGCGCAAGCCGAGGCCGTGGCCGATCTGATCGAAGCGAGCACCGAAGCGGCGGCGCGCTCGGCGAGCCGTTCGCTGGACGGTGCCTTCTCGCGCGAGATTCATTCGCTGGTGGATCTGGTGATTCATCTGCGCATGCTGGTGGAAGCGACGCTCGACTTCCCGGAAGAGGAAATCGACTTTCTGGAGGCAGCCGACGCCTTCGGGCAACTCGAGCGGATTCGCGCGCAACTGGCACAGGTGCTCTCTCAGGCAAAGCAGGGAGCGTTGCTGCGCGAGGGGATCAACGTGGTGCTGGCGGGGCAACCGAACGTGGGCAAATCGTCGTTGCTCAATGCCTTGGCCGGGGCCGAGCTGGCCATCGTCACGCCCATTGCCGGCACCACGCGCGACAAGGTACAGCAGACGATTCAGATCGACGGTATCCCGTTGCATATCATCGATACGGCGGGGCTGCGAGACACGGAGGACGAAGTCGAACGTATTGGCATCGCGCGTAGCTGGAGCGAGATCGCCAAGGCCGACGCCGTGCTGCATCTGCTCGACACGCGTTCGGGCATGACGCCGGAAGACGAGGACATCGCGAAGCAGTTGCCCAAACATGTGCCTATCGTGCGTGTGTACAACAAGACGGATCTGGCGGGCGAACCGGCGACGATTCTGCCCGAAGAAGGCACCTCGCCGCTGGGCGTGCGCCTGTCGGCGAAAGGCGGGCAGGGCATCGATTTGCTGCGTGCAGAGCTGCTCAAGATCGCCGGCTGGCAAGCGGGCAGCGAAGGCGTATTTCTCGCGCGCGAACGGCATTTGTCGGCATTGCGGGCGGCCCGCGATCATATCGAGATGGCGGACGCACATGCGCGCCAAAACGCGAGCGCGCTCGACCTCTTCGCCGAGGAACTGCGCCTCGCGCAGGAGCAACTCAGCACGATCACCGGCGAGTTCACGTCGGACGACTTGCTAGGCGTGATTTTCAGCCGCTTCTGTATCGGGAAGTGAGGCAAACGCCTTGGCACGTCCCCCGAAATCCCTCCGCTTTCCCGTAAAAAGCGTAATGCTTTGAAACACTTCTAACACGCATCGTAATTGCTCCGGGAGGGGGGACGGGCCTAGACTCGGAAGCGTCAGCTCCAGGGCGGCGTTGCGGCACAGTTGGGGGACATCTCCCTCGTTGCGACGCGCGTGCGCGAGGCGGAATCCACCGCGCCCGGAGTTTGTTCTTCGAGGTCTGTGTCGTGAAACGTCTTCCTGTTGTCATCGGCTTCGTTGCCGTGGCGGCTGCTCTGATCAGTGGCAGCGCCTTCGCCTGGCGAGGCGGCGTGCGTGTCTGGGTCGGTCCCGGTTACTACCCCTATCCCTACGCCTATCCGTATTACGGGCCCAGCTATTACGCGCCCCCCGTTGTCGTGGTTCCCAGCCAGCCTCAGCAGTATGTCGAGCAGCCGCAACCCGGCGCGCAGAATGCTCAGCCCGGTGCCAATAGCGACACCTGGTACTACTGCGACAAAGCGGGTGCCTACTATCCCTACGTGAAAACGTGTCCGGCCGGATGGCGTGAAGTGCCCGCGCAACCGGCAAACTGATCTGGAGACGCACCATGTCATCTGAGTCGTCCGTCGTCTCCCAGGCGATCCCGCCGTCGACAGCCCGTGTCGGACGTACCGCACGCGCCACCCGTCGGCTTGCGGCGCCCGTGGCCATCGTCATCGCTGCCGCCACGCTCGCCGGATGTGCCGTCGTGCCCACCGGTCCAAGCCTGATGGCGTTGCCCGGCACCAATAAGTCCTTCGATCAGTTCCGTCAGGACGATTTCAACTGCCGCCAATATGCCTCGGGCACGAACGGCGGTCTCGATACCGCCAGCGCCGCCAACACGAGTGCCGTGGGTAGCGCCGTGATCGGCACGGCTATCGGCGCCGCAGCAGGCGCGGCATTCGGTGGCGGCTCGGGGGCGGCCATCGGCGCCGGTGCAGGTCTGCTCGCAGGCAGCGCCGTGGGCATGGGCAACGCCCAGTCGTCTGCATATCTGACGCAAAGCCGCTATGATCAGGCCTACGTTCAGTGCATGTACGCGTATGGCAATCGCGTGCCCGTTCGTGGCGACATGGTGTCGTCGCAGCCGGCGCCCCGCTATGCTCCGCCGCCGCCTCCGCCCCCGGGCTGGAAGCCGCCTCCCGGCAGCTACTGATCCCACATAAGACGTCACGCCGACATTGCCCCGTGGGGAGAACGATGTCGGCGACTGGCGTCGTATCGCCCGAGACACCCATGACCCACCATTCGATTGTCCGCTCCGCCCGCAACACCGCTTCCCTGCGCAAATGGCTGTGGGTGATGCTACCCGGCACCCTCGCCGCCGTGCTCGTACTCACGCCGCAGGCGCACGCGCAAAATACTCCCGCACCGGCCACCTCGGGCAATGCCGCCGGTGCAGCAGGCGCAGCGGGTGCTACGGGTTCGGGCGCTTTCAATCCGAGCGCCGACATTTCGCGCGCCGTATCGCGCGACACCACCGACGCCGCCATCCAGAACAACTGGAACAGCATCATGCGAGCGCCCGTGCAGGCCAAATCGGAAGACAAGCCGGCCGAGACGCCGCGCCGCAATCGTCGCGGCATCACCCCCGGTATCTCGACGAACTGACGCACTCAGTCGTCCACCGCCGGGCAGCGTTGGCTCGCGCGGGCACGCCTTCGGCAGAGCGCATATTCCCCTCGCACCGGCTGGCATTCGCGCAATCGCCCGTCTACTATGAGAATCATCAGCAGGACCCAACCCCTGGTGTTCTCATGCGACTTTTCCTTGCCCTGTGGCCCGGGCCGGGTGTGCGCGAGCTGCTTCACACGTGGGCCGTCTCGGCTCACGCGGAATGCGGTGGACGTGTGCTGCGCGCCCAGACCCTCCATCTGACGCTCGCCTTTCTCGACGAGGTCGATCCCGCCCGTCTCCCGACGTTGCTCGCGCTCATGCAGCGCACACCGCTCGCACCCTGCACGCTGACGTTCGATCATCTCGGCTACTGGTCCGATCGCAAGATCGTCTGGGCGGGTGCGCCGGGCGTTCCCGAGAGCCTCGTCGCCACGCGCGACACCTTGCTGTCTCAATGGCGCGCAACGGGCGCGCGCGTGCTCACGCAATCGTTTCGCCCGCACGTCACGCTGCTGCGCCATGCGCGCCGGGCACCGTCAGACCCCTATCCTCGCCCGCTCGTCTGGCAATGCGACGGCTACGTTCTCGTGCACTCGGTACGCACGCCACGCGGCCCGCATTACCGTGTGCTCGCAGAGCATCGCAGTGGCCAATCCGATGGATTTTTCTCAACGCCGACGGAGAATTCGGCGATCGTCACAACGCAATACGGTATAGTCGGATGACGATGCGCCGACCGGTTGGTGCATCGGTTTTTCGTCATTCGCGGGAGGCTCAAGTGCAAGTCGGATCGATCGTCAAATCCAATCACATCGCAGTACCCCACGGTGCCATGGGAATCGTCACCCGGATGCTGGGAGACATGGCGATGGTGTGCTGGTATTCCGGCCAGCCCGGTGCATCGAAACAACTCAACACCGAACCGTTCTTCATTGTCGACCTGATCGAAACAGGGGATGTGATGCCTGTCGGGGGAAGCCCCATCCTGCACTGAATAGTGTGCGGCGCCGCCAGGCGCTCAGATATGCCCATATGAAAACGCCGGCCCGTCTTTCGACGGACCGGCGTATTGCTTTTTGGACAGGCCGAACGGCGTCGGCCCTGGAAATCTCAGACGTGTCCCGCGCGCTGACGCATGAGTGCGTCGAGCCGCGCCGCCATGCGCTCGCGACGTCTGCGCGATGTGCGATACAGCAGCACGCCCATGGCAAGCAACACCACGCACGCGATAAGGAAAACGCCATATGGCAGCGTATCGCCGTGCACGCGAATGCTGATCTGCGCACGCGTCTCCGCCGTGCAAATAATCGTGCCGGCACGCATGCCCGTGTAATGCATGCCGCACACCGCTACCGCCATGACCAGCGACGCCAGCGCGCGTTGCAACGCGGTCTGCAAATGGAACGCCAACCACAGCGCCACACTCGCCGCCACGATGGCAATGAGGATCGACAGCGCAACGATCGTCGTGTCCCATTCGAAATAGGCCTGCGTGCGCACCGCACTCATGCCGAGGTAGTGCATGCCTGCCACACCCAGCCCGCCGGCAATACCTGCAACCACACATTGCAGCGCGTTGCGATACGGCGCACGGGCGACATACCAGAGCGCCACCCCCGAAACCACGACCGCCAGCGCCAGACTGCCAAGCGTCGGCCAAAGCGAATAGGACACGGGGAAGGGCAGACGTTGCGCAGCCATACCGATGAAGTGCATGCCCCAGATGCCGATGCCCCCCCAAGGCTAGCGCCGACACCACGAGATACCCCGGACTGATGCGTCCGTCGTCGTCACGAATCCGCGACGCGGCCACCAACGCGACATAGGCCCCCAGTGCCGATATCACGAAGGAAAGCAGAACCAGAAACTCACTGTATTGAAGGGGAACGACGCTACCTGGCTGCATGGGCTTATCCTGTGTTTTTGCTGTCGCCGAGGCGCCGGGAGCGCCGACGAGATAACGTTATTGAGCCTGCACGACGACCCCCAGGGGACTTCGACGTGGCATCGCACACGTCGGGCGTCAGCGGCGATTCAATCTCGCCCGCCCACTCGCGTCAAGGGGGAAAAGCGTCTGACGTTCGCAAGACGAAGTTGATTTGCCGCATGTGAATTGCACGCAACGACATGGTGTCGTCGGAAACCCTTGCAGGACGCGTGATTCGCGCAGTGACCACCGATACACAACGCCCATCAAAGTCTTTCCTGACGATTTAGAAAGGAAATTCCAAACCCGCGTCGCACACGATTGCCGTTCTGCGGCACCATCCGGAAAATGACTTCGGCCCCGGTTCATCCGCCGGCCATCATTCAGGGAGACGATCCACATGGCAGACGCCGCCACGGCAAACGCCACCGCCGCGCCCCAAGGGGCGCCGCTGACCGGCGCGCGACTGGCGATCCTCACGGTGGGCCTTGCGCTCGGCACCTTCATGGAGGTACTCGACACGTCCATCGCCAACGTGGCCGTGCCGACCATCGCGGGGAGCGTAGGGGTGTCGAACAGTCAGGGCACGTGGGTCATCAGCTCCTATGCGGTGGCCGCCGCCATCGCCGTGCCGCTTACCGGCTGGCTGGCGCGGCGCGTTGGCGAGGCGAAGTTGTTCGTGGCGTCGGTCACGGCATTCACGGTAGCTTCCATGCTGTGCGGTCTGGCGCCCAATATGGAAGCCCTCGTTTTCTTCCGGTTGTTGCAGGGTCTCGTGTCCGGCCCGATGGTGCCGCTTTCGCAAACCATTCTGCTGCGCAGTTTCCCCGAGAAAAAACGCGGCCTTGCCCTCGGACTGTGGGCAATGACCGTGATCGTCGCGCCGATCTTCGGCCCCGTCGTGGGCGGGTGGATTACGGACAACTACACATGGCCGTGGATCTTCTACATCAATGTGCCCGTCGGGATCTTCTCCGCCGCGTCCTGTTTCGTCCTGTTGCGCGGGCACGAAACCAAGACGCAAAAGCTGCCCATCGATCTGGTCGGTCTGGCGCTGCTCGCCATTGGCGTGGGGTCGTTGCAGATGATGCTCGACCTCGGCAAGGATCGCGACTGGTTCAACAACAGCATGATCGTGACGCTCGCGCTGACCGCCGCGATCTGCCTGTCGTTCCTGATCCTGTGGGAGCTCACGTCCGATAAGCCCATCGTCGACCTGACGCTGTTCAAGGACCGCAACTTCGCCCTGGGCGTTGTGGTGATTTCGTTCGGCTTCATGACGTTCTTCGCCTCGGTGGTCATCTTCCCGCTGTGGCTGCAAACGGTGATGGATTACACGGCGGGCAAAGCCGGACTGGCAACGGCGCCGGTCGGCCTGCTCGCGCTCGTGCTCTCGCCACTCATCGGGCAGAACATGAACCGGCTGAATCTGCGCGCCGTGGCCTCGTTCGCGTTCTTCGTGTTCGCCGGGGTATCGTTCTGGAATTCCCACTTCGCGCTGAATCTGTCATTCGCGAAGGTCATCGAACCCCGGCTGGTTCAGGGCATCGGCATTGCATGCTTCTTCGTGCCTGTCACGACCATCACGCTCTCGAGCATTTCAGACGACCGGCTCGCCGCAGCCTCGGGGCTGTCGAACTTTTTCCGGACACTCTCCGGCGCCATCGGCACCGCAGTGAGCACGACGATGTGGGAAGACCGGGCGATTTATCACCACGCCCGGCTCGCGGAGAACATCACCCCTTATTCCGACGCCACGACAAGCTATCTCGACCAGTTGCGACAGGGACTGGGGCTGGCGAACGGGGCCGACTTCGGCATGCTCAACGATCTCGTCACCCGTCAGTCCTTCATGCTGGCCACGAATGACATCTTTCACCTGTCGGGATATGTCTTTCTCGCCATGGCGGCACTCGTCTGGCTGACCCGACCCAAGCGGGGCGTGAAAGCGGCCGTCGGCCACTGACATCCGCGTTCTCGCGGCGGGGGCGATTGTTCCAGAAAAGCAACATGACTTCCCGACATTCTGGCTTCTGGTCGTCATGCGCCGGGGCTAACATGCCGTATTGCGTTCATTTGCCAACAGGTACCCGGCATGCTGTTCGATCTGATCGCCCGCTACGGGCTCTGGCTGGTCTTTCTGAATATCTTCGGACAGGCGTTGGGGCTGCCGTTGCCGGCGTATCCCACACTCATTGTCACGGCATCGACGTCGCTCTTCCCGCCGGCGCTGATCGTCGCGCTTGCGGTATTCGCCGCGCTGCTCGGTGACGCCCTCTGGTTTCTCGCCGGACGCCGCTATGGCCACCATATCCTGCGGCTGATGTGCCGCCTGTCGATCTCGCCGGATACCTGTGTGAGCCGCACGGAAGGCGCGATGGGGCGTCACGGCGTGCGCGTGCTGATGTTTGCCCGCTTCGTGCCGGGTCTATCCGCGCTGTCGGTGCCAATGGCGGGGGCGCTCGGCGTGCCCTGGCGCAAGTTCCTGATGTACGACGCCATCGGCGCCGTCCTCTGGTCGGGCGTGGCTGTCGCCCTCGGGTTCGGCTTCGCGTCGCACATCGTGGCGGTGCTCGACGCCTTCGATACGCTCGGCCGTGGCGTGCTGTGGCTGGTTGCGCTCGTCTTCGTGCTGTATCTGCTCAATCGCTGGCTCAACCGTTACCGCCTGCTGCGCTCGCTGCGCATGGCGCGTATCGGCGTTCAAACGCTCGAAACCTGGATGAAGGACGAGATCACGCCAGTGGTGATCGACGTGCGTTCCGCCGCCCGCCGGGCGATCGATCCGTTCACGATCCCCGGCTCGCTTGCCATCGAGCCGGAAGACATCGCGGAGAAACTGCGGGATATTCCCCGCGATCGCCGGATCGTGGTGTTTTGTGCGTGTCCGAACGAGGTGACGGCCGCGCGTCTGGCGCAGCAACTGCGTGCGCAGGGTTTTGCCGAAGTGCGTCCGCTGCTCGGCGGACTCGACGCCTGGCGAGATGCGGGCTACACCGTACAGAAAATCGACGGCTTCGACATGCTTGTCCCGGCGTCTTGAGTTTCCGTGATTAGCGCGATGCATTGCGCACCACTGAATGACGCGCGCTGATCCGTAAGGAAGCGCGCGTCTTGCTGTGGATCATGCCTCGTTGAGGGCTTCGCGCAATTGCAGAAGCAGCGTGCGCAACGTCTTTTGTGCCGCATCGGATTGGCCGGTCGCGGCCTGTACCTGCGCTGGCACCTGACGCGCCTCACGACGCAGACTCATCCCCCGCGACGTCAGATCGATGAACACCTGACGCTCGTCGGCTTCGCCACGCCGACGCGTCAAAAGCCCCATGGTTTCCAGTCTTTTCAGCAACGGCGTGAGTGTGCCGGAATCGAGTCCGAGACGTGCCCCCAACTGATTGACGGCGATATCGTCCTGCTCCCAAAGCACGACCATCGCAAGATATTGCGAGTACGTCAGGCCGAGTCTGTCGAGCATCGGCTTATGCGCTTTTGTCATGGCAAGCGATGCCGAGTACAACGCGAAACCCAACTGCTCTTCCAGAGGCATGGGTGTTTTTTGTGCGACTTTTTTTCTGACTGCCATTCGGGTATTACTTTTCAGTTCCTATTCAATTGCGCGCCATTCTATTTCACCGCATGGAATGTGACCAGTTCGAAAGTCGATCCTTGAGACGCTCGGCATCAGCATTTTTGTGAGGACGTGCATGAGATGCGAGTCGGACGGCCACAGCGGGCGGGTCTCTCCACACGGGGTCGTCCCGTTGAGCGCAATGGTGCCTCGGCGACCCGTAGCAAGGGGCTATAAAAATTGCGCTCGCAAGATCGATGGTATCGGGCGACATCCTCATTGCGGGCGATGCGCTCCCGAAAAACGGCTGGCAGCACCACTTCAATGTGGCGCGTAGCCGTGCAAATTTACCTTTATCTGAATGACGTTCAGAAACTGCCCACGGCGAAAACCATATCCCGAACCTATGGCGTAGAAAACTCGAAAAGAGGCAGGAGCGAGGGAAAGCACGCGCTGCGTCGCAATCGCCCGAAACGAGGGGCGGCGCACTGTCGACACCGCACAAAAACACCTTATCTGAGCACCTCTCAGTTTCTTCGACAACAAGATCGATGTCGGAGGCATTGACGGCGAAACGCTGAGTCGGGCGCCGAATTCGGAATAGTGAAAAGCTCGGCTGCGAAATCGCCGTCATTTGATGGCGAGTCACAACCGATACCCCGGCCCTCGACGGTGCGAACTGCCATCGACCGAAAAACGCCGGCAAAAAGGCGTTACCTGAGCAAAACTCAGTTTTTTGGGCGTCCATCGTCCACCGGCTCACGCGCTTTCAAAAAAAGGCGTCGGTCGATACCATGAGACCCAATTTCGATCACGACCGTCTCCTATCCGTGTCAGCAGTATCCGCCTGGGCAAAATTGCCCGTCGTTGTGTGGGTGCGGCGTCAGTTCGCACCGAACACCCTGCAAATCACGTTGCTGCTGGCCGGCATCGTCGGTCTGCTGGGGGCGTTGGCGACCGTGGCGTTTCGCGAAGCGCTGTCGGGGCTGCAATTCCTGCTCGCCGGACACCGCAGCGGCATGGTCGAACTGGCGCAGAACCTCAACTGGTGGCAGCGCCTGTTGCTGCCCACCGCCGGCGGCCTGATCGCCGGACTGATCCTTCAATACGCCACGTTGTGGGTGCCGAAAAAGGGCGCCGACGACTATATGGAAGCCATTGCGATCGGCACCGGCGTGCTCAGCCTGCGTCAGACGCTGGTCAAGAGCCTCTCGTCGCTGTGCTCGGTGGCTTCGGGGGCATCGATCGGCCGGGAAGGGCCGATGGTGCAGCTCGCCGCGATGTTCGCGTCGCTCGTCGGCCGCATTCTCGCGTTTCCGCCTGAGCGCCTGCGCCTGCTTGTCGCGTGTGGCGCGACGGCCGGCATCACGTCGGCCTACAACGCCCCGATCGCCGGCGCGCTGTTCATCTCCGAGATCGTCTACGGCTCGATATCGACGGCAACGCTGGGGCCCCTCGTCGTGGCCTCGGTCATCGCGAACATCGTCATCCGCCAGTTCCTCGGCTACGAGGCGGTCTACCAAATGCCGCGCTTCGACTTCGTGTCCGGTTGGGAAGTCTTCTTCTACGTGGGCCTCGGCATCCTCGCCGGGGTGCTCGCGCCGCTGTTCCTGCGCCTGCTCGACACCGCCAAGCAGCGCTTCAGTGCCTTGCCCGTGCCGCTGTTCCTGCGTCTGGCGCTGGGCGGGCTCGTGGTGGGCGTGCTGTCGTTGCAAGTGCCGCAGGTCTGGGGCAACGGATACAGCGTGGTCAACTCGATCCTGCACACGCACTGGGCCTGGCAGGCGCTGGCGATGGTGCTGGTGTTCAAGGTGCTGGCGACCGCGTCGTCGGCGGGCTCCGGCGCGGTGGGCGGCGTGTTCACGCCAACGCTTTTCGTCGGCGCAGCCCTGGGCAGCCTCTACGGTCTGGCGATGAACGCGCTCGCGCCGGCGACCGCCTCGGTCGCCAGCAGCTACGCCGTGGTCGGCATGGGCGCGTTTCTGGCCGCCACGACGTATGCGCCATTGATGTCGATTCTGATGATCTTCGAGATGACGCTGAGCTATCAGGTGGTGCTGCCCCTGATGCTGGCTTGCGTGACGGCGTATCTCACCGCTCAGACGCTGCGTGCCGACTCGGTGTACGCGAAGTCGCTGCGGCGCAATCAGGTCGCCGGCCGCTGGTTGTCGATGACGAGCGGAGGCAGCGAAATGCGTCTGTCGTCGCTGGCGGTGGACAACGACGCCGTGGTGAGCGCCGCCGATACCTTGGAGGCGATCGGGGAACGGTTCATCGCCACCGGCTACCGCAACCTCGTGGTGCGTGCGCCGGACGGACGTCTCATCGGCACGCTGGACGCTGCGCACTGGTGGCAGCGCCAGGCCACCGGCAAGCCGGAACAATGGACTGAGGTGGTCACGCCGTGCAAGGCGCTCGATGGCGAGATGGCGCTGGTCAGCGCCCTGCGCGCCGTCGGCACGATGCATGCGGACTGGGTGCCCGTGGCCGGTGCGCAAGGGAAGTGGCTGGGGGTCGTCTCACTGCCGGGGCTCATCGAGATCGTGACCGAAGAGCGGGGCGGCGAATGAGTCATCGACCGGGCCCGAATCCCATCCAGCCGGCAGAACCGGCCACCGCCACGGACGGCACGCCTTACTCGACGGTGTACGACGACGTGTATCACAGCGTCAACGGGGCGTTAGGGCAGGCGCGTCACGTCTTTCTCGGCGGCAACGATCTTCCCGAGCGCTGGCGTGGCCGCGAGCAATTTGTGATCGTCGAGACCGGCTTCGGTCTGGGCCTGAATTTCCTCGCCACGTGGGCGGCATGGCGAGACGATCCACAGCGTCCCGCGCGGCTGCATTTCGTCTCGGTGGAGAAGTATCCGTTCCGCGCGCAGGATCTGCGGCGCGTGCTCGAGTCGATGCTCGTGTTGCCCGGCATGACAGAACTGGCGCCGCTCGTGCAGCGCCTGTGCGATGTCTGGCCGTTACCGGTGGCAGGCTGGCACCGGCTGGAGGTAGCGCCGGGCATGGTCTTGAGCGTCGGTTTCGGCGACTTTTTCGACCTGATGCCGTCGTTGCGCGCCGGCGCAGACGCCTTCTATCTCGACGGCTTCTCCCCGGCCAAGAATCCCGACATGTGGACGCCGAACGTCTTCAAGGCCCTCGGCCGCCTCGCGCGCGACGGTGCGACGCTCTCCACCTATACGTCTGCCGGACAGGTGCGGCGCGATCTCGTCGCGGCCGGCTTCGCCACGGCACGCCGGCCGGGCTATGGCTACAAGCGCCACATGCTCGCGGGCCAATACGCACCGCAGTACCGGATGCGACGCTACGATCCGCCGCCGGCGCCCGCGCCACGTGCCCGCGAGGCGATTGTCGTCGGCGCCGGCATGGCGGGTGCGGCGATGGCGCGACGACTCATCGCTCGCGGCTGGCGCGTGCGTCTGTTCGAACGGGCGCAGGCGCCAGGAACTGCCGCGTCGGGCAATCCGGCAGGCGTCTTTCATCCGCAACTCTCGGCCGATGACAACGTGTTGTCGCGCCTGACCCGCGCGGGCTTTCTGTTCGCCCTCTCTCAGTGGCGAACGCTACCGGGCGGACTGCCCGGACACGCCGACGGTTTGCTGCAAGTCGCCATGACCGATGCAGAAGCCCAGGCCATGCGGCAACTCGTCGCCGCGCACGAATATCCCGAGACGTATGCGAAGTGGGTCGACGAGGCGCAGGCATCGGCGCTTTCCGGCGAGACGCTCGCCCACGGCGGTATCTGGTTCCCCGAGGGCGGCTGGCTCGCGCCGGCCATGCTGTGCCGCACGGAACTGGTCGCGGCGGGCCCGTCGCTCGACGCACGCTACGGCGTGAGTGTGGAACGGCTCGAACGTCGCGACGGCCGCTGGGCGGCGATCGATGAGACGGGCCGCGTGCTTGCCGAGGCCGATGTCGCCGTCGTGACGGCAGCCGACGTCTCGCAGACGCTGCTCGCACCATATCTCGCGCCCGAGTTCCTCCCCGTCAAGCGAGTGCGCGGGCAATTGACCTTTTTGCCGCCGGACACGTTGCCCAATCTGCGCGTACCGGTTTGCGGCGATGGCTATGTCGCGCCGTCGCTGCTGGGCGGGGCCGGGCCGATCACGGGAGCCACCTATGGCTTCGACGATCCAGCGGAGGAAGTGCGCGTGACCGACCATCAGGCCAATCTGCGACGTCTCGCCTCGCTGCTGCCGGCCCATACCGATGTGTTCGGCGACGCCGGACTGGCGAGCGCGAGCGCCGCCGCCGAGCTTGGCGGGCGCACGGCATTCCGTTCGTTGATGCCCGACCGTCTGCCGATGGCGGGGCCATTGCCCGATATGGCCGCCATCGAGCCGCTACGGCGCCGGTTGACCGGGGGGCACCTGCGGGACCTGCCGCGTCTGGAAGGCCTGTACGCGAGCTTTGCGTTCGGTTCTCGGGGACTGGTATTCGCATCGCTGTGTGCGGAACTCGTTGCCAGCCAGATCGAGGGCGAGCCGTGGCCTATTGGCGCCGATCTGGCCGATGCCATCGATCCCGCGCGTTACCTGATGCACTCACTACGTAAAGGCTGACTGGGCCGACAGCCAGCGTGCTGGCGCGTTTCATCCCTTGCCGCGCTGCGACTGCCTGGCCCCGGATTGGCAGTCAAAACCCCCGTCACCGTAATCCACGTTCCCGCTTGCCTGTGCCCGAAAGGGCAGATGCCGTCCAACTCCGAAAAGTGGGGACGGCTTAACAATTCGAATCTGACCCTATATGGGTCAAAGGCCCGCCCCATGCGGGGGCGACGCGCCTCTGGCGCTTGCCCCCGTACTTTCCGCCCCCTTCCGGATACCCAGCCACCAAAACCCGGGGTCTCCTTGTTCAGCAGGCAGCGAAACCCTCCTTGCGCGAGCATGCCCGTGCGGCGGGCTTGAAGCGAACGGGACGGCCGTTTGAAATCGTCAGAAACCGAGTGTGGCAAAATGAACCCAACCCTTCGGGTTCGTCGCGCATTTGTCCTTCATCTGCAACCCCGCGCGCGACATTCTTTCCTTTTCACCACTTGATGCGCCGTCAAGCGGCGCAAAGCGAGCATTAATGACGTCGGAACTGTCCCTTTTCCCGGGCTGGCCGCCGGCGCCCGATCCCGTTTTCTTCGCCGGGCTGGCATTGGTATTTGCCGGACTCGCCGGGGAAATCTGTTTCCGGAAATTGCGCCTGCCGCGCATTACCGGTTACGCCGTGGTCGGGCTGGTCGGTGGCACCCTGGGTCTTTCCTCGATGTTGGACGCGCAAACGAGCGCGGCCATTCGGCTGTTGATCGACCTGGCGCTGGGCCTGCTGTTGTTCGAATTGGGTAGTCGCCTCAATCTGAAATGGATGCGGGCGAACCCGTGGATCATCGTCACCAGTGCGCTTGAAGCCTTGCTCACGTTCGTGGCGGTGTATGCCGTGCTACGAGTCTTCAGCGTCTCGCCCCTGACGGCGGTGCTGATCGCCTCGATCAGTATGGCGACATCGCCCGCCGTGGTGATCCAGCTTAAAAACGAATTGCGTGCCGAAGGGCAGGTGACGGAGCGTTTGCTGGCGCTCGCCGCACTCAACAGTGTGTACGCGGTCGTGGCGGTGAAGCTGGTCTACGGCTGGATGCACCAGGCCTATCACTCGAGCTTCTGGGTCGTGCTGTTCCACCCGTTGTATCTGCTGATCGGCTCGATCGTGCTGGCGTTCGTTCTGGCGAAGGCATGCAATCTGGTGTTTCGCAAGTTCGGCAGCCAGGACCATCACGCTTTCGTGGTGCTCATCGGCCTGATCATGCTGATGGTCGCGCTCGTCCATATGCTCAAGCTGCCGAATTCGCTCACGCTGCTCCTCGCCGGGATCATTTTCCGCAATGTCGAGGAACGTCCGCAGCTTTGGCCCGCGTACTTCGGCACGGCAGGCTGGTTGCTTGCGGTCGTGCTGTTCGTGCTGACCTCGTTGGCGTTCCAGTGGGAATACCTCGTGATCGGCGGGTTGGCGGCGCTGGCGATCATCGTCGTGCGCTCGCTTGCCAAGGTGGTGGGCACGGTTGCCGTCGCCCATCAGGCAGGTATCAGTTACAAGCAGGCCATCGCGCTCGGGTTGTCGTTGTGCCCGATGGCCAGTCTCGCGTTCGTACTCGTTGCCGACACTTACGACATCTATCCGCAGTTCGACCCGATGCTCAAGGCCGTGGTGATGTGTGCCATTGCCGTACTGCAACTGGTTGGGCCGCTGGTGGTCTATTGGGCATTGGCCCTTGTCGGTGAACGGAAGGATTAAGCCATGTCATTAGAAGAATTCATTCCCTCGAAGCCGTGTACTTTCGGCGTTGAGCTGGAGATGCAACTCGTCAATCGTCACGATTACGATCTGACGAAAGCGGCGGCCGATCTGATGCGGCTCGTGGCCAAGGAGACACATCCGGGCGAGATCAAGCCGGAAATGACCGAAAGCATGATCGAGTTGTCGACGGACATCTGCCACCATCACAGCGATGCCGTCACCCAGCTACGGCGGGTTCGCGATGTGCTGGTGGCAGCGAGCGAGCAACTCAACGTCGGCCTGTGCGGTGGCGGCACACACGCCTTCCAGCGCTGGAGCGAACGCACGATCTACGACTCGCCGCGTTTCCACTTCCTGTCCGAGCTTTACGGCTACCTCGCCAAGCAGTTCACGGTGTTTGGTCAGCACGTCCACATTGGTTGCCCGGACCCGGACAGCGCGTTGTATCTGCTTCATGCAATGTCTCGCTATATCCCGCACTTTATTGCGCTATCGGCGTCTTCGCCGTATGTGCAGGGCGTTGACACGGGCTTTCACTCGGCGCGGCTCAACTCTGTGTTCGCGTTCCCGCTCTCGGGCCGTGCGCCGTTCGTGCTGAAGTGGGAAGACTTCGAGACGTACTTCGACAAGATGGTGAAAACCGGCGTTGTCGAAAGCATGAAGGACTTCTACTGGGATATCCGTCCTAAACCGGGTTTTGGGACGATCGAAGTGCGAGTCATGGATACCCCCTTGTCGGTCGACCGCGCGGCCGCCATCGCCTGCTACATCCAATCCTTGGCCCGTTATCTGCTCGAGGAGCGTCCGTTTGTGCTGAGCGAAGACGATTACCTCGTCTACACGTTCAATCGCTTTGAGGCCTGCCGTTTCGGTCTGGACGGTGCTTACGTGGACCCGCAGACGGGTGAACGCACCACATTGGGGCAGCACGTGGCGCAAACGCTTGAGACTATCAAGCCGCATGCTGCCGTGCTGGAGGCCGAAGTGGCCTGCGAAGAGATTCGTCAGCTCGTGGCTTCCGGGAAGAACGACGCCGTGTGGCTGCGCGAGGTAAACGCCGACGCGAAGTCTCTCAACGAAATGGTTCGGCAGCAATGCTTGCGATGGGCCGCATGACCTGAGGCCACGGCAAACGGCGCCATATTCGGGCCGTTTGCTTTTGGCAATGCCCGTTGTTATGCGATCGGTGTTTGGAAACCCCGCCTTGGCGGGGTTTTTTATTGCCTGCACGGTTTGTAGCACCGGGTTTTGAGGCATTTGGCCGACAACCTTCGCGGTGAATGCCGCAAACCGGCCAGAACCCCTTGGCAAGGCCCGGATTACGCATCGCGAGCGCTGCGTTTTCCACTGTTCAGGCGAAGCAGGTTTTCCGGTTTTCGCGTCGCTCGTAGCCAGGTTTTAAGGTTTTAATAGGTTTACTGTATGTATACATAGTAGTAGTTAACAAAGGCAGCCCATTCCTGTGGATAACCACAGTTAACGCCGTGTAAACAGAAAGTTGCCCGAATGAAAACTGGATGGAAAAACAGCGGGTATCCCAGGAACAACTCTGAACAGTTTTGACCCCCTGTGGAAAGATTCGCAAGTTATCCCGAACCCATGCACATGTAGTCCGATAAGTTATCCAGAAAGTTATCCACAGGCGCCTAAATTTTGTGCAAGACACCCCCGAAAACGGGGTTTTGTGGATAATTTTGATGTTCTTGCGTGGGGCGATGGGTTCGCGGCTACAATCTCGCCCACCCTGATGTGTGACTTACCGCATGTGGTGCAAGAAGTGACTGATGCCGGTTTTGTTGGCCGTAACGAGCGAAATCGCCGATACCGTCAAATTCTTCAATTCGCGTGTCCCGAAGGTGTCACCTGCGGACGTGCCGAAGCGTTTTCCCCCAACTTTTTTGCGCAACTCTGCCACCGGCCGATGACGACTGGCGGTTGTGTTTCAAATCATTTGCGTTCTATCCGAAACGCGGAAAGGCGATGGCGCGGGTAGGGTGAGCGTGCAACGCGAAGGAATATCTCGAAGATCGAGGGAATTTCCGGAAGGCGGAAAGCGAGCCCGAGATGGATGCAACGCGGTGTGACGGTCTGCGAGCGAGCGCCTGCGGGGCTTTGCGGGCGTCGAGCGAAATGATGTGGGGTGCGACGCGGTTCGAGAGGCGGCTGAGCGTTACACCTGTTCAGCGCCCGGTGTAATTCGCATGGGATGCGAAATATTTTTCGAGAGATAACGCTTCGCACCACGAGTGCGCAGGACACCAATATTTTGTAAACATCGTGAGTAGGATTTGGGAGATCAGTACAAGAACTGATACGCCAAAATTCAACTCAGAACACACAATGGAATCAAGGTGGGACGGCGGGTTCAACAGCGACTCGCCGTCGCGTATCAACACGGAAGTGGCTTAGGGTTTCCCCCGGGCGGGGCGCCGAAATGAAGGGAAAGCAATATGCAGACGTGTGATGCACCGCCCGTGAGTTTATTTGACAAGCTGTTTTACTGACGTATAGTTTTTAGAAATCCTAACGAAAATCATGGCTACTCCGACCCCACTAGATGAAGCGCTGTCCAAGCGCGTAACAGCAGGTTTGTTGCGCATGGGAACCGCGTTACGGAGCCACGCCTGGGAGGGCGCGGCAATGGCTGGATTGACGCCGACGCAGGGCGAGATTCTGACGCTCCTGCTCATGCGCGGCGTGCCGATGCGATTGGGCGAGATTGCGGAGGATGCCGCACTCACATCGGCCACGGTCAGCGAGGCCGTGAGCACATTGGAAAGTAAAGGGCTTGTCGAGAAACGGCGCGATGCCAACGACGGTCGCGCCCTGGCGCTGCGTTTGACGGCACGCGGCAAGACGGCCGCCAAGAAGGCGTCGCAATGGCCGAATTTCCTGACCTCGGCGTCGGACTCGCTCGGTGAGAAGGAATGTGCTTCGCTCTATCGCACACTCGTCAAACTGATCTTCACGATGCAGGAGCGGGGCGACATGCCGCCGCAGCGCATGTGCCTGACGTGCAGCCACTTCGAGGTGTCGGCGCGCGGCAAAGGTCAATATCACTGCAATCACTTCAACGCGACGTATGACGATTCGCGTCTTCCGCTCGACTGCAACGCGCACGAGGAAGCCGACATCGCTACACAACGCAAGGTCTGGAAGCTGTACAGCAAAGTCTGAGCAACCGACCGGCATTCGTCACGCACAATCGGCGCGAACGAGGGGGGAGAACGTCATCCGGTACCGGGTGACGTTTTTTTTCGTCGCGCGTTGTCATGCACATGAACGTCGCGTGCCTGTACACTGCGCTTTTTTGTATCCACGAAACCTCGTCGCATAGAGATGGCAGCCAAGCGCAGAATCGAAGTCAGGAAGTCCGGCGTCCACGGTAAGGGAGTGTATGCGGTCAAGCGTCTCAAGAAAGGGGATCGCGTGATCGAATACAAGGGCGAGATCATTTCGTGGCGCGAGGCCCTGCGCCGCCATCCTCATGATCCGGCGCACCCGACACACACCTTCTATTTCAGTCTGGAAGACGGTCGTTGCATCGACGGCAAGGTCGACGGCAACAATGCCCGCTGGATCAATCATGCCTGCTCGCCGAACTGCGAAGCGCGCGAGGAAGGCGAGCGTGTCTATATCTACGCCACGCGCGAGATCGAGCCGGGCGAAGAGCTGTTCTACGATTACGGTCTGGTGATCGACGCTCGTTACACAAAGAAACTCAAACGCGAATACGCCTGCCACTGTGGTAGCAAGGCGTGCCGCGGCACGCTGCTCGCGCCGAAGCGCTAAGCGCGTCGGGCAGGATCGGCGGCATAGGGAACAGGGATGACCGGGCGCGGAATGTCGGCATCGGTGCGGATCGGGCCGTCGCGTGATGGCTGGCCGCGATGCCGTCCGATGCTGAGGGATATGCCCCGAATTCGGTGACTTGGGGGCAGCAAGACGTCAGGCGGGGGTCAGCTTGAGGCGCGATCGCCCGCGAACTGATCGATGGCCAGTGCCAGGTCGACGTCGCGTTGCGTCAATCCGTCGGCGTCGTGCGTCGAGAGGGTGATGTCCACACGGTTGTAGACGTTGAACCACTCCGGATGATGGTTCATCTTCTCGGCCTTGAGCGCGACCTGTGCCATGAAGCCAAAGGCCTCGTTGAAGTCGTGAAACGTGAAGCTGCGTTGGATGGCGTCGCGTCCGACCACCTGGTGCCACTCGGGCAGCACTTCGGTCAGGCTGGCGCGTGCCTCGGATGAGAGTCGTGTTGTCATGGCATTCCTTTCAAAGCGTTCAGTGCAAATCGGGCAGATTCGAGTCCGCTGGCGCCGGACTGGCGTCAGCGATGACTGTGCGCGGCGTCAGGAGGATGATCGGCTGAGCCGGGCACAGTGCCCATGAATCGGCAGGGTTGCCGGTTCATTCGGGCTATTGTTCCACAGGCGGGCGTCGTGTGTGCGTGAGCCCTATCTGAAAGCGCGATGCGCAAACGACGAATTGCGCGAAATCAGATGGGGGACGGGCGAAAGGGACGGCATAGCCCGGCGCGAACCGGGCCATGCCATCATGCCGTCAACAGAATTTGCGTGTCTTCGGGACGACGGGCATTGGCCTCGAATGCCTGCTGCTCGGCGAACGTCTTGAACAGCGTGGGCAGGTCGGCGCGCATGGCGTCGAACAATTGGGCGAAGTCGTCGATCACGAAGTAGGTCTGCTGAAAAGTGTCGATGCGGTATTGCGTGCGAAGGACGCGTTCGAGCGAAAAGCCGATGCGATTCGGCTCGCGCGACGTCAGCGAGAACTCGGTCTCGCCGCGGCTTGAGACGATGCCGGCGCCGTAGATGCGCAGGCCGTCGCCGTCACGCATCAGACCGAATTCGACCGTGTACCAGTACAGACGTGCGAGTAGCGGCAATGCCCCCAGCGACTGAGCGACCTTGCCGGCCTTGCCGTAGGCTTGCATGAAGTCGGCGAACACCGGATTGACGAGCAACGGCACGTGACCGAAGACATCGTGGAAGCAATCGGGTTCTTGCAGGTAGTCGAGTTGATCGGGACGGCGCATCCACCAGGTGGCCGGGAAGCGGCGATTGGCGAGATGGTCGAAGAAGACCTCGTCCGGCACGAGACCGGGCACTGCCACCACTTGCCAGCCGGTTGCCGCCATCAGTTTTTCATTCAGACGGGCGAACTCGGGCACGCGATGCGCGTCCATGTCGAGAGCGCGAATGCCGTCCATGAAGGCATCGCACACGCGGCCCGGAAGCATGGCCGTTTGTCGCGCGTAGAGTTGTTGCCACACCGCATGATCGATCGCGCCGTATTGCGCTACGGGCTGATCGATGGTGAAGTCGGGCCGGGTCGTGAGACCGGCGTCGAATTGCTCCTTGAGCATGGCGGTAGTGGACATGATACGAACGACTCATTCAAGCAGTGGTAATGATGAAAAGTGTAGTGCGCATCGCATGCGAAATGGGCGCATAATGCGCCTGTGGTGAAAGACGTTTGCGTGAATTTCGCATAAAAATATACTTTGTTGCGGAGAATCGTCATGGTTGATCTGGATCAGTTCGATTTGGCTCTGCTGCACGAGTTGCAGAGGAACGGTCGGGAAACGCATCACCAGTTGGCGGAGCGCGTGGCGCTCTCACCGTCGCAGATCGGTCGCCGCCTGCAAAGACTTGAGTCGGACGGGATCATCGAGGGGTATCGCGTGGTTCTGAAGCCCGAGGCATTGGGCCTGGCGGTGACGGCATTCACCTCGCTGCGTCTGAAACATCACGGCGATCAGGCCATCGAGAAATTTCAGGAGCAGATCGATCTGCTGCCTGAAGTGCTCGAATGTCACGCGGTGGTTGGCGAGGCCGATTACCTGTTGCGCATCGTGGTGCCGGATCTGAACGCCTTGTCGACGTTCGTGATGAAACGGCTGATGCAGGTGCCCGGCGTGGAGAATGTGCGCTCGAACATTGTGTTGAGCGCGTTCAAGCGCAGCAATGCCCTGCCGCTGCACTACGTGGTACCTAAGCAAACGCAACGTTGAGGCGGCGGCGGCGCGCCGCTTTGCTGCGCCACCTCGCTATTTCGCTTATTTTGCCTGGCATTCCGGACCGACCCGGCTTGTCGGCCACCGCCCATACGCCTGACCGATGCAATGCACGGTGGGCCAAGGGGGCATTAGCCCGTTCCGATCCGTTCGAGTCAGTCGGCGGGCATCAGCCAGGGCTTCACGAAACGTCCGTAGATCAACGACTGGATCAGCGCGACGGTGGAGCCGACCAGCACTTCAATCACGCGCAGCATGGCGAGGCTCAGTTCTTCGTGCAGCCCTTGCCCCTGTCCGCTTAGCGCCGCCGACATCAGAATCACCACCGTTGCCGGCCCCAGACGCCAGTTGGCCGGGTAGTTCTGCACCAGCATGGCGGCCAGTGTGGCGATGGTGATGCCCACGAGCATCGCAAGCAATCCCGGTCCTATGAGCAGCAAGACGATACAGGCCACGATGGCGCCGGTGATCGTGTTGATCGAGCGCGCCCGGAAATTGCTGCGCGCCTGCAACGGGTCGGGTTCCGTCACGATGATCAGCGAGATCATCGCCCAGTACGGCTCGGGGAAGCCCGCGGCACGCAGGCCGAACCAGACGATCAGCGAACCGCTGAGAATCTTGATCAGATAGACCAGCGCGTTCTTTTTCGGATGGAGAAAGGCGATGGACATGAGGCATGTACGGTGCGAACGCAGGAAGATGCCAGTGTGACATAGGCGGCTTCGCAAACCCAACGCAGACGATTCCGACACGCCCGCATCGTCAATCCGAAATATCGTGCCGAACCACACAACGGATGCCGGTCTGAAGAGAAACGGTTCGAATTGCCAAAGATCGCGGGTTAGAATCGCCTCACCAGAATTCGGGAGGAGTCCGGCATGCATAGCCGAACACAACACGTCTGGCTGACCGCGCCGATGGCGTGGGCGGCGCTGTGTCTTGGAATGCTCGTGACATCGCCTGCTCAAGCGGCGCGTGTTGTGAGCGTGAGTCCGCAGGGGGAGGTCGCCAGCGTAGATCAGGTGGTCGTCAAATTCGACGAAGCCATCGTCCCGGCGGGCGATCCGCGCGCGCAGGCACCGGCCACCGTGAGGTGCTCCGATACCGCGCTCACCGGCGATGGTCACTGGCTCGAACCGAAGATCTGGGTCTATGACTTCAAGCAATCGCTGCCACCGGGCGCGAAGTGTTCGGTCGAGATGCGCAGCGGTTTGTCTGCCGTCTCCGGCACGGCGCTGTCGGGCACCACTCGCTATGCGTTCAACACGGGCGGCCCGGCCGTCACGTCTATCCGTCCGTCGTATGGTGCCATCGACGAAAACCAGATCTTCATCCTCACGCTGAACGGCGCGGCCACCCCCGCCAGCGTGCGTCAGAATGCTTGGTGCGAAACGGAAGGGGTGGGCGAGCGTATCGGCGTGAAATGGATCGAAGGCGATACGCGCACCGCGCTCATCAAGCGATTCAATCTCGACAAGCAGGCCGCCCGTGTGGTCATGCTGCAATGCAACCGCACACTGGCTGCGGGGACGAAGATGCACCTGGTGTGGGGCGCGGGCATCAGCACGCCGTCGGGCGTGCCGACCAAGCAGGCGCGACGCTTCGAGTACGACGTGCGCGAGCTGTTTACCGCAAGCTTCAGTTGCGAGCGTGAAAACGCCAACGCGCCGTGCACGCCGCTGCGTCCGCTGCGTCTGACGTTCAACTCGCCGGTCGCCCGAGACATGGCGGCCAAGATTCGTGTGCAGGGCGCCGGGGCGGAGCGCTCGCCCAAGTTCAGCGATTCGGACCGCACCTCAAGCGTGAGCGAGGTCACCTTCGACGCGCCGTTTCCCGAAAAAGCCGAGTTGACGATTGCCCTGCCGAAGGGATTCGCGGACGACAGCGGCCGTGCGCTCGACAACGCCAGCGAATTCCCTTTGAAGACGAAGACCGCGACCATGCCGCCGCTGGCCAAGTTTGCGGCCGCACCGTTCGGGATCGTGGAGCGTTTTGCCGAGCCCGGCATGCCGCCCATGTTGCCGGTCACGTTGCGCAAGGTCGAGCCCGCATTGCAGATCAATGGATTGGGTGTCGCTGGCGAGGCGGCCAAGGCGGGCGAGAGCGGCCGCACGTTGCAGTTGCGTGTGGATGACGATGCCGAGGTCATGAACTGGATGTCGCGCGTGCGTCGCTTCGATGAAACGACGATGACGCGCAAGCAGATTGCGCAGGAGATGCCGTCGATTCTGAGTGCGCCGGCGGCGAAAGACACCTTCGGGCCGAATGCGGCGGTCATCGTCGAGGACAAGGTTACGCGTTACGACACGCGCAGCCTGTCGTTGCTGTCGGGATTGCAGGGCGTTCAGGCGTTGACTTTGCCTGTGCCCAAGGAGAAGGACCCGCGTCCCTTCGAGGTGGTCGGTATTCCATTCCAGAAGCCGGGCTTCTATGTCGTGGAACTGGCTTCGCCGTCGCTCGGGGCGGCGCTGCTCGGCAAGTCGCTGCCAATGTACGTGCGTACCACGGTGCTGGTCACGAATCTCGGCGTGCATTTCAAGATGGGCCGTGAGAATGCCGTGGCATGGGTGACGACGCTCGACAAAGGCCAGCCGGTCGCCAATGCGAAGGTGCGGGTGCTCGATTGCGACGGTACCGAGGTTGCCAGCGCGGTGACGGACAAGACGGGCGTGGCGAAGATCGACAAGGCGCTCGAGCGATACCGGTATTGCGAGAAGACCATGCGCTCGGGCTATTTCGTTGTCGCCCGCACCCAAGGGAGTGATCCCGACATGGCGTTCGTGTCGTCCGACTGGGATCGCGGCATCGAGCCGTGGCGCTTCCATGTACCGACCGATGGGGGTAGCAGCCCGACCGTGCGTGCACAGACAGTCTTTGATCGCATGCTGTTCCGCGTGGGAGAAACGGTGTCGATGAAGCACTTCATTCGTCAGGAGACGATGCAAGGGCTGGCACTGCCGGCGAGCCTGCCGTCTCAACTGACGATCACGCATCAGGGCTCTGGGCAAACCTACACACAGCCGATCAAGTGGCGCAACGGACGGTTGGCCGAGAACAGCTTCCAGATTCCGCCGGGCGCGAAGCTCGGCGAGTATGCGGTAACGCTCGACTACACCGATACCGATTCGAGGCCGAAGACCTATCCGTCGTCTCTGGACGCCGGGCACTTCCGTGTGGAGGCATTCCGCCTGCCGGTGTTGGCCGGATCGATCGGCGTGCGCGATGCGGTGAAGGCGCCGCTTATCAACAAGACGGAAGCGCCGGTCAACGTGCAGGTGAACTATGTGGCAGGGGGCCCTGCCGGGAATTTGCCAGTACGCGTCTCTGCGCTGTTGCGTGTGCGCGATATGACGTTCGACGGATACGACGACTTCAGCTTTACCCCCTATCGTCCGCCGTCGGCACAGGCGGGGGCCGATGACGACGATCAGGGCAATGACGAGAGTTCGGGGTCGAGCGACCAGAAACTGGTGGCCGACAAGCAACGACTGGTACTGGATCGGAACGGGGCGGGCAGTCTGACGCTCAAGGATTTGCCGAAGGTCGAGCGACCGAGCGACCTGGTGCTTGAAGCGAGCTTCGCAGACCCGAATGGCGAGATTCAGACGCTACGCGGTAACGCCACCCTTTGGCCTGCGAATTTGATAACGGGCGTTCGCAGCGAGAGCTGGGTATCGGTCACGAACAAGCTGCCCGTGAAGGCGCTTGCGCTCGATTTGCAGGGAAAGCCGAAGGCCGGCGTCGCCATGGATGTGCGTGCCGAGGCGCGCATTACCACCAGTAGCCGCAAGCGCATGGTGGGGGGCTTCTACGCCTACGACAATCGTACCGAGGTGAAGGATCTCGGAAACGTGTGCAGCGGCAAGACGGACGAGCATGGTCTGCTCTCGTGCGACGTCTCGCTTTCACAGCCGGGCGAGATCACGCTCGTGGCTCAGGCCAAAGACGACAAGGGCAATCTCAGCACCTCGACCACGAGTGTGTGGGTGACCGGACGCGGTGAGGTCTGGTTCGGCGGTGACAACACTGACCGCATGGACGTGTTGCCGGAGCGCCGCGCGTATGAGCCGGGCGAGACGGCCAAGTTGCAGGTGCGCATGCCGTTCCGCTCGGCGACCGCGCTGGTGGCGATCGAGCGCGAAGGCGTGATGGAGACGCGCACGATGGAGATCTCGGGCAAGGACCCGAACATTTCCCTGAAGGTCGATTCGTCGTGGGGACCGAACGTCTATGTGTCGGTGCTGGCGGTGCGAGGCCGTATCCATGAAGTGCCCTGGTATTCGTTCTTCCAGTGGGGCTGGAAGCAGCCGATGGAGTGGTTCCGGGCCTTCTGGTACGAGGGCCGGGAGTATCAGGCGCCGACGGGACTGGTGGATCTGGGCAAGCCGGCCTATCGCTTCGGATTGACCGAATTACGCGTGGGCACGGCCGGGCAGCGTCTGGGGGTGGAAGTGAAACCCGATGCCCCGACGTACCCGGTACGAGGTCATGCGAAGGTGCGCATCAAAGTGACACAACCGGATGGCAAGCCCGTCGCGGCAGGTTCGGAAGTGGCCGTTGCCGCGGTTGACGAGGCACTGCTCGAACTGGCGCCGAACACGAGTTGGGCCTTGCTCGATGCCATGTGGCAACGCCGTAGCTACAGCGTGACCACCGCAACTGCGCAGATGGAAATCATCGGGCGCCGGCATTACGGCCGCAAGGCGGTGCCAGCGGGCGGCGGCGGGGGCAAGAGTCCGACGCGCGAGCTGTTCGACACGCTATTGCTCTGGCAGCCGCGCGTTGTGCTCGACGATAAGGGGGAGGCGAGTGTCGATGTGCCGCTCAACGACTCGCTGTCCAGCTTCCGCATCGTGGCGGTGGCCGATGACGGCAGACCGGGTGCGCAAGCGCTGGGTTGGTTCGGCACGGGCACGGCGACCATTCGCACCACGCAGGATCTGCAACTGATCTCGGGATTGCCGCCCCTGGTGCGCGAGGGCGACAACTATCGTGCCCAGTTCACCGTGCGTAATACCACCCAACACGCCATGCAGGTGCAGTTGACCGCCCGGGTAACCCAACTGACCTTGGCACCGCAACGCGTCGATGTGCCGGCAGGCGAGTCGCGTGAAGTGGCGTGGGAGGTTACGGCGCCTGCCGGGCTGGCCGACACGCGCGCTCAACGATTGTTGTGGGAGGTCAGTGCGCAGGCCCCGGCGGCCGGTGGCGCACCTGCGGCGAGCGACGCGATCAAGGTGGGGCAGGACATCCAGCCGTCGTTGCCGGCGAGTGTTCAGCAATCGGTGCTGACGCAGGTCGAAGGCAGTCTCACCTTGCCGATGGCACCCCCGGCGGGCGCTGTGGCCGACAGCACCGGCAAGCTCAGAGGCGGGGTACGCATCAGCATGCAACCGCGTTTGTCGCAGGGATTGCCGGGCGTGAAGCGCTGGTTCGAGCTGTATCCGTATGCCTGTCTGGAGCAGCAAGCGTCGAAAGCACTTGGCTTGCGCGATGTCGCACAGTGGAAGCGGGTGACGGGCATGCTGCCGTCGTATCTCGACGAAGACGGCCTGGCGAGCTACTTCCCGCCGCAAGAAGGCTTCGCGAATCAGGGCAGCGACACGCTCACCGCTTATCTGTTGGCCGTCAGCAATGAAGCGAAGGCGCTCGATCCGGCATACGTGCTGCCGGACGACGCGCTGGCGCGCATGGAGGACGGCCTGACGGCGTTCGTGGAAGGGCGTCTCACGCGTCGCTTCTGGGCGCCGCGCGACGACCTGACGTTGCGCAAGCTCACCGCGATCGAAGCGTTGTCGCGTTATGGTCGGGCAAACGCGCGCATGCTCAGTGCGCTCACTATCGCCCCGAACGATTGGCCAACATCGGCAGTCATCGACTGGTACGCGATCCTGCAACGTTTGCCCGACGCGCCACAACGCGCCGAGCGGTTGGCGCAAGCCGAGCAGATCCTGCGTGCGCGATTGTCGTATCAGGGCACGCGGGTGGGCTTCTCAACGCAGGGGAGCGACGGACTCTGGTGGCTGATGGTCGGCCCCGAGACGAACGCCGCGCGTCTGGCATTGCTGATGAACGCGAATCCGGCCTGGAAGGACGAGATGCCGCGTCTGGTGATCGGGTTGTTGGGGCTGCAATCGCGCGGGGCGTGGTCGACGACCACGGCCAATGTGTGGGGTGGATTGGCGGTGGATCGGTTCTCTGCGCGATTCGAGCGTGACACGCCGACGGGGCAGACCGCCATCCAGTGGCAGCGTGACAACCAGACGAACGGCGGTGTGCAAACGGTCGACTGGGACAAGCTCAAGGCTGGCACCGTACCGCCGGCCGTCTCGCTGCCGTGGCTGAGCCATGCCGCTGCCGGAACGGACAGTGCGCGCGATGTCTTGCGTCTCGAGCAAACCGGGGCGGGCAAACCGTGGGCGACGATCCAGAGTCTGGCCGCCGTTCCGCTCAAGGCACCGTTCGCGGCCGGTTATCGGGTGACGCGCAGCGTGCAGGTGCAAGACGCCGCGGAGCGCTCGGGTGACAGTTTCGTGCGTGGTGCCGTATTGCGTGTGCGTCTGGATATCGACGCGCAAGCCGATATGCGCTGGGTCGTGGTGAGCGATCCGCTGCCCGGCGGGGCGACGGTGCTGGGGGGCGGGCTGGGACGTGACTCCGTTATTGCCACGCAAGGCGAAAAGAGCGAAGGCGCCATGCCAGCCTTTGAGGAAAGAGCGCAAGACGCCTATCGTGCGTATTACGACTACCTGCCAAAGGGGCAGCATCGGATCGAGTACACGGTGCGTCTGAACAACGTGGGCAAGTTCGCAACGCCGCCCACGCGCGTCGAAGCGATGTATGAGCCGGCGATGTATGGCGAGACGCCGAACGCGCCCGTGCAAGTGGTACCTGCGAAGCCATGACGAAGGAGAGTCGCACTGACATGACGTCGAACTTCTTTGCACCGGCGGCGGCGCTGCCCCGCGAGGCGCGGCGTTTCTGGTGGCTCGCCGCCATCGCGGGCGCGGCCTATGCGCTCGCGTTGCGCGGGGCGCCGTATGCCGACCAGGCTGTCGCGAAGGCTTTGTTGTGCGCGCTACTGCTGTTCGCGTCTTTATATCACCGCGTGCAGCGCGAGCGCGTGTGGTTGCACGCCGCGCTGATCTTTTCGGGAGCGGGCGATGTCTTGCTGGCCTTGCCGGCATTGACGCAAGGCTTTGTGCTGGGACTGGGGGCCTTTCTGCTCGCCCACCTCGCTTACTTCGTGCTCTTCTGGCGGGTGCGTCGGCCATGGGCGCAGGTGCCCGGCTGGCATCGCGTTGCGATCGTGCTCGTGTGGGTCACGGCGGCGCTTGCGTATGCGATGTATTGGCCCGGCATGGGGGAACTCAAGGCGCCTGTGGCGTGCTACGTGATTGTGCTGGCCATGATGGCGTCGGCGGCGCTGCTTGCCGACGTTCGCGGAGAGTGGGTCGCCGTCGGTGCGCTGCTCTTCACGATCTCGGACGCCCTGATCGGCACCACGCGCTTCGTTGGCACAATTCCGGCGCAGGAGTACGCGATCTGGATTCTCTACGCGCTCGCGCAATTGTTGCTGACGGCCGGCATCATGGCAGTGCGTGGGCCGCGCCTGGCGCAAGAGGACGAGGCGCATGTGCGTAGTGCCTGAGGTTCGTCGGTGGAGGAGAGCGCGTCATGTTCTGCTGAGCGTCGGGTTGGCGCTCGGGTGGCTTCTGGCGTCGGCACCCGCGCGCGCGGTGCCGTCGTTCGACGAAGTGCGGCAGGACTGGCGGGCGTCGGACTGGATGCTTCTGGACCGGCATGGCGAACCGTTGCAGCGGCTGCGCGCCGATATGCAGGCGCAGCGCGGCGACTGGGTGACGCTTGCGGAGGTGTCGCCAGCGTTTCGTCAGGCGTTGATCGTCTCGGAAGACAAACGCTTCTATGAGCACAGCGGCGTCGACTGGCGAGGTGTAGCCGCTGCCGCATGGGGGAATCTCTGGCACTCGCGCACACGTGGGGCGTCCACACTGACGATGCAGTTGGCGGGACTGCTCGACGACGATCTTCGCCCCAGTGCGCGCAATCGTTCCGTCACACAGAAAATCGGTCAGGCCGCCACGGCAGTATGGCTGGAGCAGCGCTGGCGCAAGGATCAGATTCTCGAGGCGTACCTGAACCTCGTGCCGTTTCGCGGCGAACTCGTCGGTATCTCGGCTGTCGCGCAGACGCTCTTCGGCAAGCTGCCCATCGGGCTGGACGCACGCGAATCGGCACTGGCCGTTGCGCTGTTGCGGGCCCCGAATGCCGCTGCCAATCGAGTGGCGCAACGCGCTTGCGGCATTCTGCGCGACATGGGGCAGGGGGCAGAATGCACCGGGCTCGACGGCTACGCGCAACTCGTGTTTTCCCGGCCGGCCAACGTGATGACAACGCGCGACGCGGTGAACCTCGCGCCACACTTTGCGCGTCGCGTCTTCAGCGCGAGCCGACCGCCTGCGGGCACGCGCATCACCAGTACGCTGGACGTGAATTTGCAGCGCGTGGCCGTCGCCACGTTGCAGCAAACGCTGCGTGAACTCGGCACGCCGGGACGTTCGCGCAATGTGCAGGATGGCGCCATCGTCGTCATCGATAACGCCAGCGGCGACATTCTCGCCTGGGTGGGATCGTCGGGGGCCTTGTCGTCCGCCGCACAGGTGGACGGCGTGACATCGTTGCGGCAGGCGGGTTCGACACTCAAGCCATTTCTCTACGCACAGGCGATCGCGGAGCAGCGTTTAACGGCAGCGTCACTTCTCGACGATTCGCCCATCGATCTGCCCACGGGCGGCGGTCTGTACATTCCGCAGAACTACGATCGCCATTTCAAGGGATGGGTGAGCGCGCGCACGGCGCTCGGCTCTTCATTGAACGTGCCCGCCGTGCGCACGCTCGTAATGGTCACGCCGCGCCGCTTCGCGCAAACGCTCGTCGCCCTTGGCTTGCCGCTCACGCAGAGCGGCGACTACTACGGATACAGCCTCGCGCTGGGCAGCGCGGACGTCACACTGCTTTCGCTGACGAACGCATATCGCGCGCTGGCCAACGGTGGCGCCGCCAGCAAGGTGAACGAGCGCATGCCGGAAACGATGCCGCCGCGCAGTGGCGATAAGGCAAAGGGAAGTGCGCAGGCCAATGCGCCCACGACCGTCTTTTCGCCGCAGGTAAGTTTCATCGTGTCGGACATGATCGCCGACCGGCAGGCCCGCACGCGCACGTTCGGTCTCGACAGTCCGCTCTCCACCCGTTACTGGACGGCAGTCAAGACCGGCACCAGCAAGGACATGCGCGACAACTGGGCCGTCGGATTCTCGCGGCGATACACGGTGGGGGTGTGGGTCGGCAACGCCGACGGTGCGCCGATGTGGGACGTCTCCGGCGTGTCGGGCGCAGCGCCCATCTGGCATCGCGTGATGGACTACCTCCATCGCCGCACGGCGAGTCTGCCACCGGCTCCGCCGCCGGGTCTCGAACATGTCGCAGTGCAGTATGCCGAGCATGTGGAACCCACACGCGAAGAGTGGTTTCTCCCCGGTACATCGCAGCGTACGATTGCGCTGTCTGCGCTCGCGACCAAAGCGCCGGGCGGCCCCCTCTGGCGGATTGCCGGTCCGGCCGACGGCACCATCGTGGCCCTGGATCCCGACATCCCGCCCGCCAATCAGCGCCTGTGGTTCCAGGTGGCGGCCGCATGGCCCAAGGGGGCCGCGTGGCGGCTCGACGGCAAACCGCTCGCCGGTGGCGCGCGCGTGGGATGGTTGCCTTGGCCGGGGCGGCATACGCTTGAACTCGTCGACGCGGCCGGTGCCGTTCGCGACAGCATTCGCTTCGAGGTACGCGGTGCGACGCTGGCCGACGGCAAGCGCATGCGCAATGCGAGTCGCTGAGCGCATGTGCGCGCGAGGCGATTTTGTCAGGAATAATTTTTGATGTGGCAGACGCGTCCACGCGATGCGCGCTACACTGAAATCAGACTTGGCAATGCGTGACGCGATGTGACGGCGACGAGTGCAAAACCCTGCCGTCGATAGCGCACGCCCCGGAGCGGAGACATATCGATGATCACGCTGGACGCGCGCCAAACCGCGCAGTTGCTGCCTTATCCTCAGTTGGCCGACGGTATCGAAGCCATGCTCATGGAGATGCGCTCGGGCACCGCGCGCGCGCCTGAGCGCCTGCATTTTTCCCTGACCGAACATGAACGTGGCCGCCGGGGCGGCGTGTTGCTTGTGATGCCCGCGGCCAATCGCGACGTCGCGATGACCAAGCACATCACCGTGCATCCCGAGAATTGCCGCGCCGGCAAACCGTCCATCATCGGCGAGGTGATGGTGTTCGATCCGCACACGGGCGAGCGTCTGATGCTGCTCGATGGACCGACCATTACGGGGCGTCGCACCGCCGCCGTCACGCTGTTCGCCGCACGCAAATTTGCACCGCGTCCCAAAGGCCCCGTGCTGATCGTTGGCGCGGGGGTGCAGGCGCGCGCGCATCTCGAAGCCTTTGCCGCCGGGATGGGGACACGTCACTTCATGATCTTCTCGCGTAGTCCGGAGCGCGCGCATGCGCTCGCCGATCACGCTGCCACCCTTGGCGTCGAGGCCACCGTGATCGATGCCATCGAACCGGTGTTGAGCACGGTGAGCATCGTGATTACCGCGACGACCAGCAGCGAGCCAGTGTTACCCGATAGCGATGTGCATCGCTGGCGCGACGACATCTTCGTGGCGGGCGTGGGCGCGTTCCGCCCCGACATGCGCGAGTTGCCGCCGCAGTTATGCCGCGACGCCGCTGTGCGCGGCACGCTCGTCGTCGATACGTGGGAGGTCAAGCACGAAGCCGGCGATCTGCTGCACGCAGCCATCGACTGGGGCCGCGCCGCACCCCTTCTCGATGCGATCATCACGCCCGATCGTTTCCGGTCGAGCGGCCCCGTGCTTTTCAAGAGCGTGGGATATGCGCTGTGGGATCTGGCCGCCGTGCTGTGCGCACGCGCCAATCTCGCGAAGGATGGCGTGCCGGCGTCGTAAGACAACACTTGCGTTGCACACGACGCCAATGACCCTCTGACGCAACGCGGATCACGCAGACGCGTGAACCGCGTTGTCTGCTCAGGCGGGTAGCGCGAAGGGTACGCCTGCCGAAGCGCCGGCAAGCCTGGGCAGGCCCGATGTCTCGGGTGTGATCACATGGACCGGCAAGCCCAGCGTTGTCTCGATGAGGTCGGCGCGCATCACGTCGCGCGGTGTGCCGGTAGCGAGAATGCGTCCGTTGGCGAGCAATGCCATGCGGTCTGCGTGGCGTGCCGCGAGATTCACGTCGTGCACGATCGCCATCGCCCCCAACCCCCACGTTCTGGCAAGTTCGCGCGTGAGCGAGAGCAGGTGATGCTGATGCGCGAGGTCGAGCGCCGCCGTCGGTTCGTCGAGCAGCAGATAGCGCGGCACCGAAGGGGCCTGGGCATCGTCAGGCCACAACTGCGCCAGCACGCGCGCGAATTGCACCCGCGCCCATTCGCCTCCCGAGAGCGTCATCACGTCGCGATGCAGCAACGGCAGTGCGCCTGCCCGTTCCAGCGCAAGTGTTGCGATCTCCGTGTCGCTTTTCTGCGGTTTGCCCGTATCGCCACGTCTGCGCGATCTCGGGAAGGGCAACCGCCCCATCGACACGATTTCGAGTGCGCTGAACGGAAACGACAACTGCGCGGTTTGCGGCAGCACGGCGCGCAGACGCGCCAGCGCCGCCGTGCTGTATTGCGAGAGCAGCGCACCGTTGAGCGTGATGGGGCCGCTCAGATGGGCGCGCGGTGGCAGCGGCTCCCCGGCGAGCGCCTTGAGCAAGGTGCTTTTGCCTGCGCCGTTTCGCCCGAGCAGCACCAGCAATTCACCGGGACGAATATCGAGCGACAAGCCGTCGAGCACGGGCGAATCGGTGTGAGCAATCGTGAGGTCGTGTGCACTGAGCATAGCGATGTCCTGAATCGTCGGTCCGGTGTGATCACAGCCCGAACTGTCCGCGGCGTCGCCACAGCAGCATGAGGAAGAACGGGGCACCGAGCAGTGCCGTGAGAATGCCCAGCGGCAGCTCGGCCGGCGCCACCCAGGTGCGCGCGACGAGGTCGGCGAGTAGTGTCAGGATCGCGCCGAAGAGCGCCGCGGCCGGCAGCACCGCGCGCGGGTCGGGACCGACCACCAGACGCACGATATGGGGCGCGATGAGACCGATGAAACCGATCATGCCGCTCGACGCGATGAGGGCGCCGACACACAGCGCACACGCCACCATCACGCGCCGCTTGACCGATTGCACGGCAACGCCGAGATGCAACGCTTCCGCTTCGCCCAGCAACAACGCGTTGAGAGAGCGGCACTGCGTGGCGAGTGCGATCACCCCCAGCACGACCGGCCACACGATGATGGCCAGCATCGACCATTGCGCGCCGCCGAGGCTGCCGAGCGTCCAGAACGTGAGCGTGCGCAACTGCGTATCGTTGGCGAGGTAGGTGAGCAGGCCGATCGCGGCCCCCGAAACCGCATTGATGGCGATGCCTGCGAGTAACAGGAGGGGCAACGCGAGACGTCCGCGTCCTGCCGCCAGCCGATAGACGAGCGCAGTGACGCCAAGCGCGCCCACGAACGCGGCGATGGGCAGCATCCATATCCCGAGCGACGCAGCGAGCGCCGCGGGCAGCATGACCCCGCCCAGCACAATGACGCCCGCCGCACCGAGTGCCGCGCCGCTGGCCACGCCGATCAGGCCGGGGTCGGCGAGCGGATTGCGAAAGAGGGCTTGCAACGCCGCACCGGCGGCACCGAATCCGGCACCCACCAGAATGCCGAGGACAATGCGCGGCAGCCGGATCTGCAACATGACGTTGCGTGCCTGATCCTGCGCGAAGTCTCCCGTGGCGCCACGGAACAACGCGACGATGGCGTCGCCCGGCGCAATGCGATATGCCCCGCCGCACAACGCGGCAAGCACGGCAACAGCGAGTAATCCGACCAGCGCCGTCATGACGATCCATCGCGCAGGGCGGCGGCGCGCCGCGCCGGAGTGTGCCGATGCGGCGGCGGTGGCCGAGGCGTTCGCCGTCTCGGTGCGGCTGGACGGCAACGACTTCGGAATCGGAGGAGCGGCTGACATGTCTTCGTTCACTGGCGAAAGGCGGGTTTCTGGACGGCCCGGGTGCATTTACGCGGTGTGCACGCGCTGCGCGAGATCGGCCACCGCCTGCGGCAGGCGCGGACCGAAGCCGAGCAGATACAGCGCGTCGAAGCTCACCACGCGTTTGGCGCGTCCTGCGGGCGTGTTCGCCAGGCCCGGCTGCGCGAGCAGGGCTGCCGTAGGGTCGGCGGACGACGGGCCGGTCGTGGTCGTGAGCAGCACGTCGGGCTGCGCCGCGACGGCGGCTTCCGCCGTGAGCGGGCGGTAGCCGTTGAAGCCGCGCAACGCGTTTTCGGCACCGGCATACGCGAGCATGGCGTCGGCCGCGGTGTCCTGCCCCGCGACCATCACCTGATTGCCCGTATGGCCGAGGATGAACAGCACGCGCGGACGTCGCTGGATGCCGTAGCGTTGTTCGATCTGGTCGCGAATCCGCAGCCAGTCCGACGTAAAGCGGTTCGTGACGCGAACACCGGCGTCGCTGATACGCAGCGCTGCGGCCACGTCGCGAATGTTGTCGCGCACCAGTTCGGCGGTGTAGCCGTGTGTGAAGCGCTTGACCGGAACCCCGGCCGCCGCGATCTGCGACAGCACGTTGGGTGGGCCGGCTTCCGCGCCCGCCAGCAGCAGATCGGGATGCAGCGACAACACGCCCTCCGCCGAGAGCGTGCGCAGATAGCCGATCTTCGGCAGCTTGGTGGCGGCCTCCGGATACAGGCTGGTCAGATCGTTGGCGATCACACGGTCCTGTGCACCGAGCGCATACACGATCTCGGTGAGCGCGCCGCCGGCGACGACCACGCGTCTGGGGCCGTTCTGATCGGACTTGGCCGTCTTGCCCGAGGTGTCAGCATTGGCCGCGTTGGCCAGCGTCGCCGGCACGAGCGTGCCCAGCCACGCGCCAGCGGCCAGCGCAGCGCCCCCGCTCAGCAGCGCGCGACGCGAAGTGCCGCGCATGCCGAATGTCTCGAGTGGCTTGTATGGCTCGTTCACGCCGTTGCCTCCGCTACGTCATCCGAACCTGCGGCACCCTCCACGCGCACCAGCGTCTCGCGCCAGTCTTCGCGTTCGGCCTGACCCGGCTTGCGCTCACCGAAGAACATGGCGATGACCATGCCCGAGGTGTCGAGCAGTTCGAGCGACGAGACGATGCCGTCAGACGTCGGCTTGCGCACGACCCACGCCGTGTCGACGAGGTCTTCGCGCAGATGCAGGTTGAAGCCCGGATCGAGCACATTGACCCACGGCCCCATCACGCGAATGTTTTTGACGGGGCCGGTGTGGATCTGAATCATGCCGGCGTTACCTACGAACACCATGATCGGCAGACCGGTGCCTGCAGCGTCGTCAAGCAACGTGCGCACGGAAGCGGCAGGCACCTTGCGGGCATGACCTCCGGGCGCCAGACGCAAGGCCTGCGCACGCGACACGCCGTAACGCTTGAGCATGTCGAAGAACTGATGCGTGTCAGTCATGGCGAGCCAGTCGCGCTGGAACCCGGCGACATCGATGTCGGCGTCGGGCGTTTCCGCCTTGGGCGCACCGGCCGCGACAACGTGCTCACCGGGAGTCTGATCATCGGCACGAAAACGCGCCACGAGTGCCTCGAACGCCGCGACATCGCTGTGCTCGCGCAGGAACATCTTGTGCACCGCCGTGCCGGCCTTGTCGAAGAATTGCAACGAGCGGCGCGGGCCGTTTTCCGCAGGCGTCTCGACGGCGTAACCGAAGGCCCACTGGTGATAGAAGATGCGCAGGTCGAGGTCCTTGCCCAGACCGAGGCCGATCGTGCCGGTGTGCGAGAGCTTCTCGTACTGACCATCCTTTTCGTGAACCGCAGCGTTGTTGCGCGTGAGCGCCATGACGCGGCCGAGTGCGGGCAGTGCTTCGACGATCTCGGTGAATTCCGGGCGCAGACGCACAACGTGCTCGCCGACGAAAGCGGCAACCGTCTCGCCTTCGGACACCCCCAGCGCGGCGGCGGCATCACGGTCGCGCAGGTTCTGTTCGGTCTTGACACGTTGGAATTCGCTGCGCAGACGGGTGACATCGGCGAGCGCGGGGAATGCCGGACGGGCGGCGGAGGTGGCGTTTTGAGCGTTCATCATGGCGAGTCCTTTGTTGCGGGTTTGCTGGCAGTGGCTGGCATGCGCCGGCGGGCGTCGAACTGACGAAGTACGGGCGCGCCGGCGCGGTTCTGACAATCGATGCGTGGCATCAGTACTGGAGCTTCAGGCTCACAGCCACGCTGCGGCCCGGTGCCGAATACGCGTCCTTGACGGTCGAGTTATCGGCGATGTTGCGCACATCCGACCAGTTCCAGTACTTGCGGTCGAACACGTTGTAGACGCCCGCGTAAAGCGTGGCGTTCTTGTTGATGTGATAGCCGCCCGACAGATCGAGCACGATCGACGACGGGGGGGCCCAGCAGTTCTGGTTCTGCTGCGTGCCCGACGTGCAGGTCTTCGCGATCTGACCTTGCGACTTGGCGGCCTGGAAGAGCAGATCGGCTTGCGCGAACCACGTGCTGTTCGGCTCGTAACGCACGCCGAGCACCATCGAGAACGGGTTGACGGTATTGAGCGGCTGATCGGCGCCGCCGTTGTCCTGCGTGGTGCCATGCGTGTAGGCCATGGCGGTGCGCAACGTCACGCCGCCCTTGAGGGCCCACGTGGCGCGGCCTTCCCAGCCCTGAATCCGGGCACGGCTGAAGTTCACGTACTGATAGATGAGCGGATCGTTCGGACGGCCCGAGCCGCTGATGTTCTGCTGCGAGATGAAGTTGCGGTAGTTACCCGCGAAGACTGCCGTGCTGTACGTGACCGGGCCGAGCGTGGTGGCCAGGCGTCCGCGCAGCCCCAGTTCGAACGTGTCGCTCGTCTCGGGCTTGAGGTTCGGATTCGCGATCGACATGTAGCCGAAGATCGGATTCGAGAAGCCGTTGTTGACCTGATCCGGCGTCGGCGTGCGGAAGCCGCGTGCGTATTGCACATACGGAATCAGCGACGGCGCGATCTCGTACATGATCGCCAGACGCGGCGAGAACGCCGAGTCGTTCGACGACGTCGGTTGAACACGGGCGCCCGAGCTGGTTTGGGAAACGTACAGCGGATCGTTCTGCTTCGGCGAGAGCCAGTAGGCGTCGTAGCGAATGCCCGGCGTCACCGTGAGCGCGCCGTAGCGAATCTCGTCCTGCAAATACGCGCCGAACAGGGTGTAGTCGGTGTCGGGGAACGCCTTGTTCGGGAACGATTCGCCCACCCCCGGCACGGTGCCGTTGCGATAGCTGGTGATGTACGCGAGGCTCGCGTCGGTGCCGTACACGAGCTTGTGCGTGAGCGGGCCGGTCGCGAAGTTGCTTTGCGCTTGCAGCGAGCCGCCGACCGTGCGCTCCTTGTACGTGTTGTCGCGCGTGCGGTCCCCTGCGGTGCGTTTCTCGTAGGCGTACTGGCTGTTCTTCGCGTCCTGGAAGTACAGCAGGGCGTGCGCGTTCTGGACGTAGGTCTGCGTGGCGTCGTTGAAGTCGTAATCGAGGCTGACGCGATTACGCTCGAGACGGTCGCTCGTGTTCAGACCCAGCGTCGTTGGCGGGTTGACGGCCGACAGCACGTTGGAGTCCACGCGGCGGCGCACGGTCTCGCCCGTGAGTTTGAACGTCGAGCTTGGCGTGGCCTTGAAGACCAGTTTGCCGAGCACCGAGTCGCCGTTGCTGTCCTGAGGGTTGGCGGTCGTGCGCGACGTGCTGGCCGAGTTGTTGGTGCCCTTGCCGTCGAGTTCGTGTCCCTTGTTGCCGTCGATGATCACCATGCCCTGCCACTGCTCGCCCCCCCACGCTGCCTGCGCGGTGGTGCCGAAGCTCCGGTCCATGGAGTTGTAGTACGGGCGCAGCGAGAAGTAGGTCGACTTGCCGAACACGTCGAGCAGGTCTTGCGGGTCTTTGGTGAGGAAGTTGACGACACCGGTGAGGCCGTCGCTGCCGTACAGCGACGATGCCGGGCCGCGCAGGATTTCGATGCGGCGCAGCAGGTCCATGCTCATGTAGTCGCCACGGCCGGCTTCGAGCGGGCCGAACGAGTACGAGGAGGGCATCCGGATGCCGTCTTCGAACAGCGCCACGCGGTTGCCTTCGAGGCCACGGATATTGATGCTCGAATTGCCGTCGCGACCGCCACCGGCGGCGGCCGACGCGGGGCGATACGGCGCGCGACGCACCGTGACGCCCGGCTCGTAGCGCAGCGCTTCCTTGATGTCTTGCGCCTGCTGCTCCTCGAGATCCTGATCGGTAATGACCGAAATGGACGCCGGTGTGCGTTCCGCCTCGGTGGGCGTGCGCGTCGCCGTCACGTTCACCTCACGAAGATTGGCTTCGGCGAGCTGCAACGGTGCGCCGGGCGATAGCTGCGCGAGTTGGAGCGTCTGGGTCTGTTTGACCGGTTGGACCGGTGGCGTAGAGCCCTCGACCGGCGCCTGCTGAGCAAACGCGGCAGGCAACCAGAACGCGGCAAGCACCGCGCCTGCAAGCGGGTGCAGACGCCGACGTGGCTCGCGCGCCGATTGGCGTTGCGAGTCTTCGGCCCGATTTCCGTTGCCACGCATGGCGCGGATCGAACCGTTGGCGCCGTATTCCCGGCGCGTGGACATGACAAAGGCGCGGCCCCCGCCGCTCGACGACTGCTTCACTGCTGGCTCCCAGTACTAGAAAACCCCGTTTCTGGCTGGCGAGCGCTCGTAGCAATCGGCGTGTAGGCAGCGTCGTGATCGACGCTGACGAACACGCTGGCAGGCGCGGCTGGCGAAAAATCTCGTGCCACCCGGCCGCGGATATTCGGCCTTGGGACGAAGAACTTAAATGAGAATCATTTGCATTTTTACGGGAGAAAGACCGGCACGTCAAGTGGGTCGTCGTGCAATGTCAACAATTGGGAATGTGGGGAAAGGATCGCATCAGATCGGCAGGCTGGTATCGAACTTGATTTCGCGCAGCACGACGCTCGTTTTCACGTTGGCGACGGCGGGCAAGCGGAAGATGTGTTCGTGCAGAAACGCGTCGTAGGCTTTGATGTCCGGCGCCACGATCTTGAGGATGTAGTCGGCTTCGCCCGTGGTGCTGTAGCACTCGGTCACTTCCGGGCAGGTGCGGATTTCCCGCTCGAACTGTTCCGTGCCGCCTTCGGTGTGGCGCGTGAGTTGCACATGCGCCAACGCGCACACGTGCAGGCCCAGCTTTTCCCGGTCGAGCAGTACCGTGTAGCGCTGGATCACGCCGCTTTGTTCCATGTCCTTGATGCGCCGCCAGCAGGGGGTGGCCGATAGGCCCACGTTTTCGGAGAGTTCCTGCGCCGAGCGGCGCGAGTCGATCTGTAACAGACGCAAGATCTGCCGGGCAAAGTTATCGAGTAATTCCATTTCTTAAAATCGCCTTTTGCGAAATGAACGTTTCTTATTGTGCGCCAAACGGAGTGAAATAGTAAAAATCTTTCTCCTGCCTCCCCATACACTGCTTGCATACCAATGCGTGCCCGCGCTATGCGGCAAGTGCGTTGAGACGAACAGAACAAATGCCCCCGAAGCACGGCCGACGCACGATCGCCATGGGTGACGTACCGGTCACGGGGATCAGGAGATACCCAATGAATGCCCCCATGCGCGCCGCGCTTGCGACGCCGACGGCCAACCCGCTGGCCCATCCCGACTACCAGCTCTCCGACGCGCTCACGGCCAGTCGAGGTCAGATTTTCCTCACCGGCACGCAGGCGCTCGTGCGCATTCTGCTGATGCAGCACCAGCTCGATGCTGCGCGCGGCATGAACACGGCGGGTTTCATCAGCGGGTATCGCGGCTCGCCGCTCGGGGGTGTCGATCAGCAGTTGTGGAAGGCGAAGAAGCTGCTCGATGCGGCCAACGTCAAGTTCCTGCCGGCGATCAACGAAGAGTTGGGCGGCACGGCCGTGATGGGCACGCAACGCGTGGAAGCCGACCCTGAGCGCACTGTCGAGGGCGTATTCGGCATGTGGTACGGCAAAGGCCCGGGCGTAGACCGTGCAGGCGATGCACTCAAGCATGGCAACGCCTACGGTGCCTCCCGTCACGGCGGGGTGCTGGTGGTGGCGGGTGACGATCACGGCTGCGTGTCGTCGTCGATGCCCCATCAGAGCGACTTCACGATGATGTCGTGGAGCATGCCCGTGCTCAATCCGGCCGACATTGGCGAACTCGTCGAATTCGGGCTCTACGGCTATGCGCTGTCGCGTTTCTCGGGCGCCTGGGCGGGCCTCAAGGCGATCTCCGAGACGGTCGAGTCGCGCGGTACCGTCGATCTCGACAAGATTCGCACGGACTGGGTCGAGCCGCTCGATTACGTTGCGCCCGCAGGCGGCTTGCACAACCGCTGGCCCGATCTGCCGAGCCTCGCACTGGAGGCGCGTCTGGCCGACAAGCTCGAAGCCGTGCGTGCCTTCTCCCGCGTGAACAGCATCGACAAGTGGATCGCCCCGGCGCCGGACGCCGACATCGGTATCGTGACGTGCGGCAAGGCGCATCTCGACCTGATGGAGACGCTGCGCCGTCTGGATATCACCGTCGACGATCTCGCCGCGGCCGGTGTGCGCATCTACAAGGTGGGGTTGTCGTTCCCGCTCGACATGTCGCGTCTGGACACCTTCGTCGCCGGTCTGAAGGAAATTCTCGTGATCGAGGAGAAGGGCCCGGTCGTCGAGCAGCAGGTCAAGCAGTACCTCTACAACCGCACCACGGGCACGCGTCCGATCGTGCTGGGCAAGACCGACGCCGACGGCCGTGCGCTGCTCTCCGCATTGGGCGAGCTGCGTCCGTCGCGCGTATTGCCGGTATTCGCCGAGTGGCTGGCGAAGCATCGTCCGGCGCTGGATCGTCGCGAACGCGTGGTCGATCTCGTGGCGCACGAGATCCTGTCGAATGCGGCAGACGGCGTGCGTCGTGTGCCGTATTTCTGTTCGGGCTGTCCGCACAACACGTCGACGAAGGTGCCGGAAGGCTCCATCGCGCAAGCGGGCATCGGCTGCCACTTCATGGCGTCGTGGATGGACCGCGACACCACGGGGCTGATTCAGATGGGCGGCGAAGGGGTGGATTGGGCCGCGCATTCGCATTTCACCAAACGTGCGCACGTCTTCCAGAATCTGGGTGACGGCACGTACTTCCACTCCGGTCTGCTGGCAATTCGTCAGGCGGTGGCGTCGAAGGCGAACATCACCTACAAGATTCTCTACAACGACGCCGTGGCGATGACCGGCGGCCAGCCGGTGGACGGCTCGATTTCGGTGCCCCAGATTGCGCGTCAGGTCGAGGCCGAAGGCATCGCGAAACTCGTGGTGGTGAGCGACGAACCCGAGAAGTACATCGGTCACGAAGGGCAGTTCCCGAAGGGCACGACGTTCCATCACCGTAGCGAACTCGACGCCGTGCAGCGCGAATTGCGCGAGATTCCCGGCGCGACCGTGCTCATCTACGATCAGACGTGTGCGGCCGAGAAGCGTCGCCGTCGGAAGAAAAACGAATTCCCGAATCCGGATCGCCGTCTGTTCATCAACGAAGCCGTGTGTGAAGGTTGTGGTGACTGCGGCGTGGCGTCGAACTGCCTGTCGGTCGAGCCGGTGGAAACGGCGATGGGGCGCAAGCGCCGCATCGACCAATCGTCGTGCAACAAGGACTTCTCCTGCGTGAACGGCTTCTGTCCGAGCTTCGTGTCGGTCAAGGGCGCGCAGTTGAAGAAGGCGCTGGCCGCCGCATTCGATCAGGCGGCATTCGAAGGGCGTCTGAACGCGCTGCCGCAACCGACCGCACTCGCCGGCGACGCACCATTCGACATCATGGTCACGGGCGTGGGCGGCACCGGTGTGGTGACGATCGGCGCCCTTATCACGATGGCCGCGCATCTCGAAGGCAAGAGCGCTTCGGTGCTCGACTTCATGGGCTTTGCACAGAAGGGCGGCGCCGTGCTGTCGTTCGTGCGCTTCGCCAACACGCCGCAAGCGCTCAATCAGGTGCGTATCGACACGCAACAGGCCGATGTGCTGCTCGCCTGCGACATGGTCGTGGGCGCCAGCGCCGACGCGCTGCAAACCGTGCGCCGCGACCGCACGCGCGTGGTTGTCAACACGCACGCGATCCCGAACGCGACGTTCGTGCAGAACCCCGACGCGAATCTCCATGCCGACGCACTGCTGGCGAAGATGCATCACGCTGCTGGCAACGCCAAGCTCGACGCCTGCGACGCGCAAGCGCTCGCGCAGCGTTTCCTCGGCGACACGATGGGTGCGAACATCATCATGCTCGGCTTCGCATGGCAACTGGGACTGGTGCCGGTGTCGCTGCACGCGCTGCAACGTGCCATCGAACTGAACAACGTGGCGGTGCCGATGAACCAGTTGGCGTTGGCCATCGGACGGTTGGCCGCGGGCGATCCGGCTGCGTTGACCGAGACGACGGCGAAGTCGGCGCATGCGCCGGTACATGCCCCGGTCGCCGACGACATGACGTTCGACGCCCTCGTCGCCCATCGCGTGGATCTGCTCACACAGTACCAGAGCGCCGGGTATGCCGCGCAGTTCGCGCGCTTCGTGAAGCAGGTCGCCGATGCCGAGACGCGTGTGTCGGGCGCACCGGGCCGACTGTCGCGTGCCGTCGCCCAGCAACTGTCGCGTCTGATGGCGTACAAGGACGAGTACGAAGTGGCGCGTCTGTATGCGCAGACGGCGTTCGCCGATTCACTGGGCGAGACGTTCGAAGGCAAGCCGGGCCGCGACTTCCGACTCGAGTTCCACATGGCGCCCCCGCTCATCGCGCGCGGCAAGGACGGTGGCGTGCCGAAGAAGGTGACGATCGGGCCGTGGCTGTGGCCGGTGCTGCGTGGCATGGCGAAGCTGCGTGGGTTGCGCGGCGGTGCGCTCGATGTTTTCGGCTACACGCTGGAGCGCCGTATGGAGCGTCAGTTGATCGTGGACTACCGCACAACGATCGAACGCGCGCTGGCTGTCCTGACGGCCGACACGCTGGCCGACGTGATCGCCCTGGCGGAAGCCCCGGCGAAGATTCGCGGCTACGGTCATGTGAAGCTCGCGAATCTGGCGATGGCCAAACGTGTCGAGGCGACGATTGCCGCGCGACTCGATGTGACGCCCGCAACCGGCGACGCTGTCGAGCAAGCGCTGGCGCATGCGCGCAGCAGCGGCAAGTCGCTCAAGGGGATTCCGGTGGTGACGACGCGCTGAGAGTCGGGCTGCGTAGAATCGTTGAAGCATGCGAAAGCGGGGGCTACGGCCCCCGTTTTTCATGGGCGCCAGTCTCTCGCCCGGCAGGACTTGCCGGTACGCGACGCTCGCGTTTTTCATACCGTCATCGGGCCGACGCGCTACCATTCGGGGGTTACGGTTGACGCAACTGGGTGAACCGGAGGCCGACGATGGCGCGACGACGGGAAGCCGTCCACCGCCCGGACGGCGTCGGGGATTGCCATAAGCGCTTGATTACGGAGAGGAAAATGAGTGTTTCGAAGGCACCTGCGGATCGCAAGGTGATCCTCACGGGTGACCGCCCGACGGGTCCGCTGCATCTGGGTCACTACGTCGGCAGTCTGAAAAACCGCGTGGCGTATCAGCACGAGTACAAGCAGTTCATTCTGGTCGCCGATGCCCAGGCATTGACCGATAACACGGACGATCGCGGCAAGGTGCATCGCAACGTTTCGGAAGTGGCGCTCGACTATCTGGCCGTCGGCATCGATCCGACGGTGACGACCATCTGCGTGCAGACGTGGCTGCCCGAGCTGACCGAACTCACGTTCTACTATCTGAATCTGGTGACGGTGGCGCGTCTGGAGCGCAATCCGACGGTCAAGCAGGAGATCGGTCTGCGTAATTTCGAGCGCGACATTCCGGCCGGCTTCCTCACGTATCCGGTGAGCCAGGCGGCAGACATCACGGCGTTTCGCGCCACGCTCGTGCCGGTCGGCGAAGATCAGTTGCCGATGATCGAGCAGACCAACGAAATCGTGCGTCGCCTGAATCGGCTGGCCGATCGCGAGATTCTCGTCGAAACGAAGGCGCTCGTGCCGCCGATCGGACGTCTGCCGGGCATCGACGGCAAGGCCAAGATGAGCAAGTCGCTGGGCAACGTGATCAACATTTCGTCGACGCCTGACGAGATCCGAGCGGCGGTGAAGAAGTGCTACACCGACCCGCTGCATCTGAAAGTGGAGGACCCGGGGCACCTTGAAGGCAATGTCGCGTTCGCCTATCTCGATGCTTTCGACGAAGACAAGGAAGGCTTGCAGGCGCTCAAGGATCACTATGTGCGCGGCGGTCTGGCCGACTCGAAGGTGAAGGCGCGTCTGGAAGAGCGTTTGCAGGAGATGCTGCGCCCGATGCGCGAGCGTCGCGAAGCGTATGCCAAGCAGCCGGACTTCGTCTGGGACATGCTGCGTGCGGGCACCGAACGCGCGCGCGAGACGGTCTCGCAAACGCTCGACGATGTGCGCTCGGTCTTCGTCACGCCGGGCTGGAAGAAGTAAGGTCGCGCCGAAAGGCGGACGGATCGACGTATCGGACGTATCGGACGTCGGCGGTAAAGAAAAAGCAGCCCATCAGGGCTGCTTTTTTGTTGTCGCGTGGTGGGTGTCTCAGAGTTGCGTGGTGATCGTTTCGATATTGCCGCACGACCGGCATCGTGTGATGTCGCTTCTCATCGATTCAATACTCGCCAGCGATTGAGCGTTGTCGGCCGAGGCCGCGCGCGTCACTGTGCGTGTTTCCGATCGGGCGATGAGATGATCGATGCGCGCGAGCGCGGCATTTTGCATTCTCAGAAGTTCGGCCAGTCCGGTTTCGACCTCGGTGATGGCGTCGCTCATCCGTCCCTGGGCGGCCATCGCGAAATAGCTTTGCCCCGGATTCGACACTGGCGCGAAAGGTGGATTGTTGGTAGGCAGCATGCTGGGTTTATCTCCTCTTGGTGAATGTTCCGCGTTCGAACCCTCGGCCCGCAGTCAAAGTCGGGTTTTCATGGGAACGTGGTCGAAATTCCTGAGTTTCCGATTGAGCGTGTCTTGATTGCGCGTGGCGTGAGTGACGTCGTGATTGATCCCGTCGAGGCGCTCTTGCATCTGCGTCGTCGCGCCGGATTGGTGAATCCCGTGCCTGGCTTCGATGCCGCGATTGACGGCGTCATTCAAATTTTTCACCGCCGTGATTTCTGTCGATAACTGACTCCAGCCGCGATTGCGTGCGTAGGCGAAGACGTTGAAGATGCCGTTGGTTGCCGTCACGATGCTCATCCCCGTCGTGGCGATCTTCAGCCCTAGGGCGAGGCCCGTGAGGGCAGGAAGCAGTGGCGGCGCCACGATCGATGCGACCCCCAGCGATACCGTGATGACGAGGAACGTGACGAGGATCGCGATTTTCGTTTTCCATCGTCGCTTCTCTGCCGGAATGGCGAGCTGCGCCTGCGTCAGATAGTGATGAACCAGCGGCTCGGTCTTGCTGAGCAGGTTGCCCGTGACTTCGAAGGCCGCATGCAACTCCGCCTTGGCCTGTTTGAGCGCCTGCGGCGTCATTTTTGCGCCGTCCAGCGCCTGTCGCTTGTCTTCCAGCAACTGCCGTGCCGAAGACGCGCAGACCATGGTGTCGAGCGCTGCTTTCAGGTTGCCCAGCGCATCGAGTGCCGCCCGCGCTTTCGGCATCAATTGCTCCGGGTCGGAGATCGAGCGTTGCGAGTCGACACTCTTGATCGTGAACTTCGAGAAGGAAATATCGCGCGCGTTGCACAGCCTTTCGACGGCGCTGTCGAACAGTTCGATCAGTCCGTCGATGCCGAGAATATCGGAGGCCTGATGTGTGGCGACCGTTTCGGACAGTCGAAAAATGACGCCGTATTCGTCCGAGAGTTTCCCGCGTACCGCGTCGGGGGCAATCGCCTTGGCGGCGACGTTCCAATCGCGCTTGATCGTCGCGAAGCTATCGAGAATGCCCTCGCGGAGGGACTCGATGGTGGGCGAGGTATCGGTGGGGGGCGATGATTCTCCAGGGATCGGTGGAGGTTGCCGAACGACGACATGCCGCCAGTCGGCTGATGAGGTGGACTTGTCCGATGGCCATTGCGGAGCAACGGCGTCAAAGCCAAGCGGCATGTAGTTTTGCGGAACGAGCTTCATTGGGGGGACCCTCCGTCGACAACATTCTCTGGAGTCTAGGCAGCGTCACCCCCGTGCGCTTTTCATTCGTTTTACGGATTGTCGTAAACGAGGTGCCGTTGCGCCCTGAACGGTGGTGAAATCCCCGGCAAATAAAGAAACGCCGCGATGTGCGAGGCATCGCGGCGTTTGCGGATCGCATCCGGCTGCGGTGCGCAAGTAAAGGGACTTTGTCCGTGACTGTGCCCGTTACCGCCGCGCAGATTCCCGCAGATTACGGTTGCTTGGCAATCTTGCCGTCCTTGAAGACCCAGCAGATGCCTTCGCCCTGACCGGTGAGCACTTCGATCGATTCGAGCGGGTTCCCGTCGACGACGAGCACGTCGGCCAGGGCGCCCGGGGCGATCACACCCAGCTCACCCACACGGTTCAGAATTTCCGCGCCGATGACCGTCGCCGAGCGCAGCGTGTCGGCCGTGCCCAGCACGTCGGCACGAATCGTCAGTTCGTCGGACTGATACTTGTGCATGTCGCCGAGCAGATCGGAGCCGAAGCCCATCTTCACGCCCGCATCGCGGTAGATCGACAGCGATTCGCGCCCTGCGCGCTGCACGCTCTCCACCTTCGCCACCGATTCCGGCGGCAGACCCAGCGATGCGCCGTCCTTGGCCAGTGCGTCGTAGGTGACCAGCGTGGGCACCACGTATGCGCCTTTCTCGGCCATGAGCTTCGCCGTTTCGGCGTCGCACAGATTGCCGTGCTCGATGGTGCGAACACCGCAACGCACGGCACGCGCAATCGCGCGCGGCGTGTAGGCGTGCGCCATCACGTAGGTTTGCGCCGCTTCGGCTTCGGCCACCGCAGCGCGGATTTCGTCTTCCGAGTACTGCGTATTGGCGATGGGATCGACCGGCGAGGCCACGCCACCCGACGCCATCAGCTTGATCTGCGTCGCCCCCTTCTGAATCTCTTCACGCACGGCGAGGCGGATCGGGTCGACGCCATCGACCACGCGGCCGATCGCCCCGGCGCGAAACGCACACGAGCACGGTTCGAGCGTATCGCTGCGCGGACGGAAGTCGCCATGACCGCCCGTTTGCGAGAGCGCCTTGCCCGACGGGAAGATGCGCGGGCCGGGAATCACGCCTTGTTCGATGGCCTGTTGCAGCGCCCAGTCGGCGCCGCCAGCGTCGCGCACGGTCGTGAAGCCGCGGTTCAGCATGCCTTGCATGATCGGCAGCGACTTGAGCACGGTGAGCACGTTCGGCTGACTGGCGTTGGTGCCGAGGTTGGGATGCGAGGCGAGCACGTGCACGTGGCAGTCGATCATGCCGGGCATGACGGTCTTGCCGGTGACGTCGATCACCGTGGCGCCCTCGATATCGAGCGGTGTGGCGCTGACTGCGGCGATGCGATTGTCCTCGATAGCGACGTCGTGACGCTCGAGCAGACGGCCGGCGGCCGCATCGAGCACATTGCCGCCGCGAAGCAGGGTAACGGACATGGGGGAGTTCCTTGCAAAAAGACATAAGGCGCGCCGGTGAGGGCGCGCCTTGATGAGAGAAAACTCAGGCCTTGGGCAGCGGCTTCACGAAGCGCGTACCGATCAGGCTGATGGTCGCGGCGATGATCACGTAGATCGCCGGGGCCATGTTGCTGCCCGTGCGGGCAATCAGCCACGTGATGATGAGGGCAGCGAAGCCGCCGAAGATCGTCACGGCGAAGTTGTACGCCACCGACAGACCCGTCGAGAGCACTTTCGCCGGGAACAACTCGGCGAACGCCGCGAGGATCGGGCCGGTATAGCAGGCGATGAGCAGACCGAAGACGATCTGGAACGTGAGCAGCGATGGCAGACCCGGAGCCACGTTCAGGTAGGTGAACATCGGCCATGCGAGCAGCAGGATCAGCAGCGCCGAACCCGACAGGAACGGGCGGCGGCCGTAGCGATCGGCGAGACGTCCCACCACCGGTGCGAACACGAGAATCATCGCACCGCCGACCATGCCTGCCGTGAAGCCGTTGGACGCCGGCAGCTTGAGCACGCGCTGGGCATACGTCGGCATGTAGAACAGCAACACGTAGGTGCAGATCGTCCACAGCACGACCATGGAGAAGCTGGCGAGCGTCTCACGCGGATACTGCGAGAACACGTCGCGCAATGGCGTATCCGACTTCTCGGCATGTTGGAACGTCGGCGTTTCGTCGATCTTGTTACGGATGTAGAACCCCACCGGACCGATCAGCATGCCGACGATGAACGGCACACGCCAGCCCCACGATTCGAGCGATGCCTTGTCCAGCTCGGTCGTGACGAACGTGCCCACGGCCGCGCCGAGCAACACCGCGAAGCCAATGCTCGATTGAATCCATGCGGAGTAGTACGCGCGCTGATTGGCGGGTGCATATTCGGTCAGGAACGCCGTGGCGCCGCCCATTTCGCCGCCGGCCGAAAAGCCTTGCAGCAAACGCGCGAGCACGATGATGAGGGGGGCGGCCAGACCGATCTGATCGTAGGTCGGGGCCAGACCGATCATCGCGGTGCCGGCGGCCATGAGCAGAATGGTGAGCGAGAGCGCTGCCTTGCGGCCCACGCGGTCGGAATAGATTCCGAGCACGATGCCGCCGACCGGGCGCATGAAGAAGCCCACGCCGAAGGTTGCAACAGCGAGCAGGAACGACGACAGGTCGTCGCCGGTGGGGAAGAACTGCTTCGCGATGATGGCTGCGAAGAAGCTATAAACGGTGAAGTCGAACCATTCAAGACCGTTGCCGATCACCGTCGCCACGATCGCGTGACGGCGTTGACGAGCCATTTTGTCTTGAGGCACTGCGTAGGTCGCCTGCATCTGGGTCTCCCGGAGGATGGGTGGCGTCCGTCGCGTGCTTTGCATTCACGTCATGCCGGTAATACGCCTGCTTTTGTCGGATCACGTTCGCCGAAGCCGGGCAAAGCACGCCGGCGGCCTCGATTCACGTGTGCGGATGGAACACAAAATAGTGCAGACAAAATGACAGGCCAAACGATAATTCCGCATGTTGCCATGCGTGCAGCGCATGGCAACTTTCGAAATATCACGTAACCCCTATGATGGGAAACGGGTTTCCGAATAAATCCAATTGCGGAAAATTCGCGCTGCGGCATGCTCGTGGCGCTCGGCAGGCCACACGAGATAGTAGCCGCCGCCCAGACTCGCGGTCGCGTCGCAGGCGCGAACGAGCAGGCCGGCGTCGAGACAGGGATCGATCATGTGACGCCATCCCATCACCATGCCACCCCCTTCGATGGCCATCTGCACCAGCAGCGGATAGTAATTGGCGCTCACCATGCGCGGGAATTTCGGGGCGCTCACGCCTTGCAACTCGAACCAGTCGGGCCACGACATCCACTTTCGCTGGCCGTCTTCGATGAGCAGCAGCGTCTCGTTGACGAGATCGGCGGGCTTGAGCTTGCGTCCGTTGAGATACGCGGGGGAGCAGACGGGGAAGACATCCTCGTCGAAGAGACGCCGGCCGGCGAAGTCCGGCGGCAGGTCGTTACGCACGTAATACACGCCGAGATCGAACTCCGACGCGGACAGCGATGTGATGCCGTCTTTCACGATCACGCGAATCTTCACGTCGGGATGGGCCGCGCGAAAGCGCATGAGTTGCGGCGTCATCCACAACACGGCCACGCCCGACGAACAGGCCACGGTGAGTTCGAGATCGCCGCGCCGCTTCATCAGATCGGCGGTGGCTTCGGCGCACTCGCCGAGCAGCCGCTGGATCTGCTCGGCGTAGCGTTGCCCGGCCACGGTCAGCCGCAGCGTGCGATGTTCGCGCGTGAAGAGCGCGCGCCCGAGGAACTCTTCGAGCTGCGCGATCTGCCGGCTCACGGCGCTTTGCGTGAGGTTCAGCTCCGCTGCGGCCCGGGTGAAGCTCGCGTGCCGCACGGCGGCGTCGAAAGCGATCAGGCAATGCAGCGGAGGTAACGGCGAAATAGGCATGCGTTAGCGGGCGATCAGCGTTTGCCGACCATTTGCTCGGGGCGCACCCACGCGTCGAACTGTTCGCTCGTCACGTGGCCGAGCGCGAGGGCGGCTGCCTTGAGCGTGGTGCCTTCCTTGTGCGCCTTTTTCGCGATCTGCGCGGCCTTGTCGTAGCCGATGTGCGGGTTGAGCGCCGTCACGAGCATGAGCGATTCTTCGAGCAGCGAGCCGATGCGGGCGCGGTTCGGTTCGATACCGATGGCGCAGTTGTCGTTGAAGCTCACGGCCCCGTCGGCGAGCACGCGCACGCTTTGCAGGAAGTTGTGGATGAGCATCGGCTTGAACACGTTCAGCTCGAAGTTGCCCATCGAGCCGCCGACGTTGATTGCCACGTCGTTCCCCAGCACCTGGCAGCACAGCATCGTCATCGCCTCGCACTGAGTCGGGTTGACCTTGCCCGGCATGATCGAGCTGCCCGGTTCGTTTTCCGGAATCGTCAGTTCGCCAATGCCGCAACGCGGGCCGCTGGCCAGCCAGCGAACGTCGTTGGCAATCTTCATCAGGCTGGCGGCGAGCGTCTTGAGCGTGCCGTGTGCGTTGACGATGGCGTCGTTGGCCGCGAGGGCTTCAAACTTGTTGGGCGCGGTAACGAACGGCAGGCCGGTGTCGCGCGCGAGCGTGTCGGCCACCTTCTTTGCGAACTCCGGATGGGCATTCAGGCCTGTGCCAACGGCCGTGCCGCCGAGCGCGAGTTCCGCCACGTGGGGCAGGGCGTCGGCCACGTGCTTCAGGCTGTGGTCGATCTGCGCGACCCAGCCCGAGATCTCCTGACCGAGCGTGAGCGGCGTGGCGTCCTGAAGGTGGGTGCGGCCGATCTTGACGATGTCGTCGTAGGCGTGAGCCTTGGCGGCAAGCGTATCGCGCAACTGGCCGACGCTGGGCTTGAGGTGGTTGACGAGGGCGTCGAGTGCGGCGACGCTCATGGCTGTCGGGAACACGTCGTTCGACGACTGGCCCTTGTTCACGTCGTCGTTGGGATGCACGCTGCGCTCTTCGCCACGCACACCGCCGAGCAGTTCGCTGGCGCGATTCGCGAGCACTTCGTTCATGTTCATGTTCGACTGCGTGCCCGAGCCGGTCTGCCACACGGCCAGCGGGAATTCGTCGTCATGCTTGCCTTCGATGACTTCGTCGGCGGCCTTGATGATGGCGTCGGCCTTCTTGGCGTCGAGCACGCCCAGGTCCTTGTTGACCTCGGCTGCGGCGCGCTTCACGCGAGCGAGCGCACGCACGAGTTCGCGCGGCATCTTCTCGGTGGAGATCTTGAAGTTCTGCAGCGAGCGCTGCGTTTGGGCACCCCACAGACGATCGGCGGGCACGGCAATTTCGCCGAAAGTATCGCGTTCCATTCTCACAGACATGATCGACTCCTCGAAGAGAGTATTAAATTCTAGAGCGTTAGACGAGTTCCGGCATGGCAGGGCAGCGGGGGCGCGCCATGACGTAGGCATGTATTGCGAGGAGAGCGGCCATTTCGAATGTCGTGAACTGACGGCCTGAGCAGGCATGGATTATGCGCCGGAATGGTGATCCGGGGGAGTCGCAAGCGCACACGTGGCTCAGGCCCATACGGCCGCGACCAATTGCAGGGCCGCCGCGATGGCGGGCTCGTCGCGCCGCGCGGCCAGCGTGACGAACGTGAGTTCGGTCGGCACCGCCACGCCGTCGGCGATGACCAGACCGTGGGCACGGGCCTCGCGCAGGGCAATCGAGTCGCGCACGAGCGACAGCCCGATACCGGACTTCACCAGATCGAGCATCGACGGTTCCTGATCCACTTCCGCGACCTTGATGGGCGACACGCCCAGCGCGCCGAACAATTCCGAGAGTAGACGATGGTGGGCCGACTCGGGCGGTGTCCAGATCCAGGGCAGCGCGGCGAGTTCGCGCCAGCCGCGTCTGGCCACCCGCTCCCGCCAGCCGGCGGGCGCCAGCACCTGATACGAGAACGGCGTGAGAGTTATGGCGTGGAAGCGTTCCGGATCGGGGCGGCCGAGATAGAAGCCGACGTCGAGTTCGCCACGTCCCAACTGTTGCAGCACGGAGCCGGACATGCCGTGGCGCAATGCCGTCTCGATCTGCGGGTAGGACTCGACGAGGCGCTTGAGAAACGCCCCCAGCCGGGTGAACTCGGGATCGAGTATCGTGCCTATGCGCAGTCGTCCTCGCACGGTGTCGCGTAGCGCGCCGGCGGCCTGCTGAAGGTCGGCAAGCGCCGTGAGCATGCGTTCGGCCAGCGGCAAGAGCGCCTGAGCGTCACGCGTGAGCGCCAATCCCTGGGCGGTGCGCGTGAAGAGCGTCAGGCGCAACGCTTCCTGAAGCGCCCTGACCTGCAGACTGACCGCCGGTTGCGTCAGGTGCAGTCGCTGCGCAGCGCGGGTGAGGTTGCCTTCGTGGGCGATGGCGACGAAAGCGCGAAGGTGGGCAAGTTCCATGAGACGGCCGTGAGCAGGCGCTGCCCGATGGGTGGCCGGGCAACATAAGGCGATCTTATATTGCTTTTGATAATTTCTCATTGGCTTGCCTCGGTGTCCCGCAGTACGCTTGGTGTTGCCGGGGTACGTGCTGCCGGGCAAATAGCGGGCAGGCGTGAGTCGGGGGAATCAACATGAGCGATGCTGATATTGCGGCGTCGCGGACAAAATGAACCCGGAGCGGTGGGCGACAGTCCACCCCAGTCGGGTGCCGCACCAGAGCCGGCACCGCACCATGGCGAGTGCCGCGCCATCGACGGAGACATGCGGGAATGAGCAAGCAGGCAGCGAAGCAGGAAAGCTTCGATTACATCATCGTGGGGGCCGGCTCGGCCGGATGCGTGCTGGCCAATCGGCTCACGCAGGACCCCGACGTCAACGTGCTGTTGCTCGAAGCGGGCGGCAAGGACGACTACCACTGGATTCACATCCCCGTCGGCTATCTCTATTGCATCGGCAATCCGCGCACGGACTGGTTGTATCGCACGCAGCCGGAGGCGGGGCTCGGCGGCCGCTCGCTTGCGTATCCGCGTGGCCGGGTGCTGGGCGGGAGTTCGTCGATCAACGGCATGATCTATATGCGCGGTCAGCGCGAGGACTACGACGTGTGGGCCGACGCGACGGGCGACGACGGCTGGCGGTGGGACAACGTGCTGCCGCTGTTCAAGCGCAGCGAGGATCACTACAAGGGCAGCACCGAGTTTCACGGAAGCGGTGGCGAGTGGCGCGTCGAGAAACAGCGTCTGTCGTGGCGAGTGCTCGACTCGTTCGCCGACGCCGCCGAGCAGGTCGGCATTCCCAAGACCGACGACTTCAATCGAGGTGACAACTTCGGCATTGGCTATTTCGAAGTGAACCAGCGACGCGGTGTGCGCTGGAGTGCGGCGAAAGGCTTCTTGCGCCCGGCTTCGCAGCGACCGAATCTGACGGTGATCACGGGCGCGAGTGTGAGCCGCCTGATGTTCGAGGGCACGCGTTGCACTGGCGTGGCCTATCGTGGCGGCAACGAAGACTTCACGGCGCTTGCGCTCGCCGAGGTGATTCTTGCGGCGGGCGCGGTGAATTCGCCGCATTTGCTCGAGGTTTCGGGCATCGGCAATGGCGAGCGTCTGCGGGGTTTCGGTATCGATGTCGTCGCCGATCTGCCGGGGGTTGGCGAGAACCTTCAGGACCATCTGCAATTGCGCACGGTGTACAAACTGCGCGGCGTCACGACACTGAATCTCACGGCCAACAGTTGGCTCGGCAAGCTCAAGATCGGCATGCAATACGCGTTCGCGCAGCGCGGGCCGATGAGCATGGCGCCCTCGCAATTGGGAGCGTTCGCCCGCAGTCGCGACGACATGACGCGTCCCGATCTCGAATATCACGTACAGCCGTTATCGCTCGATCGCTTCGGCGAGCCGTTGCACAAATTCAATGCGTTCACGGCGTCGGTGTGCAATCTGCGACCGACGTCGCGCGGCAATGTGCATCTGACATCGCCGGATGCACGCGTTGCGCCGAACATCGCACCGCACTATCTGTCGACGCAAGCGGACTTGCGCGTGGCGGCGGATGCCATCAAGTTGACGCGTCGTATCGTGGGCGCACCCGCATTTGCGCGTTACGAGCCGCGTGAATATCTGCCGGGCCCCGCGTTTCAGAGCGATGAAGACCTGATGCGGGCGGCGGGCGAGATTGGCACGACGATCTTCCATCCGGTCGGCACCTGCCGCATGGGTCGCGCCGACGATCCCGATGCTGTTGTCGACGCGCAGTTGCGCGTGCGTGGTGTGCAGAACCTGCGAGTGGTCGATGCGTCCGTCATGCCGGTGATCACCTCGGGCAACACGAACTCGCCGACGATCATGATTGCCGAGCGCGCGAGCGACATGATTCGTGCGGCACGCAAAGCCAGGCGGTGATGAAGGTGCGAGGGTAGGTTGCTCGACGACGGCGACGCTGGTTTCTAAAGAAGAGAGATGGAGATGCCGCTAGCGTCGTCTCTTCTTTTGTCGCTCGTCTGGCCGGCAGGGATCGTTGCCTCGTGATCTCTCAGGATCTTGAGCAGTGTGGATAACCCGGTTCTTGCGATCAATGGTATGGCTTGCTCCCGGGGCATCAGATGGTATGTTTCCCATACACGTGCGAGGCCATCGGTGCCAAGGAGAATGTGAGCAGGCGTGCCGATTGTCAGATGTGCTTCCGTGGCGTTCAGGGCACTTATCGGGTTTAACGTGAGTGCGGTACTCAATTCGTTTCGCTGCTGTTGGCGCCTTCGTTGTCGTAATTGCTCGAGGGGTTGTCCTCGGAAACCTGAGCAGGGCTTCCATGGGTCATAGGACGGACATTGTGGCGCCGATGGTTTGTCTCGGTTTGAAGGGGGGAGCGCCCCCTGATGAATCAGGTCAAAGCAGTCCGCATAACGATAGATGGAGAGCGTCAACGTTGTGCCAACGCTGCAATCTATTTCGACGATGGTGGCTGCTGCCACCGGCCATTCTTCCAGGGGCGGGATGCGTTTCGACGCGGCACAATACGCTTGTCGAAGCATATTCAGGCCATCACGCAGTGTCGATTTGCAGAAGGCGGCGGTATCGAGCTGTCGCAGCAAGTCGGCCAGTCTTCGTGCAAACCATCCCGCATCTGAGATGCCATCGAAAGTCGCGAATGGCGATTCGGTGAGCGTGGATGCGCCGTCAATGGCCCATGCAAGAATTGAGCGCTCACGCTGAAGGTATCCGACGACGTCTTCACACGGAATATCCTGATAAATGCCTTGCGAAATCGACTCGACATTGAATCTCATCACCGCCGCCCCTTGACCGACAGGGCAACCTGCAACGTTCGCAATCCTCCGGAAATCACAAGGTCGTCCATGTACTCGTTATCAAGTGACTGCTCGATACGGCTCGCCTGATTCTTTTCGAGTATTCCATGCGCAATGAGCTGTGGCGAAAACTGCTGAAATGACAGTTTGACGAGCGCCTTGTGCTCCTTTTTCCAGACGGTGGGTTGACTGAATCTGGCATCCCTGATTTGGACGTTCATCTTCGTGACGATTGACCAAATATCTTCGATGCAGTCGTAGTCGACGCCTCTGCTTTCACCATATGCGCTGATTGCCGCATTGGCTTGCTCGAAACCTGCCACGGGGGGCATGCAGAATAAGCTTCCGAGGGATGGCTCTTCGACGACCAAAATGCCGGACGGCGTTAAGAGATCGAGTAGTGCTTCTATAACGGGGCGGCGTTGCCCGATATGCAGGAGGGTAAACCGGCAGGTTATGAGTTCGAATTTTTTTTCGAATTGAGAGAGACTTGCCAGATCATTCAGATCGCCGACTCGAAAGGAAAGATTGGTGATTCCGTGTGCTGTAGCGGCCGATCTGGCGAGGGAGATTTGGTCAGCATCGTTGTCGAGACCGATGACAGTGGCGTCGGGGACGTTGGAGGCAAGCCATTGAGCGATTTGTCCGTGGCCGCAGCCGACCTCAAGGATGCGGCCGGTTTTCGGCAAGAACTTTCGTAGGAACTCGGTCGTGGCGGCGTTGTACACCTGCGCAGTGACCATAAGCCGTTGCCTGTCTGCTTCTCCGGTGTGCAGGGGGTATTCGGGCCGTGCCGCGCCAGCGTATTCCGACGCATTGTGGCCACTTCTCAGCTGAGTGCAGAATTCCCAATAGACGCTCGGCATGTTGTGGGGCGGCTCGGCATCGAGATCGACCCATTCGTAGGCGGTATGCTCGTCGCTCAGTACGAGGCGACCTTCAGGGAGCGTGCAGTAAAAGAAAACGAGCAGAACGCTCCTCCCAGGTACGATTTCGCAGGATTGACTTCCCATGTAAGTCGCCGAGGTGATGCTGAGGCCGCATTCTTCCTCCATTTCCCGAGTCAAGGCGGATTCAAGCGTTTCTCCATGGTCGGGTCTGCCTCCTGGCAACTCAAGTTCGTTGCGTGGATTTTTGAGGAAGAGGATTCCTTGAGGCCCCCGAACGACAGCTTTAACGCTGACTGGATCCATATTCGTTTAGCTCCTTACGGGTGCGTGGCCCCGCGCGTAGGCAGGTTCAACGACCAGTTGCCGCTGCCTGGGCGTCAAATCGCTGGTTGAGAAGATTTGTGCTTCAGATGATGCGGAATGGTTTGGCGTGGGGGGGAGGGAGGCGATATCGCGATGTGCAGGAGGTCTTCTAAAGTAGGAGTGATTGTTCATGTACCTAGCGAACACGCTTCGCCTCGGGCCTGAGTTTGCGACTCTGAAGGTTCCGTGAACGAGTGCTTCAGAGAAGACCACGGCGTCCCCGGCTTGGAGATAGACGTGGCGTAGCAACAGGTTTTCCGAGAGGTTTCGGTACCGGTCCGGAACCGGGAAGTTGGCCCGATGTGACCCGGGAATGCAGCAGAAGTGGTTCGTCGTTGCCCCGATGTCCGAGATTGCGTATTGAACCGCGACAAGGCCGCTGTGAATGCGTCGATTTCGCACCCAGTAATAGATGCCTTCGTCGAACATGTCTGCCTGATGGTGCAGTTGGCCGCCGCTGCTGACGAAGCGCTCATCGGCACAAAACATATGGTCCAGTCGAAATTTCGATCTGTAGACGATATCCAGGAACGAATAGACGGATTCAATATCGATAAGGCCGCGCCAATCGTCGCCCCAGTCGAAATTTACGTCGTGTAGTGGGTGCCCGATAAGGTTCTTGCACCAGTATTTTTGCAGGCGTTGAAGATGAGGTTGAGGTATCGCTGCGGGAATAACGATATAGCCATTGATATCGAACTGGTAAACGAATTCCTGGCTCATTTTTCTCTCCCTGGATCGTTAGCCGAACGCCAACCTTGTCATGCCGATGGCGGTTGAAAAATCGTGGCACGAGAATGGGGGAAAGGACTTTGGAGAATTTCTGATTTCTTGCCGCATTTGGGCCCGGCACCGAAAAGACGAAGTCAAAAAGCGAACGGGAATGCCGATGGCGACTTCCGGAATTCCGGACAAGTCGCCAAAAACTTACGTAGTAATACCTAATGTCGGTTGCGCGAACGACGAAAGCTCATCGCAAAAAGCTATCGACCGCGCATTTGCGTGTGCCGCAAAAGCCTTGTGCCATAAGGGCTGCGGGCATCTATGAAGCATGTGACCGAACGTTCTGAAACACGTGTGAGCATGCGTGTTTCCGGGGCTGCGAAGCTAAGTGCAAATCCCAATGATCGCGTTGCAGCAAACCACACACAATAACGATTCCCTATGTGCGACCGAACCAAGAATTCGGCGCCACGTGCGGGACGCGGGGCATCTCGCCGACGACGCAAACCAGAGCGTCATCTGCCTGCCTTGCGGTTGTCACAGACGATGGTGCCGTGGCGCATACCTGCCTCGCACCGCCAACCAGGAATGTGGCAGGAGACATGGCGAACAACGATTACATTCTCGAAACCCGCGGACTCACGAAAGAGTTTCGTGGCTTCACCGCCGTGAACGGGGTCGACCTGCGCGTTGCGCGCGGCACCATTCATGCACTCATCGGACCGAATGGCGCAGGCAAGACCACTTGCTTCAACCTGCTCACCAAGTTCCTGGTCCCCAGCGCGGGAACGATTACCTTCAACGGTGACGACATCACCCGCGAAGCGCCTGCGCAAATTGCACGACGCGGCATCATCCGTTCGTTTCAGATCTCGGCCGTGTTCCCGCACCTCACCGTGCTCGAGAACGTGCGCATCGGTCTGCAGCGCAACCTGGGCACCGCGTTCCACTTCTGGAGCAGCAGCCGCACGTTGCGCAAGCTCGACGAACGCGCGATGGCATTGCTCGCCGAGGTCGGTCTCACCGAATTCGCCCATACGCTGACCGTGGAGCTGCCATACGGCCGCAAGCGCGCGCTCGAAATCGCAACCACGCTTGCTATGGAGCCCGAACTAATGCTGCTCGACGAACCCACGCAAGGCATGGGCCACGAAGACGTCGATCGCGTGACAGCCCTCATCAAGAAGGTGTCGGCAGGCCGCACGATCCTGATGGTCGAGCACAACATGAACGTGATCGCGGGCATCTCCGACACCATCACTGTGCTTCAGCGCGGCGAGGTGCTCGCCGAGGGGCCATATCACGAAGTCTCGAAGAATCCGCAGGTGATGGAAGCCTATATGGGCACCGCGGACGGTGAAATGCAGGGAGCCCACGGGTGAGGACGGTTATGTACGGGAATGGGGGCGGCAACGGTAACGGTAACGGCAAGGGCAACGCGAACATCCCGGCACTCGAAGTCGAAGGACTTCAGGCCTGGTACGGCGAATCGCACATCCTGCACGGCGTGGACCTGACGGTGGGGCGTGGCGAAGTCGTCACGCTGCTCGGGCGCAATGGCGCCGGACGCACCACGACACTGCGCGCCATCATGGGCCTGACCGGACAGCGTCAGGGGTCGATCCGCATCGGCGGCGAAGAAACCATTCACTTGCCGACGTACAAGGTCGCGCATCACGGCGTGGGCTATTGCCCCGAAGAGCGCGGTATTTTCGCGAGCCTGTCATGTGAGGAAAACCTGCTGCTGCCGCCATATATCGGCATGAGCGGCAATCGTCGCGACGACGGTGGGCGCGGCATGTCGCTCGACGAGATCTACGACATGTTCCCCAACCTGAAGGAGCGGCGCCACAGTCAGGGCACGCGTCTGTCGGGTGGCGAGCAGCAAATGCTGGCCGTGGCGCGCATTCTGCGCACGGGCGCCAACCTGTTGCTGCTCGACGAGATCTCCGAAGGTCTTGCACCGGTGATCGTGCAGACATTGGCGCGCATGATCACCACGCTCAAGGCGAGGGGCTACACCATCGTGATGGTGGAACAGAATTTCCGTTTTGCGGCTCCGCTGGCCGATCGCTTCTATGTGATGGAGCACGGCAAGATCGTGGAGCGCTTTGGCGCTCAGGAGCTGGAGACGAAGATGCCGGTGCTGCACGAGTTGTTAGGCGTATGAGGTGAGCTACCCGGAGCGTCGATGTTCCGGGCGATGGACCCAGGCGATCCAATCCACGAAGGAGACGAAGATGACGATGCGGATGAAAGCGTTGGCCGTTGCGGCTGCGTTCGGTTTTGCGGCAATGGCCTCGCAGGCCCATGCCGATGGCAATTCGGTGAAGATCGGTTTCATTACCGATATGTCGGGCCTGTACACCGACATCGACGGGCAAGGGGGGGCGGAAGCCATCAAGATGGCCATCGCCGACTTCGGCGGCAAGGTCCTCGGCAAGCCGGTCGAACTGGTCACCGCCGATCACCAGAACAAGGCGGACGTCGCCGCGTCGAAGGCGCGCGAATGGTTCGATCGTGGCGGTGTCGACATGCTCATCGGCGGTACCAACTCGGGTACCGGTCTGGCGATGAACAAGGTCTCCGCCGAGAAGAAGAAGGTCTACATCAACGTTGGCGCCGGCTCGGACGCCCTGACCAACGATCAGTGCCAGCCGTATGGCGTGCACTACGCGTATGACACCGTCGCGCTGGCGCGCGGCACGGGCTCGGCCGTCGTCAAGGCGGGCGGCAAGTCGTGGTTCTTCCTGACGGCCGACTATGCCTTCGGTCACGCGCTGGAGAAGGCCACGGCCGATGTGGTCAAGGCCAATGGCGGCACCGTGAAGGGGCAGGTACGTCACCCGCTCTCGGCGTCGGACTTCTCGTCGTATCTGCTGCAGGCTCAGTCCTCGGGCGCGCAAGTGCTGGGTCTGGCCAATGCCGGTGGCGACACCATCAATGCGATCAAGGCCGCGAAGGAATTCGGTATCAAGGGCAAGATGCAGATCGCCGGTCTGCTCGTGTTCATCAACGACATTCACTCGCTCGGTCTGGATAACACCGAGGGCATGTACCTGACCGATAGCTGGTACTGGGACAAGGACGAGAAGACCCGTGCCTTCGCCAAGCGTTACTTCGACAAGATGAAGAAGATGCCGTCGAGCCTGCAGGCCGGCGACTATTCGGCCACGACGACCTATCTGAAGGCAGTCCAGGCCGCCGGCACCACCGATGCCGACAAGGTCATGGAGCAACTGCACAAGATCAAGATCGACGACATGTTCAGCAAGGGCTACATCCGAAAGGACGGCACGATGGTCCACGACATGTACCTGATGCAAGTGAAGTCGAAGGCGGAATCGAAGGCACCGTGGGACTACTACAAGGTTGTCGCAACGATCCCGGGCGAGAAGGCGTTCACGACCGAGGCGGAATCGACCTGCAAGCTCCCGAAGTAATCGGCGCGATCTGAAAGCGATGCAACGACAGCGGCGGGACGTGTGTCCCGTCGCGACCTTTCTCCCAGAGAATCGATTTCGATGGAATTTCTAGGCATCCCCCTGCCGGCGCTGTTGAGCCAACTGCTGCTGGGACTGGTGAACGGCTCGTTCTACGCCATGCTGAGCCTCGGCCTGGCAGTGATTTTCGGTTTGCTCAACGTGATCAACTTCGCGCACGGCGCGTTGTTCATGCTGGGCGCCATGCTTGCCTGGATGGGCGGCAATTATCTCGGCCTCAATTATTGGGTCATGCTGATTCTCGCGCCCGTTGTGGTGGGCGTCATCGGCATTGTCATCGAGCGCACCATGCTGCGCTGGATCTACAAACTCGATCACCTGTACGGCTTGTTGCTCACGTTCGGCATCACGCTCGTGCTCGAGGGTGTCTTCCGCTCGATTTACGGTGTGTCGGGGCAGCCCTTCGACGCCCCCGAAGCCCTGTCCGGCGCGACCAATCTCGGCTTCATGTTCATGCCGAACTACCGTGCATGGGTCGTGGTGGCGTCGCTCATCGTGTGCTTTGCGACATGGTTTGTGATCGAGAAGACGAAGATCGGCGCGTATCTGCGCGCCGGTACGGAGAACCCGAAACTGGTGGAAGCGTTCGGTGTGAACGTCCCGCTCATGATCACGCTGACGTACGGCTTCGGCGTGGCACTGGCCGCGTTTGCCGGCGTGCTCGCCGCACCCGTCATCCAGATCTCGCCGCTCATGGGGCAATCGATGATCATCACCGTGTTCGCGGTGGTCGTGATCGGCGGCATGGGCTCCATCATGGGCTCGATCGTGACCGGTCTGATGCTCGGCGTGATCGAAGGCTTTACCAAGGTGTTCTACCCGGAAGCGTCTGCGACCGTGGTGTTCGTCATCATGGTGATCGTGTTGCTGCTGCGCCCGGCTGGGCTGTTCGGCAAACAAAAGTAAGGGGCAGAACCATGCAACAACAGACGCAACAACGGGTGCTTTATTCCCTTCTGCTGCTCGCTCTGATCGCAGCGCCGTTTGCCGGCGCCTATCCGGTCTTTGTCATGAAGGTGCTGTGCTTCGCACTGTTCGCCTGCGCGTTCAATCTGCTGCTCGGCTTCACGGGGTTGCTGTCGTTCGGTCACGCGGCGTTTTTCGGCAGCGCAGGCTACGTGACTGGCTACGCCATCCGGAATCTCGGCTTCACGCCGGAGATCGGCATTCTCGCGGGCGTGATCGCCGGGGCGGTGCTGGGGCTCGTCATCGGCCTGCTCGCGATTCGGCGTCAGGGCATCTACTTCGCGATGATTACGCTGGCACTGGCGCAGATGCTGTACTTCCTCTGTCTGCAAGCCCCGTTCACGGGCGGAGAGGACGGTCTGCAAGGCGTGCCGCGCGGCAGTCTCTTCGGCGTGCTGCCGCTCGACTCGGACCTCACGCTGTATTACGTGGTGCTCGCCATTTGCGCGCTGGGCTTCCTGCTCATCATGCGCATCGTGCACTCGCCGTTCGGTCAGGTGCTCAAGGCAATCAAAGAGAACGAGCCGCGAGCGATCTCGCTCGGTTACGACGTTGATCGTTTCAAGCTGCTGGCGTTTGTGCTGTCGGCCACGCTGGCGGCATTGGCGGGCTCGACCAAGACCGTGGTGCTGGGCTTCGAGACGCTTACCGACGTGCACTGGACCATGTCGGGCATGGTGATCCTGATGACACTCGTGGGTGGTCTGGGAACGATGCTCGGCCCGGTAGTTGGCGCGGTGTTGATCATCGTGCTGGAGAACAAGCTCGGCGACATCGGCAACTGGCTCGCGACGGTCACGGGCGTGCCCTGGTTCCAGACGCTCGGCGAGTCCGTGACCATCGTCATCGGCGCGATCTTCATCATCTGCGTGCTGGCGTTCCGGCGCGGTCTGGTGGGCGAGCTGGCGGCGCGCAGCCGGTTTTTCCGGACGCTGTCGCAGGCGTCGTAATGGGCGGGCGGGTGCACCGGTTTGGGGCGCCCGCTCATCACCCTGGCGCATGTATGTCAGAAAAAAGCTAATTCGTAGGGGTAAATGCTGACTTGTGGTGCATCGGGTGCTCCTTTATTCTCTCCCTCAGTTCGCGTCACAGCAGGATATAGGGGCGAGGAACGAGGAGACAATAAGCGCGATAACGCGCACCGCCAAAAAGGAAGCGCTGTTGGAGAATGCTCCAACAGCGCTTTTTATATTGCGCTTTGCGATCGCGCAAAGCCGCTTGCCGCCTGGGCGCGGCAGTCTGCACGACATCCCTTTGCACCGTGTTTTCCGCGCGTTTCACGCCGTATTGCGAGAATCGCGTCGTTTAAATACGCGCAATGCGGCCTAAAGACGCTATGCTCGCCGTTTTACTGTGGGCTTTCGACGGTTTTGCCTCATTCGGTCAATGCAGTCGAGGTGCCAATTTCATTCCGTCGGCTCGTTTCATACGGGCCTTTCGATGACCCGGTAGTCGCAGTCGTATGTTTAGCACGCTTCTTATTTCCCAATGCGCGCAAGCGCGCTTTCCGGCGGGTGAATGTCCCCGGCAGCCGCGGCAGGTTCAAAAGGCCTTTAACGATGGCGTGGGCGGCATGGCCCACGCGGCAGGAATGGGGAAGGTATGTTGACGGGCTGGGCGCTGACCGATTTGCTGGTGCTCGCAGGCGGGGCGTTCCTCGCCGGTCTGGTCGATGCCGTGGTCGGTGGCGGAGGATTGATCTCCGTGCCGACGCTGTTTGCCGTCTTCCCGAACGCCGCGCCGCCGGTGCTGTTCGGTACCAACAAGATGGCCGGTATCTGGGGAACGGCGTCGGCCGCGTTGCGCTATGCACGGGGGATCCAGCTTCGCTGGGCCATTCTGGTGCCGGCCACGCTCGCCGCCTTTGTGTTTTCGTTCTGTGGCGCTTACGCCGTCACCCATATTCCCGCCGACGTGCTGCGCAAGCTGTTGCCGTTCGTCCTCGCAGGGGTGGCCGTCTACACGTTGCGCAAGAAGGATTTCGGTACGGTCCACGCCCCTGTGAAGGGTGGGGCAGGGGTGACCCTCATGGCCATTGCCGTGGGCGGCGCCATCGGCTTCTACGACGGTTTCTTCGGCCCCGGTACGGGCAGCTTCCTTGTCTTTCTGTTTGTCCGGTTGTTCGGGCAGGATTTCGTCAACGCGTCGGCGTCGTCGAAGATCGTCAACGTGGCGACCAATCTGGCTGCGCTGCTGCTGTTCGGTATGGGCGGGCACGTCTGGTGGCAGGTCGGCATCGGCATGGCGATCATGAACGTGCTTGGCAGTCAGGTGGGCAGCCGCCTCGCGCTCAAGCACGGGGTGGGCTTCGTGCGGCGCATGTTTCTGTGCGTGCTGGCCGTGCTGATCGTGAAGACGGGTTACGACGCGTTCCTGCGCGTCTGAGGCCAGATCGGGCGGGGCCAGATGCGGTCGAAACCACATGTGGGGAAACCGCACTTTACGAGAAGGCTCAGGTGCCCGTAAGATGGGCGACGATTTACCGACTGAGCGGTCGGTTAATGGAAAAAAACGAATTCGAAATTTTTGTGAGGAGACCCAAATGAAACTGAAGTTGCTGTGCATGGCATCGGCGATGATGCTGGCCGCGGGCGTTGCGAACGCTCAAGTCAAGATTGGCGTGTCGCTGTCGGCGACCGGTCCGGCGGCTTCGCTGGGCATTCCCGAGAAGAACACCATTGCGCTGATGCCGAAGACCATCGGCGGTCAGTCCGTGCAGTACATCGTGCTCGACGACGCGACGGACACCACGACCGCCGTCAAGAACATGCGCAAGCTGATCAGCGAAGATCACGTCGACGCCGTGCTCGGTTCGACCGTCACGCCGAACTCGCTGGCCATGGTCGACGTGGCTGCCGAGACGCAGACCCCGGTGATTTCGATGGCCGCGGGCGCCGCCATCGTCGAGCCGGTCGACGCCAAGCGCACGTGGGCATTCAAGACCCCGCAGAACGACATTCTGATGGCCACCGCCATCGCCAAGCACATGGCCGACACGGGCGTGAAGACCGTGGCGTTCATCGGCTTCTCGGATGCTTACGGCGAAGGCTGGTACAAGGAATTCCAGAAGGCCGCCGATCTGAACAAGCTCAAGGTCGTGGCCAACGAGCGTTTCAACCGTGCCGACACGTCGGTGACGGGCCAGGCGCTCAAGATCATGGGCTCGAACCCGGATGCCGTGCTGATCGCCGGTTCGGGCACGCCGGCAGCGCTGCCGCAGCGCACGCTCAAGGAGCGCGGCTACAAGGGCAAGCTGTATCAGACCCACGGCGTGGCCAACAATGACTTCCTGCGCGTTTGCGGCAAGGACTGCGAAGGCACGTACCTGCCGGCCGGCCCGCTGCTCGTGGTCGAGCAACTGCCTGCCGACAATCCTGTGAAGAAGTCGGCTGCTGCCTATAAGGCGGCTTACGAGAAGGCCTATGGCGCCGGTTCGATCTCGACCTTCGGCGGTCACGCCTGGGACGGTGGCCTGCTGCTGCAAGCGACGATTCCGGCGGCATTGAAGAAGGCCAAGCCGGGCACGCCCGAATTCCGTGCCGCGCTGCGCGAAGCCCTGGAGAACGTCAAGGACATGCCGGGCACCGCCGGGATCTTCAATATGAGCAAGAACGACCATAACGGTCTGGATCAACGCTCGCGTGTGATGGTGCAAATCGTCGACGGCAAGTGGAAATTGGCGAACTGATACGGGCCGGGGCTGCCTTAGGAGCTGTAGCACCTGTAGTCAACAGGCATGCCCCGTTGTCGTATCTGCGGTATCTGCCCCCGGTCGGGTCGTCCGGGGCGGAAGAACGGGCGTTCGCGCCCGTTTTTTTTGAGCGCGTGGTAGTTTCGCGCTTCGCAAAGAGACGGCAGGACATGCGATGCGAGCGGCACAAGAGAGGCCGCACTGTCCCAACCTGATCGCCACAGCCGGGGGGCTGACCGGGCGATCCTTTCGAGCGTAAATCCATGACGGGTGAATTCGAACACCGCAATCTATCTCTGGTGTTGCTGCAGTCGCGTGAGGCGGTGATGGGGCTGTTCCGGCCCTTGCTCAATTGTTACGACATCACGGAACAACAATGGCGTGTCATACGGGCCATCAACGATAGCGAATCCGGGGAAATGGAGATCGGGCAGGTCGCACGCGAGTGCTGCATTCTCAGCCCGAGCCTGTCGGGCATGCTCGAGCGCATGGAGGTCTCCGGCCTTATCCTGCGCCGCCGTGTGGTCGCCGACCAGCGTCGCGTGATGGTGTCGCTGACGCCGTCGAGCCGCGCATTGTGCAAGAAACTCGGCCCGCTGGTCGAGGAACGTTATCGCTATCTGGAAGACAAGGTCGGGCGCGAAACGCTGGCCGACATCTACCGGTTGCTCGATGTGGTCCGTGAGGCGCTGCCGCCCGAAGTGGTGGCCGAGGCGCCGTCGTTGCCATCCAAACCGCGTCGCCGTCGCAAGCCGGTCGCGTGAGGGTAGGCAATGGCAGGGAAAGGGAATTGGGCAGGCACCACCGCCCGATGCCGCAGGACAGGGCGTCGCGCGGGTTGAACAGCAAGGCTTGAGCAGGAACGGGTGACAAGGTGTGCGTCGGATCGGGCGCGGCACGCGGGACAGTGCAGACGGCGAAGTGGCAGGAGACAAGATTTCGCCGACTCAGTAGTCGCCCGGGTTTTACCAATGCATAACGATTTATACAATTCATAATTCGCTGCGCTGCGTCACGGGGAACGTGCGAGGTGTATCGATGTGAAGGGGAACGGGGCGGCGGCACGCCGCGCCGTGCATCACACCGGCTGTCTCGCCAGCCGGTTCAAGAAGTACTCAAACGAAGTGAGAGGAGCATGGATCTTTCGATTGCAGCCATCCTGGCGCAGGACGGCATCACCACGGGTGCGATTTATGCCTTGCTGGCATTGGCGCTCGTGCTGGTGTTCTCCGTTACCCGCGTCATCTTCATTCCGCAGGGCGAGTTCGTGTCGTATGGCGCGCTCACGTTAGCGGCACTGCAAACCCAGAAGTTTCCGCTCACGAGCTGGTTGCTCGTGGCGATGGGCGTATGCACGTTCGTCGTGGAGACGGCTGGCGTGTTGCGCCACAGCGAGCGCCGCAAGCTGGCGGGCCGTCTGGTGCCGGTGCTTGCGGGCAAGTATCTGGTCTTTCCGATCGCCGTGTTCTTCGTCGTCCGGGCACTCGCCCCGATGACGTTGCCCATGCTCGTGCAGATCGCCATCACGCTGCTGCTGGTCGTGCCGATGGGGCCGATGCTCTATCGTCTGGCCTATCAGCCGCTGGCCGAAGCCAGCACGCTGCTGCTGCTCATCGTCTCGGTCGGGGTGCACTTCGCGCTCACCGGGCTGGGCCTGGTGATGTTCGGCGCCGAGGGCTCGCGCACGCAGCCGTTCTCGGACGCGAGCTTCAACATCGGCTCGGTGATGGTGTCCGGCCAGAGTCTGTGGGTGGTGGGAGTCTCGGTCGTGATGATTCTGGCGCTGTACTTCTACTTCGACCGCTCGCTCTCGGGCAAGGCCCTGCGTGCCACGGCCGTGAACCGGCTGGGTGCGCGTCTGGTGGGTATCGGCACGGTGCAGGCCGGTCGTCTGGCCTTCACGCTGGCCGCAGTGCTGGGCGTGTTGTGCGGCATCCTGATCGCCCCGATCACCACCATCTACTACGAGTCGGGCTTCCTGATCGGCCTCAAGGGCTTCGTGGGCGCGATCATCGGCGGTCTGGTGAGCTACCCGGTCGCCGCACTGGGGGCCATTCTGGTGGGTCTGCTGGAGTCGTATTCGTCGTTCTGGGCGAGTGCATACAAAGAGGTCATCGTCTTCACGCTGATCCTTCCTGTGCTGCTGTGGCTCTCGCTTACCAGCAAGCATGTCGAAGAAGACGAGGAATAAGCCGGGGCGGACCACAGAATGAAAAACAAATACTTCCTGATTTTCCTGGTGGTGCTGGCCGTGTTGCCGGTACTGCCTGCACCGGTGCGTTTGCCTGAGTACTGGGTGACGCTGCTCAACTACATCGGCCTGTACAGCATTGTGGCCATCGGTCTTGTACTGCTCACGGGTGTGGCCGGCATGACCTCGTTCGGACAGGCCGCGTTCGTCGGGCTGGGCGCGTATGCCACGGCGTATCTGACCACGGCCTACGGCGCATCGCCGTGGCTGGGCCTGATCGTCGGCGTGGCGATCACCGCGGCCGCTGCGCTCGTCATCGGGGCGATCACCATGCGGCTGTCCGGGCACTTCCTGCCGTTGGGCACGATTGCCTGGGGGCTGGCGCTGTACTACCTGTTCGGCAACCTCGAGTTCCTCGGCAAGTACGACGGCCTGAACGACATTCCCACGATCAACCTGTTCGGCATCGAGCTGGCCAGCGGGCGTCAGATGTTCTATCTGATCTGGATCGTGGTGGTGCTGGCGGTGGTGTCGATCAAGAACCTGCTCGACTCGCGCCCTGGCCGCGCCATTCGCGCGCTCAAGGGCGGTGGCGTGATGGCCGAGGCCATGGGGGTGAACACCGCGTGGATGAAGGTCGTGGTGTTCGTGTATGCCGCCGTGCTCGCGTCGATCTCGGGCTGGCTGTACGCGCACTTGCAGCGTGCCGTGAACCCGACGCCGTTCAACCTGAACCACGGCATCGAATACCTCTTCATGGCGGTCGTCGGTGGCGTGTCGCATGTGTGGGGCGCGGTGCTGGGGGCGGCGATCCTGACGGTGCTCAAGGACTACCTGCAGAACATTCTGCCGGTGCTGCTGGGGGCCAACGGCAACTTCGAGACCATCGTGTTCGGTGTGTTGCTCGTGCTGTTGCTGCAATATGCGCGCGACGGGGTGTGGCCGTTCTTCGGCAAGATATTCCCGGCGCGGCGTGTGGCGAAGGCGCCCGAGCAAGCCGATCCGCTGGGCCATCGCGCCAAGCCGGCGGTGGGTGAGGTGGTGCTCAAGCTGGAGAAGGCTCGCAAGGAGTTCGGGGGGCTGGTCGCGGTGAACGACGTGTCGTTCGAGGTCAAGGCCGGCGAGATCGTGGGCCTGATCGGTCCGAACGGTGCGGGCAAGTCGACGACGTTCAATCTGGTGACGGGCGTGCTGCAAGCGACCCGGGGCGAGATTTCGTTCCTTGGCGAGCGCATCGATCGGCTGGCCTCGCGTGAGATCGTCAAGCGCGGCATTGGCCGCACCTTCCAGCACGTGCGTCTGATGCCGCACATGAGCGTGCTGGAGAACGTGGCCATTGGTGCGTACCTGCGTGACAAGAACGGGCTGCGCCGCCGTCCCCAGGGGGGCGTGTGGTCGAGCGTATTGCGTCTGGATCGCCACGAAGAAGCGATGCTGCTGCATGAGGCCAAAATGCAGATCGAGCGTGTGGGGCTGGGGGCTCACATGTACGACGAAGCGGGCAGTCTGGCGCTGGGTCAGCAACGGATTCTGGAAATTGCGCGTGCACTCGCGTGCGACCCGACGCTGTTGCTGCTCGACGAGCCGGCAGCAGGTCTGCGCTACAAGGAAAAGCAGGCGCTGGGCGATCTGCTCAGAAAGCTCAAGGACGAAGGGATGAGCGTGCTGCTGGTCGAGCACGACATGGACTTCGTGATGAATCTGACCGATCACCTGGTGGTGATGGAGTTCGGCACCAAGATCGCCGAGGGGCTGCCCGAAGACGTGCAGAAGAACCCGGCGGTGCTCGAGGCGTACCTTGGAGGAGTGGAGTGATGGCAGACGCGATTCTTGAGGTCAAGGACCTCGCCGTCGCATACGGCAAAGTCGAGGCGGTGCATGGCGCGCATCTGCGGGTCGAGGCGGGCCAGATCGTGACCGTGATCGGCCCGAACGGCGCGGGCAAGTCGTCCATGCTCAACGCGATCATGGGCGCCTTGCCGCACAACGGCTCGAGCCGTGGGAGCGTGGCGTATCTCGGTCACGAGATGTCGGCGCTGACCATCGAAGCGCGCGTGTCGCGCGGCATGTGTCTGGTGCCGGAGAAGCGCGAGCTGTTCTCGACGATGACCGTTGAAGACAACCTGCTGCTGGGGGCTTACCGTCGCAAGCGTGCTGGCGAGAAGAACTTCCTGGATCAGATGGACGTGGTCTATGCGCTGTTCCCGCGCCTCAAGGAGCGTCGTGTGCAACAGGCGGGCACGCTCTCCGGGGGGGAACGTCAGATGCTGGCGGTGGGCCGTGCGTTGATGGCAAAGCCGCAGTTGCTGATGCTCGACGAACCGAGTCTCGGCCTCGCGCCGCTGATCGTGAAGGAGATCTTCCACATCATCAACGACTTGCGCAAGACGGGGGTGGCGACGCTGCTGATCGAGCAGAACGCGCGTGCAGCGTTGCAGGTGGCCGATTACGGTTACGTGATCGAGACCGGTGAGCTGGCGTTGGAGGGCCCCGCACAGGAGCTGGCCAGCAATCCCAAGGTCATCGAGACGTATCTGGGGTTGGCGAAGAAGGCTGCCTGAGTTTCGTTGCTTGTCAGGTTTGCTGTTATGGAAAGGCCCGCCAGTTTGGCGGGCTTTTTCTTTACGGGCGATGAGGAAGGGATGCGCATTCGCGGATATCCGGCCCCATTTTTTTGAGGCGACGCTGACGAGTGATCCACGGCGTCGGCGAACTCACTTATTCACAGTTGCTTGTGGATAGTTGTGGATATCCGAAATCTATGGCGCACTGCCGCAATAAGGGGTTGCGCGATTTTTCGCAAAATCTGACGGAAATTTCGTTTGAGGTTATCCACAGAAAAGCAAATTCCCGAAAGCCATTTGGCAGTGACTGCCCGGGCGTGTGGATAAGCCGACTTCGACGCGTTTTGTCGAGGTGAGCTTTGGGCTGGATTCGCCGGTTTTTGTTTTCCGGTTTCACGTGAAACGGTGGAGATTTGGGGAGGGCATGGCGAAGCCCCATCCCGCGAATTTGGCCATTTGCTTTCAGGCTTTCGAGTCGCAAGGATCGGCTGAATCATCCCCCTTTGACGTCGGTCCATCAGGCACCGTGAATCTTTCCTTGTTCTTCCAACGTGCTGCATCGGTGATTCATCGCCGAGGTAAAACGTCGTGCATTGGAGCGCGATCGGTTGCTTGCGGAAGGGGATGGCTAGCCCGAAGCGAAGCGATGCGTTCGGCGCCGGTATCGATGATCGGGGGATATCCCTCCAGGCGTCTCTTTTGGTTGTGGAGGCGCCCGTTACTAGAGCGCTGATGGTGTGTTGTCTGTCTGACGTTGTTTCCGATCTGTTTGCGTCGGAAATCCCATCACGTTTCACGTGAAACGCAGTTGGGGCACCGGCGATCCTCACTTGTCCCCCAGGCATGGAAGGGGGAGGGCGATGTCTCGGGAGGTGCTGTGATGCAAGCCGAATCCGGTGGGACTGGGCCGAGGTGCTTGCGGCATCCCCGACGTTTCACGTGAAACACGTGCGTTGGTCCTACGGCAGTCGTGCTCGGGCAATCGCTCGGCAGAGATTGCCGATGCTCTGACAAAGCGGCCTCAAAGTGAAGGGCGGTCGAGGTATCGGTGATGCTCGCTGACTGGAGATGGGGAAGGCGGGCGACTCTCCTGGGAGCGTCGGGTGAGCTGACTTTGATGCCGTTGAGCCGAAGCACCTCCTGCATCATCGTCATCCACGTTTCACGTGAAACATGCGCATTCATCATGCCGTGGATCATTTGGCGGAGTTTGCCAATATCGCGTCGGAGCGATTCTTAAGCAGAGTGCCTCCGGATGGCGGTGATCCCGGTTGCTGGACGTGGAAGATGAAGGGGTGTTGGGATAGGTCGTTGCGTAGTGAACCCGAATCCAATGCCGCCAATCTGATAGACCAGCGGCAACATTACCCATGTTTCACGTGAAACACGGGTGAGGGTTGTACTCGCGCAATCGCTTTGCAGAGATTGCCGATACTCCTTCTGAGCGAGCTTCATGCAGAGGGTGGGAAGGGTGAGGCGACATACGGCGAAGAGAGTTAGTGAGCGGCGTTCCATTCGGCGGAGCGACGGGCCGGCGGTGGCCATTACCCGCGTTCCACGTGAAACACGCGCACCGATCTCGTAGTGGTGGACTCGGGCAAATCGCTTGCGTAGATCACCGGTGTCCTGACGGAGAGACTTTCCGAGGGAGCGCGTTCAGCGGATCGGCAGTTTCCGTAGCCGGGCAGCCGGACCAAGGGAGGGTTTTATCCGAGGATTGTGGTTCACGGGCGGCGGCAGATCATCGCTGGGTAGAACCACATTGCCCCGACGCTTCACGTGGAACAGTCTCCAAAATCGTCGTTTTCCACTCACGTTTCACGTGAAACACCGGGCAGTTACAAATGATGCACCGCAATACCGCTATAATTCGCCATTACCGAATCCAGAGAGTTTGCCGCGCGCGGCAAAATTGCGATGCTTTATCCAACCGAGTTCGACGTGATCGTGGTGGGTGGCGGCCATGCCGGCACCGAGGCTGCGCTCGCCTCGGCCCGCATGGGCTGTAAAACACTTCTGCTCACCCACAACATCGAGACGCTCGGCCAGATGAGCTGCAATCCCTCCATCGGCGGGATCGGCAAAGGCCACCTCGTCAAAGAGGTCGATGCACTGGGCGGCGCCATGGCGGCCGCGACCGATGAGGGCGGTATTCAGTTTCGTATCCTGAATTCGTCCAAAGGCCCGGCAGTTCGAGCCACGCGCGCGCAGGCCGATCGCCTTCTTTATAAGCAGGCCATCCGCCATCGCCTGGAGAATCAGCCCAACCTCTGGCTGTTCCAGCAAGCCGTGGAAGACCTCATCGTCGAAGGCAACCGCGTTGTCGGTGCCGTGACCCAGGTCGGGCTGCGTTTCCGCGCCCGTGCGGTTGTGCTGACCGCGGGCACCTTCCTCGACGGCAAGATCCACGTTGGCCTGAATAACTACGTGGGTGGTCGCGCCGGTGATCCGGCCGCTATCAGTCTGTCGGCCCGTCTGAAAGAGTTGAAGTTGCCGCAAGGCCGGTTGAAAACGGGTACGCCGCCGCGTATCGACGGTCGCTCCATCGACTTCTCCGTCCTTGAAGCACAGCCCGGCGACCTCGATCCGGTACCCGTCTTCTCGTTCCTCGGTCGCCCCGAACAGCATCCGCGCCAAGTGCCGTGCTGGGTCACGCACACCAACGAGCGCACGCACGACATCATTCGTGGCGGGCTCGACCGGTCACCGATGTACACCGGCGTCATCGAAGGAGTGGGGCCACGCTATTGCCCGTCTATCGAAGATAAGATCCATCGCTTCGCCGACAAGACGTCGCACCAGATCTATCTTGAGCCCGAAGGCCTCACGACCAACGAGTTTTACCCGAACGGCATCTCCACCAGTCTGCCCTTCGACGTCCAACTCGAACTCGTTCGCTCGATGAAAGGCATGGAGAATGCTTACATCCTGCGTCCGGGCTACGCCATCGAATACGATTACTTCGATCCACGCGGATTGCGCAGTTCGCTCGAAACCCGCGTGATTTCCGGGCTTTTCTTCGCCGGCCAGATCAACGGTACGACCGGCTATGAAGAAGCTGCCGCGCAAGGGTTGCTGGCCGGTATCAACGCGGCGCTGCAAGTGCAGGGGCGCGAAGCGTGGTGCCCGCGCCGCGATCAGGCATACCTCGGCGTACTGGTCGACGATCTGATTACACGGGGCGTGTCCGAACCGTATCGCATGTTCACCAGCCGCGCTGAGTATCGCTTGTCGCTGCGGGAAGACAACGCCGACATGCGCCTGACGGAAGTCGGCCGTGAACTCGGTGTGGTCGACGATATTCGTTGGGAAGCGTTCTGCCGCAAGCGCGATGCTGTTTCACGTGAAACAGAACGGCTCAAATCGACGTGGGTGAATCCGAAGACCTTCCCGGCCGAAGATGCGGTGCCGCTGCTCGGCAAGGCCATCGACCACGAGTACTCGCTGGCCGATCTGCTGCGCCGTCCGGAAGTCGGGTACGACGCGCTGATGGCAGTGCAGGGCGGTCGTCTCGCGCCCGAAGGGCCATTGTCCGACGATGCACTGCAAGCCCATCAGATTCGCGAACAGATTGAAATCGCGGTCAAGTATCAGGGCTATATCGACCGTCAGGCGGATGAAATCGGTCGCAAGGAAGCCAACGAGAACACCGTGCTGCCCGCCAGCATCGATTACAACGATGTCCGGGGTTTGTCGATCGAAGTGCGTCAGAAGCTCAATGCACAGCGACCCGAGACATTGGGGCAGGCATCGCGCATCTCTGGCGTGACGCCTGCGGCGATTTCGCTGCTGATGATCCACCTCAAGAAAGGACTCGGACGCCGCCGCGCGTCGGAGGACACGACTGCCGACGCCGCTGCCGCCGATAACGGCCAGCACGCAGCCTGACGCGGAGACCTCATGACTGATCCGCGAAGGACTGCCGCCGGCGGCGGCAACGACCTGGCGACGCTATTGGCCGACGGCATCCGGCAACTGGGCTTGTCCATCGATGCTGAGCAGCAGGCCCGTCTGCTGGAGTTTCAGGCGCTGCTGGCCAAATGGAACGCCTCGCTCCAGATGACCTCGATCCGCGATCCGCGGCAGATGGTCGTCAAGCATCTGCTCGATTCCCTCTCGATACTGCCGCGTCTCGATCATGAGCCAATTTCACGTGTACTTGACGTGGGCTCAGGCGGCGGGCTGCCCGGCGTAGTGCTCGCCATGGTGCGCCCGGACTGGCAGGTGACGGTCAATGACATCGTTCACAAGAAGACCGCGTTCCTCACGCAGGCGCGTGCGACCTTCAAACTCACCAATCTGACGGTCGTGACCGGGCGCGTCGAGTCGCTTGTCGTCGGTAAGGAAGTGCCGGCACCGTTCGACGCGATCGTCTCGCGTGCTTTCGCTGAATTGTCCGATTTCGTCACTCTGGCGCGCAATCTGCTCGCTCCCGACGGCAGTTTCTGGGCCATGAAGGGCGTGGCGGCCGAGAGCGAACTGACGTTGCCGGCCGGCTATGAACTCGTCGAGCGTCTGCCGTTGACCGTCCCGTTTCTCGACGCCGAGCGTCACCTGCTCCGCGTGAAGGTGACGGCATGAATACGGTAACGCGCTGGATGGGGGCCGCCATGGTCGGCCTGTCGGTCGTGGCAGCCGTTGCCTGGGCACAATCCGGGCAGGAGTCACTGACGACCCGAGTTCGCCCGGTGCAGAAGATCGACAAGGATCGCTACGTCGGCACCTGGTACGAAATAGCACGCTACCCGAATTTCTTCGAGCGAAAATGTGTGTCGGACGTGACCGCAGAATACGTGGCGCGAGCGGATGGCAGGATCGACGTCACGAACAAGTGCCGTAAAGAAGACGGTAGTTGGGTCAGCGATGCCGGCCTGGCGCGCACCGACGGGCAGGGCACGGGAACGGCCCGCTTCAAAGTCACCTTTGCGCCCGACTGGTTGCGCTGGATTCCCTGGCTTTGGGCGAACTACTGGGTTATCGTGCTCGACGGTGACTATCAGTTTGCCGCTGTCGGAGAGCCAAGCCGTGAGTACCTCTGGATCCTCTCGCGCACGCCGACGCTCGACGAAAATGCATTGAATCAAATGCGTGCCCAGTTGCGTAAGCAAGGCTACGACACCGACAAGCTGGTGTTGACGCCCCAAAAGGCGAGCGCCCCCTGAGCACAGCGCACCGGTGCTTCTGACGCCGGTCGGCAAGCGCAATAACTGAGCTTTGCTCAGAAAATCGAATTTGCGGGATGTATCGGTCAGCAGGCAGCAAGCCGGCAGTCGCCAGCGGTACGGCGAGTGCGAATTTCCGGTTGCGTCCCGGCATCATCTGCATCAATTGCATCAACACGGCAGCATTCGGAGGACTACATCGGCATGGCGAAAATTTTCTGCGTGGCCAATCAGAAGGGCGGCGTCGGCAAGACGACCACCACGGTGAACCTCGCTGCCGGACTGGCGTCGCACGGGCAGCGGGTCTTGTTGGTCGACCTCGATCCTCAGGGCAACGCGACGATGGGCAGCGGTATCGACAAGGCCGCACTCGAGACGAGCGTGTACGAAGTCCTGGTCGACGGTACCGATGTGGCAACGAGCTGCCAGCGTTCGGAGTCGGGGAGTTACGACGTACTGCCCGCCAACCGTGAACTGGCCGGGGCGGACGTGGAGCTCGTCTCGCTCGAGAACCGCGACACGCGACTCAAGCAAGCGCTTGCCAAAGTCGACGATGCCTACGACTTTGTCCTCATCGACTGCCCGCCGACGCTTTCGCTGCTGACTCTCAACGGGTTGTGCGCGGCGCACGGCGTGATCATTCCGATGCAGTGCGAGTATTTCGCACTGGAGGGTCTGTCGGATCTTGTCAATACGATCAAACAGGTGCACGCGAATCTGAATCGCGACCTGAAGGTGATCGGGCTGTTGCGCGTGATGTTCGATCCGCGCATCACGTTGCAGCAACAAGTCTCGGAGCAGCTCAAGGAGCACTTCGGCGACAAGGTTTTCAACGCGATCATCCCCCGCAATGTGCGACTCGCCGAAGCGCCGAGCTACGGCATGCCGGGCGTCGTTTTCGATCCCGCGTCGCGCGGTGCGAAAGCGTATCTGCAATTCGGCGCGGAAATGATCGCGCGCATTCAAACTATGTAAGGCGCAATCGCGCAGGAACGCATTGTCATGGCGACCAAGACCAACGCACTGAAAAAAAAGGGCCTGGGCCGCGGCCTCGAAGCGCTGCTCGGCGCGCACGCCGATAACCACAACGGCGCGACCGAAGCGGGTGTCGACGGCGCGCCGTCGGTGATGTCGCTCGAGCGTCTTCAGGCCGGTAAGTATCAACCGCGCACGCGCATGGATGAAGGCGCATTGCAGGAACTCGCCGCGAGCATTCGCGCGCAGGGCCTGATGCAGCCGATTCTGGTGCGTCGTGTCGATGGTGAGAAGTACGAAATTATCGCGGGCGAGCGCCGCTTCCGTGCGGCACGCATTGCCGGACTGTCCGAAGTGCCCGTGCTCGTGCGCGATGTGCCCGATGAAGCCGCCGCCGCCATGGCGCTCATCGAGAACATCCAGCGCGAGGATCTGAATCCGCTGGAAGAAGCGCAGGGCATTCAGCGTTTGCTGGGCGAGTTCAATTACACCCACGAGCAGGCGGCCGAATCGCTCGGCCGTTCGCGCAGTGCGGTGTCGAATCTGCTGCGACTGCTCAACCTCGCGCAGCCGGTGCAGACCATGTTGCTGGCGGGCGATCTCGACATGGGGCATGCGCGTGCGCTGCTCGCCGTCGATGCCGCCACGCAGATCACGCTGGCCAATCAGGTGATCAACAAGCGCCTGTCGGTGCGCGACACGGAGCGAATCGTCAACGCATCGCTCAAGCCTCAGGGGGACGGCATTCGCCGTCGCTCGGCGGAAGAGGGGGGGCGCGATGTGACGCGTCTCGAAGAAGAGTTGTCGGACTTGCTCGCATCGAACGTCAAGATCAAGGTCGGCCGAAAAGGCGCCGGACAACTCACGATCGATTTCGGCAGTCTCGATGCGCTCGACGGCATTCTCGCGCGTATTCGCGCAGAGTGATTTCGGTCTCCTGATCATCTTTCCGTGAACGAACCCACCGGTGAACCGGTAGGACAGGCGAAGCCCGCGGCGTCACAGACGCCGGACGGTGTGCCTGCGAAGACACGCGTCTGGTACGCGCTGCGTGCGATCTACGAGCGCGTGCGTGGCGACAGCGTGCTGCTGATCCTGCTCGCCGGCTTCGTCGTTCTGCAGGCGGTTCGCCCCGCAAGTGTCGGCGAACTCGTCGGACGCATCGATCGACACACGATCCTCACGCTTGCGGGATTGTTGATGCTCACGCGCGCCATCGATCAGAGCGGCTTTCTCGATTGGCTGGCGCAACGGTTGTTGCGGGCGTTTCGCACGGAGCGGCGTCTCGCGTTGCTGATGGTGACGTTTGCCGCAGCGCTCTCCACGCTGCTCACCAACGACGTTGCCCTCTTTGCCGTGGTGCCGCTCGCACAGTCGCTCGCCCGGATTGCTCCCGTGAGGATCGAACGCCTGATCATCTTCCTGGCGTTGGCCGTCAATGCCGGGTCGAGTCTCACGCCGCTTGGCAATCCGCAAAACCTCTTCCTGTGGCAACAGAGCGGCATGGGCTTCGGCGCTTACGTTCTCATGATGACGCCGCTCACGCTTGCGCTCATGGCCGTGCTGTTGATGGTGTGCGCGGCGGCGTTCGATTCGCGGGCGTTGCATTTTCAGCGGCGAGGCCCGAGGCATGACGTGCGCTGGACGCTGCTGTGGATCGCTCTGGCGCTGTTCGTCGCCTTCGTCGTGCTCGCAGACCATGGGTATGCCGCATGGGCCTGCGCCGGCGTGGCGGCGGTGCTGCTGGTCGCACGTCGCAATGCCGTGCTTGGCATCGACTGGCTGTTGCTGGCGATCTTTGTGTTGATGTTTGTCGTACTCCGGGGCGTGGCGGGCATGCCGGAAGTGCGCGCCGCCCTGGGGCACGTGGATGTCTCGGGCACGGCGATGGCTTACGTAGGGGCCGCGGTGCTGTCGCAGTTCATCAGCAATGTCCCTGCGGCGATTCTGCTCGCCGAGTACAGCCACAACTGGCCGGCACTCGCCCACGGGGTGGCTGTCGGCGGCTTCGGACTGGCGATCGGTTCGTTGGCCAACCTGATTGCATTGCGCATGGCGAAATCGGGAAAGATCTGGTGGCACTTTCATTGGCTTTCCGTCCCGTTTTATCTGGTGGCACTTTTCCTTGGGTTTATGGCCCTGAAGTGGGTATGATCACGCACCTAACCCCGTCAAGGTGCAGAGATCGTGCAGCGTTCGTCAGGAATGCCGCGCTGCACCATGAGCAAAATCGCGCTCCATGAGAGTTGGCGCCAAATCGAAGCATGCACTGCACAATTTCGGCGAATTTGTTGTGTGTTTCGATTGACTGGGGTTCGTAATGTCCCGTAAAATCTCGCGGATTTATCTGCTTGAAGAGCCCATTCGTTTTGCACGAGTCGGGCGGGGAGGGTACGAGATGACCGACGATAAACGGTCGAACTTGGAACCGAAACCGCAAGCGCCGGCACGTGCAGCAACAGAGGCTTGGGACGACGAGCAGGAGCAAGAAACAATCGTTCCGCTCACGCGTGCGCAGGCCGAGCGCCTGTTCGGTCCCGATGTGGGGCGCGCATCCCGTGTGACTCCATTCAGGGTGGTGGGAGCCCAGGTACTGCTGTCGCTGATAGCGACATTGGCCTGGTGGTTACTCTCGGCATCGCCACGAGACGCGGCGGTGTCCGCATGGCTGGGCGGAATGATCGGATGGATACCGGGCGCATTGTTTGCGCTGCGGTTAAGAATGTCAGGTGATCGCCTCTCCGTCAGCTCGTTGGTGATGGGAGAAGCGGTCAAGGTAGTTACGACGATTGCGTTGTTGGCGGCGGTAGCGTTCGGTTATCCAGGAATTCACTGGGTCGCGTTCCTCGTCACCTTCGTACTGACGCTGAAAGCTTATTGGCTGGCGATGGTACTGAAGTAGCGGTGAGAATACCGCTCACGCGTCGACACGCTACCGTGTGCGGATTTTCATAATTGGGTGTTTGATCGCTATGTCAGTAGAAGCCGGCCACGCTCCGAACCCGTCGGAGTACATTTCGCACCACCTGCAAAATCTCGCGAGCTCGACGCAGACTAGCATTGTTGATTTTTCGATCATCAACTGGGACACCATGTTCTGGTCGATCGCGATGGGCGTTCTTGGCTGCTTCGTGCTGTGGATGGCCGCCCGCAAAGCGACGTCGGGTGTACCGGGTCGTTTCCAGGCTGCGGTCGAAATGCTCGTCGAGATGGTGGAAGACCAGTCGAAGAGCATCGTGCACGGCAATCGTGCCTTCATCGCTCCCCTCGCGTTGACCGTGTTTGTCTGGGTCGCGCTCATGAACTCGCTGGACTTGCTGCCCGTCGATCTGCCGTCGAAGGTGATCGGTTGGGTCGGTCTGGGTTCGATCATCACGCACCATCGTATTGTGCCGACGGCCGATCTTAACGGCACGCTCGGTATCGCTGTCGGCGTGCTCATCCTGATGCTGTACTACAGCTTCAAGATCAAGGGCGCGGGCGGCTTCATGCACGAGCTGTTCACCGCACCGTTCGGCAACCACTTCCTGCTGTGGATTCCGAACCTGCTGCTCAACCTCATCGAATTCTGTGCCAAGACCGTGTCGCTCGGTATGCGACTGTTCGGCAATATGTACGCCGGCGAACTGGTGTTCCTGCTGATCGCTCTGCTGGGCGGTATCTGGAGCTTTGGCGCAGATGCGTCGGTGCTGGGTTTTGTCGGTCACGTCATTGCCGGCACCGCATGGGCGATTTTCCACATCCTGATCGTGTTGCTCCAGGCGTTCATCATGATGATGCTCACGCTGGTGTATATCGGTCAGGCGCACGACCATCACTGATCGGTCGCTGCGGGTAGTTAAGGGTTTCCCGGTTTTTCAGTTTTTCAAATTTAAAGTTTCAAGTCTCTAACCAAAAGGAGTAATCATGCAAGCTTTCATCGCCAACATCCAGGGTCTGACCGCCATCGGTATCGGCATCATCATCGGTCTGGGTGCTATCGGCGCCTGTCTGGGTATCGCGCTGATGGGCGGTAAGTACATCGAAGCGTGCGCCCGTCAGCCCGAGCTGATGAACCCGCTGCAAACGAAGATGTTCCTGCTGGCCGGCCTGATCGACGCTGCATTCCTGATCGGCGTGGGCGTTGCCATGCTGTTCGCGTTCGCGAACCCGCTGCTGTCGAAGCTCGCTTAAGTTTCTTTCGGCCGGTCGCGCATTGATCCGCGCGGCCAACTGGACATGAACGGCGCGCCCAAGCCAGCAGGCACAATGGGGCGCGCTGTTTTGCCAATCGACTCGCATCACCGAAAGGAAACACCGTGAACATAAACGCAACTCTGTTCGCGCAAACCGTCGTGTTTCTGATCCTGGCATGGTTCACGATGAAGTTCGTGTGGCCGCCGCTGATCAAGGCTATCGACGAACGCGCGAAGAAAATCGCTGACGGTCTGGCTGCTGCCGATAAGGGCAAGGCTGAACTCGACGCCGCCAACAAGCGCTCCACGCAAGCCCTCGCGGAAGCCCGCGACGAAGGCGCGAAGCGTATTGCCGACGCCGAGAAGCGCGCACTGGCCGTGGCCGACGAGATCAAGGCCCAGGCGCAAGCCGAAGCCGCCCGTATCATCGCCAACGCCAAAGCCGAAGCCGAGAATCAGGCCGTCAAGGTCCGTGAAACGCTGCGCGAAGAAGTTGCCGGTCTGGCTGTCAAGGGCGCCGAGCAGATCCTGAAGCGTGAAGTTGACGCCAAGGCACACGCCGACCTGCTGAACCAACTCAAGGCAGAGCTCTGATCATGGCCGAACTCGCAACCATCGCTCGTCCGTATGCCGAGGCGTTGTTCCGCGTGGCCAAGTCCGGCGACCTGAATCGCTGGTCGGAGCTGGTGCGCGAACTGGCGCAAGTGGCGGCGCTGCCCGAAGTGGCCAATCTGGCCGACGATCCGAAAGTCACGCCGGCGCAAGTCGTCGACGTGCTGAGCGCAGCCGTGAAATCGACCGACGCCGAAGTGCGCAACTTCGTCGCCGCTGTGGTCGAGAACGGCCGTCTGGCCGCAATGCCGGAAATCGCCGAACAGTTCGAAGTGTTGAAGAACACTGCCGCCGGTTCGGCGGATGCCACGATCGAAAGCGCCTTCCCGCTCGAAGGTGAGCAACTGACCTCGTTGGTCAAGGGCCTCGAGCACAAGTTCGGCCGCAAGCTCAACCCGAGCGTGACGGTAGATCCGTCGCTCATCGGTGGCGTGCGTGTGGTGGTTGGCGACGAGGTGCTGGACACTTCGGTGCGCGCCCGCCTGGCAGCTATGCGGACGTCGCTGACGGCCTGAGCCCGGCGCGATAGCCTGCGACGGCAAGAATTGAATATCAGGAGCACATATGCAACTCAATCCCTCTGAAATCAGCGAACTGATCAAGAGCCGGATTCAAGGTCTCGAGAGCGGCGCCGAAGTCCGTAATGAAGGCACCGTGATTTCGGTGACCGACGGTATCTGCCGTATCCATGGCCTGTCGGACGTGATGCAGGGCGAAATGCTGGAATTCCCGGGCAATACGTTCGGTCTGGCACTGAACCTCGAGCGCGACTCCGTCGGCGCCGTGATTCTGGGCGAGTACGAGCACATCTCGGAAGGCGACACCGTCAAGTGCACGGGCCGCATTCTGGAAGTGCCGGTCGGCCCGGAACTGAAGGGCCGCGTCGTTGACGCACTGGGCCAGCCGATCGACGGCAAGGGTCCGATCAACGCCAAGCAAACCGACGCTATCGAAAAGATCGCCCCGGGCGTGATTTGGCGTAAGTCGGTGTCGCAGCCGCTGCAAACCGGTACCAAGGCTATCGACGCCATGGTGCCGATCGGCCGTGGCCAGCGCGAGCTGATCATTGGTGACCGTCAGACGGGTAAGACCGCTGTGGCTGTCGACACGATCATTTCGCAGAAGGGCAAGGGCGTGACCTGCGTCTACGTCGCGATCGGCCAGAAGGCGTCGTCGATCATGAACGTGGTGCGCAAGCTCGAAGAGCACGGCGCGATGGAATACACCATCATCGTGACCGCCACCGCTTCGGATTCGGCCGCCATGCAGTTCATCGCACCGTACTCCGGTTGCACGATGGGCGAATACTTCCGCGATCGTGGCGAAGACGCGCTGATCATTTATGACGACTTGACCAAGCAAGCCTGGGCCTATCGTCAGATCTCGCTGCTGCTGCGCCGCCCGCCGGGCCGTGAAGCTTACCCGGGTGACGTGTTCTATCTCCACTCGCGTCTGCTCGAGCGTGCCGCTCGCGTCTCGGAAGAGTACGTCGAGAAGTTCACCAACGGCGCCGTCAAGGGTCAAAGCGGTTCGCTGACGGCACTGCCGATCATTGAAACGCAAGCCGGCGACGTGACCGCGTTCGTTCCGACGAACGTGATCTCGATTACCGACGGCCAGATCTTCCTGGAAACCGACCTCTTCAACGCAGGCATCCGCCCGGCAATTAACGCCGGTATCTCGGTGTCGCGTGTGGGTGGTGCAGCACAGACGAAGGTCATCAAGAAGTTGTCGGGCGGTATTCGTACCGACCTCGCACAGTATCGTGAGCTGGCTGCCTTCGCGCAGTTCGCCTCGGATCTGGACGAAGCGACCCGCAAGCAGCTCGAGCGCGGCCGCCGCGTGACGGAACTGCTCAAGCAGCCGCAATTCGCGCCGCTGCAAGTGTGGGAGCTGGCTGTTTCGCTGTTCGCCGCCAACAACGGCTATCTGGACGACCTCGAAATCGCTCAGGTGCTGCCGTTCGAAAAGGGTCTGCGCGAAGTTCTGAAGACCAGCCACGGCGCGCTCATCGGCCGTATCGAAGAGACCAAAGATCTCTCGAAGGACGACGAAGCCGCCCTGCACGCTGCGATCAAGGACTTCAAGAAGACCGGCGCTTACTAATCCGGTTGAATCGGTAACTATTCAACGGACCCGGGAAGGCGCGATGTTCAGGCAACAACGAATGTCGCGCCGAGACAAGGAGTAAGCAATGGCTGGAATGAAGGAAATTCGCGGCAAGATCAAGAGCGTGCAAAACACGCGCAAGATCACCAAGGCCATGGAAATGGTGGCCGCGTCGAAGATGCGCAAGGCGCAGGAACGCATGCGTCATGCCCGGCCGTACGCTGACAAGGTACGCCAGATCGCCGCGCATATGGGCCAGGCGAATCCGGAATACCACCACCCGTTCATGGTGAAGCATGCCGACGCGAAAGCCGCCGGCGTCATCGTGGTGACGACGGACAAGGGCTTGTGCGGCGGCTTGAACACCAACGTGCTGCGTGCCGTGGTGAACAAGTTGAAGGCCATCGAAGCGCAAGGTCTGAAGGTCGAAGCCACCGCCATCGGCGGTAAGGGTTTCGGTTTCCTGAACCGTATCGGCGCCAAGGTGGTTTCGCATGCCGTGCAACTGGGCGACACGCCGCACCTGGACAAGCTGATCGGTGTGGTGAAGGTTCAGCTCGACGCGTATGCCGAAGGCAAGCTCGACGCCGTGTACCTGGCTTATAACCGCTTCGTCAACACGATGAAGCAGGAAGCTGTGGTCGAACAACTGCTGCCGCTGCCCGAGAAGTTCGAGGGCGAGTCGGAAGACGCGAGCGCAGTGCCGGCACAGCATTCGTGGGACTACATCTACGAACCGGATGCAAAGACGGTCGTCGATGCCCTGCTGGTGCGTTACGTCGAAGCTGTCGTGTATCAGGCAGTCGCTGAGAACATGGCGTCGGAACAGTCCGCCCGCATGGTGGCCATGAAGGCCGCTTCGGACAATGCAAAGACCGTGATCGGTGAATTGCAGATGGTCTACAACAAGGGCCGTCAAGCAGCGATTACGAAGGAACTGTCCGAAATCGTGGGTGGCGCCGCCGCAGTGTAAGCGGTGGCACGGGCCGATGCGCCGTAAGGCGAAATGAATTTGAGTATCTAAAGGAAAAGCGATGAGTACTGCTTTGATTGAAGGCAAAATCGTACAGTGCATCGGCGCCGTTATCGACGTGGAATTCCCGCGCGACAGCATGCCGAAGATCTACGACGCGCTCACCATGGAAGGTTCGGAACTGACGCTCGAAGTCCAGCAGCAGCTGGGCGACGGCGTGGTCCGTACCATCTGTCTGGGTTCCTCCGAAGGCCTGCGCCGCGGTATGACGGTGCAAAACACCGGTCTGCCGATCACGGTGCCGGTGGGTCCGGCAACGCTGGGTCGCATCATGGACGTGCTTGGCCGTCCGATCGACGAAGCCGGTCCGATCGCCAAGGATCACACCCGTTCGATTCACCAGAAGGCTCCGGCATTCGACGAGCTGTCGCCGTCGACGGAACTGCTCGAAACCGGTATCAAGGTTATCGATTTGATCTGCCCGTTCGCCAAGGGCGGCAAGGTGGGTCTGTTCGGTGGCGCCGGTGTGGGCAAGACCGTGAACATGATGGAACTCATCAATAACATCGCCAAGGCACACGGCGGTTATTCGGTGTTTGCCGGCGTGGGCGAGCGTACCCGTGAAGGGAACGACTTCTACCACGAAATGAAGGACTCGAACGTTCTGGACAAGGTCGCGCTGGTGTACGGCCAGATGAACGAGCCGCCGGGCAACCGTCTGCGCGTCGCGCTGACCGGTCTGACGATGGCCGAGCACTTCCGTGACGAAGGTCGCGACGTGCTGTTCTTCGTGGACAACATCTACCGTTTCACGCTGGCCGGTACCGAAGTGTCGGCACTGCTCGGCCGTATGCCGTCGGCCGTGGGCTATCAGCCGACGCTGGCTGAAGAAATGGGCAAGCTGCAAGAGCGTATTACGTCGACCAAGACTGGCTCGATCACGTCGGTGCAAGCCGTGTACGTGCCTGCCGATGACTTGACCGACCCGTCGCCGGCAACCACCTTCGGTCACTTGGACGCCACCGTCGTGCTCTCGCGTGACATCGCGTCGCTGGGTATCTACCCGGCCGTGGATGCACTCGACTCGACCTCGCGTCAGATCGACCCGAACGTGATTGGCGAAGAGCACTACACGGTGACCCGTCGCGTGCAATCGACGCTGCAGCGTTACAAGGAACTGCGCGACATTATCGCGATTCTGGGTATGGACGAACTGTCGCCGGACGACAAGCTCGCCGTGGCCCGTGCGCGTAAGATCCAGCGTTTCCTGTCGCAGCCGTTCCACGTGGCCGAAGTGTTCACGGGTTCGCCGGGCAAGTACGTTCCGCTCAAGGAAACGATCCGCGGCTTCAAGATGATCGTCGACGGCGAATGTGACCACCTGCCGGAACAGGCGTTCTACATGGTTGGCACGATCGACGAAGCGTTCGAAAAAGCCAAGAAGATGCAGTAAACGGTTGAGTGCCGGGCGACGGCGGGGTCTCGCAAGAGACGCCACCGCACGCCGGCAGGTGACTGTTGCGGGGCGGGGTAGCGGAGCGAGGACGGCAACGTCCGGACTGGCGCGCCTGCCGCTTCATCACACTCAACGGGAGCGATTATGGCAACCATTCACGTAGACGTCGTCAGCGCGGAAGAGCAGATCTTCTCGGGTAAGGCACGCTTTGTGGCGCTGCCCGGCGAAGCCGGCGAGCTGGGCATTCTGCCCGGCCACACGCCGCTGATCACGCGTATCAAGCCGGGCGCGGTGCGAATCGAGGACGAAGCAGGTAACGAGGACTTCGTCTTCGTGGCCGGCGGCATTCTCGAAGTGCAACCGGGCACGGTCACCGTGCTCGCCGACACCGCCATTCGCGGCAAGGATCTTGACGAGGCGAAGGCTGCCGATGCCAAGCGCCGCGCCGAAGAAGCGTTGACGAACAAGGATTCGAACATCGAGTACGCGACTGCCCAGGCCGAACTGGCCGAAGCGATCGCTCAACTCGCTGCGATCCAGAAGTTCCGCAAGGCGAAGTAAATCGGCAAGTCGGTTGCGACGGCATTTTCGCCGGCCTAACCGACCCTGCCAGTCGTCGCGCAGTGATCGTCGTCCTCAGGACGTCCGTCGCCGTGTAACGACAGAAAGCCCCATGCATGCAAGTGCGTGGGGCTTTTGTTTTGTCTGTTGAATCGAGCCCCCTTCATTGCAGACGCCCGAAGCATGCCGACTCAGGGCCATCCCCACTCGTTGCGCCATACAAATTACGTTAACGTAAACGTCAACCCAGCGTGACGCGCTATTGTTATGAAGAGACGCTCGCCATCGTTCGCGACAACGACAGGCGAGCCATTCACTCGTTAGTGCCGCGCGACAGCATTTCGCCACTTCAGCATTGCTTCAGGAGACAAAAGCATGGAAAGCCGGGAAGGTGCGGGCGTTGTACCTCGTAATGGACTGTCGTATGTGAAGGGTGATACCACCGTACCGCTTTCGACGTTGACGGTGTTCGGTCTGCTTGCCGAGACGGCGGCGAAGTTTCCCGAGCGACAGGCGGTGGTGTTTCGCGAGCAGGGCGTGGACTGGACGTGGCGCGAATTCATCGCGCATGTAGACACCTTTGCCGCCGGACTGATTTCGCTGGGGCTGAAGCAGGGCGACCGCGTGGGCATCTGGTCGCCGAACCGTGTCGAATGGCTGGTCACGCAGTTCGCGACCGCGCGAGTTGGCCTGATTCTCGTGAACATCAATCCGGCGTACCGGCTCGCCGAACTCGAATACGCCATCAACAAGGTCGGCTGCAAGGCGCTGGTCGCGGCGGAGTCGTTCAAGACGTCGCGCTACCTCGAGATGCTCAATGTGCTCGCGCCCGAGCTGGCCACGTGTACGCCTGGTCAACTGAAGGCGGAGAAGCTGCCTTCGCTGCGCACGATCATCCGCATGGGCACCGGCATCACGCCGGGCATGATGAACTACAGCGACGTGGTGACGCTCGGTGCCGACGCCGATCTCGTCAAACTGCGCGAGATTTCCGGTGCGCTCGATTGCTTCGATGCCATCAACGTCCAGTTCACGAGCGGCACGACGGGCAGCCCGAAGGGCGCCACGCTGACCCATCACAACATCGTCAACAACGGCCGCTTCATCGCCATGGCGATGCGCTTCTCCGAGCACGACAGCCTGTGCATTCCCGTGCCGTTCTATCACTGCTTCGGCATGGTGCTGGCGGTGCTGGCCTGCGTCTCGACGGGCGCGACGATGGTGTTCCCGGGCGAGGCCTTCGATCCGAAGGCCACGATGGCCGCCGTCTCGGAAGAAAGCTGCACGGCGCTACATGGCGTGCCAACGATGTTCATCGCGCAACTCGACCATCCGGATTTCGGCAACTACCACTTCGACACCTTGCGCACGGGGATCATGGCGGGCTCGCCGTGCCCTATCGAGACGATGAAGCGCGTGATCAGCGAAATGCACATGAGCGAGGTGACGATCGCCTACGGCATGACGGAGACGAGCCCGGTGTCGTTCCAGACCACCACGACCGATCCGCTGGAGAAGCGTGTGACGACCGTGGGGCGCGTGCAGCCGCACCTCGAAGTGAAGCTCGTCGACGCGGCGGGCGAGATCGTGCCGGTGGGCGAGAAGGGCGAACTTTGCACGAAGGGCTATTCAGTGATGCTGGGCTATTGGGACGACGAACCCCGCACCCGTGAGGCGATCCGCGATGGCTGGATGCACACGGGTGACCTCGCCACGATCGACGAAGACGGCTACTGCAATATCGTTGGCCGGGTGAAGGACATGCTCATTCGCGGCGGCGAGAATATCTACCCGCGCGAGATCGAGGAATTTCTGTTCCGTCACCCGAAGGTACAGGCCGTGCAGGTGTTCGGCGTGCCGGACGCCAAGTACGGCGAGGAAGTCTGTGCCTGGATCGTCCTGAAGCCAGGCCAGAGCGCGACGGAAGACGACATCCGCGACTTCTGCAAAGATCAGATCGCCCATTACAAGATCCCGCGCTACATCCGCTTCGTCGACGAGATGCCGATGACGGTCACGGGCAAGGTGCAAAAGTTCATCATGCGCGAAAAGATGGTCGAAACGCTCGGGTTGTCCGAGGCGAAGACGGCCTGAGCGTCCGGGCAGCGAACGCGTGGGCAGCGATAAACGATAGGGGCAGGGCTCGCGCAAGCGGCGAGCCGCTGCTTATTTTTTGAGCGGGTCCGGGGGCAATGCCGTATCATTCGGGATTACCCTAGATCCTCACCATGCCTGCCCACACCTTCCGTACCGTTTTCGTTCTCGGCATTCTGTCGGCCATCGGCTCGCTGTCGATCGACATGTATTTGCCCGCGCTACCTGCCATTGCGCGCGAGCTGAACACCACGGACGCGGCAGCGCAGTTCTCACTGGCAGCGTTCTTCATCGGACTGGGGCTGGGTCAGTTGCTGCATGGCCCGCTGGCCGATCGTTATGGACGCAAGCGCCCGTTGTATGCCGGTCTCGCCCTCTACACGCTCGCATCGGCAGGTTGCGCGCTCGCGACCAACATCGAGACGCTGATCGTCTGTCGTTTCATTCAGGCCGTGGGCGGCTGCGCGTGCTTCGTCATTGCGCGTGCCATGGCGCGCGACCTGTTCGACACGAACACGGTGGCCCGCGTGCTCTCCCGCATGACGCTCATCATGGGCGCCGCGCCGATCCTTGCCCCGCTCATCGGCGGTCAAGTGTTGTTGTTCGTGGGCTGGCGCTGGATCTTCTGGGGCCTGACGGTCTTCGGCGCGGCCTGCTTTGCGATGTCCGTCTACTGGTTGCCAGAGACGCGTGCGGCCGCCAGACAGGTCCGCAACTGGCTCTCCACCGCCTGGCATAACTACGGCGCGCTGTTGCGCGACCGCGAGTTCATGGGGAACGCGCTCGCGGGGGGCGTCTCGCAAGCCGGCATGTTCGCCTACATCACGGGTTCGCCCTTCGTATTCATCAATCTGTACGGCGTCGATCCGGCGCACTACGGCTGGCTCTTCGGGCTGAATGCCTGCGGCATCATCGGTGGCTCACAGATCAATGCGCATTTGCTGCGCAAACGTCGTCCGGCCGACGTATTGCGCCGTACCAACAATCTGGTCGCCATTCTCGGGTTGTTGATGCTGGCGGTGGCGGCGCTGCAACTGGGCGGCCTGATCGGGCTGATGGTGCCGCTTTTCGCCTATGTCACGAGTCTAGGCTTCTCCCAGCCGAACGCCGTGGCCGAAGCCCTGAACCGCCAGCATCAGCGTGCGGGCGCCGCCTCGGCGCTACTCGGTGCGTTGCAATTTCTCGCCGCGGCGAGCGCTGGCGCGGCGGTGGGGTTGATGCACGCCAACTCGGCGGTGCCAATGGCGGCCGTCATGGCGGTGTGCGGTGCGCTGTCGTGGTGTTTCCACACGGTGCTGATTCGCCGGGCGAAGCCGGCGGCACCTCCCGCGGCCGGGACGGTGTGATTCTGTTCAACGCCGCGTCAATGTGCGCAAACGGGAACACCCGGCGTCACCAGGCGTCTCAAATCCGCAACACGGGAAAGGGACGTAAGACGAGGTAAGGCGAAACGATGCCGTCATCGGTCATCTCGCGGGAACCGATGTCCGAACTTTCCTTCCAAACCTGAAATTCGGCGCGCGGCACTACATCTGTAACAGTTTGTAATTGCTCTGTTCCTGTGCCCGCTCGATTGGCAAAGTACGATCCAGCGCCCCTTTGCAAAGTCCCCCTGAAATTTTTTGCAAGGATCGCTAAAGTTCGGCAAAACCCCGCCGAAATACAGTCAAGTAGTAAAGCGCAGCTTCGTGACACTTTCATGAAGCTGTCACCCGTTCGACACCGATCGTTCTCCCCGAGCGCATCGTTGGGGCCGCTCGCGCCCCTCATGTAGGAAAAACTCCTACAAAAAACTTCCGCTTTTCTCGCCATCCCACGTAGTTTTTCTCCGATTTCTTTATCTTTCGCCCTTGTCCACAATGCGGGGGAATAGACAGTAGTACCGCCAGATTCATCCATTGCGCCGGGGGGCCGCATGCGAAACAGCGAAACACTGAATGAGATTCGTGAGTTGAATCTCTCCTACCTTGTCCTGGCACAACGCCTGATCCGAGAGGATCGCGCGGCGGCGATGTTTCGCCTGGGCATCAGCGACCAGCTTGCCGACGTGCTCGGCAGTCTCACACTGGCTCAACTCGTCAAGTTTGCGGGGTCGAACCAGTTGCTGTGCCGATTTCGATTCGACGACCACGTGATTCTGTCGACCCTTACGCATGGGGCCAAAGACGTGGGTATGCAGCAGTCGCACGCATCGATTCTGCTGGCGGGGCAACCCGTCGAGCAGATCGGCTGAGCGCACGACACACGCGACGCGCGCGGCGCCGTCCCGAGGGGCGGCGCTTTGCGTGACTTGCCAGGAAGCCTGTATATGCGTACCAAAAGCGTCGTCCTCGAGGCCCGTGAGATTCAACTGGCCATCGAACTGATCGAACTCGGCGCCCGCCTCCAATTGTTGGAAGCGGAAACGAGCCTGAGCCGCGACCGGCTCATCAAACTCTACAAAGAGCTCAAAGGGGCGTCCCCGCCCAAGGGCATGCTGCCGTTCTCGACCGATTGGTTCGTGACGTGGCTGCCGAACATTCACTCGTCGCTTTTCCACAACATCTACCGTCATCTGGTGCAGTACGGCGGATGCCAGGGCATCGAGGCCATCATCAAGGCGTATCGGTTGTATCTGGAGCATGTGGAGTTGCACGGCTGGGAAGCGGTGCTCGGGTTTACGCGTGCGTGGACGCTCGTTCGCTTCTTCGACAGCAAGATGTTGCAAATGACGCCGTGCACGCGATGCGGCGGCCATTTCGTCACGCACGCGCACGAGCCGCATGGTCAGTACGTTTGCGGGCTGTGCCAACCGCCGTCGCGCGCCGGCAAGACCCGGAAAGCGAAACACGCGCACGCCGCCGATCTGGCGCCGGCCGTGGCGTCGCCTGTGCCTGGCACGGATATTTCCCCATTAGCCGCCTAAACGAGCCTATTTCACGAGGTCGCGCCCCCTACAGTTTCCCTGCGTGTCTGCCGTTAAGCCCTCTGAACAGGAAGGACAATTTTCCGTAGACGTATTTTTGCGAGAGGTATCCGGCAGTGCTTGTCGTCATTGGTTACATCATCGTTCTGGCATCGGTCTTTGGCGGCTTCGTCATCGGCGGAGGCCACTTGGGCGCGCTGTTTCAGCCGACCGAGCTGCTGATCATCGGTGGCGCGGGCGTGGGCTCGTTCGTGGTGGGCAACAACAGCAAGGCGATCAAGGCGACGATGAAAGCGCTGCCGATGCTGTTCAAGGGCTCGAAATACACCAAAGAGCTGTACATGGAGCTGATGGCGCTCCTGTACGTGCTGCTCGCGAAGGCGCGCAAGGACGGCATGCTCGCCATCGAAGGGGACGTGGAAGATCCGGCATCGAGCCCGGTGTTCTCGCAATACCCGCGCATTCTCGGCGAGCCGCGCATCATGGAGTTCCTCACCGACTACCTGCGCCTGATGGTCAGCGGCAACATGAACGCGTTCGAGATCGAGAACCTGATGGATCACGAAATCGAAACCTACCGTCACGAAGGCGAAGTCCCGGCGCACTGTCTGCAAAAGACGGGCGACGCCATGCCGGCCTTCGGTATCGTGGCCGCCGTGATGGGGGTGGTGCACACCATGGCGTCGGCCGACCAGCCGCCTGCCGTGCTGGGTGCGCTGATTGCCCAGGCACTGGTGGGCACGTTCCTCGGTATCTTGCTGGCTTACGGTTTCATTTCGCCGCTGGCCCAACTCATCGAGCACCGCATCAACGAGTCGGTCAAGCTCTACGAGTGCATCAAGGTCACGCTGCTGGCCAGCCTGAACGGCTATGCGCCGGCACTCTCGGTCGAGTTCGGCCGCAAGGTGCTTTATTCCACAGTACGTCCGTCGTTCGCCGAGCTTGAAGAGCACGTGCGACAGGTCAAGGCACGTTGACGGGCGAGCGCAATGAGCGAGAAAGAAGAGCGGCCCATCATCGTCAAGCGCCGCGCACGCGGTGCGCACGGCCATCACGGCGGCGCGTGGAAGATTGCCTACGCCGACTTCATGACGGCCATGATGGCGTTCTTCCTGCTGATGTGGCTGCTTAGCTCAGTGAGCAGCAAGGAATTGACGGGCATCGCCGAGTACTTCCGCACGCCGCTGAAGGTCGCGCTCACGGGCGGACGCAACGCGGCAGACAACAGCGGTGTGATTCCCGGCGGTGGCGCCGACACGACACGCACCGATGGCCAGAAGTCGCGCGGCGACCAGGTCAAGTCGCGCCAGGCGACCACGACCGAACTGGCCGAGCGCGCCGATGCGCAGCGTTTGCGCGAACTCAAGGCGCGCATCGAGAAGGCCATCGAAAATAACCCGACGCTCAGGCAGTTCCGCAAACAGTTGCTCATCGACGTGACGACCGAAGGCTTGCGCATCCAGATCGTCGACGACCAGAACCGGCCGATGTTCGCCAACGCGAGCGCGCAGGTGCAGCCGTATATGCGCGACATCCTGCGCGAGATCGGCAAGTCGCTCAACGATGTGCCCAACCGTATCAGCCTGTCCGGTCACACCGATGCCACGGCCTATGCGCAGGGCGACAAGAGCTATAGCAACTGGGAACTGTCCGCCGATCGCGCGAACGCTTCGCGTCGCGAACTGATTGCGGGAGGCCTCGACGGCGACAAGGTGTTGCGCGTTGTGGGCCTCGCGTCGACCGTGCCGCTCGATCGTGACGACGCGTACAACCCGATCAATCGCCGCATCAGCATCATCGTGCTCAACCGCCGCGCAGAGCAGTCGGTCAAGCACGAAGGCGACCAACCGACAATCGACGCCGCGAACGCACGCGGCGCAGGAAGCGACGCGGTGAATGCCGCCATCAACGGCACCTTGCCTGCCATGCCGGGAGTGCCCACGCCCCCGGCACCGCCGGCGGCGCCGGGCGCCCCCGCGCGCTAACCGACAAGAGGAGACGCATGCAAGCCCTTCGCAACACGATTCTCGCCGTCGACGATTCCGCGTCGATGCGTCAGATTCTGGCGGCAACGCTCGACGAAGCCGGCTACGCCGTGACGACCGCCCGCGACGGGCAGGAAGCTCTGGCGTTGGCGTCGAACGCGAGCTTCGATCTGGTGCTGACCGACCAGCACATGCCTGGCATGGATGGTTTGTCGCTCATTCGCGCACTGCGCGACCTCGACGCGTTTGCCCAGACGCCCATTCTGGTGCTCACGACGGAAGTCGATGGCGCGTACAAGACGGCAGCCCGCGAAGCGGGCGCCAGCGGCTGGCTGATCAAGCCGGTCGACCCCGAAGCATTGGTCGACGTGGTGGGCTCGCTCGTCGGCGAAGGCGCATGACGATGGCGTCGATGGCACAACCAAGTTAGGACGAGGAAATCGGTGGATATCACCCAGTTCTACCAGACCTTTTTCGATGAAGCGGAAGAGTTGCTCGCTGAGATGGAGCACCTCCTGCTCGCGCTCGACATCAATGCGCCGGACAACGAGCAGCTCAACGCGATCTTCCGTGCGGCCCATTCGATCAAGGGCGGCGCCGCAACGTTCGGCTTCACCGCGCTCACCGAGACCACTCACCTGCTGGAAAACCTGCTGGACCGCGCGCGTCGCGGCGAATTGCAGTTGCGCACCGAGATGGTCGACACCTTCCTGGAAACCAAAGACGTGTTGCATCAACAGTTGAATGCCTACCGCGCCTCCAGTGAACCTGATGTCGAGGCGATGACGCGTATCTGCGCGATCCTTCAGCAACTGGCCGCGGAAGAAGGCGGTGCGCCGGCCTCTGCCGCACCGGTTTCGCCCGCAGCGGCAGCCCCCGCGCCCGCAGCACCGGCTGCCCCCGTGGCGAGCGCCGATGCCGGCGCCACTGATGCGAGTGGTGCGCCCGCGAGCCCTGTGCCGCCGGGCCAGACGCGCCTGAAAGTCACGCTCACCGGCGTCGGCGAAAAAGACCAGTCGCTGCTCGCCGAAGAACTGGGCAACCTCGGTCAGGTCGCCGGCCGTCAATCGACACCCGATGCGCTGCACCTGTGGCTCGACACCACCTGCGGCCCCGACGACATCCTCGCGGTGTGCTGCTTCGTGATCGAGCCGTCGCAAATCGATGTGCAGGATGCGTCGGCCGCAGCAGCAGCGGCACCTGCCGCCGCCCCGGTCGAAGCTCCCGCGGCCGCGCCGGCACCGGCACCGACCGCCGAAATCTTTACGCCGGCCCCGGCCGCATCGGCCCCGATCGAAGTACCGGCCGCACCGGCACCGGTGGCGGCGCCGAGCGTAGCCGAGCAGATCGTTGTGCCCGCTGCCCCGGTGGTGCAAGCCGGCGCGGGCGGCAATGGCGCCCATCATCCGCCGGAAAAGCGTGCCGCGGCGGCGCCCGCCGGCGGCGCGGCAGGCCACGAAAACAGCTCGATTCGCGTGGGCGTGGAAAAGGTCGATCAGCTCATCAATCTCGTCGGTGAACTGGTGATCACGCAGGCCATGCTGGCGCAAACGGCAAGCAGCCTCGATCCGATGTTGCACGACCGCCTGTTCAACGGCATGGGCCAGCTCGAGCGCAACGCGCGCGACCTGCAAGAGGCCGTGATGTCCATCCGCATGATGCCGATGGACTACGTGTTCTCGCGCTTCCCGCGTCTGGTGCGCGATCTCGCCGGCAAGCTGGGCAAGCAAATCGAACTCGTTACGTTCGGTCAGGCGACCGAACTCGACAAGAGCCTGATCGAGCGCATCATCGATCCGCTCACACACCTCGTGCGCAACAGTCTGGACCACGGCATCGAAACCTCGGAGGCGCGTCTGGCCTCGGGCAAGGACCCGGTCGGCCAACTGGTGCTGTCTGCCGCGCATCAGGGCGGCAACATCGTGATCGAGGTAAGCGACGACGGCGCGGGCCTGCGTCGCGAAAAGATTCTCGCCAAGGCGCAGCAGCAGGGCATGAATGTGTCCGACTCGATGGCCGACGAAGAAGTCTGGCAACTGATCTTCGCGCCGGGTTTCTCCACGGCAGAAGCGGTGACCGACGTGTCGGGCCGTGGCGTGGGCATGGACGTCGTCAAGCGAAACATCCAGCAGATGGGTGGTCACGTGGAGATTCTGTCCACGCGCGGCAAGGGCACCACGATCCGTATCGTGCTGCCGCTCACGCTCGCGATTCTCGACGGCATGTCCGTCAAGGTCGGCCCCGAGATCTTCATCCTGCCGCTGAACTTCGTGATGGAGTCGCTGCAACCGCGTCGCGACGACATTCGCGCGGTGACCGGCGAAGGTCAGGTCGTGCTGGTGCGCGGCGAATACCTGCCGCTCGTGGAGCTGTACCGCGCGTTCGACGTGCCGGACGCGCGTCTCGACCCCACGCAGGGCATCATCGTGATCCTTCAGGCCGAAGGCCGCCGCTTTGCGTTGCTGGTGGACGAGTTGGTGGGCCAGCAGCAAGTCGTGGTGAAGAACCTCGAAACCAATTACCGCCGTATTCACGGTATTTCCGCCGCCACCATCATGGGTGACGGCAGTGTGGCCTTGATCGTCGATGTGGCGGCGCTTCAGCGCGGTCAGCGCTCGGCGTCGGCCACCATCTTCAACTGAAGTCGGAGACGCGTTAGATGGACAACCTTTCGCAAGAGCATGCCGTGTCGCGCCAGGGCGGCGCCATGCAGACCGATGGCGACGGTCAGGAATTTCTGGTCTTCACGCTCGGTGAAGAGGAATACGGTATCGACATCCTGAAGGTGCAGGAGATTCGCGGTTACGACGCCGTCACCCGCATCGCCAACGCGCCGGACTTCATCAAGGGCGTGATCAACCTGCGCGGCATCATCGTGCCGATCGTGGACATGCGCATCAAGTTCCGTCTGGGCCGCGTCGAGTACGACACGCAGACGGTCGTGATCATTCTGAACGTGGCAGGTCGCGTGGTCGGCATGGTGGTCGACGGCGTGTCCGACGTGCTCACGCTCGCACGTGGCGAAATCAAGCCGGCACCGGAGTTCGGCGCACAACTGGCGACCGAGTACATCACGGGTCTGGGCACGGTCGAGGGCCGCATGCTGATCCTGATGGATATCGAGAAGCTCATGACCAGCGACGACATGGCGCTCATCGAGCGTCTGGCGAGCTGAGTGAGCGCAGACGGGACGCCAAACACAGGACCGATAGCGCTGATGTGAACGGCGGGCCGAGACACCCGCAGCCTCACCCCACAGACCATAACCCATCCACCACAGTCCACGGAGACCGAGCACGTGCGCGATAACCAGCCCGTCACCCAGAACGAATTCGTCATCGGCGAGCATCAGTACCTGATCTCACGGACGGATCTCAAGGGGCGGATCACGTATGCCAATCCCGCCTTCGTCGAGGTGAGTGGCTATTCGCGTGAGGAACTGCTGGGCGCGCCGCACAACATCGTGCGCCATCCGGACATGCCGTCGGAGGCGTTCGGCGATCTGTGGGAGACGATCCAGCGCGGCGATACGTGGACCGGGCTGGTCAAGAATCGTCGCAAGAACGGCGACTACTACTGGGTGCTGGCAACGGTGACGCCGACGCTGGAAAACGGCGCGGTGGTGGGCTACACGTCGGTGCGCGTGCGTCCGGCTTCGGGGGCTGTGACGCAAGCGGAAGACATCTACGCACGCTTTCGCAACGGACAGGCGGGCAATCTGCGCATTCGCGGCGGTCAGGTCGAGCGTGGCGGCATCGCGGCGCTGGCGCGCAAGGTCCGGCTCGACACGCTGCGCGCGCGGCTGAGCGGCATCATCGTGCTCGGCGCGATCCTGCTGGCCGTGGTCGGCGGGCTGGGCTTGTGGGGCGTGTCGAGCAGCAATCAGAAGCTGTTGCGGGTGTATCAGAACGGCATGGTGCCGGTCAGCACGCTGGGCGTGATCGGGCAGAAGCTCGACCGCGATGTGCTGCTCGTGGCCGAAGCGGTGGGCAGCCCGAACCTCGACGCAATGAAGCGCGCGGGCGATGAAATCGCGGGCAGCCTCGATGAGATCAATCGCCAGTGGGCGGCGTACATGAAGTCGGTCGATCCGGCGACGCAGGCGCAGGCGGAACGCTTCAACGTGATTCGCCAGCGCTTCACGACCGACGGTTTGCAACAGACGGTCGAGATGCTCAAGGTCGGCTCGGCGGAAGGCGCACAACAGACGTATCTCGAGAAGGTGAAGCCTGCCTACGGTCCGATGCGCGACGAGCTGAATGTGCTCACGCGGCTCGAACTCACGCAGGCGACCGATTTGTACCAGCAGGCACAAAAGGAACACACGCTCGTGCGCGGCGCCACGATCGTGGCGGTGCTCGGCGGCATTGTTGTGCTGTTCGTCCTTGGCAGCATTCTGCGCCGGGCGATCAACCATCCGCTGCGCGTTGCGCTGTCGATGTCCAAGCAGATCGCGGCGGGCGATCTGACCGGCACGGCGCAAAGCACGGGGCGCGACGAGATCGGACAGTTGCTGTTCGGCCTCACGGTGATGAAGAACAGCCTGCTGTCGATCGTCTCCGACGTGCGCGAAGGGATCGAATCGATCAACGTGGCCTCGCGTGAAATCGCCGCAGGCAACACCGATCTGTCGGCCCGCACGGAGCAACAGGCCGCGTCGCTGGAGCAGACCGCTTCGTCGATGGAACAACTGACGGCTACGGTCAAGCAGAACGCGGACAACGCCCGGCAGGCGAGCGCGATGGCGGTGAACGCGTCGGAAATTGCGGCGCGCGGCGGTCAGGTGGTCGGCAACGTGGTCGACACGATGGACGGCATCTCGACAAGCTCGCACAAGATCGTCGACATCATCAGCGTGATCGAAGGCATTGCGTTCCAGACCAACATTCTCGCGCTGAACGCCGCCGTGGAAGCGGCCCGCGCGGGCGAGCAAGGCCGTGGCTTTGCCGTCGTGGCGGGCGAAGTGCGCACGCTGGCGCAACGCAGTGCCGCAGCGGCGAAGGAAATCAAGGTGCTGATCGAGGACTCGGTCGGGCGTGTGGAAAACGGCTCGGCGCTCGTGGCGCAGGCCGGTCAGACCATGGACGAGATCGTGCAGGCGGTCAAACGCGTGACCGACATCATGGGCGAGATCTCGGCGGCGTCGGCAGAACAGTCGAGCGGCATCGAACAGGTCAACCGTGCCGTGACGCAGATGGACGAGGTCACGCAGCAGAACGCGGCGCTCGTGGAAGAAGCGGCGGCCGCCGCCGGCTCGCTCGAAGACCAGGCGCATCGCCTGCGCGATGCCGTTTCCGTGTTCCGCGTCGGCGATAGCGTCAAGGTTGCAGGGGTTGCCGGGGCGCCCAGTGCCGCAATGCAACGCACGGCGTCTACCGTGCGGCGCTCGGGCGGGGCGGCACCGGCAGTGTCAGCTACCGCGTCGGCAGCCGGCGCGGCACCGGCACGCGCCAGTGCTGGCGGGGGCGCAATGCGTGCTCTCACGCGCCGTCCGCAATCGCCCGCACCGGCGGCACCCGCCATCGCGAGCACACAGGAAGACGCCCAGGTGCTGCAACTGGCAGCACGACGGGGCAAGGCGCCGGCGGCAGGATCGGCAGGCGGATCGACGCAGACAACGTCGACGGCGAAGTCGAGCGATCCGGGTGACTGGGAAGAGTTTTGACGTTTCGATGATTCAGATGGGTACGCCGGCCATGGGCCGGTCTTCACGGGGTAGAGGTCGTTATGTTTAAGAATGTCACCATCCGGGCTCGGCTGACGCTGGCGCTAGGACTCTTCATGGTGCTGCTGGTTGTCGGCGCCGCTGTGGGTCTCATTTCGCTGCGACAAAGCAACGCATCGTTGCAGGAGATTTACTCGAACGACATGGCGTCGGCGCGCTCGCTCGCGCAGACAACGATCTCGACACTGAGTGCGCGCGTGACCCTTTCGCGCATCGAATTCATTGCCGATCCGACCGAAATCAAGACGGCCATCGAGAGCGTTCGCAATAACCTCAAAAAGGCCGACGACGCCTGGGCGGCCTACGCGGCGTTGCCGATGAGCGACGGCGAAAAGAGCGTCGCCGATGCGGTGATCGCCGCGCGCGGCAAAGTGGTCAACGACGGTATTCTGCCCGCCCTCAAGGCCATCGAATCCGGCGACATTCCCGACTTCCACGCCAAGACGGTGATGGACGTGCCGCGCCTGTTCGGCGATTACACGAAAGCGATGACGGCGCTGGCCGATTTGCAGGTCAAGAACGCCGAAGAGCGCTACCTCGCTGCCCAGAGCCGTTACACGATGGTGATGTGGATGGTCGGCATCGGTCTGGTCGTGGGCCTGCTGGTCGGCATCGTGACGCAGATCACGCTCACGCGCGCCATCGTCGGCCCGATCGACGACGCCATCAAACATTTCGAGAAGATTGCCGGCGGCGACCTCACGCAGCGCATCGACGTGTGGAACGACACCGAGACCGGACGCCTGTTCAAGGGCGTGAAGCACATGCAGGAAAGCCTGGTGCGCACGGTGGCGGAAGTGCGCTCGGGCACCGAGTCGATCACGTCGGCGGCGCAGCAGATCGCCGCAGGCAACACCGACCTGTCGGCGCGTACCGAGCAGCAGGCTGCGTCGCTGGAAGAGACGGCGTCGTCGATGGAGGAACTCACGGCGACCGTGCGCCAGAATGCCGACAACGCGCGCCAGGCCAGCCAGCTTGCCGTGAACGCCTCGGAAATCGCCACGCGCGGCGGTGAAGTCTCCGGACAGGTTGGCGAAACGATGGACGGCATCTCGGCCAGCTCGAACAAGATCGTCGACATCATCAGCGTGATCGATGGCATCGCGTTCCAGACCAACATCCTCGCGTTGAACGCAGCGGTGGAAGCGGCGCGTGCGGGTGAGCAAGGCCGTGGCTTTGCCGTCGTGGCCGGTGAAGTGCGCACGCTGGCGCAACGCTCCGCTGCGGCGGCGAAGGAAATCAAGGCGCTGATCGAAGAGTCGGCGCGTCGCGTGCAGGATGGCACGGCGCTCGTGGCCCAACAAGGTCAGACCATGGGCGAGATCGTGCAGGCGGTCAAACGCGTGACCGACATCATGGGCGAGATCTCGGCGGCATCGGCCGAACAGTCGAGCGGCATCGAACAGGTCAACCGTGCGATCACGCAGATGGACGAAGTGACGCAACAGAACGCGGCGCTCGTGGAAGAAGCGGCGGCCGCTGCCGGCTCGCTGGAAGAGCAGGCCAACCGCCTGAAGTCGGTCGTCTCGGTATTCCGTCTGGATGCCAGCCAGGCGGTGGCCAGTCACGCCGGCCCGGCACTGGCGGCGCTGCCGCCGGCGGCTCGTCCGGCAGTGAAGAAGAAGGTGGCGGCACCCGCTGCCGCTGCGGCACCGGCGGTAAAGACCGCATCGGCACCGCTGCGCAAGCCGGCACCGGCGGCTGCCGCCCCGGCGGCCAGCGCCCGCACCGGCACGGACGACGCAAGCGGCGATTGGGAAACCTTCTGATCGCACGTAACGCGAGCGTCAGGACAGCACGGTAAACCTACTGGAACGATGCACGCGTCCCCCGGGGATTGACGAACCGCACCCCGGAAGACGCGTGTCGGCAAGTGGCAACAATCGGTAAGACAAAAAGCCGTCGCGTGCATGACGCCGCGACGTGCAGCAGGTGGAGGGTCACATCATGATGCAGTTGAGTCTCAAAGCAAAACTCTGGTCCGCGCTCGCGCTGATGTGGCTAGGGCTTTTGATTCTCGGCGGCTGGGCTGCCTGGCATGAACGCGGCACGATGATGTCGGAGCGGCGCTCGGCGGTCGAGAACGTCGTCACCACCGCAGACGGGATCGTGCGCGATTACGCGGCGCAGGCAACGGCGGGCAAGATCACCGTCGATGAGGCAAAGCAGCAGGCGATGGCTCGCCTGAAAAGCATGCGCTACGGCGACAGTGGCTATGTGGTCATCTTCGACACGAAGCCGACCGTCCTCATGCATCCGACGCTCGCCGATCTGGTGAACAAGGACGTCTCCACCTACAAGGACTCGAACGGCAAGCTGCTCTATGTCGAGATGGCTCGCGTGGCCAAGGACAAAGGGGCCGGCTTCGTCGACTATTACGGCCGGGTGGCCGGCAGCGATCAACGTCTGGCCAAGCTCTCGTTCGTGAAGTATTTCGCGCCCTGGGATTGGGGCATGATGAGCGGCGTGTACGTGCAGGACATCGACGAAGCGTTCTACAGCACGTTGGTGCGCTTCGGCATTGCACTGCTCGTCATCGGTGCGATTGTCACGACCGCGATGGTTGCGATCATTCGCAACGTGCAACGCAGTCTCGGCGGCGAGCCGGAGTACGCGGCCGAGATCGCACAACGCATCGCCAGCGGCGATCTGCACGGTCACGTCAACGTGGCGCCGGGCGACACCAGCAGTCTGGTCTACGCCATGCAGCGCATGCAGCAAACGCTCGCCGAGACCATCGGACAGATTCGTCAGGGCACCGAGTCGATCACGACCGCCGCGCATGAAATCGCCGCAGGCAACACCGACCTGTCGGCGCGTACCGAACAGCAGGCGGCATCGCTTGAAGAGACGGCTTCTTCCATGGAGCAGCTCACGGCGACGGTCAAGCAGAACGCAGATAACGCGCGTCAGGCCAGCCAGCTTGCCGTGAACGCCTCGGAGATCGCCACGCGTGGTGGTGAAGTCTCCGGACAGGTTGGCGAAACGATGGACGGCATTTCGGCCAGCTCGAGCAAGATCGTCGACATCATCGGCGTGATCGACGGCATTGCGTTCCAGACCAACATCCTCGCGTTGAACGCAGCGGTGGAAGCCGCGCGTGCGGGCGAGCAAGGCCGCGGCTTTGCCGTCGTGGCCGGTGAAGTGCGCACGCTGGCGCAACGCAGCGCGGCGGCCGCCAAGGAAATCAAGGCGCTGATCGAAGACTCGGCGCGTCGTGTTCAGGACGGCACGACGCTCGTGGCGCAGCAGCGCCAGACCATGGGCGAGATCGTGCAGGCGGTCAAACGCGTGACCGACATCATGGGCGAGATCTCGGCGGCATCGGCCGAACAGTCGGGCGGCATCGAGCAAGTCAACCGCGCCGTAGCGCAAATGGACGAGGTGACGCAACAGAACGCGGCGCTCGTGGAAGAGGCTGCGGCGGCGGCCGGCGCACTGGAGTCGCAGGCGCATGACCTGCGTGAAGCCGTGTCGGTGTTCCAGACGAACGGCGCAGGCGGGGCGAGCGTGCACGCGATGAGTGCTACGCGCCGGGAAGCGACGCCGAAGCCGTTGGCGCGCGCGGCATGAGTCTGAACGCCGCAGTGAGCACAACGTAGCGCAACCGACGCCGTAGCAAAGTGAGAAACCATGACTGATTCGCGCAATACCTCGCAGCTCTCGCGCCGTGGTGCCGCCGGCAACGGCGGCGCGGACGGTGACGGCAGCTCGCGCAGCGCGGATTTCGCGCGCGCCAGCGGTGCCGCCCTGTCGGGCGAGCGCGACTTCGCCTTCTCGCTGGCCGATTTCGGCCGCATCCGGAACCTGATCTATCAGCGTGCCGGGATCGCGTTGGCCGAACACAAGCGCGAGATGGTGTACAGCCGTATCGCGCGGCGTTTGCGCGCGCTCGGCATGACCAGCTTCACCGAATACCTCGACATGCTCGAGGCCGACACGGGCGACAGCGAGTGGGAGGCGTTCACCAACGCGCTGACGACGAACCTCACGTCGTTCTTCCGCGAGTCGCATCACTTCCCGCTGCTTGCCGACTTCGTGCGTCAGCGCGCCAAGCCGATCTCGGTGTGGTGCTGCGCCGCGTCGACCGGAGAAGAGCCGTATTCGATCGCGATGACGCTCGTCGACACGCTCGGCTCGCGCCCCAACGCGAGCGTGCTGGCCACCGATGTCGACACGCAGGTACTCGCGCGCGCCTCGGCTGCCGTCTACAACGGCGAGCAGACCGGCAAGCTCACGCAAGAGCAGTTGCGCCGCCACTTCCTGCGAGGCACGGGCGCAAACGCGGGCAAGATCAAGGTGCGCCCGGAGTTGCAGCAACTGGTGACGTTCGCGCCGCTCAATCTGCTGGCGCCGTCGTGGCAGATCGGCGGCCCGTTCGACGTCATCTTCTGCCGCAACGTGATGATCTATTTCGACAAGGCCACGCAGGCGCGCATTCTCGAGCGCTTCGTGCCCTTGCTCAAGCCGGACGGGTTGCTCTTCGCCGGGCATTCCGAGAACTTCACCTATGTGAGCCGGGCGTTCCGACTGCGTGGGCAGACGGTCTACGAACTGGCCGGCACGAGTGCACGGGGAGCCTGATATGTCCCAGCCATTGGCCGAAGCCCTCGCGACCAACCATTACTTCGACAATGCGTTCAACACGCAGGCGGTGAAGTTGCTGCCGTCGGAGTATTACGTCACGACCGAGGACATCATGCTCGTGACGGTACTGGGCTCGTGTGTGGCGGCGTGTGTGCGCGACAGCGTCACCGGCATTGGCGGCATGAATCATTTCATGCTGCCGGACGATGGCGAGAGCGAGCGCGATCGGATACTCTCGGCGTCCATGCGCTACGGCGCGTATGCCATGGAAATGCTCATCAACGAGTTGATCAAGCTTGGCGCCAGGCGCGAACGGCTCGAGGCGAAAGTCTTCGGCGGCGGCGCAGTGCTGGCCGGCATGACCACATTGAATATCGGCGATCGCAATGCGAATTTCGTGTTGCGCTATCTCGAGATGGAGCAGATTCGCGTGACCGCGCAGGATCTGCTCGGACCGCATCCGCGCAAGGTGTGTTTTTTGCCGCGTACCGGCCGGGTGATGGTCAAGAAGCTGGGCGACCGGGGCGATCCGGCCATCGTTCAGCGCGAACAGGCGTACGCGCAACGTTTGCGCGCACGCGAAGTACGGGGCTCCGTAGAACTTTTTGCGCCACCGGCCAGAAATGCCAAGCCTCGGCCGGGGCCTGACAACCGACAAATGGAGGAGGCTTGAGCGAACCAATCAAAGTCCTGTGCGTGGACGATTCCGCACTCGTGCGCAGCTTGATGACGGAGATCATCAATGCGCAACCGGACATGACCGTTGTGGCGACCGCCCCCGATCCGCTCGTGGCGCGCGACCTGATCAAGCAGTTCAATCCGGACGTGCTCACGCTCGACGTCGAAATGCCGCGCATGGACGGGCTGGACTTCCTCGAGAAGCTCATGCGCCTGCGTCCGATGCCGGTGTTGATGGTGTCGTCGCTGACCGAGCGCGGCTCGGAAGTCACGCTGCGTGCGCTCGAACTCGGCGCGGTGGACTTCGTGACCAAGCCGCGGCTGGGCATTCGCGACGGCATGCTCGAATACGGCGAGATGATCGCCGACAAGATTCGGGCCGCCGCCCGCGCCCGGGTACGGAGCGCTCCGCCCAAGAGCGCGGTGCCGGTGCCGGTCGAAGCGGCGCCGATGCTGCGCAACCCGCTCGTGTCGACGGAAAAGCTGATCATCATTGGCGCGTCGACTGGCGGAACCGAAGCGATTCGCGAGGTACTGGTGCCGATGCCGCCGGATGCGCCGGCGATTCTGATCACCCAGCATATGCCGGCGGGCTTCACCAAGTCGTTCGCGCAGCGCCTGAACGGGCTGTGCCGCATCACGGTGAAGGAAGCCGAGCATGGGGAGCGGGTGTTGCCGGGGCACGCGTACATCGCGCCGGGCGGCGACACGCACTTGCAGCTCTCGCGAAGCGGTGCGAACTATGTCGCCTTGCTCGACCCGGCGCCGCCGGTGAATCGACATCGGCCGTCGGTCGATGTATTGTTTCGCTCCGCAGCGGTCCATGCGGGACGTAACGCAATCGGGGTGATTCTCACGGGCATGGGGCGCGACGGTGCCGCCGGTCTCGTGGAGATGCGCCGGGCCGGCGCGTACACCTTCGCGCAGGACGAAGCGAGCTGTATCGTATTCGGCATGCCGCGCGAGGCCATTGCGATGGGTGGCGCGGAAGAAGTGGTGCCGCTGCACGAGATGGCCCGCAAAGTGCTGCATCAGGTCGCGAAATTTGGCGAACGCACCCAACGGGTATAGTAAAGCGCTTTTTGGCGTTTTTTCGCCGTATCGTTCGTCACGATTTGCGGACACACTCTGGGCACTGAGTGACGGCGGAATTTGCCCATGAATATCGCCGGCCCCCGAGGGGTGCCGGCCGAATTGGAGTAATGATGGTAGACAAGAACATGAAATTCCTGGTCGTCGACGATTTTCCGACGATGCGCCGCATTGTGCGAAACCTGCTCAAGGAGTTGGGCTTCTCCAATGTCGACGAAGCGGAAGACGGTCTGGCGGCGCTGGCCAAGCTGCGCGGCGGTAGCTTCGAATTCGTGGTGTCGGACTGGAACATGCCGAACATGGACGGCCTGACCATGCTCCAGCAGATTCGTGCCGATCCGAACCTCTCGAAGCTGCCGGTGCTGATGGTGACGGCCGAAGCGAAGAAGGAAAACATCATCGCCGCTGCCCAGGCAGGGGCGAGCGGTTACGTGGTCAAGCCGTTCACGGCCGCGACCCTGGATGAAAAGCTGGGCAAGATCTTCGAGAAAATGGAAAAGACGGGGGCCTGAGCGTGACCCACGAGGCGAGCACTGAATGGCCGGGTGAGCCCGATGGCGCTTACGTGACCGGCGAGGCGGACCCCGCCGAGCGCATGCTGATGCGCATCGGCCAGTTGACACGCATGTTGCGCGACAACCTGCGTGAGCTGGGTCTGGACAAGCAACTCGAGCAAGCTGCCGAAGCGATTCCCGATGCGCGCGACCGTCTGAACTACGTCGCGACCATGACCGAGCAGGCGGCGGTGCGGGCGCTCACCGCCATCGAATTGGCCAAGCCGCTTCAGGATCGTCTCGAAGCGGATGCCAACGCCCTCGACGAACGCTGGGCCAAGTGGTTCGACGAGCCGCTCGAACTTGAGGATGCGCGCAAGCTCGTGCTCGAGACACGCACCTATCTGCGTCGCGTACCCGAAGACACCCGCGCGACCAACAACCATCTGATGGAAATCATGATGGCGCAGGACTTCCAGGATCTGACCGGTCAGGTCATCAAGAAGGTCATGGATGTCGTGCAGGAAATCGAGAAGCACCTGCTCCAGACGCTGCTCGAGAACATGCCGCCCGAGAAACGCAAAGAGGCCGAAGACTCGCTGCTCAACGGGCCGCAGATCAAGAAGGAAGGCCGCACCGACATCGTGGCCGATCAGGGGCAAGTCGACGACCTGCTCGCCAGCCTCGGCTTCTGAGTGAGCGCCCCGCCAGCCGGTGACCGGCCTGGCGGGCGTGGCTTTCCGGCCCCTGTGCCGGTCCCGGCGCCAACCCGATTTGGCCGCCGTCACGAAATACCGCCCAATCCCGCCTCTATTCCCCCCTTTGTGACTTGACGGTTACGGCCATAATCGGTCGCGATAGGGTGGGTTCGTCCGCCCGCTGTGGATAGGGCATGGCTGAGGAAAGCGATCTCGAAAAGTCGGAACCTGCGTCTCCCCGGCGTCTTGAAAAGGCGCGCGAGGAGGGGCAGGTTGCGCGTTCGCGCGAGCTTTCCACGTTCGCCTTGCTGGCGGCCGGGGTCGCCGGCCTGTGGATGACGGCCGACCGGATCTCGCAAGGCTTCGCGCAACTCATGCGTCACGGCATGGCGTTCGAGCCGGGCACCGCCCTCGACACCCATCGCATGCTGTCCTATGCCGCTCACTCGGGCGCCGACGCTCTCATCACCATCGCCCCGTTGCTCGGCGTGCTGGTGATCGCGGCCATTGCGGCCCCGATGGCGCTCGGCGGCTGGCTCTTCACGACCAAATCGCTCGCTCCCAACTTCGGCCGTCTGAACCCGCTCAAGGGGCTGGGCCGCATGTTCTCGACGCAAGGTCTGGTCGAGCTGATCAAGGCGGTGGCGAAGACCGTGCTCGTCGGCGCGGTGGCTTACTGGGCGATCGCCCGCGACAAAGACGCCGTGATGGGCCTGATGACCCAGTCGCCGCGCGCCGCCCTGCCACATGTGGGCGAGATGATCGTGGTGTGCTGCGCGTTCATCGTGTCGTCACTGCTGCTGGTGGCGGCCATCGATATTCCGTTCCAGCTCTGGCAGCACTACAAGAAGTTGCGCATGACCAAAGAGGAAGTGCGTCAGGAGAACAAGGAGTCGGAAGGCGACCCGCACCTCAAGGCGCACATTCGTCAGTTGCAGCGTCAGGCCGCACGCCGCCGCATGATGCAGGACGTGCCCAAGGCCGACGTGATCGTGACCAACCCGACGCACTTTGCCGTCGCCCTCGAATACAAGGACAACATGCGCGCGCCGCGTGTGCTGGCCAAGGGCACCGACCTGGTGGCGCAGCGCATCCGCGAAATGGGTGCGCAGCACAACATCCCGATTCTCGAAGCTCCGCCGCTCGCTCGCGCGCTGCATGCGCACGTCGAGATCGGCCACGAAATCCCGGCCACGCTGTACACGGCCGTGGCCGAAGTGCTGGCGTGGGTCTTCCAGCTTCGCCGCTGGCGTACCGAAGGGGGCGTGGAACCGAACGTTCCGTCGGACCTGCCGGTGCCGGCCGAACTCGACGCGCCGCGGCGCGCCGGGTCGAAACGAGTGTAACGAATGAACCTCAACCCTCGCGCGAACCAGTTGCTGCGCTCGTCGCAAATGCTCCTCGGCGGCAGTCTGAAGTCGCTTGCCGCGCCGGTGCTGATCATCATGATTCTGGGCATGATGATCCTCCCGTTGCCGCCGTTCATCCTGGATCTGCTGTTCACCTTCAACATCGCCCTGGCGGTGATGGTGCTGCTCGTGAGCATGTACACGCAAAAGCCGCTCGACTTTGCGGCGTTCCCGAGCGTGCTGCTGTTCTCCACGCTGCTGCGACTGTCACTGAACGTGGCGTCGACGCGCGTGGTGCTGCTCGAAGGCCACACCGGCCCGGACGCCGCCGGCAAGGTGATCGAGGCGTTCGGCCACTTCCTCGTGGGGGGCAACTACGCCGTCGGTATCGTGGTGTTCATCATCCTCGTGGTCATCAACTTCATGGTGATTACGAAGGGGGCGGGGCGTATCGCCGAAGTGGGCGCGCGCTTTACCCTCGACGCCATGCCCGGCAAGCAGATGGCCATCGACGCCGACCTGAACGCCGGCCTGATCGGCGAAGAGGAAGCGCGCAAGCGCCGCTCGGTGATCGCGCAGGAAGCCGACTTCTACGGCTCGATGGACGGTGCATCGAAGTTCGTGCGCGGGGACGCAGTTGCCGGTCTGCTCATCATGGTCATCAACATCGTCGGTGGGCTGATCGTCGGCGTGGTCCAGCACGGGCTGGACATCGGCCTGGCCGCCAAGAACTACACGCTGCTGACCATCGGTGACGGTCTCGTCGCGCAGATCCCGGCCCTGGTGATCTCGACGGCCGCCGGTGTGGTGGTCTCCCGGGTGGCCACCGACGAAGACGTTGGCCAGCAGGTCGTCTCGCAACTGTTCAGCAATCCGCGTGTGCTCGGCATCACGGCGGCAATTCTCGGACTGATGGGCCTGATCCCGGGCATGCCGCACTTCGCCTTCCTGCTGTTGGCGATCGGTCTGGGCGCACTCGCCCGTTGGCAGTTCCGCAAGGCCGAGGCGGCCAAGCAACAGGCGACGCGTCCCACGCCGGTGGCATCGACCGCGCCGGCCGAAGTGGCCGAAGCCTCGTGGGACGACGTGGCGCTCGTCGACCCGCTGGGGTTGGAAGTCGGCTATCGCCTGATTCCGCTCGTCGACCGCAATCAGGACGGCGAGTTGCTCAAGCGGATCAAGGGCATTCGCAAGAAATTCGCACAGGAAATCGGCTTCCTCGCGCCGGTGGTGCACATCCGAGACAACCTGGAGCTGCGCCCGAACCAGTACCGCATCACGCTCAAGGGCGTGATCATCGGCGAGGGCGAAGCGTACCCCGGCCAACTGCTCGCCATCGATCCGGGGCAGGTCAGTGCGCCGCTGCAAGGCACGCCGACGCGCGACCCCGCCTTCGGTCTGCCGGCCACGTGGATCGACGTCGGCCAGCGCGATCAGGCGCAGGCCTACGGTTATACGGTGGTCGACGCCGGCACCGTAGTCGCCACGCATTTGAATCACCTGATCAACGCTCATTCGCACGAGTTGCTCGGACGTCAGGAAGTGCAGCAGCTCATCGAGCGCATCGGCAAGGATGCGCCGAAGCTCATCGAAGATCTGGTGCCGAAGACCGTTGCGCTCACCACGTTGCAGAAGGTGTTGCAGAACCTGCTCGAGGAGCGGGTGCCGATTCGCGACATGCGCACGATCATCGACACGATTGCCGAGCACGGCGCGCGCGTGCAGGACCCTTACGACCTCACGGCGCTGGTGCGCCTGGCGCTTGGCCGCGCGATCACGCAGAGCGTGTTCCCGGGCAGCGGCGACCTCGAAGTGGTCGGGCTCGACGCCAATCTCGAACGCATTCTCACGCAGGCATTGTCCGCAGGCGGAGGCACCGGTCTCGAGCCGGGCCTCGCGGACACGTTGCTGCGCGAAACACAGGCAGCCGTGGCGCGTCAGGAGCGCCAGGGATTGCCGCCGGTATTGCTGGTCCAACATCCGCTGCGTTCGCTGCTCTCGCGCTTCCTGCGCCGCAGCCTGCCGCAGCTCAAGGTTTTGTCGTATGCGGAAGTGCCTGACACACGGAACGTGAAAATGACGGCACTCATCGGAGGTCAAGCGTGAAGATTCGGAAATTCTTTGCGGGCACGTGCCGCGACGCACTGCGCCAGATTCGCGAGGAAATCGGACCCGATGCGGTCGTGTTGTCCAACCGCTCGGTCGCCAACGGCGTGGAAATCGTCGCGCTGGCGGAAGAGGATCTCGACGCGCTCGCGGGCGGCGACATGCCGACGCACCGGCCGCGTCCACGCCCGGCAGCGCCTGCGCCGGTCGCTGCAACGTCGGCGGTAAGTCCCCATGACGCGGCTGCGGCGAGCGCGTTTGCCCAGACCATGATGGGCGAACTCCAGAGCATGCGCGGGTTGCTCGAAGAGCAGGTCGCGGGGCTGGTCTGGAACGACAAGCAACGCCGCTCGCCGGCACAGGGCGAGATTCTGCGCACGCTGCTCGCGGCCGGGTTCTCGGCGCAACTGGGTCGCGCATTGCTGGAGCATCTGCCGGAAGGGAGCGACCGCGAGAATGGGCTCGACTGGGTGAAGAGCGCGCTCACGCGCAACCTGCCCATCATGCCGAACGAAGACGAACTGATGGACCGGGGCGGCGTGTATGCGCTAATGGGGCCGACCGGCGTGGGCAAGACCACGACGACGGCCAAGCTCGCGGCGCGTTGCGTGATGCGTCACGGCGCCGAGAAGCTCGCACTGCTCACGACCGACAGCTATCGTATCGGCGGCCATGAACAATTGCGCATCTACGGCAAGATTCTCGGCGTGACGGTGCATGCGGTGAAGGACGCCACGGATCTGCGTCTTGCGCTGACCGAGTTGCGCAACAAACATATGGTGCTGATTGACACGGTGGGCATGAGTCAGCGCGATCGCACGGTGCCAGAACAGGTCGCGATGTTGTGCGGCGCGGAGACACCGGTGCAACGTCTGCTGTTGCTCAATGCGACGAGTCATGGCGACACGCTCAACGAAGTGGTGCATGCCTATCGCAGCGCCAGTGCGGACGGCGGCGGTGATCTCGCCGGGTGTATCCTGACGAAACTCGACGAGACGACCAATCTCGGTTCGGTGCTCGATACGGTGATTCGTCACCGTTTGCCGGTGCATTACGTTTCCACGGGGCAGCGAGTGCCGGAGAATCTGCACGTGGCAGACCGGCAGTTCCTGATCGATACGGCGCTTTCTGCGCCGGTGACGGGTTCGCCGTTCGTGCCGGCCGAGGAAGATTTGCCGGCGGTGGTGCGCGGAGTCGATCCCAACTACAGCGGGCTGTTCGCGCCTGCTCAACCTTCAGGCGAGGCCTGCTTTGGTTAAACTCGTAGTCGATCAGGCTGAGGGGCTGCGCCGACTGGTGGCGCGCCACACCACGCGTATCGTTGCGGTGGTGGGGAGTGCGCCTGAAGCGGGTCAGACGAGTGCGGCGCTGAATCTGGCCAGTGCGCTGGCCCATCACGGTCAGGATGTCGTGCTGGCCGACGAGAGCGGCCATGCGGCGCCGGCCCTCGGCTTGCCGCTGCGCGGCGATATCCATGATGTGCTCGCCGGGCGTGTCTCGCCCGAGGCGATTCGCGTTCATACGCGCGACAACGTGGTCCTGGTGCCGGTGGCGCACCGTCATCCCGAACGTATCGATCCGTCGCGCGCGTTGCCGTTGCTGACGACGGGCGACCCCGACATCGTGGTTATCGATTGCACGCACGCTGGCGCGGTGCTCAGCCCGCTGGCTGCCCATGCGCACGATGTCATGGTGGTGCTCGGTTGCGAACCGGCATCGATCACGGGGGCCTATTCGTGGATCAAGCAGGCGCATTACGACTATGCGCTGGCGCAATTCCGGGTGTTGGTGAACCGGGCGGAAGATATGGAGGCACGTGTGGTGTGCCGTAATCTGGCAACGACGGCGAGCCGCTATCTGGCGGTGTCGCTGGAACTGGCCGGCCATGTGCCGACGGATCGGCAGGTCATGCGTGCGCGGCAACTGACGCGCACGGTGGTCGATGCGTTCCCGATGGCGCCGTCGGCGGTGGCGTATCGTCAGTTGGCGGCACAGGTGATGCATTGGCCGTTGGCGATGCGCGAGACAGGGCCGGCGGCGCTCGGCGCCGATCGTGGCAGCGAACTGACGCATGATGTGGGCGCGCTCAGCGCCCACACGGTCTGAGCGTCAAGGCACGCGTCGAGAGGAAGCGGAGGGAAACATGTATACCGCGCGCGGGAAGGTCGACACGAACGACACGCTGACCCAATACGCGCCATTGGTGCGCCGTCTGGCGCTGCAATTGATGGCGAAGCTGCCGGCGAGCGTGGAATTGGAAGACCTGATTCAGGCCGGCATGCTGGGGTTGCTCGATGCGTCGAACCGATATCAGGAGACGCAGGGCGCGCAATTCGAAACCTATGCGAGCCAGCGCATTCGCGGGGCGATGCTCGACGAGTTGCGCGAGCTGGACTGGGCGTCGCGTGGGATTCGCAAGACGGCGCGTCAGATCGAACAGGCGGTGCAGCGGCTGGAGCAGCGACTGGGCCGGGGGCCGTCGGAGAGCGAGATTGCCGGCGAGATGTCCATCGGGCTGTCCGAGTATCAGCAGATGCTGCAGGACGTGCACGGCTGTCAGCTGATCTATTACGAAGATTTCGAAGCGGCGGACGAAGAGCCGTTCATCGACCGGATCTGTTCGGACCCGGGCGCCGATCCGCTGACGATGCTGCTCGACGAGGGATTGCGTGGTGGGGTGGTCGACGCCATCGACCGCTTGCCCGAGCGCGAGAAGTTGCTGATGAGTCTGTACTACGAGCAGGGACTGAACCTTCGCGAGATCGGTGCGGTGCTCGAAGTGAGCGAGTCACGCGTCTGCCAGTTGCACAGCCAGGCGATTTCCCGCCTGCGCGCGACGCTGCGCGAGAAGGCGTGGACGTCGGCGAACTAATCCTCTTTGCGAACAGAGAGCGCGTGCTCGACATGGGCAACAACATGTTCTGGCGTGGCCATTGCGGCGGGGCCAAAGTCTCCGCCGGCCAACCACTTCTCTCTAGGTGGTATTACGCCAATCTTCCAAGCCCGAAGTCGCTCGAGATGCATGTCTGTTAATGGGTGCTCCCACATAAACTTGTTCATGGATGGGGCTACCAGGAGGGGCTTACTCCTGATTTGCCATGCCCGACAGGTTGTCGTGAGCAAGTTGTCGCAAATGCCGGACGCCAGTTTTCCGAGTGTGTTGGCCGTCGTTGGTGCAATGACGAAGATATCGGCCCAATTCCTCAGCGAAATGTGCAGGATCTGATCGCCGCGTTGCCGCCACACGTACCAATCGTCTTCATCCGTGTGAATCGTCGCGCGTCGACGAGCCGTGGCCAGATCGAAGAACGCGAGTGAAGGCGCGGATGCAATAACCTGTACTTCATGCTTCTTGCTAAGCAACTCGATCAATTTGACCGTGTCTTTCGCGCCAATACTGCCTGTCGTGCCCAAAAGAACGTGCCTTCGCATCATCTTGATCCTCGGTTTCTGTACGACTTGTACAGGCCATACGCGCTGATTGAGGCCCAGAATATTTCAATCAACAGCGAGGCGGGATTCGGGTTGTAGGCCAGCGAATAGACGATCATCAGCGACCCGCCCAAGTTCAAGGCCGAATACTTGTACCCAGCTGTCGAGAGCGTTCCGTGAAGGTTCAGGAAGTAGGCCATGACCACGGTGAGCGCGCCCACAATACCGATGGTGTCCGGAATATTCATTCGCATCAATTCAGGTGAGGAGCGCAATTCTCTTCCCGGGTATTGGCGAAGAGGCGGCCGGCGAGTGGATTGCGTCGATCCATCCTCGTGAGGCACGGATCGTGACATTTGCACAATCTGGCAACTCGTTCTGCACGATCAATTCACATTGAATTGGCTCAATCGACTCAAAAAAGTCGTCGATGATAGACCCGCAGGCCTGCTCAAGTGTCATGGCGAGACTGGCGTATTTGCAGAGATACTCCTGGAAGGAAAAGAACTCGACCAGTCGCTTTCTAGGGTGGTAATGAAACTTCATTCGAGCGACGTTGACTTCTGCTGGATGAAGGTGCTCGTTGGTGCGAAACGCGGGTATATCAAACATGATCTCGTAAGCTCGCATGCGAGCCTGTTGCTTGATGGTGTTTGGAATGACGACGAACTCATGATCGACGTTCATGAAGACCTCCGACTAAATTGGGATCAGGAGAGCAGCGAGTTTGAGCCGGAAATCGGCGCGCCGGGGCGGCGACTTCCCGTCGTTCAATAAGAAATCGCGCTAGAGCTGCGATAACCGCGTGTCTCCGGCCGGGACGCGGCGAGACGAGGGAGGAGATTTTCGGATGACACCCACGCTAGGTCCCATGGTGGCGGGCACCAAGCACTGCACGTATCGAACTGAATACGTCACAGAGGATGGGGAATACGTTGGACCCTCGCTATCTCGACGCGAAGCCTGCGAGGCCATTGGAGGGTGTTCGGAGCGTTGTGAACTAGGTCGTGCGGGCATGCGGGCAAACGGCGAGACCGTACCTGATTCAGCCGAGACGCCCTTAACCGCCGTCAGGCGGTAACGCTGCCACCGCTCGAACGCGGCGTGGTGCGGCCATCCGGACCATACAGCGGCGCGTTCTTCTCCGGGCCGTACAGTACGTTCAGGGCTTGCTGCGTGTAAGTCAGACGCGTGTTGATCAGTACACCGTTCGTGTCGTTGGCGCGCTTGGCGTCGAGCGCGGCGGCAAGCAGCGCTTTCCAGGCGGTGTCGATGCGGGCGTCGGTTGCGGCAGCGGCGGTGGCGCCGGCCTCGTCAGGCGTATAGCCTAGGGCTTCCAGTTGCGCATCGCGCTCGCGACCGAGTGTCGCGAGGTCTGCCACCGCGCGCGTCTTGCGCTCGGTCAGCTCCGGCAGCACGTCGAGCGTGCCGCTGACCAATGCCTGCTGTTCTTCGCCAAGCAACGCCGAAAACGCGCCAATGGCGGTCGTCTCGGCAGACAGGGCGTTCAGCAGGGCATCGGTGGTCATGACTTCGATTGCGTGGAAAGCAGATCGCGCGCGGTCGCAATGAGACCGTCTGCAATCTTGGAGGGATCAATAGTGAGCTGGCCCTTGGCAATCGCGTCTTTGATCGCGGCGACCTTGGAAACATCGATATCTGCCGAGCCCGTCTGAGCCAACGCTGCCTGCAAGGCGCGCATTTCCGACGACAGTGCGCTCGTGCTCACGCTCGCATCGCTGCCAGCGCTCGCCACAGGCGCGGCCGAGCCATCGGCATTCACAGTGCCGGTGGTCGCCCGATCAGTCGTCGCCTTGTTCGCGCCGACGCCAGTCAACGGATTGGCGGGTGGTTCGATTTTCATGTGCTTTCCCCAGAAACCTGCCTGTGTAACGGCATTATCCGCCATAACTTTAGGCAAGTAACATCCTGTTACCAGTTCAAGTGCCCGGGTGATTTCAGCGAATACGTAATCGTAGTAAGTGCTTACTCAAAGCGCAACTTCGACCTCGACGTTGCCGCCTTTTCCTGTCTTGACCGTGCCGCTGACGACCTGTCCGGCGCGGGTGCGCACCTGAACCGGGTCGCCTGCGCTGGCCCGCGAGAGCACCTGGCCCTCGGTGCTGACTTCAAATCCTGAGCCACGCGAAACCACGCGGACGGTTTGACCTTGCTGAACGGCAATTGCGCTGCGCAGCAAATCGGAGCGGATCGGCAGTCCCGACGTGATGCGGTTCACCGCCACGGTGCCAACGATCTGACCGGCATCCGTGGCGACCGTGCGCGGCAGCAGCGTGAGATCGCCCTGGCGCGGCGACAGATCGTTGGGGCCGAGGGTCTCGCCCGGATTGATCTGGCGCGCGGCAACGAAATACGTGGCGTTGATGCTCACGCGGGCTTGCAGATACAGCGTCCACGGCCGCTCGCCCGAGCAGCGCACGCCGACCGTCGTCGAGCCCCACAGGCGCGCGCCGGGCGGCAGGAACGGCTCGAGCACCGGGCACGCGGGCATGCGGTCCGAGACCGCATCGCCGACGGTGATCGCCACTCGCCCGGGCAACCCGGTCGTCTGCTCGCGCAGGAAACGTTCGGCGGTCTGACGAATGGCGTCGGTGTTCTGGAACTGGGAATTCTGAGGGGCAGCGGTCTGCGGCGTTTGCGCGTTAGCCGTGGCAACCCCGGTGTTTGCGACGTTCGGATTGACGCTGGCGGTCGTGACCGGGTGAACGACGTTGGGCATGTTCGGGGCCACGCCACCCGCAGCGTTGTTGCCGGGGATAACGATGGCGCCAGGGCCGAGCGTGTTGCCGAGGTTCTGTGCGGCGGTGTCGGTCGCAATGCCGGCGGCGGGGGAGGCGGCCAGCGCGAAACCCGGCATCGCAAGGCTGGCCAGACCCAGTGAGATAGCCAGCCCGCACAGGCTCAAGCGCACGGACGCGCGCAGACCCTGCCGCTGCGCATCGCGCATGCGGCGGGCACTGGCAAGACCGCTGCCGAATTTGCCTGACATCCTGACTCTCCTTGCAGCCGCCACCCGATGCTCTCATGGGGTGCGCGACGCTCAACCTGCCCCTGGTACACGTCCATTCGTGAAGCCGACGGCACCAGGCAGCGCTCCTGTGCCTGGGGGGCGAACCCCGCCCGGTGCCGTCAGGAAGCATTCTAGAGAGGTCCCCGCGCGAGGCATGGCTCGAAATGGCGGTCAATCTCCTTCCTATTCCTCCGATTGAATCCCGAGGGGTACGCATACGATGCGAAGCATGCCAAAAGGTCCGTACTTTTTCCGGGCCCGGCAGGACATCCCGTCTGCGCATCGCACGGGGTTAGCCAGATTCGTCTGCGCAGACCCGTCGCCACCGGCGCACCACGGACAGGTTTCTTGAGCAGTACCCAGCATCAAGGCAAGCATCGGGCGAGACGAGATCATGGACAAACTGGACGCGGCATTGCGATTTTCCCAGCAGGCGCTGGCCATGCGCGCCTACCGTCAGGAGGTGATCTCGTCGAATATTGCCAACGCGGATACGCCGGGATACAAGTCGCGCGATGTCGACTTCAACAATGCATTGAGTCAGGCGGTCGAGCGCGGCGCCCAGCAGCAGCTCGCCACCGAGTCGAGCGTATCGCTCTCGCGCACGTCGTCGCGCCATATTGCCGGCCGCGGGGTGAGCACCGCCCCGCCACTAGGGGGGCCGGAGCTGCTCTATCGCGTGCCGTATCAGCAAAGCGTCGACGGCAACACCGTCGAACTCGACGCCGAGCGTGTGAACTTCGCCGATAACGCCGTGCATTACCAAACGGGCCTCACGGTCCTGTCGAGCCAGATCAAGACGATGCTGGCAGCCATCACGAGTCAAGGGTAAGCGCCATGCCACTCATGAGCATCTTCGACGTTGCCGGCTCGGCCATGACGGCCCAGTCGCAGCGCATGAACGTTACGGCCAGCAATCTGGCCAACGCCGAGTCGGTGACCGGCCCGGACGGCCAGCCGTACCGCGCCAAGCAGGTTGTGTTTCAGGTCAACCCGGTGGCGGGGGCCGACGTGGGTGGCGTGAAGGTGGCGGGCGTCGTCGACGATCCCTCGCCGCTCAAGACGGTGTACGACCCGAAGAATCCGGCAGCCAATGCCCAGGGCTACGTGACCATGCCCAACGTGAATCCGGTGGAGGAGATGGTCAACATGATCTCCGCTTCCCGTTCTTATCAGGCCAACGTCGAGGCGCTCAACACCGCCAAGACGCTGATGCTCAAAACCCTCACGGTCGGCCAGTAAGGGGCCGCGCGGAGACCAGAACAATGGCAAGTATCAACACGTCGAACGCTGCCAATTTCTCGCAGTCGTTCCTTGATTCGATCAACGGCACGGCGAGCAACAGCTCCAGCTCGAAGTCCTCGGCCGGTTCCGCAGACGATCTGCAGAACAGCTTCCTGAAGTTGCTCGTCGCGCAGATGAACAACCAGGACCCGCTCAACCCGATGGACAACTCGCAGGTGACCTCGCAGCTCGCGCAGATCAGCACGGTCTCGGGCATCACCCAGTTGAATACCACGCTGTCGTCGGTGACCTCGCAGCTCAACTCGACGCAGAGCCTGCAAGCCGCCGCGCTGGTCGGCAAGGGCGTGCTGATTCCGGGCAACAACATCGGTGTGGGCAGCACCACGGCCACGGACGGCACCGTCACGAAGACCGCCACGCCGTTCGGCTTCGAACTGCCGAGCGACGCCGACACCGTCACGATTCAGATCAAGGACGCCACCGGCAAGGTGGTGCGCACGGTCAACGCCGGTGCGCTCGACGCCGGTGTGCAGGCCCTCACGTGGGATGGCATGGACGACGCCGGCACCGCAGTGGCCGACGGCAAGTACACGCTGAGCGTGACCGCTTCGGCCAATGGCCAGGCCATCACGCCGAACCTGCTGTCGTATGCGCAGGTGCAGAGCGTGGTCGCCAGCACGACGGGTGCGCCGTTGCTCAACGTCGGCACGGGCTCGAACATCAAGCTCTCCGACGTGCGCGAAATCCTGTAACCGATCTCAAACGACGTAAGCCCTCAACCGTTTTCATCGCGACAGACATCGTCGACAACCGAATTTCAGGAGTATCACCATGGCATTTTCGACCGGATTGAGCGGCCTGAACGCCGCCTCCAAGGACCTGGACGTCATCGGCAACAACGTGGCCAACGCGGCCACCGTCGGTTTCAAGCAAGGTCAGGCGCAGTTCGCCGACATCTACGCCAACTCGCTGTTCGGTGCGGGCAACAACACCGTCGGTATCGGTACGCGTGTGTCGACCGTGGCACAACAGTTCACGCAGGGCGACATCACGGTCACGAACCGTCAGCTCGATCTCGCCATTTCGGGCAACGGCTTTTTCCGCGTGTCGAACAACGGCACCATCGCCTATACGCGTAACGGTCAGTTCTCGCTCGACAAGAACGGCTACATCGTCGACGCCAACGGGGATCACCTGACCGGCTACCTCGCCGGCCCGAACGGCATCATCAACAGCGTTTCGCCGGTCGATCTGCAGATCCCGACGGGCGATCTGGCGCCGACGGCCACCACGAAGATCACGGGCCAGTTCAATCTGGACTCGCGCAGCGCGGTCAACACCACGCCGTTCTCGATCACCGATCCGAACTCGTACACGAACGCCACGTCGCTCAAGGTCTACGACTCGCTGGGCAATTCACACGACGTGAACCTGTACTTCGTGAAGTCGAGCGTCGACACCACTACCAACAACGCCACGTGGACGCTGTACGCCTCGGTCGATGGCACGACGCAAGTCGGCACGGGCCCGATCGGCACGATGACGTTCAACTCGGCGGGTAGCCTCGTTTCGCAGACGGATTCGACCGGCGCAGCCGTCACCGGCCCGATGACGTTGCCGACGATCACCTACGGCAACGGCGCGTCGAACGCCGCCATGACGCTGAATCTGTCCGGCACGACGCAATACGGCAACACGTACACGCCGAACACGCTCACGCAGGACGGCTACACGTCGGGCCGCCTGACGGGCTTCACGTTCAATGCAGACGGCACGATCGTCGGCACGTACTCGAACACGAAGTCGATCACGCTGGGGCAGGTCGCGCTCGCCAACTTCAACAACGTGCAGGGCCTGATTCCGCTGGGCAACAACCTGTGGGCAGAGTCGGCCGATTCGGGCATTCCGATCGTCGGCGTGCCGGGCGGCACCAACCTCGGCAAGTTGCAGGCCGGCGCCGTGGAAGCGTCGAACGTCGACCTGACGGCTGAACTGGTCCACATGATCACCGCGCAGCGCAACTATCAGGCGAACGCGCAGACGATCAAGACGGAAGACCAGTTGATGCAGACGATGGTGAACCTGTAAAGCGGACGGCGCGTATGCGTAATTTGGACGGAGGTTGTCGATGGATCGTCTGATCTATATCGCCATGACGGGCGCGAAGCAGGCGATGGAGCAACAATCGACCACCGCCAACAATCTGGCGAACGTGTCGACGCCGGGCTTTCGCGCCCAGCTCGCGGCGTTCCGCCAGACCCCCGTGCGTGGCGCAGACGGCACGACGGGCACGCGCACGTTCGTGACCACGTCGACGCCGGGCACCGACTTCACGCCGGGCGCGATGCAACAGACCGGCCGGGCGCTCGACGTTGCCATTCAGGGACAGGGCTGGCTGGCCGTGCGCGACGCACAAGGCCGCGAAGCCTACACCCGGGGCGGCAACCTCGAAATGACGGCCGACGGTCAGATCACGCTGCACGGGCTGCCGGTGATGACCGATGCCGGTCCGGCCGCCGTGCCCCCGGGCGCGGCCGTGACCATCGGCACCGACGGCACGCTCTCGGCGCTGGGGCAGGGCGATCCGCCCAACTCCATCGCCGTCATGGGGCAGTTGAAGCTGGTGAATCCGCCGGAAGGCAATCTGGTGCGCGGCGACGACGGCCTGTTCCGCACGGCGAATAACGCACCGGCGCAAGTCGATCCGAATGTCGTGGTGGTCGCAGGCTCGATCGAGGCCAGCAACGTCAATCCGGTCAGTGGCCTGGTGAACATGATTTCGCAGTCGCGGGCTTTCGAGATGCAGATGAAGATGCTCTCGAGCGCCGATACCAATGAGCAAACCGCCAACCAGTTGCTGAACTTCAGCTAACGCGAGGACGGTGTCCAGGGTCCTCGATGACCCGGCGCCGTCACCGTACACGGGGAGAATGACCCAATGATCCGTTCGCTCTACATCGCTGCCACCGGCATGAACGCCCAGCAGACGAACATGGACGTGATTTCGAACAACCTCGCCAACACCAGCACGAACGGCTTCAAGAAGGGCCGCGCGGTGTTCGAGGATCTGCTGTATCAGACGATCCGCCAGCCTGGCGCGCAGTCGTCGCAGCAGACGTTGCTGCCCTCGGGCCTGCAACTGGGCACCGGTGTGCGCCCGGCCGCGACCGAGCGCATCTTCACTCAGGGCAACCTGACCTCGACGAGCAACGCCAAGGATGTGGCCATCAACGGCGACGGTTTCTTCCAGGTGCTCATGCCGGACGGCACGACCTCCTACACGCGCGACGGCTCGTTCCAGGTCGACAACAACGGCCAGCTCGTGACGGCATCGGGCTTCCCGATTCAGCCGGCCATCACGATTCCGGCGAACGCCCTGTCGCTGACCATCGCGCGCGACGGGACGGTCTCGGTCACGCAGCCGGGCAGCACGGCCAACGTGCAGATCGGTACGTTCCAGCTCGCCACGTTCATCAACAACGCCGGCCTGCAAAGCCTGGGCGAGAACCTGTACGCCGAGACGGCCGCCTCGGGGGCGCCGAATGTCGCACAGCCGGGCACGAACGGTGCCGGCGTGCTCAACCAGAACTACGTCGAAACGTCGAATGTGAACGTGGTCGAAGAGCTGGTGAACATGATTTCGGCGCAGCGTGCCTATGAAATCAATTCGAAGGCGGTCACGGCATCCGATCAGATGCTGCAACGTCTGACGCAGATGTAAGCAGCGGTTCGTCCGCTGAACGTCCTTAGGAATGAACGTCGATATGTCCGCTTCAACGACCGTTACTCAACGCAGCGCTGGCCACGTGCGGTACTTAGCGCTCGTCGCCGCTGCCGCGCTGAGCGGTCTCGCGGGCTGTGCCTACGTCCCGCAAGAGCCGGTGGTGACCGGCCCGACGACGACGCGCCCGCCGCCCCCGCCGGTGGCGGCCGATCCGGAGGGCTCGATCTACCGTCCGCTGTATTCGAACCGTCCGCTGTTCGAAGATCGCCGTCCGCGTAACGTTGGCGACATTCTCACGATCGTCATCAACGAAAACACGGCGGCGAGCAAGAACTCGGCGGCCAATACAACCCGTGCGGGCAGCGGCAACCTGACGCTGAACCAGACGCCGGGCGTGATTGGCGGCGTGCTGAACAATCAGGCACTGGACGCGAGCGGCGCGAACAAGTTCGATGCCAAGGGCGCGGCCAATGCCAACAACGTGTTCTCCGGGCAGATCACCGTGACCGTGATGGACGTGCTCTCCAACGGCAACCTCGCGGTGGCCGGCGAGAAGCAGATCGCCATCAATCAGGGCACGGAGTACATCAAGTTTTCGGGGATCGTCGCCCCGCAGACCATTTCGGGCGCAAACACCGTGCCTTCGACGCAGGTGGCCGATGCGCGCATCGAATACCGTGGCAAGGGCTACATCAATGAAGCCGAAACCATGGGCTGGCTGCAGCGCTTCTTCCTCAACGTTTCGCCTTTCTGATGTCGATCATGTCGTTCCTGTCGCGCCGCGCGCCCCATCACCGTCACCTTCGCCAGGCAGCCCGCCGCGTCGTTGCCACGCTGGCCGTGGCGGGCACGGCCGCTGCCGCATTGCTGACGCCGGGCGCTGCACACGCCGAACGGCTCAAGGAACTGGCGTCGATTCAAGGGGTGCGCGACAACCAGCTGATCGGCTACGGTCTCGTGGCCGGCCTCGATAACTCGGGCGACCAGACCACGCAGACGCCGTTCACCGTGCAGAGCATGACCAACATGCTTTCGCAATTGGGCATCACGGTGGCGCCCGGCACCAACATGCAGTTGAAGAACGTGGCGGCCGTGATGGTGACGGCCACGCTGCCGGCATTCACGCGCCCGGGGCAGGCCATCGACGTGGTGGTGTCGTCGATGGGTAATGCGAAGAGCTTGCGCGGCGGTACGCTGCTCATGACGCCGCTCAAGGGACCGGACGGGCAGGTCTACGCGCTTGCTCAGGGCAACTTGCTGATCGGCGGCGCTGGCGCGTCGGCCAACGGTTCGAGCGTGACCATCAACCAGTTGGCCTCGGGCCGCATCCCGAGCGGCGCGATCGTCGAGCGCGCCGTGCCGACGGCCATGGGTGGCCAGCCGGGCACGGTGCAGATGGAACTGAACGCCACCGACTTCTCGACCGCGCAGCGCGTGGTCGACGCCGTGAATCGTCGCTTCGGCTACGGCACCGCACAGGCATTGGACGGCCGCGTGATTCTCCTGCGCACGCCCACCGACCCGGCGTCGCGCGTGCAATTTCTGGCCCAACTCGAGAGTCTGGAAGTGCGTCCGGACAATACGGCCGCGCGTGTGATCATCAATGCGCGGACCGGTTCGGTCGTGATGAACCAGAACGTGACGATCCAGCAATGCGCGGTGGCGCACGGCAATCTGTCCGTGGTCATCGATACGCAGAACAACGTGAGCCAGCCGGCGCCGTTCTCGGGCGGGCAGACGGTGGTGGCCCCGAATTCGCAGATCTCCGTTCAACAGGAGAACAACGCGCTCAAGATGGTCAAAGCGGGCGCCAACCTCGCCGACGTCGTCAAGGCGCTGAACTCGCTGGGTGCGAGTCCGGCTGACCTGATGTCGATTCTGCAGGCCATGAAGGCCTCGGGCGCCCTGCGCGCCGATCTGGAGATCATCTGATATGGCCGACGGCAACCGACTCACCGGCGCAGCGGGCAAGACCGTTCCCGACCTGACGCAGCGCGCCACGTATGACATGCAGGGCCTCACCGCCCTGCGCGCTGCGGCGCACCAGCAGACGCCACAGGCCACGCAGCAGGCCGCCAAGCAGTTCGAGGCCGTCTTCACGCAAATGATGATGAAGAGCATGCGTGAGGCCACGATGTCCGGCGGGCTGCTCGGCAACGATCAGGAAAAGATGTTCAACGGCATGCTCGACGACCAGCTTGCCCAGCAATTCGCGTCGCACAAGGGCATCGGTCTGGCCGATCTGATGCTCAAGCAGCTTGCCAATACTGGCACCACGCTTCCGCCTGCCGCCATGGGGCGTCAGCAGTCGCTTCAGGGGCGCGCCTACAACTCGGCCGACGCTATCGGTGTGGCCGACGGCGCACCGGCCGCCGCGGGCGAATTCGTCGACCGCATGGCCACGGCCGCGCAGAACGCCAGCGCGCAAAGCGGCATTCCGGCGCGCTTCATGCTGAGCCAGGCGGCGCTCGAGTCCGGCTGGGGCAAGCGGGAAATCCGCCGCAGCGACGGCAGCACCAGCTTCAACGTATTCGGCATCAAGGCGGGCAAGAACTGGAACGGTCCGACCGTGGAAGTGGCCACGACGGAGTACGTGAACGGGCAGCCGCGCAAAGTCATGGCCAAGTTCCGGGCCTACGGCTCATACGACGAGGCATTCGCCGATTACGCGAACCTGATCTCCAAGAACCCGCGGTACGCGTCGGTCGTGGCAAGCGCCAACGACGCCGCTGGCTTTGCCACGAATCTCCAGCGCGCCGGCTACGCGACCGATCCGCAGTACGCCAGCAAGCTCATGAAGATCATGAAGCACTTCGCCTGAGCGCAAGGCGCGCAGGGGCGCTCGGCGATTGGCCGGCAGGCAGTACGGAAAACGGGACGACATCATCTGGCGCGGTGGCCTCAATATTGCCGCCGGGCTGCCGTAAACACATCGGTAACGGTGCGCGAGCGGGCCTTTGGCCGCGGGGCGTGCCTCCAAATCAAGCCGCGAGATCATGAGCCTAATCAATATTGGCATGAGCGGGCTGAACGCTTCCCAGTTCGCCCTGAATACCACCGGCAACAACATCTCCAATTCGGGGACGGCCGGTTATAACCGCCAGATCGTCAACTACGCGCAGCAGAACAGCCAGTTCACGGGCATGGGCTACCTCGGTCAGGGCGTGCTCGTGACCGACGTGTCGCGCGTGTACGACCAGTTCCTGGCGAATCAGGTCAATCAGGCGCAGACCCAGTACAGCCAGCTCAACACCTATTACCAGCAGATCTCGCAGATCAACAACGCGCTGGGTAGCTCCACGACCGGCTTGTCGGCCTCGATGTCCACGTTCTTTACGAACCTGCAAACGATCGTGACCGCGCCGAACAATTCGGCCACGCGTGCGACGGTGATTTCGTCGGCGCAAACGCTCACGAGCATGTTCCAGTCGCTCTCGGGCACGTTGTCGTCGTTGCGCACCGCCGTGAACGGCAATATTACGCAGTCGACCGACCAGATCAACACCTACGCCAAGCAGATCGCTACCCTCAACGATGCGATCGTACAGGCGCAGGCCAATGGCAGTGGCGCTACGCCGAACGACCTGCTCGATCAGCGCGACCAGGCCATCGCCAACCTGAATGCCATCGTCCAGACGAACGTCGTCAAGGACAGCAGCGGTTCATACAACGTGTTCATCGGTAACGGTCAGACGCTGGTATCGGGCAACTCGGCGTATCAGCTCACGACGATCCCGTCGACGAGCGACCCGTCGCAACTGACCGTCGCTTATGTGATGGGCAACGGCACGAAGGTCGCGATTCCGGAGTCGTCGATCACTGGCGGCTCGCTGGCGGGGCTGTTGTCGTTCCGCAGCGGCGCGCTCACGCAAGCGCAGAACTCCCTCGGTCAGATCGCCCTGTCGCTGGCGGGCACCTTTAACGCGCAGAACCAATTGGGTCTGGATCTGTACGGCCAACTCGGTGGCAACTTCTTCTCCGTACCGAACCCGACGATCATCGCGAACACGAGCAACTCCAACGCAGCCACGCTCAACGCCTCGATCACCGATGCCTCGAAGGTGACCGCTAGCGACTACACCGTGAGTTACGACGGCACCAACTACACGCTCACGCGACTGACAGACGGCGCAAAGTGGACTGCCGGTGCACCGGCCACGCCGGGCGCCGCTCTGGCCTTCCAGGACAGCAGTGGTGCCGCGTTTGCCGATGGCTTCTCGGTGACGACAGGCGGCATGGTCGCGGGCGACAGCTTCACGATTCAGCCCACGCGCAATGCCGCCCAGAACATCGGAGTGGCCATCACCGATCCGGGCAAGATCGCACTTGCCGCGCCGATCATCGCCTCGACGGGCACCGGCAACGGTGGCTCGCTCAAGGTCGATCAGGGCAGCGTGGACGCGTCCTACCTGTCGAACGTGCTGACCTCGCCGGTCAACTTCACCTTCAGCAAGGACGCCACGACCGGCGCGCTCACGCTGGTCGCACCGTCGCCGATGACCGTGACGGTCAACGGCGTGACGACCTCCTATGCCGCCGGCGACACCGTGCCGTATGACGCCGCCAACGGCGCGAAGATCACCATGAACGGCATGACGGTCAACCTGACCGGTACGCCGAACAACGGCGACACGTTCACGATCGCGCCGAACACCTCGGGCGCGGTGACCGACAACCGCAACGGACTGGCCCTGTCGGCATTGCAGAACGACAAGTCCAAGGTGGGGGGCTCGCAGAGCTACGCGTCGGCCTATGCGAACCTCGTCTCGTATGTCGGTTCGACCACGAACACCTACAAGTCGACCAGCGCCGCGCAGCAAACGCTGTTGCAGCAGACGCAGGAAGCTCAGTCATCCAATTCCGGCGTGAACCTCGACGAAGAAGCGGCCAACCTGATCAAGTATCAGCAGCTCTATCAGGCCAACTCGAAGGTGATTCAGACCGCGTCGACGCTGTTCGACACCATCCTCCAGATGGTCAACTAAGCGCAGGGGCAAGATGATGCGTATCAGCACCAACATGATTTTCGATCAGGGAATGCGCTCGATGAGCCAGAACACCTCTGATCTGCTTAACACCCAGGCGCAGCTCTCGTCGGGCAAACGGGTGACCACGCCGAGCGACGACCCGATTGCGTCGGCGCAAGCGGTGGCGGTATCGCAGGACAACGACATGAACACGCAGTACGCGTCGAATCGCGCGTCGGCGAACACGCAGTTGCAGCTTGAGGATTCGACCTTCGGCAGCATCGTCAACACGTTGCAACATGTCATGTCACAGGTCGTCGCAGCGGGCAACGCCACGCTCAACGACAATGATCGCGCCACGATCGCCACCGACCTGCAATCGAGCTTTCAGCAGTTGCTTTCGCTCGCCAATACGACCGATGCCAACGGTCAGTATCTGTTCTCGGGCTATATGGGCAACTCGGCGGCGTATGTGGCGTCGGCGACGGGCGCGTCTTATGCGGGCGACACGGGCGTGCGTTACGTTCAGGTGAGCCCGAACCGCCAGATCGCGACCAACGATATCGGATCGAGCATTTTCGAAGGCATTCAGGCGGGCACCGCCGGTACGCTGATCAGCGGCAGCACCGCCAATCAGGGCACTGCCGTCTATTCAACGGTGTCGACGACCGATGTGACCAATGCGGGTGCGAACCACCAGTATCAGATCAGTTTTGCGATCGACAGCACGACCACGCCGCCCACAACCAACTACACGGTCAAGGACATGACGGACACCACGGTGGCCGACGTGACCGGCGCGTACACGGCTGGCCAGCCGATCAGCTTCGGCGGCAAGACGGTCACCTTTACCGGCACCCCGGCCAACGGCGACAACTACACCGTGCAGCCGGCGGGCAAGGGCAACACGAACGTATTCGACAACCTCCAGGCGTTGATCAACACGCTCAAGACACCGATCAACAGCACGAACGGCACGGGTCAGGCGAACCTGAACAACGCGTTGACGACGTTCAGTCAGATGTTCGGCAATTCATACGACAACATCACGACGATTCGCACCACCACGGGCTCGCGGATGAACGAGTTGAGCACGCTCAACAACATTGGCGACACCAACTCGCTGAACTACCAGTCGCAGTTGTCCGACCTGCTGGATGTCGACTGGAACTCGTCGGTAACGAAGTTCGCACAGTTGCAGGCTGCGTTGCAGGCTTCGCAGCAGAGCTTCCTCCAGACGCAGAAACTCTCGCTGTTCAGTCTGCTCTGATTCCAGGGCGGCGCGCAGCGGCGGCGCTGCACGTATCGAATCGAGCGAAAGCGGGCCACGCGGCATTGCCGGGTGGCCCGTTGTCATTCAGGAGTCAGAACGTGCCGGCGCGTGTTGCGTGCTCAGGCTTTCGGCACGAAGGCGGCCGTGGTGCGCATCATCATGTCGATGCCGATGGAGATGAAGTGATCCATGACGGGCGCGATGCGCGGCATCATCAGTTCGAGTACCACGAGGCCGACGGCCAGTGTCAGCGGAAAGCCCACGGCGAAGATATTGAGCTGCGGCGCGGCGCGATTCAGAATGCCCAGCGCCAGATTACAGATCAGCAGCGCAGCCACGAGCGGCAGCGACAGCATGAGCGCGAGCGTAAAGAGCTGACCGCCGAGCATGGCGAGGTAATGCCAGCCGGCCACCGAGATCGGCGTGCCGGATATCGGCAACACCGTGAAACTCTGCACGAGCGTGGCGAACATCACCAGATGGCCGTTAGTGGCGAGGAAAATCAGCATGGCCACGACATTGAGCAGCATGCCCAGCACGGCGGTGCTGCCGTCGCTATTCGGGGTGAGCAGGGTGGCGAACGACAAGCCCATCTGTAACCCGACAAAGTCACCTGCCATGCTGATGGCGGAGAACACGATCTGCATGCACCAGCCGAGCGCCGCGCCGATCATGATCTGCTGGACGAGAATCCAGAGCCCTTCCCACGAGAATGGCGAGACGGCGGGCATCGGCCCGAGGACCGGCGCGAGCGCCAGCGCGACAATCGCGGCAAGGCCAATCTTGACCGTGCCGGGCACGGACGCGTCGCCGAACAGGGGCGCACTCATGGACAACGCCAGCAGGCGCACGAACGGAAACAGGAACGTCGCGATGACGCCCGAGAGTTGTTCGTAAGTGAAGCTGATCAAAGCCGGCGCGGCTTACCCGACGAGGCCGGGAATGCCGGTGAGCAACTGACGCATGTAGTCGACCATCAGGTTGAGCATCCACGGGCCCGCGATGACCAGCGTGACGAACACCGCGAGCAGCTTGGGAATGAACGACAGCGTCATTTCGTTGATCTGCGTGGCGGCCTGAAACAAGCTCACGAGCAGACCGGAGACGAGCGCGACGAGCAGCAGCGGCGCGGCCAGCAGCAGCGTGACCTGCATTGCCTGATGGGCCAGCGCCATGACGGTTTCCGGAGTCATTTCGCGTTCCTCGTCGCTACATCGTGAAGCTCTGGGCGAGCGAGCCCAGAAGCAGTTGCCAGCCGTCGACCACCACGAACAGCATCAGCTTGAACGGCAGCGACACCGTGGAAGGCGAGACCATCATCATCCCCATCGACATCAGCACGCTCGCGACCACCAGATCGATGATCAGGAACGGGATGAAGATCGTAAAGCCGATCTGGAATGCCGTCTTCAGTTCGCTCGTCGCAAAGGCGGGCACGAGAATGCGCATCGGCACATCCTCGGGGCCGTTCATCGGCGGGGTCTTGGCGAGTTTGGCGAAGAGGGCCAGATCGGCTTCACGCGTTTGCTTGAGCATGAATGCGTGAAAGGGTTTAGCCCCGGTGTCGATCGCCTGCTCGAAGCTGATCTTGTTCGCGGCGAACGGCTGATAGGCGTTGGTGTAGGCCTGATCGAAGACCGGCGACATGACGAAGAACGTCAGGAACAGGGCCAGCCCGATCAGGATTTGATTCGGCGGCGAGGTCTGCACGCCAATGGCATGGCGCAGCAGCGAGAGCACAATGATGATGCGCGTGAACGCGGTCATCATCAGCAGCATCGCGGGCAGGAAGCCCAGCGATGTGAGCAGCAGCATCGTCTGCACGGACAGCGAATACGTCTGTCCGCCACCGGGGGCCGGTGTCGTGGTCAGCGCGGGCAGTGTGGCCTGTGCGAGTGCGGTGCCTGGCAAAGCGAGGCAGGTCAGTCCCAGCCCGAGTCCCAAAGCCAGCGCAAGCGTCGGACCCACCGGACCCCGAGGCTTTCCGGCGCACAGCAAGCCACACGACATCAGGAATCCTTTTTCATCGATTCGCGCAGTTTTTGCGCAAAGGCCTGCGCGGCGCGGTTGGCTTGCGCGCCCGGGTGGGCGACGCTGGGCGCGGCAGGCATATCGGCGACGCGATCCGCGTCGATCACGTGCAGGCTGCGAACCTGACCGGGCGCCACTCCCAGCACGATCCAGTCGCCTGCGACTTCCACGACCACCACGCGCTCGCGCTGACCGACAGCAGCGCTGCCGACGATACGAACATTGCCACCGCCCATTGGGCGTTGCAGCCCGAAACGTTTGGCGAGCCACGCGAGGCCGAACAGCAGGGCCAGCACGAGCACGAGGCCGAGCCCCGTCTGCACGATGCCTGCGCCGCCAAGACTCGGCACGGCCGCCGCCTGCGAGGCAGTGCCTTGCGCGTGGGCGCCGGAGATCGTCAGGAAGGCGAGGCCCAGGAGGCCGGAGATGCCGCGCAGGCGAGTCAGACCCGTCCTGGCCCGTATGGTGGGCGTGGTGCGCGGGACGCCCGGGGCGATACGGGGATCGGTGCGGGAGGTCGTGGCGCTTGCCACGGCATGCCGCACGGGCTTGCCGTGGACTTTTGTTGCCATCATCGGTTGAGCTTACGGATGCGTTCGGATGGCGTGATGATATCAGTCAGGCGGATGCCGAACTTGTCGTTCACGACCACCACTTCGCCCTGAGCGATGAGGCAGCCATTGACCAGCACGTCCATCGGTTCGCCGGCCATGCCGTCGAGTTCCACGACAGAGCCTTGCGCCAGTTGCAGCAGGTTCTTGATGGCGATCTTCGTGCGGCCCAGCTCCACGGTCATCTGCACCGGGATGTCGAGAATCAGATCGATGTCGTTGTGCGTCGTCGTGGCGGGATTGCCCGCGGTGGCGGCCAGCGGCTGGAACACAGGGGCGGCGGCCGGTTGTGGTGCGGCAGCGGGCGCCGGCTCGGCAGCCGTCTGCTCCGCCATGGCACTGGCCCACTCGTCCGCCATGGCCTGGGCGTCTTCACCGGGCGTTTGAGGGGTATCGCTCATCACTCGTTGTCCTTCGTGTAATCGCTGTGCGAATGGTTGATCATCTGGTTCACGCGCAGCGCGTATTGACCATTGAAGACGCCGTAATTGCATTCCATCACGGGCACGCCGTCGACCTTGGCTTCCAGTACCTCGGGCACGTCGAGCGGAATCACGTCGCCCACGCGCATGTTGAGCAACTGCGAGAGCGTCATGTCGATCTGGGCGAGGTTGGTCACGATTTCGACATCGGCGGCCTGCACCTGCTGCGAGAGCAGACGCACCCAGCGCTTGTCGACTTCGAGCGTTTCGCCCTGCAACGGACTCGAGAGCTGATCGCGCATCGGCTCGATCATCGAGTACGGCATGCAGATGTGGAATTCGCCGCCGACCGAACCGAACTCGATATCGAACGTGGTGGTGACCACGACCTCGTTGGGCGTGGCGACGTTGGCGAACTGCGTATGCATTTCGGCGCGCACGTATTCGAATTCGACCGGATAGACCGGCTTCCACGACGCGCCATAGTTCTCGAACACCAGATCGAGCAGACGCCCGATGATGCGTTGCTCGGTCTGCGTGAAATCGCGCCCTTCGACACGGGTGTGGAACCGGCCGTCGCCACCGAACAGGTTGTCCACCACCAGGAACACGAGGTTCGGGTCGAACACGAACAACGCCGTGCCGCGCAGCGGCTTGATGTGGACCAGATTCAGATTGGTCGGGACGGGCAGGTTGCGAATGAATTCGCTGTACTTCTGCACACGCACCGGACTGACCGAAATCTCGGCGCTGCGGCGCATGAAGTTGAACAGCGCGATGCGGAACAGTCGCGAGAAGCGGTCGTTGATGATCTCGAGCGTGGGCATGCGCCCGCGCACGATACGCTCTTGCGTCGCGATGTTGTATGGCCTGATGCCGGAATGATCTTCCGACTCGGACCGGTCATCCTGTTCGCCGGTGACACCCTTCAGAAGGGCATCGACCTCTTCCTGCGACAGGAACTCCTCATGCGCCATGAATCACTCACTGAATTACAAACGCGGTGAACAGCACTTCGCCCACGGCCTGCTGCGGCATGTTGGCCGCGAACGGTTGCGCGACCAGGGTGCGAATCTCGCTCGCCAGACGGCGCTTGCCGTCGATCGTGGCCAGATCCTGCGGCTGCTTGGACGACAGCAGCAGCAACACACGGCTGCGCACTTCCGGCATGTGCTGCGTGATGCGGGCTTGCGTCTCGGCGTCCGCCACCTTGAGCGAGAGGCCGATATGCAGGTATCGCTCGCCGTCTTCGCCCGACAGGTTCACCGTGAACGGGTCCATGCCGACGAATACGGGCGGCGGCGGGGGCGGCGGTGCTTTTGCCGCTTCGCTACGTCCGGTCAGCAAATACACGGCCGTTGCCGCACCCGCGGCGGCCATGAGCGCAACCGCAACGATCAACAGAATCCATTTGCGCATGCCCCCTCCGGAGGGAGCCGCGGCTTGCGTCGGTGCGGGATTTGCCATGTATTCGCCTGCTATTGGGTAATGATTGTCGGCTAACCCGCCAAGGGGTGATCGGCCGAAAAGAAGGGACAATCGCGTCTAACTCGCGTCTTTGTCTTAACGGCAGAAAAACCCGCTTGCTTTAGGGCAGTGCGACGTCCGGTCGCGCTGGTTTGCGCCGCGCTTCACTGCCCTCCATGCGTGGCTGTCGGGGCCGGGAGATCAGGCAAACGTGTCGACGAGACCGTTGCTCACGCGTACCGGAACGCTTACCGTCGTGGCAATCGCGGCGTCGTCGGCCTGACCGAAGCCTGGTGTGCCGCGTCCGTTGCCCTGACCGCTACCGTTCCCAGTCCCGCCGCCATTCCCGTTCGCACCTTGCTGTGCGAAGGCTTGCTGCTGGGCGTTGTCGCTGCTCACGGTCGTGTTGCCCAGCGCGATGCCGTTGTTGGCCAGGCTTTCGCGCAGTTGCGGCAACGCGGCCTGTACGGCGTCGCGTACCGCTGCGTGTTGCGAAACGAACATGGCTTGCGCGGAGTCGTTCGCCACATTCAATACCACGTGCAGCGGGCCGAGGTCGGGCGGATTCAGGCTCAGTTGTGCCGTCTGCGCATGCGCGGACGAGAGCCATACCACTTGCTGCGAAAGCTGATTGTTCCAGTCTTGCGTGCCGACGCGGGCATTCAGTGCAAGGGCGGCCGGCAGATTGGCCTGCGCTGGCAATGGCGGCTGGGCGTCGACGGCAGGCGTGGCGGCTTGCGCGGCTTGAGCCGCCGCCTGTGTGGCGGCGGTGGTGGCTTGTGCGGCGGCGTCGCGATTGCCCTGGGCCTGCGCCATCGCGTCGGCCATGCGTTGCGCGGCCTGTGCATCGGTGCCCACCGGCGGCGTTGCCGCCTTGGCGTCCGTGGCGGCCGGTTGCGCAGTCGGCGTCGCCGACGCTGTCGTGGCGTTCTTGGCCAATGTGTCGAGCGAGATACCCCCGGTCTTGCTGGCGTTCGAGGCGGCCGCCGTGCCCGTGCCGTTGACCGGTGCACCGGCGTTGGCGGTCGTGGGCGCGGTTTTTGCGTCGGCCGTTGCACCGGCCGGTGGCTGGCCGGTCAGTTGGGCGGCGCCGCTCGCTTGCAGTGCGCCGTTGACGGCAGCGGCGATGGCCGCACCGGTGGCAGGCTTGCCGTTCGTCGCGCTGGCGTCCGTGGTGGTCGGCGGCACGGGTGTCTGCGGTTGCAGCGGCGCATTGTTCATGGCGGCGAGCGCTACGGCGAGGGCGGCAGCCGGATCGCCGGGCACCGCAGTGGCTTGCGCTTCGTCGTCGGCGTTCTCGTCCTTGTCGCTGTCGGCGGTCGTCGTTTTCGAAGGCGTCTTCGAAGCGTTCGTTTGCCCGGTTTGCCCAGTCTGTCCCGTCTGTCCGGTTTGAGCGGCCGATGCGCTGTTGTCGGTGGACTTCGTGCCGCTGTTGCCCGACGTCGACGGATTGCTCTGGCTCGCTTGCGGCGGGGTATTGTTCACGCTGCTGGCGGGTTGCACGGTCTGGCGCGTCTGCTGCGAGAGCACGGCGGAGAACGGCAATACGCCGCTGTCGTCGGTATTCGACGCGCCAGCGCGGTTGGCCTTCAGCGCCTGCTGGGCCGCCGCGGCGGAATCGGTGAGGAAGCTCAGAATCGACATGTCGGTTTCCTTTTCCTTCAAATCTGGGATTCGGCACGGCGGCGCAGACTGCGCGCGGCGTACTCGTCGTTTTCCTTCTGCTCGCGACGCGCGACCCGCACGGCAGTGCGGGCGGCTTCGCGCGAGGCGAGCGTGCCGAAGGAGTTCAGGCGGCGCTGCTGCGCCTGCCATTCGCGGCGTGCGGCCGCGAGACGCTCGTCAGCCTGTTCGAGCAGCATGGTTTGCTGTCCGATCGCCGTGTCGAGCGTGTCGATGAATTGCTGGAAATTGCGCCAGTCGCAGCCGGCCATGCCCTGAAGGGTCGCCGTCTGCATCCGCGTGCGGTACTCGTGACGGTACTCGCGCAGCGATTCGAGCTGACGCTCGACTTCGGCGCGTTGCTTCTGACGTTCGCCGAGCAGCCGGGCGGCTTCGTCCACGTCTTTCTGGGCGAGTTCGATGAGCAACTTGAGGGGCAGGGTGGAGTTCATGGCCGCCTCCGCTTAGTGGAACAGACCATGCAACTGGTGCACGGCGTCCGGATAACTGGCCCGCTCGCGCATTCCCTGTTGCAGGAAGCTTTCGAGACGGGGATACAGCTCGATCGCCTGATCGAGCATCGGATCGCTGCCCGGCGCGTAGGCGCCCACGTTGATGAGGTCGCGATTGCGCTGATAGCGCGAGAGCATCTGTTTGAAGCGTCGAACCTTGTCGAACTGACCGTCGTCGATGAGGGCCGCCATGGCACGGCTGATCGATTGTTCGATGTCGATGGCCGGGTAGTGCCCCGATTCCGCCAACTGACGCGACAGCACGATGTGGCCGTCGAGAATGGCGCGGGCCGAGTCGGCAATCGGGTCCTGCTGATCGTCGCCTTCCGTGAGCACGGTGTAGAACGCCGTGATCGAGCCGCCGCCGTCGGGACCGTTACCGGCGCGCTCGACCAGGGCCGGCAGCTTCGCAAACACGGAGGGCGGATACCCTTTCGTGGCCGGGGGCTCGCCGATGGCCAGTGCAATCTCGCGTTGCGCCATGGCGTAGCGCGTGAGCGAATCCATGATCAGCAGCACGTCTTTGCCCTGATCGCGGAAGTACTCGGCCAGTGTCGTGGCGTATGCCGCGCCTTGCAGGCGCAGCAACGGCGAGACGTCGGCCGGTGCCGCCACGACGACGGAGCGCGCCAGGCCGTCCGGCCCGAGAATGTTCTCAATGAAGTCCTTCACTTCTCGACCGCGCTCGCCGATCAGGCCGACGACGATGACTTCGGCTTGCGTGAAGCGGGCCATCATGCCGAGCAGCACGCTCTTGCCGACGCCCGAGCCTGCGAAGAGGCCCATGCGCTGGCCACGCCCGACGGTGAGCAGCGAGTTGATGGCACGCACGCCGACGTCGAGCACCGACTCGATGGGCGCGCGGCCCAGCGGATTGATCGGCGCCGACGCGAGCGAGGCGCTGTCGGTCAGACCGAGCGGGCCGAAGTCGTCGAGCGGGCGGCCAGCGGCGTCGACCACACGGCCGAGCAGCGCTTCGCCCACGGGCAGCCGTTTGCCGTTGTGACGCTGGCTCGGCAGCGGGCCATCGGCCGCCGGTTCCATCGGGAACACACGGGCGCCCGGCAGCAAGCCGGCGACTTCCGTTTGCGGCATGAGAAACAGGCGATCGCCGCCGAAGCCGACGACTTCCGCTTCTGCCGTGGCCGGTTCGCGCGAGGGATCGTGGACCGGCAGTTCGATCAGGCAACCCGCGCCGACCGGCAGACGCAGGCCGACGGCTTCGAGCACGAGGCCGGCCGCGCGTGTGAGACGGCCGCAACGGCGGGTCGGCTCGACCGCGTGGACATGCGCGATGCGCTCGCGCAGCGTGTTCTGCCAGCGACGCAGATGCGCATCGCGTGCGATTTCGCGAGCGCCCAGGGCGTGCGTAGCGGTTTTCGGTGCGGTGGACTGCGCGACGGATGCCGGATCGGCGGCGTTGGTCGAGTCGGCCGCATCGGCCGCATCGGCGGCCTCGGCGGCTTCAGACGGCACCGGGGCCTCGTCGTGATCGTCGGGTTGCAGGGCGCCGGCCTGCACGGTGTGTTGGGTGGTGTCGATCTCGTCCCACAGGCGCACGGAAGGCGTCGTGCCGTCGTTCGCCGGCGAGGGCGTGGACGAGGCGTTCGGCGTCGCTTCGTCATGCGTGTTCTCGGTGCTGGGGAGCACCGGCGCATGTGCGGCGAGCGGGGTGAGTTCGGCGTTCACCATGGCAGATCCTTGCCCAGCGCGGCCATCACGCGTTGCCAGCGAGTTGCGACGGTGGCGTCGACCTCGCCGCTGGCGGCTTCGGCCTTGCAGCCGCCGCGTTCGATGGCGGGGTCGGCCCGCACGCTCCAGCCGGCGGCGCGCAGTTCTGCACCGACATGCGCTTCGACCAGCGCCACGTCTTCCGGATTGAGGAGCAGACGCGGCGAGCCGGTCAGCGGATCGTTGGAAAGCAGATCGCGCACGATCGGCAGCAACGTTTCCGGATGAATGGTGAGTGTCTGACGCAGGGCCTGACGCGCAATGTCGAGCGCCAGACCGAGCAGCGGTTCGGAGACTTCGCGATCGATGGCGTTCACGGCGGTGCCGAAACCATGCGCGATGTCGGCGAGTTGCGCGGCACGCGCTTCGACTTCCTGCTGACCGGCCGCCTGGCCCGCCGCGTAGCCCTCGGCCTGACCTGCGGCGTAACCCTGAGCATGGCCTTCGGCACGCGCCGCTTCGCGCCAGGCGGCGATCTGTTCGACGAGCGCGGGATCCTCTAGCGGGCTGGGCGGCTTGGGTTGCGGCGGTGGCGGGGGCGGCGGCGGGTCGAACGACGCCATCTCCCAGCGTTGCCAGGCGGAGAGGCGTTCTTTCGGGATGATGGTCGACATACGCGCGGGCCCCGTCCGGTTACACGTAAGCGTCGTCGCCGCGGCCGCCGATCATGATGGCGCCCTGATCGGCCAGGCGCCGCACGACTTGCAGCACCTTCTTCTGTTCGGCTTCGACTTCCGAGACACGCACCGGACCGCGCGATTCGAGGTCTTCGCGCAGCAGTTCGGCGGCACGCGCCGACATGTTCTTGAAGAACTTCTCGCGCAATTCGACCGGCGCGCCCTTGAGCGCGATGATGAGCGACTCGGACTCGATTTCCTTGAGCAGCACCTGAATGCTGCGGTCTTCCACGTCGAGCAGGTTCTCGAACACGAACATCTCTTCGACGATCTTCGCCGCGAGGTCCGAGTCGTAGTTGCGCACGGCTTCGATGACCGACTCTTCGTGCACACCGCCCAGATAGTTGAGGATTTCCGCCGCCGTGCGCACACCGCCCATCGGGCTGCGCTTGATGTTCTCGCTGCCCGAGAGCAGTTTGGTGAGCACGTCGTTGAGTTCGCGCAACGCGGCCGGCTGAATGCCGTCGAGCGTAGCGATACGCAGCACGACGTCATTACGCAGACGTTCGGTGAAGAGCGCCAGCACTTCCGACGCCTGATCGCGGTCGAGGTGCACCAGGATCGTGGCGATGATCTGCGGATGTTCGTGACGGATCAGTTCGGCCACGGCCGTGGAATCCATCCACTTCAGGCCTTCGATGCCGCTGGTGTCGCCACCTTGCAGAATGCGCTCGATCAGGCCGGCGGCCTTGTCGTTACCCAGTGCCTTGTTGAGCACCGAACGGATGTATTCGGACGAGTCGAGCGAAAGCGCGGAATGCTGTTCGGCTTCGAGCACGAAGTCCTGCAACACGTCGGCGATCTGGTCGCGCGTGACCTGGCGCAGCGAGGCCATGGCCGCGCCGAGCTTCTGCACCTCACGTGGCGCGAGGTACTTGAAGACCTCCGCCGCTTCGTCTTCACCCAGCGACATCAGGAGGATGGCGCTGCGTTGGAGTCCCTCAGCCGCGCTCATCGCCACCACCTACCCATGATTTGACTACGGTTGCCACGATCTTCGGATCCTGTCGCGCGACTTGGCGCGCGTACTGCAAGTTGCGCTCGTAAGCGCTGAGTTCACCGCTCTTGCCCGATTCGCCGTCGGCACCCGCGCCGTCGGCCCCTTCGGCCCCCGCGGCACCGCCTGCCGCACTGGCGAGCGACGGCTCGGCCGGTGGCGGCGGGGTGAGGTGCTTGCGGATGGCCGGACGTATGACGCCGAACCAGAGATAAATGCCGATCAGCCCGATCAACGCCCACTTGCCGACTTGCTTGGCCAGTTCGATGTTCTGACGCTGACGCCACCACGGCAGGTTGGCTTCCGGATCGGCTTCGACCGTGAACGGGCTGTTGACGATGTTGAGCGTGTCGCCGCGCTGGCCCGAGAAGCCGATGGCCTCCTTCGCCAGATTCTGAATCTGGTCGAGTTGTGCCTGGGTGAGCGCCACCATCGCGGCCTTGCCCTTCGCGTCGGTGCCCGGACGATAGTTCACGACGATGGCCGCCGACAGGCGCTTGAGCCCGCCGGTGGCCTGCTGTACGTGACGAATCGTGCGGTCGATCTCGTAGTTGACCGTGGCGTCCTTGCGGTCGCTGCGCGGGCCCTGCGGGGCGCTGGCGGCGCTCGCCGGATTGGCGGCGTTCTGTTGCGCAAACTGTTGTTGCGGCTGCGTGACCGGCGCGGTGGCCTGACCCGGCGGCTGGTTCGACAGGGCACCCGGCACACCGCCCGGCGGCGTAATGCCGATCTGGGTGGCTTCGCTGCTCTGCTGGCTGCGTACCGCCTGCTCGCCCGAATTCGGCTTGTAGTTCTCGGAGGTTTGTTCGACCTGATTGAAGTCGACATCCGCCGTCACCTGCGCGTGCACATTGCCCGGCCCGACGATCGGGTTCAGGATCGCTTCGACGCGACGCGCATACGACTGTTCGAGTTCGCGGACGTACTTGAGCTGGCTGGCGTCCAGACCGAGCGCGTTGCCGTTCTGGGCGGAGAGCAGATTGCCGTTCTGGTCGAGCACCGTGACGTTCTTGACCGGCAGTTCCGGCACGCTCGAGGCGACCATGTGAACGATGGCGCTGACTTGCGCGTCGTCCAGTACGCGGCCCGGGTATAACGTGACCAATACCGAGGCGCTCGGCTTTTGTTGCTCGCGCACGAAGACCGACGGCTTGGGAATCGCCAGATGCACGCGGGCGGCCTGCACGGCCGACAGCGATTCGACCGAGCGGGCGAGTTCGCCTTCGAGCGCGCGCTGGTAATTGACCTGTTCGGCGAACTGGCTGATGCCGAACTTCTGGTTGTCCATCAGTTCGAAGCCGACCAGACCGCCCTTGGGCAAGCCTTGCGAGGCCAGACGCAGCCGCACGTCATGCACTTGTTCGGACGGCACCAGAATGGCACCGCCGCCCTCGGCGAACTTGTACGGCACGTTCATCTGTTGCAGCGACGTGATGATGGCGCCGCCATCGCGATCGCTCAGGTTGCTGTACAGCACCTTGTAGTCCGGGGCACGGCTCCACAGGAAAACCGCAATCAGCAGGGCGACAAGGGCCGCGCCGCCAATGAGCAACGGCAGGCGCTCGCGCGAGCGCAACTGCGTCAGCAGGGGCGGCTTGGCGGCAACGTCCGCCGTCTGGGTGGCGGCGTTCATGCGCGGCTCCACGCCAGGGGCGTTGATATGACGTTCATCGCGGTGGAAGTGCTCACTAACATGCGACAGAATTCTCCGGGTACGCGTGGCGTCGCACTCACGTTCCAGGGAGGCTAAGGATTGGAAAGAATCCGGTCCCGGTGCGCACGATGCCGATGGTCCTGATTATTCGTTGGCGAATATGGAATCGTTCTGTGGATTAGGCGGGTGTTTTGCCGCTAATTAGGGTATTGGGGGCTTGCCATAGGGTGGTAATCTCCGACGTGACTGATAAAAGGCAAACCGGTCGAAGCGGCGCGATCTCGCGCGCAGCCGGTGCTCATTGAGGACAAGCAACATGGCCATTCCGGGGATCGAATCGGTATTGCAGAAGCTGGGCGGCGTTGCGTCGCAGGCGGCGGGCTCGATCATGGGCACGTCCAACGCTGGCGCGGGGGCTGCGTCGGCCACGGGCGGATTCGCGTCTGAACTGGAGGCATCGCTCAAGCGTGTGTCGTCGGCGCAGAACGGTGCCGAATCGCAGGCGCGTGCCTTCGAAATGGGCGAGCCGGGCGTAGCGCTCAACGACGTCATGGTCGACCTGCAGAAAGCCAACATCGGCTTTCAAATGAGCCTGCAAGTTCGCAACAAACTCGTTTCGGCCTACACAACCGTGATGAATATGCAGGTCTGAGTTTGTTCAACCGGCTGCCGCTTCACGGCGATAGCGGGTTGGGCGGTTTCTCCGGCAGCAGAAGAAGCCCCGTCGAATGACGGGGTTTTTTGTTGGGGCGCGGTGAGAAAGACGGGGCGTCGAGCGTTGAATGTGCCGGTGTCTCCGTCACACCGTGGCGTGCGCCGGCGTCTCTGGCATAAAACGTTTCAGAAACTCATGAAAGCGCGGAACGGTGAAGGCGGCTTCATCCAGCAGAGCACTGTAAAGCATGCCTTTGCTAATGAGTTCGAGTCGAATTGGCTCGAGTGCAGAAGCTGGCCGACCGAACTCGGCGGCGACATCGCTTAGGTCGTGCGGACCTTCGCCCAATTCAGCCATCGCACGCAGGTAACGTTTTTCATCCGGGGTGAGGCGTTCGAAGCGAAGACGATAGAAGTTGTTGTCGAGTGCGTTGATGGCCGCGCTGGACGCGACTCGAACGTGATCCGACGTGATCGGACTCTGGTCTGCCACCGTCCAGGTGAGCATCCCCCATTGCTGAAGGAAATATGGGTAAGCACCGGTTCGCTCCACGATTTCGTCTAGCGCCTCGGCGGTGATGTCGACGCCGGCCTGCGTCGCCGGCGTCATGATGGCGGCGCGTGCGTCGGCCGCTGAAAGCGGTCCGATATCGGAGATTTCGAACATGCGTTCGGCGTAAGACTTCGCATCCCCGATATGCCGGATCAACGGCGGTAGGCCGGCGCCGATCAGAATTACCGGCAACTGGAGTTGCGCGCATCGATGGAGTGAGTAAAGCAATGCTGCCAATTCCCGTTTCGGCATTCCCTGCAATTCGTCAATGAAGATGGCGAGCACCGTTTGCGCAGATCGGGCCGCTCGCCCGACCTCCACGAGCAACGCACACAGATCCAGTTCAAGAATGCCGCAATCTGCCAGACCGGGTTCGGGTGCGTAGTCCAAACCGACTTCGATACCGGCATACGTCACTTTCAACCCGGTGACGAAACCTGCGAGCGCTTGCAGTCCCCGGGCGACGGTGTGCCTGGCCGATTGTGTCTGATTCATGCGCAATAGCGCGACGCGCAACGCCGGTGCGAGGGAGGCAGGAAGTGATTTCACCTCCGGCGCTTCGAGCTGCACAGTAATCGCGCCTTGTTGCTCGGTGTCGTACAAGAGGCGTTCGAGAAGCACTGTCTTGCCGACACCGCGGAGACCAACTAGAAGTTGCCCGTTCGAATGCCGACCGATGCGAAGACGCTCGATACATATGCGCACGGTTTCGCGAATGTCGTCGCGTCCGCTAAGCGATGGCGGCGGTGTGCCGGCGCCGGGATTAAAGGGGTTCAGGATGCCGTCCATGAGGGAGCCTCGACTAGTGAAATGACCAAAGATTGGTGCTTGGCAAGACGTGCCGAAACACTCGAAGGACATGCTAGTGAGATGGTGTGCACTGCGGGGAAACTACCCCGTTGGTATGGCACGACGATATCGCGCTCAGCCTTATGCACGGGCGCTCGACGGAAGTACGACACCTGGTAGCTCTGACGGGAATTCGGAAACGTCTCGCGCTAACGTGAATGAATCAATCGCAGCACGGCTTAGCGCCTGCGTAGTCAGGCGGACGGTTCCGAAGATGAGGGCGGCATGGCGGCCGAAGGGCTCGCCGGAACGTCGGGGGGAAGGATGCCCGGCGGCAGCGGCGGCGGCTTGCCGCCCCGGCCCGCTTCGAGCTTGTAGAGCCATGCGAGCAATTCCGCCACCGCTTGATAAAGCTGAGCGGGAATTCGCTGATCGAGATCGACCTGTGTGAGCAGGCTCACGAGTTCTGGCGACTCGTGGACGTACAGCCCGTGCTCGCGCGCCGTGCGCACGATGGTCTCGGCGAGCAGGCCGTAGCCTTTCGCCACCACGCGTGGTGCCGTGTCTTTCGCGCCATAAGCGAGCGCAACCGCTGCCCGGCGTTCCGGTGGCAATGTCATGCGTCACCTCCGGAAGACGGTGGGGGCGGGGCGGTCCTTTCGACAGTTTCGGCCGCGCCTTCTGCCGCGGCTGCCGCAATGTCCACCGGCTGCGCCGCCACATCCGCAGAACCGGCATCGGATTCGTCGCGCATTGCACCGAACGACAACTGGCTTGCGATGAGACCGACCGCTGCCAATCGTTGACGCAATTCCTCACCTTCGTGGGAGAGCAGATCCGCCGACGCCATCGAGTCAGTCAGCAAACGCGCCTGCAATTGCTGTCCAGACAAGCCCAGATTGACGTCGACCGTGCCCAGCGAGGGCAGTGTCAAGCGCAGATGCGTGTGCCATGTCGACGCCGCAGCAGCCTCGCCCGGCGCCGGTTGTCCGGCGCGCTCTTCGACTTGCCATTCCATCGATGCGCCCGGCCATGCCGCGCCATTCCACTGAAACTGCGGATTGACCAGCATGTCGAGTTGTTGACGCACCAGCGTCACGCTTTCGGCGGGGGTATTCGCGACGGCGGCGATGGCGCCGGCCGGACCGTGCTGCGCGGCATTGGCCGTATTGCCGTCGCCAGTCGCGGCGAGCAATGCATCGCCCTCGCGGCCGCTGGGCAGCACGCTGCTTGTCGCATGTGCCACGCTGGCGGCGTGCGCCAACGCGTTCGCAGTGTTGGGCAAGTTGGCGGTGGCATGCAGACCGCCATCGGTAGCGTCGCCTGCGGCGGGCGGGACCGGAAGTCCCGGTTGCCCCGATGGTGTGGGCGCCCCCGTGGTCGTCGACCCTGACGCACCCGGCAGCGGCCAGGCGGCGGCGAGCGACGCCTCCGCCGCTGCGGGACCCAGCAAGCGGGTCAGCGGGCCGGGACCGGGCAGCGTGGCGTCGGCACCCGCGGCGCGCAACTGCGCCGCAAGATTCGCCGACGCCGGCCAGCGCAATTGCGGCTCGGCCTGCAATTGCTCGAACGAGCGGCTGCCTGACGCCCATTGCGCCAGATGCGATTCATAGAAAAGGCCGCTCGTCGACAAGGCTTCCTTCAGTGCAGCGGCCAGTAGCGGGGCGAGCGCCGGTGCGCCGGTGCCGGGTGCCGCGGGCCACACGGGTGTGCTCGCTTGCACGGGGCCGGGCGAATCGGGCGCGAGGCGCAGGATCGTATCGATGGTCCGCGCCGCGGCGGAAAGTGTTGCCTGCTGAACGGGAGTGGGCAGCCGCGCCGCGGTTTGCGTCGGCGCGTTGCCGAGACCGACAGCGGCGGGAGAGGTACGAGTGGCGAGGTCGCCGAGGGCGGAGGTGGCGTCACCCGTGGGCTGTGTGCCGGCAACGGCGCTCGGCGCGTTCGTCGACGACGCGCCCTGTCCGAGACCGAGCAATGAGTCGAGTCGCCGTGCGAGCGTTGTGGCCAGCACCGAGTCCAGACCGGCCATGCCTTACTCCGAAATGCGGGCGCTTCAGGTGCCCAGGTTCAGGCCATAGACCTCGTGCAATGCACGTTGACGGCGCGTGTTGTTGATCATCGCATCGAGGTGTGCCAGATGCGGCACTGCGAGGTCACGAATCGCCGCGTCGTCGGCCAGAATGCGACGGATGATCGCGTGCTTGCGCGAGCGCTCATCGTCGGTGAGCGGCAGGGCTGCGTCAAGCTGCTTGATCGAGTCGACCTGCGCACGATACTGCGTCTCGAGGTCGATGAGGGCATCCCAGTCGCCGTCACGTGCCACGCCGAGCATGCGCTCCGTGAGACCGGCAATACTTTCGTAGCAGTTCAACAAGGTCGTGGCTTCATTCATAACGCACTCCGGTGCCCGCCTGTACGGCGGGGGCACCCGTGCCGGCAGCCGGAGCGATCTCTCGCCAGGCCGATGCAATCGTGTCGAGCAGGGTGTCGACTTCTCTCACTTTGGCGACATCGTTTTCGAGGTTGGCCTCGAGCAGACGCCGCCCCATGTAGTCGTACAGATCGCGCAGATTGCGCGACAGTTCCCCGCCGACTTCCATGTTCAACCCGTCGCGCAGGCCGCCAATGATGCCGATGGCTTTCGTGATGGCTTGGCCGCGATCTGCAATGCGGCCGTCCTCGAAGTGAACGCGCGCTTTGGTAAGCGCGGCTTTGGCCCCGTCAAACAACATCATGATGAGCTGGTGCGGACTCGCTGCGATCACGCCTGTTTCGAGCCCGACCTTGCGATATGCGTTGGCGGCGTTTTGACCGTACATGTCTTTCTCCGGAGCGCGCGGCGATGGAGCGCGACGCGCTTACTTCGAGGATGACGACGAGGACGACGAACCGCCAAGCACTTGCTTGAGGTAGTCGCTCGTGTTCTGCAATTTTGCCATCGTCGCATCCAGCGCCGTGAACTGCGCCAGATAGCGATTCTGCATCTGCGTCATCTGGTCCTGCCAGTCCGATTCCTGTTGCTGGATCTGCTTGATCGTGGTGTTCAGGCTGCTTGTGGCCGACGAGATCGCGCCCGACGTGCTCAGGAAGTCCGACACCTGGTTGTTCAGCAACGAGGCATAGCCTTGCGAGAATGCCACCGTGCCGCGGCTGCCCGTATTCGTGCCGCCAATGGTCAGCTTCAGGCCGTCGACGGCTGTGCCGGCGCCGCCCGTGAGCGTCTGACCGCTGCCCACTGCGGACAGGCCGCCGATGGTCCCTTGCACGTCTACGCCCGTCTTGAGCGTGTTGGCGCCGAACACGGCGTCGAAAGCCGAGCCGCCCGTGACCTGTACGCGCGAGGCCGAACCGTAGCGATTCGACGTGATGGTCAGAAGGCCATTTTTCTGCGTGACGCTCACCCCCGAGCTGGCAGTGGAGAACACGCTGTTGCCGTTGATCGCCGACTGGATGGCCGTGGCGAGTTGGTCCGGCGTATAGGTGCCGGCCGGGATGACCACGCTCGCGTTGTTGCCGTCGAGCATGATGTTTAACTGGTTGTTCGATGCCGTGATCGTGGTGCTCGCGGGCAGCGACACCGAGCTGGTCGCCGTGCCTTGCGTGGCGATCTGCGTGATGTTCACGGCGTAGTTGCCCGGCTGCGTCTTGCTCGACGAGCTGTTGTACGTCACCAGACTGTCCGTGCTGATGCCGTTGGTGGCGAGCAGCGAGGCAAGTTGCTGGAAGCCGTTGCCGCTCGACATGGCTTTGCTCAGGGCGGAGGTGTCGACCGTGAGCGTGCCGTCCGTCTGGAAGTTCACCCCGATCTGCGCGAGCGAGGTCAGCCCGTTACCCTGCACGCCAGGCAGGCGGCCGTTCAGGATCTGTTGCAACTGGCTCTGAACGAGATTTACCGTCGAGTCGCCAATCAGCGCGCCGGTGGCCTGCCCCGTCGGGTCGTACTTGGTGAGGGTGGTCATCGTGCTTTGCAGCGTGTTGTACGCCGTGGCAAAGCTCTGCACGGCCTGCGTGACCGCGCTCGAATTGTTGGTCATCGTGACCGTCGTGGTGCCCGTCTTGATGAGCGACAGCGACAGGCCCTGCACGGAATTCTGCACGCTGTTCGTGGCGCTGGTGATGGCCAGACCGTTGACAGTGAGCTTCGCGTTCTGGGCAGCGGCGGTTTGCGTGAGGTTTTGCGCACCCGTCGCGTCGTAGGTGAGCATGTTCGTAATCGTCGCGTCGCCCCCGGCGGCCGCGGTGATATTCATGCTCATGTTCTCGCCCGTTGTCTTCGACGTCAGCACAAGGCGATACGGGGTGCCACTGCCGTCGTTGACGATCGTTGCATTGACCGGCGCGCCGGACGCGTTGATCGCATCGCGAATGCCTTGCAGCGAATTGTTGCTGCTGTCGATGGTGATCGTCACCGGCTGTTGCGAGGCGTTGGCAGCGAAGCTTGCGCCCGAGTACGTGCCGTCGGTGAGCGTGCCGCCCGAGATCGTGCCGAACGAGAAGGTCAGCTTGGTGGCCGTGCCGGAACCGATGGCGCTCGTCTGGTTGGCCACGCCGCTCGTTGTCAGGCTTTGCGCCTGCGCCAGTTGCGAGACGTTGACGGTATAAGCGCCGGCCGCAGCACCCGTGGTACTCGATGCGGTGAGAATCGTGTTGTCGGCAACATTTGCCGACATCTGCAAATACTGCGAAGCGCTCGACAGGGTCAGGAGCGACGCCTGGAACGCAGACAGCGAGGACTGCAACTGACCGAGTGCAGAGAGCTTGGTCTGGTAACTGGATTCCTGGTTCTTCAGGAGCGTGAGCTTGTTGTTGGCAGGCTGCATCAGGCTCGTAACAAGGGCGTTGACATCCAGACCCGAGCCGATGCCGGGGGAGGAAATGCTGCCTGCTGAACTCGAAGTTGCCATTTTTTGCTCTCGCTTCGTTGAACTGGTTTTTACTGCCAGACCGTCGTGTATATCTGTCGGTCTGTAAAGCGTGCGGCGGCGGCACCGCTATGCAGTGACGCCGCCGGCTTGCCGGTGCACATGCGCGCACCGGCCATGCTATGGACTACTCCGGTCTTACTGGAGGAGCTTGAGCACTTGCTGCGGCAACTGGTTGGCTTGCGACAGCATCGAGATACCGGCTTGTTGCAGGATCTGCGTGCGGGTCAGGTTGGCCGTTTCCGCAGCGTAGTCCGTGTCTTGCACACCCGAACGCGCTTGCGTCAGGTTTTGCGTCGTGGTCGACAGGCTCGAAATCGTCGACTGGAAGCGGTTTTGCGTAGCACCCAGCGTGGCGTTGAACGAGTCAACGGTCGTGATGGCGGCGTCGATCTGCGACAGCATCAGCGTGGCGTTGTTGACCGACTTCACGTCGGCGGTAGCCAGGCTGCCCGACGTCGTGTACGTGCCGGCGGTCAGGCCGAGCTGCGTCAACGTGCTGGGGGTGCCGCCGTTGGTCGACGAAATGTTGAACGATTGACCCGAGCTGATGTGCATTGCGCCGGTCGAATCGATGAACGCGTTGACACCGATGTTGGCCGAGTTGATCGCCGTGGCCAGGTCAGCCGAGCTCTTGAACGTGCCGGTGATGTCGTGCGCAACGCCGTTGACCGTGAAGGTCAGGTCGCCCGTGCCCAGCGTGGTCTGGAACTGCGACGCCACGCCAGTCGACGTGACGGCGGCAGCGCCAGCGGCGATGGTCGCCGGCAGGCCGAGTTGGGTGTTGGCAGCGGCAGCGCCGGTGATATTCAGAGCGGCAGCCGGGTCGGTGTTGCTGATGACCAGCTGGCCGGTCGAGTTGACCGAAGCGATGTTGGCGGTGAAGCCAGCCTTCGCGCCGGCGGTGTTGATGGCGGCGGCCAGGTCGTTGGCGTTGTTGTACGTGCCGGCAGCAACGTCGATCGTGGAGCCCGTGCCGTCCTGAATCTTCAGGTCGTTGGTGGCCGAGATCGTGTACGACAGCGGGTTGGTGGTCGACGTCGCTTGTGCCACGGCGCCGATGCTCGACGTGGTCATGCTTTGCGTCAGGTTGACCGAAATGGTCTGGCCGGCGTTGGCGCCAACCTGGAAGTTCGCCACGCCCATCGTGCCGTTGAGCACCGACAGACCGTTGAACTGGGTCTGGGAAGCCAGACGGTTCACTTCGGCCAGACGCTGTTGGACTTCCTGGTCGAGGGCTGCACGGTCCGAATCCGAGTTCGTCGAGTTCGTGGCTTGCACGGCCAGCGTACGGATACGTTGCAGGTTGTCCGTAATCGACGACAGGGCGCCGGCAGCGGTCTGCACCAGCGAGATACCGTCGTTGGCGTTTTGCGACGCTTGCGTCAGACCGTTGATCTGCGACGTCATGCGGTCGGTAATCGCCAGACCGGCAGCATCGTCAGCAGCGCTGTTGATGCGCAGGCCCGACGACAGACGCGTGATCGAGGTTTGCAGCGCGCCTTGCGACGAGCTCAGATTGCGTTGAGCAACCAGCGAGAAGATATTGGTATTGATGACAGATGACATTTAGCCACTCCTTTCCCAAAATTTTTGGCTCCGGCTTAAGCGCCGTAACTTTGGCTCACCAGCCAATCGCCGAAAGCCGCCGTTGTAGGGGATATCGGACAGCCATTGGGAAAATTTAGGGTGATTTCACAAAATGCTCTCTCACCCCCCATCGACTTGCCTCGTCGATGTCGGAAAAACGCTAGTAGGCCAGTCTACAAATTTCCTCCACGATTGATTCGCCAAGGAAAGGGGCAATGTGCCGCCTATTCATGTCCTGTAAGGCTTGGAGAGGTGGCGACGTGTGACGTCGCACGGATGGCGGGGCGGGCAATTCTCAACCGGCGGTACGGCCTGGCGGCTGAGAAAATATTTTTTCCCGACGCCATGAAAATTCTTCGCGCCGAGGGTCGGCGGCGCCCGAAAAGCACATGGCCCGCAACGGCGGGCCATGTAGTGAGTACTTAATTCGCGGAAAAGCGTCGCCAAAAACGCAAAAAGTGTGGCGTCGATGGCGCTACGCGCAGACCGGCCCCATCTCGGCGCTGACCAGGCCGTGTTGCATCACGTAATACGTGAGTTCGGCGTTGTTGTTCAGGCGCATCTTTTCCAGCAGGCGGGTGCGATAGACGCTGACGGTCTTGACCGAGAGGGAGAGCGCGTTGGCGATGTCGGTCAGGCGCTTGCCCGAGCCGATCATGCAAAGCGTCTGATACTCGCGGTCGGACAGGCGCTCGTGGGGCGGCTGGTCGGCGTCCGGGCCGAGGTAGTCGGCGAGCGTCTCGGCGACCATCGGGCTTACGTACTTACGGCCCGAGGCCACTTGTCGCACGGCCGAGACCAGTTGTTGCGCGTTCGAGCGCTTGCTCAAATAACCGGCAGCGCCGGCCTTGAGTGCGCGCAGCGCGAACTGGCCTTCCCCGTACATGCTGAAGATCATGATCGGCAAACGAGGATGTTTGCGTCGCAACGTCTTGAGAATCTCAAGACCGTTTGTGTCGGGCAGCGAAATGTCGAGCAGGACGATGTCCCACTGCGCTGCGTCGGTCATCTCCAGCGCTTCCGCGCCGCAATCGGCTTCGCCGATGACGGCGATGCTCCCGCTATCGGAGAGCAACTGCCGGACGCCCTGGCGCACGATGGCGTGGTCGTCGACGATGAGCACTCTAAGCGTCATGATGCGTATCCGTGAAGGGCAAGCGATTCCGGGTCATGGAGGCCGGCCGGGGCCGGCAGGATTTGATGCCAGGGAAGCCGTGCACTCACGAGCGTCCCTGATCCTTGCGCACTACCAATACGCAGCGTGCCGCCGAGCGCCGTGCAGCGCTCGCGCATGCCCACCAATCCGAAATGTCCCTGCTTGCGACGCGCGCCGCGGCCCAGGCCGCAACCGTCGTCGGAAATCGTGAGTTTGAGTGAACGATGGCTGCCGTCGAGCGCCACGACGACGCGCGAGGCGCGTGCATGCCGGGCAACGTTGGTCAGCGCTTCCTGCGCGATACGGTACAACGCCAGTACCGCGTCGGGGGAAAGATTGGCGACGCGCAGGCGCGTCATGTCGTCGCAGCGCCAGATGCACGTGAGACCGCTTTGCTCGCCGAAGCCGCGCAACCAGACGCGCAGCGCCGTGACGAGGCCCGCGTCGAGTACGGGCGGTCGATTACGGCCGACGAGTTCATCTGCCGCGTCTTGTGCCGCGGTTGCCGCGTTCTGAATCTGGGTGCAAAGGGATTGCCATTCGGCGGCGTTGGCCGGCGGACGCATCGCCAGACGCGCCACCACCAATTGCAATGCCGTGAGCTGTGCGCCAAGGCCGTCGTGGATTTCCTGCGCCAGTCGCGTGCGCTCGCCTTCGCGTGCGGCGTCGATCTTGCGGGCGACCGATTGCGCCAGCGGACGTGCCGAAGCCCGCGCAGCGCGCGAGGCAGGCTCTGCCGGCAACGCGAGGTCGCAGGTGGCAGGCTGATCCGATACCGGCGTCGTGGCGCGCGCGTGCAACGTGTCGTCAAGCGACACGCGACGTCTCGCAGCCTGTGCGGCAGGATCGACGAGATACGGCATGGAGGCAAATCCCTGAGAGAAAAAGTCCCGTGCCGCAACCCACGCGGCGAGACCCACATTCAATTTAACAAACTTTACATTTCGTCACAATTACACGCGGCGGGCACCCGCGTGGTTGACAGCGAAGCATAACTAATTGATTTGTATCAAGAAGTTTTCGCTTGCTTGAGGAGGATTCTGCGAAGACCCCAAATATATCAGGGTTTGTCCTAGCGCATCCAGTCGAGCGTATGTTTCAAACGACATTTTCGATATAAACAATTGTAACGCCTTAATTTTTATCGCGACTTCATACGGTTGTGATTTTCTTTCAGGCAAGGGCAGGGGTTTACCACGCACCTCATCGGTGAATTGACCCGAGCAACGTGCCTTATAGGGCGTTGTGTTCGGTCTCCGAATCCAGGGGGAGCGTGACGGTCACGATCAGGCCGCGCCCGTCGTCGCCCGGCGCCAGCGTTACCGTGCCGTGACTCGCTGCCACGATTTCCTTGACGATGGCCAGCCCGAGGCCCGTGCCGGGTTGACCCGGCAACGCATTCCGATAGAAGCGCTCGAACACCCGCTGACGCGCCTCGGCGTGAATCCCGGGCCCGTCGTCGATCACCCGCAGGCGGGCGGCGCCATCCCGACGGTCGATAGCCACCGTGACGCGTCCACCTTCGTGGATATAGCGGATCGCATTGTCGACAAGATTCATGACCATCGCGTGAAACAGTTCGCCGTTCCCCGCCACCCACACATGGGTCTCCGAAGTTTCCAGCCCGAGATCGATGTCGCGCCGTTGCGCGAGCGCCACGAGCTCCTCGAGCACCCCGGCTGCCGCGGCGACCAGATCGACCCGCGAGCGGGAGAACGCCGGGGTGTCGGCCGCCTCGGCCTGCGAGAGCAGCAATAGTTTGTTGGTGAGGTCCGCCAGTCCGCGGCTGCTCGTCTGCATGGCGGCGAGTACGTCGGCGAGTGCCGCGCGGTCGTCGAGTTGGGCGGCGAACTGCAACTGGGTGTCCAGCAACGTGAGCGGCGTGCGCAACTGATGGGCTGCGTCGGCCACGAAGCGCCGCTGCTGCTGTGCCTGCGCCGAGAGGCGCTGGATGCACAAATTGATCGCATCGACGATCGGTCGCAATTCGGTTTGCAGTTGTCCGGCACGAATCGGCACCAGCTCCTGCGGGGCGCGTCCGGCGACTTCGTCCTTGAGGCGAATGAGGGGGTGCAGCTCGACCGTCAGGCCGATGAGCACCAGCACGGCGGCGAGCGCGGCCATGGCGATTTGCCGGTGCAGCGACGGCTCCCACAACTGGGCCAGCATGTCGTCGTGCGCGTGCATGGTTTCGGCCACCACCACGGCCACCTTGTGCGGGGTGCCCGAGTCGTACATCGTGCGCACGAAGCTGATGGCCCGCAGCGGCTCGCCGTTCACCTCGATGTTCGAGTAAGCCGGCACGGTCTTCGGAAAGAGCGGCGGATGCGGGAAGTCCGGCGGGCCTGCGAGGAGCCGGCCGTCTTGCGTGATGACCTGATAGAACACCCGGTCGCGCGCGGGAGATGCGAACAATTCGAGTGCGGAGGGCGGCACGCTCGCGCGCAGGGCGCCGTCAACCCAGGTCAGTTCGCCGGCAATCACCTGCGCGGACGTGAGCAGGGCCCGGTCCTGCACGAGTTCCGCCGTATCGTGCGCGCTCCGATAGGCCAGCCATGCGCTCGCTCCGATATAGAGCGAGAGCGGGAGCATCAGCCACATCAGCAGCCGCACGCGCAGACTAAGCATCTTTTTCGCGCAGCAAATAGCCCAGACCGCGCAGGGTCATGATGGCGGCACGGCTTGTCTCGAGCTTCTTGCGCAATCGGTGGATATAGATCTCGATGGCGTCGGCACTCGGTTCGTCGTCCAGACCGAAGACCCCGTCGACCAGCGCACTTTTGGCAACGGTCTTACCCTGCTTGCGCATCAGAATCTCGAGCACGGCATGTTCGCGCGAGGGCAGCGCGAGCGGCACGCCTGCAATGGTGAACTGTCGCGTGCCGGTCTGGTAGCTCAGGTCGGCGCACACGAGATCGGCGCCCTGCTCGGGCGAGTGGCGACGCGCCAGCGCCTTCACGCGTGCGATCAGCTCGCGCACCTCGAACGGTTTCACCAGATAGTCGTCGGCCCCGGCGCCGAGACAGTCGACTTTTTCGTCGACCGAACCGCTGGCCGTGAGAATGATTACGGGCACGTTGTTGCGCCGCTCGCGCAAACGCCGCAGCACATGCTTGCCGCCGAGCTTGGGCAGCATGAGATCGAGCAGCACCACGTCGTAGGTCTCGGTTTGCAGCAGCCGGTCGGCGGCATCGCCGTCGCGCGCGGCGTCGACAGTGAAGTTGTCGTCGCGCAGCATGCGGGCGAGCCAGTGGGCCAGCGTGTCGTTGTCTTCGATCAGCAGCAGTTTCATAACGGCGAAAGCGGAATGCGACGGCGAGTGTGCCCGCGGAACCTGCGCAAGCCAACAGCGGGTAAACACCCATCACGCGTGGACGAAAACCTGCATGCGGTGAAAGCTGGATGAAAGATTCGGTTCTCTACAATCGTCAACACGGCAGAGGTGTCGGTCGAGACGACCCCTGCCCTGGCCCCGTGGGCAACCACGCGAGGTCGGCCGGCGCCGCAACGGAAGGCTCGGGCCATTATCCCTAAAAACGATGGAGACACCACAATGCGAGCAAGCCTTGGCGTGCGTGCGCCGAAAGCCTTCGTGAAACCCGTTCTGGCCGCCGTGCTCGGCGCGTCGCTGGCGCTGGCCGCCATGCCCGGTTTCGCTGCCGACAGCGGCAAGATCACGATCATGGTCGGGGGCATCACCAAGATGGTCTATCTGCCGGCCAAGCTCGCCGAGCAGCTCGGCTACTTCAAGGAAGAGGGCCTGAACGTCGAGCTGCTCTCGCAGCCCGCCGGTGTCGATGCCGAAAACGAATTGCTCGCCGGGGCCGTGCAGGCCGTGGTCGGCTTCTACGATCACTCGATCGATTTGCAGAGCAAGGGCAAGGAGATCCAGGCCATCGTGATCTTCGGTCAGGTGCCCGGCGAAGTCGAGCTGGTCAACGCGAAGAGCAAAGACACCATCAAGAGCATGGCCGACGTGAAGGGCAAGACCCTTGGCGTGACCGGTCTGGGCTCGTCGACGAACTTCCTCACGCAATATCTCGCGGCCAAACACGGCCTGACGTCCTCGCAGTATTCGGTGCTGCCGGTCGGTGCGGACAACACGTTTATCGCCGCCATCAAGCAGAACCGTATCGACGCCGGCATGACCACCGAGCCGACCGCCTCGCAGTTGCTCAAGACGGGCGACGCCGCCGTGCTGGTCGACATGCGCACGATGGAAGGCACCGTCGCCGCGCTGGGCGGCGCTTACCCGGCATCGAGCCTGTATGTGCAGCGTGTATGGCTCGACAAGCACAAGCCGGAAGCCGCCAAGCTCGCCCGCGCGTTCGTGAAGACGCTCAAGTTCATCAACACGCACTCGGCCGCCGAGATCGCCGACAAGATGCCGAAGGATTACTACGGCAACAACAAGGCGCTCTACGTTCAGGCGCTGCAGAACTCGCTGCCGATGTATTCGCCTGACGGGCGCATGCCCAAGGACGGTCCCGAGACCGTGCTCAAGGTGCTCTCGGCGTTCAATCCGAACGTCAAGGGCAAGCATATCGATCTGTCGAAGACGTACACCAACGAGTTCGTCGATCAGGCCAAGTAACTTGCCGATCCGGCGCGACCCGTTCGCGATCCTTTGACCCTGTAGTGCCGGCGCGCGGTCCCCCCGACGCGCAGCCAACCGAGCCGCCCACACCCCGACGACCGTCCGGTGTGCGGGCGGGCTCACCCCCAAGAAACCGCAACGACACCGTCGCACCTTCGACGAAGCCACCGAGGAGCCGGGCATATGACCCAGACCATCACCCCTACGGCGCCGGCACGCGCCGCGAGCCCTGTCTCGCGTGACACGCCCGCCATCGAATTCGACAACGTGTCGTGCCGCTTCATCTCGCCCGATGGCAAAGCCACCGTGGCGCTGCGCAACTTCAGCATGTCGGTCGCCCGCGGCGAGTTCGTGGCCATCGTCGGCCCGACCGGTTGTGGCAAGTCGACCACGCTGTCGATGATTACCGGTCTGCTGCGCCCGACGGCGGGCAGCGTGCGAGTCATGGGTCAACCCGTGAACGGTATCGATCCGCGCATTGGCTTCGTTTTTCAGAACGACGCCGTTTTTCCGTGGCGCAGCGTGCGCGATAACGTTGCCGCCGGCCCGCTGTTTCGCGGCCAGTCAAAAGACGCCGCCTATGCGCTGGCCGACGAGTGGATCAAGCGCGTGGGCCTCGACAAGTTCGGCAGCCACTACCCGCATCAACTCTCGGGCGGCATGCGCAAACGTGTGGCGCTGGCGCAGACGTTCATCAACAACCCCGAAATTCTGCTGATGGATGAGCCGTTCTCCGCGCTCGACATGCAAACGCGCACGCTCATGCAGGACGAATTGCTGCAACTGTGGTCGTCGACGTCGGGCTCGGTGGTGTTCGTCACGCACGATCTGGAAGAGGCGATCGCGCTGGCGGATCGCGTGTTCGTGCTCACGGCGCGTCCGGCCACGTTGAAGAACGTCTACACGATCGATTTGCCGCGTCCGCGCGTGATGTCGGAGATTCGCTACGAACAGCGCTTCATCGACATCTCGCGTGAGATCTGGGCCGATCTGCGCGAGGAAGTGAAGATCGGTTGAAGGTGGGCGGCCCCGCCGGGGTCGCACCAGTGAGTGATTTAGCGGGCCGCGCCGCCGTGAGTGGCGACGTGTGCCTTTGTCGTCAGGAGGAGGGCATGAACATGAGTGAACAGGCTGTCATGGCAGGGTTCGGCGACGCCGATCTCGCGCGTGAGGAAGCCGCGGCGCAGCGCCGCATCAAACAACGTCGCGCGCTGGTGGTTTTCCTGCGCGTGGCGATTCTGGTGGTCGGACTGGGCGGCTGGGAGTTGTCGGCGCGTCTGGGCTGGATCGATCCGTTCTTCTTCTCGCAGCCGAGTCTGATCGTTCAGCAGATCTACGACTGGTGTGTCGAAGGCACGTCGCAGGGGCCGCTCTGGACGCAGGTGCTCGTCACGCTCGAAGAGACCGTGCTGGGCTTCCTGATCGGCGGCGTGGCGGGGGTGATCTGCGGCATCGTCCTCGGGCGCAACAAATTGCTCTCGGATGTCTTCAGTCTCTACATCCAGATTGCCAACTCGATCCCGCGCGTGGTGCTCGGCTCGATCTTCGTGATCGCCTTCGGTCTGGGCATGGCATCGAAGGTGGCGCTCGCGGTGGTGATGGTGTTCTTCGTCGTGTTCGCCAACGCCTTTCAGGGGGTGCGCGAGGCCGACCGTTACATGATCGCGAACGCGCAGATTCTCGGGGCGTCGCGTCGTCAGGTGACGATGTCGGTGGTGATTCCTTCGGCACTGTCGTGGATTCTCGCCAGCTTGCACGTGAGCTTCGGCTTCGCGCTCGTGGGTGCGGTGGTTGGTGAATTCCTGGGGTCGAAGCAGGGCATCGGCCTGCTGATCTCGACCGCGCAAGGGGCATTCAACGCGAGCGGCGTGTTCGCCGCCATGATCGTGCTGGCCGTCGTGGCGCTGGGGGCGGATTACTTGCTGACCTCACTGGAGAAGCGTTTGCTGAAGTGGCGTCCGGCGGCATTCTCCAACGAATGAGTCTGAACCCGTAACGCCAACGGCTCGTTGCATAAAGAAACGGCGCCATCCCTTGCGGGCGGCGCCGTTGTCGTTTGATGAGAGACTCAGATGTTGAGCTTCGTGACCTTGGTACCTTCGATGTTCAGGTTGGCCATGAGACCGGCGTTGGTCATCACGATCACTTCCACCGGCGAAGTGGCGGTGTTCAGATCGACCGCACCGTTCGCGCCGATCTTGACCAAGGCGACCGAAGCGTCGGCACCGGCCGTCCAGCCGTCGGTCCGCTGGAATTTGTCGAGGGCGTCCTGCGTCATGAACAGGAAGATGACGGCCTTCGACTGTGCGCCGATCTGCAGACCGAACGACGCGGTCACCGTGTTGTAGTAACCCTTCGTGGCGCCGCCCACGCGCAGCGCGCCTTCGCCATATTCGCCACCGACGACGAAACCGGCTTGCAGCACCGACGGGAACACGAGCACGCCGCGCGCCTTGTTCACCAACTCGCGCGAGCCCTTCACGGACGCATACATCTTGTCGAGCGCTCCGTTCACGGAGGCATCGATTTCACGGCGCTTGTTGGCATTGGCGCCGGCCGAGTTGTCGCTCTTGTCGGCTTGCGACGGCGTAGTCGTGGTACAGCCGGCGAGCGCGAACGCAGCGGCGGCAACCGCCACGGAAGTTTTCATCAGGAATTCGCGTTTTTGCATTTTTTCCCTCCAGGTAGCGCGTGTGCCGGGCGCAATGCGCGACGGCATGGATGTGGACAAAACGTCTGACCGATGCAGCACCCTGTGAGGGGTGCGACGCTTCGGCGTTGAAGCGGATGATGAGATCGATCGTTCGGCATCCGAGGAATGCGCGGGTCGACCAGCGCGCGACGCCCGAGAACCCGTTTCGCGATATTGCGAGCATGGCCTGCAAGGCGTCGGCATGACGTCGATTATGCGGTCTCTGTTGATATTGTCAAGAAAATAGCGTGACAAGTTCCGCTAACGTGCGCCTATCTTTTGCTAACTTGTAGGTATCCGCCTACGTGCACTTGCGCACGTATTCTTCCTTGAGCGCTTTGCGCGGGTTGGTGCGTGTAGGAATGTCGACGCGATCGCCGGCGGGCGAGTCGACACGCTTGTCACGCGTGTAGACCGGCTTGTCTGGCGTATTGGCGATCTTGTCGGCGAGTGCGCGGCATTCGTCGCGCAGGGATGCCGAACCGGCACCGGAAGCGACGGCTTGCTCGGCTGCCTGATCGCGTGCGGCTTTCGAGCATTGCTCGGGCGGTAGCGCCCGGCCGACGTTATCGAAACACACGGGCGTCTGTGCGAACGCGAAGCCGCTGATGCCGAACAGCGTGGCGGCGATGGCGGCTTGCACGAGGCGTTGGATCGGCCCGCGCGGATTGGCAAGCTCGGCAGTGCGAAGCACTGAGGACGGAATGCCGGAGGTGGCAGTGAAGGGTGCGAATGAAGCGGACATCGGGGACGGCGTGGCGCTGCGGCGTGGCATCGTCAATCTCCTCAATGGGTCCCGCCGTGGCGCGGGTTCGCCTATTCTGGCACCGCGCCGGCCGAATTGTCGATAGCCGCGACGCCATGCCGCGCGGCCAGGGCCTCCGGGCGGTCGGTGCGCAACTCCAGCCGGTAGCCCACGCCATAGATCGAGCGCACGATTTCCTCGTCGGGCCGGATCGCCTGCAGCTTGCGCCGCAGGTTCTTGATATGACTGTCGACCGTCCGGTCGGCGACCACCCGGTGATCGTCGTACATCCGGTCGAGCAGGTGGGCTCGCGGGAAAGTCTTGTCGGGATGACTGGCAAGCGTGGCGAGCAAGCGCAATTCGACCGGGGTGAGCGGCAGCTCGTGTCCGTCGAGTCGGGCGTGATGACGCACGGCGTCGATCACGAGGGCGGGCTGTTGCAGCGCAGTGGGATTGGCGGCGCCATTGGCCGCGGCGACGCCGATTGCCGTGCCGCGAACCCGGCGCAGGATCGCCTTCACGCGCGCGACCACCTCGCGCGGGCTGAAAGGCTTGCAGATGTAATCGTCGGCGCCGAGTTCGAGGCCCAGCAGTCGGTCGGTTTCCGCCGCGCGGGCCGTGAGCATCACGATCGGGACTTCGGAGATTTCGCGCACGGCGCGGCAGACCTCGAGACCGTCCATGCCCGGGAGCATCAGATCGAGCAGCACCAGACGCGGCTCGGTCGCCCGCACGGCCGGGAGCACGTCGCGTCCGTCGGAGAGAATGCGGCACGGCATGCCGGCCACGCGCAGATATTCCGCGAGCAACGCGGCAAGCTTGGGCTCGTCTTCGACGATCAGAATCGGGGCGGCGTCGGAGAGTGTCATCGCGTCGGTCGGCGATCGAAGGGCGGAATGAGGCGAGGTAGTCTGCGAGTTCGGGTGCATGGGAGACGGACTCAACACAGGGTCGTGAGGGCTTGAGTGGCGAAACCGGACTCGCTCGCACCGCGGGACGCGCAAGACGATATCGCGCACGGGCTGCTCGTGCTGGCAGAGGCGCTGCGGTGGCGGGGCAGGGTGATCGTCAAGGCCAGTCCGCCCAGAGGGGAGTGCCGCGCGACGATCAGACCGCCGTGCGCTTCCACAATGTGTTTGCACAGCGCCAGCCCCAGACCGGCGCCGCCGCTGCGCCGGCTGCGCGACGCTTCCACGCGGAACAGGCGCTCGAACAGGCGAGGCAGGGCGTCGTCCGGCACGCCGGGGGCCGAGTCTTCGATTTCGAGACGCAGTTGCGTGTCCGTCGACGACAGATAGACGCGCACCGCGCCACTGCCATCGGTATAACGCAACGAATTCTCGAACAGGTTGCCCAGCAATTGCGTCAGGCGGTGCAGATCGCCGTTGACGAAGAGGGGCGCGTCGGGGATATGCACATTGAGCGAGATGCCCTTGGCGTCGAACCAGTCACCGAAGGCGGCCACTGACGTGGCGACACGCTCGGTCATGTCGACGGGTGCGAACGCGTAGGTCAGTGCCCCCACGTCCGAGAGCGACAGTTCGTACAGATCGTCGATCAGCTTGGAGAGCAGTGAGATTTCAACGCGCAGTGAGGCGAGTGCGTCCTGCGTGAGCGGGCGCACACCGTCTTCCATCGCTTCGATTTCGCCGCGCAACACCGAGAGCGGCGTGCGCAACTCGTGCGAGATGTCGGCCAGCAGGTCGCGGCGCAGACGGTCGTTGCGCGAAAGCGTGTCGGCGAGCCGGTTCAGGTCGACGGCGAGGCGCGCCAGTTCGTCGGCACCGGCGCTTGGCGCACGGGCGCTGTAGTCGCCCATCGCCATGCGGTGAGTCGCGTCCAGCAATGGGGTGACGGGCACGAGCAGTCGCTGGGCCGCGCGAAGCGCGATGGCGCCCAGGAGTGCTACGCCGAGTACCGCCAGATACATCAGGTTGTCGCCACGCAGCCAACTGTGACCGGCCATGGCGGCGCGCACGACGAGTGCCGTGGCCGTCATGGTGACCAGTCCTGTCGCGAAGATCGCGAGGAACAGCTTGCGAGTGATGCCGGAGTTCATGCGTTGGATAACCGGGCTAAGGGTGGCGGCAAGTAAAGGGCGTGAAAGCCTGACGAGGCGAGCCGGTGGCGTGGCCCCCGACGTTGGCGTGCCATTTTCTCAGCTTCGGAGCGGTGCGCGCCGTGCCTCCACAAATTTTCCTCTATTTGTGCTTAGTGACTGCACGCCCGCTTCTTACTATCCCTCACGAAGCTGGCCGCCGTGCCGTCTTCCCGATCTGCAAACCAATCACATTTTTCGAACCAGACCGGATACGGCATCCGGGCCCGGCGCGGGGGCGCCTCATCATGTCGAATCTGTCGATGCCACCGTGCGCTGCGGCGCGCGGCCTTATGGGGACGGTCGCGTTGCTGGCGATCATGAGCGTCATGTTGAGCGCCTGTTCGAGTCCCGCAACGGTCGCGGCGACGCCGATGGCCGTGATGCCCATGCCACGCGTAGCCAACGTGCAAACGGCGGGCTCGATCTACCAGCCGACGACCGCCACGAACTGGTTCGAGACGCCGGTGGCGCATCGCGTGGGTGATCTGCTGACGATCTCGGTGGCGGAAAACTCGTCGGGCAGCAACAAGTCGCAAAGCGACATTTCGCGTAACGCGAGTGTGACCGCCAAGAGCGCCAAGCCGGACGGGACCGATTCGGTGCTCGAGCGCTGGTTCAACATCGGACAGTCGGCCAGTAGCTTCAAGGGCAATGGCACGAACAGTTCGACGACGGCGCTCACGGGCACGATTGCCGTGGCGATCGTGGAGGTGCTGCCCAACGGCGCTTATGTGGTGGGCGGGGAAAAGCAGGTGATGCAAGGGCGCAACATCGAGACGTTCCGCTTCACCGGTGTGGTCAACAAGTTCGATATCTCGCCGGGCAATGTGGTGGCGTCGAGCAAGGTCGGACAGGCCAAGGTGGGGCGGGTGGAGGACGGCCAGATCGCCGACGGTAGCAGTGGCGGCTGGTTGCAGGGCATTCTGCTTGGCGTGTCGCCTTTCTGATGACGCGCCTCGCGATAGTGCTGGCGCTGGCGGCGGCTGCCAGTGCGACCCTGGGCGGGTGCCTGTTCGCAACGCCGGTGCCGGTGATCGCCGCGCAGGTGGCATCCAGTGTCGTCACCACCGGGGTGATGCTGTCGGATCAACTACCGTCCGTTGTCCCGCCGACCGAGCCTGCCGCTCCGGAGCTGCTCTCGCGCAGTCTGTGCATCGAGTTGGCACCGGACGGCATCTCCGATCTGCTGCCGGCGATTCAGGGGCGGCTGCGCGCCTATGGAATCGTGAGCACGATCTACAGCCCCGGCACCTGGCCGACGGGCTGCGTCGTGCTCAACTACACGGTGCGGCGCGCCTGGCGGAATTCGTTATGGGGGAGTGCGCCGAGCGAATACCTGGCGTATGCCACGCTGACGCTCAGCCAGAACGGGTCGGTCATGAATACCGTGTACTTCGACGGCCGCACGTCGACGGTCGAGTCGTGGTCGGCGTCGAATTCCCGCATGGCGCAACTCGTTGACCGACTGGTGGTGTTTTGAGCGCCTCCGTGATCGACGCGCAATGAGGCAGGGCGGTGGCGGGCAACCGTCTCTCGGCGAATGCGCCGCCACCGGCTGCGCTCACAGGAACTTCGTCGGCCAGATGATCGTGCGCCACATGTGCGCAGACGGCGATCCGTCGAAGCCCAGCCCTTCCTTGGGCTGCTTGAAATGCCGGCCGATGATATCGATGAACGGGTCCCAGCTCACCTGTGCGTTCGGGTCGAACGAATAGATGTCGTTGAGCGTGATCAGCCGGCTCGTCATGTACCACTTGTGGTTGCGCGCGTACTCCCAGTCGGCCTTGACGTAGTCCTCCGGCTCGTAATCCGCGCCGAAGTAGCGCAGATACGCTTCGGGATAGTCATAGCCGACCGAGGCATCCGGGAAGAAGCGTAGCGCCTGGTGATAGCGGATCGCCCAACTGACTTCCTCGTCGACGTAAGGGGCGATCAACTGCGCGCCCCAGTAGCCGTGATCGGCGCGAATGAACCCGGACACGCTGATGTCGTGGAGCAGGCAGGCGAGAATCGTCTTCTCGTCATGCCCGGCCTTGAGGGCGTGCGTCGCGCTTTGCAGCAGGTGGTTCGCCGGCGCAAAACGATGGCGGAAGAAGTCGAGCAACGTGGGCCGCTCGGGCATCTTCTGCAGGCGCGGATCGTCGCCCATCAGGAAATGCCGGGGATCGGGTTTGCCGCCCGGGGGCGGCATGATCGGCGCTGTCGGATCGCGATCGCCCGAGGTGAACAGCACGGAGCGAACGATCTTGCGATCGAGTTCCTCGATCATCTGGTGTTCCAGCGCGTCGGCACGCGCCGACAGGCTCATGCCGGCGTGAGCCGGCGCATTCGTGGTGGACATGTCGTCTCTCCTGAACGATGTGTGCTTAGCGCTGCGGAGCGCCGGCAGGCGGCGACATCGGGGGCATGGGCGGCAGGATGGGCACGCTGACGGCGCGCGTTTCGGTGTAGTGCTTCAGGCCCTGTGCGCCGTACTCGCGACCGAGGCCCGACTCCTTGGTGCCGCCGAACGGCACGTCGTACTCCACCCCGACGTGGTGATTGATCCACGCCGTGCCCACTTCGAGCCGTTGCGCAATCGCCCGTGCCCGCGCAGGGTCGGCACTCCAGACCGAGCCCGACAGGCCGAACCGCGTGTCGTTGGCGCGACGCACGGCGTCGTCCACGTCGCTGAACCGGATCACCGGCAGCACCGGCCCGAACGGCTCCTCGTCCACCAGTCGCGTGCCTTCGGCGATATCGGCCACGATGGTCGGCGCGATGAAATAGCCCGGACGCGGCAGCGCTTCGCCGCCGCACAAAATGCGCGCGTTCTGGTGGCGCGTGTCTTCGATGAGCTCCAGCACCCGCTCGTACTGCATGCGGTTCTGCACCGGCCCCATGAGCACCCCCTCTTCGAAGCCTTCACCGACCTTCACCCGGCGGGCGATCTCCACGAGCGCGTCGCACACGGCGTCGTATACCTTCTCGTGCACGTACAGACGCTTGATCGCCATGCAGATCTGGCCGCTGTTGCCGAAGCACGCCCAGAACAGACGCGGTGCGAGTGCCTTCACATCGATGTCGTCGAGCACGATGGCCGCATCGTTGCCGCCAAGCTCCAGCGTCAAGCGCTTGAGCGTGCTGGCCGCACTCGCCATGACCCGCTTGCCGGTCGCGACCGACCCGGTGAAGGAGATCTTGTCGATGCCGGGGTGTTCGGTCATCCAGGCGCCCAGATCGTTGCCGCCGGCGACGACGTTCACCACGCCGGGCGGGAAATGCTCGCGCGCGATCTCGCCGATGAGCAGCGTCGTGAGCGGCGTGTACGGCGACGGCTTGAGCACGATGGTGTTGCCCGTGTAGAGCGATTGCGTGATCTTCGGCAGCGCGAGCAACACGGGCACGTTCCACGGTGTGATCGCACCGACGACACCGAGCGGGTGATATTGCAGTTCGACGTGACCGCGTTCGTTATCGCGCAACAGTTCGGGCTTGAGCTCGATCGCCAGCAACCCTTCCAGATTGGCGAAGGCGCGACCCAGTTCATCCTGCGCCCGGGCGAACGGTTTGCCTTGCTCGCGGGTGAGCAATGTAGCGATTTCCTTGCTGCGCGCCTTGAGCGCTTCGGCAAATCCGCGCAGCATGTCGCGGCGGGCTGCCGGGGTTGTCTCGCGCCATGTGACGAATGCACGGCGCGCGGCGGCGACGGCACGATCCAGTTGATCGCGCGAGGCGTCCGGACACACCGCGAACGGCGCGCCGGTGCCCGGATTGATGACATCGAACGAAGCGTCGCTTGGCTCGCCGCGACCGTCGATGGTATGAGTGAAACCGCTTTGCATGTCGTCTCCTCCAGCGCCCTGTGCCGGACGCATTGATAGTGATAGGCGTTGCTACAGATCGAGCACCAACCGGTCGCCACGGCAACCGGAGCAGCAGATCATGACGGTGCGGCCGCTGGCCCGTTCGTCCTGACTCAACACGAGGTCGCGATGCTCGGGTGTGCCTTCGAGCACGGCGACTTCGCACGTCCCGCAAACCCCTTCGCGACAAGAATACGGGGCGTCCACGCCGGCGTCGAGCAACGCATCGAGCATCGTTTGCCCCGGCTTGACCACGACAATCTTCTGGCTTTTTGCGAGCACCACGTCGTATTGCCCAGCGGAACCCTCGGGGGCGCCGACGCCTGCGAAATACTCCACATGCCCGTGACAATCCGCACGCCGCGCCACCGCCGCCTCGAACGCCTTGAGCATCGGCGACGGGCCGCAGCAGTACAGGTGGGTGCCGGCAGGCACGTCGTCGACGAGCTTGCCGAGATCGAGTGAACCTTGTCCGGGTGCGCGGTCGAAGTGCCACTCGACACGCCCGTATGCGAACGCGGTGGCCGCAAGACGATCGGCGAAGGCGGCCGTCTCGCGGCTGCGTGCGCAGTAGTGCAATGTCCAGGGGCGCTGCATTGCCTCGAGACGCGCGGCCATCGACAACAGCGGGGTGACACCGATGCCGCCCGCCACGAGCACCGTGTGCCCGTGGCGCGCCGCTGTCTCGTCGAGCGGGAAGTGATTGCGCGGCGCACTGATCCTGAGTGTCGCGCCTTCGTGCAGATGCTCGTGCACGAAGGCGGAGCCGCCACGGCTGGCCGCGTCACGGTTCACGCCGATGACATAGCGATGCCGTTCGCCCGGATCGTTGAGCAGCGAGTAGCATCGCGACAGCCCGTCGCGCAGGAACACCTCGATATGCGCTCCTGCCGTGAACGGTGGCAGCGCATTGTCGTCGGACGCGTGGAGTTCGAAGACGGCAACGGCGGCTGTCTCCTGTTCGCGTCGCGCGACGTTGACGATCAGCGTGTCGGTGAAGTCGGACATGTTCATGGCGTAGCGCGCAGCCGGTTATGCCGCGACCTTGGCGGGCAGACGGAAGACGTGACGCGCGTTGTCTTCGAAGATCTTGCGGCGGTCGTCGGCGCTCAGCCAGTCGAGGTTGTCGATGAGCGAGCGCACGTCGTCCATCGAGCGGCCGGTGGCCGGATTCACGGCCGAGCCGACGCCCGGGCATTCGGTACCGAACAGACAGCGATCCACGCCGACGGTCTTGATCAGCAGCGACAGCGCCTCTTCGGTGTACAGCACGGTATCGAAGTACAGGTTGCGCAGACGCTCCGAGAAACGCTGACCGTTCGGGCGGCGCAGCGTCGGCGCATCGAAGCGGCCGATCTGATAAGGCACCGCGCCACCTCCGTGACTCACCACGATCTTCAGGTTCGGGAAGTCCTTGAAGACGTCGGAGTTCACCAGTCCGAACACGGCAATCGTTTCCTCGTTGATGAAGTGCAGCGAGTACGGCACGCGTTCCGAGCGCGATCCGGTGCCATGGATGTGCGCAGGCACGTCAAGCTCGCACAGCTTCTCGTACAGCGGATACCAGTAACGGTCGCCCAGCGGCGGCGCTTCGGCAATGCCGTTCTCGAACGGATCGGGATTGAGCAGGCAGCCCGCGAAGCCCAGTTCGTTGATGCAGCGCTCCAGCTCCGGCAGTGCCTGTTCGATGGGGTCGCCTGCCGTTTGCGGCAGACCGGCGACGCCAGCGAACGTTTGCGGGAACAGTTGTGTTTGGCGATAGATGATGTTGTTGCACTCTTCGGTGAACCAGTGCACCAGCTTCGCGGGCTTCTCGGACTGCATCAGCTGGAACGGACGCGGCGACACCAGTTGCAGGTCGGTGCCGTGCTCGCGGATGTAGTCGAGGTGCCCCTTCGGCCACGTCTCCGCGCGATTGGCGGCGGCGCGAATCTCGTCGTCGGACACATTGATGCGCCCGCGTCCGTGCGAGCCGCGGCTCGCCAGCAGGCTGGCCTTGTAGGCCCACAGTTCGGTCGGTGCGCTTACGTGGGCGTGGCAATCGATGATCATGCTGAACTCCGGTGTCAGGTTGAGACTGAGTTGCGATGGAAAGGCGATAGGAAATACGTTGCGTAGCGTGTGTCGTTCGTTCTCACGAGGCTGGCGCCGGCGCGCCGCGCAGCAGGGCTGCCGCGCCGGCGAGCACGGGAATGTCCTGCGGCAGCAGCATCGATACGGGGCGCACGTTGTAGAGCGCGCCGTCGTTCGCGCAAACGGGGACCTGTCCCTGCGCGAGATCGCGTGCAAGCTTGAGCATCAACCGGCGAAAGCGCACGATGCCGCGATCGGACGCCCCGAGCCGTTCCTGCGACCGGTCCACGATGGGCCCCATGCTTTCCTGCACGGCGGCGTCCTGATTCGGAATGCCTTCGATGCCGGTGAAATTGGACGTGCGCTGCCGTGCCCGGTCGATACCGTAGTCGTTACCGCGATGGAGCAACGGGCGATAGCCGTCGTCGACCGGTCCCCAGAAGCCCTGACGTCCGCCGCGAAACGCGATTTCGTCGTCGCGGTAAGCGCGCGCGGGACTGGCGCTGAACGACCACGTCCAGGTGGTCTCGTCGTCGATGGGCACCCAGGCGTGGCCGTCGTAGGGTTCCTGACTGGATTCGGCAAAATTGCCCACGGGCGGAATCATCGTGTAGCAAGGCAGCAGGAATTGGGTGACTCGCCAGTAGTAGGTGCCGGGCTCGGCGTGTCGGCGTGCGGCGATCACGAGTCCATGGTCGGCGTCGCTCACTTCGAAGACCGGGTGGCGGTCGGACGCGTGATATCGATTGCTTGGTGCGCCGGCTGCGGGTTCGGTGCGGCTGTGCAGGAACGAGATGTGGCTCGAATCGATGCCGCCTTCCACGGCTTGTGCCCAGTTGCACGACTGTAGACGCTTGGTCGCCGTGTGCTGACGTTCGGGCAATCGGGACCACTCGAAGTCGGGCAGCGCGGGCACCGACTCGCGTGGCCCCATGTACACCCACACCACGCCGTTACGTTCGGCCGTGAGGTACGCCTTGATGCGCACGTTGTGCGTTTGCGGATTCTCGTGTGGCTCGGACGGCATCTCCACGCACTGTCCGTTCACGTCGAACTTCCAGCCGTGATAGACGCAACGCAAGCCGCAGTCTTCGTTGCGTCCGAAGAAGAGCCCGGCCCGGCGGTGCGCGCAATACGCGTCCACAATGCCCACGCGGCCTTCGGTATCGCGAAACGCGACGAGGTCCTCGCACAGCAAGCGCAAGCGCACGGGGGCGCCGTCACGCTCGGCGATTTCCTCGGAGAGCAGCGCGGGCAACCAGAAGCGGCGGAACAGTTCGCCCATGGGCGTGCCGGGACCCACTCGCGTGAGGGTTTCGTTGTCTTGCGTGGAAAGCATGCCTGCCTCCTTGCAGGTGGGGCCGGCGCGTCGCCCTCTGCGGGGCGTGCGCGGCCGGTGGCCTTAATCGGCCGGATGCCAGAGCACGAAGCCCATGGCGTTGCCCGTGCCGGCCGCCGAGCGGTAGCACGGCACGTAGTCGACCAATTGCATCGTCATCGCCTCGGCGTTGGCCGCCGCAATGACCGGCAGCCAGTTCTTCACTTCCGAAGTCCCCGATTGCAGCAGCGCTTCGTCGATACTGCGCAAATACCCGGTATCGCCTCGCGCCATTGCGTCGAGCAGCGCCTGATCGAAGGCTTCATCGATCACGAAATGACTTAATCCACCGGAGGCGATCAAGGCAATGCGCGCGTCGTGCGGCCAGGCATTCAACGCGTCGCGCAACGACAGCCCGAGGTCGACGCAACGCGTGGCGCGCGGTTGGTTCGGCGGATAGAACGTGTTGAGCATGATGGGCACATGCGGTGGCACGCGCCCGTGCATGAGCCGTTGATAGACGAAGCCGAAGGCGTGGGGCATGCCGGTGGGGCCGTCGTTGCCGCGCTGCGGGACTTCGGTCGAGAGCGTGATGTCGTGACCCCGGTCGGTGAATGCCGTTGCGAGATGCCGCGCGAGCGGTGCATGCGCCGGGTATGCCGTGCGCGTACTCGGCTTGATGGCCGCCGACGAGATCGAGATGCCCGGTGGCATCTTCGCCAGACGGGCGGCGCTGACCGGTTCGTCGAAGACAGATTCGCCGCCGTAGAGCCACACCGCCGGTGTGATTGCGGGCCCGAAGACTTCGCGCTGATCGTTGCCGACAATCACGACGATGTCGGGGGCGGCGTCGTGCAGTGCCTGCGAGAGCACTTCGAGCGCGGCGGTGCAGCGAGCCGCGTGCGCTTCGCGTGCCGGGAGCGTGACCTGCGCTTCGAGGTTCTCGCTCGCACGCAATGTCGTCAGCGCGTCGAAGTCGTAGGTCCGGCCGCGAAACGGATGCGACGGTTCGGCGCGGTCGGCGCGCACGCGCAAATCCCAGTCGGCAGGTGGCGTAGAGAGCATCGGACCATGAGACGTGCCCATGGCCAGCACGATCTTAGGCATGGCGTTCGTCCCGGATCGGATGAATCGGGAAGGTCTGCTTGCCCGACGCCTGCGATGCCTGTGGATCGAGCGAGTGGCCCGATGGCGCCGTCAGGTCGACGTCGACGACATTGCCTTGAGCGTCCACACGTATGCCCATCGCATCGTGGAAGGCGCGCTTGACGGCCTCGGGCTGACCGGCCTGAAACGCATATTCCTTGAGGTGCTTGCCGATGATCGGGTGCGCCTTCAGTTCGTCGCGCGTCAGCCCGTCCACGAACAGACGGCGGGCCGCGACCGGCAGGTCGATGCATTCGTTCTTCGCGGCGTCGCGCACCAGCCCCTTCGGATCGCGGCCCTGTGCAATGGCATCGAGTTCATCGAAGAAGTGCCGACGGAGCATCGCGATACCCCGGTCGCTCGCGCCGAGATTCTCCTGCGTGCGGTCGGCAATGCGTCCTTGCCCGACCCATGCCACGAAGTCCTGATTCATCACATGGCTGGAGATCCACTGTCCGGTCGCTTCGTCCTTGACGGGGCCGTACCACGCCGGAATTTTCTCCTGCACGTAGGGCTCGCGCTCACGCGGCACGCGGTTGAAGGCCCATGTGATCGACAGCGTGTTTTCGTCATCGATGGGTACCCGCCATTCGAAGTGATCGCCCAGACAGAAGACATTCGGCCACAACGCCAGACGGCCGACAGCCCACAGCGGATGTTTCTCGTCGGTGTCTTCGCGAACGCGCTTGTAGATCAGGCCGTACTCGAATTCCTCGAAGCCGAGCTTGGTGTGCGTAGGAGAGTAGGGGCCGGTATCGCCGCGCAACCGGACGCTCCAGTTCGAATGCATCCATTCGAAGTGCACCGGGTCGATCGAGTTCTCCTGACACTGGAACCAGTTGCACGGCACTTCCGAAATCACCACCTGACGGAAGCCGTTCGCCCAGGTGAAGGGCTCCCACGTCGGGACGAGCGGTGCCGGTAGCGGCCCCATGTAGGCCCAGATCATGCCGGCCTTGACCTGCACCGGATACGACTTGATCTTGATGCGGTCCTTCAGGCGTACCTGCGGATTGGCAATGTCTTCGTATGGCTGTTCGGTGCACTGGCCGGTCTCGTCGTACAGCCAGCCGTGATAGTTGCAGCGCAGACCACACTTCTCCACGAAACCGTAAGCCAGATCGGCGCGACGGTGCGGACATTGACGATCCACCAGCCCGTAGTTGCCCGACAGATCCTTGTAGAGCACGAGGTCTTCCCCGAACAAACGCGCCGGACGCACCGACATCTCGTCGAACTCGCTTTCGGCCCCGATCGGATGCCAGTAACGCCGCAGCAAATCGCCCATCGGCGTGCCGGGCCCGACCTGCGTCAACAACTGGTTCTTTGCCTCGCTGAGCATGGATGTCTCCGTCCGTTTCTTGTGGGATGCGCACCGCTTTCGATAGTGCATTTGCGCATACTGTATGCGTGTTTATTTGGCGTGTCAACGCCCTTTGTCGTGCGGTTTGCCTTCCCTTGGCGGCTTTCGGTGCCCTTGTTACTGCCTGGAAATTCCCGGCAAAGCCCCGTATTTAGGGGAGGGCGCCTATTGACTGGATGTGATTATAAACATACTGTATGCGTATTGCATCAAACTGCACGCACTGCTCGATCAGCGTCAAGGTTTGTGGGCAGGGCGTGCTCTACGCTGCGACGACCCTGTTCCGAACGCCTGATTGCCTGGCCAACTCACCGTCATCACGCTTCTCCGAATCCACCATGTCAGCCACCGATGCCCGCTTGCCGGTCACACTCCTTACGGGCTTTCTCGGCAGCGGAAAGACCACGTTGCTGCGGGCGTTGCTCGCGCACCCAGGCATGAGCGACACGGCCGTGATCGTCAACGAGTTCGGCGAAGTGGGGCTCGACCATTTGCTGGTGGAGACGCTCGATGCCCATACGGTGTTGCTGGAGAGTGGGTGCGTGTGCTGTGCGGTACGCGACGACTTGAGCGAGACGCTGCTATTGCTGCATGCGCAGTCGATCGATGGCGAGATCATGCCGTTCTCGCGCGTGGTGATCGAAACCAGCGGTCTGGCGGATCCGAGCGCGGTGGTGGCGGCACTGCTGCGCGACCCGGCGCTCTCGAAACGCTTCACGCTCGATGCGGTCATCGTTACCGTTGACGCCGCGCACGCGATGTCCCAGCTTGCGCAGCAACCGGAAGCCCAGCGTCAGGTGCTGCTTGCCGACCGGTTGCTCATTACCAAGGCGGATCTTGTCGATGCCGATGCGCTCGACGCGCTTCGTGCGACGCTGACGCAGCGAAACCCGGCTGCGTCGCAGCAGTTGTGCGACCACGGCCGCATCGCGCCATCGGATGTGCTGGGCCTCGGGATGCACACGCCGGAGACCGTGGCGGACGTGACGCTGCGCTGGCACGATACGCCGTCGCCGCGCTATCGATCGGTGTGTCATACCCACGGCGCGTCGGCGTGCGCCGATTGCGCGCCGCTCAAGCTGCTGCCCGGCAACGATGCGCCGCACCGCACCGACGTCGCCGCGCATTGCATCACGCTCGAGACGCCTCTCGACTGGGACGTGCTGAGCAGTTGGCTCGGCGCCGTCGCCTTTCATCACGGCAACGAATTGCTGCGTGTGAAGGGATTGGTCGATGTGCAGGGCGAAGCCGGGCCGGTCGTGGTGCATGGCGTGCAACATCGCCTGCACCCTCCCGAGACGCTGCCGGCATGGCCCGCGCGTGCCGATGCCGCCCATTCCGAACGACGCTCACGCTTCGTTTTCATCATGCGCAACGTGTCGCGCGACGCCCTGTTGGCGCACCTGACCGAAGCGCAGCGCGTACCGACATAGGTGATGCGCAATGTAGTATCTTGTTGCCGACAAAACGACCAGGAATCCCATGCCACGCGAAAAAGCAGAAACACCCGTCTGGAAACTCGGCCGCGCCGAATCGACCGCCATGCGCGTCGAACGTCAGATCAAGGAGGCATTGCTCGACGGGCACTTCGCTCCGGGTGATTTCCTCGGCTCGGAAAACGATCTCGCCACGCAGTTTGGCGTGAGCCGACTGCCGATTCGCGAAGCGCTGGGCCGTTTGCAGGCGCTGGGTGTGGTCGATATCCGCACGGGCGCCGGTGGCGGTGCACGTATCGCCCAGGGCAATCCGTCGCTCTTCTCCGAAGCGTTGGCAATTCAGCTCAAGCTCGTTGGCATGTCGGCCGAGGAGATCTTCGACGCCCAGTTCACGATAGAAGTCGCCGTCGCCGGACTCGCTGCTCAGGCGGCTACGCCGGAAGATATCGAAGGGCTCGAATTGGCGCTGGAGAATGCGCAGGCGCTCGTGGGTACGCAGCATGAGTTCACGCAGGCGTCGATGGTGTTTCGCAACGCCGTGGCGCAGGCCTCGCATAACCACTTCCTCGAAGCGATGATGCAGGCAATCGTGCATGTGCTGTATCGCTCGCTCACGCCGTACACCACCGAGACAGTCGCCAAAGGCGTGATCAAGCGTCACCGCGAACTGCTCAATGCGATTCGTGCGCGTAACGACGAGGCGGCTCGTCAGGTGGTTTCGCAGAACCTCACCGTGTTGCGCGAGAAGTATCTCGCCGCGCGCGATACGGCTGCCAAAGCCGCTGCCAAGCGCTGAGCACCGGCGCTCCTGCTCGACGCGGCAGTTCAGCGCGGCCGTTCCACGCAAAGCTCACCCAGCAAAAAAAGAACCGCGTCCCCCGACGCGGTTCGCAAAACCGGCCCGCCCCCAAGCGGACCAGCACTGCCCGACTCGGGCGCGGCATTCGTCCGACAGACGATGCCTGCGCCCTTCAATCCTGCTTCAACGATTCCAGCCGTAGATGTCCAGCGACGCCTCACCCGCTTCAAGGCGGCGAATGATGTCCGCTTCCTTCGCCTCGCGCTCGTGTGCGGCACTCACCACCGTGTCGAGCGACGCCTGGGGCAACACCACGACACCGTCGGCATCGCCCACGACCACATCGCCGGGCTGGATCACGATGTCTTCGAAGCGCACCGGATAGCCGATCCATCCCCGCGCATCGAAGTCCTTGCCCGTGCCGCGAATGCACAAGCCTCGCGCAAAGACAGGAAAGCCGAAACGCTCGAGAATCGCACCGTCGCGCACGCAGCCGTCGATCACGAGTCCGCCGAGCTTGCGCGCACGACCCATCGTCGACATTACTTCCCCCCAATAGCCGGCGTCGTAATGCCCGGCCACTCGAACGACGAGCACGTCTCCCGGGGTGGCCAACGCCAGTGCGCGATGCAGCCAGAGATTGTCGGCCGGTGGCGCATCCACGGTCAGCGCCGGTCCGCACACGCGAAACGACGGCGCCATCGGTTTGATCGCGGCGGGTAGCGCGCCGATCTTGCCCGCAGCTTCGTGAAGGGTGGCGACGGGTAAGGCCGCGACACGCGCCAGGAGCGCAGGCGCCGGGCGCGCGAAGTCGAGGTTGATCGTCGGCAGACGGGCGAACGGATATTGCGACATGAGCGACGTGGGCGACGTCGTGCGCGAAGTGGCGTCCATGCGTCGTCTCCTTAGCGTTGGCGTGTTTGCAACTGGTGATAGCCCAGATCCTTACGGGCGTCGTCCAGACGCTTGCCGCCGCGAACCGCTTCGCGGATATGACGTTCCGCCGCGTCGATGGCCTCGGCGGCATCCAGCACATTGGCTTCGTGCTCCTTCGGAATCACGACCACGCCGTCGGCATCGCCGCGCAGGATGTCGCCGGGATTTACGCGTGCATTGCCGATGTTGACCGGCACGCCCACTGCTTCGACCTGCACGCGATCCTTGCCGGTGCGCATCCAGTTGCCCCGGCTGAAGATCGGGTAGCCGAGTTCGAGCGCGAGCGAGACGTCGCGGCAGATGCCGTCGATCACCGTGCCGGCGATGCCGCGTCGATGGGCGATCTCGGTGAGAATGTCGCCCCACACGGTGCAGTCTTCGCGTCCGCCGTTATCGAGCACGAGCACTGTGCCCGGCGGGATGTCGTCGATGTAGTCCCCGACGGTGCCCGGCGGCGTGCTGGCCGGACCATATTGCAATGTGTAGGCACGACCGGCCATGCGAAAGCCGCTGGCGCGCGCCTTAACCTGATGACATTGGCCGGCGATGCCGAGCCGATCGAGCGCGTCGCTCAGCGTAGCGGTGTCGAGTGCCGCCGCGCGGGCGACGTTGGTGTCTTGCGATTGAGTCATGACGTGTCTCCTGATAAGGGGTCTGGCGCGTGTTCTGCCCGCCGCTCAGGCGGCGGTGTCGCGCAACATGTGTTCGTAATTCGCCCCCATCACTTCGGTGACCGGGTGGCCGGCGAGCAGTGCCTTGGCCATCGCCGCCTCGCGCGCGGCAATCTGTTCTGCGGCGTCGAGGACACGGCCGATGTTCGCCGCGCTCACGAAGACCACCGCGCTGTTGTCGGCAATCACGAAGTCGCCGGGCGCGACGGGGAAGCCGTCCACGTGGATGGGAATGTTGGTGCCGGCCTCGGCGACGCGTGCACGAGCGGTGCGCGCCGTCAGTGAGCGGCAGAACACCGGCAGGTCATAGTCGCGGGCCTCGTCGATATCGCGCACGGGGCCGTCGGCGACGACGCCTGCGATGCCGCGTTGTACCGCCGCGAGCGACAGGATGCCGCCCCAACTACCGGCGTCGAGTCCTGTGCGTTGCTCGACGACGATGACGTCGTCGGCCCCCGCCAACATCACGGCGGTGGTGCCAAGATGACGCGGCGTGCCGGTGACGGGTGGCGCATCGGCCGCCGCAACGAGCTTCACGGTGATCGCACGTCCGGCGATGCGTCGCGCGCCCGAGCGTTGTGGCAGATGACTGACGGTGCTGGGCAGACCGAGCTTGTCGAGGGCGTCCGAGACGGCGCAGGCATCGAGTTTTCGCAGTCGCGAGACGGCGTTGGCAGGAGCGTTCATGACGGGTCCTTGCTAAGTGATGTGAGAGGTCGGAGGCGGCGCGGCGTGCGTCACGCCGGGGCCCAGTAGGCGAACGCCATCGCGTTGCCCGTGCCGGCTTCGGTGCGATAGCACGGCACGTAGTCGACGAGCGTCATCTGCCAGTCGATGTCGTGCATCGCGGCGGCCAGCGGGTACCAACTCTTGATCTCCGCCGTATTGCCGTTGAAGTACGACTCGGGAATGTCGGCCAATGCCGCCTCGTCACGCGCGACGAAAGCATTCAGCACCCGTTTGTCGAGCGCTTCGTCGATGACGAAGTGCGTCATGCCGCCCGAGGCGAGCACCGCCACGCGCAGGTCGCCGGGCAACCGCTCAATGGCAGCGCGCAAGGCGTGACCGAACGCCAGACACCGTGCCGCGCGCGGTTGATTGGGCGCCACGCCCACGTTCAGGAAGATCGGCACACTGGGCGGGGGCAGGTCGCGCATGATGCGCCGGTAGAGAAAGCCGAACGCATGCGGAATGCCATGCTGGCGATCCTCCCCGCCGGGCAGCCGCACCGAACGCGCGACATCGAAGTGCGCATCGCACAACGATCGGATGAGTGCATCGGCCACGTCCGGCGATCCGGGATAGGTCGCGCCCTGGGGCGGGCAGTGTCCCGCTTCCGCCACGGCGACCCCCGGCGGCAACCGTTCGACTTGCGCCTCGGTGAGCGGAATGTTCTCGATACGTTCGCCCGCGTAGATCGTGATCGACGGCGTCAGATCCTCCTTGAAGACTTCGCGCTGATCGTTGCCCAGCAGGATCACCATATCGGGCCGCGCGGCGGCGAACCGATCCGCGAGCGTGTCGAGCGCACGCTGACATGCCTCGAAGCGCGCCTGCTTTGCCTCGGGTTCGATGGCCTCGGCGAAGTACGGCGAATCCTCGGCGCGTGCGGCCAGCAGGGCGTCGTATGGCATCGACTCGCCCCGGAACCAGTGCTGTGCATTCTTGCGATCCGCCCCGGCGCGCAGATGCCACATCTCGGGCGGGGTCGCGAGCATCGGTCCATGCGAACACCCCATTGCGAAAACGATCCGTGCCATCAGTACGCTCCCCGGCACGACACCGGCGCTTCGCGCCGACGCACGACTTCTGCTTGCCTCATGTGTGTCTCCGTGTGACGGCATCCACCCGAAAAGTCGCGATGCCGATCTCGCTTAATCAGTATTACTGTATGCGTGTTTGATCGAAGAATAGGCGGGTTGCATTTGGGTTGTCAACGCCTGTTCGACTATTTTTTCGTCGTGTTTGACACGGGTCATAACAGACATATAGTATGCGTGTTATGCCGCGTCGTAGTGCGGGCAGGCACCGGTTCACGAGCCGCAAGTCGCGCGCAACACTCAATACGATAACGATACTGGAGGCAGACATGACCCAATCCGCGATGGACGCCAGCCCGGCGAACGCGCCCCCGCTAGATCCCGCGCACGCCACGCCGTCGGCGCCATCCGTGGCCTCCGCTGCGTTGGCGGCACAGACCTCCGGCAGCGACACACGCCGCGTGGGGCTGCGCGACTGGTACATGCTGATCGTGCTCACGGCCATCTTCGTGCTGTCGTTCATCGACCGGTCGTCTCTCTCGCTCGTGGTCGGCCCGCTCAAACAGGAACTGGGCGTGAGCGATTTCCAGATGAGCCTGTTGCTCGGGCTCTCGTTCGTGGTGCTCTACAGCACGTTCAGCATTCCCGCCGGGTATCTCGCCGACCGGTTCAGCCGTCGCGGCATCATCGGCTGGGCCGTGTTCGTCTGGTCGTCGATGACGGTGCTGTGCGGCTTCGCGTCGAACTACATTCAGCTCTTTCTCGGACGCACGGGGATCGGCATCGGCGAGGGCGCACTGCAACCGGCCGCCTATTCCATGATTCGCGACACCTTCCCGCCGGACCGGCGCGGTCGTGCGTTCGGCATTTACCACATGGGGCCGATGCTCGGCGTGGGCTTCTCGCTGTTCGTCGGCGGCACGCTGCTTAGCCTGTCGCAGAGCGGCGACGTGGCGCACTGGCCGATTCTCGGTTCGCTCCGGCCGTGGCAGTTCGTGATTGTCGTGCCCGGACTGCTGGGGATTCCGCTCGCACTGCTGATGCTCACGTTGCGAGAGCCCAAGCGCGCCGCCAGGCAGCAGGCCTCGGATGCGGCGGGCTATCGCGACGCCTTGCGCTTCATTCGTAGCGAGTGGCGTCTGTATGTGCCGTTGTGGACGGCGGCCACGCTCTACGCCATGGCGATCTCGGGCTTCAACGCCTGGTTGCCGACGGTGATCGCGCGCGCCTGGCAATTGCCGCTGCCGAGTATCGGCCGCATGCTGGGGCCGCTGATGATGGTGTCGGTGCCTGCGGGGCTGGTGTTGCTCGGTGCCGTCATGGATAGGTTGTCGCGCCGTGGGCGCCGTGCGGCGCCGCTCGAAGTGGCGATGGTCTCGACGTTCCTCTCCTGCCTCGCCACGCTCTTCCTCGCCTTTACGGATAACCATGTGCTGGCCGTCGTGCTGTACGTTTGCCACACGTTCTTTGCCAGCCCGATTCCGTCGTCTGCCGGCGCCACGATGGCGCAGATCACGCCGGGACGCATGATGGGCAAGCTCTCGTCGCTTTTCTTTCTGGTGCAGAACCTGCTCGGCCTCGCCCTGGGACCGACGGTCGCGGCCACCATCTCGCATCTGTTCTTCAGCGGCCCGATGGCGATGGGGTACGCCATCATCACGACCTTCTGCGGCTGTACGGCAATCGCCGGCGTGATGTACGCTCTGGTCGCCGCGCAAGTCCGCCGCCGAAACTTCGAGTAACGCCGCTGCCGGCTTTCCGGCACACGACGCGCCGTCTGCCTTTGGGCAACGGCGCTTTTTTTGCGTCCGCGACACGCCGGATCGATCGGACCGACCGCCTTCCACCGGTCGACGTGCACGAGATGCTGCGCATAAAAAAACCACCGCAACGATCGCGGTGGTCAAGGTACGACGCATGAAGCCTTCAGGGGATGCTTTTCAGAAGCGGTGCCGCAAGCCGACGCCGACACCTGTCTGGTCGCGGCCATTCGGGAACTCGGCGCGCTGAGCCCCGTGACCGACGCTGTAGTCCACCGTGCCGTACAGCGTGGTGCGGCGCGAGAAGCCGTACTCTGCGAGCAGCACATAGGTCTCTCGCGATCCGTCGCCGGCATCGCCGGTCACGCCGTTCACGTTGCTGGCACGGTCGTAGTACACGGCGGCCGACAGCGTGAGCGGCTTCGAGACCTGATACGCCACGCCCGCGAAGAACGCGTTGTCCTTGCGCGGGTTCGGGCCGCCTGCCACCCCACGGCCCGAGAGGAAACCGTCGACGAAGCCGGTCTTGTCGTTGCTGTTGTAGTAGCCGAGTGTGAGCGTGGCCGGACCCCATTCGTACTTGAGGTCCAGGTTGTAGATCATCTGTGTATTGGCCTGAATGTCCCGGTTCTGCAGCACGTTCGCGGCAATGCCGAACGGCTTGCCCACATAGGCCACCGAGAGCACGTAGCCGGAATTGCGCGCCGTACTGCCTGCCACGCCGCCGACGATGTATTCCAGGCCGACCTGGATGTCCTGATACCGCTTCGAGTATTTGACGGCGTTGTTGGCACCGTTCGGGCCGTTAGTGCCGAACACGACGGGCATCCACTCGTTCTGGTCGTAGTTGCCGACCGTGAGTGGATCCCAGCCCTCGATCAGGAGCTCCCAGAGCGGGTTGTCCTGCGTGCCGATGGTGACCTTGCCGTAGTCGCCCTCGAGGCCGACGTATGCCTTACGGTTGAAAATCTTGCCGGTGCGCTGCGACGTCCCGTTGTTCAGGTGATAGCCGCCCTCGAGCATGAAGAGCGCCTTCATGCCCTGACCGAGGTCTTCCTTGCCATAGATGCCCCAACGGCTTTGCGAGATGGCGCCGTCGGTGAGCGCGAAACTGCTCTTGTTGTCACTGGTAGCGCCAGACAGATAGCGAAGGCTCGCATCCGCCACGCCGAACATTGTCACGCTCGATTGCGCGAACGCCGGCGAGGCGATCAGCGCCCCGGCGGCCAGAGGAAATGCCCATGTCTTCATTTAATGCCTTCCCCAATGCGCCAACCGCCCTGCAGCGGCCGGTCATAGTAGCACCGCCGCGGCCTCGTTACTGTCGTCAGATCGTACAGGTTCCGGCAATATATTTCGTATAACTAATCAATTGTCGTGTACCTGAGGATGCACATCTTCCTCGCCGGCCTCCAAAGCGATAGCGAAGAAAATCCGGACAATGACGATACCCAAACCACCCGGCGCATCTGGCGCCGACGGTCTCCCTTGCCGCGACTATAAATTTGTATACCTAATTATTTTGATGTATGCTTTCCGTCGTAGTCCCCTCCCGAATGGCAAGCGTTGCGCACGCCGTTGAAGTGGTCCGGAGGCGCGACGCTCCCTGTCCGGAGCGTCGCAATTTCCCGAACTCCCGTGACGGACGATGCCCAGCGTTGGCGCGCATCGTCCACCCTGCCATGACCGCCCGACTTATTTCGCACCGGCCGGCTTCACAGCGATCACCTCGATTTCCACCATCCAGCCCGGATCGACCAGACGTGCCGCCTGCAACACGGAGCGCGCCGGCAGGTTCGGACCGTTCTTGTCGAAGAACTGGTAGTAACCGTTCATGAAGCCACCGAAGTCCATGACGTTGTTCTTCGCGGGGTCTCCCACGAGGAATACCTGCATCTTGACCACGTCCTTCATGCCGAGATTCATGCTCGCGAGCAGCGCCTGAATCCGCTTGAGCACACTGACTGTCTGCTGCTCGGTGTTGCCGTAGCCACCGCCTTCGAGCTTCTCGGGCACCTGGCCGCTCAAATACACGGTTGACGCGTTGGCCGGCACCTCGACGGCGAGCGCGAGCGGGCCGGGGGTCTTCGGCAGATGGCGCACGACTTCCTGCGCGCCTGCGGCATGTGTCCACCACATGGCAGCGCCAAGCGCCGCGACCTTCCACCATCCTTTCGCTGATATCGTCATATGAGTTCCTGAAGAGTGTTGAATCGATGGCGCGCGCGTGCCCACGCGCGCCGGATTTTCCGACGCGTGACTGTCGTGCTTGCTATTCCTGCTACCCGGGGCCGGCGTGCTGTGCGGTATGGCGCAGCACGCCGTGGGCGTCAGTTGCCTTTGGAGCCGCCTTCCGCTTCCTTCGCCGCCACGGTCTTGCGCACGGCCGCGACCTGTTCGACCGTGACCGGGGCGGCGTTATTGCCCCACTCGCCGCGAATGAAGCTCACGACCGCGGCGATCTGCGTGTCGTTGAGCGACGAGTTGAACGTTGGCATGCCACCTCGTCCGCCGATCACGGTCTCGACGACCTTGGAAGGATCGCCCAGGACGAACTTGTCGCCCTTAAGTGCGGGAAATGCACCGGGAATCCCTTGCCCGCCTGCCTGATGGCACGCTGCGCAGTTGTTGCCGAAGAGGGTTTTGCCCGACGGCGTCTGTGCGTGTGCGATACCGGCCGCGAGACCGAACAACGCGATCGACCACAACTTTTTCATTGCCTCACTCCTGTCCTTTTCTTCTGACTGCCACTGACTTTGCTTCTGAAACCGTGCTTGCTGTGCGCCGGGCTCACGCACTCAGACGCGCATGCAATTGCTCGATCTGGTACCAGGCCGACTCGATGGCGCCGGCCTGCCAGCCATTGAGATGACTCATGTGTTCGCCGGCGAGCAACGTGCGTCCTTCGCCCTTGAGCAGGCGGGGATAGGCGGTGCGGCGTCCGGCTTCGCTCCAGTCGGCCCAGCCGCCGAGGTTGTACTTCACGCGATGCCAGGCCACCGAGAACGACGACTCGGCCGAGTCGCGGTACTGTCCCGGGAACACCTTTTCGCCTGCGGCCAGACCGAAGTCCGTGCGCTCCTTCAGGGACATCGCACTGACCTGTGCCGCCATCGCACCGAAGTTGTAGTAGGACAGCAGCGTGCCCTTCTGTCCCTGCCAGTTGGTCGACGGCAGCGAGATCAGCGTGGCGCCCTTGATGTCGGTCTGGATGTGACCACCGTAAATGAAGTGATCCTCTTCCCAGAAACGGCGCTTCATCTGCACGCCCAGCTTGCCGACCGGCTCGTAGGCGACCTGCATGGCGTCTTTGAAACCGTCGGAGAAGTCGGTGTCGATCTGCTTGAGCACGGACAGCGGGATCGTGCACAGGCAGAAGTCGCCCTTGATCGTGCGTCCCGCGCCGGTGCGCGTGTCTTTGCACTGCAGCACCACACCGCTGTCGGTGTTGCGCAGACTCACGACTTCGGTGTTGTAGCGAATCATCTTCTTCGTGCGGGCCTCGAACGCCTTGGCCACATGGTCCATGCCGCCCACGGCCTGGAGCATCGTCTTTTGCTGTTCGATGTCGTTGGCCGAGCGATAGATGTTGCCGAGCTTCGACTTGAGCAGATCCCCGAATTGCAGCGGATCGGTCAACTCGCCTGCCTGCACGCCGGGGTAGGTCTTGTAGCCGCGCGCCGACGTGCCCTTGTAGTCGAGGTCTTTCTTGTTCAGATAGCCTTCGTGCACGAGGTAGTCGAGCAACAGTGCCTTGTCGCCTTCGTTGAGCTGGTCGTTGAGCTTGCCCGCGCGCAGCGTCTTGGCGAAGAGTTCGTCGGTGTAGCCGCGCATGTCCGCCTTGATCTCGAACTGACGCAGACGCTTGCCCGCAAGCGGGCCGTCGATGTTTTCCTTGTAGACGTAGGCCGCGTCGTTGTCGTTGTTGAACAGTTCGAGCGGCACGCCGAATTCGCGCGTGTAGTGAAGCGTGGACTGCTGGCAGAACGGAATGCGCCACGGGCCGTGGTTGATGTACTGCCCTTCGTCGAAGTTGCAGACCTGGCGCTCGCCGCCCAGCTCTGTCAGCTCGAAGCCCCGGCGGGCGGTCTGACAACGGCCACCGGCAAAGCCGCGCGCTTCGACGATCTCGCATTGATAGCCGAGCTTTGAAAGCTCGTAGGCGGCGGTCATGCCGGCAAGGCCGGCGCCGAGAATCACCACGCGCTTGCCGCGTCCGCTGCCCGAGAGCCTCGGGGGCGACGTGCGTACCGAGGCGAGATCCACGCCCCATGCCTTCATCGTGGCCAGCATGAGACCGCTGCCGCCAATGGCGAGTGTACGCATCAGGAAATCCCGGCGCCGCAACCGGCCCCCGCCTCCCTGTACGTCTGCCCCAGCCATCGAATCCATCGAACCGAACGACTTACCCGTGGTTTGTTGCGCGTCTGACATGACTCTCCTCACTCTTGGATGATGCAACCTGTCGCGAATGCCAACGCCGTGCGCCTGATGTGCGAGGGCGCGCCACGACCTTGCGGACGAGCGCAACCGGCAAGCGCATGCAGCGCTTCGGCGAACGAAAACGGGGGATAGTGAGAAGGCTCAGGGCGAGTGGCCAGAGGACCGCATGATGTCTCCTTAAGCGCGAATTCCGGGGCGAGCTCGACGGTCTTGCGCCGTCGTAACGCCGGGTTCTTGTCTTCTCGTGAAACGTCACCCTCAGAGCCGGCCGATTGCGCGCTCCGGGGGGACGTGCGGCCGGTCGAATATCAATCACGCCGACGCTGCACTGCGGAGCCAATCCTGCTCAGGGGAATCGGGTATGCTTGCTCGCCTGATGTCCCAGGTCTGCCAGCCACCATAACGACCATACTATATGCGTGTTATGGCTTGAGATATTAGCGTTACTACTTAGCGTGCGTATGGATGTGGCGAACGATGAGGGGGGCTTCGGCAGGGCTTTCCGGGGCGAGGTCTTCTACAGGTCGTCGCGCCAACACGCAATCCGGCTTCGAACGGGGTGTCCGAGTGACATCTCGTTAATCGATGGATTGGATTGGCGCGCCCGACTGGAATCGAACCAGTGACCCTCGGCTTCGGAGGCCGATACTCTATCCCCTGAGCTACGGGCGCTATGCTGACCACCGGCGAAGAGGGCGCGAACGCGCTGCCGGTAGGCAAAGAGGTAGAAGCATAGCGGTTTTGCCGCGCGGCGTCCATGCCCCGTGCATACCAATGCCCCACAATGCGGCAATTCGATGCCGGGCGCCTCACTTGCGCGGATTTCGTGTGACTGCAACGCCCCCGCAGTTTGCGCACGAAGCATGCGGAACATGGCTTTAGCTTTCGCGTAAGTTAGGGAAAATACGGGACTTTTGCGGCGTCTGCGCACCGTCTTGGCGTGTCATCGGTCGAGGGTTTGTTGCTACAATGGCTCGTTATTTTGACTGGATGGTGCCGACCGTCCGGTGTGATGCACTCGGTTTCCACAAAAACTATTGAGAGATCCGCATGAGTGAAGCACATAACGAGCATGAGTCCCTGATCAAAACACCCAAGCAGCTCATCGCCGCAGTCATCGCAGGTTTTCTCGTACCGATCGTTATCATCGTCCTGCTGGTCAATTACGTGGGCAACAACGCCCTGACCGGCGCCGGCAGTTCCGCCATGACCGAAAAAGCCATTGCCGAGCGCATTGCGCCCGTGGCCAAGGTCGAAGTGAAGGATGCCAGCGCGCCCCGCGTCTATCAGACCGGTGAGCAACTCTATAAGGCCGTTTGCGCCGCCTGCCACGCCGCGGGTACCGCCGGTGCGCCGAAAGTCGGTTCCGCCGACTGGGCGCCGCGCATTGCTCAGGGCTATGACGAAATGCTGAAGATCGCGCTGGCCGGGAAAGGCGCGATGCCCGCCCGTGGCGGCACCAGTCCCGACGACGTGACGGACTACGAAATCGGCCGCGCCATCGTCTACATGGCCAACGCCTCGGGCGGCAAGCTGCAGGAACCGACTGCGCCGGCTCAGCCCGCTTCGGGCGCCGCTGCGGCACCCGCCTCGGGGGCTCCGGCCGCTGCGTCGGGCGCCGACGCCGGCTCCGCCGCGGCTGCCGCCGCCGCCATGGCCTCGCTCAAGACCGCCGCTCCGGCCGCTGCCGGCGCGGGCAGCAATCTCGACGCAGGCAAGAAGCTCTACGACACCGTCTGTATGGCTTGCCATGCGAGCGGTGTGATGAATGCCCCGAAGTTCGGCGACAAGGCCGCATGGGCACCGCGTATTGCCACCGGTATCGACACGCTGCACAACGCGGCTCTCAAGGGGCTGAACGCCATGCCGCCGAAGGGCGGTGCCGCCAATGCGTCGGATGACGACGTCAAGGCGGCCGTCGACTACATGGTGAGCGCGGCCAAGTAAGCGGCATATCGGGCTTGCCGCATCGCCATAAAAAATCCCCGCTTCGGCGGGGATTTTGATTTCTGTCAGTGCAACGCAGCGAAGTCCCGGATCACACCCGCACGACCATCTGCGGATCGAAGGCCGCATTCTCAACGCGGCCCTCGAAGCAATAGCCACGAGGATTGCACAGCACCCGGGTGCGGCCCACCCGGTAGTCGAACGAATCGTGCGTATGGCCGTGGACCCATAACGCGGCGTCGGACTGGTCGACAAACGAAGTGAAATCCGAAATGAAGGCCGGATTGACGAGCGATCCCGCGAAGCGCGGGTGAATGCTCTGCGGCGTCGGGGCGTGGTGCGTGACCACGACGCTCGGGCCGTCATGCGGCGCGGCAAGCGTTCGGGAGAGCCACGCGACGTTCTCACGACACAACGCGGCACAGTCGTCCGGCGAGAAAAACGGCAGATCGGACCACGGTGCAGCCGGGTCGCCAATACGAATGCGCGTGAAGTCGCGCACGAACTTCTGCGATTCCTCGATGACAGCATCGTGCTTGCCCTCGGCGTCGTACAGCGCGAAGTCCGTCCACAGCGTGGTGCCTACGAAGCGCACGCCATCGATCACGACCGTGCCACGCTCGAGCAGATGAACGTGGGTGCCGGCCGTGAGGCGTCGCAGTTCTGCCAGTGTGCCCGCGAGCGTCGCGCCGTAGAACTCGTGATTACCGGGGACATAGACGACAGGGCGCGGCAATTGCTTCGCCCACTCGATGGCTTGCGCCGGCCGGCTGATATCGCCGGCAAGAATCGTGACATCCGCCTCGACGTCGGGAATGGCCAACGGCGCCACGGACAAATGCAGGTCTGACAGGATATGCAGTCTCACGCACCACGCTCCACAAAGGCTTGAGGATCGGTGCCGCACCCCCCGTCGAAGTCGTGTGTGCCAGACGCATCACATGCGCGCCGGAGGTGTGGGCATTGGACCGAAATCAACGCAATTCGCGCGCTGTTTCGCCCGTTTTTTACCGACTATCGCCCGCGCTGCGCCGATGGTCAAGATGTCTTTGTCATCGAAAGGATGGGCCTCTATAGTGAAACTTCACCTGACGAGTGGAGGCGAGCCTATGCGCAAACTGTTGGTTGCTGTTCTGCTTTGTTTGACCGGTCTGGCAGGTGTGGTCGTGGCGTCGAGCCCGGCAGCCGCCTGTGATCAGACGTCTTCGGGTAGTGGCAAATAGCAGCAAGCATTGACTTCACGGTACGCCCTACCGCCGCAGACAGCCCCGGTCGGATGTCGCCGTTCCTCAAGCCAGCCCCCGCACGCGGGGGCTATTCGTTTGTGCGCAAGGCACGCAGGATGACGTCAGGCGCCCGACGATGATGGCGTCTTGTTGCTGCCACCGGCGAGCATGGCCTTGAGGCTCGCGAGGCGATCTTTCGGCGACATGGGCGCGTCTTCAGGGGGCGGGGGCGGCGCTTCGTCGAGTTGCATCTCCGGCACGAAACGCGACACTTCGCAGGAGAACGTCTCCCGCGCCCGTTTGCGCTTCTTGCACCACGACAGTTGCAACGTGCGCTGCGCCCGCGTGATGCCCACATACATCAGGCGGCGCTCTTCTTCGATCTTCTCGGCGGTGACTTCCTCATCCTCGCGAATGTGCGGCAGGATGCCTTCTTCCACACCAACGAGAAATACGTGCGGATACTCCAGCCCCTTCGAGGCGTGCAACGTTGACAGACGCACCGCATCGGGATCGTCGCCGTCGCGGCCTTCGAGCATCGACATCAGGGCGATGGTCTGGGTGAGTTCCATCAGGCTTTTGGCGTCGTCGTCCAGATCGTCGGGGTTGTCGAGACCGGCGGCATCTGCGCCGCTGGCACGCGTGCCCTTGCGCTTCATCCATTCGAGGAACTCGAGCACGGTGGTCCAGCGCGACTGCGCCTGACGCTCGTCGAACGTGTCGTACAGATACGCCTCGTAGTGAATGCCTTCCATCAGGTCATCGATGACCTCGTTGGCCGGGTCGCGCGCCGCTCGCGCCGCGATGCGCTGAATGAAATCGCAGAAGGCCCGCAGCGGTTCGAGTTGGCGAGGCTGCAAGCGCGCTTCGACCGCCCCCATATAGACGGCTTCGAACAGCGAGACCTTCGCCTGCCCGGCGAAGCTGCCGAGGACTTCGAGCGTGGTGCTGCCCACACCACGGCGCGGCGTGGTCACCGCACGAATGAACGCGGGATCGTCGTCGGGATTGGCCAGCAAGCGAAGATACGCGCACAAATCCTTGATTTCCGCCTTGTCGAAGAATGACTGACCGCCGGAGAGCACATAAGGGATGCGCTCGCGCCGCAACACCTGTTCGAAGATGCGCGCCTGATGGTTGCCGCGATAGAGGATGGCGTAGTCGCGAAACTCGGCGCGGCGCTCGAACTTGTGTGCCGACAGACGAAACACCACCGACTCAGCCTCGTGCTCTTCGTCGTTCATTGCCGTGACGGTGATCGGATCGCCGAGTCCGTGCTCACTCCACAGCTTCTTCTCGAAGATTTTCGGATTCTTCGCGATGACGTTGTTCGCCGCCGTCAGGATGCGCGACGTCGAACGATAGTTTTGCTCCAGCTTGATGACCTTGAGCGTGGGGAAGTCCACCTGCAACTGCTTGAGGTTTTCCAGCGTCGCGCCGCGCCAGCCGTAGATCGCCTGATCGTCGTCGCCCACGGCGGTGAACGCCGCACGCGGGCCCGCCAGCAGCTTGAGCAGCAGGTACTGGCAGGTGTTGGTGTCCTGATACTCGTCGATGAGCAGATAGCGCAGCTTGTTCTGCCAGCGATCGCGCACGTCTTCGTCGCGGGCGAACAGTTCGGCAGGCAGACGGATGAGGTCGTCGAAATCGACGGCCTGATAGGCCTGCAACGTAGCCATGTAATTGCGATAGACGAGCGCGGCCTGGTGTTCGTCGGCAGTCTCGGCGGCGGCCAGTGCCGTCTCGGGCGTGACCAGTCCGTTCTTCCAGAGCGAGATCGCCGTCTGCACGCCGCGGATCATCGCCTTGTCGGTCGTGCCGAGTTGTTCCTGAATCAGGCCGAAGCAGTCGTCCGAGTCGAGGATCGAGAACTGCGGCTTCAGTCCGACGTTCTCCGCCTCGCGTCGCAAAATCTGTACGCCCAGCGAGTGAAAGGTACAGATCGTGAGCTGATTGACCGGCACCTTTCGGCCCTCTTTGCCTGGGGTGCTGAGTGTCTTGCCTTCGAGCTGCTTGGCCACGCGCTCGCGCATTTCGGCAGCGGCCTTGTTCGTGAAGGTCACGGCGGCGATGTGCTTCGGCTCGAATCCCTTCGTTTCGATCAGCCACGCGATTTTCTGCGTGATGACGCGCGTCTTGCCACTCCCCGCGCCGGCCAGCACGAGGCATGGGCCATCGAAATAATGCGTGGCTTCGTTCTGGGCAGGATTGAGCGGAAAAGACGACATGGCGTGAAACGGTGGGATATGAGCAGCGATCGGCGGGCACGCGTGAGCCGCGGTGGGCGCGCGCCGGCACGGGCATCGAAGTTGGCAAGCGCCAAGGGGTGGGCAAGTCTATCACGCGGGGTGTGCATGGCCGTGACACCGTGGCGCTCGCGTGGCTCCCCACTGTGGGGCTGGCGCGACGCCTCGCCGCAGGGTTCGCGCTGCACGCTGGCGTCGGGGGAGACGCGGTGCCTATAATAAAAAACGTTGCCATCGTGGTGGGGTCGCCGTGCAATGTCCAACCTGTGGGACGAACAACGCGCCGCGTGCGCCGTACTGTGTGAAGTGCGGTGCGAAACTCGCGGATGCCGAACCCGGTTTTCGGGATGACCGTCGGGTGACGGGCGCCGCAGGCGCTGGCGCGCTCGACGCTGTTGTGGGTGCGTCCGGCAACGCGCCCATGTCAGGGGCGCGCGCCGGCACGGCGCCATCGACGTCCACGGCAGGCGCGCCGGATGAGGCGCCGAAGCGGCGCGTCAAACGTGAGCGGGGCGAATCGCCCGGCTGGCTCAATGGCGCGCTGGTACTCGGCACCGCGATCTTTGCCGCCGTCGCGTTGCTCGGCATCTGGTGGAACCTGCGTGCCCCGTATGTCGACCCTGCCCCGAAGCCGCCGGGCGGGATTGCCGTCACGCCCTTCGGCGCGCCGATAGATGCGCCGCCCACCGTCGCGTCGGGCAACACAGCCGCTACTGCTGTGACTACTGGCGCTGGCGAGAGCGAAGCGTCTGCTGCACTGGCGCGTGCGCAGGCACTGGCCGCCGTTGATGCGGCCGCTTCCGGCGCCGCCGCCGACGTTGCCGCCGCCAGCCAGCCGGCGCCGCTGACCGCCTCGGCCGCGACCGCCGCGCTGACGGCTGCGGCGACGTCACTGGCCCCCGCTCGCCACGACACCCCGGACGACATGATGCAATTGCTCAGCCGTCGCGATGCCGGTGGCAGCACGCCTCGGCCCATGGCCAATGCCGATCTTCCCGCACACTACGACAATAACGACATCGGCCCGATCGCTGCCGAAGCGCAGCATCAGCCCGCAGCCGCGAGTGCGGCATCGGCCCCGGCGGCGGCCGCCACGATTGCCGCAGCGCTCGCGCAATGCGAACGCTATCGCTGGTACGAGGTGATACCGAAGCAGCGCTGTATCTGGGCGGTCTGTAATGGCCGCTGGGGGAAGGACGGCTGTCCGGCGGGCACGAATCCGGGCGAGTCGCGCTGAGCAGGAATCACGCGCAGCGCGATCAAAATTGACTGGCGCTTCCACGGCACGCCGACCAGCCGGAGATGCCCGCCGGGCGGTGCGCCGCACCGATTCGCACTCAGGCAGCCTGCGCCAAATTGACAGTCCTGCGCTTTCCCCGTAAAGTGCGCGAGCGTGGTCGGGAGAGCGCACCGGGAAGCACATGCCGGCGCCGCCGAAGGGGTAATACCCACAAACTCTCAGGCATCAAGGACCGTCCGCGCCGAAGGCTTTGCCTTCGATCTCTGGAGAGCGGTTGCGGCGTGCAGGCCACGCGAACAACCCACCGAAGGGGCCGGTCAGTGCAGCATGGCGCATCGCGCGTTGCACGCTCCGGGCAATCTCTCAGGTACCAAGGACAGAGGGGTCATCTCGCCAACTGGCATTGCGCCGGATTCGTGCACAAGCACGCGTCGGACGCGAAAAGTGCCGGTCGTCGAGATGACCCCTTTTTGCGTTTTCGGACAGTGTTTTCCGAAATCCCTGACCCTTGTGCCTCTGAGGCCCCGACGCTCCGATGACCGAACTCAAACGTACTCCGCTCAACGATACGCACCGCGCTGCCGGCGCCCGCATGGTCGATTTCGGCGGCTGGGACATGCCCGTGAACTACGGCTCCCAGATCGAAGAGCACAACGCCGTGCGCACCGACGCCGGTATGTTCGACGTCTCGCACATGTGTGTGGTCGATCTGCATGGCCCGAGCTGCCGCGAATTCCTGCGTTTCGCCGTTGCCAATAACGTCGACAAGCTGCAAACCCCGGGCAAGGCGCTCTACACCTGCATGCTCAACCCGAGCGGCGGTGTGATCGACGACCTCATCATCTATTTCATCGCCGAAGACTGGTTCCGTGTTGTAGTGAACGCCGGCACGGCCGACAAGGATCTCGCCTGGCTCGGTCAGCTCAACGCCCACGGCGACTACAGCCTGACGATCACCCCACGCCGCGATCTGTCCATCGTTGCCGTGCAGGGCCCGAATGCACGCGCCAAGCTCTGGCAAGCCGTGCCGGGCAGTCAGGACGTGAGCGAAGCGCTCAAGCCGTTCAACGCGGCATTCGCCAAGGACACCCCGTTCGGCGAATTGATGATCGCGCGCACCGGCTACACCGGCGAAGACGGCTTCGAAGTCATCGTGAACGCCGACCATGTGGCGGCGCTGTGGAACGCGCTGGTCGCGGTGGGCGTGCGCCCGGCCGGGCTGGGGGCGCGCGACACGCTGCGTCTGGAGGCCGGCATGAATCTGTACGGTCAGGACATGGACGACGACGTGTCGCCGCTCGATGCCGGCCTCGGCTGGACGGTCGAGAAGGAAAGCGAGCGCACGTTCGTCGGCAAGGATTCTTTGCTCTCGCGCGGTCAGACGTGGCGCTTCGCGGGCCTCGTGCTCGACGGCAAGGGCGGAGTGCTGCGCGCGCATCAGGTCGTGGTGACCGAGGCGGGCGATGGCGAAATCACCAGCGGCACGTTCAGCCCGAGCCTTCAACAATCGATTGCATTTGCCCGCCTGCCGAAGGGTGTGCCGGACGGCGCCATCGTCCATGTGCAAATTCGTGACAAGCAATTGCCCGCACGTGTGGTCAAATTACCGTTCGTGCGTCACGGCAAGGCCGTGGTGGCCTAAGAAAGATCGGCGCCACGGTGCGGCGACACGAAATACCGATAACCGAATACCCCAAACACTGAATCCCGGAGCGTCAACATGGCGAATATCCCCGATAAACTGAAGTACACCGAGTCCGACGAATGGGCTCGCCTCGAAGCCGACGGCACCGTGACCGTGGGCATCACCGATTTCGCACAGGAGTCCCTGGGCGACATCGTGTTCGTCGAGCTGCCGGATACCGGCCGCGTGGTGGCCGCCGATGAGGCATCGACCGTGATCGAATCGGTCAAGGCTGCGGCTGACGTCCACTCGCCGGTCAGCGGCGAGATCATCGAGACCAACACGGAAGTGTCGGGCTCGCCGGATCTGGTCAATAGCGACGCTTACGACAACTGGCTGTTCCGCGTGAAGCCGTCGAACGTTGCCGAGCTTGACAAGCTGCTGAGCGCCGAGCAATACGCCAAGAAGATCGGCGGCTGATGACGACGCGCGGCGCCGTGGGAACCCCGGTTCTCCCGGCGCCGTCTGCGTTGACGTTGTGCCCGTCATACCCCGCCGTCACTTGCCGTGATCGAACGAGAGATTTGACCCATGAATGCTTTGACTGACCTGCAAGCCCCGCGCCGCTCGCTCGCCGAGCTTGAGCAGCGCGATAACTTCTCCGCGCGCCACATCGGCCCGGACACCCCCGAACAACAGGCGATGCTCGCCGAACTGGGTTATGCCTCGCGCGCCGCACTGATCGACGCGGTCGTTCCCGCATCGATTCGCCGCGACAGCGGCCAGTTCGCCACGTCGCTCGGCCAGTTCGCTGCGCCGAAAACCGAGTCGCAGGCGCTGGCGCAATTGCGCGCGCTCGCCGACCAGAATCAGGTCTTCAAGTCGTTCATCGGTCAGGGCTACTTCAACACGTTCACGCCGGGCGTGATCCTGCGCAACGTGCTCGAGAACCCGGCCTGGTACACGGCCTACACCCCGTATCAGCCGGAAATCTCGCAGGGCCGCCTCGAAGCGCTGCTCAACTACCAGCAGATGATCATCGACATGACGGGGCTGGCGATCGCCAACGCGTCGATGCTCGACGAAGCGACCGCTGCCGCCGAGGCGATGACACTGGTCAAGCGCACGGGCAAGTCGAAGTCGAACACGTTCTTCGTGGCCGACGACGTGCTGCCGCAGACCATCGAAGTGGTGCAAACGCGTGCCAAGCCGCTGGGCATTGAGGTCCAGATCGGCCCGGTGGCCGCCGCCACCGAAGTCGATGCCTTCGGCGTGCTGGTGCAATACCCCGGTGTGGGCGGCGACGTGCGCGATTACCGCGCGCTGGCCGATGCGATCCATGCCAAGGGCGGCATGCTGATCGCTGCCGCCGATCTGCTGTCGCTCACGCTGCTCACGCCCCCGGGCGAGTGGGGGGCCGACGTGGCCGTCGGTAACAGCCAGCGTTTTGGCGTGCCGATGGGCTTCGGTGGCCCGCACGCGGCGTATCTGGCCACGCGCGACGAGCTCAAGCGCTCGATGCCGGGCCGTCTGGTCGGCGTGTCGGTCGATTCGCAAGGCAAGCCTGCCCTGCGTCTGGCGCTGCAAACGCGCGAACAACACATTCGCCGCGAGAAGGCGACGTCGAATATCTGTACCGCACAGGCATTGCTCGCCATCATGGCCAGCATGTACGCCGCGTATCATGGCCCGCAGGGGCTGCGTGTCATCGCCGAGCGTGTGCATCGTCTGACGGCCGTGCTGGCCGCCGGTCTCACCACGCTGGGCGCCGCCCCGCGCAACGCCACGTTCTTCGACACGCTCACCGTGCCGGTGAGCGGCCGTGCCGATACCGTCCATACGGTGGCCGCCGCACGCCGCTTCAACCTGCGTCGCGAAGACGACAACACCGTGGGCATCTCGCTCGACGAGACGAGCACCCGTGACGACGTGATCGCGCTGTGGGAAGTGGTAGCCGAAGGCCTCGGCAAGAGCGCTGTCTCGCTGGACTTCGACGCCATCGAAGCCACGGTGTCGAACGGGTATCCGCTGGCGCTCGCGCGTCAAAGCCAATACCTGACGCACCCGGTATTCAACCGTTATCACTCCGAACACGAAATGCTGCGTTACCTGCGCAGCCTGTCGGACAAGGATCTGGCGCTCGACCGCACGATGATTCCGCTCGGTTCGTGCACGATGAAGCTCAACGCCACCTCGGAAATGCTGCCGGTGACCTGGCCGGAATTCGGTCAGATTCACCCGTTCGCCCCGACGGAACAAACGGTCGGCTATCGCTCGATGATCGATCAGCTCGAGCAGATGCTGGTGGCGGCCACCGGCTACGCGGCCGTGTCGCTGCAACCGAACGCCGGCTCGCAGGGCGAGTACGCCGGTCTGCTCATCATCCAGGCGTATCACGCGTCGCGCGGTGAAGCGCATCGCGACATCTGCCTGATCCCCGCCTCCGCGCACGGCACGAACCCGGCGTCGGCGCAGATGGCCGGCATGCAGGTCGTGGTGGTTGCGTGCGACGCGAACGGCAACGTCGATCTGGCCGATCTGCAGGCGAAGGCCGAGCAGCATCGTGATCGTCTGGCCGCGATCATGATGACGTACCCGTCCACGCACGGCGTGTTCGAAGCCGGTGCCCGTCAGATCTGCGAGATCGTGCATGCGAACGGCGGTCAGGTGTATGTCGACGGCGCGAACATGAACGCGATGGTGGGCCTGTGCGCACCGGGCGAGTTCGGTGGCGACGTCTCGCATCTGAACCTGCACAAGACATTCTGCATCCCGCACGGCGGTGGCGGCCCGGGCGTGGGGCCGGTGGCCGTGGGCGCACATCTGGCCCAGTTCCTGCCGAATCAGCGCTCGACGGGCTATTCGCGCGACGCTGACGGCATCGGTGCTGTGTCGGCCGCGCCATACGGTTCGGCGTCGATTCTGCCGATCTCGTGGATGTACGTTGCCATGATGGGCGCGCAGGGGCTGACGGCCGCGACGGAAACGGCCATCCTCAATGCGAACTACCTCGCGAAGAAGCTTGCACCGCATTACCCGGTGCTGTACTCGGGCCCGGGCGGCCTCGTCGCGCACGAGTGCATTCTGGATCTGCGTCCGCTCAAGGACACCAGCGGCATCACCGTGGACGACGTTGCGAAGCGCCTGATGGACTTCGGTTTCCACGCGCCGACGATGAGCTTCCCGGTGCCGGGCACGCTGATGGTCGAGCCGACCGAGTCGGAATCGAAGCACGAACTCGACCGCTTCATCGAAGCGATGGTCGCGATCCGCGAGGAAATCCGCGCGGTGGAAGAGGGTCGTGCCGATCGCGAGGACAATCCGCTCAAGCACGCGCCGCACACGGCCGACGTCGTGACGGCGGACGAATGGCCGCACGCCTACGCCCGCAGTCAGGCTGCGTACCCGGTGAAGGCACTGCGCGAGCGCAAGTACTGGCCGCCGGTGGGACGTGCCGATAACGTCTACGGCGACCGGAACCTGTTCTGCGCCTGCGTACCGATGAGCGACTACGAGTAAAACGTCGCGAAATCTCGACAAACGGGGGCTGGCAGAAACATTGCCGGCCCTTTTTTGTCTCTATGGATGTAACACGGATGCGTCAGCCTGACGGCATTCGTGGCGTTACAAAATCGTTTCAGAACTTCAGGGAAGCCCCATGGCCGTTTCAGTTTTCGACTTATTCAAGATCGGTATCGGACCGTCGAGTTCGCATACCGTGGGGCCAATGCGCGCGGCGCTGATGTTTGTGCAGGGATTGGAGCGCGACGGCCTGCTGCCGCAGGTGGCGGCGCTGCGCGCCGAGCTGTACGGCTCGCTCGGTGCCACGGGCAAGGGCCACGGCACCGACAAGGGCGTGTTGCTCGGTTTCATGGGCGAAGCGCCCGATACCGTCGATCCGTCAACGATCGGAGAACGTCTGGCGACGCTGCGTCGTGCGAAGGTGCTGTCGATTCTCGGCAAGCACGAAGTGCCGTTCGTCGAGAAGGAGCACATGGTGTTCTACCGTCGCGAGGCGATGGCGGAGCACCCCAACGGCATGAAATTCCATGCCTTCGACGGTGCCGGTAACAAGCTGCGCGAAGGGCGCTACCTGTCGGTCGGCGGTGGCTTCGTCGTGACGGCCGGTGCGTCGAATGCGCAGGTGCTTGCCGCGCACGATCAATTGCCGTATCCGTTCCGCACGGGCAAGGAACTGCTGGAGATGTGCCGCGCGAGTGGCAAGAGCATCGCGCAGTTGATGTGGGAGAACGAAAAGGTCTGGCATCACGGCGAAACGGCGGAAGAGGATATTCGTCGCGGCTTGCTCAACATCTGGCATGTGATGCAGTCGTGTGTAACGCGCGGTTGCGGTATCGGCAACGACGAGGCCGACGGCGAGTTGCCGGGACCGTTGCATGTGCGCCGTCGTGCGCCGGAGTTGTATCGTCAACTGACGCAACGTGCTGAACGTACATTGTCCGATCCGCTGTCGGTGATGGACTGGGTGAACCTGTACGCGATTGCCGTCAATGAAGAGAACGCCGCCGGTGGACGTGTCGTGACGGCGCCGACCAACGGCGCGGCCGGCATTATCCCGTCGGTACTGCACTACTACGACCGTTTCGTGCACGGTGCGAACGAGCAGGGCGTGATCGACTTCTTGCTGACCGCCGGGGCCATCGGCATTCTGTACAAGCTCAACGCGTCGATCTCGGGCGCGGAAGTGGGGTGTCAGGGCGAAGTCGGTGTGGCGTGCTCGATGGCTGCCGGGGCGCTCGCTGCGGTGCAGGGCGGCACGGTCGAGCAAGTTGAGAACGCTGCGGAAATCGGCATGGAGCACAACCTTGGTCTGACGTGCGATCCGGTGGGCGGACTGGTGCAGATTCCGTGCATCGAGCGTAATGCGATGGCGTCGGTGAAGGCGGTGAACGCGGCACGCATGGCGCTGCGCGGTGACGGCGCGCACTATGTGTCACTCGACTCCGTCATCAAGACGATGCGCGAGACCGGTGCCGACATGAAGACGAAGTACAAGGAAACGGCGCGCGGTGGCTTGGCGGTGAATATCGTGGAGTGCTGAGCGTTTCGTCGCGATGAACGAAAAAAGCCGTGCGGTGAAAGCCGCACGGCTTTTTCTTTTTGCGGTGAGGCTTCTGTATACGTCATCGCCATCCGGGTTTACCGGGGAAATCCCAAGCCTGAGCACGTTCTACTCGCGGAAAATGTCTGCTTTCGGCGTCGTCGGAATCTCAAATGCGTGACATGAGATGACGACCGTCGACTCAATGAGAGGGCGACGTAATGCGAATCGGACAGTCTGGAATTTTTCTCATCTCCGCTGCGATTGCCGTAGGTATTGTCGGCATGCTAATTACTTTTTTTGGTGTTCAGCAGAGCCGTCAAATGCGCATTGAGCGTGCGGAGCGTATCGGAGAATCGCTGAAAGTCATCGGCAATGCCGTCGAAACGTTCACAGTAAAACACCACGGCGACATCGAGAAGGTGCTCTCAGGCACGACAGGAAGTTTCTCTGCGGGTGGGGAGACCTTCACAGTCAAAGGAACGCCGGGGCCGGGAGCGACCACCGAGATCGCCGATCTGAATGCAACGCGTCTGATCAAGGCGCTCGCACTCCCGGGGGTTGGCGCGACGCCGCCTCGTGGCGTTGGAGAGTATAGGCTGCATGTGTACCGGATCTGCGACGCTGGCAGCACGTCGTCTTGCAGGATCGAGACGCTTGCGTATCTCACGGAGCCGATCAAGAAGCTGTACTCCTCAGAACCCGATCTCAGTCTGGCGATCGTCGCTGCGAAAAAGATAGGGGTTTATGGCGGACTGTCGACGCCAGATAACGCGGGCGAGTTCAGATTCATCGAACAGGTCAACGGTGCGCTACCCGTAGCGAACCCTCTGGGGCGGCCCGGGTTGATCGCCATGCGCGGTGGTTCACAGACAAAGGATCTGAACAACGTCGTGACGCGCGACGGCTCGCGAGCGATGACGGGGGATCTGAATTTTATGGATCCCAATACGTCGCAGAAGCACAGCATCGTGGGTGTCCACAACATTAAAGCCGAAGGCGCGCTGGACGTCGGTCAACTCAACATTGCCGACAAGGCGGTGGCCAGGGAGTTGAATGCCGCGACCCTGTCGACCGATTCCCTGACAACCAAAGGTCCGTCGAGGTTCGGCGGTTCGTTGGATATGGGGAAAGAAAATGTCACGAATGCGAAGACCATCGAGGCGCAGGAAGTGAAATCGAAACGGCTCCGGTCGACGTCCGGCATCGTTGAGCTCAATGAAGTGCAAGCGGTGAACGACGAGTGCAAGGGCTCGGGTATCGCGGTGAATGGCGACGGCAGGGTGTTGTCGTGTCAGCCCGACGACAAAAGCACGACGGGAAGGTTATGGAAGCTCTCGGGGACTGCGAACAGCAAGGCCGATGTGCCGGACAACGTGCTCATGGCAATCGCCAAGGAGACAATTACCGACATGGTGCTTGTCGGCATTGGGCGAGGTGAGAGATGGAATATCTCGAAGGTTCCCGTCGGCGGAACGGCCTGGATCGGAGGAAATCGATATCGACCTGCCTTAAATGGTTACTCCGCATCGAACGTGGTGCTTTGTGGATTCTCGTCTCGGTCCGAGAGTCACGTCGGCAGCCGTTGGAGCAACAAACCGGCGAAGCTCGAGCGCGATAGTGCCGGCAAGTACACGCTTGCCGGGGCGAGCAAGCATCCTCTGTTGTGTCTGTGGCGGTACGACACCAACGCGGCCCGGCAATCCAAATACTACGGTGCGCAAGGCGCCGTGTTCAAAGTGGACGAGCTTTTCGATGTCAAAGGTGTGGTCAACTATTCGAGCGATCACGTCGAGTTTGAGAGATGGCTCGCCGATCTGACACTGGGGCTCGGTGGCATCGATATGAATCGGGTTGGCACGCACGTGATCGGAAAGCGCGTGTGGTACCCGTCGAACTTTGAACGTTTGGCGCTCGACACGGGGTACTTCATCAAGAAGGCGCGGATGTGCAATGTGGAGACATTCTTTAGGGTCCGCGGCGACAACGTCGAATACGGTCTCGGTAGCCTTCATGCGGAGACTCGCAATGACGGCATGTATGTTTCATATTCGAATCTGCCCTTCAGCAACTACCTTCGGGCGACGTGCCGCTTCGATTCCTTGCAGGATGTTCGCGACGCTGGCTTTGACGAAGTGTTGTAAGTGCGGGGGGTGATCAGGAGAACCGTTGCGGCATTTCACAACGCGCCTTTCTCCTTTTGCGGCATGACTTCGGTATCTGAGCCCGCCGAAGAATTTTATCGGTCAAATCCTAACCCTGAAGCCTGCCGCTCAACTCAGAATGTCCTTTTTCATGCTGCCGCAATCGTCGACGCCTCGCGTGGCACGTTTGCCAGCCGTTCCGAGGGACACGACCATGCGAAGAAAGCAGTCCGGCATTTTTCTGATCTCAGCAGCCGTCGCCGTAGGCGTGGCCGGCATGCTGATTACGTTCTGGGGCGTCAATTACACACGCCAGTTGCGCGTCGAGCGCGCGGAGCGAATCGGGGAGTCGCTGAAGATCATGGGCGAGGCGACGCAGAGCTTCGCGGTGATGTATCACGATCGACTCAATAAATTGTTCGAAAAGAATGAATCGTTTGCGATCGGTGACGTTCAGTTCACGCGGGAGGGAACTTCGCCTCGCGTGGTCGGCAATCTGACGGCGGAAAGCCTGATCAAGGTCATGAACGTTCGGGGTGCCGCGACCCGGCCGCCGAACGGGATGGGCGAATACGCCATTCGTGTGTATGAAGATTGCGTCGACAACAAGTGCGACATCAAGACGCTGGTGTATCTCACCGAGCCGATGAAGCGTGCCTATTCTAACGCGCCCGATTACGACGCAGCGGCCACAGCGATACGGAAGATCGGTGCATTGGGCGGCATGTCGAGACAGGACTCGCCGGATCAATTCCGCTTTCTCGATAATGACGGGTCGGAGCGCGCGGTCGTGAATCCGTCTGCACAGCCGGGCCTGATCGCCGTGCGCGGCGGACATCAGACGAGCGCGATGGACACCCTGCTCAGCCTTGATGGACGCAAGTCGATGACAGGGAATCTGAATCTGGAAGATACCAACGGCGGCGCGAATGGCGCGACGACCCGACACAATATCGTCGGGGCGGGAAATATCCAGGGAAAGGGCACGCTCCAAATGGGAAGTCTGGATGTGGGCGAAGCGTCTATCAAGGGAACGCTGAATCTGGAGTCGAAAAAGGACAATAAGATCGTCAACAACAATATCGTCAACGCGGGCGATATTGAGGGGACGGGGCGATTGAAAATGGCGGGCATCCAAGCGAAAAGCGCGACGGTGGGTGCCTTGACTGCCACTGAAGGTGCGACGATCAGCGGCAACCTGGATCTGCAGAACAACGATATCGACGGTGCCAATGCTGTGAAAGCCACGTCGGTTCGAGCGAAGAATGTGGAGTCACGATCCCTGAAATCGACCTCGGGTGTCGTCGAGCTCGGCGAAGCTGTTATTGAAGGAAGTGAATGTGACGTTTGGGGGCTCGGACGAGACGGCGCTGGAAGAATCCTGTCCTGCCAACAAGAGAAGGGCGAGAAGTGGAAGTGGAAGCTCTCCATGCAGTCTGCGCCTGTGACCAAAGACGAAGTGCCCAAGACAGTGGTTGAGCAAATCGTCAACGACAATCGCGGTGACAGCTTGTACATCTCAAGTTTCACCATACCCAGTCCCAGACAGGGCAAAGATGCCGTTGGGTTTCCGCTTCTCCTCGGCAGTAAAGGCGGGGTGTGCAAGGCTGAGGGCGGTAGCTTTGTCATGCTCTATGATTACTGGGAGACCGGGCGCCGGAATAGTTGGGGCTATGACCAGGTAGGATTTCAAGTCTCGCGTGGCCAAGGAACGGGAAGGATGATGTGCCTGACCAAGGGACGCATTGCGTACCTGCAAATGGGTGGCTATGAGATTGCAAGGGGCAGTACAGAGAGAAGTCGCATAGGCGGTCGGTTCTTCATCGGCAGGTGGGCGGGTGGTAAGGACGGCGACGGGTCCAGTGGATATTCAGGCGACCTGGGTTCCTACTTTTATCTGCCCCAGGGACATGCTGACTTCGATGCCGAGCTGCGAAAATTCCTCATGATGCGTAATTCGGGAGTGCAGGTGTTTGCGGGCGCTGTGGATACGGTGCAATCCAACAACGGCGAGTGGCGATCGCTGTTCTGATGAGCGGCACGATGCATTGACGATGGCTTTGCGGGCGTCACATGACAGACATATTTCCTCGTTAAGCTAGTCCTCGATGTCTCCTTGCCTTGTCTTTAAGCCGCGCGGCGTTTGCCGGGCGGCTTTTTTCTTGTCGCGCGGTTACGTATGGGAATTGGCGGAAAGTCTCGCTACGTTCTATCGCACCGGGCCAAATCTTGAGATTCTTCGTCGCTAACCTTCTATTTTCAGAGGGCCTTCGAGTGGTTGCGACAGGAGACGCGTGACATGGAAAGTTGGCTCAAGCCGTTGATCGATGCCGTTGGCGGGGTGTTGTCGGGATACCCCCTCGTCGTCGCCTTGCTGGGTGCGGGGTTCTACTTCACTGTTCGATTCGGCGGGATTCAGATTCGTGCACTCTGGCACAGCATCTGTCTGCTGCGTTCCGCGGGAACCACCTCGGGTATCTCGCCGTTTCAGGCGTTTGCTACGGGGCTGGCGAGTCGCGTCGGGACCGGCAACATTGCCGGCGTCGCCGTCGCGCTGACCATCGGGGGGCCGGGCGCCATCTTCTGGATGTGGATGACGGCGCTGCTCGGCATGGCGTCCGCATTCGTCGAATCGACGCTGGCACAGATCTTCAAGATTCCGCACCACGACAGCACCTTTCGTGGCGGCCCCGCGTACTACATTCAGATGGGCCTTGGCTCGCGCAAATTCGGCATTCTCTTTGCGCTGGCATTGCTATTTACGTTCGGCTTCGCGCTGAACTCCGTGCAGTCGCATTCAATTGCGGAGGCGTTGGAGGCGTCGTTCGGCTGGGAACGGACCTGGATCGGCATTGCACTCGTGTTGATGACGGCGCCAATCATCTATGGCGGTGTCCGGCGCGTGGCGCGCGTAGCGCAATGGATCGTGCCCGTGATGGCCATCGCTTATCTCGGCCTTGCCGTGTACATCTGCATCGCCAACATCGATCAGATTCCCGGCATGATGTCGATGATCCTTCGGCACGCCTTCGGACTTGAACCGGCCGCGGGCGGCATCGCTGGCTACGCGGTGAGTCAGGCGGTGTTGATGGGCGTCAAGCGTGGTCTCTTCTCCAACGAGGCGGGCATGGGCAGCGCACCCAACGCAGCAGCGGTGGCGACGACCCGACATCCGGTGCAACAAGGGTTGATGCAGATGCTCGGCGTGTTCTTCGACACCATCGTCGTGTGTTCGGCCACGGCGTTCATGATTCTGTTATCGGGTCAGTTCATCCCGGGGGCTGCACCGGAAGGTGCTGTGCTCACGCAACGCGCCCTGGCGGCGCATGTTGGCAATTGGGCCGTCATATTCACTGGCATCACCGTGTTCTTCCTCGCCTACTCGAGCGTGCTTGGCAACTATGCCTATGCCGAAGTGAACATGGACTATCTGACGCAACGTCCGTGGCTTCTCAATATCTTCCGCGCGCTCGTGCTGTTGGCTGTGATGCTTGGGTCAGTCGCCAGTCTGCCGCTGGTGTGGAGCTTCGCCGATGTCGGCACCGCGCTGATGGCGTTCATCAATCTGATCGCGATCGGTATGTTGATGAAGTACGCGTTGATTGCATGGCGCGACTATCAGGCACAACGCAAAGCTGGCATTACAGAGCCTGTCTTTACCCGCGACGTACTGCCACCGGAGATGCGCGAACGCTTGTCAAAGGACGTCTGGCATGCAGAGCGGGGTGGCGGACGTTAACAACGTTCCGGTACGACACGCAATTAGGGGCTGTCGAAGTGCTGCCGATGGTCAAAATATGAAAAAGCCGCGTGACGAAAGTCCCGCGGTTTTTTATTTCGGGCTCTGGTTTTGGTATTCGCCGTCACCGATGAAGCGTTAACGGGTATTTCCCAAGCTTCTAACGAGTGACCTCACTGACAATGCCACATTTCAACGATCTCGCAATCGCGCGCATGTGTCGCAGCGTAGTTGCCGGACGATTCAACTGAGGGCGCGTCAATGCGAAGCAACCAATCCGGCATTCTTCTCGTCTCGGTCGCTATTGCGATTGCTGTCGCGGGTCTGCTGGCGACGTTCTGGGGCGTGAACCAGATGCGTCAGATGCGTGTCGAGCGAGCCGAACGTGTGGGTCATAGCCTGAACATGATCGGTAACGCGACGGATACATTCATCGCGAAATACCACAAAGACATCAACGAGATGCTATCGACGCCCGGTAGCACCTTTACGCTCAACGACCATACGTTTATCTACACGCCGGCCTCCTCGTCGTTCGACTATGCCTACGTGGGCAATCTGGACGCTACCTCACTCACGAGCGCACTCGATATTTCCGGCGTGGCCACCAAGCCACCGCACGGCTTGGGCAATTATGAGATTCGTGTGTATCGAGAGTGCGATCGGACGAATCCGTCGAATTGCCGGATCAATTCGGTGACCTATCTCACCGAACCGGCAAAGCTTGCCTACTCCGCTTCGCCCGATCACGACTTCGCGATCATTGTCGCGAAGACGGTCGGGGTGCGTGGGGGAAGGTCGACCATCGATCGGCCGGAGGCATTCCGATTCGTCGACGAGTACCAGCGGCCGACACCGGACACGATCCCGAATCCATTGAGAAAGCCCGGGCTGGTCGCCATGCGCGGTAGCTTCCAGATGCAAAGCCGGGACACTGACGTCGCGCGTGACGGAGTGCGCGATACCGCCGCCGATCTGGAGGGGCAAAGCGACGACACGAATCGGAGCATCAAGGGCGTCAAGACCATCAAGGGCATCGTCGGAGTGGGGAAGCCTGAAATGAACGAGCCGGAGATCAAGCGCAAGGCGCCCCCTCAGACACCGCTTCAGCTGAGCGACGATGCGGATCGACACAGTCGGGGCATCACCGAGCCAGGCCGGCGATGGCACGCTGACGACGAACGGCTTTGAGACGCATGATGTGACGGCATCGGGCATCGGGCATCGGGCATCGCGACGGCGTAATCACTTCGGCAGTTGCGAGGGACGTCCAAGGTGTGCGTGCTGAGTCGTGGTGATGCGCGTCAAACACAAGGGCCGGTGAGTTATCCTCACCGGCCCTTGTTGATGGTGCTGCTATCGATGCGTTGTCAGCTTACTTGCCGCCGACGGTCTCCAGCACGGTCCACTTGCCGTCGACCACCTTGTACACCGTGATCGAACCGTACTTCAGATCGCCCACGCTGTCGTAAGCCAGCTCACGCGTGGTCACGCCGGGCATGCTCGTCTTGGCGAGCACCGGCAGGTACTTCGCCGGATCGGTCGAGTTGGCCTTCTTCATGGCCGACATCATCGCCATTGCGCCGTCGTAGGCGTAAGGCGAATACGTCTCCGGGCCGCTGCCGAACTTGGTCTTGTAGCGCGACTCGTATGCGGCACCGCCCGGCATCTTGTCGAGCGGCAGACCGGCGAGCGAGACGACCGAGCCGTTGGCGGCGTCGCCTGCGATCTTCAGGAAGGCGTCCGACTTGACCATTTCACCGGCCATCAGCGTGCTCTTCATGCCCAGTTCGCGCATCTGCTTGGCGAGCGGGCCGGCTTGCGCATCGGCGCCGCCGTAGAAGATCACGTCCGGGTTGGAGCGCTTCAGGTTGGTCAGAATGGCGCGGAAGTCCACGGCCTTGTCGTTGGCAAACTCGCGGCGCACGATCTTGCCGCCGGCGGCCTTGGCAGCCTTCTCGAACTCGTCGGCCAGACCCTGACCGTAGGCGGTGCGGTCGTCGACGATGGCGATGTTCTTGAAGCCCAGCTTCTTGACGGCGAAGTTACCGACGACCGACCCTTGCTGGATGTCCGAGGTCATCATGCGGAACGTCGTCTTGAAACCCTGTTTGGTGTATTCCGGTGCCGTCGCCATGGCGATTTCGGGGATACCGGCTTGCGCGTAGATACGCGACGCCGGGATCGTGGTGCCGGAGTTGAAGTGACCGAGCATGCCCTTGACGCCGTTGTCGACCAGCTTCTGAGCGACCAGCGAACCCTGACGCGGGTCGGCCTGATCGTCTTCGGCCTGCAACACGAACTTCACCGGCTTGCCTTCGATGGTCGGCTTCGTGGCGTTGTACTCGTCAACGGCGAGCTGGATGCCGTTCTGCATGTCCTTGCCGTAGTGCGCCTGAGCGCCCGTGAGCGGTGCGGCAAAACCCAGCTTCACTTCCTGCGCCTGTTGCGCACCGGCGGTGCCGAACGCGAGCAGACCCGCGAGCGCGACTGCGCTGAGCGTAAGCTTCGATTGCATCAACCCTCTCCTTGCATGTGTATGTCGTTGAGTGGCCCACCTGCGGGATCGCCGCGGTACGCCTTTCTTGGAACGCCGTCCAGACAAGGCCGGTCAGGCCCGGAACGGCATCAATCGCAATCAAACGCAGAATGCGTCCGACGCGGCAGTATTGGATGGCTGCGCGCGCCGGTCAAGAGGGGATAATCCGATAGATGGTGTTACCGGTTTATGGTGACGGTTGCGCCGCCGGCGTGCCGGTGCTACCCGGACCGTCCGCCGCGCCTTGCTGGATCTCGCGCAGAGCGGTTTCGGCGGCGGCGAAGCGGGCGAGAACATCGGCGCCGGGCGCCCGGTCGAGACGGCTCACCACGAAGAGCGCCAGACTTCCCAGCACAAAGCCCGGCAGGATTTCGTACAGATCCCACCATCCGAACTGCTTCCAGATCAGCACGGTCGCCGCGCCGGTCACAATGCCCGCCAGCGCCCCGTTACGGGTGACGCGGGGCCACAACAGGGTGGCGAGCACCAGCGGTCCGAAGGCCGCGCCGAACCCTGCCCACGCGTAGCTCACCATGCCGAGCACGCGGCTTTCCGGGTCGAGCGCCAGCAGAACGGCGACCACGGCCACGCTCAGCACCATGGCCCGGCCGATCCAGACCAGACGGCGCTGGCTGACCGGCCCGCGCGCGAAGGTCTTGTAGAGGTCTTCCGTCAACGCACTGGCGCACACCAGCAACTGGCACGACAAGGTACTCATCACGGCGGCGAGAATCGCGGCGAGCAGGATGCCGGTGAGCCACGGCGTGAAGAGTTGCGTCGTCAGCGCCATGAAAATCGTTTCCGGATTCGCGGCCACGCCTGCGCCGAGATCCGGTCGTGCACTGTAAAACGCCAGCCCGAAGAAGCCCACGGCGACCGCGCCGGTCAGGCACAGCACCATCCATGTCATGCAGATGCGGCGTGCCTGCGGAATCGCCGCCGCCGAGCGCGCCGCCATGAAGCGCACGAGAATGTGCGGCTGGCCGAAGTAGCCCAGCCCCCAGGCGAGCATCGAAATCACCCCGATGGGCGCGAGGTCGCCGAACCAGTCGGTGTGTGCCGGGTGCACGGCGGTCACGGCATCGACGGCCGCCGCCGGGCTGCCGTCGAGCGCGATCACCGCAATCGGGGTCACGACCAGCGCGGCAAACATCAGCGACGCCTGCACCGTATCCGTCCAGCTCACCGCGAGAAAGCCCCCGATGAAAACGTAGGCGATGGTCGCCACCGCACCGATCCACAGCGCCGTGCGGTACTCGAAGCCGAACATCGTCTCGAACAGACGGGCACCGGCCACCACCCCCGACGCGCAATAGATCGTGAAGAAGATCAGGATCACGAGTGCCGTGACGATACGCAGCACATGGCTGCGGTCGCCGAAACGTTGGGTGAGGTACTCAGGCAGGGTCAGCGCATTGCCGCAGACCTCCGTATGCACGCGCAGGCGTGCCGCCACGAGGCGCCAGTTGGCCCATGCGCCGATGGCGAGGCCGATGGCGATCCAGACGCCGGAGAGGCCACCCACGTAAATGGCACCGGGCAAGCCGAGCAGCAGCCAGCCGCTCATGTCGGAAGCGCCGGCCGAGAGTGCTGTCACGAAGCTGCCGAGACGCCGTCCGCCGAGGATGTAGTCGGAGAGGTTGTGGGTGGATCGATAGCCGAGCCATCCGATCACCAACATCAGTAACAGATAGACGGTGAAAGACACCGCAGTGGGATTCCAAAGGGACATGTAGCCTCCTCGAGCGTCGGTGTCACGCGCGTCGGGCGCTTCTCGCGGCATGACGAAAGAGGCGCAAACGCGGGACGACGACCGCTGTGGCCGGCGATGCGTGTCGCCGGCACGGGTTAACAGTGCCAACCGCGCCATAGCGGCAAGGCACATGAGATGTCGGGGGCGGGCGCGAAGATACCGCGAATGCGCTCAATGCGCGTGACTACGGCAGATGCGGAGGGGCGTAGAGGGCGTTGTGCAGGCGAGGGCGCGTGGCCTGGCCATCAACGATGCGCGGCCGCCGATGTCCCGAAACACAGGACATGGGCGGCCGCGCGGTGCTGCGTGACGTAGCTGACGGGGCGTCCGGTCATCGAGGTCGGCCGTCAGATTTAGGACGAATCCAATGCGATTCGTCGCAAGACCTGACGACGTGTCTCGATACGTCGGCCCCGAGTCGACCGATCGACGGAGATTCCGGCCGACGTCTCAACCGATAGTCATGAGGTTGGCGTTACCCCCTGCGGCAGCCGTATTGACGGACACCGAGCGCTCGCACAGCAGACGCTCCAGCGCGTAGTCGTCGCCAGCCGCCAGTGCCTCGGGGGCGAGGCCTTGCATCGACAGGATCGGGCCGTTACGGGTGGCGATGCGGCGGTTCAGCGCCCGCAGTTCGTCACTGTCGCCTTCGAACAGCACTGCGGCGAGCGACGGTTCTGCCGCAGCATCCGCGCCGGCGGCCAGCACCGAGGCGCGGCCCTTGAGGGGGGCGGGCAGAGCGCTGACGAGATCGCGGGCGGCGGCGCTGTCGGTGAAGACGGCGTGATTGCCCGTTGCCAGTACGGCGGCCAGTTGCGTGCGCGCGCCGAGCGGCGTGGCTGCCACGCACAGTACCGGGCCGCGCGGCTCCAGACCGTAGGTGTTGCGCTCGCCGGTCGGTCCCGGGAGAACGGCCGTGGCGTCGAGCGCCGACGTTGCCAGGTAACGGTCGACGCGATCGATCGCAGCGGTGCTGTCTGCCGTGTTGCCCTTGGCGTGCAGCCAGTCGCGGTAGCTCACCAGTGGCGAGAGCGCGGCTTCGTTGCGATGGAGTTCCGGGGCCAGCGCGGCCGGACGGGTCGCCAGCAGACGCGGCAGATACATCGGACCACCGGCTTTCGGACCTGTCCCAGACAGACCTTCGCCGCCGAACGGTTGCACCCCGACCACAGCGCCGATCACGTTCCGGTTCACGTAGACGTTGCCGACATGGGCGCGCTCCGTCACATAGGCGATGGTTTCGTCGATACGCGTATGCACACCGAACGTCAGGCCGTAGCCGGTGCCATTGATCTGATCGAGCAGCTTGTCGAGTTGCGCGCGCTTGAAACGAATCACATGCAGCACCGGGCCGAAGACTTCGCGTTGCAGTGCCTTCAGATCGGTCAGTTCGATGAGCGTCGGCGGCACGAACGTGCCGTGACGAGCGGCCTCCGGCAGCATCAGTTGCTCGACCGGGAAGCCCTTGGCGCGCATCTGTTCGATATGGCGGTTGATGCCGTCTTGCGCTTCGGCGTCGATCACCGGGCCGACGTCGATGGCCAGACGGTCCGGGTTGCCGATGGCCAACTCCTGCATCGCGCCCTTGAGCATGTGCAGGGTCTTGTCGGCAATGTCGTCCTGCAGGCACAGCACGCGCAGTGCCGAGCAGCGTTGACCGGCCGAATCGAAGGCCGAGGCGAGCACGTCGTACACGACCTGTTCGGGCAACGCCGAGGAGTCCACGATCATCGCGTTCTGACCGCCGGTCTCGGCGATCAGCGGAATCGGACGGCCGTTGGCGTCGAGGCGGTCGGCCAGCGTGCGGGCGATGATGCGGGCCACTTCGGTCGAGCCGGTGAACATGACGGCCTTGGTGCGGGCATCGGCCACGAGCGCAGCGCCCACGGTTTCGCCGGTGCCCGGCAGCAGTTGCAATGCCCCGGCCGGTACGCCGGCGGCCTGCATCAGGCGAACGGCTTCGGCGGCGATGAGGGGCGTCTGCTCGGCCGGTTTGGCAATGACCGGATTGCCGGCGGCCAGCGCTGCGGCGACCTGGCCCACGAAGATCGCGAGCGGGAAGTTCCACGGGCTGATGCACAGCACCGGACCCAGCGGACGGTGCGTGTCGTTGGAGAAGCCCTGACGGATCTGCGCGGCGTAGTAGCGTAGGAAGTCGACGGCTTCACGGACTTCGGCCACGGCATTGGGCAGCGATTTGCCCGCTTCGCGCACGCACAGACCCATGAGCGTGGGCATATGCGCTTCGAGCAGATCGGCCGAGCGCATCAGGCAGTCGGCGCGCGCTTCGACCGGCGTGGCTTGCCAGATCGGGGCGGCGGCCACGGCGTGTGCGAGCGCGGCTTCCACATCTGCCGAGGTGGCTTCGATGACCTGACCGACGACATCGCGCAGATCGGCCGGGTTACGCACGGCACGCGGCGTGCCCGTGGTGCGTTCGCCATCGGCGAGCAGCGGCGCGGCGCGCCACGGTGTGCCGGCACTGGCGAGCAGGGCGGACGACAGCGAGGCGAGACGATGCTCGTTCGACAGATCGAAGCCCGACGAGTTGGCGCGCGACGTGCCGTACAGATCGCGCGGCAGCGGAATCTTCGCGTGCGGTGCGCCGAGCGGTTGCACCTTCTCGGCTTCCGAAATCGGATCGGCGATCAGTTCGTCCACGCTGATGGTTTCGTCCGCAATGCGGTTCACGAACGAGGTGTTCGCGCCGTTCTCGAGCAGACGGCGCACGAGGTAGGCGAGCAGCGTTTCGTGCGTGCCGACCGGGGCGTACACGCGGCACGGTCGTGCGAGTTTGCCCGAGGCGATGGGGCCGACGACTTCTTCGTAAAGCGGCTCGCCCATGCCGTGCAGACACTGGAATTCGTACTGACCGGGGTAGTAGTTGTTGCCCGCCAGGTGATAGATCGCCGAGAGCGTATAGGCGTTGTGCGTGGCGAATTGCGGATAGATCGCGTCCGGCACGGCGAGCAGCTTCTTCGCGCAGGCGAGGTACGACACGTCGGTGTAGATCTTGCGCGTGTAGACCGGATAGCCTTCGAGGCCGTCGACCTGCGCACGCTTGATTTCCGTATCCCAGTAAGCGCCCTTGACCAGACGCACCATGATGCGGTGACGGCTGCGGCGCGCCAGATCGATGATGAAGTCGATCACGAACGGGCAGCGCTTTTGATAAGCCTGCACCACGAAACCGATGCCGTTCCAGCCGGCCAGCTCCGGGTCGAAGCACAGCGCTTCGAGCAGATCGAGCGAGATTTCGAGGCGGTCGGCTTCTTCGGCGTCGATGTTCAGACCGATGTCATACGAGCGCGCCAGCTTGGCGAGCGATTGCACGCGCGGCAGCAGTTCCGAGACCGTGCGCTCGTGCTGGCTGCGCGAGTAACGCGGATGCAAGGCCGAGAGCTTGATCGAGATGCCCGGGCCTTCGTAGATGCCACGGCCGGCCGAGGCTTTGCCGATGGCGTGGATGGCTTGCTCGTAGCTCGCGTAGTAGCGTTGCGCGTCTTCTTCGGTCGTTGCCGCTTCGCCCAGCATGTCGTAGGAGTAGCGGAAGCCCTGAGCTTCGTACTTGCGACTGTTGGCCAGAGCCTCGGAGATGGTTTCGCCAGTGACGAACTGCTCGCCCATCAGGCGCATGGCCATGTCCACACCTTTGCGGATGAGCGGCTCGCCGCCACGGCCGATCAGACGTGTGAGCGCCTTGGTGAGACCGGCTTCACTGGTCGTGGTGACGAGCTTGCCGGTGATCATCAGCCCCCAGGTGGCAGCGTTGACGAACATCGATGGCGAGTTGCCCATGTGGGCGTGCCAGTCACCCTTGCTGATCTTGTCGCGGATCAGCGCGTCGCGCGTGGCCTTGTCGGGAATGCGCAGCAGCGCTTCGGCGAGGCACATGAGCGCCACACCTTCCTGGCTGGACAACGAGAACTCGTGAATCAGACCTTCCACGCCGCCGCCGGTGCTCTTGCCGCGCAGGGCGACAACGAGCTTGCGGGCGAGGTCGGACGCCGACGTGGCGGTCGCCGGGGCCAGCTTGGCCTGACCGACCAGCACGGGCACGCACTCCGGCTCGGGCCGGCGGTAGGCCGCCGTGATCGCCGCGCGCAACACCGACTGCGGTTGCACGTTCTGCGCGAACTCGAGGAACGGATGCGGCACCGTGTCGTCGCCCGCGTGGCCGTCGATCACCTCGGTCCCGGACTGGACGGCACCACTCAGTTCGGGCGGCAGCGCGCCGCTTTCGATGCGCTCCAGATAGGCGAAGATTGCCTGTTTGATGAGCCAGTGCGGCGTGCGCTCGATTTGCTGGGCGGCCGTTTTCAGCCGGGTGCGCAGGACGTCGTCGACCTTGACGCCAAGAGTGGTGTTAGCCATGGAAGGGTTACCTGATGACGCGAAAACGTGACACCCATAGCGGGTGAATTGCGGCATCGTAACCGGGTTTGATAAGAGGTGCAACCAGCATCAATATTCGGGTTGCACCTAATGCCGTGGTAGACCCCCGGGTGGGGTTACTTCGAATCGCTGCCGTAGGCCGTTCCCAGATACTCCGAGATCAGCTTGACCTGGTCTTCCGGGATGGGTGCGCCGTACACCTTCACCATTTTGGTGACTTCCGCACTCCAGAAGGCCGCCGGCATCGGTGGCTGGCTGTTGATGTAATCGACCGAGTGGCACATCACGCACCACGCGCTGGCCGACTGATGGCCCGCAAGGGTCGAGGCTTTCAGCTGGGATGTCTCCTGCGGCAGCTTGATGTCGAGCGCATGCGCCGGGGCGGTGGCGAGCGCGCCGGCCAGACCGAGCAGTGCGGCCGCGCAAGTGACGCGGTTGGCGAACTTCGAAACGTTCATGATCGTCCCCCGTCTCATGCCGCGATCACGCGCACGGTTTCCACCCCGTTGCGCAGATAGCCGGCCGGATTCCACAGCGATTGCAGCGGTTGCGAGACCCCTGCGCGATTCGTTGCCCTGACTTTCAACGCGTATTCGCCCGGCTGCGGCGGTGTGAACGACACCGTCCACTCGCGGAACGAATACCTGGACAACTCGCTGCCCAGTTGCGCGGCCTGCCATGTCTGGCCGCCGTCGGCCGAGAACTGCACGTCGCGAATCCCTTCGCCGCCATCGAAGGCGATGCCGCGCACGCGCGTGGCCTGGCCCGCCGCAACGTGCTGCCCGTCGGTGTGGCTGGTGACGAACGAGCGCACGGTGAAGCGTCCGATCGGTTTGGTTTTCTCGGGTGCCTTGCCGGGGGCGACGCAATTGCAGTCGTTGTCCGGAATGCGATAGGCGGTGGCCATCCAGAAGCCGTCGAACACCTTGTCCACGACGTTGATGTCCGCCAGATGCTTCACCCAGTACGTGCCGTAGTAGCCGGGCACGACCAGACGCACGGGAAAGCCGTTGAGCATCGGCAGATCCTTCCCGTTCATGGCGAATGCGATCATCACTTCGCCATCCATCGCGTGATCGAGGTCGAGCGCCTTCACGAACTCCGGCGTCGCCGGAACGATCGGCCGGTCGAGGCCTTCGAAGGTGACCTGCTTTGCGCTGGACGACACCCCGGCGCGCTCGAGAATCCGCTTGAGCGGAATGCCGCGCCAGCGCGCGTTGCCCATCGCCCCGTTGGCGATCTGCCCGCCGCCGACGCGCGGCTCGAAAAACCCGCGGCTGTTGCCCGAGCACTGATGCACCGCCACGATTTCCACCGGCGCGCCGAAATCCTTCTTGAGCGACGCAAGCGAGATGTCGAGCGGCCTGGCAACGCTGCCGCCCACGCGAATCCGGTGTTTCGCCGGATCGATGTCGGTGGGAATGCCCGCGAGGTGATAGCGCACGAAGAACGCGTCGTTCGGCGTAATCAGGCCGTCGTTGAAGACTTCGAACGGCGTTTCCAGTTGCGGCGGCCGTGCCGTGAGCCGGATCAGCGGCCGTTTCTGCGGATACGCCACGAGGTCGCGCTCGCCGTTCGCAAACGGCAGCGTGACCGTCTGCGGCGCGGCGGTGGCGGCGAGGACATCGAGTGCGCGTCCCGCGAGACTGGCGCCGACGCCCAGTGCACCGGCGCGTCGCAGGAAGCGACGACGCGAGGCTTCGGCCAGCGGGGATTCGGACGGTGGGAGGGACGGGGTGGCGAGGTGCGGCGCCGTGGGGGCGGCGCTCCGGTCGTGCGACTTCATCGTGTGTCTCCTGTAGGACTTCTTGTCGTGCGGATGACTGGAATCGTGCGACATGCGGCGTTCGACTAATGGCCGCATCGTCGGAGATTCTGACGATGTTGTCAAATTTCCGGAACGCTATATACCGATTTATATTTCGAGCGGGTCGACTTCAAGATGCCAGCGCACGGGGGCCTTGAGTGCGCGCAACTCGCCCATCCAATGCGTGAGGAAGCGTTGCAGGGCGCCGCGATGCGGACTCTCGACCACGAGCTGCGCGCGGTCGGTGCCGGCGATCCGCACCATGGTCATCGGCACCGGGTCCCAAAGGGAAATGCGCGGGTCGTTCAACGCGGGCGTGGCGGCGATTTCGCGGGCTTGCTTGAGGAACGTCATGGCGTCGTCGAGACGCCGTGCTTCGGCGCGCAGCAGCGCCTGATGGGTGTACGGCGGCAGCAGGGCGACGCGGCGTTCCTCCAGTTGTTGTGCGGCGAAGCCCGCGTAGTCGTGACGCATGAGCGACGCGAACAACGGGTGGGATGCGTAGCGTGTCTGGATCAGCACATCGCCGGGGCCGTCGGCGCGGGCGGCGCGACCGGCACGTCCGGCCACTTGCATCAGTTGTGCGAAGAGACGCTCGGCTGCCCGGAAGTCGTGCGAGAACAGCGCGCTGTCGGCGTTGACCACACCCACGAGCGTGACGTTGCGGAAGTCGTGCCCCTTGGCGACCATTTGCGTGCCGATCAGGATGTCGACCTCTCCCGCATGCACCTGTGCGAACAACGCCTGAGCGCTGCCCTTGCGGCGCGTGCTGTCGGCGTCGATGCGGGCGAGACGTGCGTCGGGGAAGTGCTCGGCCAGCGCTTCTTCAATGCGCTGCGTGCCGCGTCCCAGCGGCGCGAGGTCTTGATTGCCGCAGTCGGGGCACGCATGCGGAATGCGCGACTCCGCGCCGCAATGGTGGCAGCGCAGCCGCCGTTCGGGCTTGTGTAGCACCATGTGCGCGCTGCATCGGCGGCAGTCGCTGATCCAGCCACAGGCGTCGCAATTGAGCACCGGCGCGTAACCGCGACGATTCAGGAACAGCAGACTTTGCTCGCCGGCTTCGAAGCGCGCGCGAATGGCGGCGAGCAGGGGCTGCGATAGTCCTTCGTGCACTGCGCGCTGTCGCTTTCGCTCGATCTCCATGTCGATGAGCGAGACGCGTGGCAGCACGGCGTCGGGCGTGGCGCGCTCGGGCATCGCGAGGCGCACGTAGCGGCCCTGCTCGGCCCGTCGCCAGCTATCGAGCGACGGCGTGGCAGAGCCGAGGACCACGGGAATGCGCAGCCGGTTCGCGCGCCAGATGGCGAGGTCGCGGGCCGAGTAGCGCAATCCTTCCTGTTGCTTGTATGACGGATCGTGCTCTTCGTCGACGACGATCAGGCGCAGATGCGGCAGCGACGCCATGACCGCGAGCCGTGTGCCGAGGACGATGCGCGCTTCGCCGCGATGCGCCGCGAGCCAATGCCGGGCGCGTTCGCCTTCGGCCAGTGCGCTGTGCAGGGTGACGAGCGTCTCGTCGGGGAATCGCTTGCGGAAGACGCCTTCGAGTTGCGGCGTCAGATTGATTTCCGGCACCAGGACGAGCACTTGCGCGTCGGGTTGACGAAGCGCTTCGGCGACGGCGCGCAGATAGACTTCGGTTTTGCCGCTGCCGGTCACGCCGTAGAGCAGGAAAGGCGCGCAGGCGGGGGTGTCGGCCCCTTCGCCCGTGCCCTCAACCGCCAGCGGCGAAGGATCGAGGCGCTGGGCGCCTGCCGCTTCGAGGGCGTCGTGAATCGCTGCGACCGCATCGGCCTGTCCGGCGGTGAGCGTTTTGGTGACGCCGGGAGTGTCGCCCGCGACGGGATCGACGCCCGGGTCGGTCTGTGCGGCGTCCGACGCGTCATCCATCTGCGTTGCGTGCGTTGCGTGCGCCTCATCGTCCTCACGTATCGTTTCGTGGAACGGCACGGTTTCAACCGTGACCCATCCGGCGGCGGCCCATTGCTTGAGCACGTCGGCGGCTTTCGAGCAGAGGGCTTTGGCCTCGTCGGCATCGAGTGTGCCGGCTTGCGCGAGCCCTTCGGCCAGTCGACGCTGCGCCCGCAACCGGGCGGGCACGTTGTCCATGAGCGTTGGCAGGGCGCCGTCGGCGATCCGGTAGCGCTGCACGCCGCGCTGAGCGAGGAGTCGCGGCCAGCGCATCGGCGTGCGCAAATGGCCCGGGATGGCGGGCAGCGCGACTTCGCCGACGCCGCGCTGGTAATAGCGTGCCGCGAATTGCATCAGGTCGCGCCAGTCGTCGCCGAGCGGTGGCAATTCGTGCCAGACGGCTGTCACATCGCGCAGTTTTGCCGGGTCGACTTCGCTGCGCTGCGTCAATTCCCAGACGACCCCTACGACCTGTCGTCGTCCAAACGGCACCTGCACCAACTGACCGAGGCTCGCGGCCTGATCGAGCCGGTAGTCGAAAAGCGTCAGCAGCGGCGTGTCGAGCGCCACGCGGGCGATCGCCGGCGTGCCGGTGCGTGGATTGGCTACCGGAGACAACGCATCGTCGGTCGATGCGCAAGACGGTTCGGACAGGGCGTCGGCGCGGGTCAAACTTAAAGTGAATCCTGAGAAGTTTCGCTAAACCCCGGATTTGAGTCGGCTTTCCGGCGGAGGCAAAACGCTTGTGGATAACTATGTTGAGAACTGTGGGGATTATCGTCCGCTTGCCACGCGGCGCGGCCCTCACATCGCGTAACGCCTGGACTTTGCCAGAATCAAAAATGCTTTTTGATCAATAGCTTATGAATAACCCCGAAGGGGCATCCCCAAAGACTCTCACTTGCGGCGGCGCAGCGAGAATTTGTGCATAAGTCTTCGGGACAACTCCGCAAATTGGAGGGGTTATTCCACTGCGTTTCCCTTGACATTCCCCACTTGAAACGGCGGTTGGGTTTGCGCAGCGAAATGCCCCGCGAACCCGCACCACCGCTTGTGAGGATGGCCGATTACACCGTCTGGCGCAGCTTTCGGCTGTAGCTATGCACTTCGTCGACAAGCGCCGCGACGTGCTCGGGCTGGGTGAACTGCGAGATCCCGTGGCCCAGATTGAAGACATGGCCCGGTGCATTGCCATAGGCGTCGAGCAGCCGGCGCACTTCGGTGCGGATGGCCTCGGGCGATGCAAAGAGCGCGGTCGGGTCGAAATTGCCTTGCAGTGCACAACGCTCGCCCACGCGACGGCGCGCGGCGGCAAGATCGACGGTCCAGTCCAGGCCGATCGCGTCGGGGCCGGTGTCGGCAATGGCTTCGAGCCACTGGCCGCCGCCTTTGGTGAAGACGATGTGCGGAATCCGCGCGCCGTTCCACTCTCGGTGCACGCCTGCCAGTGCCTTTTGCATATAAGCGAGCGAGAACCGTTGGTAGAGGCCGTCGGCCAGCGCGCCACCCCAGGTGTCGAACACCATGATGGCCTGTGCGCCCGCTTCGATCTGGGCGTTGAGATAGGCCGCCACGGCGCGGGCATTGGTCTCGAGGATATGCGTCATCAGATCGGGACGCTCGTACATCATCGTCTTGACGGTACGGAAGTCGGCCGACCCGGCGCCCTCGACCATGTAGCACGCGAGCGTCCATGGGCTGCCCGAGAAACCGATCAGCGGCACGCGTCCGTTCAGGGCACGGCGGATCTCGGTCACGGCGTCGAACACGTAACGCAGGCTGTCGAGGTCCGGGGCCTGAAGACGGCGCACGTCGTCTTCGGTGCGCAGCGGACGCGCGAAGCGCGGCCCTTCGCCGGCTTCGAACGACAGACCGAGGCCCATGGCATCGGGAATGGTGAGGATGTCCGAGAACAGGATGGCGGCGTCGAGCGGGAAGCGCTCGAGCGGCTGCAACGTGACCTCGGTGGCGTAGGCGGGGTTCTTGGCCAGCGCCAGGAAGCTACCGGCCTTGGCGCGGGTGGCGTTGTATTCGGGCAGGTACCGGCCCGCCTGGCGCATCAGCCAGATCGGCGTGTACTCGGTCGGCTGGCGCAGCAGGGCGCGCAGGAAAGTATCGTTTTGCAGAGCTTGGGACACGTCGCGGCGGTGGGTTGGATGATTTGAGCAAGCGGCCATTTTACTCGGGTATCCGGGGGCCGGTCGCTTTGCGGGCCGTTATGCCGCACATAAGCGGTTGGCGGTAAGGGTTGGCGGTCTTGCGACGGGGATCGGGAGGGCTTGCGTCGTGACGGTTGGCGTCGGGCAGGCGAGTCATTAGTATTGAGCCCCACGAGCTGCGTCAGACAGTTCGCGAAATACGTGCGTCATCACGTCAAAACTCTGGAGACAAGTATGAAAGCCACGAAGAAGGCCGCCCGCGCGGTTCTCATGGCCGGGGCGGCGCTCGCCGCCATTGCCACCATCGCTACCTCCCTCACCGCTCACGCACAATCGGCCGCCGCCAGCCCTGTCGCTCCCGTTGCCGTGCACTCCCGGCTCGACGACATTGTGAAGTCGGGCACGCTGCGCGCCTGCGCGACCGGCGACTACAAGCCGTATACCTATCGCCGTGCGGACGGCCAGTTCGAGGGGATCGACGTGGATCTGGTCGCCTCGCTGGCGAAGTCGCTCGGCGTGAAGCCGGTGATCGTCCCCACGACGTGGAAAGGGCTGATGGACGATTTCACCGCCGGCAAGTGCGATATCGCGGTGGGCGGTATCTCCGTGACGCTCGATCGTGCGGCACGCGCCTATTACAGCAGCGTGGTGATGGTCGACGGCAAGTCTCCGATCGTGCGCTGCGCCGACGTAGCGAAGTATCAGACGCTCGCCGATCTGAACCAGCCCAGCACGCGGGCCATCGCCAATCCGGGCGGCACGAACGAACGCTTCGCCCGTCAGTCCCTGCCCAAAGCCACGCTCACGATCTATCCCGACAACGTCACGATCTTTCAGCAGATTGCCGAAGGTCGCGCCGACGTGATGGTCACGGACACGTCCGAAACCCTGCTGCAACACAAGCTCATTCCTTCGCTGTGCCCGGTCAATCCCGACAAGCCGCTTCAGTTCGGCGAGAAGGCTTATCTGATTCCGCGCGGCGACGACATCCTCAAGCAATACGTCGACCAGTGGCTCAACCTCGCGCAGAAGACCGGGGAATATCAGGCCGTCGTGGACAAGTGGCTCAAGTGAGCGCGCGGGGCTCAGCCCAGCCAGTCGCGCAGACGCTGTGCGGCGTCGTGCATGATCAGTCTCGCTTGCGGGACAAACGGCTGTAGCCTCGCAAAACTGTGCGTGAGGCCGGGCGCTTCGATGATCTCCGCCCGGCCACCCGACTGCGCCACGAACTGTGCGTATGACACGGCTTCGTCATGCAACGGGTCATATTCCGCCGCAATCACCAGCGCGTTCGGCAACGGGTGACGCGGGGCCTGCGCCGTCAGATTGATGCGCACATCGTCTGCCGACGGTTCCACGCCGCCAAGGAATTCGCGCCAGTACCAACGCATTTCGTCGCGCGTCAGACCCACACCGTCGGCCAGACGGTCGTAGCTCGGGGTGTCGAACCGGTACTGCACGACCGGGTAGATCAGCAATTGCGCGTCCACGATTCCTGGATGCTGATCGTTGAACCAGGCGGCCGCCTGCGCCGCCAGATGGCCTCCCGCGCTGTCGCCGGCAACTGCCAGACGATCGACGCGCACGCCCAACCGGGCGCGTTGCTCTGCCGCCCACGCCAACGCTTCGCGTGCGTCGTCCACGGGGACGGGGAACGGGTGCTCCGGCGCGAGCCGGTAATCGACGCTCAGCACTGCCACGTCGCCGTCCTGCGCGAGGAAGGCGGCCAGCGTGCCATGCGTATCGACGTCGCCGACGACCCAGCCACCGCCGTGGAAATACACGACCAGCGGCACTTCGCGGCCGACCGGCCGATATAGTCGTGCGCGCAGATTGCGGCCCGGCAGCGGAATGTCAAAGGTCTCGCTTTTCAACCCGGCCGGTAATGGGCGCAATGCCTCGACAGCGACGGTGGCGAACTTGGCGCGCACGTCCTGCGGGCTGGGCGTTGGCGCGTCGGCCGCGTCGGGATACTTGCGCGCCATTTGGTCGTAGTAGGCGAGTAGATCGGCGTCGATGGTCATGTCGGCAGGCGAGTGGCGTAAAAGCGGTTGGAGGAGAAGGCGGTCTTGTGTTGGTTCGGCAGCGGCGGACGGGGCGACCGACTCAGCGGCGGTTCGCTTGCGCGGGGGCGTCGCCGCCCTGCATCTGCCAGCGCTGGTGCTCGATCTTGACGCAGCGATCCATCACGACGTCGAGCCCGGCGGCCAGCGCAACGGCTGCCGCCTCGTCGTTCTCGATGCCCAACTGCATCCATAAACTGTGGGCGCCAATAGCGATGGCCTCTTCCGCAATCGGCGGAATGTCGCCGCTGCGGCGAAAGCAGTCGACCATCTGAATCCGGACCCCTTCGGCGCGCAGGGCTTCGGCGGCGTCCGTCAGGCTGGCGTAGACGGTCTCGCCCAGAATCTTCTCGCCGGAGTCGGCCGCCTGCGGGTTGACCGGCACGATCCGGTATCCCTGCTGCTGCATATAGCGAGATGTGGTGTAGCTCGGCCGGTCGGGCCGCGGCGACAGGCCCACAACCCCGATAACGCGGTCGCGCGCCAGTATCTTCCCCAGACGTTCCATGGTTTCCATGCGGGTGCGGCCTCGTTCGGGCCGGTGCTGTCGTTGGACGAAATGCTTGCTCTCGGTGCGCTGTTGCGCCATGAAGTTGGCGCGTCCGTATCGCGCACGCCTACTTTGTTGCCACGCACAAAGAATGAACTTAGCACATCGGGGAATCGGGCGTGAAATGCGGTGCCATGGCGGGTCCCGGTGGAGCGGCCCGTCTTCATGTCACTCGAGGGAGGATGTTTCGCCCGACGAGTTATTCAGGATGGCGAACCAAGTCGCAGTGACGAGGGCAATCGTGAAGTCCTTGTCGCGCAAGGCCGGGCAACGGCTTGCAACGTGGGTGGCACGCTCTAGGTGTTACAACCTGAAACACTTTGTTACCCCTCACGCCAAACGTTTCCACCACAATGCATCTCAACGCTGATGTGCTTATCCCCCGGTAACACAGCAGCGCGACTGTATCGGCAGATGGCGTCCCCCGGCGCAATTTGCAGCGCAATTCGATGCAGTGCTCCGAATCTGGTCTCCTCGCGCTAACCCCGTAGCGTGTGGTTTTGGCGGGCCCGTGTGTCCCGCCATTTTTTTTGCCTGCGAAGACCTACATCTTTCCTAAACCTTTCTCCGACATTTCCCCTGAATTGATTCGCCCTCCGACTCATTTCCGGAAATCGATTCACTCCTGCGTAAATTGGCGGCGGCAATGCCGGCCGAGTGTCGGGATTGCCTGAGAAACGACGCGACGTTCTGCTGCGTCATCCGTTCCGAATCCACCTTCAAGGTCGGCTCACCGTGTGGCTCTGAGCCAGGGTTTGAGCCAGCCCAGCCCGTCGCGTGTTGCGCCTTGCGGCCGGTATTCGCACCCGATCCATCCCGCGTAGTTCAACTCGTCGAGCAGACGGAACAGGAAGGGGTAGTTGACCTCGCCGGTGTCCGGTTCGTGACGCGCGGGGACGCCCGCCACCTGCACATGTCCGATGTTCGCGATGTATTGACGTAGCTTGACTGCCAGATCGCCTTCGACGATCTGGCAGTGATAGGCGTCGAACTGCACTTTGAGATTGCTGGCGCCCACTTCCTGACGAATGGCATGCGCCTGATCCTGACGCGTAAGGAAGTAACGGGGGAAGTCGCGCGGATTGATGGGTTCGATCAGGATCGTGACGCCGTGGGCGGCGGCTTGCCCGGCCGCGTAAGCGAGGTTCTCGAGATAGACCTCGCGGCAGCGATCGGGTGAGGCCGAGGCGTCGGGGCATCCGGCCATCACATGCAATTGACGACAGCCGAGGGCGTCGGCGTAGTCGAGCGCGAGTTCGACGCCATCACGAAATTGCGCTTCGCGACCCGGCAGGGCGGCCAGTCCGCGCTCGCCGCTTGCCCAGTCGCCCGCCGGCGTATTGAACAGCACCTGCGTCAGTCCGGCGTCGTTCAGACGCGCGCGGATCGCTTGCGCGGGATGGTCGTAGGGGAACAGGAATTCGACGCCCCGGAAGCCATCGCTCGCCGCTTCGCGAAAGCGGTCCAGAAACGGGAATTCCTGATAAAGCAGCGTCAGATTCGCGGCAAATCGCGGCATGAGAGTCTCCGTCGCCCGATGCGGGCCGGGCTGGGTGGGCCTATGCCCGTCACAATATCATTGCCCGTCGATCTGAGGCGCCGCCACGCTGCGCAACTGGAACCGGCCATCGTTGTTGAAGAGCCAGGTCTCGACGGCGCGCACACGTCCGCTACTGTCGACCAACGCCCGGCTGGGGGCCGGCAACGGGCTGGCCCGTCGCAGGCTGGCCACCGCGATGCGCTCCGCCTCGCGATCGCCATTGCTGCGATAGAGCGCGACGCTTGTCACGTTTCCGCTACGGTCGACCCAATACTCGAGCGAGACCACCGAGCGCAACATCGGCTGTGGATTGCCCGGTGTGATTTCCTTCGCGTTCACTTCCGTCACGCGTTGCGCGGCCACGATCTTGTACTGATCGAGCGCCGTGACCGGTGGCTGACCGGGTGACAGATTCAGGATGAGCGGCTTCTTGGGTTCGAAATCCGGATTGGCGCAACCGGCGACGGCCAGAACGCCCGAAATCCCGGCAACGATGACGAGCCATGCGGCGGCGGACGGTGCCCGCTGGCACCGGGAAAGTTGCGTATTCATGCGCTGTCTCCCGCAACGTTCGCGACACTGTTCTTGTAATTCACACGCTTGCGCCCGTCACGCAGCGTCTATTGCCGCGCGACGGGGAAAACACCTTTGCGGTCAGTGCGGTCGCGTCCCGAATGACCAATTCGGCATCAGCGTGTTGGACGGCAGATTCTCGTCCTGCAACTTTCGCGCCGTCTCCACGCCAGACACCGGCAAACCGGTGGGGTCCAGCAGGCCGATCTGCACCAGCACGCTCGCCTGATCCCAATAGATATGCTCATGCTCGAGCTTGTCGCCCCGGAACCGCACGATGGCGACCAGCGGAATCTCGACGCGGCGTCCGGTGGGCTCGACACCCGGCAACATCCAGTCGACCGGCGTCGTATGCGTAAAGCAGAACAGCAATTCGTCGACGAGTTGCGTCGCGCCGATCGTTCGCGAAATCGGAATCAGCTTGGTGTCTGGTGGATTGCTGTTGACGAAGTGGTTCCGGTAAAAGTGCGCCAGTTGCTGATGGCCCACCCCGCCCGTCATCGTCGGAATGTGATTGACATACGGCTCGGCCACCATCGTCTTCATCAACGGATCGATCTCGCGGATGGCGAACTCATACGCGCAATGCGTCTCCCAGAGCGACGCGAAGTCATAGTGCGGGCCCAGGACACGACGCACGGCACCGATGGTGCGCTGATGCGCGAGCTGCGTCGCCGCCCGGTTGAAGTGATCGCCGGGGCGGGCGAAGGCATGATCGGCGTCGGGATAGCTGTAGAGCGTGATGTTGGCGTGCTCGCCCAACCGTGTGGCGAGGGTCTCCCGGACTTCGGCGGGTGCATATTTGTCGAGTTCGGCAATGTGCAGCACGAGTGGCGGGTGCTCGCCGGCCAGTTCGTCGATGTGCTGCTCCAACCCCACGCCGTAATAGCCCACGGCCACGTCTGCGCTCGTGCGCGTGACCGACAGGGCGGCCAGCTTGCCGCCAAGGCAGTAGCCGACGACCCCCACACCCCCGACACATTCGGGTAACGCACGCAAGGCGTCGACGCTCGCGCCGACATCTTCCATTCCAAGGTCTACATCGAAGCTCTGGAACAAGGCGAACGCGCGCTGCCAGTCGCCGGACGAATAGCCCAGCTCGATACCCGGCTCGATGCGCCAGAACAGATCGGGCGCCAGCACGACGTAGCCCTCTTCGGCGTATCGATCGGCAAGCTCGCGTATGTAAGCGTTCACGCCGAAAATCTCCTGACACAGCACCAGTCCCGGACCTTTTCCCGGCCCTTTGGGAAGCGCCAGATAGGCCTGAAAGGTTTTGCCGTCGCGCGACTTGATGCTGATGAAGCGTCCTGCCATGTCACTGTCTCCTGAAACACCGGATCGTGCGACGCACAGTGCGCTCTCTGCCTATCTTAGGTGGCCCATGCGTGTCCCGCAGCGCGGTTAACACGTAGAAGGCAGCACGTAATGGGCGACACGTAGAACGCGGCACATGGCATCACAAGCACGTGAAGCCCTGCGGCGAAGCGTACGTCGGACGATGCGTGAAGTTAAGGGGGAAAGCCGGGGAGATGCGGCCACTGCTACCTGGGAGGCCCTTGGGTAGCGGCATCTGACGATACCATGCATACTCGGAACGCACGTTCCAGACGCGAACGACGATGTCGCGTCGGACGCTTTTTGTACGCAATGGAGTGACCATGATTACCGTGTATCACAACCCGCGCTGCTCGAAGTCGCGCGAAGCACTGGCCCTGGTGGAGGGGTCTCCGGCCGTGGGGGGCAGCGATCTGCAAATCATCGAATATCTGAAGACGCCGCCCACACTGGCCGAACTCAAGCGTCTGCACAAACTGCTTGGCGTGCCTGTGCGCGACATGATTCGCAGCAACGAAGCCGAGTATGCGGAATTGGGGCTGGCCGACACGACGCTGACCGACGACGCGTTGCTCGCCGCCGTGGCAAAGCACCCGAAGCTATTGCAGCGTCCTATCGTGGTGAACGGAGACAAAGCCGTGATTGCACGTCCGCCCGAGTTGGCGAACAACGTGCTGTAAGCGGCCGGCGTCAGAAGGAGAAGGACGCGCGACGCATGACACGTCGCGCGATGGGCTGTGTGGGTTGAGCGGGTGTGGTCCGCGGGAGTGACCAGGGCCGCGCGGCGCTTCAGCCGTGGGCCGTGCTGTCTTTGCCGGGCCCGGTTTCAGGCGATTCGGCGTCCGCTTCGGCGACGGATGCCTGCGCTGCCGCCGCCGATCCGAATACCGGCGCATCGGCGTTGGCCGTGAGTCCGGCACCCCGCCAGCCCGGGAGTTCGGACAACGTCTTCTGCTGTTCGCGCAGCTCGGCGAGCATGTTGCAGAAGAGCGCGCCTTGTTCGAGCGCGTCGTCGAGCGCCACGTGCGTGTGCGGCAGCGGGTCGAGCCAGACTTGCGGCAAGCGCGGCTTGATGCACTTGCGGTAGGGCATGCCGGTCATCGCGAACGCGAGCGTCTTGATGTCGAGCGCCGACCACGAGAACGGACAACGTCCGACGAAACGCATCATGTACCAGAACATGAAGGTGAAATCGAACCCCGCCGGGTAAGCGACGAACACCGGTTTGCCCGGTAGCTTCTCTACCCACTTCACATACGCCTTGAGCGCTTTGGCCGGATCTTCCGGGTCGACGCGGCAAGCAGCCCACGCTTCGGGCTCGGTCTTCCACCATTTCATCGTCAGCGGATGGCCCTTCGCATCCGGCAGGCACTCGAGGTTGGCGCTGAAGGTGCCGATCAATTCCTTGTCCGCCGTGTAGGCCGCCGAGGCGAAGCTCAGCATCGAATGCGGCCCGGGGATCGGGCCGTCGGCTTCGACATCGGTGCTGACGAAAATCTCCTCGTCCACGGGAATGATGCGCGACGGGGTGCGGGACATGGCCTCACTCATACGGCGCTCCGGGCGAGTACGGCGTCGGCAACATAAGGATTGGTCTCGCGCTCCTGACCGAACGTGGACACGGGGCCGTGTCCCGGAATGAACGTCACGTCGCTGCCGAGCGGCCAGAGCTTGTCGCGGATCGAGGCGATCAGGTCGGCATGATTGCCGCGCGGAAAGTCGGTGCGGCCGATGGAGCCGGCGAACAGGACGTCGCCGACGCTCGCCAGACGCTCGTCTGCCGAGAAGAACACCACATGGCCCGGTGTATGGCCGGGGCAATGGAACACGTCCAGGGTGACGTCGCCGAACTGGACGGTATCGCCGTCACCCAGCCAGCGGTCGGGGGTGAACGGCTCGGGCTCGGGGAAGCCGAATCGCGCACTTTGCGCCTCGAGCTGGTCGATCCAGAAGGCGTCGTCCGGGTGGGGGCCCTCGATCGGCACGTTGTACTTCGCCGCGAGTGCGCCTGCGCCACCGCAATGGTCCAGATGGCCGTGCGTCAGGAAGATCTTTTCGAGCGTCACCCCCTGGCGTTCGATCTCGCCCGCGATCCGGTCGATATCGCCACCGGGGTCGACCACGGCGGCGCGCTTCGTCGCATCGCAGACGAGCAGGGTGCAGTTTTGCTGGAAAGGCGTGACAGGAATCAGGGTGACGTTCATGAGTTATCGGGGACGCAGTTTTCGCTATTGTAATTCGGGCGGGGGTGCCACCGCCCGGCGTCCCGCGCGAGCCCGATGCACCCGACGAGTGTCGCGCCCTTGCCGGAGGGGATGCCAGGCGTTTCCAAAAGCGTCCGGACAGCGTGAACTGTCGAATGAGGTAACGCTTTGTAAACAAGTCTCTCCATGTAAGTGAACGCTCGCTGATGGGTTGACTTTGACGACGTGTTAAACTCGCAGGCTATGCGAACACGCGACATGCTCACACGGTTCGCGGTTGGTTGCGTCCTCGCCCTGACGTTGACAGCCTGCACAACGCCGCTCGAACCCCCCAGCCAAACGGCTGCCGCCACTTCGGCGACAGGCGAGCGCGCCCGTGCGCGCGAAGCCAACGCACCGGTCGGCTCGAGCTTCGATTTGCACTGGCCGGGCCGGTCGTATCGCGCCGAAGGCCTCAATCCCGGCGACCCCGATGCACCGGATCGCGACGGTGAAGCTCGTCTGCGCGCCGATGCCGGCACGTTCTTTCAGAGCGGTATGGCGTCCTGGTATGGCAAGAAATTCCACGGCCGACGCACGGCTACAGGGGAAGCGTTCGACATGAACGAGCCGACCGCCGCGCATCCGACGTTGCCGCTGGGAAGCTTCGCGCTGGTTCGCAACGTCGCCAATAACAAGACCGTCGTCGTCAAAATCAACGATCGCGGGCCCTATGCCCGAAATCGCATCATCGATCTGTCGTTTGGCGCGGCAAAGCAACTCGACTTCATTCGTGCCGGCCACGCCAAGGTCGAAATCCGTCGCCTGTCCCGCAGCGAAGTCGCGGCCCTCGGCCTGGACAGCAACACGCCCTGACGCGCCCCCATTTGCGGTTTGTCGCCGCATCTCATCTCTGAACCTCATTCCGAATCTGCCTCGGAACCCTCTTAAAAAATGGGACGCCGCTCGCGCATTTATTGTGTGAAAGCGCACGTTCTCATTGGAATTATCCGAATTATTTCGTTTTTTGGCGTATCTCATGGATTGAACGCATCGCATGAACGTGCGTGCTGACGATCATGGGCGACCGAATCGTCTATTTTTTTTCCGATTGCCGCATCAATCTGCCACCAATTGGGCGCAATCCGACGTTCCGCGGGCCTCCGGGGCCGTTGCGCTGGCAACCGTTGTTCGCTGCCGGGGATGTGGGTAGACTGTGCCCCACGCGCAGGTGCACGCTTTGTGTGCATCCGAATGAGGCCCGCAGAGACCCGGGCACGGCGCACCTATCAAAAAGTATTCCTGGAGGAGTTTTGATGTCGACAATGGGCAAACACGCCAAGCGCACTCTGCTGTGCGCCGTGGCCGCAGCGTTGTTGGGGACGACCGGCGCGGCATTCGCGCAAACGACGAAGTCGGTGGCCGTGCTCGCCATCGTGGAGCATCCGGCACTCGACGCCATCCGTGATGGCGCGCGCGACGAACTCAAGGCGGAAGGCTACGAGGTCGGCAAGAACCTCAAGTGGGAATACCAGAGCGCACAGGGCAATGTCGGCACGGCCGCGCAGATCGCCCGCAAGTTTGTGGGCGACAAGCCGGACGCCATCATCGGCATCGCCACGCCGACGGCACAGGCCGTCGCGGCCGCCACCAAGTCGGTGCCGCTGGTGTTCTCGGGCGTGACCGATCCGGTCGCCGCACAACTGGTCAAGAGCTGGGAGCCGTCGGGCACCAATGTGACCGGTGTGTCGGACAAGCTGCCGCTGGACAAGCAGGTCGCGCTGATCAAGCGCGTGGTGCCGAACGCCAAGCGCGTGGGCATGGTGTACAACCCGGGTGAAGCCAATTCGGTCGTGGTCGTCAACGAGCTGAAGAAGCTGTTGCCCGCCGCCGGCCTGACGCTGGTCGAAGCCGCTGCACCGCGCACCGTCGACATCAGCTCGGCTGCCAGCAGCCTGGCCGGCAAGGTCGACGTGATCTACACCAACACGGACAACAACGTCGTGTCGGCTTACGAATCGCTGGTGAAGGTGGCTAACGACCGCAAGATCCCGCTGGTGGCGTCGGATACCGATAGCGTGAAGCGTGGGGCCATTGCGGCGCTGGGCATCAACTATTACGACCTGGGCCGTCAGACGGGCAAGGTGGTCGGCCGTATCCTGAAGGGCGAGAAGCCGGGTGCGATCGCTTCGCAGACCAGCTCGAATCTGGAACTGTTCGTGAACACGGCTGCGGCCGCCAAGCAAGGCGTGACGCTGTCGGACGATCTGGTGAAGGAAGCCAAGACGGTCATCAAGCAGTAAAGTGCGCGCGACACCGGTGAGGCGGGCGAATGCCTGCGGCACCGGCGAGTGACAGGGCGGCGTCCGGACACGATCTGTCCCCGCCGCTCTTTTCCTATCGAATGGGTGGGACGGCTCCCCCCGAACGCGGTCGCACAACGACCGGCTATGACCCGAACTGGCCTATGTCGGCCGTGCGAGCGCTGATGCCGAGACCCGGCATGGGCCGTCTTGCGCAGTGGAATAACGAAAATGTCCCTTTTTTCTATGATGGGCGCACTGGAGATCGGTCTGATCTTCAGCCTCGTGGCGCTCGGGGTGCTGATTTCCTTCCGCATCCTCAATTTTCCCGATCTGACCGTTGACGGCAGCTTCGCGCTTGGCGGCGCGGTGGCGGCGACGCTGATCGCCGGCGGCACCAATCCCTTTGCGGCGACCGTCGCGGCGATGGCGGCCGGGGCGTTGGCGGGCTTCATCACGGGCTGGCTCAATGTGCGTCTGAAGATCATGGATCTGCTCGCCAGTATCCTGATGATGATCGCGCTCTATTCCGTGAACCTGCGTGTGATGGGCGCGCCGAACGTGCCGCTGATCACGTCGCCGACGGTCTTCACGATGATCCTGCCGGAGAATGCACCGGACTGGCTGCCGGACTTCGTGCTGCGTCCGCTCCTTCTGCTGGTGGTGGTGGTCGTAGCGAAGCTCGGTCTCGACTATTTCTTCTCGTCACAGCAGGGTCTCGCCATGCGTTCGACGGGCGCGAATTCGCGCATGGCTCGTGCACAGGGCGTGAACACGGGACACGAGATTCTGGCCGGCATGGCGCTGTCGAATGCGCTGGTGGCACTCGCCGGTGCGCTGTTTGCACAGTCTCAGGGCGGTGCGGATATTTCGATGGGGATCGGTACCATCGTGATCGGTCTGGCGGCGGTGATCATCGGCGAGACGATTCTGCCGGCGCGACGCCTCATTCTCACCACGCTCGCGGTGGTCGTCGGGGCGGTGTTGTACCGCTTCTTCATCGCGCTGGCGCTCAACAGCGATTTCATCGGTCTGAAAGCGCAGGACCTCAATTTGGTGACGGCCTTGCTCGTCGCGGTGGCGTTGGTGCTGCCGGCGACGCGTCGCAAGCTGTTCGCCCGTAAGAACGGAGGCGCCTGATCATGTTGAGCGCAAAAGACCTCAAGATCACTTTCAACCCGGGCACGCCCATCGAGAACCGCGCGCTGCGAGGCATGTCGCTCGAGATCCCGACGGGCCAGTTCGTGACGGTCATCGGTTCGAACGGTGCCGGCAAATCCACCTTCCTGAACGCGATCAGCGGTGACTTGTCGGTGGATTCGGGCACGATTTCCATCGACGGCAACGACGTGACGAAGAAAACGGCGTGGCAGCGCGCGAGTCAGGTGGCGCGCGTGTTTCAGGACCCGATGGCGGGGACGTGCGAGGCGTTGACCATCGAGGAAAACATGGCGTTGGCGGTCAAGCGCGGCGAGCGCCGGGGCTTCGGCTTTGCGCTGAATCGGGGGCTGCGCGAGCGGTTCCGCGAGAAGCTGAGTCTGCTTAATCTCGGGTTGGAGAACCGGCTGTCGGACCGTATCGGGTTGCTCTCCGGCGGTCAGCGTCAGGCGGTGAGTCTGTTGATGGCGTCGTTGCAGCCATCGCGAATTCTGCTGCTCGACGAACATACGGCCGCGCTGGACCCGAAAACGGCGGCGTTCGTGCTGGAGTTGACGGCGCGCATTGTGCAGGAAAGCAAGCTCACGGCGATGATGGTCACGCACAGCATGCGTCAGGCACTCGATTACGGCGACCGCACCGTGATGTTGCATCAGGGGAAGGTCGTGCTGGACGTGTCGGGCGAGGCGCGTAAGGGCCTGGATGTGCCCGATCTGCTGCAAATGTTCGAACGCACGCGTGGCGAACAACTCGACGACGACGCGCTGCTGCTGAGCTGATCGTCGTTACGCGATGAAAAAGCCCGCTTCGGCGGGCTTTTTTATTTGGCGGCGCTTGGGGAACGGAGCAATCGGTATCGGAAGCTTCCGATTCCTGACGTCTCAGGACACCGCTTCCCGCGTCCCGGCAATCAACCGTTTTTCAACGCGAGCGCGCGTTCGTAAAGGGCATTCTTTGGGGCGCCGGTAATCGCTGCCGCGAGCTTGGCGGCGCTTTTCGTCGGCAGTTCCGCAACGAGGAGCGCGAGGACGCGTTGCGCTTCGGCGTCGACGCCGTCTTCGCTCGCACTCGCCGTCGCACCGGAAACCGCCAGCACGAATTCGCCGCGTTGACGATTCGCGTCGGCCTTCAGCCACGTCACCCCTTCACTCAGCGCGCACTCGTGAATGTCTTCGAAGCGCTTGGTCAATTCGCGCCCGATCAACAGTCGTCGATCGCCGCTCAGGCCGTCAGCCAGTGCGGCGACCGTCTCCACGATCCGATGCGGCGCCTCGTAGAAGACCTGCGCCGACGTCGACGCCGCGAGTGCTGCAATCGCCTGAGCCCGCTGCTGCGCCTTCGACGGCAGGAATCCCACGAACGTGAACGACTCCACCCAGGCGCCGGCCGCCGAGAGCAGCGTGATCACCGCGCTTGCGCCCGGCACCGGCACCACGGCGAGGCCCGCAGCCCGCACGGCGTCGACCAGCCGCGCACCTGGGTCCGAGATGCCGGGCGTGCCGGCATCCGAAATGTAGGCGATGCGCTCGCCGCCGCGCAGGCGCTCGACGAGTCGCGTTGCCGCCTCATTCTCGTTGTGTTGATGGGCCGCAATCAGCGGCTTGTCGATGCCATACCGTTGCAGCAACTGCGCACTGTTACGGGTATCTTCACAGGCGATGGCGTCGACCAGGCCGAGGATGTGAAGCGCTCGCACGGTGATGTCGGCGGTATTGCCCAACGGCGTGGCCACGACGTACAGCGTGCCGGTCGGGTAATGCTGGCCTTCGGCCAGCGACATCAGACGATCATCCATGTCGAAGGGCTCCCGCCAACGAAAGGGCTGCCTCGCGGGGTCTGCGGGCGTGGGGAATACCGGCATCGCCGGTCTGGGTAAACATCGGAACAACCATGTCGAATCAGCTTGGAGAATCGTTCGAGGGCCGCGCGCAGACGCTGCTGGAGCGACGCGGCTGGCGGCTTGTCGCGCGCAACTATCGGTGTCGCGGCGGCGAAATCGACCTCATTATGCGGGATCGCGCCGGGGTACTGGTATTCGTCGAGGTGCGCGCCCGCGCGCGCAGCGACTTTGGCGGAGCGGCCGAGAGCATTACGCGTGCCAAGCGACGTCGCCTGATGCTCGCCGCGCGTCATTACCTTTTGCGGCGTCCTGCGGGGCGTTGCCGCTTCGACGTCGTGGCGTTCGATGGCCATCCGCCGGTGGTGCGCTGGCTGCCTGACGCCTTTGGCGCCGACGACGGTTGACGAAACCCGCGTCCCCCGGCCCTGTTACACTTGCGAAAGTGCCGTTTTCAAGACTGATGGCCTGTGAATGCCGGCCGACGCAGACAAGTCCTCAAGGGGTTTCCACGCGAGGCCGGCAGCTTTTCCGATACCCTGGCAAACGACCATGTCGATCGAACGAATTCAGCAACACTTCACGGATAGCGTCCTTACCAAAGAGGCGTCGCGCGATGCGCTGCCGGAGTACATCGCCGCAGCGGCAGACCTCATGGTGGAAGCGCTTTCCAACGGCAATAAAATTCTCGCTTGCGGTAACGGCGGCTCGGCGGCCGACTGTCAGCATTTCGCGGCGGAGCTGGTCGGGCGTTTTGAGCGCGAGCGTCCGGAACTGCCGGCCATTGCGCTGACGACAGACTCGTCGATCCTCACGGCCGTAGGCAACGATTACAACTTCGACGCCATCTTCTCCAAGCAGGTGCGGGCGCTCGGCCGGGAAGGCGACGTGCTGCTCGCCATCACCACATCGGGCAATTCCAGCAATGTGCTCGCCGCGATCGAAGCCGCGCACGAGCGTGACATGCATGTGATTGCCCTCACCGGCAAGGGCGGCGGCAAGGTCAACGATGTGCTCGGCGAGCTCGACGTACACATCTGCGTGCCGGCCGATCGTACCGCGCGAATTCAGGAAGTTCACCTGCTGACAATTCACTGCCTTTGCGATCTGATTGACTCGTTGCTGCTCGGCGACGAATGAACCAATTGTCATCGTAGGGCGTCAACATGACGGGCATCGGGTCGCGGGGGCGGGCGGTGCCGGCTGAGTGCGGCGGGGGCCGCCCCGTTCGACCATCCAATAAGGAGAAAGCCCGATGAGTTTCCAACGCGTGGTTAAGCCGCTTGCTGCGGCAGCGTTGATTGTTGCAACCCTGGGCGGCTGCGCCCCTATCATCCTCGGCGGCGCTGCGACCGGCGCACTGGTCGCCACCGATCGTCGTTCCGTCGGCGCGCAGACGGAAGACCGCGAAATTCAGGTCAAGGCCGAAGCCAACATCGCCAATACCCTGACCGACGACGCCGTCCATGTGAACGTGACCGTCTTCAACCGTCGCGTATTGCTGACCGGCGAAGTGCCCGACGACAAGAGCAAGCAACGCGCGGTGGACATCGTCAAGCAGATCAGCAATGTGCGCGGCATCGTCGACGAAATCGCCATTGGACCGAAGAGTTCCTTCGGCTCCCGCTCGAACGATGCCTGGATCACCAGCAAAGTGAAGGCCAACCTGATCAACACCAAGGAAATCTCGGCCAACGTCTTCAAGGTGGTCACCGAGCGGGGCGACGTCTATCTGCTGGGTCTGGTCTCCGAAGAGGAAGGCCGTATCGCGGCGAACGTAGCGAGCCGGATCGATGGTGTGCAGAAGGTGATCAAGCTCTACGAATACGTGAAGCCTGAAGAGGCGCAGCGCCTGTCGACCGAAGCCGAGAAGAACCCGGCGCCGGCTCAGGCGGACGACGCGAACGCCGCGACGGTCACGACCACGCCGATCGGCACCGACACGGTGACGGCCAAGCCGCTGTCCTCGCCTGCCCCGATCAGCGAGGGCCCCGTCAAGCCGGGCCCGTCGACCAAGACCGGTAACTGACGCACGCACCCCACGCCCCGGATTCCTCCGTGCGCATGCGTGCTGACATCGACTCAGCAGGAAGCCGCCGCTATCGACCTCGTCATGCCATGACGAACCCGTCGATAGCGGCGGCGTTCGTTCTGACGAGCGCCGCATGGCTCGCCGTCACGGGTGCCGCGTTCGCTGCCCCCGCGTCCGGCGCGCGTGCCGCGTCTCCGGTGGCTGCCGCGCAAACGGCTTCGCAAACGTCGCGGCCCGACTGGCAGGCCCGCGACTGGGCGATGGCGTGTATGAGTTGTCACAATGCGTCGGCGCCAGTGAGTGCCGGTCAGCCGGCGCTACCAACGCTGGAGGGCCGCCCGGCGGCGGAACTCATGACGCTATTGCAGGCCATGCGTGACGGGCGGCGGCCCGCCACACTGATGCCACAGCTTCTCAAAGGCTACCGCGACGACGAGTTGCAGCGCATCGCCGCGTATTTCGCGGCGCAGCCGGCAGCGAAAATGCCGTCAGCATCCGAGCGTCAATCTTCATCAGGCGGACACGATGCGTCGCCGTAATTTTCTTCTCGGATTGGGCGCGACGGCGGCATTGGCCGGTGCCACTCCCACGAGGGCCGCACCTCTCTGGCCGACGCCGGTAAAGGGGCGCGCGCGCGTGGTCGTCATCGGTGGCGGGTTCGGCGGGGCCACGGCCGCGAAGGCATTACGCGTGCTCTCCGGCAACACGATCGATGTCACGCTTGTTGAACCGAATCCGGCATTCGTCTCGTCGCCGTTATCGAATCTGGTGGTCGGTGGAAATCTGCGGGTCAGCGACCTGACGGTGTCATACGACGCGCTCGTCGCGCGCCACGGCGTGGTCTGGCGGCGCACGCGAGCCGCCGCCATCGACGCCGCCGGCAAACACGTGCAATTGGCAGACGGCAACCGCCTCTCCTACGACAAACTGATCGTTGCCCCCGGCGTATCGTTGCGCCGCGATGCTATCGCCGGGCTCTCCGATCCGGCGATCCGCGACGCCTTGCCGGTGGCATGGACCGATGCACGCGAAAGCACTGCATTGCACGCCCGCCTGCAAGCGATGCCCGACGGCGGTGTATTCGCCATCACCATTCCCGACGCGCCGTTTCGCTGCCCCCCCGCGCCCTACGAGCGCGCGTGTCAGGTGGCCGCGTGGCTCAAGCAGCACAAGCCGAGGGCGAAGGTGCTCGTCTTCGACGCCAACGATCAGGTGCTTGCCGAAGCGGAGCAGTTTCAAGAGGTCTGGCGCACGCAGTTCGCCGGTATCGTCGAGTATCACCCGCAGTTCAATTGCACCGACGTGGCCATCGACGGCACCCGGCAGATCGCGCGCTTCGAACTAGGGGAGGAGGTCCGGGCCGATGTGCTCAACGTGATCCCGCCCATGCGGGCAGGCGATATTGCCGTCGAGAGCGGACTCGCTACGGCCAACGGCCGCTGGTGCGATGTCGATTTCCTGACGTTCGCTTCCAAGGCGCACGCCGACATTCATGTTCTCGGCGACGCCATCCAGATCGCGCCGCAAATGCCGAAGTCGGGCCACATGGCGAACCAGCACGGCAAGGTCTGTGCCGCCGCCATCGTGGCGACCCTGTCCGGCCGCACGGTCAACTCCGCGCCGCTCTATAGCAACACTTGCTACACGTTCGTGTCGGCCACCGAAGCGATGCACGTGGCGAGCGTTCACCGATATGACGCGGCACAGCGCACCATGCTCCCGGTGCCGGGCACAGGCGGCGCCTCGCCGCGCGCCACGCGAGACGAATTCGCGCTGGGACTCGCATGGGCACAAGGCATCTGGGCAGACATGCTGGCCTGACGGGGATGTCGGCGGCATGCACTGCTGTCGAAATGCGTTTGGAGGATAGTCTCTAAGCGACGCCATGTACGTGCTGCCGACGCGCACGATCCGGTTGTTGTGTCGGTGCCGAATCTCCCCGAAATCCCCCGTTGACGGGGCCTCACGCCTCTCGGTTACACTGGCCGGACGAAAAAATAAGCGTTGGGGGGCATAGGGATGGCGCATCGCCAGGGAGAGTCCCGTCTAGCGTCACGCATTGCGCGTGGGGGCTCGGGCAAGTCTGTTCGCAACCGCAAAGTCGTCGTTCGATTTGTTGCCGTATCACTCTCAGCCATCAGCCTGTTGGGCACGCAGCAAGCCTGGGCCGACGCCAGCCCCGTGCGCGGCGATCCGCTGCAAAGTCTTCCGAAGATTGACGTCCCTAAAGCCGCCGCCCCGACACTGCACATTCAGGCGCCGACGCAGGAAGACGCCCTCAAGTCGCTGCTCGCCCGCAAGATCACGCCTCAGCGTTTCGGTATCGAAGGGGTCAAGTCCCTGCCTTTCGAGTCGGTGGCGGGATTGTTCGCGCCGATGGCGGGTAAGGAAGTGACCATCGGCGATCTGGTCGAGAAAGCCAATCAGGTCACGAAGATGTATCAGGACGCGGGCTACCTGCTGTCCTTCGCGTTCGTCCCGGCGCAGGATTTCAACGACGGCTTCGTGCGCGTGACCGTGGTCGAAGGCTATATCTCGAGCACGAAAATCACCGGCAAGCCGGGGCCGTCCGAGCAGCGCCTGCGCGATATCGCGGCGCATATCGAGGCGGAGCGTCCGCTCAAGCGTGCGACGTTCGAGCGGTATCTGAATCTGCTCACGCTCGTGCCCGGCATGAAGATCAAGGCCGACGTGCAGCCACCCACGCAGACCGACGGCGCGACCGAGCTTTCGCTGGATGTGTCGCGTCAGCCCGTGGCGCTGGGCACGTCGCTCTCGTATAACAACCCGGGCATTCGCGGCGTATTTACCGTGTCGAGCAACGCGCTCACACCGCTTGGCGAACAGATTCAGCTCACCGCGATTGCCCCCAAAGGACACAACGACGAGGAGTTCTATGCGGCGTCGTACATCCAGCCGCTGGGCTCCGACGGTTTGCAGGCGCGTGTCGATGCGTCGCACTATCGCGGTCAGCCGGACGATCAGGCGCTCGCGGGCCTCACGCGACACCTCGACACCAAGCGCGTCGCCGTGAGCGTGTCGTATCCGATTTTGCTGAACAATCAGCGCAGCCTCACGGTCAGTGGCGGCATGTATGGCGTGAATTCGCGCGACCGCTACGAAGTGCCGAATTCGCCGAACAACATCAATTCGCAGACGAACGTGCGCGCCGGGCAAGTGCAGCTCGCGTATAACGAAGTCACCGACAAGCAGACCCGCAGCGCCACGCTGGGGGTGTTCAAGGGCTTCAACGGGATGGGCGCGAGCCAGTCCTACACCACGCAGCCGGCGGGCGTGGCCCAAATCCTCGGTCCCTACGATCTGGCCTTCTGGCGCTTCACGCTCGATGGCAAGCAAGGCGTTGTGTTGCCGTGGGATTTCGGTGTCATCGTCTCGGCCGGCGCCCAGTACAGCAGCAACACACTGCCGACGTCCGAGCAGGCGACGTTCGGTGGCCAGCGTTTCGGTCTGGGCTATCCGGCGGGCGAAATCGCCGGGGACAAGGGCTGGGGCGCGTCGATCGAGTTGAACCGGATGTTCCGCACAGACTTCCGCTATCTGAAGACGATCCAGCCGTATCTGATGCTCGATACGGCTCGTGTCTATCTGAACTACGGACAGTTGTTCCACAATCAGCTCGCCTCTGTCGGGCTGGGCGTTCGGATTTCCGACAGCAAGTACTATTCGCTCGACCTGTCGGTGGCTAAACCAATGGCCGACGCTCCGACCAACTCGCCGAACCGGCCGCTGCGGTTCAATGCGAACTGGTCGTATCAATTTGAGTGAGACGCGGCAGGTTTCCCGCGTCGCCACCCCCTGCAAGGGACGAAGTCCGCTGAAAACGTGGTTCCGGCGGGCCGTCCCTTGTTACTTTTCTTATCGGGTTTTTCCCTGATGTCCCCATCCGCCGTGTCGCCTGGTGAGTCGCTGCCGCTGCCCGCCGGTTCGGCGCCTGCCAGCGCGCAAGCGTATGAGGTTGGGAGCGCTATATCCGACGGTATACACGGAAAGTGGTTTGCCAAACGCAAAATCCGCGCCGTCCGGCGAAATGCATCGGGGTCCGATATGTTGCAGTGCAGCTTGCTTCTGTCGCCCGTTATTTTGATTATCCGTATATGCGTATGTGGGCATATACGGAATTTTCCTTGCCTTCACACGAACTCAAAGACTGACCGTCATGGAAGAACTCGATCGCGTATTCGAAAAGGTGTCGCACTACTTCAGTCTGCTCTCGGAGCCGACCCGGTTGCGAATTCTGCACGCGCTGTGCGGTGGCGAGCGCTCGGTGAACGAGGTGGTGACGCAGGTGGGTTCGTCACAGACGAACGTCTCGCGGCATCTCGGGGCGATGTATCAGGCGGGGGTGTTGTCGCGCCGTCGCGACGGGAATCAGGTGTATTACACGATTGCCGATACCGGGGTGGTCGAGATCTGTCGCGCCGTGTGCGTGCAGGTCGCCGGCCGAATCGAGGAGGAGGCCCTGCCGGAGCGTGCCGTCGATGGCTTCATGCCACGCGGGCACTGACACACGCCGCAGGTCGTTGTGGAACCGTAGCACTGCAGCATGGCAAGACCCGTAAGACAGCGCGGCAACGAGACCGCGTTCAAAAGCTAGAACAAAAGCGGTAAGCCGCCCGTGTCCTCGCGATACAGGCGGCCGCCACAAAACGCGAGGAGACAGGGTGAGCAAGACCAGCGATAGCGCATCGCGAGCCGGCCGTTTGCGCCGCGCTCCGGAGAATTTCGTCGACAACAACCTCGCCGCCGACATCGTTCGCGACGGATTGAACCCGACCCGACGCAGCTTCCTGCAGCGCAGCTTTCTGGCGGCAGGGGCTGCGCTGGCGGGCGGCGCCGCCTTCGCCGCCGACGCCCCGGCCAGTGCCGGCGCCGCTGGCGACCCGATGATTCTCGAACCGCGCCCATGGGCCACCTCGCTGGGGCAGGCGGTCGCGGCACGTCCCTATGGCATGCCGTCGAAGTACGAAGCGAACCTGCAACGGCGTCAGTCGCCGGGACTCACGCAGACGGCGCAAGCCTCGGTTGCCTTCACACCGTTGCAAGGCCTGTTCGGCATCATCACGCCGAGCGGTCTGCACTTCGAGCGTCACCATCAAGGCTGGCAGGAGATCGATCCGACGCAGCATCGCCTGATGGTGCACGGTCTCGTGCGCGAGGCGAAGGTGTACACGATGGACGACATCATGCGTCTGCCCTCGGTGTCGCGCATGCACTTCATCGAGTGCGGCGCGAATACCGGTATGGAGTGGGGCAACGCAGCGGTGCCGACCGTTCAGTACACGCACGGCATGCTGTCGTGCTGCGAATTCACCGGAGTGCCGTTGTCCGTGCTGCTCGACGACGTGGGCGCCGACACCCGGCGCGGCCAGTTCGTACTCGCCGAAGGCGGCGACGGCTCCGGCATGACCCGCACGATCTCGATGGAGGCGGCGCTCTCCGACGTGCTCGTCGCGTGGGGCATGAACGGCGAAATGCTGCGCCCCGAAAACGGCTATCCGTTGCGACTGGTCGTGCCCGGTGTGCAGGGCGTGTCTTGGGTGAAATGGCTGCGTCGCATCAAGGTGGGCGACGCGCCGTGGAATACCAAGGATGAAACCAGTCACTACGTCGACCTGATGCCGGACGGCCAGCATCGTCAGTACACCTCGATTCAGGAGTGCAAATCGGTGATCACGTCGCCCTCGGGAGGGCAGGCGTTGCTTGATCGCGGCTATTTCAATGTGACCGGTCTCGCGTGGTCGGGGCGAGGCCGCATCAAGCGGGTCGACGTGTCGACCGATGGCGGCAAGTCGTGGCGCGCGGCACGCCTCGAGTCGCCGGTGTTGCCGAAGTGCCTTACGCGCTTCAACTTCGACTGGCAGTGGGACGGATCGCCCGCGCTGCTGCAAAGCCGTGCGGTGGACGAGACGGGTTTCGTACAGCCCCGATACCGGCAGCTCCGCGATGTGCGTGGCACTAAGTCGATTTATCACAACAACGCGATCCAGACATGGCAGGTCGCAGCCAACGGGGAGGTGACCAATGTTCATGTCGATTGAACGCAAGTCTCCTCGCCAGGTGATGCAGCGCATACAAATGTTGATCGTCGCCGGACTCTGGGCGAGTGCGTTGGCGCTCGTGGCCCTGACTGTCGTGGCGTGGCTTTCATCGCCGGCGCAGGCTGCATCGTCGGCCCCCGTCAAGATCAAGACGCCCACCGGGATCGGACGCGACGCCACGCCCGCAGAAGTCAGCGCGTGGGACATCGACGTGCGTCCCGACTTCAAAGGGTTGCCGAAGGGGCAGGGTTCTGTGGCGGACGGCCAGAAGCTGTTCGACGCGCGCTGCGCGTCGTGTCACGGCACGTTCGGCGAGAGCAACGAGGTGTTCAACCCGCTGGTCGGCGGGACCACGGCGGATGACATCAAGACGGGGCACGTGGCGTCGCTGCGCGCGAATAACCAGCCGGTACGTACCACGCTCATGAAAGTCGACACCGTCTCGACGATCTGGGATTACATCCGTCGGGCCATGCCGTGGAACGCGCCGCGCTCGCTCACGCCGGACGAGGTGTATGCGGTCACGGCCTACATCCTGAATCTGGGCGAGATCGTGCCGGCGGACTTCGTGCTGTCGGACAAGAACATCGCCGACGTGCAGAAACGCATGCCCAATCGCAACGGCATGACGCGTGCGCACGGCATGTGGCGCGTGGGCGACAAACCGGATACTCATAACAAGGCGTGTATGCAGGATTGTCCTGAGGCTGGTATCGTGACGTCCGCACTCCCTGCGTACGCCCGCGACGCACATGGGGATCTGGCCGCGCAGAACCGTGTCATCGGACCGGTGCGCGGTGTCGATACGAAGCTGCCGCCGCTGTCGGGCACTGCCGCGCAAAATGCGTCGGTGCGCAAGACGGCGGCTCTCGTCACGCTTGGCATGACGAGTCCGGACGCGCCGGCCCAAACCGCCGCTGTGACGTCACCGGCAGCAACGCTTGCGGACAAGAACGGTTGTCTGGCCTGTCACGGCGTGACCGACAAGAAGATCGGGCCCGCCTTCTCGGAGGTCGCCACCAAGTACCATGGGCAGTCGGATGCGACTGAAAAACTGGTGGCGAAGATACGTGCCGGAGGTGCCGGTAACTGGGGCAGCATGCCAATGCCGCCTCAGGCACAGGTCGCCGAAACCGACGTCCGCACGATGGTCGACTGGATTCTCCGTGGTGCACATTGAGCGGGCAGGGTGTCCGACGGATGCGCCCGGTTCTCAAGGCCGCCGCAGGACCCCGTCCCCTACACAAACCGAAGGAGATACGATGAAAAAGTTGCTGATCGCTGCGGCCATGCTGGCCGGCACCTCGCTGGCGCACGCCGGTGTCGACGTTGCTGCGGCGACCAAGCTCGCGGGTGCCAACGCCTGTATGGGTTGCCATGCCGTCGACAAGAAGCTCGTGGGCCCGTCTTATCAGGAAGTCGCTGCCAAGTACAAGGGCGACAAGGATGCCGTGGCCAAGCTGGTGAAGAAAGTGAAGGGTGGCGGTTCGGGCGTCTGGGGTCCGATCCCGATGCCGGCACACCCGAACCTGTCGGATGCCGACGCCAAGATCCTCGTCGAGTGGGTCCTGGCTGGCGCCCCGGCGAAGTAAAGTCGGGGCAGGGGGCTCGCTGGCACGCCGTCATGCAATACCGGGCGGCGGGTCGGGCGAGCGAACGGCGGCCGGTGTGTTCGGTGCCTTCGGCACATGACGCATCGGCGGCCTTCAGAGAAGGAAATACACAGAGATGAACCAACAGCGACGCGACATGCTGCGGTTTTCCGCGGTAATGGGACTGGCGGTGGCCGCCGGGCTGATCAAGCCCGAAGAGGCTCGCGCGGCACAGGTGGAATGGAACAAGGCAGCGTTTGCGACCAAGAGCGTGGCCGATACGGTCAAGGCGCTGGGCGGCACGAGCGCAAGCCCCAGCGACCTGGTCGTGCTGACCGCTCCCGACATTGCCGAGAACGGTGCGGTCGTGCCGGTGGCGGTGACGAGCAAGGCACCGAATACGCAATCGATCGCGATTCTGATCGAGAAGAATCCGAACACGCTCGCCGCGTCGTTCGACATTCCCGAGGGGACCGAACCGTCGGTGACCACGCGCGTGAAGATGGGGCAGACCTCGAAGGTCTACGCCCTCGTCAAAGCGGATAACAAGTACCTCGTGGCCGAGAAGGAAATCAAGGTCACGCTGGGCGGTTGCGGCGGTTAAGCGGCGCATCGTCGCACTCTAGAGGAGCACAACATGGGTAATCCGATGCGCATTCGCGCAACCGAGGCCGGCGGTGTCGTCGAGGTCAAGGCGCTGATGAGCCACATCATGGAAACCGGTCAGCGCAAAGACGCTTCCGGTAATATCGTCCCCGCACACTTCATCCAGACGGTCACGGTCACCTGCAACGGCAAGACGGTGCTCACGGCGGAATGGGGCCCGGCGGTGTCGAAAGACCCGTTCATGTCGTTCAAGTTCAAGGGCGGCAAGAAAGGCGACAAGGTCACGGTGACGTGGACCGACAACAAGGGCGACTCGCGGACCGACGAGGCGAGCGTCGCCTGACACGGGGCGAATGCCGGGAAGTGCGCGGTGGCGCAGGCGGGGAGCCTCCCCGCGATGCGCCGAACAACCCCACACAGAGGAGAGTCAGATGCTTGAGGCGCAACATAGCGCACGGGTGAGCACCCCACGTCACGCAGCATGGCTGCGTCGGACTATGCTCGGCGGCATGCTCGCCATCGCGGGTGCCAGCGCCCCCGTCGCCGTTGTACACGCTGCCGATAGTTCGACGGCCGACGCTATCGCGCAATACCGCGAGATGCTCGCCGACGGCAACCCGGCCGAACTGATCGAAATGCGCGGCGAGGAACTCTGGAAAACGCCGCGCGGCCCGAACAACGTCTCGCTTGCCCAATGCGATCTGGGTCTGGGTGCAGGTGTCGTGAAAGACGTCTACGCCCAACTGCCGCGTTACTTCCCCGATACGAAACGTGTGCTCGACGCCGAGTCGCGCATCGTCGAATGCATGGTGAATCTGCAGGGCTTCAAGCGCGCAGACGTCATCAAGCAACCGTTCTCCAAGGAAGGTCAGGACCCGACCGATCTCGAAGCGCTCACGGCCTATGTGGCAGGCCAGTCGCGCGGTGCGGTCATTCGCGTGCCGCAGTCGCACAAGGAAGAGAAGGAAGCCTACGCGCGTGGTCAGAAGATCTTCTATTACCGCGCCGGGCCGTATGATTTCTCGTGCGCGTCGTGCCACGGGTCGGACGACAAGCGTATTCGCCTTCAGGATCTGCCGAATCTGACCAAACCCGCGGCGGCGCGTCAGGCGTTTGCCACGTGGCCGGGCTATCGCGTCTCGCAAGGCGCGCTGCGCACCATCCAGTGGCGCATGTACGACTGCTTCCGTCAGCAGCGCATGCCTGAGCTGAACTACGGCTCGCAGGCATCCGTCGATCTGATTACCTTCCTCGGTGTGATGGCCAACGGCGGCAAGATGGACGCCCCCGGCCTGAAGCGCTGACCGATCACGAGGCACACCCATGAAATCATTCGCATTGCGCGCGACGAGCGTCGCGCTGGCAGCGGCCGGGGCACTCGTCGTCGGCATGGCGTTCGCACAGGGCGAGGGCACGAAGCTCGTCACCGGTTCGACCGACGCGGCCGTCGTGCAGGAACTGCGCGACTCGTTCCGTCCTTCGGGCATCGCCCAGCTCGATCGCATCGATCAGAGCGAATTGCAGAAGCTGTGCACGCAGTACGCAGTCAAGCCGATGCCGGCGAAGATTGCAGAGCGTCTGCAAAAGGCCGAACTGGCAAACGTCAAGGCGCCGGCTGACGGCAAGTATCTCGGCGACTGGAAGGAAGGCGAGAAGGTTGCGCAGAACGGCCGCGGCATGCAGTTCACCGACAAGGCGGACACCGTCAACGGCGGCAATTGCTACGCGTGCCACCAGTTGACCAAGAGCGAGATATCGTTCGGCAACATCGGCCCTTCGCTGTACAACTACGGCAAGCTGCGCGGCGATTCGCCCGAGGTGGTCAAGTACACGTGGGCGAAGGTCTACGACTCGCACAGCTATATGGCGTGTTCGAACATGCCGCGCTTCGGTGCGGCGGGCATCCTGACGGAACAGCAGTTGAAGGACGTCATGGCGCTGTTGCTCGATCCGGCCTCGCCTGTGAACCAGTAAGTCACCGCCGTTGCGGCGCGCGACCCGGGTCTGTCCGACCGGGGTCGCCGCCGACTTCCGGAGTGCTGCATGACATCCCTGAAATTTCCGAGCCGGGCCGCTGAGCGTCACGGTTCGTCGCAATGTGCCCGCTCGCGTGAGTGGTGGCGAGGTGCGCGTGTGCCGGCTTCCGATGTTAAGACGCCTTTCGCGCGTACGACCTTCTGGCAAATGGGCGCGCCATCGATGCGTTCGGTGCGCGCTGTTATCGACTTCGCCTTCGGCGCGGTGCTTCTTCCAATGCGCAAGATTGCGCGACGAGCGGGGATCGACGTGCTCAGACGTATCCGGGCGGTGACAGGCGCGGCGTTAGCCACGGGGGCGATGGTTCTCGGCACGCCGGCGCATGCGATCGAGGTTGGCGACACCGTCACCTTGCCGTCGCTCACGTTGCTCGACGGCAAGACGTTGCCCGCCAGCGCGTTCAAGGACCGTACGGTGATCGTCGAGTACTGGGCGTCGTGGTGCCCGTTCTGCGCACAGCAGAATCCGCATGTGCAGAAGCTCTACGAGGCCACGCGCGGCAAGCCGATCCAGATCGTCACGCTCTCCATCGACAAGAAGCCGCAGGAAGCCGTCGACTATATGAAGGCGCATGGCTATACGTTCCCGGCGGGCATGGAAAACGACGCGTGGCAGGCGGCGCTGGGTAAGCGCCGTGGATTGCCGGAGTTGTACGTGATCGGCCGTAACGGCAAGGTGCTGCGCAAGGAAGTGGGCGAGATGTTCGGCGAGGACGTGGCGGCGCTCGCGGATTACGCGGGGAAATAACGACATGACTCGGACGGGTGACGCGACGGCGTGAGCCCGTGACGGGAACTGGCGAGGTGAGGCAGTGAGGCGGGCGTGGCACGGTCGTCGCGCAATGGCGGTGACGACCAGATGGCGCGATCCGATCCTGCCCGGATGGATCTCATCGAATAACGAAAAAGCAGGCGCGCCGCACGACGTGTGCGCTACGGAGACGAAATGAATCGACGCGAGTTCATGCAGGTGCTGGCGGTGGCAGCGGCCGGAGGAATGGCGCTGTCGCATCACGAGACGGCTGCGGCCAAGGCGGCTGCGGCGTTCTACGATCTGCCGACGTTCGGCAACGTGCACCTGCTGCACTTCACCGACTGCCATGCGCAGTTGTTGCCGATCTACTTCCGCGAGCCGAGCGTCAATCTGGGCATCGGTGCGCAGGCCAACAAGCCGCCGCATCTGGTGGGCGAGGCTTTCCTGAAAGCCTATGGTCTACGTCCCGGCACGCCTGATGCGTATGCGTTCACCTATCTGGATTTTGCGGCGGCGTGCCGCACCTACGGCAAGGTCGGCGGTTTCGCGCATTTGGCTACGCTGGTCAAGCGCATGAAGGCGTCGCGCCCGGGAGCATTGTTGCTCGACGGTGGCGACACCTGGCAGGGCTCCGGCACCGCCATGTGGACGAAAGGCCAGGACATGGTCGACGCCACGCTCGCGCTGGGTGTCGATGTCATGACTGCGCACTGGGAATTCACGTATGGGGCGGACCGCGTGAAGTCCGTCGTCGAGGAGCAGCTCAAGGGCAAGATCGACTTTGTCGCGCAGAACGTGCAGACGAACGATTTCGGCGACCCGGTCTTCGCGCCTTATACGATCAAGACGATGAATGGCGTGCCGGTGGCGATCATCGGGCAGGCGTTTCCGTACACTCCGATTGCGAACCCGCGCTACTTTGTCCCGGACTGGACGTTCGGGATTCAGGAGGAGCGCTTGCAGTCGATGGTCGACGAGGTGCGTGGCAAGGGCGCGCAGGTCGTGGTGGTGCTGTCGCACAATGGCATGGATGTGGACCTGAAGCTCGCGTCGCGCGTGCGCGGCATCGACGCGATCATGGGCGGTCACACGCACGACGGCGTGCCGAAGCCGGTCGTCGTGGAGAACGCGGGCGGCAAGACACTCGTGACCAATGCCGGGTCGAATGGCAAGTTTCTGGCGGTGCTCGACTTCGACGTGAAGGGCGGCAAGCCGGTGGACTTCCGCTACAAGCTGCTGCCGGTGTTCTCCAATCTGCTGCCGGCCGATGCGCCGATGCAGGCGCTCATCGAGCGTGTGCGTGCGCCGTTTGCCGCGAAGCTGGCCGAGCCGCTGGCGGTGACGGAGGGCGTGCTGTACCGCCGGGGCAACTTCAACGGCACCTTCGACCAGTTGCTGCTCGACGCGGTGATGGCCGAGAAGGACGCCGAAATCGGCTTCTCGCCGGGCTTCCGCTGGGGAACGTCGCTGCTGCCGGGCGCGACGATCACGATGGAGCAACTGCTTGACCAGACGGCAGTGACCTATCCGTACACGACGCTCACGCCGATGACTGGCGAGACGATCAAGACGGTGCTGGAGGACGTGGCCGACAACCTGTTCAATCCCGACCCGTATTACCAGCAGGGCGGGGACATGGTGCGGGTGGGCGGCATGGACTACACGATCGATCCGATGGCACCGATGGGGCAGCGGATTACGGAAATGCGTCTGAACGGCAAGCTGATCGAGACGGGCAAGACGTACAAGGTGGCCGGCTGGGCGCCGGTGGCCGAGGGAGCGCAGGGCGAGCCGGTCTGGGACGTCGTGGCGCGGTATCTCAGGGCTCAGAAGACGGTTGTTGCAAAAGCGCCGAAAGTGCCGTCCATCAAGGGGATGAAGGGGAATCTGGGAGCGGTTTGAGTCGCGGGCGGCCACCGGGTGAGGGCGAGGCCTGGGCGCCCCGGGTTTTGTCGGAGAAACGCAAATCCCGAGCAATTTTGTCGGCTGCTCGCCGTGCCCAAAAAAGTCGCTATAATCGTTGCTTCGTGTGGGGCGGTAGCTCAGCTGGGAGAGCGTCGCGTTCGCAATGCGAAGGTCGGGAGTTCGATCCTCCTCCGCTCCACCATTCATAGAAGTCCCGACTCCTATCAGTCGGGATTTTTTTGCCCGTTCCCCCAGTGATGGCGCGGTTCGGCGCAGTTTCCTCTTGAGCGGCACGATGGCAACGGCGCCACTATTCATGCCCTGACGCCCCGTTTCTGTCTCTATTCTCTACCGGGCTCTTGAGCGTTCAAGTGACACGGTATAGAAAAATCAGCGACTTGCAGCGGTGCGGTTGCAACTGGCGTATCGTCGTCGCGCTCGCCTGCTGTGACTGGATCCGCAATGCACAGAACCTCATCCCCCCGGGGCCAACGGGCGCCGGAAAGACATGGATTGCCTGCGCCTTCGACCAGCAGGCCTGTCGATAGGGCTGCTCCGTGCTGTACGTGTGCGCTGCCCGGCTGTTTGAGGAATTGAAGATTGCCCACGGCGATGGCAGCTTCACGCGTCGGCTTGCGCACCTCGCCAAGATGGACGTCTTGTTGCTCGACGACTGGGGACTGCAGGACGTCGACCAAGGCGAGAGCAACGATCTGCTCGAAGTACTCGACGATCGCGTCGGCACGCGATCCACGATCATCACAAGCCAACTGCCCCTTGAACACTGGCACGCATGGCTGCAAGACCCGACCCTCGCCGACGCAATCCCCGACCGCCTCGTCCATCAGGCTCACAAGCTTCCGTTGAAGGGCGATTCGATGCGCAAGAAGAACACGCCTGATCAAAAAGTAGCCTGATCTCGAGCACTCGCAGTACCTCTCTCCCGGCCTGTTCGACTTCACCGAAACGGGCGTTCAACTTCCCCGAAATACGCACCCCAACTCCTTACCAGTTCAAGGTCATAGAGATCGGTTTGCGGCCTGCATGGTCAAGTCATATAGCGCAGAAACGTGCACCGCAGACCTCGGTATTGACTTCAAACTTCCTTTGGAAGCGAATGCAAACCCCTTTGTGTCGTGCATGCCATTCTTGATGGCAACGAAGGTAAATTGCTTATCGAGATCCGCAACCTCTACTTCTGGTGACACTGCCTTGTCACCGGGAATGATTTCATTAGGATAGGTCAAGGTGACAAATAAACTTTTCCCACGGTTGTCGATCTCATTAAAAAGTTGGACCCCGTCTCTCGACAATTTCAATGCGCTCAAACTGTCAGCTGCTGCTGTCGCTTCTTCGTTCGAAGCGAACAGGATCTCAAAGTCACGAGTCATCCGTGGCTGGACAGCAATAAATCGGATACCAAGGCGCCCCAAGAACTCGGCGTGATTCCTAAGACGGTAATAGAACTTGACTCGGTTGTAGGGCACCTGCGTGAGTCCAGTGGCGAGAAGCAAGCGGGCACCTTGGTCGACTAGCGCGAGATAATCCTCCAGGGCGTGGTCATACGCCTTGATCATGTCAAGAATCGGATCTGCAGACGCTGAGACGTACCAAGCCGGGTTTTTGGACGCAGTTTGAATCTGCGTAGAGTTGAAGTAATAGTGGTGCTGAATGTGTGCCCCGGCATTAAAGAAAACGAACGAAACGTCTGGCCTGGCTGCTTGCAACGAGTGCAGATGGACGAGGTGAATGAGTTGGTCTAGCACGAGTGCCTTGTACCAATGGCACCCTTTAGCCTTGCCAATCAGCTTGACTAATTGCTTAGTTCCACGAAGATTAAAAGTTCGTAAGACAACTTCCGCCAACGTAAGCAGCGAGCGCCACGAGATTTTTCCTTGTGCGTTTTCATTGACGGTTTGGCGAAGCATCGCTGTCAGGCGACGTGAGAAGCCGCTGGAGTCGCTCGGCGTCTGTGTCCAAGGATCTGGAACGAAGTAGGCGGGCCTAGCAAGGCTGTTCCGGCTGTTCATTGGCGAGATAGCGCCTACAGAAAGGCCAGCCCCTTCCAAAGCCTCATAGATCTGCGGGATATTGCTCACGGCACCATCTCCAAGGCGAAAGATGCCATGCTCACCAAATGTCTTGCCGGAGTGTGCGGAAACCCACTGGATCCAGGGTTCAAGTTGATCGTATTGGCTCTCGGCGAATGTCTCGATGCTGTCAAATTCAGTCAACAGCCGGCGAAAGGCGGGCAGCTCGTTCGTCGATAGATATCGACGGACTAGGTCGAAATTGACCTCGTTCAGTTCGACGACCAGCAGGGGCTTATGGGCGGTTGTGTTCATGTGAGGAGAGATATCTGGAGTACATAAAAAAATCACCAACCTGTCAGGAATCTGAACACGCTCGTTGCGTGCCATCGCATATGGCGAGCGTTTCTACGGCTGGCGCGCTGTGCGTCATGAATGACCCGTATGGATGGCACCAGCAATACCGCCCAGTGGCGTTGGTGCAGTCTGTAACAGACGTCCACATCCTCGTAGTACATGAAGTACCGCCGATCGTCGAATCCGTCCACATCAAGGTAGGCCTCGCGGCGAAACACGGCAAACATGCCGGCGACCCAGTCGACCTCTAACGGCATGTCTCCAATGACGTATTCCACGCGAGGGTGCCGACCCAGCGCTTTTTGAGTCAAACTGCGCCAGGTGGGAAAGCGGCGCGCACTGTCCTCGACTTCGCCAAGACTGTTGGTCACGAGTGGCGCACATACGGCTGTACGTGAATCTGTGAATCCCTCTAGCAGTGCAGTAGGGTCAGTCTGCCCAAGTCGGACATCCGGATTGACAACGGCAAAGTAAGGTGCCTGGGACGCGCGAAAAGCTGCGTTGTGGTTGGCGCCGAAGCCCTTTCTGACGTTATTTCGAATCACGGTCAAGGATAGTCCGTCCACCGCGTAGGGCCGCTCATCCTCAGGGATGTTTAGGGTCAGGATTATTTCAAAATCCCGATGCGGTAGAGCTGCCAATTCGAGGAGTAAGGGGCGAACGAGTTCCGCCTGTCCGTGGCTGACAATCGAAAGCGTCAGCTTTGGTACAGGGGTATGTACAAAACTGGGGGTATCAAGGTAAGTGGTGTTCAACTGGTCACCTGTACTCATTTAACAATCGGCGCAAAATATATGTACTGATGGTTTCTGTCGCAGGGTGGTTCTGGTAATCCTTGGATTTGCCCCTGCCCCTCCGGACACCGTCTCACACCAAGGTTGATGATTCGGTTCTGCGTCTGAACTCGCGTGGCGAGCGGTACTTCAGCGCGCTATGAGGATGTTTCTCGTTGTAGTGTTCAAATGCAATTGCGAGATTACGTGCAGCGGTCGCGGCGTCCGGTTTTGGCATAAAGGCAACATAGCCGCGCTTCATCGTTTTCACGAAGCTCTCCGCCATACCATTGCTCTGCGGGCTGCACACTGGCGTAGTCAATGGCTTCAGGCCGATGGACGACGCGAAGCGCCTGGTCCTGTCGGCCGTGTAGTCTGAACCGTTGTCGCTGAGCCATTCAATCTCGGCCGGTGCCCGCATCACATTGCCGAAGCGGTTCTCGACGGCGGCCAGCATGACATCACGCGCCACGTCGCCACTGTGTCCGCCGGTCGTTGCCGCCCGTCCTGCCAATCAGCCGGCCATGCCAGTTTTTTCGCCACATTCGAGCGCGCTACACCGAGGACGTCACAGACCCGCTTCACTGGTCGTCCTCCGGCAATGAGGGTGAGCGCGCAATCCATTTTCGCAACTTCGCTACCTCCACCGCCTCACGAAGAATTTCGTTCTCCATGGTTTTTTACCAAGCATCCGCTGAAGCTCCCGGATTTGCTTAAGGGCGTCACTCAATTCCGATGCAGAGACAACTTCCTCGCCTGAGCTGACCGCCGAAAGGCTACCGTCCTGATACAGCTTGCGCCAGTGGAATAGCTGATTCGGATTGACGCCATTGCGGCGCGCCGCCATCGAGACTGACTTGCCAGGCTCGAAACTCTCACGCACCATCGCCAGCTTTTCATCCGCCGACCATCTCCGCCGGCGCTCCGGCCCAGTCAGCACTTCCATCACTTCTAGCTTGTTGTTAGTCAAAAACACAATCGTATGTCTACCCGTAATTTTACGTGGGTGACTGTGTCCGGCGATTCAAGGGGCTAATCCAATCCTGAAAGACATGTTGTTGGCGCAACGTCGGCATGCGGTCGTGCAAGCCATACGGACGCAATTCTCGGCCATCGCTCCGCTTTGTGTGTCACCCTGTGCCCGAGTTTCTAACAGTCGGACAGAATCATCTTCAGCAAACTCTTCCAATCCTCGGCGAAGGGGGCATCCGGCGCGGAACTCCGGGCTGTGCCGAGGCTTTCAGCTCCCAAATGCAAATTAAGAAGTAGTTGAGCCAGAGAATCAGCATCCTGCGGATCGAAAAACCGAATGGCATCGTAGTTCCCCACCGTCTCCCGCGCGTAGGGAAGATCGGCTGCAAGCACAGGAATCTTGCGTGCCTTGGCTTCACTGATTGGAAGTCCCCAAGTTTCCAGCAGGGATGGAAAAATGATCGCGTCGCACTCAGAATACAGCGCTTCCATCTGCAGCTTGTTCTGCAGACCCAAGAAGACAAGCGAACGTAGATGTCCATAGCGTTCGCGCATCGTGCGTGCGTATGCATTTTCGCGGCCGTCCAGCGTGATCAAAATCTTACCGTTCCAGGCCGGATTGTTTTCCAGGCGCGCTGCGCATTCACCGAGCAGCTCGATGTTCTTAAAGACGCGCGGAAAGGCAGGGTAGAAAAAGGTACTAGGTAGCGCGCTGGCGTGAGGTTGAGAAAAATTATCAACCGCTGACGTCGGGTGCGCCACGATCACTTGGCGAACTCCAAAACGCATTTTGAACTGGTCACGAAGCCATTGCTGCTGGACGATGACGGCAGCGTTCCGATGAATGAAGCACCGATATAAGAGCCCGTAGAAGCGTCTGAACAACCTGAAAGAGCGGTCCAGCTGCTCAAGCGGGACCGTAACTGTGCAAAATGGTGCCGGATTGTGGCAATACACGTACTGGCGAGTAGCTTCAACTCGTGGTGTGATGTCGTGTAGCGAGAGCCATACATCAGGCTTTAATTCGCGTGACAGTCGACGGAATCCAAACCATTCCAATTGCAGGCGACGCAACCAGGATGACTTGGGTTCAGGGAATGCAATCTCCCTTGCGCGACTCGGTGGAATTAGACCTACGCGATTCACAGCCACGATAATTTCCCAGTCTGGGAAGTGTGTTGTTGCCGCTTCGACAGCGTCCCGCAGCACCGTCAGAGGGCCACCCTCGGTGAAATTAACTGCTGAAATCACTAGCCTCATTTGGAGATAGCCTTCCAAGTGTTTGTCGATCGGTCAAAACGTCGTATTACGCGCGCGGGAATTCCTACCGCGATGCAATCGGCCGGAATGTCTTTGGTCACCACAGCGCCGGCGCCGATTACCGTACCATCGCCGATCGACACCCCGGACAAGACAGCGGCTCCTTCGCCAATCCATACACGATTGCCGATGTGCACTGGGGCCGTTGGTTCTACACGGTGCGAAGGGGGAATGTCCGGGCTGCTGCTCCCCTGCACTGCGGAGTAAATTCCGTGATCGTGATCTGATATAAAAACCCGACTGGCAATCAGCACGTCGTCCCCAATCAAGATTCGATTTCGGGCACCGATGTGGACGAAGTCATTTATTTGGACGTTACGACCAAAGGTGATGCAGCCAGCGTCCGCCCATGCATCCAGTCGCACCATGTAGCCGCAGACAAAGCCTTCGCCAAAGCGGATATTGCGCTTGCCACGCACGGCAATCGGCAGCCTGACCAGCCGGCAGGGGCGGAACAGAAGCCGGGTCACCAGCAGGCAGACCATCATCCACATCAGATGAAATGGTCCGTACAGGCCCATAGGTGATTGCTTGCGCAAATGTTTTGACTCATTCATAGCGGATTAGATGTACAAGATCGGAGAATGTCACTTGAAGGGCGCGGCTGGCTCAAACGACAGCGCTGTAGAAGGCCTGGTACTGTCGTTGGATCGCGCCAGGGGAAAAGCGGGATTGGAAGTGGGCTACGAAATCCCGCCTCGGGATTCGGACTGCAGCGGCAATGGCATCACAAAGCGAGGTAAGTTCGTTGTCGAACATCAGCGGCGCAGAGTGGATGACCTCTGGCACAGCGCAGACCCGTGACCCAACGGCGGGCACACCGCGGGCATAGGCCTCGATCAGAGGCAGACCGAAGCCCTCGCCATACTTGGCCGGCATGAGGACGCAGGCCGCACGACGGTACAGCGCATCCAGCGTCGCGTCCGGAACGTAGCCGAGGAACTTCAGGTTGGACAGGCGCTCAGTCTCGACCAGCGACAGATAGTGCTGCAACAGCGGCCCCTTGCCGGCGACTAGGATTGTGGCGTCTGGCTGCTCGCGCTGGCAGTGCCGCGCGAATTCCAAGATTAGTTCCAGGTTAGCGCGATCCTCGATGCTGCGTACAACCAGATACTCGGTCTTGGCGCGGGGAATGTCCGTCGTTGCCTGCATATCGGCCGTTGCGTCAAGGGGGCGCGGCAGTGAGTTGTAGATGTAGCTGACCTTACTCTGCGCCGCAGACCCGGCAACCACTTGCGACCACGCATACCGTGAAATCGCGTGGATTCGCGTAGCACGCCAGTAGACAAAGCGTTCTATCCATCGATAGGGCCAGACAACACGGGAGCCGAAGCAGCGCTTCAGGTATGTTAGCCCGTCATGAACGGTGAAGACTATTGGGGCGCCAGATGAAACCGCTGTTAGCAAATAGCTATGACCATGAATAATCGGCGGTTGACCGATTTTTCGCTCGATTCGTTGGATCAATCGGCGAATGAATATTGATGCAAGTATCAGGTTGCTAGGACATCCAATAGCGACAATCCCTCTCCACCGAAACACTGAAGTGTGAGCTGCCCTGAAGACGTAGTACTTCTTTCCAGGTGCTGCATTGGCCTGCATTTGCACAACATTTTCAGTACCACGAATGTGTTGACGAGGGTCATTGAATCCCAGGTACACGATGGCGGACAAGATAGATTTTGACATCGAGAAGATTAGTGAATGCTATTTATTAACACTTTGGCGCACCCTGAACCTCATAAGTCGCCTCTGAACAAATCGATATCGCAGCTCGAGGGTGTTACGCAAGCGGCGTCAGATTGAAATTTCTGCCCACAACAGCAGCCAGAATCAGGGCGCAAAGACGCCGCAGCCTCCTCAGGATCATGCGCAAGTTGTAGCCCGCGCCGCACGGCACGGCATTCAACGCATCGCCAATCGATCCCTTGAGCCAGTTCCGCCCGAGTTTGCCTTCGGCTTTCATGTGGCCGATGGCCGGTTCGATCGCACTACGCCGTTTGATCATCGCTTTGAGCGTACGCGTGATCCCGCGCCGCAAGCCCGGGTGGTAAATCTTCACGCCCGGTATCGCAACGCCACGGTAACCCCGATCCACCACCGCCACTTCTGGCTTCACCTCACTCAGGATCCCCGCCTGTTCGAGCGCTTCTTCCAGTGTGTGCCCATCGTACGGATTGCCCGGCATCGAGCGCGCGCCCACCACCAAGCCTTCTCGGTGTGTCGTCGTGATCGACACTTTCACGCCGAACTCATACGGTTGCCGCGCCTTGCCCTTTGAGATGCAATCCACCTCAGGCGCATGCAGCGCATACAACTTCCCTTTGTCCTTTTGCCCTTGCGTCATAACCCGCTTCGTCTTCGCAATCAGATCTTCCAATCCCGCTCGGCGATTCTCAGCCACCTTGCCGGTCTGGCGCTGCACATCCCGCATCACTCGACCCACGCGCGAGCGCAACGTGCGCAACGCCTTCCTCATTCGCTTGTACTGCTTCGCGTGGGCGTACCGGCCAATCTGGCTTGCTAGGCGTGGCGCCTCGCGGTTGTAGTTCTGACGCAGCTTCAATCCGTGCCGGGCTGCCTCTTTATTAACCAGATGTTCACGGCAGCGCTCGAGCAAATGTGAATCCGTCGGATGCGCTATCGCTTTGTCCATCACTGTCGTGTCCACAATCACCCGCTTCAGGGCCGTGCTCTTGATCACTTGGGCCTTCTTCGCCGCTTCAATCGTCTCGGCCAGCAGTTCTTCCACGCCCGCTTCGCCCAGCCGCCTGCTCGACGGATCAATCGGCGCCTTTGTCTGCAAGTACAGCAGACCCGCTATCAATCGCGTGCATGTGCCCGGACGGCCTCGGTCCGATGTAAAGCTCTCGCTCTTCCCCGTTTTCACCCTTGGCCGCATAAAACCTCGTCGGAATTTGCAGGATTACCCAGGCAAATATGCCGCTATCCTGCAAATACGGCAACGCTTATTGTTTACCTCTGCACCGCTACATAAGGTCTTGCGAAATTTTCAGGACCGACTAATAAAGGTTGCGGTGATATTCGGTGTTGATGAATATTCCTTGGTATGGAATGAATAAATCCGGATAAGCGCTAATGCTTTGATTGAATACTACAATGGTGTATGCAATAAGCAAACCAAGGGCGATTATCTTGGTTAAATTGTCCTTTAGGGTAACAATAATTGAGGCAAGAATGAATGCCTCCATTACGCTGAAATAAAGGCTGCCGCGATTCACTAGAATTAGCAAAGAATGAGAAAACAAAAAATATAAAATTAGCCCGACCAGATAGCCATTAAAAAATATTCTGAATGTTGGTACGCGCCGGACAGTTGGCTGGTACATGTATAGGCCAATAATGAGAACCAGAATTCTTCGAAGTAGTCCTAGCACGCTGAGGTCAGCACCAGCAATGCTTGAGCCTTTGATATAGTATTCCGCTTTCTGACTAATTGTCCCCCCCAAAAATCCAGCTATGCTGTCAAATGCAATGGCTGGAATTGATGAAAGACCAATGAATACACTAAGAGTGAGCAACAAAAATATGGTTCGATTTTTTAGATCTCGGTTAAGTAGATAATAAATTGAGAAGAGAAGTGCGCTGGTGTGAAAAAGCGTCGCAACAGATACGCAGAAAAGAAATGGGGTCAATTTTTTATTGACCACGTATTTCAAAGAATATAGACAAATCGCAAGGGCCAACAATTGGCGATTTGAACCAGTAAGCCCTATCGTTGCTGCATAGAATAGCAGTAAGGTGAGTATTGGATACTTGCTAAGTTGATTGGAGGCTTTGAAAATAAGAGCGTAAAATATTAGCGCGTGAATTAACAAAAATACGGTGTAATCTTTGGATATGGTATTTATTAACCATACAAATAGACCGTAGCCGAGTTCAAATCCAATGGTTACATTTAAAAGAACTGATTCCCATGAGTGCTCCTGTTCAAAATGGTTTCGATATGGAGTCCAATCAGTTCCCATCTCCCAGCGTAGGCCGATTTGAGCCACTAGAATGAGAAATGTAACCATAAGCATAACCCGTCTTGTGGTCGAACTACCCCCCAATACCTCAATATAAGAAAAAAGCGACAATAATGCTATTGTTGCGACGTAAATATTCATTGTGAAGTTATATTTTTTGGCGGCTCAACTGTGATTTAAATATTTCAACAAAAATTTAAATTGCCTTTTCGCGGAGGAATCTCACTTCTGGACTAATGAATAGCAGTGCAGTGTAATCGGGGGGAGTCTTTGCGGCGGCTTAGAGCTTGTTTTGGTTCGAATCGATGAGATGCAACTGGGCCTCCGCGCGAGAATAGGGGCGCATTAGGCGCAGAAGCAAAAGGTAGCGGCGGAAACCGATGACCCGCTTCACCCCCCGCATGACCCGGTTCACCATCGCGAGTTTCCTATCAATGCCTGCCATGTTGTTCTTGGTCGACTTGTCCAGTTGGGCCCCCTCGGCCCCATCCTCCAGCACCAGGTTGTTGTCGACAAGCCGTTGGTGGAACGTCCCCACGCCGACAGCGAATGGATCTTCGAAGTGCATACCAGCATCCACCGCAGACCGAAGAAGGCGGCGGTGGAAGGCGATGATGGGACTGCCGTCCTTGAACTTGGCGTAGCGGTAGGTCATGCTCAGGAACTTGAGCACGGTCTCGCGATCCGTCTGGATGGCAGTCATGTACCGGTCGATCAGAGGCTGCAAGTCTTGATAGAACGTCAGACCGTCGATGTTGTATTGGGTGACTTCCCCGCTGCACAGCCGCTTGTAGTCGAACCCGGAGAAATGGACGAACACGACCGGCTCCGGCTCACGGCCGGTCTCCGTTGCGAAGAGGTCGGATGGATCGACGCGCCGTTCAACCCAAAATTGATCGCCCTCTGATTTGCTCACCCGGCGCTCATGGAAGTTCCATGGCGCAAGATTAGTTCCGCAATGGCGAATCACCGCGATATCTTCAGCTGGGAAAAGCGCTGGGACGAAATCGACCCACTTCTGGTCCGTGAATAGGGCGCTATGACCGTCGGCGAAGCATTGGTCCAGTAGACGTTGACCCCACCATTTGACGAAGGCGATCCCGCTATTGGAGCGCCGCAACCCGGCAAATCCGAGATTGAAAATCCCCGCAGACAGGATATTGCTGTCCTTTCCCTTCCCCTCTCGCGACGAGGGAAAGAGGATATGGGGCGTCAGTACGATGTCGGCGCTAGCAAGCTTCTCAAAGATGGGCGTCATGGGCCCGAACACAAAAATATCCGGGTCAAGGTAGATTGCCTCGCGACAGTCAGTCGTATCGAATAAATGTTGGAAGCAGAAGGGCTTGATTGCGGTGCAATACTCGGTCAGGTTGTACTTGAATGCCAGTTCTGCCAGCTTGTCCTGGGAGACATACTCGCCCATGAGCGCCGCAGCGTCGATGGCATCGGGACCGAACTGGTCGCGCTCGGGCTCGGTAATACCATCGGCAATGAATACCAAGAATTCGACATTGTCGTGATAACGCATGACGGATTTACGCAAGACTTGAGCCAATCCGTAATAGTTGCGCGCGACGATAGTGAAGATGGTGACAGTCATAGGAGTCAAGATTTAGGTGCTAGAGGGAGGCAGAACGGGCGCGATAGTAAATGATGATTCGTTCTCGCGCATGGTGTTCGCATCAACTTTCGATGTGTAGCCATGTAGCCGGGTAGATCGTTTGGCGCGCGATGTCCGGATTCGAGAATTTCGTGGGACACAGCACCAATTTGTCCGGGTGACCATTGAGCCAAGCTGCCCACCAACTGAACGTACTGTTCGCGATGATGTTGACCTTACATCGGGCCATCAGCGCCATGTCCTTCCACGAATCGCTGCCGCGATTGGCGTTCACGAAGTAGGCATCTGGAAGGCCCAGATTTTCCTGACACCAAGCGATGTCGTCAGAAAAGATGAAGAACTTTGGAGTCTTGCCTGCGCGTGCGGCATGTTCGCCGACCGTCTTAATGGCGTTCCTGTAGTAGCCGGCAGTTGCAATGTCTCCGAATAGTGCGCGATTCTGGACTTTCAGATAGTCGCCGCGACGAACATGGATCGAGACGCTGTGCGAGTTGTCGATGTCGTCGAGGATCTTTTGATTAACCGGGCCCAGCTCAGGGAAGCGGAACGCCTCTCGAACGAAGGGCTCGGCGGCCTGGAAATAGCGCCAGTCGTGCCAGCCACCGTACAAGATTCGGAGCCCGAACCACGGTTTCGTGAGCTCAGGGTCGAATCGATAGTTGTTCGGTTCCACCACGACCTTGATGCGGAACAGAGACAGGATGAAATTGGCGGTGCGCTCCGAATAGAAGCGGCGTGAAGTGCCAAGACGGCAGACGAGCGGGACGAATCTCAGGTACCACGGCAGCCCTTCCTTGAGGCCGAAAAGGCGATCCAGCTCATAGCCGTTGTGCTCCTTGAACGCATAATAGGCGTGGGCGCGCTGATTCAGACTGCGCCGAGCAAGAGTAAAGGCGTATTGGGAAAGCTGATTTCCGAGTCCGTGGCAGAGGATATGAATGTCCATGGTGTCGTTGGCAACGCGTGAGCGTTCCGTCATTGGGTTGTCGCAGATCTGCGGCGGAGAAAGTATGAACAGGCATTGAGGAAGCGGAAATTGATCGCCAGCGCGACGGCGGCAGCCAACACAAGATAGGCCGAGATGCTCATGGCCAATGTTGGCCACCCCTGGATCGGAGGGAGCCAGGCCATTGCAGCGTAGCCAATCACCGTCAGAACGCCGAGCTCGATCCAACCGTTAGTGTAGAGGCCCGCACCGAACGTGGAACTCCGAACATGAGGGGCCATGAGCCGAGTGCTCAAGCTGTACAGGAAGACAGTTCCCGCAACAACGTCCGCCAGCGGGACAGCGAACAGGCCGAGAGGATGGATCAGGGCCAGCAGCAGCGCGATCTTTGTGACAGAGTAACTCGTCTCCAAGATAAGCGGCTTCTTGAACTCCCCGGTAGAGTAAATAAGGAAGCTGAAGAAGGAGAAGCGGGTGACGAGGAGCATCGCCACAGCCAGCAGGATGGACAGGCCGAGGCCGCCGAACTTCTCAGCCCCTACCCACAGGGCGACGAACGATTTGTTGAACGTGAGTGCCGTCGCCACCAGCAGCACGGACACCAGGAAGTGGCTGCGGATGCTGATGCCCAGGAGGGCCGAGAAATAGAGGGTATTCGTTTTCTCCTTGATCTGGGTGAGGTTCGAGTAGATTGAGGAGCCAATCGGCGCCAGCACCATGTTGCAGACCTGGAAAGCCTTCTGGGTCAGGGCCAGCACGGCGATGGCCGATGGCGAGACCACATTGGCCAGTAGCAGGTTCTGCGTATTCTCAGCGACTGACTTGGCGACCCCGCCGATGAAGATCGGTACGCAGGCGCGAAGCAGTCGCACGGTTTCGCTGATCGTCGCTCGCTGAGGCAACAGCGCGAGCTTCCGCAAGGTGAGTAGCGAGGCCCCCATCAACAATAGGGTGGCGGAACACACCCGCACTATGGTGCCGGCGGCGATGGCTGTGATCGTGCCATACCAGCTGAATCCAACAATGACCGTAAGAATCCCGAAGAAGGCGGCCAGCAAATTGATCGCGCCAAGGGTCCCAGCCTTGAGTAGCGCCTGAAAAACTGAACCGAACAGGTTCAGGTAGATGTTGCCGGCGGCGGCAATTCCCAGCAGGAGGAATGCTGCTCTGAGGTCGCTGGTATGGGGCGCGACGGTATTGGTCAACGCTGGCACCCAGGGAGCTAGGGACAACGTGATCAGGCAGGTGACTGCGGCGAGGAGTGTCGCCGCGACAAGTCCGCTGTAAGTGAGTTGGCGGAAGTCGCTCCATTCAGAGCGTGCATAGCTGCGCGCCAGTTGCTGTGTCAGCACCATACTGAGGCCGAACTCCAGCAATCCAATCAGTGCGGCTAAGGCTACCGCGGCCAAGAAGGAGCCGTAAGCGTCAAGCGGGATCTTCCGAAGATAGAAGGGAACTAGGAAGATTCCTGTGATCAGATTGAAAACGATATTCGAGTAGTTAAATATCAGATTCAGGATGGAGTTGCGACGGTACTTGCTCATTAGTCATTCAGGGGTGTAAGCCGACATTAATAGCGTGTGCAGACGGTCGGGGCTGTTGATCTCTTGAATCCGCGCGGCGCCTTCCGCAGCGATGCGTTCACAGAGTGACGGATCGTCGTCCAGGGCGTCCAGCGCAGCCTTGAACTGTTCCCTGTTGCCGACTTGGATCACCATCGCATCCTTTCTGTCGGTCAGGATGTCCTTGTGCACGCCCACGCCGAAGACAATGAGCGGCTTGCGCATCATCATGGCCTCGCACAGCGCGTACTCCGTCGACGTGGCCCACAGGCTAGGTACGACGACGGCCTTGGCCCGTTCGATGGCCTCCCGCAATCCGCTGCCCCAACCCACGCCAGGCACTACCTCGATATTGGGCGGCAGCGGTTCGGCGGTCGCGTAATGTGCCATGGGGTAGAGCTTCAATTTCTTGTCCGGCAATTGCCTGAACAGATCGATGATGAAATCCGTGCCCTTGTGGCTGTTGGCCTGGCCGTAGTAGATAAAGTAGTTGCCGCAGGTCGTCTGCTCCACCGCTTCGGTCTTGGTCGGATCGAAGGCGATCGGGAAACGGTGGATTTTCTCCTTCCCGATGCCGTATGCAAGCAGGATGTTGTCCAGGTCACTGTTGCTGGACAGGACCACGTCGGCGGACCGGGTGGCCATGCGGCGCAGCGATAGCCGCTCGAACTGGCTCACCGCGCCGCGAAGGCTGGTGCAGCCTGTCGAGATCGCGGTGGTGAATCCATCATCGATGCAACGCGTGCATTGGTTACCCTCGCGGAAGCCAAAGCCCTGGGCGCAGTAGAAGTGCATGGTCCAAGGCTGCAGAACGATACGCAACTTCCGGTCCACACAGTACTGGTAGAGATTGGCGGATTTGGTGTGGTCGAAGGAGGCGAAATGAACTACATCCGGCGCGAAGTCGTCGACTAGGCGGGAGAACTCGACGGGAACGCAATGCTTGTTGGCTAGGTTGTACAGCCGCCAGTAAAAGCGCGGTCGGCTAGGGATGCTGGTGATGAATTCGTCAGCGCCCGTCATCCAGGTGTCCGCCTTGTCGAAGGGGCTGGTGATGGCAACACGGACATCATGGCCTTGATCTGCCAGGATCTGACGGAGATAGCGCACAACCTTGCCGCCAGACAGTTTTGAACTGAACGACTCACAGACAAACAGGATCTTCATAGTGCGGTTCCCGGCGACTGGCCGCGAGTTTCCTCCAGCACAGCACGAATCCCCGAGCTCAGAGAGTGAACAGGATTCCAGCCGAGCGTTCTCAAGACGGCATTGTCGGCTTGTGAATGCATGATTTCTTGGGGGCGATGCGGATATGCGCCGAAGTCGAGCGTCGAAGTGGAACCACATAAGGTCCGGGCGGTTTCGACAAAGGACCGGACCGTGTGTGATTCTCCAGTGCCGACTTGGATCTCGCTCGGGATCATGTGCAGGGCCTCGGCGGACGCCAGGATCGTCAGGTACGCGCTGACGACGTCGTCTACATGTACGAAGTCGCGTCGCTGGTCGCCGGGGGTGAGTGCCAGCGGGGCATTCGTCATCAGCTTATTGAGCACCCAAGGGACGAATTTTTGAGGCCCATCGCCGGTGCCGTAGACATGCTCTAACCGCGCATTGACGAACTTCGTGGCCGGTGCAGACGCGGCGGCCAGTCCTGCCCAGCGAAGGAACTGTCCTTTCGATTCGGTATAGGACCGCATGTGGGGATAGTTGAACTCCGGCTTGGCAAAGAAGGTGTCGGTGCTGACGAAGAGGGCGCAACCCTGTTCGATGGCCAATTCCAGCAGACGCAGCGGCATCACGACATTCGACTCGACCACCTCGGTGAGCGCCATGCCATTGCCGTAGGCAGTCGCAAGGTGGCAGACCGCGTCGATCGGCTGGCGCTTGAAGACCGTTGCCGCCTCGGCCAAAGGCACCCAAGTCAGACCGGCTTCGCAACGAAGACCATGGACGGTGGGGCGTCGATGCAGGGCGACCACAGAATATCCGGCGGCGAGTAAGCCAGTCAGCAGATGACTGCCAACGAAGCCCGTTGCGCCTGTCAGCACAATCGTCCGTCCAATCACGAGTCCACTCGCCGTCATGTCAGAAGTTGACACCGAAAAACTCTTCCAGCTTGCCGGCTATGTAGTCGAGCTGCTCCTGGCCCAGCGCCGGGAAGGTGCCCAGCCAGAAGGTTTGGTTCATCACGACGTCGGTGTTGGTCAGCTCGCCGCTGACGCGGAAGTTGCGACCGGCCATGTAGGGCTGCTTGGTCAGGTTGCCGGCGAACAACAGGCGCGTGCCGATCTTGTTCTCTTCGAGGAAGTTGATCAGGTCGGCACGCTTGACGCCGGCACTGTCCTTCACGATCAGCGGGAAACCGAACCACGACGGCTCGCTGTTGGGCGTCGCCTCGGGCAGGTGCAGGAAGTCGGCGACGCTGGCCAGCTTCGCCTTCAGGTAGGTGAAGTTGGCACGGCGCTTGGTGATGAACTCCTCGAGGCGGTCCATCTGGGCCAGCGCACAGGCGGCCTGCATGTCGGAGATCTTCAGGTTGTAGCCAAGGTGGCTGTAGGTGTACTTGTGGTCGTAGCCGTCGGGAAGCTCGCCGCCGAGTTCCTTCTTCGTCCAGCAGAAGCGTTTGTCGCAGGTGTTGTCCTTGCCGGGCGGGCAGTAGCAGTCGCGCCCCCAGTCGCGGAAGGACTCGGCGATCAGCTTGAGCTCGGCGTTATTGGTGAACACCGCACCACCTTCGCCCATAGTGATGTGATGGGCAGGGTAGAAGCTCAGCGTGGCGATGTCGCCGAAGGTGCCGACCAACTGGCCATTGTAGGTCGCGCCGAGCGCGTCGCAGCAGTCCTCGACCAGCCACAGCTTGTACTTCTTGCACAGCGCCATGACCACGTCCAAGTTGAACGGGTTGCCCAGGCTGTGGGCCAGCATGATGGCCTTGGTCTTGGGCGTGATGGCTGCCTCGATCTTGCTGGCGTCGATGTTGTGCGTGGCCAGGTCGACGTCGACGAACACCGGCACGGCGCCGAACTGCACGATCGGGTTGACCGTGGTCGGGAAGCCGGCGGCGACGCCGATGACCTCGTCGCCCTGCTTGATCGCGCGTTCGCCCAGCTTGGGGCTGGTCAGCGCCGAGAACGCCACCAGGTTGGCCGACGAGCCGGAGTTCACCGTGATCAGGTACTTCACGCCGAGGAACTGCGCCAGGCGCTGCTCGAACATGGCGTTGAAGCGGCCTGTGGTCAGCCAGCCGTCGAGCGAGGCGTCGACCATCATCTTCAGTTCGCTGGCGCCAATGACCTTGCCCGAGACGGGCACTGGCGTCTGGCCGGGCACGAAGGCCTTGGGGGCGTACGCGATGTCGGCGTACTGCTGGACCAGCTCGCTGATCTGACTGCGCAGCATGTCCAGCTGCGGTTGGAAGTTGATGGTGGAGGTAGTCATAAGTCTGATCGGTATTGAGAAATTTGATCCAGGCAGATGGCGCGCATGTCCTGGCCCGAGAGCCAGGCCTTATGCCAGTCAGTGATACGGCTCAGCGTGGTCTCGAGAGACCAGCGCGGCGCCCATTGCAGGCGCTGACGCGCCTTGGAGATGTCCAGCTTCAGGAAGCTGGCTTCATGCGGGTGATTGCCCGGCTGCAGCGTCCAGGAGGCGCCGTTGCCCCAGGACTCGCACAGGTGCTCGACAATCCATTGCACGGGACGGGCGTCCTCGTCGCGCGGACCGAAGTTCCAGCCTTCGGCGTCGGCCTGGCCGTGCGTATAGAGGCGCTCGGCCAGCAGCAGGTAGCCCGACAGCGGCTCCAGCACGTGCTGCCACGGACGGATTGCATGCGGGTTGCGGATCAGCACTGGCTGCATATCTTGAAGCGCCCGAAGTATGTCCGGGATCAGGCGGTCCAGTGCCCAGTCACCACCACCGATGACGTTGCCCGCGCGGGCTGTCGCCATCGCTATGCCAGCGTCCTTCAGGAAAGATTTGCGGTAGGCCGAACTCACCAGCTCCGCACAGCCCTTGCTGTTGGAGTAGGGGTCGTAGCCGCCCATGGGCTCGTCTTCGCGATAGCCCCAGACCCATTCGCGGTTCTCGTAGCACTTGTCCGTCGTGATGTTCACGATGGCCTTGACCGAGCCCGCATGACGTGCGGCTTCGAGCACGTGCACTGTGCCCATCACGTTGGTCGCGTAGGTCTCGATCGGCTGGTTGTAGGACAGGCGCACCAGCGGCTGAGCCGCCATGTGGATGACGATCTCCGGCTTGAAGTTGTCCATCTCGGCCTTCACCGCAGCGAAGTCGCGGATGTCCGCGATGCGGTGCTCCATGCCTTCGGCGACTCGGGCTACATTGAACAGCGCTGGTTCTGTCGGCGGCACCAAGGATAAACCGCGCAAGTTTGCACCCATTGACTGCAACCAAAGACTTAGCCAGCTACCTTTGAAGCCGGTGTGGCCCGTGAGTAGGACGCGCTTGGCAAGCCAGAATTCAGTATTGGTCTGCTCCATGTTCAGGTCAGTCCCACTTCTTCCAAGGAGCTTTGCCTGAAGCCCAAAGCTCCTCTAAGAGGAGCTTGTCTCGCAGTGTGTCCATCGGCTGCCAGAAGCCGTGATGTTCAAAGGCCATCAGTTGGCCATCCTCGGCAAGCTTCATCAGCGGTTCTTGCTCCCAGATGGTGCTGTCGCCGTTCAAGTAACCCAACACTTTGGGGCTGAGCACGAAGAAACCACCATTGATCATCGCGCCATCACCTTTCGGCTTTTCTTTGAAGCTCATGACCTGACGGCTTTGAATATCCAACGCACCAAAACGCCCAGGCGGGAAAGTCGCTGTGAGGGTAGCGGATTTGCCATGTTGGCGATGAAAAGAAATGGTTGCAGAGATATCTATATCGCCCACGCCGTCGCCATACGTAAAACAAAAATCCTTCTCATCTTTCACGTAATTGGCAACTCGGCCAAGACGTCCGCCAGTCATTGAGTCATCCCCAGTATCTACAAGGGTGACTTTCCATGGCTCAGCACGTTTCTCATGCACGTGCATGGTGTTGGCTTGCATGTCAAAGGTAACGTCTGACATGTGTAGGAAGTAGTTTGCGAAATACTCTTTGATGACGTAACCCTTGTATCCGCAACACACCACGAAATCATTGATGCCATGGTGGGAATACATTTTCATAATGTGCCAAAGCATTGGCTTGCCACCAATTTCCACCATAGGCTTTGGTCGGGTTGATGTCTCCTCGCTGAGTCTTGTGCCCAGCCCTCCTGCAAGAATGACTGCTTTCATATTTCGTCTTCAGATTGGTTAAATGTTGCCTGAACTGACAAATGCATCTGAGTAAAAACGCTCCAAGGGCAAACCAGCATCGGACAGTAATTTTTTTGCATCGTGGATCATGTTGTCAGAGCCGCAAGCGTAGACGGCCGAATTACTTAGATCCGGCGCTGTAGATAACAAAATATCCTGAACGTACCCTTTAGCACCAGTCCAACCCTCGTTATGGCGAGAAATCGCAGGGATATAACGGTGCTTTCCAGGGATGGCTGCAATGTCCATATAGAAATCCTCGGGTTTCCGCCCACCCCATAGCACGGTCACGGACCTAGGCAGCTGCTCTTCGTGCATTTGTGTCAACGATTCAAGTATGGCTTTCACTGGCGCTATGCCAGTACCTGTTGCCAAAAAGAAGATGTCGGTGTTTGCACATCCGCGCAGAAAGAAAGTACCCAGCGGCCCGTTCAGACGCAATAGATCATTTGTTCTGGCGTGGTTAAACCAATAATCACTCATCGCCCCGCCGTTGACGGCTCTGATATGCAATTCAAGTAATTTTTCTACATGACTTGCATTTGCCAGTGAGTAACTACGGCGTAGGCCATTGGCACCTATAACATTTATGTATTGGCCAGGTATGAAAGAGAAGGCAGAAGTGGGAGGGAGCCTGAGTTTCACTCTCACAACATCTGGCGCAAGTTTCTCTAGTTCGGCAATCCGGCAGGGTAGCGTTTTAGGTTGAGGCAGGGTAATACCCCCCAGGTCCTCTGTGTCCAGCTCGACATCTGTTTCCGCTGTGCGCACACAAGTGAGGATCCATCCCCTCTCGATCTCCTCGGGGCTAAGACCCGTTTCGTCAGTGAGCGAACGAGTTTGACCGCGTCGAACGAGTGCTTTGCATGCGCTGCAGCGACCAGTACGACAACTGTAGGGCAACGCGATACCTGCAGATGAGGCTGCGTCAAGTATGGAACTGCCGGATTCGATGGCAAATTCCCGCCCGCTAGTTAAATGAACGATCGACATAGACTATTCGACGCTGACGTTCACGGCGAAACCATTTGCCTTAAGCAGAGCGTGCTGTTTAGAAGCTTGCAGGTCAGCTGCCACCATTTCGGCGCACATTTGTTGCACGGTGATTTCAGGAGTCCAGCCCAGCTTGGCCTTGGCTTTAGACGGATCACCTAGCAGGGTTTCCACCTCGGTGGGTCGGAAGTAACGAGGGTCGACCCGTACGATGATCTGCCCGGTTTTAAGCGCCGGAGCCTTGTCACCCGTGATGCTATCGATGATGGCGACTTCGTCCACGCCCTGGCCTTCGAAACGCAACTTGATGCCCAATTCGGCAGCAGACCATTTAATAAACTGGCGTACGCTGTATTGCACACCAGTGGCGATGACGAAGTCTTCAGGCTGCTGTTGCTGCAGCATCATCCACTGCATGCGCACATAGTCTTTGGCATGCCCCCAGTCGCGCAGCGCATCCATATTTCCCATGTACAGGCACGGCTCCAAGCCTTGGGCAATGTTTGCCAAACCACGGGTGATTTTTCGAGTCACAAAAGTCTCACCACGGCGCGGGCTCTCGTGGTTGAACAGAATGCCGTTACAGGCGTACATACCGTAAGCCTCGCGGTAATTCACCACTATCCAGTAGGCGTACAGCTTGGCCACAGCGTAGGGGCTGCGTGGGTAGAACGGCGTGGTTTCCCTTTGTGGAGTTTCTTGCACCAAGCCGTACAACTCAGATGTAGAAGCTTGATAGAAACGAGTCTTCTTCTCAAGGCCCAGGATGCGAATGGCCTCAAGAATACGCAGCGTGCCAATCCCGTCAATGTCAGCCGTGTATTCAGGGCTTTCGAAAGACACTGCAACATGGCTCATGGCACCGAGGTTGTAAATCTCGTCTGGCTGTGTTTCCTGAATGATGCGCACCAGGTTGCTTGTGTCGGATAGGTCACCATAGTGCAGCTTGAAGCGCGCATTGTCGATGTGCGGATCTTGGTAAATGTGGTCGATGCGCTGGGTGTTAAACAAGCTGCCCCGGCGCTTGATGCCGTGAACGATGTAACCCTTTTCAAGCAAAAACTCGGCGAGATAGGAGCCATCTTGACCAGTGATGCCGGTGATAAGAGCAACTTTGGGTTGAGTAGTCACAGTAATGGCCTTTAATGCTCGGAAAGGTTATTGATCAGGAAATCTTTGTAGGCAGCATCTAGGCCGGCCTCCAGTCCCACCCGGGCGTGCCAGCCCAAAGCATTCATGCGTGAGCTGTCCATGAGCTTGCGTGGAGTGCCATCGGGTTTGGTAGTGTCGAAAGTGATTTCGCCTTCGTAACCTACCGTCTTGCTAATCGCTTCAGCAACATCGCGGATGGTGATGTCATCCCCGCAACCCACATTGATGTGGCTGAGCATGGGCTGGGTATGCTGGTCGTAAATGGACTTGTCCAAGTTCATGACGTGAGCGCAGGCAGCCGCCATGTCATCGACATACAAGAATTCACGCTTCGGGGAGCCGGTGCCCCAGATTGCTACGCTGGGGGCGCTGTTGATCTTGGCTTGGTGGAAGCGGCGGATCAGTGCGGGGATAACGTGAGAGTTTTCCGGGTGGTAGTTGTCGCCAGGTCCGTAGAGGTTGGTGGGCATGACACTGCGGTAGTCCACACCATGGCTATCGCCGTACTGCCGGTTGTAACTTTCACACAGCTTTATGCCGGCTATTTTGGCGATGGCGTAGGGCTCGTTGGTCGGTTCCAGCGTACCGGTCAGCAGCGCGTCTTCCCGCATAGGCTGTGGAGCAAGCTTGGGGTAAATGCAGCTGGAGCCGAGGAACAGTAGCTTCTGTACGCCATTGCGGAAGGCGGCGTCGATGATGTTGGCCTGCATCATCAGGTTTTGATAGATGAATTCGGCCGGGTAAGTGTTGTTGGCATGAATACCGCCGACCTTCGCGGCAGCGAGGTAGACCTGATCCGGTTTTTCGGTAGCGAAAAAGGCGCGGACGGCCGTTTGGTCGGTGAGATCCAGCTCTGCATGGGTGCGAGTAAGGATGCGGCTGGCCGGTTGGCCCTGGGCTAGCAACTGCCGCACGATGGCTGATCCCACCATGCCCCGGTGGCCTGCGACGTAGATCTTGGGGGTGTGACTCATGGTTTTGTTCGCCCGTAGTTGTCCTCAAAACGGACGATGTCGTCTTCGCCCAAGTAGCTACCCGACTGCACTTCGATGATTTCCAGTGGGATGGTGCCTGGGTTGGCAAGGCGGTGGACTTCGCCCACCGGGATGTAAGTGGACTGGTTTTCAGTCAGCAGCAACACCTTGTCGCCATTGGTGATCTCAGCGGTGCCCTTGACCACTATCCAGTGCTCGGCGCGGTGGTGGTGCTTTTGCAGGCTGAGGCTGGCGCCGGGTTTGACCTGAATACGCTTCACCTTGAAGCGACCGCCTGCGTCGATGCTGTCGTACCAGCCCCAAGGACGGTGCACCTTGCGGTGAAGAGTGTGTTCTTCGCGCTTTGTAGCTTGCAGTTGGGTGACGATGTGCTTCACCTCTTGGCTGCGGGTTTTGTCGGCCACGAGCACGGCGTCGGGTGTTTCAACGACGATCAGGTTGCTCACCCCCACCAAGCTGACCAGCCGGCTGGAGGCATGCACGAGGGTATTACGGCTGTCGGTGGTGAGCACGTCGCCCAGATGGGCGTTGCCTTGGTCGTCTTTGGCCAGCACGTTCCAGACTGCATCCCAAGCACCTAGGTCGCTCCACCCTGCGTCCATAGGCACCATCTTGATGGGGAAGTCGCTGCCAGGGCATCGCTCGATGACGGCGTAGTCAATGGATTCGCTTGGGATGGCGGTGAATTCGGCGTTACCGGGTCGGACGAAGGCTTTGTCCTGCGACTTGCCGTTCCACGCGGCTGCAGTGGCATTGGCGATGTCAGGGCGGAACGCACTCAGCGCCTGTAGCCAGGACGATGCTTTGAGCACGAATATTCCGGCGTTCCAGTAGTATCCGCCTTCATTGATGTACTGCTGGGCGGTGTCGGCGTTGGGTTTCTCAACAAAGCGCTGAACTGTCTCGACTCCCGCACTGCTTTCACTTCGGGTCTGGATATAGCCGTAGCCGGTTTCGGGGCGGTCAGGGGTAATGCCCAGAATGACGACGCTGCCGCTGTCAGCCTCTCGAATGGCTTGCTGCATGGCCCGGGTGAAGGCAGCTGTGTTGGCTACAGTTTGGTCTGCGGGGGTGACAACCAACACGGGGTCTTCTCCACCCTCCTGGGCAGCCAGCGCAGCCAAAGTAAGTGCAGGAGCCGTGTTGCGGCCTATCGGCTCCAGCAGGGCAGCGCCCATTTCAATACCTGCCTCGCGCAGTTGCTCAGATGCTAGAAAGCGGTGCTCTTCGCCAGCAACGATCAGAGGCCTAGCAACCTGTATGTCACCTGAACCGAGTGCCACTAAGCGCTGTGCAGCCTGCTGGAACAGGCTTTCGTTGCCAGTCAGCGACAGGAACTGTTTAGGAAATCCAGCGCGGGAGAGGGGCCAGAGACGGGTTCCGGAGCCACCACAGAGGATGACGGGGGTGACTTTGATCATGTTTGCTGAGTCCCTTCCTCACCAGACTTTTCAACCTCAGACCTCAGCGCCTCGATTTCCGCCTTCAGGGCTTCATATTCATCCATCTTCCGCTGCAAGAAGCGGTGCGTGATGGCCGCTTTCTCTGAGATTCCTGTTGGCGTGAGCACATACACATAGCCAAACTTATTCTTGGAATTGGCGAAGTTTTTCATCTTCACCAAGCCCTTCTCCATGAGCGCTTTCAGGCAGTAATTCAGCCCACCGACGCTGATACCCAGTTTCTCGGCCAGTTCGCGCTGGGTAAGGTCCGGGTTTTCTTGCAGGATGCGCATCACCCTGAAATAGGTGTCTTCTTGCAGTTTGGCTTGGCGACTGGTCATAAGATTGACGAGTTTTATCTGTGCGGTGTGGGTTTGAATGTGCTTTAGGTACGCTACTGCCATGCTGTATCACGTTCAGCAAGCGCAGTCGTGGGGAGTGGCGAAGTAAAGTTCTGTAAGAACTTGAACATTGTATCCGGTGCTTTGCCGTGCGGTCCACTCCGTCATAAAAAATATTTCTCGGGAGTAGAAGGGTTCAGGCATCGGCCTCCTGTTGCTGCTGCACCGCCTCTTCCATGCTGACGGTGTTCACCACCAGCTCCAGGTGGGTCAGGATCTCGGGCTCGTGGCGGCCGATGCGGCTCTTGACGGCCTCGTTGGCCAGCAGCTTGCTGAGGTAGCCCTTGGCCACCACCAGGTTGAGCAGGTCGGATCCATAGTTGGACTCGGCCCCCTGGTACTTCTCCTGTACCTGGCTCATCTCCTTTTCCAGCTTTTCGATCTGTTCGATGGGCGCAGTCTTCTTCTCTCGCTCGGCCGGCTTCGCGTCGGTGCGTTGCTCCGGCGGCGTGGCTATCGGCCGCCGGAACTATCTGTTTGCCGGCGCCGACTCGGGCGGCGAGCGGGCCGCCGCCATGTATAGCCTGATCGGCACGGCACGGCATGCCTGAACGGCCTTACTCCCGAAGCGTATCTCGCCTATGTGCTTGAACGGATTGCCGATCACCCGGCCGATCGTATCGACGAGTTGCTGCCATGGAACGTGGCACAGCATCAGCCCGACACCGCTAAGATCGAGCCCATTCGATAACCGCCAATCACCGGCGCGTCAACAACCGGATCTACGGTACTCATCGAGTGCTTACAAAAGTACGGAAGAGGCATCAAATTCGAAAGGTTAGGTAATATCAAGTCCGTTGACGGTGGCTACATCACCGATGCACGGACGTACTCATGACCCAATATCCCAAAATCTACGTCACTGGCCCCCGGTGGCATGTTGGTTTTAGCAATCTTGCGGCAGTCGCTATCTCCTAATGGCCTGACGCTCCCTTCATATCTGGAGACTCAACAATGAATCGCAAAGTACTGGCGGATCAAATTTTGGCGCGCATGATGGCGAGCCGCAGCGAAATCCTGGCGCAATGGCAATCGTCCGGGCCCATCCATTATTTCGTGCTCGACGATGTGCTGCCCCCAGAGACTGCACGTCGCATACGAAACGCTTACCCAGCTGGCAATTCGATGCGCGTGCGCAGGAGTCTACGAGAACTGAAATACATCGCCGCACAGATGGATCAGTTCGACCCGATTCTGGAGGAGACGCTGTTCGCTTTCCAGGATCCGCGCATCGTGGAGTTGGTCGGTGAGATCACCAACCTGCAGGCACTCGAGCCCGACGAGTTGCTGTACGCGGGGGGCATCTCTATGATGGCTAAGGACCATTTCCTAAATCCGCACCTAGATAACTCTCACGACAAGGAACGTGAGCGTTATCGAGTTCTAAACCTTTTGTACTATGTATCTGAAGATTGGGGTCTAAGAGACGGAGGGAACTTGGAGCTTTGGCCTGATGGTCCGAAGGCCCGTCAAGTAACTGTTGAGAGCAGATTCAATCGTCTGGTAGTAATGATCACTAACTCGCAATCCTGGCACTCGGTGTCACCGGTCAATGTAGATCGTCCGCGTTGCTGCGTGTCGAATTACTACTTCTCGAAGTTTCCAGCCGAGAGTGCAGAATACTTTCACGTTACGACCTTCCGCGGCCGTCCTGAACAGGTGCTGCGCGACATAGCGCTGCGCGCTGACTCTGCGCTACGCATGGGACTGCGCAAGATTTTTCCCAAGGGCGTAGTGAAGACAGATCACTTTTATAAGAAGTAACTCTAACTTAGCGCGCCCTGTCCGGGAAATTTCGTACCAACGGAATCTAGAGATAACGGCTCCTCTGATCCGCTGGGGTTTTCTATACAAAATCCAGAGCGAGTTTTTCGGCGTATCGGGTCAAGTCGACCTGGGTAAAAACACCAATTGTCGGGCGAATTCGGCCGGCACCAGCTCTTTAAGAGCTGAGTGAGGCCGACTCTCGTTGTAGTCCCCGCGCCATACCTCGATAATCGCTTTCGCTTCGTCCAGCGTCTCGAACCAATGCAAGTTCAAGCATTCATCACGGAATGATCCGTTAAACGTTTCAATGTGGCAATTGTCCGTGGGGTTTCCTGGGCGACTGAAATCGATTTTCGACTTATGGTGATATGCCCACATGTCGAGCAATCGCCCGGAAAACTCACTGCTGTTGTCTACGAAAATATGCCGAGGTGCACCGCGTCTGGCCGCGATACGATTGAGTGCCGACACCACGTGCTCTCCCCTCAACCGTTGACCAACTTCGATGGCCAGGGCTTCTTTCGTGAATACATCGACAACTGTCAACGTGCGAAACTTTGAGCCATCTGCGAGTTGATCGGCGACGAAATCCATACTCCAGGCATCATTTGGTTTGCTCGGCACGATTTTCTGCACGCGCGTGACGACCATCTTGCGGCGCTTGAGCAGTTTCGATCGTAGTTGCAATTGTTCTTCGCAATACAGCCGGTATGCTTGGTCCCGGCCCAACTGCCAGCCTTCACGTCGTAGCAGCACATGCACGCGCCGATAACCATAGCGCACCCGCGTATAGGCAATTTCGCGCATGCGGGCACGAAGCTCGGGCCGAGGATCTTTCACGCTTTGGTAGTACTGCGTACTGCGAGGTTGCTTCACCAAACGACAGGCCCGCCTCATCGCCAATCCGTCGTGGCTTATCACGTAATCCACCACGTCTTTTCTCAGCGCGGGCCGGGCTACTTTTTTGAGGCAACGTCCTGCAAAATGGCCTCGTCCAGGCTTAGCTCGGCCACCAGCTTCTTAAGTCGTGCGTTCTCATCTTGCAACGGTTTGAGCTCACGTACCTGATCTGACTATATACCCGCGTATTGCTTTTTCCAGCGATAAAACGTCTGCTCCGAAATACCGACGTGACGGATGAGATCGGCCACCGGCATGCCCAACTCGGCCTGCTTCAGTACCGCCACAATCTGCTCTACTGAAAAGCGCTTGCGTTTCATAGCAAACTCCTCCTTTTTCCAAGGGATAAGTTTGCCGAAAAACTAACATCCCAGGTGGTCTAGATTTCTCAATGCAGATCAGGTCGCGCATGAAGTACCTCGCCTTTCGCTAGACACTGCTTCTTGACAATCGTGCTTACTATCCTAGCCTCGTACTGAGGTTGGCATATTTTTCGGCGGAAGATGCGCGATAGTCGCCCAGTGCGCCGCCCAACAGCGCAAATGGAAGGCCGCGTGATGTTTATCAAGCAAGTGATGACGGGCTGCAGCTACAGGATTTATTTCTACCAATGGCCCTCCCAATCTTCCTGATCGTCATCGTAGCCGCCGCGCTCGCGTTTCACTTCTGGAGCCCGTGGTGGCTGACCCCGCTGGCGTCGAACTGGCGTCAGATGGACGACACCCTCACCATTACGCTGGTGATCACCGGCGTAGCGTTTGTCGTCATCAATTTGTTCGTTGCCTGGGCGATCTTCCGCTATCGTCACCGCGACGGCCATCGGGCGGTCTATGAGCCTCACAACAGGCGTCTAGAGGGCTGGCTGATCGGCATCACCACCATTGGCATTGCCGCCATGCTCGCGCCCGGCCTGTTTGTCTACGCCAAGCTCATCGATCCCCCCGCCAGCGCCCGTGTCGTCGAGGTCGTCGGCCAGCAGTGGCAGTGGCGCTTCCGCCTACCCGGTCCGGACGGTCGTCTGGGCACTTCCGACCCCAGCTACGTCACCGCCGATAACCCGCTCGGCCTGAATCCCAAAGACCCCGCGAATCAGGACAACCGTATCGTCGACGCCCCCGAGCTACATCTACTCGTCGGCGAGCCGGTGAAATTGCTGCTGCGCGCAAAAGACGTCCTGCACGATTTTTACGTCCCGCCGTTCCGCACGCGGATGAACATGGTGCCGGGCATGGTCACGCAGATGTGGCTCACTCCCACGCGCACCGGACGCTTCGACATCCTTTGCGCCCAACTCTGTGGCGTCGGCCACGCGAACATGCGCGGCGTGGTCGTCGTCGACGACAAGCCTGCCTACGACGCCTGGGTCGCCAAGCTTCCCACCTTTGCTGCACTGCAAGCACAACATGCGGGGGCAGAGACGCTAGACCCGCTCGCCGCCAAAGGGAAGTTGCTCGCACAGGCCAAGGGATGCGCCAGTTGCCACACCGTTGACGGCTCGCCCGGCGTCGGACCCACATGGCACGGCCTGTTCGGCAAGACCGAAACGTTTCAGGACGGCACTTCGGCGCACGTCGACGACGCTTATCTCGCCAGCTTCATTCGCAATCCGACCGCGCGCGTACCCAAAGGCTTCGCGCCGATCATGCCCAAGCTCGATCTGACCGACGACGAGCTAAAGGCGCTCATCGCCTACATTAAGACATTAGGTACCGCGACTTCACCCGGGCCGGCACCCGGTCAGCCAACACCCCCGCGGTCTACGCCTGCTGCGCCCGTTGCCGGGCAGTCCGGTACCACCGTGGTGCCCGCGGGATCCATTACGCCCCCTAAGTCCGTTTCTACAGCCAATACGCTCACACATATGCTTCATACCGTCGCTATTTCCGCTGCTGCCACCGTCCTCATGTCGACGTCGGTGCAGGCCGCCCCTCAGGCGCCAGCGCCGACCATTCAATTGGCGCAGGACGCCGTAACGCCACGCCCACCGGTCCAGTTCGCCCCGCTGACACCCTCTGCCTCGCCGAATGCCGGTACGCAGCGGCCGTCGCAACCGGCTCGCCGGTCGGGTGGCACGGCCGGCCTGCCGTTGCAGAACGACCCGAACACGAACGCGCCGCCGCTGGCGATTCCGCCACGGCAGTCTGGTAACCCGTCGTCGGGCCCTGCGCAACCGAGTGTGCCGATGATCCGGCCGGCCCCGTAGCCGGCAAGACGGTGATTGTCGCGACACCGAAAGACAGCATCAGCAAGCAACGCCGAACAACGAAACAGAGAGAAAGAGAAGACGCCGCACCGACAACAACACAGGGAGACATCTCATGACCGGAGATCCCGACAGTTCCGACAGCACTGCCCATGCCGGCGCACACGCCGGCGGTTCCTATAGCTTCTGGACGAAGTACGTCTGGAGCCAGGACCACAAGGTGATCGCCGTGCAATACACATGCACGGCCATCGCGGTCGGGCTTGTGGGCCTCGTGCTCTCGAATCTCATGCGTATGCAACTGGGTTTCCCCGGCAAGTTCTCCTTCATCGACGCGAATCACTACTACCAGTACGTCACCATGCACGGCATGATCATGGTGATCTACCTGCTCACCGCGCTCTTCCTCGGCGGCTTCGGCAACTACCTCATTCCGTTGATGGTCGGTGCGCGCGACATGGTGTTCCCGTTCCTGAACATGCTCAGCTACTGGGTCTACCTGCTCGCGGTCATCGTGCTGCTGGCGAGCTTCTTCGTGCCGGGCGGCCCGACAGGCGCGGGCTGGACGCTCTATCCCCCACAAGCGATTCTGCCGGGCACACCGGGCACCGAGTGGGGCATCGTGTTGATGCTCATCTCGCTGGCTATCTTCATCGTCGCGGCCACGATGGGCGGTCTGAATTACGTAACGACGGTACTGCAGGCACGCACCGAGGGCATGACGTTGCTGCGCATGCCGCTCACCGTCTGGGGCATCGTGATGGCGACGGTGCTCGCGCTGCTGGCGTTCCCCGCGTTGTTCGTCTCCGCCGTGATGATGTTGCTCGACAAGACATTGCACACGAGCTTCTTCATGCCCGCGCTCGTGTCGATGGGGCAACCGCTCGACTATCGCGGCGGTAGTCCGCTGCTGTTCCAGCACCTGTTCTGGTTCTTCGGTCACCCGGAGGTGTACATCGTCGCGCTACCCGCATTCGGCATCGTGTCGGATCTCATCAGCGTGCACGCCCGCAAGAACATCTTCGGCTACCGCATGATGGTCTGGGCGATTCTGGCCATCGGCGTGTTGTCGTTCGTCGTGTGGGCGCACCACATGTTCATCAGCGGCATGAATCCGTACTTCGGCTTTCTTTTCGCGACGACAACACTCATCATCGCCATCCCGACAGCCATCAAGGTCTACAACTGGGTGCTCACGCTCTGGCGTGGCGACATTCATCTGACGGTGCCGATGCTGTTCGCCATCGGCTTCATCAGCACGTTTGTCATCGGTGGACTGACCGGACTGTTCCTCGGCAACGTGAGCGTGGACATGCCGCTGTCCAACACCTATTTCGTGGTCGCGCACTTTCATATGGTGATGGGCGTCGCCCCCTTGCTGGTGATCTTCGGTGGCATCTATCACTGGTATCCGCTCGTGACCGGCAGGCGTCTGAACGACCGCCTCGGACAGTGGCATTTCTGGATCACGTTTCTCGGCACCTACGCGATCTTCTTTCCGATGCATTACCTCGGCGTGCTCGGCATGCCGCGCCGCTACTACGAGTTCCAGAACTACAGCTTCATTCCCGAATCGGCGCACACGATGAACGCCTACATTTCGGTGGCGGCGTTTATTGTCGCGGCCGGTCAGTTGATGTTCCTGTTCAATCTGGGGTGGAGTCTGCGGCACGGCAAACCGGCAGGCGCGAATCCGTGGCGTGCGGCCTCGCTCGAATGGCAGACACCGGATGTGCCGCCCGTTCATGGCAACTGGGGGCCGTTGCTACCGGTGGCCTATCGCTGGCCATACGAGTACAGCGTGCCGGGCGATATCGACGACTTCGTGCCGCAGAATCTCGCCCCCGATCCTCGCCGACCGGCCACGCTCGTGCATGGCGATTCGGCGGCGCTGCATCGCCGCGACGCCTTGCCACCGACGCCACCCGATTCCACGGGCACACCGCGCCCACCGGGTACGCCCGATGCCCCCAAGGGAGCCACACCATGAGACCTGTTCCGTCCTGGCCGCCGATGCCACCGGGAGGCGCACCGATTGCGCTGCCGCATCGTCGTGCGGCGTCGCAAGTCGCGCTCTGGTGGTTGATGGGCGTGATGGGCGTGTTGTTCGCGCTGATGCTCGTCGCTTATGTGATGCGCATGAGCCAGGGCGACTGGCGCCCGTTGCCCCCCATCAACGCGTTGTGGGTCAACACGGGCGTGCTGGCCGCCGCCTGCATCGTGATGCAATCGTCGGCCTCGCAGGCCAGACGCGGCGAGCTACGACGCTCGCGACGCGACTGGGGACTCGCGGGTGCCCTGGCACTGGTGTTCGTCGTCGGTCAACTGTGGGTCTGGCGCGATCTGGTCGCGCGTCGCTACGGAGTGTCCGGCAATCCGGCGAACAGCTTCTTCTTTCTGTTGACGGGGCTGCACGCGCTGCATCTGATCGGCGGATGGGTGGCATGGGCATGTCTGCTACCGACCCGTCTGACCCACGCCACGCGTGCCCGCCGTCTGTCGTTGACCGCACAGTACTGGCACTTCCTGTTCGTGCTGTGGGTCGTGTTGTTCGCGGCGATCGTCAATCTCACGCCGGAGATCGCTCAGCGGTTGTGCGGCACCGGCGGGTTGAGTCCGTGATGTGAGGTGTTGGCTCTGGCACGAGGAGTTGCATCGTGAATACGTCATCTTCTGCCGTTCCCCCCGCAGCGCAGCCGCCTGAGGGTTGGCGCGGCGTCGTTACCGACTGGTCGGGAGACCGCGCCGCGTTCCATGTGCCGTGGGGCAAGGCGATGATGTGGATCTTCCTGCTCTCGGATACGTTCGTGTTCAGCAGCTTCCTCATCGGCTACATGACGGTGCGTATTTCGACGACCGCCGCGTGGCCGAATCCGGCAGAAATTTTCGCGCTCAACGTGAACGGCCATCCGGTGCCGCTGCTTCTCATCGCGATCATGACGTTCGTGCTCATCAGCAGCAGCGGGAGCATGGCGATGGCGGTGAACTTCGCGTACCGGCGCGGCCGTGACAAGACGGCGGCATGCATTCTCGCCACGGCGTATCTCGGCATTGCGTTCGTCGGCATGCAGGCATTCGAGTGGACGAACCTGATCGTGCACGAAGGCATTCGCCCGTGGGGCAACTCGATGGGCGCGGCGCAGTTCGGCGCATGCTTTTTCATGATTACCGGCTTCCACGGGCTGCACGTGAGCGCCGGGGTCATCTATCTGCTGACAGTGATGCGCAAGGTACTCAACGGTACGCTCGAGCGACGCAACAACTATCAACTCGTCGAGATCGCGGGCCTTTATTGGCACTTCGTCGATCTCGTCTGGGTGTTCATCTTTGCGCTGTTTTATCTCTGGTAGGAGGCGCGATGGAATCCTCTGCGACACCTGTTGCCCACACCGCCGTTACCGGTGGTGAGGCTCACGGCCAACAGCATTCGGTCGGCATCTACCTCAAGGTGTGGGGGCTGCTGTTCGTGCTCTCGACGCTGTCGTATCTGGTCGATTATGCGAACCTGCACGGCTATTTGCGATGGGGGTTGATTCTTGCGCTGATGGTGGCCAAGGCGGGACTCATCGTGGCGGTGTTCATGCATATGCGCTGGGAGCGTCTCGCGCTCGTCTACGCAATTCTGATTCCGCCGCTGGCGTTGCTGGTGTTGATGGCGTTGATGGCGTTGATGGCCACCGAGGCGGACTACACGTTCCTCACACGGCTCGCGCATTTCCACTGAGTCACCGGGCTGCCGAGTCTCGCGCTACAGCAATTCCACCAGTCGCCGGTCGCTCTTGCGGCAGTACTCGGTGCACGCGGCACGCGCTGCGGTCGCGGCGCCGTGTACGAAGAGCGGTGCGTCGGCGCGTCGCGACATCGACACGACGATGGACGGCGGCGCGGGCTGTAACGGCAACTCGGCCACTTCGCCGCTCGCTATCAGGTCGTCCACGAACAGACGCGGAATCGCCGCGACCCCGAAGCCGTCTCTTACCAACTGCACGATCACGGCAATCGACGGTGAGCCCGTGATGCGTGTCTCCGAGAGCGGTACGCCATGCACACCGGCCAGCTTCGCCACAATGTCCTCGAGCGCGCGATGCGGCGCCGTGCCACGTCCGTAGGTGAGGATCGGATGTTGCAGCACCTGCTTTGCCAGACCGCTGCGCGTGTTTGGAAACATGCCTGTGCGCGCGATCCAGTGCACCGGGTAATTGGCGAGCGCGTCGCACACCACGCTGCTGTCGTCGCTGCCTTCCACTCGGATGATGAGGTCGAGTTCGTCGGCGATCAGACGTCGCTGCAACTGCACCGAGACGTCCACCGTCAACTCGACTTCCAGTGTGGGGTAGTCGGCGGCGAGCCGTCGCAGGTAGTGCGGCAACCAGCTATGCACGACGGTCTCGATCACGCCAAGACGCAGCCGCCCCCGTAGGGTGCTTTCCCCCGCCGCCGCGGTTTGCAGACGCCGTGCGGCTTCCACGACGGCCTTCGCATATCCCAGCAGGTATTCGCCATTCGGCGTGAGACGAAACTCGCGGCTGTCGCGATCGACGAGCTCGGTTTTCAACTCCTCTTCCAGCACTTTGAGCCGTTGCGAGATCGCGGCGGGCGTGGCGTGCAGTGCTGCCGCCGTCGCACGAAAGTTGCGCAGTTTGGCCAGCGTGACGAAGGTTTCGAGAAATCGCGTGTTCATGAGACTCGGCTTGACCAGAGCAAGACGACAGCACGCCGGGAGCGTGCCCAAAACGCACAACGGTGCGATGAAAAGAAATGCAACGAACTTCGGGAAAACCCGTGAGGTTGTTAAGAAATTCTATACGGCTGAACGTAAAAAAACTCGTTAGCGACAATATTTTTTTCTTCCTATGCTTCACCCATCCGATGCCGCAACGGTATTTCCTCCCCACGCCGGAACTGTCATGAACCACCGAACTTTGCCGCACGACGTCTTCTCGCAACGCGACACGATCACGCCCTTCGAATTCCGTCAGGCCGTTCGCAGTGCTCAGTTCCGCGGGCCGACCGCCGGCTATTGCGGCGACTTCGCGCAGGCCAATCTGGCTATTCTGCCGGTGGCCCATGCGCACGACTTCCTGCGCTTCTGCCAGAGCAATCCGAAGGCGTGCCCCTTGCTGGGGGTGGGCGAGCCTGGGCAATGGCATGTGCCGGCGCTGGGGCGCGAAGTGGATATCCGCTCCGACGTGCCGGGCTACAACGTCTACCGCGACGGCAAGCTCGCCGAACAAGTGGATAACCTCGCCGCGTACTGGCAGAACGATTTCGTGGTCTTCGCCATCGGGTGTTCGTTCTCGTTCGAAGACATGTTGGCCAAGGCAGGCATTCCGCTCAGACACGTCGAAGAGGGGCGCAATGTGCCGATGTACCGCACCAAGATCGCGAATCAACGCGCCGGGGTGTTCGCCGGTCAACTGGTCGTGTCGATGCGGCCGATGAAGGGCGCAGACGCCATTCGTGCCGTGCAGATCACGAGCCGTTTTCCCGGCGTGCATGGCGCGCCGATTCACATCGGCGATCCGTCGGCGTTGGGTATCGAAGATCTGGCGAAGCCCGAGTTCGGCGATGCGGTCACGATTCGGGACGGCGAGTTGCCGGTGTATTGGGCCTGCGGTGTGACACCGCAAACGGCGCTCATGGAGGCGAAGCTCCCGCTCGCCATCGCGCACCGTCCCGGCTACATGCTCATGACGGATATCCCGAACGCGTCGCTGGCCGTTTTCTGACGAGTTAGGCAACGAGGCCGATCACCCAGGCGGCGGATCGGAAACCCCTCGACAAGGGAAGGCGTATCGCGCGCCTTCCCGGCACCAACACGCCGCCACGTAGCAGAAATCGAGCACGCGCTCGCAAGCAGGACCGAAGCAAAGCAGGCGCATCAGGCAGTCACCGCGATAGGTCGTCGCAGACCCCCAACTATCGCGCCAAGACGGGAGGCGGCGGGCGCAGATGAGTTCGCCGCGAATCCCACACGCACATGGCAATGCGCGAAATCGTCGATATCACACGCAAGTCAGGACATCACCGGAGCCTTTTTCTCATGGAAAGCAAAACCCCTCTCGCGCCCCCTGTCGGGTCGGCACCGTCTGCCTCGCCCGAGGCCGGTGGCAGTCTATTCGGCTGGTATGGCGACGCCACGCCGCGCGAAAAACGCGCCTTCTGGAGCTGTAAGGTCGGCTACATGCTCGACGGTATGGATACCCAGATGCTGAGCTTCGTCATCCCGACGCTGGTCGCGACGTGGGGCATCAGCCTCGCGGACGCCGGCTTCATCGGCACGCTCACGCTGCTCGCCTCGGCGCTCGGCGGCTGGGTCGCCGGTATTCTGTCGGACCGCATCGGACGCGTTCGCACGCTGCAACTCACCGTGCTGTGGTTCGCGGTCTTCACCGGGCTGTGCGGTCTCGCGCAGAACTACCACCAACTGCTTGCCGCGCGTGCGCTCATGGGCTTCGGCTTCGGTGGCGAATGGACAGCGGGCGCCGTGCTCATCGGCGAGGTCATTCGCGCACGTGACCGCGGCAAGGCCGTGGGTCTCGTGCAATCGGGCTGGGCCATCGGCTGGGGGCTGACGGCAATTCTCTACTCGGCGCTGTTCTCGCTGTTGCCCGCCGAAATGGCGTGGCGCGCGCTGTTCCTGATCGGTTTGCTGCCCGCGTTGCTCGTGCTCTTCATTCGTCGCTACGTGCAAGAGCCCGAGGTGTACCAGAAAGAAAAAGCCAAACAGAAGGCGGAAGACGCACCGGGGCTGGCCGCCATTTTCAGCCCGGCACTGCTCTCGACAACGATTCGCGCCGCACTGCTGACCACCGGCGCGCAAGGCGGTTACTACGCCATCACGACGTGGCTGCCCACGTTCCTGAAGACTGAGCGTCACCTCACGGTGATGGGCACCGGCGGCTATCTCGCCATGATCATCTTCGGATCGTGGGTCGGCTATCTCGCCAGTTCGTATCTGACCGACCGTCTGGGCCGCAAGCCGAACTTCATTCTGTTCGCCGTGGGATCGATGGTGATCGCGTTCTCGTACACGTCGCTGCCGTTGACCGACAGCGCGATGTTCTGGCTCGGATTCCCGCTCGGCTTCTTCGCGTCGGGTATCTTCAGCGGCATGGGCGCCTTCCTGACCGAACTGTTCCCGACGCGGGTGCGTGGGTCCGGTCAAGGCTTCTGCTACAACGTCGGCCGTGCCGTGGGTGCGCTGTTCCCGTTCCTGATCGGCATGCTCTCGAAGCAATACGGCCTGGGCACGACCATCGGCATCTTCGCCGCCGTGGCCTACGGCGTGTTGATCCTCGCGGCGCTTACCCTGCCCGAGACACGCGGCCGCGAACTCGAGTCGCTTGAGACGAGTGCGTCGTGACACCGTGCGGCGTGTGCCGATGAACTACCGCGGCAGCCGTCGCTGCCGCGTCAGATGACTGTCTCTTAACGCTTCCACAAATCGCTCCCGGAAATCGAAGTGTCGAATGTGCGGCCCCGTCCGACGATGTCGGGCAGGCCCGCGCCGGGAGACGTGCGCCTTGCGCCAACAGGAATCACCGACGGTGCTCCGCACCGTGATCGCCCTCAATTCTCATTTGACCATTGCTTTGCGAGTGACCTCATGACGAACGTTCTCACGCCCTCCGACCAAAACCGTGCGCCCGCGCATCAGACGCCTTCACGCTGGCAGTTCTGGATTGACCGTGGCGGCACCTTCACCGACATCGTGGCCCGCCGCCCGGACGGCACGCTCGTTACCCACAAGCTGCTCTCCGAAAATCCCGAGCAGTATCGCGACGCCGCCGTCGCCGGTATTCGCCACTTGCTGGATCTGGCGCCGGGCGAACCGATTACGCCGGCTGTCGTGGACATGGTGAAGATGGGCACGACCGTAGCGACCAACGCGTTGCTCGAACGCAAAGGCGAGCCGCTCGCGCTGGTGACGACGCATGGCTTTCGCGACGCGTTGCGCATCGCGTATCAGAATCGCCCGCGTCTGTTCGATCTGGACATTGCGTTGCCCGAAGCGTTGTATTCGGAAGTCGTGGAAGTCGACGAGCGTGTGGGCGCGCATGGCGAAGTGGTGCGCGAACTCGATCTCGATGCGGCGCGCGCCTCGCTGGAGGCGGTTTATGCGAAAGGCGTGCGCGCGCTCGCCATCGTGCTGATGCACGGCTATCGCTATCAGGCGCATGAAAAGGCACTGGCGACGATGGCGCGTGCGCTGGGTTTCACGCAGGTCTCCGTCTCGCACGAAGTCTCGCCGCTCATGAAGCTCGTCTCGCGCGGCGACACGACAGTGGTCGATGCCTATCTGTCGCCCATTCTGCGTCGTTACGTCGAGCAGGTCGCGCACGAGATGCCGGGCGTCAATCTGCAATTCATGCAAAGCAGCGGCGGGCTGACGCGCGCCGATAACTTTCAGGGCAAGGACGCCATCCTGTCCGGCCCGGCGGGCGGTATCGTCGGCATGGTGCGTGCGTCGAGCGCGGCGGGCTTCGATCGCGTGATCGGCTTCGACATGGGCGGCACGTCGACCGACGTGTCGCACTACAACGGCGAGTTCGAGCGCGTGTTCGAGACACAGGTTGCCGGCGTGCGCATGCGTGCACCGATGATGAGCATTCACACGGTCGCGGCGGGCGGCGGGTCGGTGCTGTCGTTCGACGGCACCCGTCTGCGCGTAGGGCCGGACTCCGCAGGCGCCAATCCAGGGCCGGCAGCGTACCGTCGCGGTGGACCGCTCACGGTCACTGACTGCAACGTCATGCTCGGCAAGATCCAGCCCGCGTACTTTCCGAAGGTTTTCGGGCCGAACGCCAACGAGCCGCTGGATCGCGATATCGTCGTCGCGAAGTTCACGACACTGGCCAAGGACATCGAACGGGCGACGGGCCGTCGTCAGACACCCGAAGCCCTTGCCGAAGGCTTCCTCGAAATCGCGATCGGCAGTATGGCCAACGCCATCAAGAAGATTTCCGTGCAGCGCGGTCACGATGTGAGCCGCTATGTGCTGACGACGTTCGGTGGCGCGGGCGGTCAACATGCCTGTGGCGTGGCCGATGCGCTTGGCATGACTCAGGTCTTCGCGCATCCGCTTGCCGGCGTGCTCTCGGCGTATGGCATGGGGCTGGCGGATCAGACGGCGATGCGCGAGCGCATGATCGAAGCGCCGTTGTCGAGCGATGGTCTGGCCACGCTCGAGGATGCCCTCGGCGCGCTGGAGGATGAAGCAGTGGGTGCGCTGTTGTCGCAAGGTGTGCCCCCGTCGCGCATCGAGACGGTGCGTCGTGTTCATGTGCGTTATGCCGGAACCGATTCGGCGCTGGCGGTGCCGTTTGGCGATGTTGCCCAGATGCGCGCCGCTTTTGAAGCCGCTTATCGTCAGCGCTACTCGTTCCTGATGGACGGTGCGGCGTTGATCGTGGAGGTGGCGTCGGTCGAAGCCATCGGGCACTCGGACGCACCGGTCGACATTGCGCCGCTCGACGCACGCACCTCGGGTGCGCCGCAGGTCGTCGATCGTGTGAAGTTGTATGCGGGCGGCGCGTGGCACGAGGCGGCGCTGTTCGCGCGCGACACGTTGCTCGCCGGCGACACCATCGACGGACCCGCCATCGTCACTGAGAAGAGCGGGACGACCGTCGTTGAGCCGGGCTGGCAAGCGAGGATGACCGCGCAAGGCAATCTCGTGCTCGCGCGCGTGGTGCCGCGCGAGACGCAACGCGATGCCGGCGAGCGCGGCACGCAAGCCGATCCGGTGCGTCTCGAAATTTTCAACAATCTCTTCATGTCGATTGCCGAGCAGATGGGGCTGCGTTTGCAGAACACGGCCTACTCGGTGAACATCAAGGAGCGTCTGGATTTCTCGTGCGCGTTGTTCGACCGTGACGGCAACCTCATCGCCAACGCACCGCATATGCCGGTGCATCTGGGATCGATGGGCGAGAGTATCAAGACCGTGATCGAGCGCAATCGCGGCGCGATGCGAGAGGGCGATGTCTTCATGCTCAACGATCCGTATCACGGCGGCACGCACTTGCCGGACGTCACGGTGATCACGCCTGTCTTCGTGACGGGCGAAGGCAGTCGCAAGGAGGAGGCCGCCGAGCCGCTCTTCTATGTCGGCTCGCGCGGTCATCACGCGGATATCGGCGGTATCACCCCGGGCTCGATGCCGCCCGACTCGACGCACGTTGAAGAGGAGGGGGTGCTCATCGATAACTGGCAACTGGTGGCGGCGGGCGAACTGCGGGATCGCGAGACGCGCGAGCTGCTGGGCGGTGCGCGCTACCCGGCGCGCAACATCGACCAGAACATGGCCGATCTGCGGGCGCAGGTTGCGGCAAATCAGAAGGGCGTGGACGAACTGCGTCGCATGGTGAGCGAATTCGGGCGCGATGTCGTGCTGGCCTATATGGACCATGTGCAAGACAACGCCGAAGCCGCCGTGCGACGTGTGATCGGCGCGCTGGCCGACGGGCACTATCGCTACGCGCTGGATAACGGTGCGGTGATCGAGGTCGCGATTCGTGTCGATCAGGCGACGCGCTCGGCAACCATCGATTTCACCGGCACGTCGGCACAGTTGCCCAACAACTTCAACGCACCGCGCGCCGTGTGCATGGCCGCCGTGCTGTACGTCTTCCGCACGCTTGTGGACGACGATATCCCGCTCAATGCGGGTTGCCTGAAGCCGCTGACGGTGATCGTGCCGCAAGGCTCGATGCTCAATCCCGTCTATCCCGCAGCCGTGGTGTCGGGCAACGTGGAGACGTCGTCTGCCATTACCAACGCACTTTACGGCGCACTGGGGCGGGTGGCGTCGAGCCAGGGCACGATGAACAACTTCACGTTCGGCAACGAGACGTATCAGTACTACGAGACCATCGCGGGCGGTAGCGGCGCAGGGGACGGATTCCACGGCGCCGACGCCGTGCAGACACACATGACGAACTCGCGTCTGACCGACCCGGAAGTCCTGGAATGGCGTTATCCGGTACGGCTGGAGAGCCATCGCATTCGCGCCGGGTCGGGTGGGGCCGGGCGTTGGCATGGCGGGAACGGTGCCGTGCGGCGCATTCGTTTCCTGACGCCGATGACGGCATCGATCCTCTCCAACAACCGTGTTCACGCGCCGTTCGGTGCGCAGGGCGGTGCCGTTGGCGCACTGGGGGCGAACTATGTCGAACGGGTGGATGGCTCTCGCGAGGCGCTGGCGCACATCGGACGCACGCAGATGCAGCCGGGCGACATCTTCGTCGTCGAAACCCCGGGGGGAGGCGGCTTCGGTGCCGCCTGAGCGGTCCCACCCGTCTGAACACGCCGCGCCGATGGGAATTCGCTGAAGCGCGGCGTGATACCGGAAGGGAATGCTGCCTTTGCAAAGGCAGACGTCGAGCGTCTTCGTACCATGCGTTATGTCTTGAATGACTGACCGCAACATACGGAGGCGCTCTTATGTCTGACCCGTTGCAACACCCGATCCCCACGTCTGCCGCATCCCCCGATCCGACATCTCCCGGTGTGGACGAGCTTCTCGTTCAGTACGAACGCGCGTGTGCCGAAATGCAGTTGGCGGGGCGCAAATTGCACCGTCAGATGCAGGAGTATCAGGCGGTGCTCGACGAAGTGGCGCGTCTCGAAGCGACGGGCACGCCCGATGCGCGTGAGAAGCTCAAGCGTCTCGAGGCATTGGTCGAGAGCGAAGCGTTTCAACGCGACGATCGGGAGATCCGCAGGATGACAGCCGCGCTTGCGCACACCATCGAGCGGATTCGGGCCGACGCCCCCGTGCCGCTCGACGATACCTCTCCTTCTCCCTCTCCCTCTCCCGCGAAACGTGCGCCTAACGTGCGTCGCGTGTGCGCCTGAGCCGAGGTTCCGAATGATCGATCGAATCTCCGGCGCGCGCTCGCATACCTACAGTGACGCGGAGTTCTCCACCGGAGCGCGTTCCGCGAACTCCCAGAACCCGTTGCTCGCGACGATGAGTCTTGCCAAAAGCCGATTGAGTGGCTTGCAGGCGAGCGCCGATGCATGGCTGGCGTCGGCCCAGGCGCGCGTCGACATGGCTCGCGACGCCAACGGGTTTGCCACGTTGGCCGGTGAGATGGCAAAGCGCGCTTCCGCCGGCGCGAAGCAGGAAATGTTGCCACAGGCGCTGCGCGACTTTGCCCTCAGGCACGACCTCATATCGACGCAAGCCGCAAGCGAACCGCTGGATGCCGCAGCGTTGCAACACCTGGCTTCGAAACTCCAGTCGTTGGCGTTGAACGACGGCGCGTCGAGCACGAGCGAGCAGATCCAACTGAAGCGCTTCGTCACCAGTTACGACAACACGCTCACGCTCTACAACGCCGTGATCTCCCGGCTTGGTGAAGTCACGAAAAAAATCGTGAACAGCATCTGAGCGAGAGCGCCCGTGTGTCATCGGACGACGTCTGTCGTTCGTCCTTTCTCAATCCGGTCCTACCTATTCAAGGAGGCAAACCTCATGACGACTATCCAGCAGTACGCCGCGCCCCGCCTGATGCCGTTGCAAACGGGCCTCACGCGCGACGTCAATGTCGGCGGCATAACGAAATCGCTCGATTTTCACGGCACCCTCGCGCAATACGCGATGTTGATGATGGAGATGAATAACGGCGAAGCGCAGAACATGATTCAGGAGATGCAGCGTCGCCAGAAGGAAGGGCAGGAGGCGCGCGAGGCGGCGAATCAGATTGAATCGCTGATCAACGACATCGGATCGGACACGGCGAAGAAGGTGACGGTTGGCGACGGCATTCGCGCGTTCTTCGATAAGCACAACATCGAGATCAGCGTGTACGGCGACGGCACGAAGAAGACGATGATGGAATGGGAGAACCGTACCAAACGCGTTGGCGAAGAAGGTTACGTGGCGCCGGCGGGCGCAAACGCTCAGTACTCGGCGTCGGATCTGCGCACTTTGAAGGCGGCTGCCGAAGGCTTTACCGAGCAGGCGTCCGATAGCCGCACCGTCGACCAGATCAAGATCAACAAAAAACTTCAGGAGTACAACGGCGCATCGACGCTGGTGAACACCATCTACAGCTCGCAAGGCTCGCAGCTCAACCAGATCAACGGATCGATGCGCACGTGAGCCAACCCACGCCCCCGCAAGCCGTGCCAACGACGCTCGATGTGGACGATGCTCCCGCCGTCCTCGCGCATTTCTTCGAGAGCGGCGGCGCACTGCGCATGCTGGCCGACCTCGACGAGAACGATCTGGCGCGCGTTCGTGCGCACGCCGGCCAGCGTTTCGCGCAAGGCCAGATTGCCGCTGCGCAACGCGTGTACTTCGTGCTCGCCACGCTCGACCAATGGTCGTTCGACGATTGGTACGGACTCGGGCTCTGCTACCAGCGACTCGGGCAGCACGAGCAAGCGCTACCGTGCTTCGCGAAAGCGGGGGTAATCCGCGTCTCAGACCCGCGTCCGCCGTACCTCGCCGGAATGAGCTACGAGCACATGGGCAACCGGGAATTTGCGCGCAAGGCCTACGACGCCACGCTGCGCGTATGCGGACAACTGCCCGAGCACGATGCACTGTCGCGCTCGGCCCGTGCGCGACGCGACGCACTGAACGTCTCTTCGGAATCTCAAAGCACCCAATGACAGTCATTCATTCTTCGCGTGCCGGCTACCTGCCGACCTGGACCGGCGGTGTCACCAACGCGCCGGCCGCCCCTGCAGACGAAGTGGCCGATGCAAACGACGCCGGCGATGCCGCACGCAAACGACGCGAGCGGGCAGAGTGGCTCCGCACTGAAGACTTCGCGCCGGATACGTCGGGCGGCGCGGATTGGCGCGACGCCGACGGCGCGTTTTCGCGCCTGCTGAATCGTCTCTTCGCGGTTGGCAGCGGATTGGGCGCGGAGGCTTTGCGTGCGTCCAATCCGAAGGGCGCTACGGACCTCTCCGCACTCGAGAACGTGGACCCGTCCACGCTTGCGATGATGGCGTCGATGCTGGCGATGGACGCATTGGGCGACACCGCGAAATTGACACAACGTGCGCTGGAGTTGTTGGGCGTGCGCCAGGAGAAGCTGCGGCAGGAGGACATCAAGAAGTTTCGCGAACAGATGGACGCGAAGACCGAAGACGCGAACAAGGCGCGCAAGGGCGGCATCTTCGGTGTGGTGTTCGACTGGCTCATCGCAGCGGTCGACGTCGTGGTCGGCGCAGTCAAGGTGGTGACGGGCGTGCTCACGATGAACCCGCTGATGATCGCCGGCGGAGTCGCCGATGTGGGCGCGGGGATCGCCGGGCTCGGCGTGGCGTTCCACAAGACGATGGCGTTGGTCGATCCGAAAAACGCGGCGTACCACGAGAAGGAGGCCGGCAAATGGGGGCACGCGCAATTGGCGTTCCAGATGCTCGGTATGGTCATCGGTTTCGGCACTTCGGTTCGGGGTTTCCTTGCGAAGCGCGCGACGACCAAGGCCGCGAGCCGCGTGTTCAAGGCGGGCGCGGGGGAAGCGTTGGAACAGGCCGTCAAATCCGGCGACAAGGCGGCCATCGGCGCGATCAAGACGCGTGTGGTCTCCGAGATCGGCTTCGTGGTCGGCAACGAGGTCGGCAAACGAGTGGGGCAGTCGTTGCTGCAAAGCGGGTCGCAAGGCGCGCGTCGGCTCGCGAAGGCCGGCTTCAATCGCATGGCCGAGCAGTTCACGCAGCAGATGGTCGAGCAGATGGCGTCGCGTGCGTTCGACAAAGTCGTGAAGAACGCGGCGAAGCAGGTGGCGCGTGGGAAGGCCGTGAGCGCCAAGGGGCTGACGCAGTCGTTCACGTCGGCCATGAACGTGCAAGGCTACTTCGCGCTGGCGCGTGGCACGTGGTCGCTCTCGAATGCCGTGCGCGGCGTGTTCTCCGGCGCGAATGCGCTTGGGCAGGGCATTGTCGGCGTACAGCGCTCGAAGCTGCAATTGGAGGCCCGCGATCTTGCCGTGGACATGATGTGGTTGCAGTTGCTCATGCAAATGAACGGCGACGACAAGAAGCGCGCGGCGAAGTCGATGGAGACGCTGGTGGGGCAGCAGAGCGACATTGCGGTGTCGGTGGGCGAGCAGGTGCAGAAAACCGGCGAGATGCGTATTCGGATCGCGGCCTCGCTTTCGCGGGCGTGAGCGGGCGTTGATTTATCGGGCGCGGTATTCGCCGCGCTTTCAACCTACGGAGTGATGACATGACTACTGCATTGAGTTCGACATCTTCGGGTTATCGTCAGACGGATATCGCGGCGCTCGAAGCGCAGCAACGTGTGGCGTCTGCCGGCGACGGTTCCCAAGTGCTGCCACGCATTCGAGAGAAGGTGGATGGTCTGCAGTCCGCACAAGCGCTCATTGCCCTGTTTCTTGCCATGCGGGTTGCCGAGCGTAATACGGATCAGTCGTATCGCACGCGTCATGATGCGATGGTCTTCGAGCGTGGTTTGACGGCGCGCTCGGAGAAGTACAAGGCCAACCAGTCGCATTACTACGCAGGGCTGAATTCGGCTGTCGGGGGTATCGTCTCAGGGACTTTTGCGCTCGCGGGCGGTGCCGGGGCTGGCGCCGCGGGTCTGGGCGGCGGGGTCGGCAAATTGCACACCATCGGTACGGCAGTGGGCGAGACGACCAAGGGCTTCAGCCAGTTCGTGAAGTCGCCGTTCGATGTCGTGTCGAACGAAGACTCGCTCGCCGGGCGCGACAACGATGTGCTCGGCGAATTCGAAATGTCGCTCACGGATGAGACGCGTCGCACCAACGATCGTCTGCGCCAGCGAATCGATGCCACGAGTGCCGATATCCGCGACGTATCCCGCTCGATGTACGGCATGATCGGGCAGCAAGTCACGAAGATGTACGACACCATCCGGTAAGCCCATGACAGTCTGCGAGCGCGCCGTTGCGGCATTTTTCAGGACTCACCGTTTTTCGGCGCGCGACGAAGTCTGTGAGCGCACCCGCATCGCTGTGGGGCAGCGCGTCGAGAATGGCGAGTTGTCGCTTTGCCATCGTCTCGACAGAGTGGCCTCGGGGATCGTGCTCACGATCACCGATTTTCGATTGAGTCCAGAGGCGAAAACGGGAGAGCACGCCGTGAGGCGCTTCTGCCAACTGATTCGCACGCTGCTGCGCACGGTGCCGCATGTCGGGTACGTGCGCGGCATGATTCTGCCCGGGGTGAGCGACACCCGCGTTCGCACCGTGCGCTTGCGACTCGGTGCGATTCTCGAACGCGAAGGCGCGTTCTGGCGGGAAGAGGACGGCGACCGTTGGCTGGTCTTCTGCCGCGAGCACAGCCGACGGTAAGGCATCCGTTGCACTCGCGGCATGAGGGGCAGTGGTTATGCGGCGAGCGCCTCCGACGCGCCGGCCAACGTCGCCACCTGCGCGGCAGGCACCGATGTGGTGCGAATTTCGCCATCCGAAGCATGACTTGGGCCCTGCTGCACCACCCCGTACCATCCCAAACCTTCATACGTTTCGTACCCCGGCGTTAGCGCATACCCCACGAGTTGATGGTTTCCGGCGTTATAGAACCCGCTCGTGGGAGCGCCATCTGGCGGGCATCGCAAGTCGAAACGTTCCATCAGCACTCCCTCGCCGTCGGACGACGCCAGCACCCGGTGCTGCGCGTCGAGCAGCAGGCAGCGGGTGCCCTCGCGCTCATGCGGCAAGAGAGGAACGCCCTCCACCACGGCTTTCGCCTGCGGCGCCCAGTCGAAGAAGATGCCCAGTGCCCCGATGGGAGCGCCGTGGGTTTCACCGGCCTCGCGAATGGCCGTCGCGTAAGTCGCCACCTCGGCGTTGTGCAACAGCTTTGCGCGGCGCACGTCGAACGCTGCGTAGTCTGCCCCGCTCTCGGTGCGCATCGCCTGAAGAAACCACGGGTGACGCGAGGCGTCTGCGCCAATCACGCCGGGATAACGCTCGGGACGCCCGTTCGCCACGATACGGCCCGAAGCATCGGCTACCCACAGATCGAGGTAGACGGTATAGCTGTCGAGAATCACCCCCAGTCGGCGGCTCGCGTGTCGTGCCGCCTCGGGTGACGGCGCACTCAGCACGTCGACGATGGCGGCGTCGGTGGCCCACCAGCGCACGTCGCACGAGCGCTCGTAAAGATTGCGGTCGATGATCTCGATCATGTGATGCGCGAGGTCGGTCAGCCGTTGTCCACGATGCTGTTCCAGTTGGCCGATCATGCTGTCGCCCAGGGCCGAAAGCTCGGCCAGCGAACCCGCGAGTTCCGACGTCAGATCCCCGGCAATGTCCGTGATGCGCTGCGAGACATGCTTCACTTCATTCGCGACGACGGCGAAGCCACGCCCCGCATCGCCCGCACGGGCCGCCTCGATGAGCGCATTGAGCGCGAGATATTTGGTCTCTCTCGTGATGTGAGCGATGGTCGCGATCTTGTCGTCGGCGACATTTTTGACGGCGTGCGCCAGCTCTACGATTCTCTCCGGTGATGCCATAACGATCTCCCAAACGTGCCTTGCGTTGGTGCCGGAGTACCGGCAACGACCGGCTCCGTGGCGAGCCGGCATGAGACGAGGGCGGGCACTACCGCATCGGGAATCGACAGGGGGTGATGACGGCAGCCGCATGACAGACATAAGCAAGCGGCGTGCCATCGCACCCATACGGGCATCGGGGAGATTCAGTGAAATTCAGGGCAGCATGCCGAGCACGCGCCACCAGAGATAGTCGAGCGGGAAGAGAAAGACGAGCGTAATGATCGTCATGACGACGGTCAGCCGTGTGCCGTCGCGCATGCCCACGCCGCCGAGATGCATGGCAATCATCATGGGCGGGCTTTGATATGGCAGCAGCACCGTAGAGAACACGGGCACTTGCAGCATCAGCACGGTGTAGAGCGGCAGGCCGCTGGCGGCGGACAAGTGTCCTGCGAGCGGTGTGAGTACGGCGGGCAATCCGGGCAGCGTCGCGACAAGTCCGATGGCCGCGCCGATGGCAATCAGCCATGCCGCATTGATCGCCGGCGTGCCCGGCGCCATGCCCACGGCATCCAGACAGAGTTGCGCCACTTTCTCTCCCAGTCCCGTATCGGCCACCACAGCGCCCACGCCGAGAAAGCCGGCGACATAGACGAGCGGTGTGATGTGCATCTGCTCGGTGAAGGTCTTCGGCGTGATGATCTGAATCGCGGGCAGCAGGCAGACGATGGCGGCTGCCACGGAGATCCACGCGGGGGAAATGCCATGCCAGGCGTCGGTGGCGAAACCGGCGAGGGCGAGCGCGAGCAGAACCGACAGGCGGCGGGCGTCGCCGGAGAGCGGCGGCGGTGCATCTGAGGACGAGGACACGTTGGTGAGGGGCCCGTCGTCCGGGAACAGGCGACAGATAACCCACACCAGAATGGCGGCCTTGAGCGCGCCGAGTACCGGGAAGTGCAACAGCAGGTAGGGTGCGTAATGCAGCTTCACGCCGTAGAACGAATCTGCCGCCCCCATGAGCACACTGTTCGGAATGTTCGCGGGCAGGATCGTCGTGGGCGGCATATAGCTCGCGGCGGCGACGGTCATCACGAGGCCGGTGCGCCCACGTCGTCCTTCGGTGAGGCCGATGCGCTCGGCGAGGGCGAGCACGATGGGGATAAGCAGCAGAATGCGTCCGGTCGTCGATGGCATGACGAAGGCCAGTCCGACACACGCGACCATCACGGAGGCCACGTAGCGCGCATAGGTGGGGCGCTTGAGCGCGAAGACCGTGGCCGCGAGACGCGAACCGAGTCCGGTCGTGCGCACGGCAATGCCGGTGACGGCACCGCCGAAGACGAGCCACCACGCAGCGGAATGAAACCCTGCGAAGATCACTTCCGGTTTCGCGACGTGAAGCAGTACGGCGAGCAGGAAGAACGTCAGCGTGGTGATCGGCTCGGGGAACATGCCGAACGCCCACGCGCCGATGGTGAACAGCACGAGCACGGCCGCCTGCGCCGCCGTGGGCGATAACCCGAGCGTGGCGCTGCCATGGCTCGCCGCCCATAGCGCCAGCGCGAGCAACGCATAGGCGGCATAACCGCCAAGCGCGCGCCAGCGGGCACGCAATCGCTCGCGACGCAGCAGGTCGGCAGCGCACGGCAGGTTCGGTGTCTCGGGCGAAGCAGATTCGGTCATGGCGCTTGTCGTTTTGATGATGGGCCAGAAAGGGGGGGGCGGTACGGAGTGTTGCTTGCTACCAGAACATGACGTTGAGGCTCGTTCGCATTCAACCGTGAGCGGTTCGATTGGGGACGGCGGAAAACGTGACGCCTAACGCATGCATCACGCGCAGTATCGTGAAGAAGCGAGGCTGCGCGTTTGGAGCGAGCGCCTTGTACAGACTTTCTCGCCCGAGGCCGGCGGCCAGCGCGACTTGCGTCATGCCTTTTGCTTTCGCAACGTCGGCGACAGCAGAGAGAAAGGTTGCGGCGTCATTTTCATCGAGCGCTGCATTGAGGTACTCGGCGATCATGTCGTCATTGTCCAGATACTCCGATGCATCGAAGCGTGTAATGTCGGGGTGACTCATCTTGATGACTCCTTCTTGACGTTGGCCCACACGATTTTCGCGCGTGCTATATCGGCCGATTGGGTCGACTTGTCTCCTCCGCATACGAGCAGGTAGGTTAGCGCTTCATCCTGCCCGTAATACACGCGATATCCGGCGCCAACATCGATTCGCATTTCCCAAAGGCCCGCCCCGAGTGATTTGGTATCGCCAAAGTTTCCCATCTCGGCACGCTTGATGCGCACAAGGATTCTCGCCTTGGCCGCGGTATCTCGAAGCCCTTTCAGCCATGTGCGGAATGCTCGACTTTGATTGATGACGTACATGCGGATTGTATCCAATTGGATACAAATGTCAAAGATTGCCCCGATTTGTATTTTGTTTGGTGCTTCAGAGGTGTGGTCGCGCGCGGATGTTGCGGGAATTGACGATGCGTTCCCGCTCAACAGGGAGATGGCATCGAAGGAGAGACGTTAGTCAGAGGAGGGCGATGAGATGGCTGGTGTCTTGTGATGTCTGAAGTCGCGGCGGCAATGTAACGCTCATCGGACGACAAGTCGAGTTCTCCGCTGGTTTCGTAGGCGACGTCGAGCCTCATGCGCCATAATTCGGTTCGCCCGCACGCGATGAAATCTCCACAGCGATCTTGCGTGAGCGCCGATCTCACATGACCTTTCATGAACTGATGCAGGAAACGCTCGCGCGTCTGGAACGAACAACGTCATGACCACCGCAACGCCAAAGCCGTGGTTCCTCTACCTGCTGGAGTGTGCAGGCGGACGCATCTACACAGGCATCACCGTCGACGTGGACGCACGCTACGCAGCGCACGTCGCGGGCAAAGGCGCGCGCTTCACGCGTGCCTACCCACCCTCGCGCGTGCTGCTCTCGTTGACGTTTGCCGACCGCGCGGCAGCCTCGCGCGCCGAGTACCGCATCAAGCAACTGAGTGCATCGCAGAAACGCGCGCTCATTGCCGGCAAGTTCGTGTGCGACTTCGGCAACCCCGACGTGAACGCAGACGCTGCCGCCATCGACCTCAGGGCACCAGCCGCGCCTGACGAATGATCCGGCGGACGTCGCGCTGAATGGCCCCGAACTGGCCGCGCGATGGAATCGGCGACACCACGAGCGCCCAGCTATCGCCGGGCACGGTCTTTTCCACCACCGTGTAATAGGTCGATTGCGTGCGGAAGAAGTCGGCAATGCCGTCGTGACTGATGCGATAACTGCGCTCACCCGACCCCGCCAGCAGGAACACGCCGAGCGTGTAATACACGTCGCGATCGGCGTTGACCGGCCCCGACTGCTTGTCGAGCAACAGCGCTCGCAACGTCTTCTCGCTGAGCAGACTCGGATGGCGGATGTCGAACACGTTCCACACCTTGAGCAACGCACCCGTCGACATCTGCCACCCGGCGAATGGCGCCAGCAGACGCCAGCTATCGGGCAGCTTGGCGTCCGTCACCCCGAGCGGCGCGAAGATGTGCTTCTCGCAGTAGTCCTTGTAGTCTTCGCCGGAAACGGCTTCGATCACCATGCCAAGCAGCAGATACGACACGTTGGAGTAGACGAAATCCGTCTTGCCGCTCGAGTGTGCGGCGTCGCCGGCATCAAGATAGTTGAAGAAGTCGGCACTACCGCCAACGCGCCGGATCGCCAGCCCGCTGAACAAGCCGTTGACGGGATCGTTATAGCCGTTCGTGGCAAGGCCCGCGCGATGTGCGAGCAGACGCCGCACGGTCAAGTCGCGCAGCGACGGATCGAGTGGCTTGCCGTGGGCTTTCGAATAGGCGTCGAGCAGATCGCCGAGCCTGGCGTCGAGCGAGAGCTTGCCCTGTTGCACGAGCAGGGCGATGCCGATGGCCGTGACCGACTTCGACAGGCTGGCGACGGGCAACAACTGCTGGACCTCGTCTCCCGACGTGGCCGCCTCGAGCACCCCGCCGGCATCGGACTCGGTGCGCAACCACACATGCGACAGGTTGTAACGCTCCTTGAGCTGCGCCACACCCTGCGCGATGGTCGACTGCCCGATCGGAACGGCCGGCCTGATCGGCGTGGCTGCGCCGGACGACGGTAGCGCAACGACGGCGCTGCCCGTGTTCGCCGCACTGGCCGCGCTCGCCGCACTCGCCGGCGACGCGGTTTGTGCGCTCGCATGACTCGCCATCATCAGCGTGGCAATGCCCAGCAGAGCACCCATGACCGAGCGGCGTACAGACGCACCGCATCGACCCGTAGCGCGCACGATGGCAGGCGAATTGCGTCGCCATGCCAACGGCGTGTTCAGACGTGCCCCTGCCGGACGGCAATGCCGTTCGACATTCATTTCAACTCCCCCCGCGCACGATGCTTCGAACCGCGAAACGACTCTCTTCGGAGTCGGAATGGTTCGGTGTGCGCACGTGCCGCATTGCGGCGTTCTTCAAAATCGAAGTTTAGGAAAAACTTCGTTCAAGTACCTAGTAAAAACCCGGCATTTTACATTAAGTTGCACGTATCGCGGTGACGCGCCCATAGTCGGACGCAATCGCCCCGGTCGGGGCCCCGTCGGGCGAGGGCGGCGCGCGGACGGTTACCGATAGCGCGCCGTCAAAACCTTCTTGTACCGCGAGGGATTACGTGAAACCGCCCGCTGTGCGCCCCTCGGCGGGGCATCGCGGCCGTTTTGTCAGCCGTCACCGACAAGACCTGTCACGCATCGCGGTGTAAGCTATCCCCCAGACAGGCTCCGACTCGCCCATAGGCCGTAGGGGCGGCGTCCCGTAGAAGGCGTCGTGCTGGCCGAAGGCTCGACCGATAGATGACAGAACCCTCCCGTGCGCGCCCGAGCCGGCCCGCCGATGCACGTTCCCCCGAGGCGCTGCCGATGGCCACCGGTGGGCCCAGCGCTGCGGCATCCGTCGCCGGCGGGGCAGGTGACAACCCGCCTGAGCCCCTGATGCCACCGGTCGAGGCCGCGTGGCTCGCGCTGCCCGCCCCCCTGCGCTGGCTCAGACGCTTTCCCTGGAGCGCTGCGCGCCCCTGGCTGATCGTGGCCGGCGTGGCGCTGCTCGGTCTGTTCGTGTTCGACGCGTTGCATCACATGCTGCGTCACGTGCATTACGACAACATCGTCGCCGCGATTCACGACACGCCCGTGACGCGGCTGGTGCTTGCCATGCTGGCAACCCTGGCGAGCTACGCGGCCCTCACCGGGTACGACATTTCGGGGCTTCGCTTTGCCGGGGTGACGGTCAAACGCTCGACCGTCGTGCTCACGTCGTTCATTGCCTATGCCCTGGGTAACTCCGTTGGCCTCGGGGTGCTCACTGGCGGCACCGTGCGCATGCGGATGTACGCCGCCGCGGGGATCGACGCCTCGAAGGTCGCGCAGGCTGTGGCGTTCAACGCGGGCGCTTTCGGACTTGGCATGACGGTGTTCGGCTCGCTCGGGATGTTGTGGGGCGCATCGCGCGTCTCGGCGCTGGTGCCGATTCCCGCGTGGATGCTGCAACTGTTCGCTGTCTTGCTGCTGGCCGGCGCGGGCGCGTTCCTCGTGCTGTGCGTGCGCAAGCGCTCGGTATCGGTCTTCGGCCGCTGGGCGATTCCGCTGCCGCCGATTCGTCTCGCGTTGCGTCAGTTGCTGATCTCCGCCGCCGATCTGGGCATGGCCGCTGCCGCGCTGTGGTGTCTGCTGCCTGCGGGCGTGGTCGATCTGCCGACCTTCGTCGTCTTCTACGCGATCGCCATGGCGCTTGGCGTGCTCAGCCATGTGCCAGGCGGCGTCGGCGTATTCGAGGCCGTGATTCTTCTGGCGACGAATGGCCACGCCCCCATCAGTCACGTGGCGGGCGCGCTGGTGCTCTATCGCGGGATCTATTACCTGCTGCCGCTGATGCTTGCCGCGTGCCTGCTCGCCGGGTTCGAATTGCGACGAGGGCCGGCGGCACCGATCGGGCGCGCGGCCGTGCGCCTCTTCCCGGGCCTGCTGGCGGCGCTGACCCTCGTTGCCGGGGTCATGCTGCTGATCTCGGGCGTGACGCCCGCCACGCGTGATGCCGAGGACTTCCTGCGGGCCCATGTGCCGTTGTTCCTCGTGGAGGTATCGCACTTGCTCGGCAGCGTGGCCGGGCTGTCCATGCTGTTCCTCGCACGAGGTTTGCTGCACAGGCTCGACGCGGCCTGGTGGGGCTCGCTCGGACTGACGATCGTTGCGGCGGTGCTGGCGATTCCTAAGGGCATTGCGCTCTCGGAGTGTTTTGTCCTCGCCGTACTCGCCACGTTGCTGCTGGTCTCGCGCAAGCAGTTCGACCGGCGCTCGTCGCTCTTCACGCAGACATTCGAGCCGGGCTGGATCATTGCGGTGCTCTCGGTGCTGGGCGCGTGTACCTGGCTGATGTTCATGTCGTACCGGCGCGTGGGGTATGCGAACCAGCTCTGGTGGCAATTCACGTTCGACGGCGACGCTCCGCGCTCGATGCGTGCGCTGATGGTCGTGGCCGTGATCGGACTGGGGTTGTCATTGTGGCAACTGCTGCGGCAGTCGCCCGGCGCGCTGGTGCCCGCGAGCGAGGAGGAACTGGCGCGCGCACTTGCCGTCATTCGCAAGCAACCCGCCGCCGATGCGTGTCTCGCGCTGATGGGCGACAAGAGCTTCCTGTTCTCCCCGTCGGGCAACGCTTTCATCATGTATGCGAAGCATCGCCGCTCGTGGATATCGCTCTCCGATCCGGTCGGCGATCAGAAGGAGTGGCCGGAGCTGATCTGGCGCTTCATCGAACTGGCCGATGCGCACGGCGGACGCGCCGCTTTCTATAAGACACGCCCGCACGCACTGCCGCTCTATATCGATGCCGGATTGCGCGCCTTCAAGCTGGGCGAGGAGGCGTTCGTCTCGTTGCCCGAGTTCAGTCTTCAGGGGGGGCGGCGAGCGAATCTACGGCATGGCGTGACGCGTGGCGAACGCGAAGGGCTGACACTGGAGATCGTGCCGCCCGAGGCCGTGACGCCGCACATCGCGGAAATGCGCCGGGTATCGGATGCATGGCTCGCGCGGCAGCACACGCGGGAGAAGGGCTTCTCGCTCGGCGCGTTCGACGACGCTTACGTCGCGCGGCAACCGGTGGCGCTCGTGCGTCGCGAGGAGCGCCTCGTGGCATTTGCCACGCTGATGTGTCCCGACGTGCAGCGCATCGAGGCGAGCATCGATCTGATGCGACAGGTACCCGACGCCCCGCCGGGCACGATGGACTTCCTGTTCGCGAAGCTGATGCTGCATTTCAAGGCGCAGGGTTACCAGCGTTTCGGCCTGGGAATGGCGCCGATGTCGGGCATGGAGACGCATCAGCTTGCGCCTCGCTGGCATCGCTTCGGGCGCATGATGTTTGCGCACGGCGCCCGCTTCTATAACTTCCGCGGGCTGCGCAGTTTCAAGGACAAATTCGATCCGCAATGGGAGGCGCGTTATCTGATGACGCCGGGCGGAATCGCACCGATGCTCACACTCGCCGACGTGGCGGCGCTCGTGGGCGGTGGCTGGAAAGGGATGATGACCAAATGACAGGGCACACGAGCGTGACGCGCGGCAAGTCGAGCGAAGGCCATGCGAGTTCGCGCATTCGCGCGAACGACCCCCGCGCACCCCGCTGGGCACGGCGCATCGCGGCAAGTGCCGCCGCTTGCGTCGTCACGATGACACCGCTTGCCGGACTGGCCCAGTTCTCGACGCCCACGGGAGCGGCACCGGGCGCAGAGGTGGCGGCATCGCGTCCCAACGTGCTCAAGCCCGCCCCCAAGGCGGGGCCGGTTGCACAGCCCCCGGCGGCGGCGTCGAGCGTGCCCGCGCCGGTGATGCCGCAAGCGGCGGCGGCTGCCGCGGGAGCTGCGGCGTTCCGGGGGGCCGGCAACGCGGCGCCGGAGATCATGACGCACGGCCGCTTCGAGAACGTCCCCATCTTCCGTCCGCAGGGCGATCCGAACGCGACGGTGCTGTTCTTCTCGGACGACGACGGATGGACCCCGCGCGCCGAACGAATGGCCCGCGCACTCGCCGATACGGGCGCGCTGGTCGCTGGCATCGACACGGCGCGCCTGATGGCGAACTACACCAAAGACGACATCGCCTGCGTCTACGCGGCGGGTGACCTCGATAATTTCGGCCGATGGGTCGAAGCGGCGGTGAAGCTGCCCGGCTACACCCCGCCGATCCTGGTCGGCGACGGCGTGGGCGGCACGTTCGCCTACGCGATGCTCGCGCAGGCGGGTAGCGATACCTTCTCGGGCGCGTTGTCCGTCGATTTCTGTCCGGTACTGCCGATGTCGCGGCCGTTGTGTCAGGGCGAAGGTGTGCATTTCGGACGCGGCATCACGCACACGGCCGGTGGCGCGCCGATGCGCTTGCTGCCCGCGCCGGTCATGAGTGCCCCGTGGATGACGATGGGCGGCCCGGTCGGCGGCCCTGCCGGGCGCGCCCCACGCTGTTCGGACCGGATGGCGCAGGAATTTGCCGCGCGCACGCCGAATTCGACGTGGCTCGTCGGCGGTCTTGCCGGCAGTCTGGGCGCCATCGATACGTCTAGCACGGCCACCGCCGGCGGAGCGCCGTCCACACCCGTGCTGGCCGATTGGGTGACGCAGTACAAGAACGCGTTCCGCCGTCTGAACGCGCATCATGTGGCGGGCACCGCCCGGCCGCCTGCGGCGGTCGCCGACCTGCCTGTCGTCGAGGTGCCGGCCACGGGCAAGCCTGCCGCGAACATGGCCGATACCTTTGCCATCCTGATGTCGGGTGACGGCGGCTGGGCCGGTCTGGACCGCGACGTCGCTAGTGCACTGTCGGCGCACGGCATTCCCGTGGTGGGGGTCGATTCGTTGCGCTATTTCTGGTCGGCGCGCACCCCGGCGTCCGGCGCGCTCGATATCGACCGTCTCATGCGCTTCTATCAAACCCGCTGGAACAAGAAGCGGGTGATTCTCATCGGCTATTCGCAAGGCGCCGACGTGTTGCCATTCATGGTCAATCGTCTGTCCCCGGTGGCCCGCGAGCGTGTCGGATTGCTCGTGCTGATGGGGCTCGGCCAGAAAGCGGATTTCGAATTCCGCATGACCAACTGGGTGATGTCCAGCCAGAACGGGCTGCCGATTCGTCCGGAGGTCGAGCGCCTGCCCGACGGCATGGCAATGTGCGTCTACGGCGCCGACGAGGACGACAGCAACTGCCCGGGACTCGATCCCAAGCGGGTTCAGGTCGTGAAGATGCCGGGCGGCCACCATTTCGACGGTAATTACGCCGGATTGGCCGACGTGATTCTCAAGGGGCTCGCCAAGCGCTGACGCCCGGTTGTCGGGCCGGGCCAACATATTCGGGCGCCGCCGGGGGCGCCGCATTTTCTCGCCTTGCCTTCCGTGCGGGCGCTCCGTACACTGCCGCCAGTTTTCCCATCGACCCACGTTCCGCACGTCCCGTCAGATACGGTACGGCACACAGGAGAAGATCGACATGGCTGAGGGTTATTTCCCGAAGTGGCAGCAACAGGACACGGGCTCGGGCCGCGTGATCGCCCCCGATGAGCGCCTGCCCTGGCCGCAGACCATTGCGATGGGGGTGCAGCACGTGGTCGCCATGTTCGGCTCGACCGTGCTCGCACCGCTGCTCATGGGCTTCGACCCGAATCTCGCGATCTTCATGTCGGGCATCGGCACATTGCTGTTCTTCGTGCTCGTGGGCGGGCGCGTGCCGAGCTATCTCGGCTCGAGTTTCGCGTTCATCGGTCTCGTCATTTCGGTGACGGGCTATGCCGGCAGCGGTCCGAACCTGAATATCCCGGTGGCGCTCGGCGGCATCATTGCGTGCGGCGTGCTTTACGCCATCATCGGTCTGATCGTGATGGTCGTCGGCACACGCTGGATCGAGGCGCTCATGCCGCCGGTCGTGACGGGCGCGGTCGTGGCCGTGATCGGCCTGAACCTCGCACCGGTCGCCGTGAAGGGGGTGTCGGCCACCAGCTTCGATACGTGGATGGCGCTCGCGACGGTGCTGTGCGTGGGGCTGGTCGCCGTGTTTGCTCGCGGCATGGTGCAGCGCCTGCTGATTCTCGTGGGCCTGTTGCTGGCCTATGTGCTTTACGCCGTGCTGACCAACGGCATGGGGCTGGGCAAGCCGATCGACTTCTCCATCGTAGCCAACGCGGCATGGTTTGGCCTGCCGCATTTCGCCGCACCGGTGTTCAAGGCCGAAGCCATGGTGCTGCTCGCGCCCATCGCCATCATTCTGGTGGCGGAGAACCTGGGGCACATCAAGGCGGTGAGCGCCATGACCGGGCAGAACCTCGACCGCTACATGGGCCGTGCGTTCCTCGGCGACGGGCTGGCGACCATCGTGTCGGGCAGTGTCGGCGGCACGGGGGTGACGACGTATGCCGAGAACATCGGCGTGATGGCCGTCACCAAGATCTATTCGACGGTGGTCTTCGCCGTGGCGGCCGTGATTGCGCTGGTGCTGGGTTTCTCGCCGAAGTTCGGCGCCGTCATTCAGACGATTCCGGGGCCGGTGCTCGGCGGCGTGTCGATCGTGGTGTTCGGCCTGATCACGGTGGCCGGTGCGCGCATCTGGGTGCAGAACAAGGTCGACTTCTCGGATAACCGCAACCTGATCGTGGCGGCCGTCACGCTGGTGCTCGGCGCGGGCGACTTCACGCTGAAGTTCGGCAGTTTCTCGCTGGGCGGCATCGGTTGCGCGACGTTCGGCGCCATCATTCTGTACGCGCTGCTGCGCGGGCGCGAGGCCTCGACGCCGGCGGCGATGTAAGACTCATTGCTGCGTTTTTCCGCCTGAACGGGTAGGGGAAAGTTGGCAAGGTTGGCGGGTTGGCAAAACGGCACGACGCTCAAGTCGTGCCGTTTTCGTTTGTGGCGACTGGCGTGGCCAGCCGTTCGAGCAGTTGCCGCGCGTAGACGGGCAGGGCGTCGCGATCGCGCACGCACAGCACCAGCGTGCGCAGCGCCCACGGGTCCGAGAGCGGCACGATGCCGATGCCCAGCGACGCGGCCGAGCGTCGGGCGGCGCTCAGCGGCACGATACCCAGCGCGGCACCGGTGGCCACGGCACGGCACAGACTGTCGAAGTCTCGCAGGCGCAGGCGGTAGCGCAGGGGGCGTCCGGCACGTTTGGCGTGACCGTCCAGATGCTCGGCTAGCGCACTTTGCTCGGGCAGTCCGATGAACTCGGAGTCCAGTACGTCGATGAAGGCCACTTCGTGCGGCGTATGAAGGGCATGGGGGGCATGAGGGGCGCGTTGTGCGGCCAGTGCATGTCCCGGCGGGGTGACCACGACCAGCCGGTCTTGCCGGAACGGCACCGTCTCGAGTCCCGTCAACTCGATCCAGTCCGAGACGACGCCAATATCGGCCGCGCCCTCGAGGACGGCCTGCACGACGGCAGGGCTCGTCTGCTCGCGCAGGGAGATTTCGACGTTCGGATGTTCGGCGAGGAACGCGCCCAGCAGATCGGGCAGGAATTCGGACATCGCAACGGTGTTGGAGGCGATGCGCACATTGCCCTTGAGGCCGGCCGCGTATTCGCCCAATTCGCCGCGCATCTGCTCGATCTGCGCGAGCACGCGCCGGGCGTGGGCGAGCAGGGCGCGTCCGGCGGGCGTTGGGATGACCCCCTGACGGTGACGCATGAACAGCGCGACGCCCAGCGTCTCCTCCAGACCCCGAATGCGCGCACTGGCAGAGGCCAGCGTCAGATGGGCGCGTTCGGCGCCGCCGGTGATGCTGCCGGCTTCGGCAACCAGCAGGCAAAGACGCAGATCGGTCAGGTCGAATCGCACGGGGCAGGCGGCAGGGGTGGCGGGGCAATGACGTCAGTGTAACGGCTCGGTCGGGGCACGCGCACGCGCGGTGGATTCTCCGAATATTGAGGGCCGCGGGAGGCACAAACGTCGATGCCAACTGACTTGGGAAAGGGCACATGGTAAACTACGCCCTTTCAAGACACGGCCGTACCCGCGACGGCCTCGCCCGCCAAGCCGCTTGATTTCATCGCCGGCGGGTCGTCTTGCCGGCGTCTTCAGGCGCGTCGCCCATATGAGCGCGATGCCCGTCGCACGCCCGACGCGGGCATTCCACCAAAAATAAACAACATCGATACGCGCGGGGACACACATCGTGGAGTCCGCGCATTGGTCTTTATATGTCTTTTGAAACGCTCGGCCTGTCGGCCGACATCCTGCGTGCGGTTGCCGATCTCGGTTATACCGCTCCGACTCCGATTCAACTGCAAGCGATTCCGGCCGTCCTGCAAGGCGGCGATCTTCTCGCCGGTGCTCAGACCGGGACCGGTAAAACGGCAGGCTTCACGCTGCCGATCCTGCAGATGCTGGCTTCGCGCGCACGCCCTGCGGCCGCGAACGGCAAGCGCCCCGTGCGCGCCCTCGTGCTGACCCCCACGCGCGAACTGGCCGCACAGGTCGAGGAAAGCGTCACGCAATACGGCAAATACCTGCGCCTGACCTCCATGACCGTGTTCGGCGGTGTGTCGATGGTGCCGCAGGTCAAGCAACTGGCACGCGGCGTGGATATTCTCGTCGCCACACCGGGTCGTCTGCTCGATCACATGCAGCAGAAGACGGTCGATCTGTCCGCTGTCGAGATTCTCGTACTGGACGAGGCCGACCGCATGCTCGACATGGGCTTCATTCGCGATATCCGCCGCGTGCTGGCGGTGCTGCCCGCGAAACGTCAGAACCTGTTGTTCTCGGCCACGTTCTCCGACGAGATCAAGCAGCTGGCCGACGGTCTGCTCAAGTCGCCGGCGCTCATCGAAGTGGCACGTCGCAACACGACCGCCGAGACTGTCGCGCAGAAGATTCACCCGGTCGATCGCGACCGCAAGCGCGAGTTGCTCGAACACCTCGTGCGCGAGCACAACTGGTTCCAGGTGCTCGTGTTCACGCGCACCAAGCACGGCGCGAACCGTCTGGCCGAACAATTGACGAAGGGCGGCATTCCCGCGCTGGCCATTCACGGTAACAAGAGTCAGGGCGCGCGCACGCGTGCGCTCGCCGAATTCAAGAGCGGCACGCTGCAAGTGCTGGTCGCGACCGATATCGCGGCGCGCGGCATCGATATCGACCAACTGCCGCATGTGGTCAACTTCGATCTGCCGGAAGTGGCGGAAGATTACGTGCACCGTATCGGCCGCACGGGCCGCGCGGGTGCGAACGGTGAAGCCGTATCGCTCGTGTGCGTGGACGAACACCAACTGCTCACGCAGATCGAGCGTCTCATCAAGCGCACCATCGAGCGCGAAGTGATTCCGGGCTTCGAGCCGGACCCGCACGCCGTGGCGCAGCCGATTCGCAAGGCCCAACAAGGCCGTGGTGCCGGTGGCGGACGCGGTGGACGCAGCGGTGGTGACGAGGCACGTCAACCGGCACGCGCACCGCGCGAAGCCCGTGAAGCGAAGCCGCGTCGCGAAGGCGATCGCGGTGGCCGTCAGGGTGGCAATGGTGGCAAGGCCGGTACCGGCGTGAGTGCCGGAAACGCCGGAAATGCCGGTCAGCCGCGCCAGCCGGCACCCAAGCGTCAGGGCGATGCGCAGCGCGCCCCCGCGCGTGCTGCACAGGGTTCCGGCACGCCGCGTCAGGGTCAGGATGGCCGCAGTTCGCAGAACGCACCGCGCGGTCAGGGCGGTGGTGGCGAGCGAGGCGACTTCGCCCAGCGCGGTCCGCGCCCGGCGCGTCGCGATGGCGTCGGCGGTGCCCTGCTGATGGGCAAACCGAAACGCGACTAAGCGTTCGCAACGGTATCGACGATGCGCGCGCAGCTCAACATTCCGATGAATTTGAGTTGCGCGTTCGGTATCCGTGCAGTGGCGATGCGACGTCGCGGCGTGATCCACGATTCTCGCGACGCCCGCGATTCGCACCGGCCAGCGTCATCCGGACAGTCCCGGAGGGGCGGGCTGCGCAAAATAAGTAAAATATTAACTTTTTGCGCCCGACGGCTCGGGCATGGCGGCAGCGATGACGCCGGGGATCCTCCTGGAATCCCCGGCGCACCGGCTTGCCAGCGCACGCGCCGTCTTCCCGTTCTCCGAGGATTTCATGATCGCCCGTGTTACCCGGCTGTTCCCGTTGTGGGCTCTGCTGCTGTCCGTTTTCGCCTTTTACTCGCCCGGCAGCTTCTCCGGCATTACGCCGCACGTCACGGCGCTTCTGACGATCGTGATGTTCGCGATGGGCGTGACGCTGACCTTCGACGACTTCAAGCGTGTATTCACGCGTCCCGCTCCGATTGTGGCGGGCGTGGTGCTGCACTATCTCGTGATGCCGCTGGCGGCCTGGATCATTGCGCGCGTGTTGCACATGCCGCCCGATCTCACGGCCGGCATGGTGCTCGTCGGCAGCGTGGCGAGTGGTACGGCGTCGAATGTCATGATCTATCTCGCTCGTGGCGACGTGGCCCTGTCGGTCACGATCAGCGCGATGTCGACGCTCGTCGGTGTGTTCGCAACCCCACTGCTCACGCGCCTGTACGTCGATGCGTCGATCGTGGTGGATGTGGAGGGCATGCTGCTGTCGATTCTTCAGATCGTGGCGCTGCCGATTGGCGCGGGGCTGCTCATCAACCGTTATCTCGGGCGTGCGGTGCGTGCTGTCGAAGGGTATCTGCCGCTGGTCTCGATGGTCGCGATCGTGCTCATCATCGGCGCGGTGGTCGGTGCGAACCAGGGCAATATCGCGACGGTCGGGCCGTTGGTCATGGCGGGCGTGATCCTGCACAACGGTCTGGGTCTGCTCGGCGGCTATTGGGGCGGGCGTCTGCTGGGGTTCGACGAATCGATTTGCCGCACGCTGGCGATCGAAGTCGGCATGCAGAACTCGGGGCTGGCCGCCACGCTCGGCAAGATTTACTTCACGCCGCTGGCCGCCCTGCCGGGGGCGCTCTTCTCCGTCTGGCACAACCTTTCGGGATCGTTGCTCGCGGGTTACTGGCGTGGTCGTCCGACCGGCACCGCGAACGATTCGCAGGTGGCGGCAACGCGCCCGCTGCATTAAATTTTCGGGCGCCGCATGCGGGTGTGTGCGGCGCGCAACGGGGGCGCGCACCGTCATCGCGCGCATTTGCCTTTCTGTCTCTCATCGCCTACAACTTCGATATACCGTTCGCGGCGGTGAGAGAATCCGCATCACGGCGCCCGTCCGTGTTCCCTTTCCCCCGCTCGCCCACAGGGCGTATCCGACGTGGTCAGCTCAGGCAGCGTGTGTCGTGCAGGACGCGCGACGCCCTGTCGCAACCCGGCGTACGAGCGAGCGGTCTGGAGTTACCTGAGAATGTTGCGAAAGAATCCGCGCGGGGACTACCCCGTGGTGCACGAGACCTCGTTCGTCGATCCCACGGCCATTTTGTGCGGCCAGATTATCGTCGGCGAGAACGTCTTCATCGGACCTTATGCCGTATTGCGTGCCGATGAAGTCGATGAGAACGGCAAGATGGAGCCGATTGTGATCGGCGCCAACTCCAATATCCAGGACGGGGTCGTGATCCACTCGAAAGACGGCGCACGCGTTTCCATTGGCGAGAACACATCGATTGCCCATCGCTCCATCGTGCACGGGCCCTGTGTCATCGGCAACAACGTCTTCATCGGTTTCAATTCGGTGCTGTTCAACTGCGTCGTGCACGACGGCGTGGTAGTGCGGCACAACAGTGTGGTCGACGGGCGCGACATTCCCGAGAATTTCTACATTCCCTCGACCACACACATCAGCCGCGAGACCGATCTCGCGACCATTCCGAAAGTCACCGTCGATGCGCGCGAGTTCTCCGAATCGGTGAGCCGCACGAATGTGCAACTCGCCCGCGCCTACCGTCGAATTCAGAACGAATTCTGACGACAGGCGATCGGCACGCCGAAGTGCGTGCCGGCGAGCGCACGTGGCCGGTGGCAGTGAACGTTTTCGTGGGAGTCCGTCATGTCTTTGAGTGTCAACGGGATTGTCATCGACGCACGCCGCGTCGCCGATGAGATCGATCTGCATCGAGACGCGGCCGATCCGGAGGCGGCGGCTCAGCGTGCGCTCGTCAGCCGGGAGTTATTGCGTCAGCGCGCGCGGGACTTGCGGCTGCTGGCCGATACCGATGACGAAAGCGCGAGCGACGACGCCATCGTCGACGCGCTGTTCACGCGTGACGTACAGGTGCGCCGTCCGACCGAAGCCGAATGTCGGGCTTATTTCCATGAGCATGCCGGGCAGTTCCGCGTTGGCGACAAGGTGCAGGCGAGTCATATTCTGTTTGCGCTGTCGGCCGGCGTGCCCCTGTCCAGCACGTTGTCGCGCGCACAGTCCGCCCTGGACGCGGTGCTCGCCGAGCCGGCCTCGTTCGAGTCGGTGGCGCAATCGATGTCGGATTGTCCATCGGGACGCACAGGAGGAAGTCTGGGTATGCTCGCCCGCGGTAGCGGCGCGCCGGAGTTCGAGCTGGTGCTGTTCTGCGGGGATCGGCTGGGGGTATTGCCAAGGCTCGTGAACACACGCTACGGCTTTCACGTCGTGCGTATCGAGCGTCGGATGAAAGGGCGCATGCCACCTTTCGAGCGGGTGGCCGATCGCATTGCGGCGCAGTTGTATGACCAGGCGCGAGCGCGCGCGTTACGTCACTATGTGGCGTTGCTCGCTGGCGCCGCCGAGATCAGCGGTGCCAACGATAGCGATGGACCGACGCGCGTGCAGTAACCGCGTCGGTCGCGTGCGAAGCGAGGAGAAGCCCTGAAGACATAAGGTTCGTGCACAACGTCGATGTGCCGAGGGCCGGGTTCTGCATATGGCAGAACCCGGCCCTTCTTGTTTTTCGACAAAGCACGCTTGCCCGACGACATCGTAAAGTTCGTCATCCTAAGCAATGGCAACCGCGCTGGCAAAAAATGAGCGGGCTCCGATGCTCGCGATTGAGCACTATGAGTTACCCCGCTAAGAGATACAGGCGGATGGTTTCGTTTGACTATGCTTAGGATGTCGTGACATTCAAGTGTCATTGTCTCGACACTTGAAGCATGTCCGATGAACATGCGGGGGGCTCTACGATGACAACCACTGCGGCATGCGCCGTCGTTGGTGGCGGCATCTCCGGAATCGCGACCGCGCATTATCTGCGCAAGGCCGGAATTCCCGCTGAGCTGATCGAACGTCGAGCGACGCTGGGCGGCCGAATATGCGGCGCCACGCTCGACGGGGGCAGGATCGATCTTGGCGGCAAGAACATCGGTCGGCACTACGAGCGATTTCGTGCGCTCGCTCGCGAGCTCGGTCCATTTGGATTCGAACCCTTCGGCATCAACACGTCGCGCGTGCGCGACGGGCGGATTGTCACGTTGGACAGCACGCGTCGGCTAGGCAGCACCTTTGCCTACCTGCGAGGCTGTCCCACGGCAGACGCCTTGCGTCTGGGCGGACTTTGCCTGCGGGTATGGTTCGACGCACGAAATCGGTTTCTCGACGGCCCATCGTTTGCAAGGCTGGCCCGACGCACCGACGATTCGCCACTCGACGCCTATTTCAGTCCTGCATTCTGTCGCGCCGTTGTGCGGGCCATGTCGGTGCGAATGAACGGCGCGGAGCCCGACGAAATTCACCTTGGCAACTTCGGCACCCATTTGGGCATGTGGCTCGATACCTATGACCAGCTCCGGGACGGCATGGAGACCTTCGTGGACGCGGCGGCGGCTTCGATGCAGGTTCGTTGCGATGTTCGCGTCGAGCGTATCGTGGTCCGCGACGGTCGGGTACGGGGCGTGTCGGTACGTCATGCGGACGGTAGCACGCGCGATCTGGAATACGACCACGTGGTGCTCGCGACGCCCGCAAGCGTGAGTGCCGACCTGCTGCGCGAACACGATGCCGGACTCGCGGCGGCACTCGACGGGATTCGCTACTACCCGGTGTTGGTGGTTGTCGCCGCGTATCGCCGGCCAATATTCTCGGCGCAGGTCCGTGGCCTGTCTTTTGGTCCGGACCAGGTGCTGAGCAATGCCGGCGCCTATGGCGTCGATAGATTGGACACGGTGCGTTATACGTTCAGTGGCCGCAAGGCCCGCGAACTGATCGAACGTGTCGGGCTCGGCGGCGATGTCGATGGCGCGCAAGCCCGGGCGCTGCTCGATCTCGCCGAGGCAGCCCTTCGTCAATATATTCCGGTGGCACGCGCAGATCGGCGCGACGCCGTTGCCCACCTGTTCGATCCCGGCCTTTGCGCATACGCACCACATCATTATCGATTGAGGGCGTTGCTCGATGACCACCGGCACACCATCGACGGCCTGTCGTTCGCCGGCGATTATTTGCGCGGCGCATCGATCGAGGCTTGTGTGCTTTCGGCGCAGGAAGCCGTGGCTCGCATTGTCCATGGCGCTCGCGAACGTGGCAGACGCCGCTCGCGCGACGTCGGGTACAGCGACTACGCGTCGACATAACTTCAGGTGACTCACTTTCCAGCGCGTCGCCGCGAGCCGCGACGACGGGTCTTCGTCCCCGCAATCCTCTGAATGGAGTCGCCATGAACCTTCAGCCCCCCCTGACGAGCCGCGTGACCGTACTGCCCGACGGCACCGGTGCCGAAGCCCTCACGATGAACGGTAAGCTGGATCAGACACTGGTCCACAAGACGGACCCGGCGAATGTCTTCGTTGCGTCGATCACGCGCGCCGACGCCACGCCAGACGGCCACGACTGCTTTATCGCCACGCTTCACATCGACCCGAACCACGTCTTCTTCTTCGAGCATCCGCTGGACCATGTGCCAGGTCTGATGCTCATCGAAGCGACCCGACAAGTCGGGACCGCTATTTCCCATCGTTTCTATGAGGTTTCACACGATCTGGCCTTCGTGCTCAATTCGTTGGACGTTGTGTTCGAGCACTTTGCCGAATTGCGCGCTCCGCTGTCGGTGCGATTCGTGATCGTCGCCAAGACTTATCGGCACGAGCACCTGTCTGCGCTGGCTTGCGAGAGTCAGTGGCTGCAGTTCGACCGTCCGCTGGGCACGATGAATGCACGCTGGAGCTTTTCTTCGCCTGCGCTGCTTGCCCGGCTGCGCCGCAACATGTCGACTGGCGAGGTTCATTGAGGCGCGCCTGCCGCTCGGGATCGTGCTTTGCAAGGAGGCATCATGAGACATCTCGCCCGTTGGTTAGGGCTGCATTATCAGGAGGATCTGGCCCCGCTTGCCCTGGTGGCGGGGACGGCGGTCGCGCAGTTCGCCGGCTACCTTTTCGCGCGTGCGCCGGGAACGGCCGTCGCATGGGCCGCACTGCTCTTATTGCCCCAGATCGCGGTCTCCACTGCGGTGCATAACCAATCGCATGTGGGGATGTTCTCCAGCGCCTGGGGCAACCGGTTCATCGAATTGGTCATGTGGCTGCAAACCGGCATGTACGCCGCGAAATTCCGTCTGCATCATAGCCGCGGCCATCATCTGCATTACACCGAGCCGGAACGTGACCCGTCGCGCTGGATAGACGCCGGCGGCCGCCGGATGTCGAGACTTGCGTACATCGCGCATTATTTTTTTACGTACAACTATCACGTGCTGCGTATCGGGCGCACTTCCCGGCGTTTGCGCCGGCGCTGTCTCTGGCAGGTGGCAACCAGCTATGCGGTGCTGATCGGCTTGCTCCTTCACGATCCGCGTAATGCGCTCATCTTCTTTGTCGTACCGATCGTGCTGGTCTGGGTGAACTTCATCCACATGACGTATGACGACCATATCGATCTGTACTCGAGCGATCCCTTCAAGGCGTCGCACACGAAGGCCAACACCTGGCTCAATCTCGTGTTTTTCAACAATGGATATCACCTTGCGCACCATGTGCGTCCGGGGCTGCATTGGAGCCGGCTCCCGGCATTTCACCGGCAGATTGCCCATCAGATCGACGTGCCGGCGTCGCTGAGCGGATTGAACCGCTGGTTTCGATAGTGAGGCAAGCCATGACTTCAACGACGTCTGCGTTTGTCATGCCGGGGCCGGCAGCACCCGCCGCGTCGCGGGCGATTGTGATCGGGGCAGGCATGGCAGGGCTGCTTGCGGCCCACATGCTGACCGGGCATTTCGAAGAGGTCTGTCTTCTCGAACGAGACGAGCTCACGGATACGCCGGCTTCACGGGCCGGCGTACCGCAAGGGCAATTCGTACATCAGTTGCTCATGCGTGGACGTCGCACGCTCGAGGCACTCTTTCCCGATCTGGGTCAGGCGTTGCTGGATGCCGGCGCGGTGCAGCTCGACTGGTACCGGTCGGTGCGCTGGTTTTCGGCAGCGGGCTGGATGCCACCCGCAGGCGAGGGTTTCGTCACCTGGTCGACGAGCCGCGACCTGCTTGAGTTCGCGGTGCGACAACGTGTGCTCGGCGAGCGGCGTATCACTGTCATGCCAGGGTGCGAGGTCACGGGGCTGAGCGTCGACGCAACGCAAACGCATGTTTGCGGGGTGACGATTCGGCGACGTTGCGGTGGATTGGCGGAGGAGGCCGGCAGTGTTTCGATGTTGCCGGCCGCGTTCGTCGTTGACGCCAGCGGCCGCAATTCGCGCGCGCCATCGTGGCTGAAAGCCGCTGGCTTCGACACGCCGCGAGAGACGGTTGTCGACGCCCGCGTTGGCTATTCGAGTCGCCTCTTCGCGGTGCCGAAGCGTTCGCCATGGCGAGATTGGCAGGCATTGGTGGTGCATGGCCGTGCGCCGGACTGTCCGCGCAGCGGCACGCTTTTCCCCATTGAGGGCAATCGCTGGATTGTGACCTTGACGGGCGTGGGCGGCGATTATCCTCCCGGCGACGAAGACGGTTTCATGGCATTTGCCCGCAGTCTGCGAGCGCCGACACTTCACGACGCGATGGCCAGCGCCGAGCCGGTATCGCCGATTCGCCGTTTTCGTCAGACCGAGAACCGGGTGAGGCACTTCAGCGAGATGAAGCGCTGGCCCGAGGGGTTCGTGGTGTTGGGCGATGCCGCTTGCTGTTTCAACCCGGTCTATGGGCAGGGCATGACCGTGGCCGCGCTCAGTGCGGTGGCCCTCGACGCCCATCTGTACGTACTTCGCAGCGCTGATGCTGCGCCCGGGAGTCTGACGTTGCAACGTGGACTGGCGCAGGTTGCACGGCATGCATGGACGTTCTCGACTGGCGTCGATTTGCGTCTGACGAGGCAGAAGGGGGCAGCGCACTGGCGAGCGCGGCTCATGCAACGTTACGTGGAATTACTGCTTGGGCTGGCGGTGGACGACGCGGCGATTTACCGCCGGTTTTTGCGCGTCATGCATATGGTCGAGTCGCCCGGCGCGCTTTTCGCACCATCGGTGGCGGCGCGGGTTGCAATGAAATACGTCTCAGGGCAGATCGCGCCCGTGTTTGCGCCGGGGACGTTGTCTTCCCGGGGCCCATCCCATGGGATTGGTGTCAACAAAGCAGAACGAAAGTGACGCGAGACGATCAGGGGGCCCGACGTGGGTGTGATGCCCATGTCGGGGGATGCCCCGGCGGCATTCGGGAAGGCAACGCGCTCAACCGACAACGAGTTCCAGCGTGAGCGTGTCGAGCGTGAACGAGCCGTCGTCCTGAATCTTGAAGTGACGGCGCACATCGTCGGCCATCGCTGTTTGCAAAGCGCGAATGGCGACTTGCATGGACGCTGGTGTGCGCATGCGAGTCGTCCAGGTCTTGAAGTCGAGATCGAGCGTGCGGGGCGTGAGCGATGCCACCGAAAAGCCTGCGCCCGCCGCCATCGTCATCCATTCGCTCGCCGCATAGTCGCGCACATGCGAGGTGTCGCGCAGCACTTCCACCGCTTGCAGGTACGTGTCGAACAACGGCTGGCCGGTCGAGGCGACGTCGCAGATCGCCACGCGTCCGCCCGGCTTGAGCACGCGGCGCATTTCGCGCAGCGCGGCGCCCACGTCGGCCCAGTGATGGGCGCTGTAGCGGCTGAAGACGAGATCGAAACTGGCGTCGGCAAACGGCAGCGATTCGGCCGCGCCGAGTTGAGTGTCGACGTTCGTCAGCCCGCGCTTTGCGGCTTCCGCCGCGACCACGCCGAGCATGTCGGCCGACAGGTCGTAGGCCACCACGCGCGCGACGTGTGGCGCGGTGAAGAAACTCACATGACCCGCACCGCAGCCCAGATCCAGCACCTGTGCGTCGGGATGCGCGCGCGCCATCGCGGCGAGTTGCTCCAGATCGGCACCTTGAGCGTGATTGGCGCTCGTCAGGTAGGCGGACGCCTGAGGGCCGAACTGGCCCGTGACAACGGCATTGTGAGCTTGATGGGCGTCGGGTGCCGCGGCGGCGGCGTGGGATTGCGGGGTATCGCTCACGGCGAGTCTCCTTGGTCTGTGGGGCGGGGCGTGTCGGCTTTGGCGATGTTTCGCACGAGGGCTTGCACGACATCGATGGGACTCACGATAATGGTTCGTTAATACCGGTACAAGTTACCTATTTATCCTGGTATGAAAACTACCCCCAATTCGACTCCCGTTCCTCGTCCCGGCGCTGCGTCGGGCGAGCCAGCTCCCCATGGCGATGATGCACGCCAACGTCGCGCGCTGGGCGACTTTCTGCGCGCGCATCGCGAGCGGCTGACGCCTGCGGCGGTCGGACTGCCGTTGCTCGGGCGACGTCGCACGCCGGGACTGAGGCGAGAAGAGGTCGCGCAGTTGTGCGGGCTGTCGTCGACCTGGTACACCTGGATCGAGCAAGCGCGGGAAGTGTCGATTTCGGCGGGTGCGTTGGCCGCGGTCGCCGGCGCGTTGCGGCTGTCGCGCGCTGAGCGGGCGTATCTCTTCGATCTGGCGGGCAAGCGCGATCCGGAGCGCGGCGCCGAGCCGTTGCCGCACCATGCCGCAGCACAGGTGCAGGCGGCGGTGGCTGCTGTGGCGGCACCTGCCTATGCGCTCGACCGGTGCTGGGACGTTCTCGCATGGAACGACGCGGCCGCCGATATCTTCCGGGGATGGCTCGACGTGCCCGGTGCGAAAAATCTGCTGCGCTACATCTTTCTCGATGCCGGCGCGCAAACGCTGATTCAGGACTGGGAGCGCCGAGCGCAACGGGTCGTTGCCGAGTTTCGCGCGGAATGCAGTGCTTATCTGGACGACACGCCTGTGCGTGCGCTGACCGACGTCTTGCAACGCGAGAGCAGCGTGTTCGCTGCACTGTGGTCGCAGCAGGACGTCGTGGAGCGCGAAGGCGGACGGCGCGGCTTTCGCCATCCAGTACGGGGCGATATCGACTTCGCGCAGGTCACCTTCCGCCTGTCGGGGCACGACGACGTCAAGCTGGTGATGTTGCTGCCCTGAGCTTGTGACGTCGTCCGTGCCGTGCGTCTGTCAGACGGCAGGACGCAACCATTGCACGAAGAGCGTGGCGCTGGCCATGCCGAGCAGCGTCATGACGAGCGAGCCCCCGACATGCACGATCACGATGAGCGACGCCCAACCGATCTGCCCCTGACGCAACAGCGTGGTGACTTCGGCCGAAAACGTGGAGAACGTGGTGAGGCCGCCGAGAAACCCGGTGACGATCAACAGACGCCACTCGACCGGGATCGACGGAAAGTGACTGAAGAGCGCGACGGCGACCCCGATCAGATAGCCGCCCACGAGATTGGCGGCGAGCGTGCCGAGCGGTAGTGTCGGCAGGATCGCGTTGAACTGTACGCTGAGGACCCAGCGCAGCAGCGCGCCGAGTGCGGCCCCGATGCTGATGGCGAAGACCGAAGCAAACATGGGTGACTCCTCTGCCAAGCGGATAAAAAAAACGGTCAGTCCTTCAGGACCGACCGCTCTCGCCTCTCAAGCGAAGACTACGGGCATTGCCACAGGACTTAGTCCTTCGGGAACGACGTGGCGCCGCCGTGCGCGCCCGACCACTCGGCCGGTGCGTGCAGGAATTTCTCAACTTCGTCGAGCGTCTTCGTGTCGAAGTGGTTCTGCTGCTTGGCAACGCGCAGCACGTCCCACCACGTGGCGAGCGAGTGCAACTGGACGTCGATGTCCTTGAGCACCTGACGGCTCTCCGGGAAGATGTCGTAGTGGAAGATCACGAACACGTGATTCACGCTCGCACCGGCTTCACGCAGCGCCTTGCAGAAGTTGATCTTGCTGCGACCGTCGGTCGTCAGATCTTCCACGAGCAGCACGCGCGAGCCTTCCGGCAGATCGCCTTCGATCTGTGCATTGCGACCGAAACCCTTCGGTTTTTTGCGGACGTACTGCATCGGCAGCATCAGCTTGTCGGCGATCCAGGCGGCGAACGGAATGCCTGCGGTCTCGCCACCGGCCACCGTGTCGAACTGCTCGCAGCCGACGTCCTGAATGATGACGGCCTCGGCGAAGTCCATCAGCGTACGGCGCACACGCGGGTACGAGATCAGCTTGCGGCAGTCGGTGTAGACCGGGCTGGCCCAGCCCGAGGTGAAGATGTACGGCTTCTCGGCGTTGAAATGCACCGCGCCCACTTCGAGCAGGATCTTGGCGGTGATGTCGGAAATCGCCTGGCGGTCGATGCCAATCATGATGCGGTTCCTTAGCATAGCTGCCCGCCATGGGGCGTGCAGCCAGGAGTCATGGGTAAGTCGGCGGGGCACCGCAGCGCGTAGGGCACTGTGGCTGCACGCCGTCTCAGGCGGCGGGTCTGCACGTCTTGCGACGACCGACCGGCGCTTAAACGCGAATTATGCCACAAGTTTCAGCAAATGCGAGGCCAATTATGCACTGAGCGTATATTTCTGATCGGGGAAATACGCGCGGTGTGCCCGCACGGCGCATATGAAAAATCGTCTCCGATAGATGAGTCCAAAAAAAGAGACAGTTGCCGAGCCTTTATGACAGGCATACACTCACGCCGAAAATTCAGACCCGTCGGACGTGCTCATGCCAAACGATTCCTCGCCCTCGCTTGCGGTTACCGCTGTCCCGCAAGACCACGCTTACGCGAACCGTGCCCTCTGGGCCTCGGCCATCGGCTACGCCATGGACGGCTTCGATCTGCTGATTCTCGGCTTCATCCTGCCCGCCATCGCGGCCGACCTTGCGCTCTCGAGCGCGCAGTCGGGGGCACTCGTCACCTGGACGCTCGTGGGCGCGGTCGTGGGCGGTATCGTCTTCGGCATGCTCTCCGATCGCTACGGCCGCGTGCGCGTGCTGTCGTGGACGATCCTGCTCTTTGCGGTGTTCACCGGTCTGTGCTCGCTGGCTCAAGGGTACTGGGATCTGCTGGCCTACCGGACGATTGCCGGTATCGGTCTGGGTGGCGAGTTCGGCATCGGCATGGCGCTGGCGGCCGAAGCGTGTGCGCCGGAGCGCCGTGCGCGCGCGTCGTCGTTCGTGGGGCTGGGATGGCAGGCCGGTGTGCTCGCCGCCGCGCTGCTCACGCCGCTGCTGCTGCCGGTGATCGGCTGGCGCGGCATGTTCGCCGTGGGTCTGCTGCCGGCAGTCGTGTCGTTCGTCATGCGCCGCACGCTGGGCGAGCCCGAGATGTTCCTCGCGCAACAGAAGCAGCCGCGCGAACATGCCCCGCTCAAACTGCTGGTCAAAGACAGTGCCACCACGCGCGCGAGTCTCGGCGTGGCGATTCTGTGCTCGGTGCAGAACTTCGGTTACTACGGCCTGATGATCTGGATGCCGTCGTACCTGTCGAAGACGTTCGGTTACTCGCTCACCAAGTCTGCGATGTGGACGGCCGTCACGGTGCTCGGCATGGCGTTCGGTATCTGGCTGTTCGGTCGTCTGGCCGATCGCTTCGGTCGCCGCCCGACGTTTATCGGTTATCAGATCGGTGCGGTCGTGATGGTGTTCGTCTACGCCCAGTTGCAGTCGCAGTTTGCGCTGCTGATCGGTGGCGCGGTGATGGGCCTGTTCGTGAATGGCATGATCGGTGGCTACGGCGCGCTGATTTCGGAGTTGTATCCGACGGCCGCCCGTGCAACGGCGCAAAACGTGCTGTTCAATATCGGCCGCGCCGTCGGCGGTTTCGGGCCGCTCACGGTCGGGGCGCTGGCTGCCGCGTATTCGTTCAAGATGGCGCTCGTCTTCCTTGCCGGCATCTACGTGCTCGACATTCTCGCCACGCTCTTCCTGATTCCGGAGCGTCGCGGCGAGGCGCTGCAATAAGGCGCGACGCACGTCACAGTGTCCTCATCTTGCCCGCGCGGCAGGCGCCGCGTGCGGCATCCCGCTTTCGGCGCAAGGTGTACACTTTGCGTCCTGCGGTGCCTCCGGCGCACCGTCAGTCCAGCGATCCGGCGCGCGCAAGCGCGGCATGCCGGATCGGGGAGGCGGCGGTCATCACACTGCCGCGCAGAGAAGACGACCGTCGACGACACAATCGTCGAATCCCTCCGGTTGGCGCTTCCCCGCCGTGATCCGTTAAAAGACGGCTGAACCCAGACGCTGCCCGCATGCGGCAGGGGCCGGCCGTCGCCCTGTCCTTAGGTATCGAGATATGGATGAACAACTGAAACAAAGCGCCCTGGCGTACCACGAGAATCCGCGTCCGGGCAAAATCTCGGTGACGCCGACCAAGCCGCTGTCGAACCAGATCGATCTGTCGCTGGCCTACTCCCCGGGTGTCGCCTACGCCTGCGAAGCGATCGCCGAAGATCCGCTGGCAGCCAATCGTTACACGTCGCGCAGCAACCTCGTCGGTGTGATTACCAACGGTACTGCCGTGCTCGGTCTGGGCAACATCGGCCCGCTCGCCGCCAAGCCGGTGATGGAAGGCAAGGGTTGCCTGTTCAAGAAGTTCGCCGGTATCGACGTGTTCGACATCGAACTCGCCGAGCATGACCCGGACAAGCTCGTCGAAGCCATTGCCATGCTCGAGCCGACGCTCGGCGGCATCAACCTCGAAGACATCAAGGCGCCGGAGTGCTTCTACATCGAGAAGAAGCTGCGCGAGCGCATGAAGATCCCCGTCTTCCATGACGATCAGCACGGCACCGCCATCATCGCTTCGGCCGCCATCCTCAACGGCCTGAAGGTCGTCGGCAAGGACATCGCCAAAGTGAAGCTGGTCTGCTCGGGCGCCGGCGCTGCCGCCATCGCCTGTCTGGATCTGCTGGTGAACCTCGGCCTGAAGAAAGAGAACATTCTCGTTCTCGACTCGAAGGGCGTGATTCACACCGGCCGCGACAAGCTCGACGAGAGCAAGGCGCGCTACGCCGTGGCGACCGAAGCCCGCACGCTGGCCGACGCGAGCAACGGCGCCGACGTGTTCCTCGGTTGCTCGACCGCCGGTGTGCTCACGGCCGAAATGGTCAAGACCATGGGCCCGAAGCCGCTGATTCTGGCGCTCGCCAACCCGGAGCCGGAAATTCGTCCGGAAATCGCGAAGGCTGCGCGTCCGGATTGCATCGTTGCGACCGGCCGTTCGGACTACCCGAACCAGGTCAACAACGTGCTGTGCTTCCCGTTCATCTTCCGTGGCGCGCTCGACGTCGGCGCGACCACCATTACGGAAGAGATGAAGCTCGCTACCGTGCGTGCCATCGCCGAGCTGGCGCAGGAAGAAGAGCAAAGCGAAGAAGTCGCGCGCGCCTATGAAGGCCAGTCGCTCGAGTTCGGTCCGGAATACATCATTCCGAAGCCGTTCGATCCGCGGCTGATCATCAAGATCGCTCCGGCCGTGGCGCAGGCAGCCATGGACTCGGGGGTGGCCACGCGTCCGATCAAGGACATGGACGCCTATCGCGAACAACTCGGCACGACCGTGTATCGCACCGGCTTCATCATGCGTCCGGTGTTCGCCGCTGCCCGTGCGCGCTTTGGCAACGACGCTGCCCGTATCGTGTTCGCCGAAGGCGAGGACGAACGCGTGCTGCGTGCCGCCCAGTTCGTGCTGGCCGAGCGCATCGCCAAGCCGATCATCATCGGCCGTCCGGCCGTGGTGGAAATGCGTCTGCAGAAAATCGGCTCGAAGCTCAAGCCGGGCGTCGATTTCGAGATCGTGAATCCGGAAGACGACACGCGTTATCAACGCTGCTGGCAGGAGTATCACAACCTCGGTGCGCGTCACGGTGTGACGCCGGAAGTCGCCAAGGCCGCCATGCGCAAGGACAACACGCTGATCGGCGCGATCCTCGTGCGTCTGGGCGAAGCCGACGGCATGGTCTGCGGCATGATCGACACGTACCACCGCCATCTGGATGTGGTCGATCAGGTGCTGGGCCGCGCCGCGGGTGTCGAGAACTACGCCGCGATGAACCTGCTGATGCTGGAGAACCGCAACCTGTTCATCAGCGACACCTACGTCAACGAGGTGCCGACGTCGGAGCAACTCGCCGAGATGACGGTGCTGGCCGCGAAGGAAATCGAGCGCTTTGGCATCGCCCCGAAGGTGGCGCTACTCTCGAACTCGAACTTCGGCAGCGTGAAGTCGGCATCGGCCCAACGCATGGCCCGCGCCTGCGAACTGCTCGCCGCACGTGCGCCGGCGCTGGAAGTCGACGGTGAAATGCACGGCGACGCGGCGTTGTCGGAGACGATTCGTCGCGCAGCGTATCCGGCATCGCGTCTGTCGGGCGAGGCGAACCTGCTCGTCATGCCGAATGTGGAAGCGGCGAACATCACGTACAACCTGCTCAAGATGACGGGCGGCGAAGGCGTGACGGTCGGCCCGTTCCTGCTGGGCTGCGCCAAGCCGGTTCACATCCTGACGCCGGCGGCGACCGTGCGCCGTATCATCAACATGACGGCCGTGGCAGCCGCCAACGTCAGCCGTTGATGATCGGGATGGACTGGCCGCCGCGATAATCGCTGGCGGTCGTGTCTGCCGAGCGCGCGAGAGCGCATAAAAAAATCCCGCCAGACGCTCGCGCGCTGGCGGGATTTTTGTTGAAACGACGCCCTGGACGATCAGGCCGCCGCGCGATGCGAACCGCCATCGCGCAATTGCGCGAGCAGCTTCGTCCACTTGATGCGCGTGGCAGCGAGGTTCTGCTCCTTGACATGCCCGTAGCCGCGAATTTCCTGCGGCAGTTCGGCCAGTTGCACGGCCAGCGACACATTGTGTTCGTTCAGACGCGAGATCAGTTCGCTTACCAGCGCTTCATACTCGCCGATCAGCGCCCGCTCCGTGCGACGCTCTTGCGTGCGGCCGAAGATATCGAACGCACCGCCGCGCAGGCCCTTGAACTTCGCCAGCACACCGAACGCCTTCATCATCCACGCGCCGTAGGCCTTCTTGACCAGATGCCCCTTGTCGTCGTGTTTGGCCAGCGACGGCGGCGCGAGATGGAAGCGCAGTGTGAAGTCGCCTTCGAACTGCTCGTTCAGCTTCTTCATGAACGCCGGATCGGTGTACAGACGCGCTACTTCGTATTCGTCCTTGTACGCCATGAGCTTGTACAGCGCACGGGCGACGGCTTCGGTCAGCGGCATCTGCATGGCGCCGCTGGCGAGCGCCGTTTCGGCGGCGCGCACACGATCCACCGTTTGCTTGAAGCGCTCCGCGTAGGCGCGATCCTGATACGCCACGAGTTGGTCGTAGCGACGCTGGATCAGCGTGTCGAGCGCGTGCGGCGAGTGCAACGTGATCAGCTTGCCGCCCGCTGCGGACGACTCCGGCGCTTCGTTCTGCTGTGCCAATCGACGCACAGACGCCAGATCGTGTGCTGCGCGACGGCCCCATTCGAACGCCTGCTTGTTCTTCTCGATGGCGACGCCGTTCAGTTCGATGGCGCGTGTGAGAGCCGCGTAAGAGAGCGGCACCCAGCCCTTTTGCCAGGCGTAGCCCAGCACGAACGGGTTGGTGTAGATCGTGTCGCCCAGCAGACGCAGCGAGAGGTGATTGGCATCGACGAAATCGACGCTCTCGCCCGCTGCGGCGCGGATATCGTTCTCCGTGCTTGAGCCGGGGAAGCGCCAGTTCGGATTGCGGATGAACTCGGCCGTGGGCGTGTGTGCGCTGTTGACCACGATGTTCGTCACGCCATGCTGTACGCGCGAGAGCGTGTCGTCGCTCGCCGTGGTGATGGCGTCGCAACCGATCACCACGCGCGCGTCGCCCATGGCGATGCGCGTGGCGTGAATGTCTTCCGGTTGCAGTGCGATCTGCACGTGGCTCGTCACCGCGCCGCCCTTCTGCGCGAGACCGGTCACGTCGAGCGTTGTGACGCCCTTGTTCTCCAGATGTGCGGCCATGCCGAGCAAGCCGCCGATCGTGACGACGCCCGTACCGCCCACGCCCGTCACGAGAATGCCATACGGACGCGTGATCGCCGGCAGCGCCGGTTCGGGCAGCGGCGGCAGACCGCTGCTGTCGACCTGCGCCGTCTTGGGCTTGCGCAGTTGACCGCCTTCGACCGTCACGAAGCTCGGGCAGAAACCGTTCAGGCAGGAATAGTCCTTGTTGCAGGTCGACTGGTTGATCTGACGCTTCGTGCCAAATTCCGTCTCGAGCGGCTCGACCGACAGACAGTTCGACTTCACGGAGCAATCGCCGCAACCCTCGCAGACCGCTTCGTTGATGACCACGCGCTTGGCCGGATCGGGATACGCCCCGCGTTTGCGGCGGCGGCGCTTCTCGGTGGCGCAGGTCTGGTCATAAATCAGAATCGAGGTGCCCTTGACCAGCCGGAGTTCGCGCTGCACGCGATCCAGTTCGCTGCGGTGATAGACGGGAATGTCGCCGACGAGCTTCACGCCGTCGTATTTCTCGGGTTCATCCGTCACGATGACGATCTTTGCCGCGCCTTCGGCATCGACCTGCGCCACGATCTGCGGCACGGTGAGCGTGCCGTCCACGGGCTGGCCGCCGGTCATGGCGACCGCATCGTTGTAAAGAATCTTGTAGGTGATGTTCACCTTCGACGAGATCGCCGCACGAATCGCGAGCAGCCCCGAATGGAAGTAGGTCCCGTCGCCCAGGTTGGCGAAGATGTGTTCGTCGCACGAGAACGGCGCCTGTCCGATCCAGGGCACGCCTTCACCGCCCATCTGCGAGAAGGTATCGGTCTTGCGGTCCATCCACACGGTCATGTAGTGGCAACCGATGCCGGCGATCGCGCGCGAGCCTTCGGGCACATTGGTCGACGTGTTGTGCGGACAGCCCGAGCAGAACCATGGCTTGCGTTCGGCCGCAACGCGCGGCTTGGCGAGCGCTTGCTCCTTCGCTTCGATCACCCGCAGGCGCGCGGCGATGCGCTCGCGCACGTCGCTTGGCAGCTCGAACTTCTCGAGACGCGTGGCGATGGCCTTGGCAATGAGGGCGGGCGAGAGTTCGTAGTGCGCCGGCAGCAGCCAGTTGGCCATCGGCACGGACCATTCGCCACCGGCGCCGTCCTTCTCGTCGAACTTTCCGTACACGCGCGGACGCACGTCGTCACGCCAGTTGTACAGCTCTTCCTTGATCTGATATTCGAGGATCTGACGCTTCTCCTCGACCACGAGAATTTCCTGCAACCCCTGTGCGAACGCGCGCGCACTCTGCGCTTCGAGCGGCCACACACAGCCCACCTTGTACAGTCGGATGCCAATGCGCTGGCAGGTCGCTTCGTCCAGTCCCAGATCGGCGAGCGCCTGACAGACGTCGAGATACGCCTTGCCGCCGGTCATGATGCCGAAGCGCGCATTGGGCGAGTCGATCGTCACGCGGTCGAGCTTGTTGGCACGCACGTAGGCGAGGGCGGCGTACCATTTGTGGTCGATCATCCGCGCTTCCTGCACCAGCGGCGGATCGGGCCAGCGGATGTTCAGGCCGTCGGGCGGCATGATGAAGTCGTCCGGCAGGCGGATGTCCACGTTGTGCGGATCGATCATCACCGAGGCCGACGATTCGACCACGTCCGTCACGCACTTCATCGCGACCCAGAGGCCGGAGTAACGGCTCATCGCCCAGCCATGCAAGCCGTAGTCGAGATATTCCTGAACGTTCGACGGATACAGCACGGGAATGCCGGCTGCCTTGAAGACGTGTTCGGACTGATGCGCGAGCGTGGAGGACTTGGCTGCGTGGTCGTCGCCGGCGAGCACCAGCACGCCGCCATGCTTGGACGAGCCGGCCGAGTTGCCGTGCTTGAGCACGTCCATCGAGCGGTCGACGCCGGGGCCCTTGCCGTACCACATGGAGAACACGCCATCGAACTTGGCGGGGTATAGATTGACCTGCTGCGAACCCCACACGGCGGTGGCGGCGAGGTCTTCGTTCAGGCCGGGCTGGAAGACGATGTGATGGCTGGCGAGGTGCTGTTTGGCTTTCCACAGCGACAGATCCAGGCCGCCTAGCGGCGAGCCGCGATAGCCGGATATGTAACCCGCGGTGTTGAGGCCGGCGGCAGCGTCGCGCGCCTGTTGCAACATCGGTAGCCGGACCAAAGCCTGGATGCCGCTCATGTACGCGCGACCGCGCTCAAGCGTGTATTTGTCGTCGAGCGTGACCGATTCTAGGGCGGCCAACAAGCTCGGATTGACGGGGGCGTTCATGGGGTGTGCTCCTCACTCTCACTGATTTTGGGATCGCCAAAACTTCTTGCCCCTCCCGCTCTCGTGAAGCAGGACGGCAGCGGTGAATGCCGGCCTTTGTTTATTGCTTTCCCGGGTGCTCACTTGCATGAGGTCATCCATCGAGCGGGCCTTTTATCGTGATGCTGTTGCCAGTCGGACTTATGTTAGCACCGGTGTCAGGGCGTTGCCTGACGGTAACGGTGCCGCTTCATAGGTGCCGATCGGGGGCAGTATAACGAGGATTATGACGTTTACGTAAACGTAAGATGGATGGCGTAAACCCTTGTCTGACGTTTTCGTGCTGCCCCCCTCACATTACCCATAGGTGCGTCACCGAGACGCACTGCTGCTTTCGGATTTCGCCTCAAAATGACGGCATTGTGTCGCGATTATGTCGGCAACCGTCCGTTTGTCGGTGCCTTCTGACACACGGGTAACAACGTGTAACGATTCGGGGCGACCGGGAACAGACCGGGCAGAATGGCAACTAATGCCTTACCCGACACGTTGGGTACGTACTTAGCGCACAGTTTGTGCGTGTAGCAATAAAGCGATACGCAAGAAAGGAGTCACTGTGAATCAACGAAACATCGCCAAATTCCTGCTGGTTTCCGCTTCGTTCCTGACCCTGGAAGTGAGCGTCGCTCGCGCCGATGAAATGGCGCGCGACAAGACGGCCGAACCTACCCCCATTACGCAGACGCAGCAGCGAACCACGCAACAGCCGCAGCGTTACGAAGGCCCGCTCGACCAGCGCACGATCGATCCGCGAGAATTCCAGCGCCGCTAATGCGGCCTCATCCCCGCTGAGCGCGTTGCCCTGACGGCGACACGTTCCGGCTCACCAAGGCGCCGCCTCGACAAGGTTGGCGCTTTTTCTTTGTCCCTGGGTTCCCGAGCATCTCGCTGTAATCTGTCGTAACCGTCGAATTCGGGCGATATCTTCCTGAAAATGAAAATAATGCGCAATAATGTTGCGCATATATACCAATAATGGGGAGAGAGATGTCAAAACTGGAACTGGACAAGATCGATCGCCGGATCCTCGCCTTGCTGCAGAGCAATGGCCGGCTGTCCAATCTTGAAATCGCCGAGCAGGTCCGACTGTCGCCGAGTCCCTGTCTGCGACGCATCCGACGCCTTGAAGAAGCCGGCGTCATTCGCGGCTACGTTGCGCTGCTGGAGCCAACGCGACTCGGTCTCGGTCTGCTTGCCTACGTGAACGTTCGGCTCGACAAGCGGCATCCCGGCGACGGGGAGGGCGGCTCGGTCATCGAGCACTTTCGCAGCGTGGTCGATACCTGGACGGAGGTGGTCGGCTGCTACGCGATGGCGGGCGACATGGACTATCTGTTGCGCGTGCATGTCCGCGACATGGCGCACTTCTCGCGATTCATGCAGACGCAACTGATCGTGCATCCGAGCGTCGTCGACGTCAAAACGAGTTTCGTGCTCGATCAACTCAAGGAAACGACGGCGCTTCCGTTACCGTGAATCGACTCACGTCGTCATTGTGACGAAGACAAAAAAACCCGGCCAATCGACCGGGTTTTCTTTTGCGCGGGATGACTGACGTCCGGGTCAGGCTGCGCGCTGATTCGGCAGGAGCGCGCCGAACAAACGGCGGGCGTTGCGAAGCTGACGCTTGACCGCGTAATCGAAGGCGGCAACCTGATCCTGCATCATTTCCGAGAGCATCGACTGCGTGTCGGCCGGGGGCAGGCTCAGATAGGCGTCGGCTTCGCCGTAAGCGAAGTTGATCTCCATGCCAGCCTTCTTCGCAATACGCATCATGCGGGCGTTGCGCGAGAGGCAGTGCATATACAGGGTGTCGACGCGCTTGTTGCGGCAATGGATGGCGGCGCGCTCGAACAGACGGGAGCCAATGCCACGGCCGCGTGCCGATTCAAGCACCGAGACGCCGAATTCCGCGACACGGCCGTTCTTGCCTTCCGGCAGTTGGGCAACGTGCGCCACGGCGACGAGCGCGAGATTGTCGTCGTAGACCCCAAACACGCTGTCACGCGAGAAGTCGAGGCTGGCAACGTAACGGGTGATCACGTCGTCGGTGACGGCCTGGCCGAAGCGCAGCAGGCGGTCTTCTTCGCCGAGCGCCAGGAAGTGGCGCTGGAGTCGGTGGATGTCGCCGGAGGTCAGCTCACGAATCATCACGCTCGACCGCTCGTTGGCGGCAACCGTCGCGTGGGCGACGTCGGGCGTGTGGTTCGGGGCAGTCATGGCGAAATCCTTAGGTATTCATAGTGCGTGTACTGAATTGTGCGACGCAAAAGAATTATACCTGAACGAGTAGGTAAAAACCCTAGGAAATAAATGACTGTCGTGGAGGGAAGTGTCTAAGTTGCTGAAGCGCGGCGTCTTTTCTGGATGTAACCCTCAACGAGGTCCCCCTGGGAGTTGTTGCGAGGCAACAAAAAAGGGCGACAAATCGCCCTTTTTCATGTGAGTGATGACTGACTTCAGGCGCGCGTGGGCGTTGCCGCGGCCGGAATGGCGGCTTCGATACCGCCTGGCAGCGGGGCGACGAGGCCATGTTCGAGCACGGCGATCACTTCATTGGCGAAGTCGCGATACCGCATGCGGCCGCCGGGTTTGAGCCAGGTGAAGGTCCAGTTGATCATGCCGAACAGCATCATCGTGAGGGCCGTCTGGTTGTGCTTGGCCACCCGGTCGGGGAACGCACGCGAGAGTTGGCGGGCAAAGGCGGCTACCACGTCGCGCTGGCGATTGAGCACGATCTCGCGTTGTTCGTCGTTCAGGAACTTCACGTCGTTGAGCAGCGCGATGTGACGTGTCTGCGACGTCTCGTACTCATCGAGAAACGCGCGGATCAGTTCGTGGAATGTGTCGCGCTCGGACAGCCCGCGGCGTTGGCCCAGTGCCTCGACCTCGGTGACGATCAGCATCAGGCGCTTGGTATAGCGCTCGAGCAGATCGAACAGGATGGCGTCCTTGCTCGCGTAGTAGTGATACAGCCGGGCTTTCGAGGTGCCGCACGCGGCGGCCAGCTCGGACATCGACGTGCTCGGATAGCTCGCGCGGGCGAAGGCCTCGGCGGCGACGTCGAGAATCTGTTCGCGCTGCGATTCGTGATCGGGCGCTTTGGTACGTGCCATAAACGGGGGTTACTCCAGTCGTAGATCGCACGCGGCGGGCGCCGTGGTGTCGCCGCGCAACGCGAGCCGGCCTGCCGCACCGAGTTCGCGGCAGCGCCACAACAGAAAACTGTCAGTCGCAAAAAAACCTTCGACGCGGGACATCATCTCCCCGAGAAACGTGGCCATCGGCGTCCAGTCAACGGGGGCCCGGTTCAGAATCTGGTCGTCGATCTCGGCGAACGTCGCCCCTTCGAAGGTGTTGTGCACCCAGCGGCGCACCTGTGTGTTCACTTGTTTGAGCGCCCGCCATTCCAGCGACAGGCGGCCAATCCGCAATAGCGAAATCGGGGCGATCCGAGCGAAGCGCTCGGCCAGTACTTCCGGCGCATACATGCCGACGCTGGTACGTCGCTCTGCGGCTTGCGGCGCGCCGGGCGTTGCCAGATCGCCGCTGCGCAGCACGATTTCGTTCAGCCGGGCAGGGGTGTTGCGCAACATGAATGCCACGCGCCGCAGCGTCAACTGATCCGACGCGCTGTCGCCATGCCAGCAGACCACGGCGCTCTCGCCTTCGACCAGACGTTGCAGCGATGCCAGTTCCTCGCGTAGCTCGCCTGCGTAGTCGCGACCGGCCGACGGCACCACGCGTTGCCAGAAGGCGGCCCGCTGCCGCTCGTTCTCGTCGATTTCGCGCAACGGGCCAATGGCCAGATCATCGCGCAGGACAAGCACGGGGTCGGCGCGACGCGCTTGCGCCATCGCCGCACGCAACTGCTGTGCGGCGATATCGCCACAAACGACATGGATGGTATTCATCCCGGTAGTTTACGGTATTCCCGCACCCTCGGGTTGACGCTCCCGTAATGCCCGAAATAATCGACGCATTGGCAGGATTTCACGCATGTTCCGGCCGCGTTGACGTAGGGTTCGCACGGCGTGGCAAACAGGCGTTCGACATCTCGACGCGATGCGACGTGACCGCCACCGCCCCGCGATGGCTTGCCGGATTAGCGCGCATGTCGCGTAGACTGCGGCGCGCAAATCCGGCGCAAGCCCTCAACGCTCGTCGTAGCTCACCACCACACGCTCGGTGAGCGGGCGCGCCTGACAGGTCAGCACGAAACCCTGCTCGACTTCGTAATCTTCCAGCGTGTAGTTCTTTTCCATGGCCACTTCGCCCTCGAGCACCTTCGCGCGGCAAGTGCAGCACACGCCACCCTTGCAGGCATACGGCAGCGACAGGCCCGCGGCCAGCCCCGTATCCAGAATGCTCTGGCCCTCATACGGCTGGCGCAGACGACGCTCCTTGCCGTCCATCACTACGACCAGTTCGGCCATTGGCGTGTCGTCCGTGATGACGACCGGTTTGACCGCCGCCGGCGCGCTCGGCACACCGAACCGCTCGACGTGAATCTTTTCCTTGGCAACGCCCGCGGCGGCGAGCGCAGCTTCGGCGGCGTCCATCATCGGGCCCGGGCCGCAGATGAAAGCTTCGTCGATGCTCGACGCCGGAATCAGCGTCTCGAGGAAGGCCGTGCACTTGTCCTGATCGAGCAGGCCGTTGAACAGCTCGACTTCCTGCGCTTCGTCCGACAGCACGTGATACAGGCGCAGGCGGCCCAGATAGGTGTTCTTCAGGTCTTCGAGCGCTTCGGCGAACATGATCGCGGGCACCGAACGGTTGCCGTAGACCAGTGTGAACTGGCTGTCCGGCTCGGCGGCCAGCGTGGTCTTGATGAGCGCGAGCATCGGCGTGATGCCCGAACCGCCGGCGAAGCCGACGTAGTGCTTGGCGTTATCCGCGGCAAGACGCGTGAAAAAGCGGCCATCCGGCGTCATCACGTCGATCTGCTGTCCCGGCTTCAACTGGTCGTTCGCGAAGTTCGAGAACTTGCCGCCCGGCACGCGCTTGATGCCGACGCGCAGTTCGCCCGTGGCTTCGTACTCGGGCACCCCGACGCAGATCGAGTAGGAACGACGGGCTTCTTCGCCGTCGATCTCGGTCTTGAGCGTGAGGAACTGGCCTTGCGTGAAACGATAGGCGTCGCGCAACGTGTCCGGCACCGTAAAGGCGATGGAGATGGCGTCGGCGGTTTCGGGCCGGATTTCGCGGATGGTCAGCGAGTGGAATTGCGGGGTCGTCATCGTGGGCTTCCTTGCCGCCCGGGTGCGGGTGCCGACGGGCAGAGTGTCGGCATCGCTACGCGCGAAGCGGGATCAGTCGGATCAATCAATAGGGCTTGAAGTAGTCGAACGGCTCACGGCACGTGCGGCAACGGTAATGCGCTTTGCAGGCGGTCGAGCCGAAGGCCGATACGACTTCGGTGTCGGCCGAGCCGCAATGCGGGCACGGCACACCGTCCTTCGGACGTCCGTAGAACGTGATCTTGCGCGGGGCATCGGCGGCCACGGCATGCGCGCCGGTGGGGGGCGCAATGCCGTAGCTGCGCAGCTTCTCGCGGGCTTGCGGGCTGATCCAGTCCGTCGTCCACGCGGGGGCGAGCACCGTCTTGACGTGCCACGGGCCGAGGCCTGCGCGCGTCATGGCCGCCGCGATGTCCTCGGCGATCTGCTGCATCGCCGGGCAGCCCGAGTACGTCGGCGTAATCACGATCTCGAATGCCGCTTCCCCGCGGTCGTTCGCGACGACGCGCACGTCGCGCAGAATGCCGAGCTCCCGGATCGATACGACCGGAATCTCGGGATCGGGCACCGCTTCGAGCGTCTGCCACGCGAGCGGCAATGACGCCTCCGAGGCCGGCGTGAGCACGTCGGGCGCGACCGGCGGTGTGAGCGGAAGATTCATGGTCGGATCGGTGTCCAGGGCGGCAAACGAAGGCATCGCCGGGCTTACCAGGTCGCGCCGGGATGCTGGCGTGCCAGTCCCTGCATTTCGCCGAGCAGATAGCTCATGTGCTCGGAGTGATGACCGAATTTGCCCGTGCTCTCGAACGCGCCGCCGACCGGTGCGGTGAGCGTGGCTTCGGCGAGCGCGTCGCTCACCGTGGCTTGCCAGGCGTCCTTCAGGTCGGCCATCGTGACGCCCGTACCGGCGGCGGCCACGGTGTCTTCGAGCGTGTCGCGCTTGAAGATCTCGTTCATGTACGGCACCAGATAGTCGAGCGCGGCCTGCGCGCGGCGGTGCGATTCCTCGGTACCGTCGCCGAAGCGCACGAGCCAGTCGCGCGCGTGATGCAGGTGGTAATGCGCTTCTTTGACCGACTTGGCCGCGATGGCGGCGAGCTCGGTGTCGGCCGACTCTGCGAGGGCCTGCCACACCTCGACCATCAGGGCCGAGTAGAGGAAGTTGCGCACAATCGTCACGGCGTAGTCGCGTTCTGCCGCGGACGTACCGGCCGTCGGGCCGTAGTGGGGCAGCTCGACGAGCGTCCAGTTGCGGAACGCGAATTCGTCGCGCCAGAAGGCGTAGTCGTCTTCCTGCTTGGTGATGCCGGTGAGATCGGTTTCGAGCTTGGCGGCGTGCTGATACAGCATGCGCGCCTGGCCGATGAGATCGAGGCTCAGGTTGGTGAGCGCGATGTCTTCTTCCAGCACGGGGCCGTGACCACACCATTCCGCATTACGCTGACCGAGGATCAGCGCGTTGTCGGCGAGGCGCAGCAGATAGGACAGGTGTTCCTGCGTCGGTTTCATGTTCTGGGGTCTCGCATGGGGCGCGCCGTTCGTATGAATCGCGTGGATTCGCACCGGCGCACCGCCGCTTACATGTGGTTCACTTCTTCCGGCAACTGGTAGAAGGTCGGATGGCGGTAGATCTTGTCGGCGGCCGGATCGAACAGCTCGGCCTTGTCTTCCGGTGCCGATGCCGTGATGGCGACCGACGGCACGACCCAGATGCTCACGCCTTCCTGGCGGCGCGTGTAGACGTCGCGCGCCATGCGCAGCGCCATGTCGGCGTCGGCGGCGTGCAGACTACCGCTGTGCTTGTGCTCGAGGCCCATCTTGCTGCGCACGAACACTTCCCAGAGGGGCCATTCCTTGTTGCTTGCTTGCGTCATGATCGTTCCTGATGTCTTGTGAGGGGCGGGTCGCAGGCGGCTCAGGCGGCCTGCTTCTCGGCGCGCTGGCGCTGCTTGGCGGCGTGCGCCAGTGCGGCGTCGCGCACCCAGGCGCCTTTCTCGTGGGCGGCGACACGCGTGCCGACACGTTCCTTGTTGCACGGGCCGTCGCCGCCGACCACGCGCCAGAATTCGCTCCAGTCGATCTCGCCGTAGTCGTGCGCCTTACGGGCTTCGTTCCACTTCAGATCCGGGTCGGGGAAGGTCACGCCGAGTACCTTGGCCTGTTCGACGGCGGCGTCGACGAACTTCTGACGCAGGTCGTCGTTCGAGATGCGCTTGATGCCCCACTTCATGGTCTGCGTGCTGTGGATCGACTCCTTGTCGCTCGGGCCGAACATCATCAGCACCGGCCACCACCAGCGGTTCACGGCTTCCTGCACCATGTCGCGCTGGGCTTGCGTGCCGCTCATCATCGCGAGCAGGGCGTCGAAGCCCTGACGCTGGTGGAACGACTCCTCCTTGCACACGCGAATCATGGCGCGGGCGTAAGGACCGTAAGAGCAGCGGCACAGCGGCACCTGATTCATGATGGCGGCGCCATCGACGAGCCAGCCGATCACGCCGACATCGGCCCACGTGAGCGTCGGGTAATTGAAGATGCTGGAGTACTTGGCCTTGCCGGAGTGCAACGCGTCGATCATCTGGTCGCGCGACGTGCCGAGCGTCTCGGCCGCCGAATACAGATAGAGGCCGTGACCGGCTTCGTCCTGCACCTTGGCGAGCAGAATCGCTTTGCGCTTGAGGCTCGGGGCACGCGAGATCCAGTTGCCTTCCGGCAGCATGCCGACGACTTCGGAGTGCGCGTGCTGCGAGATCTGGCGCACGAGCGTCTTGCGATACTCGGCGGGCATGTAGTCCTGCGGCTCAATCTTCTGATCGGCGGCGACGCGTGCGTCGAAGCGGGCTTGTTGCGCCTGCTCCGCCTCACTCAGGGCGAGAACAGCGCCCGGGCCCTTGGGGCTGTTGCCGGCCAGATCGATGGCTTGCGTATACATAGAGGAAGGCCTCCGCGGCATGTGGGGATATGGAACGCATTATAAACCGACCGGCCGGTCGGTCAATAAATGTTTTCCATGATATGGCGAAGGTGATTGCGAGGGTAATGGGGGAGCGAGCGCCGGGGGAGGGGGAGTCTCCCGGCGTGCCGGGCGGTTAGCGCTGCGGCTGCCCGAAGTGCTCGCGGTACTGCTGTGGCGACACGCCGAAGCGTCGCTGGAAGACCTTGCGCATATTGTGCGGATCACCGAAACCGCATTGCCAGGCCACGGTCTTGAGCGGCGCGTTACCGTTCTCCAGCATCACCCGGGCAGCATCGACGCGGGCGGCGCTTACGAAATCGGCGGGCGTGACGCCGGCGTCGCGCGCGAAGACCCGAGAGAAGTTGCGCACGCTCATCTTCGCCACCGCTGCCAGATCGCCCACCGAGAGCGGATCGGCCAGATGCTCCAGCACGTATTGCTGCACTTGAGCGACCGGCGAGTTCGGTTCGACGTAAGGCGTCAGGTATGGGCTGAACTGTGACTGTCCGCCCGAGCGCTGCGTGAAGACGACCAGACGCTTCGCGACATTGAGTGCCACCTCCTGCCCGTGATCCTGCGCGAGCAGGTGCAATGACAGGTCGATTCCGGCCGTGACTCCCGCCGAGGTATAGAGGTTTTCGTCCTGCACAAACAGCCGATCCGCCTCGATGTATGCCCCGGGCGCGCGTTCGGCGAGCACATCCACGTCGTTCCAGTGCGTGGTGACGCGCTTGCCGTCGAGCAATCCGGCCGCCGCGAGCACCAGCGCACCGTTGCAGATGGATCCGTAGCGACGCGCCCGCGGCACCATGTCGTGCAGCCACCGATAGACGTTAGGACCCAGAGCGTCGGTGAGCAGCGACGGGCCACCGGCCACCAGCAGCAGATCGAGATGGCCACCCACGTCCTGATAGTGGCGGCGCGGCATGAGTGCCATGCCGTTCGAGCAGGTGATGGCGCCGTGCTGCGTGCCGACGACCTCCGTCTGATAGTGGTCGCCGGGCAAAAGGAAACGATTGGCTTCCGCGAAGACATCCAGTGGCCCGCTCACGTCGAGCGATTGCACACCGGGAAAAACCAGCAAGGCGACGTGACGGATCATGAGAGGGAGGAACGCTGGCAGTGATGCGCCGCATTTTGGCAGAAAGCGGCGCCTTGGGACGTTGTCGGCCGCACGTTGGCCCGAAGATGCCGCGGGTTGGCGCGATCGGGCCGCGCGCGGCGGGGGATGCGATTGCGCGCCGCTCCGAAAATCGGTGGTGTTGGCGACGGCAAGGGCTGTCGCGATGTTTCCCTTCCCCACCGAGAGGTTATCCATGCCCAATCAAGCGACTTCATCTGCCGTTCGTTTCCCGGACGAGGCCTCGTTGGTCGAGCGCGTCGGCCCGGCGTTTTCCGTCGACGGCATGCTCATGGCGCGTCACAAGACCCGCGCGGCCATCCGCGATATTGCCGCCCGAGTGCGCCCGGGCATGGTTGAGGAAGACGCCGTAGCCATGGCCAAAGGCGTGCTCGTGGCCGCAGGGCTGGCGCTGAGTTGGCATCCCACGCGTGTGCGCTTCGGTAAGAACACGCTCAAGCCGATGCGTCAGGCGTCCGAGCCGGGCGTCGTGTTGGGGGAAAACGATCTGTTCTTCATCGACATCGCCCCGCGCTTCGAGGCGTGGGAAGGGGACGGCGGCGCGAGTTTCGTGGTCGGCGAGCACGCCGAATACGCTCGCTGCGCCCGCGACGCCGAGGCGCTCTTCCATGACGTGCGCGCCAAGTGGCAGCGCGAAGGGGCGACCGGTCAGGCGCTATACGCCTATGCCGACGAGGTCGCCAGACGCATGGGCTGGACGCTGAATTTCGATCTGCCGGGGCACCGGGTGTCGGACTTCCCGCATGCGGCGATCCACACCGGCTCGCTCGCGGACTTCGAAACGACGCCCTCGGCCATGCGATGGATTCTGGAAATCCACCTGCGCGATCCGCAGCAGCGCTTCGGGGCGTTCTTCGAAGACATGCTGCTCGAGGATTCGTACTACTGATTCGGCAGTTCAATTCGCACATTTCACACCGTTGTCGCATACGCGCCACGCGTAGCGGCCGCGGTATGAGCGGCATGTCGTCCCGGGAAACTTGTTTGCTATACTGAGAACAATTCTCATTTGCAAATCAGGTGCCTGAGCCATTCAGTCACACCTGGCCCGGGGACAGGAGGGGCGTATGCCCGCCGACGACACGCTGCCGCGCGATACCACGCTGCAGGGACTCTACACCGACCATCACGGCTGGCTGCATGGCTGGCTCCATCGCAAGACCGGCTGTTCGCACCGCGCCGCAGATCTGGCGCACGACACGTTCGTGCGTCTGCTTGAGCGCGATCCGCCACGCATGCTGGTCTCGCCGCGCGCCTTCCTCACGACCGTGGCCCAACGCGTTCTCTATAACGACTGGCGTCGCGCGCAGATCGAGCGGGCGTACCTCGATGCCCTTGCACAACAGCCGGAAGCGCTCGTGCCGTCGCCCGAAGCGCGTGCCATCGTGCTCGAGACGCTGCTGGAGATCGATCGCTGCCTCGACGGTCTGCCTGCCCTCGTCAAACGCGCCTTCCTGCTGGCGCAACTCGACGGACTGACCCATCGGGAGATCGCCGCCGCGCTGGGAATTTCTTTAGCGACAGTCAAGCGTCATCTCGTGCGCGCCGGGACACAGTGCTTCTTCGCGATGGGCGCCGCATGACGCGCACCGCGTCAACCGTTCGCCCCTCGCCCGTCGGCGGTTTCGACGCGGATGTCGCGCAGCAAGCGGTCGAATGGTGGGTGACGCTCAATAGCGGCGACGCCACCGAGGCGTTGCGCGTGGCCTGCCTCCGCTGGCGCGACGCCCATCCCGAGCACGAGCGCGCGTGGCGGCATATCGAAAAGGCCGACCAGCGCATGCGCCATGTCTCCGGCACGCTCGGCGCAGCGGTTGCGCAGGCGGCGCTCAGGGCACCGCATTCGCGCGGGCGTCGTATGGCGGTGAAGGCGATTGCCGGCGCGCTGTTCGTGGGCACCGGAGCCTGGGTGGCGACCGATCCGCTGGCGGTTCAGTGGCTGCGAGCCGATGCGCGAACGGGGGTGGGGGAGCGCCGCACGCTGCGTCTGGCGGATGGCACCACGCTCGTCCTCAATACGCGCAGCGCCGTGCGACTGTCGATGGACGGCGAGACGCGCCGCATCACGCTCATCGACGGCGAAATCATGGTCACGACCGGCAAGGACGTCGGGCACGCGCCGCCCAGAGCGCTGATCGTGGCCACCGCACATGCGACGTTGCAGCCGATGGGCACGCGCTTCGCGGTACGTCAGACGGGACAGGGAGCCGACGGGGGCACGGTGCAGGTATTCGAAGGCGCGGTGCGTGTCGACCCTCTCGCGCCCAAGGCGTTCGGGCGGGAGGGGATCGACGCGTCAGGGGGCCGTCTGGTGCGGGCGGGAGAACAGACGCGGTTCACGTCGCGCGACGTGGCGACTGCCACGCCCCTCGGCGATGGCGACGGCGCGTGGGCTGACGGCATGTTCGTTGCCGTCGACATGCGTCTCGACGCGTTCCTTGCCGAGTTGGCCCGCTATCGACGGGGATACGTCCGTTGCGATCCTGCGGTGGCGGCGTTGCGGGTATCCGGCACCTATCCGCTGGGCGATACGGACGCGATTCTCGCCGTATTGCCACGCGCATTGCCGGTGTCGGTGGCGTTGGTCACGCGCTATTGGGTGACGGTCGGCCCGCGCGGCTGACGCGTTGCCGTCTCGTTTCCATTTTTTATCCGGTCAGTGAGCTGTTTCGTCGGTCTCGCGTGACAAGGGAAGTGAAACCTTCTCTCCATTGCCTGAACGAGATCTCACATCATGGCCGTCGCTTCACCCGATTTCCCGCGCGCTTCCCGCCGTTCCGGCGTTTGTGCGTCTCCCGACTTCCTTCCTGGTCTGCATCGTCGCAGCGTGGGCATCGCGGTGGCGGTGACGTTCGCCTCGGCGCTATCTGTTAGCACGGTGCATGCGCAGACGGCGGGCGAGCCGGAGGCGTCTGCCAAAGTCGCCGCCGGTGCCACCATCCGCGCTTATGACATTTCGGCCGGCTCGCTCGACACCGTGTTGACGCGCTTCGGCCGCGAGGCCGGCATTCTGCTCACCTACGCGCCCGCGTTGACGGCAGGGCGTCAGAGTCCCGGCGTGCAGGGTCGCTTCGACGTGCCAGCGGCCTTCGGGCAATTGCTGGCCGGCACGGGCCTGAGCGCATCGCCGCAAGGCGTGGGTTACACGCTGGTGCCACATGGTTCGCCGGCCGTCGCAACCCTGGCGTCCGGGGGTGGTTCGGGCGACGTGGCATTGCCGGCGACGCACGTTCAGGCGCAGGCGTGGTCCGATGCGTATCGTCTGCCGGCAGACGCCAACATCGCGCGCGCCGACACTCCGCTGCTCGACATCCCGCAGATCATCAACGTTGTGCCGCATCAGGTGTTGGCCGATCAGCGCGCCCGCACGCTTGACGACGCGCTGATCAACGTCAGCGGTATCGTGCAGGGCAACACGCTCGCAGGCACGCAGGACACGCTGCTCAAACGCGGCTTCGGCGGCAATCGCGACGGCTCGATCATGCACAACGGCATGCCGCTCGTGCAGGGGCGCGGGCTCAATGCGAACGCCGATGCCGTGGAAGTGCTCAAGGGGCCGACGTCGCTGCTCTACGGGATCATGGATCCGGGGGGCGTGATCAACGTGGTGAGCAAGCGTCCGCTGCTCAAGCCCTATACGGCGGTGAGTGTGGCTGGTACCACCTATGGTCATGGCAAGAACGGTGCGCAAGAAACGCTCGACACGACGGGGCCGATCGGCGATAGCGGTCTGGCGTACCGGCTGGTCGTGGATCAGAACAACCAGCAGTACTGGCGCAACTTCGGCTCGCAGCGTGAGACGCTGGTCGCGCCGACGCTTGCCTATTACGGACGCGACACGCAAGTGGTGCTCTCGTATGAGTACCGTAATTTCCTCACGCCGTTCGATCGCGGCACGGTCATCGATCCGACGACGAACAAGCCGCTCGCCGTGTCGGCGCGTGAACGTCTGGACGACGTGCACAACGAGATGACGGGGCAGTCGCATCTGGCGCAGATCACGGTCGATCACCAGTTCAATCCGGACTGGAAGGCGCATTTCGGCTACAGCTACAACACCGAGACTTACGACGCGGGGCAACTGCGTGTGAACGGCATCAACACCAGGACCGGGATTCTTTCGCGCAGTAACGACGGCACGCGCGGCTCGGATAGCACGGACAGTTACGGCATTGCGTATCTCGACGGCAAGGTGCATCTGGCCGGCATGCGCCATGATCTGCAATTCGGCGGCGATTGGGAGTACCGGCGCATCTACCGCCGCGATCTGATTCGTCAGGCAGCGACGTGCACGTTCAGTTACCTGGATCCGGTGTACGGCTGCGAGGTCATTCCAACGACCGTGTCGGCCAGCGACAGCGACCAGACGGATACGCTGCACGATGCTTCGCTCTTCTTCCAGGACGCCATTCACGTGACCGAGCGTTGGATCGTCGTGGGCGGCGTGCGTCTTCTGACCTACAGCCAACTGGCGGGAAAGGGGCGGCCGTTCCGGGTCAATACGAATTTGAGCGACTCGAAGTGGCTGCCGCGTGCCGGCGTGATCTATAAGGCGACGGACTACCTGTCGCTATATAGCAGCTACTCGGAGTCGCTCAAGCCGACGTCGACCATTGCGCCGCTGTCGTCGGGAGTGGTGATCGATTCGAACGTGGCGCCGGAGCACGCCAGGTCATACGAGGTTGGCGCGAAGCTCGACATGCCGAACGGGCTGAGCGGGTCGTTGGCCGTCTTCAATATCGACAAGCGCAACGTGCTGGTGTCGCAGTTCAACGACGCCACCAAGGCCACCGATTGGCGCACGTCGGGTGCGGCGCGCTCGCGGGGTGTCGAGCTGGATGTCTCGGGCCGAATCGGGCAACGCTGGAACGTGATCGCGAGCTACGCGTTCATCGATGCGAAGACGACGGACGATCCGCTCTACACCGGCAACACGCTGGTGAACGTGGCGCGTCACACGGCGTCGTTGGCCGGGGTGTATGACTGGGGGCCGGTGCTGGGCGATGGTGGCGGCAACTTGCGTCTCGGGGCGGTGGGGCGCTACATCGGGGCGCGTCCGGGGGATTCCGCCAACAGCTTCACACTGCCAGCGTATTTCGTTGCCGATGTGTTCGCCACCTACGACACGAAGATCGGCCGTCACCCGGTGCACTATCAGTTCAACGTCAAGAACGTCTTCAACAAGACGTATTACCCGTCGAGTGCAAGCCAGTATTTCGTCGCGATTGGCGATGCGCGTTCGGCCACGCTGTCGGCAACGTTCGAGTTCTGACGGCTGGGCGGCTGCCGTCGTGCGGCGGGGTGGTGATGCGTGTTGGTGCGAATGACTGCCGCGCCCGGGATGCTGGCGTGGCGGTTTTGGGTTGAGGGGGATGGCGAAGGTGCCGCCGGGCGCCGCTCGGCTCAGAGCAGATCGTCGTTCGGCAGCAGCGTGAAGGCACCCGCGACCGAGTTGCGCCAGAAAGACGCGTAGGGCTCGACGTCGAATGTGCGCGGCTGACCGTTCTCCTCGCCGACCCAGCGCAGTGCGGGCATGGTCGGCGGGGTTGGGGTGGGGGGCGTCGCGCCGGGCGGCAACAGTTCGACGCGGAAGCTCACGCGAGGCAATGTCGCGCGTTCGAAGATGCCGGCCATGCGTTCGGCAAATTCCGGGCTGTGGATCACGATGGCCAACTCGGTGTTCAGGCGCACCGAACGCGGGTCCAGATTGAAAGAGCCGAGAATGACGTCTCGTCGATCGATGACGTACACCTTGCCGTGCAGACTTGCGCGCGATGAGCCACCGAATCTGACGCGCCTTGGCGAGGGCTCGCCGGTGTCGGAGCGAATCGGCTTGAACTCGTAAAGCGCGACGCCCGCCTGCAGCAGGGCGGGACGGTAACGAGCGTAGCCGGCGTGGACCGGCACGACGTCCGTTGCCGCGAGGGAGTTCGTCAGCACGCGCACCTTGACGCCGCGCTGCGTGAGCGCCGATAGGAACCGCACGCCGCCGTCCATCGGTACGAAGTACGGGGAGATGATCAGGACTTCGCTTTGGGCGTTCCCCGCCAACTGGCGCAATCGGGTGCCGGGCGCGCTCTTGGTTTGGTCGGCAGGGGTGTCCAGCTTGTCGGGCGTGTCGGCGGCCAACTCCGCCGGGGCCCAGAAGAGTGGCATTTTGCCGGTTCGCAGGCTGTCGGCGAGCGGGGGCTGGTGGAGCGCTTGGTGGCCGGCTGGCACGCCATCGGCATCGCGCCAGTGACGGGCCAGGGCTTCGCGTGTTTCGTCCAGCGTCTGCTCGTCGATCTTCGATTGCACCTGTTTGAGTGGGTAGGACTGAGGGCTGGTCCAGAAGTGATCGAAGCTGCGGGAAACGGCGTCGACGACGGGGCCGGCGCAGAGCAGATCGAAATCACGGAAGGAGAGGTCCGGATTGGCGTCGAAATATTCGTCTCCCAGATTGCGCCCGCCAACGATCGCCAACTGGTTGTCGGCCACCAGCGCCTTGTTATGCATGCGGCGGTTGAGCTGATCGAACTGGGTGAGCAGATTGCCAGCGCGCTCGAAAAGCGTTGTGTCGAGGGTGCCAAACGGATTGAACACGCGAATTTCGATGTTGGGCGTCTGATCGAGTACGGCGAAGGTGGGGTCCGTGTGGCGCCGGTTGATGTCGTCGACCAGCATGCGAACGCGCACGCCACGGGCGGCGGCGTCGAGTAGCGACTGGAGCAGAAGGCGTCCGGTGATGTCCTCCCCGGCGCTGTAGTACTGCACGTCCAGACTGTGCTGGGCGGACTGAACAAGCGCGAGGCGGGAGGTGAAGGCCGCCGAACCTGTCGCGAGTAACTGGAAGCCTGACTGTCCCGGATGTGCGGCGACGGCAGGCGCCAGGGCGTCGGCGAGCGCACCCGGGGTGGTGGCTGGCGTGTGAGACGTCCATTGTGATGGTTCGGGCGGTGGCCGCACTGAACTGCAGGCGACCACGACGAACGCGAGCGGGAGAAGCGCGGCTCGCGCGAGCGTTTGCCAAGAGAGGTAACGGAGGAGCGAAAGGAACATCTCGAACGCTCTATATATAGAAAGGATGGGGTAGAGACCGGCGCCGCCTTTCCATATAGGCAAGCTTTCGAGAAGCATATGCGATTTCATTGGTTGCGTCGCCCGGGGATGCCCGGATACATTGGATCCGTCTCCTCCATGTGTCCTGTCCCATGGATCTTGGCCCGCTCACGACGCGGGCCTTTTTTTGCCCTTTTCAAAATATTTTCACAAAGGGCTTGCCAGGGTACGGGGTTTTCACTAATATCTCGTCTCTCGCAACGACAGAGACGCAGCGAAAGCAGCGGCGAAGTTGGGGCGACGGGCTGGAAAGCCCGGTGGTTAGGGGTTTTCGAGCTTGTGAGTCGCTACGGCGATGAGCGAAGAGAAGCGAAAAAAACTGTTGACGACGACGAGAAGCTGCGACATAATCTCACTTCTCTGCTGCTGATGCAGCGACGCAGAAAACGAAGCGACGGCGCGGTAAGTGTGCGACGAAGCGAAGTCAGATGCGATTGATCTTTAAAAATTGAACAACCGATAAGTGTGGGCACTCGATGAATAGTGCGTCTGCTTCGGCAGATTAGCTTTAAATTTATTGAGGCTCACATAGTAATAGGTAAGTTAAGTAATTAACTTGTCAGCATACTTTGAGAGCGACCGGTTCGAGTGATTTATCACGAAAAACCGAAAACAGTAACAGGTTTAAACTGAAGAGTTTGATCCTGGCTCAGATTGAACGCTGGCGGCATGCCTTACACATGCAAGTCGAACGGCAGCACGGGTGCTTGCACCTGGTGGCGAGTGGCGAACGGGTGAGTAATACATCGGAATGTACCTTGTAGTGGGGGATAGCTCGGCGAAAGCCGGATTAATACCGCATACGCTCTGAGGAGGAAAGCGGGGGACCTTCGGGCCTCGTGCTACAAGAGCAGCCGATGTCAGATTAGCTAGTTGGTGGGGTAAAAGCTCACCAAGGCGACGATCTGTAGCTGGTCTGAGAGGACGACCAGCCACACTGGGACTGAGACACGGCCCAGACTCCTACGGGAGGCAGCAGTGGGGAATTTTGGACAATGGGCGAAAGCCTGATCCAGCAATGCCGCGTGTGTGAAGAAGGCCTTCGGGTTGTAAAGCACTTTTGTCCGGAAAGAAATCCTCTGGGTTAATACCTCGGGGGGATGACGGTACCGGAAGAATAAGCACCGGCTAACTACGTGCCAGCAGCCGCGGTAATACGTAGGGTGCAAGCGTTAATCGGAATTACTGGGCGTAAAGCGTGCGCAGGCGGTTTTGTAAGACGGATGTGAAATCCCCGGGCTTAACCTGGGAACTGCATTCGTGACTGCAAGGCTAGAGTATGGCAGAGGGGGGTAGAATTCCACGTGTAGCAGTGAAATGCGTAGAGATGTGGAGGAATACCGATGGCGAAGGCAGCCCCCTGGGCCAATACTGACGCTCATGCACGAAAGCGTGGGGAGCAAACAGGATTAGATACCCTGGTAGTCCACGCCCTAAACGATGTCAACTAGTTGTTGGGGATTCATTTCCTTAGTAACGAAGCTAACGCGTGAAGTTGACCGCCTGGGGAGTACGGTCGCAAGATTAAAACTCAAAGGAATTGACGGGGACCCGCACAAGCGGTGGATGATGTGGATTAATTCGATGCAACGCGAAAAACCTTACCTACCCTTGACATGTACGGAATCCTGCTGAGAGGTGGGAGTGCTCGAAAGAGAACCGTAACACAGGTGCTGCATGGCTGTCGTCAGCTCGTGTCGTGAGATGTTGGGTTAAGTCCCGCAACGAGCGCAACCCTTGTCCTTAGTTGCTACGCAAGAGCACTCTAAGGAGACTGCCGGTGACAAACCGGAGGAAGGTGGGGATGACGTCAAGTCCTCATGGCCCTTATGGGTAGGGCTTCACACGTCATACAATGGTCGGTACAGAGGGCTGCCAAACCGCGAGGTGGAGCTAACCCCAGAAAACCGATCGTAGTCCGGATCGCAGTCTGCAACTCGACTGCGTGAAGCTGGAATCGCTAGTAATCGCGGATCAGCATGTCGCGGTGAATACGTTCCCGGGTCTTGTACACACCGCCCGTCACACCATGGGAGTGGGTTTTGCCAGAAGTAGGTAGCCTAACCGTAAGGAGGGCGCTTACCACGGCAGGATTCATGACTGGGGTGAAGTCGTAACAAGGTAGCCGTAGGGGAACCTGCGGCTGGATCACCTCCTTTCTAGAGCATGCACTGGAAGTTGAGTGTTCACGCTTATCGGTTGTTGACTGCGTAGATCTAAGTCGGGTCTGTAGCTCAGGTGGTTAGAGCACCGTCTTGATAAGGCGGGGGTCGAAGGTTCAAGTCCTTCCAGACCCACCAATCTCTTTCCACCGACGCCTGGTAGAAAGAAATCTGGCTGAGGCAAGGCACAAAAAGCCGCGGCATACATTGGTATGCAAGGTTTTTTGTAACGCCGCATCAGACTGATTTGGGGGGCATAGCTCAGCTGGGAGAGCACCTGCTTTGCAAGCAGGGGGTCGTCGGTTCGATCCCGTCTGCCTCCACCAATTCCTTAGATCACACATCGATGTCAGTCAAAAGCTTTTACGTCTGTAGTAAATCCCAATAGTGATTTAGCGTGAACGTTTTTGAATGACAGCAATGTCATGCAGTATTTGTTCTTTAACAATTTAGAAGAAGTAGTAGTACAACGGAAGCGCGTTAGAGATGGCGCGTGGAAATTGTACGGGTTGTGATTGTATCAACCAGTATTTAAGTGATCGAAAGATGACTTGGAATACGGCACAACGCGATAACTCAACCTATAGCTGGAAGACATTCTGGTTATAGGGTCAAGCGAATAAGTGCATGTGGTGGATGCCTTGGCGATTACAGGCGATGAAGGACGCGATAGCCTGCGAAAAGTTGTGGGGAGCTGGCAAATAAGCATTGATCCACAAATGTCCGAATGGGGAAACCCGGCCTTTTAGGTCATCCTAGACTGAATACATAGGTCTAGCGAAGCGAACGCGGCGAACTGAAACATCTAAGTAGCTGCAGGAAAAGAAATCAACCGAGATTCCCAAAGTAGTGGCGAGCGAAATGGGACCAGCCTTCAAGATTTAGCACCGGTGTTATCAAAACGGAATGGAAAGTCCGGCCATAGTGGGTGATAGCCCCGTATGAGAAAACCCTGGTGTGGAACTAAGCTTGAGACAAGTAGGGCGGGACACGTGAAATCCTGTCTGAAGATGGGGGGACCATCCTCCAAGGCTAAATACTCGTAATCGACCGATAGTGAACCAGTACCGTGAGGGAAAGGCGAAAAGAACCCCGGGAGGGGAGTGAAATAGATCCTGAAACCGCATGCATACAAACAGTCGGAGCCTCGTAAGGGGTGACGGCGTACCTTTTGTATAATGGGTCAGCGACTTACATTCAGTGGCGAGCTTAACCGAATAGGGAAGGCGTAGCGAAAGCGAGTCCGAATAGGGCGTTCAGTCGCTGGGTGTAGACCCGAAACCAAGTGATCTATCCATGGCCAGGATGAAGGTGCGGTAACACGTACTGGAGGTCCGAACCCACTAATGTTGAAAAATTAGGGGATGAGCTGTGGATAGGGGTGAAAGGCTAAACAAACTTGGAAATAGCTGGTTCTCTCCGAAAACTATTTAGGTAGTGCCTCGTGTATCACCTTCGGGGGTAGAGCACTGTCATGGTTGAAGGGTCCATTGCGGATTACTTCGCCATAGCAAACTCCGAATACCGAAGAGTGCAATCACGGGAGACAGACATCGGGTGCTAACGTCCGGTGTCAAGAGGGAAACAACCCAGACCGCCAGCTAAGGTCCCTAAATATTGCTAAGTGGGAAACGAAGTGGGAAGGCTAAAACAGTCAGGAGGTTGGCTTAGAAGCAGCCACCCTTTAAAGAAAGCGTAATAGCTCACTGATCGAGTCGTCCTGCGCGGAAGATGTAACGGGGCTAAGCAATATACCGAAGCTGCGGATGCGAGCTTGCTCGCATGGTAGGAGAGCGTTCTGTAAGCCTGTGAAGGTGTCTTGTAAAGGATGCTGGAGGTATCAGAAGTGCGAATGCTGACATGAGTAGCGATAAAGGGGGTGAAAGGCCCCCTCGCCGTAAGCCCAAGGTTTCCTACGCAACGTTCATCGGCGTAGGGTGAGTCGGCCCCTAAGGCGAGGCAGAGATGCGTAGCTGATGGGAAGCAGGTTAATATTCCTGCACCGTCGTATGATGCGATGGGGGGACGGATCGCGGAAGGTTGTCCGGGTGTTGGAAGTCCCGGTCCCTGCAGTGGAGAAGGCGCTTAGGCAAATCCGGGCGCGTAATTCAAGGCTGTGGGGCGAGCGAACTTGTTCGCGAAGCAATTGGAAGTGGTTCCAAGAAAAGCCTCTAAGCTTCAGTCATACGAGACCGTACCGCAAACCGACACAGGTGGGCGAGATGAGTATTCTAAGGCGCTTGAGAGAACTCGGGAGAAGGAACTCGGCAAATTGGTACCGTAACTTCGGGATAAGGTACGCCCTTGTAGCTTGACTGGCCTGCGCCAGGAGGGTGAAGGGGTTGCAATAAACTGGTGGCTGCGACTGTTTAATAAAAACACAGCACTCTGCAAACACGAAAGTGGACGTATAGGGTGTGACGCCTGCCCGGTGCCGGAAGATTAAATGATGGGGTGCAAGCTCTTGATTGAAGTCCCGGTAAACGGCGGCCGTAACTATAACGGTCCTAAGGTAGCGAAATTCCTTGTCGGGTAAGTTCCGACCTGCACGAATGGCGTAACGATGGCCACACTGTCTCCTCCCGAGACTCAGCGAAGTTGAAGTGTTTGTGATGATGCAATCTACCCGCGGCTAGACGGAAAGACCCCATGAACCTTTACTGTAGCTTTGCATTGGACTTTGAACCGGTCTGTGTAGGATAGGTGGGAGGCTTTGAAGCAGGAACGCTAGTTTCTGTGGAGCCGTCCTTGAAATACCACCCTGGCTTGTTTGAGGTTCTAACCTAGGTCCGTAATCCGGATCGGGGACAGTGCATGGTAGGCAGTTTGACTGGGGCGGTCTCCTCCCAAAGTGTAACGGAGGAGTACGAAGGTACGCTAGGTACGGTCGGAAATCGTGCTGATAGTGCAATGGCAAAAGCGTGCTTAACTGCGAGACTGACAAGTCGAGCAGGTGCGAAAGCAGGTCATAGTGATCCGGTGGTTCTGTATGGAAGGGCCATCGCTCAACGGATAAAAGGTACTCTGGGGATAACAGGCTGATACCGCCCAAGAGTTCATATCGACGGCGGTGTTTGGCACCTCGATGTCGGCTCATCTCATCCTGGGGCTGTAGCCGGTCCCAAGGGTATGGCTGTTCGCCATTTAAAGAGGTACGTGAGCTGGGTTTAAAACGTCGTGAGACAGTTTGGTCCCTATCTGCCGTGGGCGTTGGAAGTTTGAAGGGGGCTGCTCCTAGTACGAGAGGACCGGAGTGGACGAACCTCTGGTGTACCGGTTGTCACGCCAGTGGCATCGCCGGGTAGCTATGTTCGGAAGAGATAACCGCTGAAAGCATCTAAGCGGGAAACTCGCCTTAAGATGAGACTTCCCTAGGAACTCGATTCCTTTGAAGGGTCGTTCAAGACCAGGACGTTGATAGGTCAGGTGTGGAAGCGCAGTAATGCGTTAAGCTAACTGATACTAATTGCCCGTAAGGCTTGATCCTATAACCAGTGTGTTTTCCCTGGTTTGAGTGACGTGTGTGCCCCAATGGCGCTGATACGCTCACAACCCAATTACATGTAGTACTACGCTTCTTCTGAATTGGTTTTGTTGCACGCCTAGTGCAGCAAGACATACAAGTTATGCCTGATGACCATAGCGAGTTGGAACCACCCCTTCCCATCCCGAACAGGACCGTGAAACGACTCCACGCCGATGATAGTGCGGATACCCGTGTGAAAGTAGGTAATCGTCAGGCTCCCCTAAAGACCCCTTGCTACAACGCGTAGCAAGGGGTTTTTGCTTTGTGCGATCGCTTTATCTTATGGCTTGCGGGGGAGCTGGTTTCGCTTATTCCCATCCAACTTCATGACGTCGGCCCTCGTTAACGAACGCGGCGAAGCGGATTCGTGCTCACACTTTCTACCGAGCTTCGTTTTCCGAAGCATCTCAGTTGACGTGGTGTAGCGAGCGAAAGCATTCCAATCAACTGAATGACAGCTTGAATCGGGGCACGTCCCTTATACCTATTCAATCGAAGCGGATCGTTGCCAGCTAAGTGCATTGACTCTGAATCTAGCCGGGATTGTCGACAGGAAGGGCGCCATGCTGAAGATGACGCGCGATAACGCATAACGGCTCGGCAATGTGGGCTGCCGTGCTGTCCACTACAGCAGGGGACGAAGGAACGCGAGGGAAGAAGGCACTGTGAGCCACTCGATGCCGAGATGGCACCCAACGACTCACAGCGTACAGCCGACATCCAAAAACACCAACGAACTCACATGGCTCGTGCGTTACCGTGCTGTCGCAAGAACGCGTCGAACCAGAACCACGCAAATACCTGCGAACACGATCAGTGCGAGCCATTCGGCGGTCGGGGCAAAATGACTCCCGACGATGGCCAACGGGGAATCAGAGCCGGTAAAGCCGACGACCATCGCCATCGCGACACCAACAAGACTCTCTCCGACGATCAAGCCCGACGCCAGCAACACGCCACGTCGTTCCGCCGCTTCCGCAAACGGGCCGTAATCCTTGCCCTGCGCCCTCGCGCGTGCTTTCAACACCCGTTGCGCGATCCAGCCCAATACCGCACCAATCACCAGCACCGAACCAATCGTCGGCGGCAAATAGATGCCAATCCCCACAGCAATCACCGGCAGTCGTGCAACACCGCCGCGCTTCGCCAGCATGGCATCGATAGCAATCAACGCGAGCCCCAGCAGCGCGCCAATCCCGAGCATCGACCAGTCGAGCTTGTGCGTGAAGATGCCCTTCGCGATGGCCGTCATCAAAATCGCCTGCGGTGCCGAAAGCGCTTGCGACGGGTCCATGCCCGGACGCGGCAACGCATCCGTAAATCCATAGGCGTTGTACAGCAGATTCAGCACCGGCGGGATCACGGCAGCGCCAACCACACAGCCCACCAGCAATGCGACCTGCTGACGCCACGGCGTCGCGCCCACCAGCCACCCCGTCTTCAGATCTTGCAGATTGTCGTTGGAGATCGTCGCGATGGCGATGACGGCCGATGTGGTGAACAGCGCCAACGCAATGGCGAGCTTGCTGCCCTCGCTCGTATCCAGCAGTCCGCTCGCCTGACTGACGCTCAGAATCAGCAGCGAGACGAGCACGACCGCAACGATGCCGATACCCGAAATCGGGCTGGCCGACGAGCCAACCAGTCCTGCCATATAGCCGCAAGCAGCCGCCACGAGAAAGCCGAAGACCACGGCGAAAACTACGCTGCAAGCCACCAGCGTCGCGATGGCGCCGAACGACAGCGGTGCTTTCGCGAGGAACACGCCAAACGTCACGACCCATACCGCCACGCACACCAGCGTGAGCCCGATGACCCAATACGGCGAGAGATCTTGCTCGGTACGTCCCAAAGCGCCACCCTTGCCGCCTTTGCCGCGCGATTGTCCCAACGCAGTGAACGATGTCTTCACGCCGTCGACCATCGGCTTCGCGAGCGTGATGAGTGTCCAGACGGCAGACACGCCAATCACACCCGCCCCCATAAATCGCACCTTGTGCTGCCAGAGACCGTTGGCAAACGCGGCAATCGTTTGTCCTTCAGTATTCGGCGTAATGGAAGTGAGTACCGGCACCGCAATGCCCCAGCTAAAGACGATGCCAAACAGAATCGCCAGGCCAGACACAATCCCGATGAGGTAGCCCGCGCCAATCAACGCCAGGGAGAAGCCGGTCGTCAGGCGGAAGACAGCAGCGCCTGCGGGAATCCACGCGGTAATGCTCTCGCCCAGCACCTTCAGGCCGGCCGTCGCGAATGCGAACAGTGCCGAGACCACACCGCCGAACGCGATTTCGCGCACACCGCTGGCTTCCTGGGTGCCTTCGCGTTTTGCTGGCGAGGTCTTGCCGTCGGACAACGCCGCGTCGTCACCTTCACTGCCAACGCGCAGAATCTCTGCCGCAGCCACGCCTTCGGGGTATGGCAGATCACTATCGACGACCATCGCGCGTCGCAACGGAATCGTGAACAGCACGCCGAGAATGCCGCCCGACGCGCAGATTGCGAGCGTCAAGCCGAACGGAAAGCCCTGCCAGTGACCGATCATCAACAAACCCGGCAACACGAAAATAATCGACGAGAGCGTGCCGGCCGCAGACGCCTGCGTCTGCACCATGTTGTTCTCGAGGATGTTGCCACCGCGCAGTGCGCGCAGCACGGCCATGGAAATGACGGCTGCCGGAATCGATGAGGAGAATGTCAGGCCGACTTTCAGACCAAGGTAGACGTTGGAAGCGGTGAACACCACGGTGATCAGGGCGCCAAGGATCATGCCGCGCACCGTCAACTCGGGGAGCGAGACGGCGTCGGGAATTCGGGTCGGAAGAGATGCCATGTATGAATCGGGGGGAGTTTTTTACCCAATGGGAATGTGGCGCAAATTGTATGCGCCCCGGTGGTGCACCGCCAGTCTTGACGGGCGAGATAGAACGACCGTTCGAATTTACCTTCCCAATCCCCGAAGCCAGTCCCCACTCACTTCAATCCCATCTACCCATCGGCAGATTCCATACGTACAGAATCCATCGATTTGTTCGATGGAATCCAACTTTTCTTAATCGATTTATTGATGGATGATGCGGGTTTTCCCCTAAAAGTAAAAGCAAACGCGTGGACTCCCCAGGGGAAACGGGGATCGCGCAGTCAAAGGAGCTTCCCGATGTCCAGTCTGCTTACTTCATCGCACCCGGCAACCCAGTCGAGCGGCGCACGTCGCTGGCTGGTACTTGCCATTGTGTCGGTGGCGCTGCTGCTCATCGTGATCGACATGACGGTGCTCTATACGGCACTGCCTCGTCTGACCCACGATCTGGCAGCGACGGCCTCCGCCAAGCTGTGGATCGTCAATGCTTACGCACTCGTGGTGTCGGGCCTGCTGCTCGGCATGGGCACGTTGGGCGATCGACTCGGCCACAAGCGTCTTTTCCTCGCCGGACTGGTGGTCTTCGGCGTGGCGTCGCTCGCAGCGGCATTTTCCCCCGACGCCAACTTCCTGATCGGCGCGCGTGCATTCCTTGGCGTCGGCGCCGCCATGATGATGCCCGCAACCTTGTCATTGATCCGACTGACGTTTGCCGACGCCCATGAGCGAGCGCTCGCTATCGGTATCTGGGCGTCCGTTGCCTCCGGCGGCGCCGCGTTCGGGCCGATCGTCGGTGGCGCGCTGCTCGAGCATTTCTGGTGGGGCTCGGTCTTCCTGATCAATGTCCCCATCGTGCTCGTGGCACTGCCGCTCGCGTGGTGGCTGATTCCGAAGGGCGGTGCAACGTCGACCCAACCGTGGGACTGGTGGGGCTCGCTGCTCTTCATGGTCGGCCTGATCGGGCTGACGTATGCGATCAAGAGCGCGGGCAAATCGTCTCCGGACTGGGCCGCGGTGGTCGTGGCACTGATCGTAGGAGGTGTCTTCCTGTGGGCTTTCGTGCGACGGCAGCAACGCAGCGAACACCCGTTGCTCGACTTTGCGCTGTTTCGCAATCCGGCATTCTCGGGTGCGGTCGCTGCGGCGCTAGTGGCTGCCGCCGCATTGATCGGCATGCAACTGGTGTTCAGCCAGCGCTTGCAACTGGTCCTCGGGTATTCACCGCTGGAAGCGGGATTGGCCAACATGCCGCTGTCGCTGGCCGCTTTCGTGGCGGGGCCGATTGCCGGGCGGTTGCTGCCGCGGATGGGCGGCGCACGGATGTTGCCGATCGCGTTGCTGATATCGGCGGTCGGTATGGCCGGTTACCTCGTCACGCGCGACATGGGGCTAGTCGGGTCGGCGCTATCGCTGGCGATTCTTGGCCTTGGTGTGGGCGCCACGATGACCGCGGCATCGAGCACCATCATGCAGAGTGCCCCGCCCGAGCGCGCTGGCATGGCGGCGTCGGTCGAAGAGGTGTCTTATGAACTGGGTGGCGCGCTGGGCGTGACGTTCATGGGAAGCCTGCTGACGTTCGTCTACGGCCGGGCAATGGATGTGCCGCAAGCGGTGGCGTTGCCCGACACCGTGCGCGACAGTCTCGACGAAGCGCAACTGGTCGCGGAGCACCTGCCGCCAGCGCTGGCCGACGCGTTGATGACTATGGCGAATGCCGCCTTCAATCAGGGCTTCAACGCGGTGATCGGTGCGGGCGCGTTGCTGCTCTTCGCAACGGCCGTCTGGGGTCGCTGGCACGCGCGCAAGCGCTGACCGGCAAGGCATAAGCGCGCGCTCACTTTCCCATGAGCGTGCGCATCATTTCAGCGAACACGACAACCAATGCGCAATGCGCACCCCGTCGAGGCGCGAGCCTTCCGGCGTGTCGCTGCCGAGCATCGTCACAATGACGGGACGCCGCTTATGCACCATCACGCGCATCACCATGTTGTGCCCCGACTCGTTGATGAAGCCGGTCTTCTGCACACTCGCATTCACTTTTCCGTAGCGCACCAGCCGGTTCGTATTGACGTATTGCAGTTGCCCTTTGCCCGTGCGCACCAACTGCTGATGATCGATCGAATAGCGCCGAATGAGCGGGTAGGCGTTCGACGCGCGCACCAGACGTGCCAGCTCGCGCGCCGTCGACACATTGCGTGGCGATAACCCGGTCGAGTTTTCAAAACGCGTATTCGGCATGTTCAACGCGCGTGCTTTGGCGTTCATGGCCGAGATGAACGCCGCGCGTCCGCCCGGATAGTCGCGGCTCAACGCGGCGGCGGCCCGGTTCTCCGACGCCATCAGCGAGATGTGCAGCATATCGGCCCGAGAGAGCGTCGAGCCGACCGCGAGACGTGAATGCGTGTACTTGAGCGTATCGAGGTCTGCCTTCGTCACGGTGAGCGGCGTGCGCATCGCCGGCCGGCTGTCGAGCCAGACCACGGCCGTCATCAGCTTGGACAGCGAGGCAATCGGCCGCACCTGATCCGCATTGCGGGCGAAGAGCGGCGTATTCGTTTTCTCGTCGACGATATAGACGGCCCGTGAGAACAGACGCTTGCGCGATGCCGGCGTGAAGCCGCAACGCGCGAGGAGTCGGGGTTTCGCGTCGCTGCTCACTTGAGGCGGCGGTGCCTTGACGTTCCGGGACACCGCCGCTGGTGCTGCCGCAGCCACGGCGGCTGTCGATGTCTTCGGCGCCACGTGCCGCTTAGCCGTCGTTGACGGACGTTTCGCTGCGGCCTCCGCCCGACGCGGCGGCTTCACCGCCTTGCGCCCGGCGGGTGTCTTTGCCCGAGCGGTTGCCGCGCGCTTGCGCGAGGTACTCGCGGCTGCCGCTTTCCGATGTGAGGATTTCGCCGGCTTCTTCGCTACAGCTTTCTTCTTTTTGGTCGCGTCGTCACGGCGCTTGCCGGTGCTGGCGTGATGGGCGGTGGCGCCGAGCGCGTCGCTCACAGGCAGCCCCGCGATCAGCAATATCACGCCGAAGAGCACCAGACGCGCGAGCGCGATAACGCGCGGCGGCAGACCGTAGAGACGGGGCAGGGAGGGGCTGAGCAGCGGATACCACAGGGCAGACATCTTCGCGCGATTCCGTAGTGAGAGGGTGACGGTCGACGCGTGCATGCAAAAGAACAGCCTCGTGCGGCGAGGGCCGCCACACGGACACAGACGCAATACACGGGGAAACCTGTTGGACGGCAGGTCAACGAGGAGTTCCTGAATTTCCCGCTCGCGTATTACAAAAAGTTACATTCATCGAACCTTCGGTCTGCGAATGCTCTGCGCCGGGTGTCGAATTTGCTTTGCGCGTTTGGTTATTGGACGCCATCGGGGGCGGTTTCCTAGACTGTGCCTTCGCCTGAATTGGCACCCTCCCGCTCACTATCGAAAGGAAATCACCCATGCAACGCCGCCAATGGTTTCGCCTGCTCGGCCGTCTCTCGCTCGCACTGGCCATCGGTACGATGGGGACGATGGGCGCACATGCTGCCGACAAACCGCTCAAGGTCGGTGTGCGCGGCGGAGTCGACGAGGAGATCTGGGAAGTCGTCACGAAGGTCGCCAAGTCGCGTGGCCTGAACGTCGAGACGGTGGTGGTCTCCGGCACCGCGAGCCCGAACGAAGCGCTCAACAACGGCGATCTCGATGCCAACTCGTTCCAGCACATTCCGTTCCTGCGCGATCAGGTCAAGCAACGCGGGTACAAGCTCGTGTCCGTGGGCGACACGCTGATTTCGCCCATCGCCTTCTATTCGAAGAAGTACAAGTCGCTGGAAGCCCTCCCGGTGGGCGCGAAGATCGGTTTGCCGAACGATCCGAGCAATCAGACCCGCGCGCTGGTGATTCTGCGTGACCATGGCCTGATCAAATTGCGCGACGGCTTCGATCCGTACACCGGCACGGCCACACTCGCCGACGTTACGGCCAATCCACGCAAGCTCGAATTCATCGAGAGCGCCTCGGTGGTGCTGGCCCGCTCGCTGCCCGACGTGGACGCCTCGGCCATCGTGAACAGCTTCGCCTACCAGGCCGGCCTGATTGCCACGCGCGACGGCATTGCCGTGGAGAAGCGCGAGAACAATCCTTACGTGAACATCATTGCCGTGCGCGAGAAGGACAAGAACGCACCGTGGGTCGCACCGCTGGTGAAGGCGTACCAGTCTGAAGACGTGCGCAAATTCATCGAGACGAAGTATCAAGGCTCGGTCGTCCCGGCATTCTGAGGCAGGGGGGACGCCGCAAACGGCGTCTTCCGAACCGCACGAAGCCCCACGTCACCCGCGAGGAACACAAGCGATGACCACGACTCCCCGACACACGTCGACGGCCCCCGTCACACGGCTGCCTACGGCGGCCGCGCGCGAAGTTGCGCACATCACGTTCGATGGGCTCGGCAAACGCTATGCGGGGGCCTCGAGCGCCGCGTTGCAAGACATCTCGTTCGCCGTGCAACGCGGTGAGAGCTTTGGCATCATCGGTCGCAGCGGCGCAGGCAAATCCACGCTGCTGCGAACGATCAACGCGCTTGAGCTACCGAGCAGCGGTCACGTCAAGGTCGACGGTATCGATGTCGCGACCCTTGGCGAAGACGCGCTCGTCGGTCTGCGATGCCGCATTGGCATGATCTTCCAGCACTTCAATCTGCTCTCGGCGAAAACCGTTTTCGAGAACGTTGCGTTGCCGCTGCGCGTGACGGGGCTGCCGAAAGCGCAGATCGCGCCGCGTGTGAACGAACTGCTCTCGCTCGTCGGGCTGGCGGGCAAAGCCGATGCGTATCCCGCCATGCTTTCCGGGGGCCAGAAACAACGCGTGGGCATCGCGCGTGCGCTTGTCCACCGCCCCGAAATCCTGTTGTGCGACGAAGCGACCTCGGCGCTCGACCCCGAGACGACCGACGCGATTCTCTCGCTACTGGGCGACGTGCAAAGCGAGTTCGGTCTGACCGTGGTGCTCATCACCCACGACATGGGCGTGATCCATCAGGCATGCGACCGTGTGCTGGTGCTCGATCAGGGGCGCATCGTCGAACTGGGCGCGGTCGACGAGGTGTTCGCGAACCCGCAGGCCGACGCCACTCGTGCGCTACTGCGTCCGCTGCAACACGCATGGCAAGGACGCCTCGCGGCGTCGGCGACGCGTGCGAAGGCGCAGGTTCACGCGCTCTGATTTTTCCGGAGTTCCCATGCTAGACAAATATCTGCGCGCGCTTGGCGAAACGTTGTTGATGGTGACGAGCGCTTGCGCCATCGTCTTCGCACTCGGGTTGTTGCTGGCCGTGGTGTTGGTGGTCACCGCGCCGGGCGGCCTGGCACCGCGACCGCGTCTGAACCGGGCGCTGTCGGTCGTGGTGAACCTGTTCCGCGCGGTGCCGTTCATCATTCTTCTGGTGGCGCTGTTGCCGGTCACACGCTGGATCGTCGGCACGACGATGGGAACGTGGGCCGCCGTGGTGCCGCTGGCGGTGCATCTGATCCCGTTCTTTGCCCGCGTGACGCAAGTCGGCTTGCGCGAAATCGAGCCGGGGCTGATCGAAGCGGCCCGTGCGATGGGCTGCCGTCGCTGGCATATCGTGCGTCACGTATTGCTGCCCGAGGCATTGCCCGCCATTCTCGGCGGCGCGACGGTAACGGTGATTGCGATGGTCGGTGCGTCGGCGATGGCCGGGGCCGTCGGTGCAGGCGGTCTGGGGGATCTGGCGGTGCGATATGGTTACGAGCGCTATGAGACGAGCGTCATGTTCAACGTCATCGTGATTCTCGTCGCGCTTGTCACCCTTGTGCAGTTCGCAGGCGAGCGACTCGCGCGGCGCGTCGATCATCGCCGCTGATGTCTTTAGCGTCTTTAGCGCCGTTGCAAAATCAATGGGGCCGCTCGCGCGGCCCCATCGACTGACTGTACCGGACACAGTCCGGATCAAGGCATCGCGTTAATACCCGAGTGCGAGACCCGTATTGCGACGCGGATCGTTCGAACCGTAGTAGCGGTTCTTGCCGATCGGTTTACCGCCCAGCGACGGCGCGCCGACGATAATCGCGGCGATGTGATTCGCCGGTTGCGGGCCGGCAAACTTCTGGCCCCAGCTCTCGAGAATCTTCTGCGTGTCGGGGCTCAGCGCGAACGGCTCGATGTTGGTCGCCTCCGGCATCCACTGTTGATGGAAGCGCGGTGCATCGACGGCTTCCTGCAGATTCATGCCGTAGTCGATGACGTTGAGCATCGTCAGCAGCGTTGCCGTAATGATGCGGCTACCGCCCGGCGTACCCACCACCATGACCGGCTTGCCATCCTTCGTGACGATCGTCGGGCTCATCGACGACAGCGGACGGCGACCCGGGCCGATGGCGTTCGCTTCACCCTGGATCAGGCCGTACAGGTTCGGCACCCCGACCTTGGCGGTGAAGTCGTCCATTTCGTCGTTGAGCAGCACGCCCGTGCCGTTGGCCATGACCTTCGCGCCGAACCAGTCGTTCAACGTGTAGGTGACGGACACAGCGTTGCCGTCGCGGTCGATGATCGAGTAGTGCGTGGTGTTGCTGCCTTCATGCGGCGGCACGCCCGGCTTGATCTCTTGCGAAATACCGGCCTTCTGCGGGTTGATGGCGGCACGCAGCTTGGCGGCGTAGCTCTTGTCGAGCAACTGCGCGATCGGGTTCTTGATGAAGTCCGGGTCGCCCAGATAGCTGTTGCGGTCGACGTAAGCGTGACGCATCGCCTCGATCGTGTAGTGCACACCCTGCGCCGAGTGATAACCCAGTTCCTTCATCGGGTAGCCCTCGAGGATGTTCATGATCTCGCAGATCACCACGCCGCCCGAGCTGGGGGGCGGTGCCGACACCACGTGATAGCCACGATAGTCGCATTCGACCGGGGCGAGTTCGCGCGTCTTGTACTGATCGAGGTCGGCCTGCGTGATGATGCCGCCGCCGGCCTTCATCGACGCCACGAGCTTGTCGGCGACTTCACCCTTGTAGAAGCCATCGGTGCCCTTGGCGCTGATGAGCTTCAGCGTGCGTGCGAGATCCTTCTGCACGAGACGCTCGCCCGGCTGGAACGGCTGTCCCTTGTTCAGGAAGATGGCGCCCGAGTTGGCACGATCCTTCTCGAAATCCTTGGTCGACGTCCACAGCATGTCGACGTCGCCCTGATCGAGCACAAAGCCCTTGTCCGCGAGCGTGACCGCCGGGGCGAGCAGTTGCTGACGCGTCTTCGTGCCGTACTTCTCGCGGGCGTATTCCATGCCCGACACGGTGCCCGGCACGCCTACGGCGAGATAGCCGGTGGTCGAGGCACCCTTGATGACGTTGCCGTCCTTGTCGAGATACATGTTCGCCGTGGCAGCCAGCGGGGCCTTCTCGCGGAAGTCGAGGAAGGTCTTGCGGCCATCGGCAAGCTGGATCGTCATGAAGCCACCGCCGCCGATATTGCCGGCTGCCGGATACACCACGGCGAGGGCGTAGCCCACGGCAACGGCGGCGTCGATGGCGTTACCGCCAGCCTTGAGCACGTCCACGCCGACTTTCGACGCAAGGTGCTGGGCCGTGACGACCATACCGTTCTCGGCACCGACCGGTGCCTGCGAGGCTGCGTGGACGTTGAATAGCGCACAGCTCAGAGCTGTCGCCAGAAGCGCTTTAGTGAAAGTTGGGTTTTTCATCGTCTTTCTATGGTTCTTGTCTGAGCGAGATAAATGGAACGTCAACTGCGCCGGCGACGGACGCACGATCGGCAAGCTCGCCCTCGTACCGCGCCTGAGGCCGGCGCTGTTCCGGGGCGACGTCTCCGCTGCCGTATGACTGACGTGCGTAAAAGTTCCGTCGACTATCGAACGTTAACGCATAACGGGTAATTGGGGAAAGATGCGCCAAAAGTCCGGGCGGCGGGCCACGACGCGATCTCGGGTGGCACTGGACATTTCGCGAAAAGGCGTTCGCGCCTTCACTGGCAAGCGCTGGATGATATTTGGGGCCAGATGAAGACGGGGGATTGTCCGTCGAAATGAGGCGGATCGCGAGGCGAATCGACCCCGAGGCTGTTGCGCTGTCACCACGTCGTCATCGACTCGGTGCCGGCGCATGCGTCACGCTTTCGTGCGAGGTGGCACGCGGCGACGGGAGGGGGGCGTTGGATGGAACGCGGTGTTGAGCGGCAACGCCAATCGTTGCCGCTCATTGGACCCGGTCGATCAGACCAGCAGGTCTTCGTAGAACGCGCCGAACGCACGTGTCGGGTGCGCGATCTGGATCTCCAGAATCCACAGACCACCGCTGGGTGTATCTGCCAGATCGGCGAGTTTGCCGGCCTTGTAGATGGCGTGCGGGAAGTCGCTCACGCGATGGCCCTTCATATCGAGGTTGAGCACCCAGCCCATCGCCTCGGCCTGCGCCTTCGCGAACTCGTACAGCGCCACACCGCTTACGCCCTGCGTGCGCCAGTGTTCCTGCACGATGTCGAACAGGCGCTTCGCGTCGTCGGCACAGCGTTGCATCTCGGGATCGGTGCCGGTTGTGCGCGTGAAGCCGCAATCGCCCTCGTGCGCACCAAACACCACGCCGATGTCGATGAAGTAGATGTCGTCGTCGCCCAGTACCGGGTCGTTTTCGCTGCGCTCACTGAACGTGCGCAGCGTGTTTTCGCCGAAGCGGATCAGCACGGGGTGCCAGATGCGGTCCATGCCGAGTGTGCCGAGCAGCGTCTTGCTCGCGGCAATCGCTTCCGATTCGCGCATGCCGGGCTTGATCAGGGCGGCGATCTTTTCGGTCGCTTCCCATGTGAGGGCCTGCGCGCGCTGCATGGCGGCGGCGCTGAACTTCGCCCCGACCGCTTCTCGTTGTGCCAACTCCATTGAATCTCTCCACTGATCTTTATGACTTTGGGGGCCGCCCGTCGCGTTGCAACCTGCATGACAAGCGCCACGCCGATAAGCATACGGTCTTACTTGTATAATTCGAAGCGCCATTTGTCGCGGTCCCGATTGGGCCACTTTGGATGGCTTCCGGCGGCGTGGCGACATGGCGACATGGCACGCCGCAACCCGTTGCATGCTTTCGCTCACCCTTCGCCGAATCCTTGCCATGCGCCGACGACACCTCAGTCAATCGCTTGAACTGCCGCTAGCGGATCGCCATGAGAAGGAGACACGTCAGGCGTGGGTCTATCGTTGTGTGCGCGAGCGCATCGTGGCGGGCGAGTTGCGCCGGGGCGACCGGTTGCCGTCCACGCGCACGCTGGCGGAGCGGTGGGGCGTGTCGCGCGGGATCGTCGAGCTGGCGTTCGAGCAACTGACGCTGGAAGGGTATGTGGCAAGCCGCGTTGGCGCGGGTACTGAAGTGGTGGCGGACCTGTCGGCGGCCGTGGCATCGACGCATGCGGCGCAGGATGCCGGAATGCTTGCCGCCCCATTGCCCGAAAACGCGGCGTCGATTGCACTCAAGACCGGCCGTTCGGTGGATGCCGCGCTCTTCTCCCTGCCCGCGTGGCGCAAGCACATGAACCGCGCCTTGCGTGCGGTCACCCCCGAGTTGTTGGCCGATACCGATCCGCGCGGCTATTTGCCACTGCGCGAGAGCATCGCGCGTTATGTCCGTGTGACGCGCGGTATTGCATGCGACGCCGCCGAGATCGTCGTGACCACAGGGATTCGTCATGCGATCGATCTCGTCACCGACGTGCTGGCGGACGACACCACTGCGTTCTACTTCGAAGATCCCGGATACAAGAATCTGGCGTCGTTGCTCAAGGCGCCGACGCAGCGCTGTGTGAGCGTGCCGGTCGACGACGAAGGCTTCGTCGTGGAGGCCGCAGAGCGCGCCGGGGCGGGGCGCTCGGGCATTGCCTACGTCACCCCTGCGCATCAGGCGCCGCTGGGCACCACGATGTCGATCAATCGTCGCATGCAACTGCTGGAATGGGCGGCGTCGCGCGGCGTGTGGATCGTCGAGGACGACTACGACAGCGAGTTCAGCTACGGCAGTGCGCCGCTGCCGGCGCTCAAGGCGATCGATACGCAGGCTCGGGTGATTCATTGCAGCAGCTTCAACAAGACGCTATTTCCGTCGCTGCGCATCGGCTATTTGCTGGCCCCTGCGGCGTTGCTCACCCGAATCGCGGGGCTGCGCTCGGCGTCGGGGCGCGCCAATAGTCTCATCGAGCAGATGGCGTTGGCGAGCTATATCGATGCCGGTGATTTTGCGCGGCATCTGCGCGCGTCGCGCAGTGTTTATCTGCGCCGCCGCAATCTGTTGCTGGATGGACTTCGTTCGCGGATGACCCCACCGTGCCGCGTGACGGGCGAGCATGCGGGATTTCACTTCGTCCTCTGGTTGCCGTTGCAAGTCGACGAGGCGGCGCTCGTCGCAACGCTGCGCGAGCAGGAGGTATTCGTGGAAGGGCTGGGGGAGTTCACCCGCTCGCAGACCGTGGCGCCTGCGCTGGTGCTCGGCTACGCCGCGCTCGACGATGCGCGCTTGCCGGAGATTGCGACGCGGATCGCCGACGCCATTGCGGCGGCGGCAAGGTAAGTCCGCGTCGTCCTGCGTCTCAGTCTGCGCGCTTGCGCAGTTCCAGCCGGATCACGAACCAGCCGGCCACGGCTGACATGAGGGCCAGGGCGTACCACGTCAACAGATAGCTCATGTGGTTGTTCGGGAACTGCACTACGGTGAGTCCGCCCACGGGGTAGTCGCGTGCGGGCGCGTTGCCGGTGACGGCTTCGGCATCGCCTCGAACGGCGTGGGTGCCGGCGCTCGCGCCCGGCTTGCCGTCGGCATCGATGAAGTAAGGCGCCACGTCGGTTGCCGTCAGGCCGCGTGCGGCCGCGATGCCTGCGACGTCTCGCGAATACCAGAGGTTTTCCGATGGCGCGTTCTTGCGCAGGAACCCGCCCCCCGGCTCGGGCATGCGCAGCAGACCGGTGACGGTGACGTCACCCGCCGGGGCGGGCGGCTCCGCCTCTTTCCAGCCCGGCGGCACGAAGCCCCGGTTGACCAGCACTTCGTCGCCGTCGGCCGTGCGCAGCGGCGTGAGCACCCAGTACCCGCCGCCCAGATCGGTGACGGCCTGCACGAGAGTGTCCTTGTCGAATTGATACGCACCGGTGAGCGAAACGTGACGATATTCGTCGTCGGCCGCATTGATGGCGGGCCACTGCGAGCGGGCAGGGGCGGGCGCGGGCGGTGCATGCACGCGTGAATTCACGCGCTCGATGAGATCGAGTTTCCAGGCGCGGCGCTGAAGCTGCCAGGTGCCAAGAGACGCGAACACCGTGATCAGCACCAGCGTAATGACGCCGAGAATGACCAGCCGCAGGGCAGAGGGACGGGCGGGGGCGCCGGAAGCGCCGGAAGCGCGCGGGGGACGCTGTGCGTCCCCCGAGTCATGAAGTCGATTGCTGCTCAAGGGGAATGCCGTTCAAGGAAGGTTTTTCGTATCCTGCATCATACCCGGCATCATGTTCTGGTTCAGGTGATACATCACCCATAGCGATCCCGACAGCGTAATCACGACCAGCACGATAGTGAAAATCAGCGACAGCAGGTTCCAGCCGCCCTCGGACTTCCCGTTCATGTGCAGGAAGTAAATCATATGCACAACGATCTGAATCGCGCCCAGAAAGAGAATCATGATCGCGGTAGTGCTCGATTTCTCGAACACCCCGCCCATCACGAACCAGAACGGAATGGCGGTGAGCACGACCGACAGGATGAAGCCGGTCGCATAACCGCGCAGCGTGCTGTGCGGCCCTTCGTCGCCATGATCGTGGTCGTGATCGTGTCCGTCGGCATCGTGCATCGTCGAGTCGTGGGTGCTCACGGCAGCACTCCCATCAGATAGACAAACGTGAAGACGCCGATCCACACGACGTCGAGAAAGTGCCAGAACATCGACAGGCACATCAGCCGGCGGCGGTTGGGCGCCGTGAGGCCATGCTTGCCGACTTGCACCATCAGCGTGATGAGCCAGATGATGCCGAACGTGACGTGCAGCCCGTGCGTGCTCACCAGCGTAAAGAACGACGACAGGAACGCGCTGCGCCACGGGCCTGCGCCCTCGTGAATGAGGGTCGCGAATTCGTACAGTTCCAGCGAGAGGAACGCCGCGCCGAGCACGCCGGTCACGGCGAGCCAGCCGAGCACGGCACTTTGGCGGCGCTTTTGCATCTCCAGCATCGCGAACCCGTAGGTGATCGACGAGAGCAGCAGGAAGGTCGTATTCACCGCGACGAGCGGCAGTTCGAACAGCTCTGCGCCGGTCGGCCCGCCCGCGTAGTTGCGCCCGAGCACGCCATACGCCGCAAACAGACAGGCGAAGACGAGACAGTCGCTCATCAGGTAGACCCAGAAGCCGAGCAACGTCCCGTTGGGCGGGTGATAGTCGCTCGTCATCATGAACTTCAGATCGCCGTCGCGCGGTGGACTCGGCGTGTGGGCCCCGAGCGGGGCGCCCCCAGGCGGGAACGTTGCGGTCGTATCAGACATGCTGGGCGAGCAGTCGCGTGCGCGCTGCCTCCGTGTGTTCGACCTGATCGGCCGGGATGTAGTACTCGCGGTGATAGTTGAACGTGTGACCGATCGCGACGGCGAGCAGCGCCACGAACGCGACGATCACCACCAGCCACATGTGCCAGATGAGCCCGAAGCCGCAGACCGTTGAAAGCCCGGCGAGGATGATGCCCGCCCCGGTGTTCTTCGGCATGTGAATCGGGAGGAAACCATTCTCCGGACGCTTGAAGCCGTGCTGCTTCATTTGCCACCAGGCGTCGTTATCGTGAATGAGCGGCGTGAAGGCGAAGTTGTAAGCCGGCGGCGGCGATGACGTCGACCACTCCAGCGTGCGGCCATTCCACGGGTCGCCGGTATCGTCGCGCAGTTGCTCGCGGCGCATGAAACTCACCACGAGCTGGATGATGAAGCATCCGATGCCGATGGCGATGAGCAGCGCGCCCACGGCGGCGACCTGGAACCAGATCTGCAGCGACATATCGTCGAAGTGGCTCATGCGCCGCGTCACGCCCATCAGACCGAGCAGATACAGCGGCATGAAGGCGACGTAGAAGCCGATGAACCAGAACCAGAACGAGCACTTGCCCCAGAACGGATCGAGCCGGTAGCCGAAGGCTTTCGGGAACCAGTAAGTGATGGCCGCCATGATCCCGAAGATCACGCCGCCGATGATCACGTTGTGGAAGTGCGCGATCAGGAACAGGCCGTTATGCAGCGAGAAGTCCGCTGGCGGCACGGCGAGCAGCACGCCGGTCATGCCGCCGATGACGAACGTGATCATGAAGCCGACCGTCCACAGCATGGGCACTTCAAAGCGGATACGGCCGCGATACATGGTGAACAGCCAGTTGAATATCTTGGCCCCGGTCGGTATCGAGATGATCATCGTGGTGATACCGAAGAACGAATTCACACTGGCGCCGGAGCCCATCGTGAAGAAGTGGTGCAGCCACACGAGGTACGACAGCACGGTAATCACCACCGTCGCATAGACCATCGACGCGTAGCCGAACAGCCGCTTGCCGGAGAACGTGGAGACGACTTCGGAGAACACGCCGAACACCGGCAGCACGAGAATGTAGACCTCGGGGTGGCCCCAGATCCAGATCAGGTTCACGTACATCATGGCGTTGCCGCCGAGATCGTTCGTGAAGAAGTTGGTGCCCGCGTAGCGATCCAGTGCCAGCAGAGCGAGCACGGCGGTCAGCACCGGGAAGGCGGCCACGATCAGCACGTTGGTGCACAGCGACGTCCACGTGAAGACCGGCATGCGCATCATCGACATGCCCGGTGCGCGCATCTTCACGATGGTCACGAGCAGGTTGATCCCCGAGAGCAGGGTGCCGATCCCCGCGATCTGCAAGGCCCAGATGTAGTAATCGACGCCCACGTCCGGACTCTGCAACACGCCGGACAAGGGCGGATACGCCAGCCAGCCAGTGCGCGCAAATTCGCCGACGAACAGCGACATCATCACGAGCACGGCACCGCTCGTCGTCATCCAGAAGCTGAAGTTGTTGAGGAACGGAAACGCCACGTCGCGCGCACCGATTTGCAGCGGCACCACGAAGTTCATGAGCCCGGTCACGAGCGGCATCGCCACGAAGAAGATCATGATCACGCCGTGCGCCGTGAAGATCTGGTCGTAGTGGTGCGGCGGCAGATACCCCATGTTGTCGCCGAACGAGACCGCTTGTTGCAGGCGCATCATCGCGGCGTCGGCAAAGCCGCGGAGCAACATGATGATGCCGAGGATCACGTACATGATGCCGATCTTCTTGTGATCGATGCTCGTGAACCACTCACGCCACAGATAGCCCCAGAGTTTGAAGTAGGTGATGGCGCCCAGTACGACGATGCCGCCGATGGCCACACCCGCAAACGTCGCGAGCAGGATCGGTTCGTGGTACGGGATAGCCTCGATCGTGAGGCGGCCGAAGATCAGCTTGACGATGTCCATAAGCGAGAGCCTGGGATCATTCGCGCGCGAGGCGCATCATTGTCGAGGGTTGCGCGCGGTGTGCGTCACTGCGTGAGCCCTTCACCGGGGGCACGTGGCATGCCGGAAGCGAACTGCACGGTGTTCTGCGCCGTGCACATCGCATTGGCAAGCAACGCGTCGGTCCTGCCTGCGGGCGCTTTGCTCGCGTGCTGGTGATTGGGCTGGTCCATCATGTCTTTCAGGCAGGGCTGCCCGGCCTGCACGCAACGGTTCAGGATCGCGTCATAGAGATCGGGCGCGACATCGCCGTAGTAATGCACGGGAACCCATTCGCTCGGCTTCTCGAGCGCGAGGTACTTGTCGCGCGAGAGGTTGTCGCCCTTCGCCTTGACCTGTTTCACCCAGGCGTCGAAGTCGTCTGCCGAGAGACCGTGGAACTTGAATCGCATGCCCGAGAAGCCCGCCCCGCTGTAGTTCGCGGAGAAGCCGTCATAAACGCCGGGCTTGTTGATGATCGCGTGGAGCTTGGTCTCCATGCCGGGCATGGCGTAGATCTGACCGGCCAGCGCAGGAACGAAGAACGAGTTCATCATCGTGGTCGATGTGATCTCGAAGCGGATCGGCCGATCTACCGGCGCCGCCAGCTCGTTGACGGTGGCAATTCCCTGATCGGGATAGAAGAACAACCACTTCCAGTCCATCGCGACCACTTGCACCGTCAGCGGGCGCGTGTCGGGGAGCAGATCGCGTCTGGCGTCGATTCGCTCGAGCGGCCGGTAGGGATCGAGCTTGTGCGTGCTCACCCAGGTGAGCGCTCCCAGCGCGATGATGATCAGCAGCGGCGCGGCCCAGATGAGCAGTTCGAGCAGCGTCGAGTGATCCCATTCGGGGGTGTAGACGGCGTTCTTGTTCGAGGCGCGATAGCGCCACGCAAAGAGTAATGTCAACACGATCACCGGAACGATGATCAGCAACATCAAGACGGTGGAAACGATGATGATGTCCCGCTGCCTTACCGCGAGATCGCCCGATGGCGACATCAATACGGTATTGCATCCGGACAGCAACGCGGCGGCGGGGAGCAAAAGTACCCCGCGAACGAACTTGGGGGAAGTCATGCTGCGATCGATGGAACCGTAGCCTTAGACCGGACCCATCATGGCCCCCACACTCTGATGCATCAATCTAGGGTAAACCCTATAGCGTCGATTCGCGATACCTGCGATGCTTTTCTGGCACGAGTGTCATGGTCATCCCGATCCGCAAGGGGGTCCGATAATGTCAAGCAGTGCTCATCAAACGCCGACGCCGCAGGGCGTCACCGTCGCGACGACGGCGCATGATCACGGGAGCAAGTCCCGCATTGCGCCGGAGGAAATCGCCGTCGGTGTGGTCGTCGGACGTACCTCCGAGTACTTCGACTTTTTTGTGTTCGGTATCGCCGCTGTCCTCGTCTTTCCCCACGTTTTCTTTCCGTTCGCCGACGGGCTGAAAGGCCTGCTGTACGCGTTCACGATCTTCTCCTTCGCATTTATCTCGCGCCCCTTCGGCACCGCGTTGTTCATGAACGTGCAGCGCCGCTGGGGGCGCAGTGTGAAGCTCACTGCAGCGCTGTTCGTACTTGGCACGGCCACGGCCGGCATGGCTTTCCTGCCGGGATACGCCGTGCTGGGCGATCGCGCGATCTGGCTGCTGGCATTTTTCCGCCTGGTTCAGGGCATCGGTTTCGGTGGTTCGTGGGATGGTCTGCCATCGCTGCTCGCGATGAACGCCCCACCGCAACGGCGCGGCTGGTATTCGATGATGGGGCAGTTGGGCGCACCGATCGGCTTCATCATCGCGGCCGGTCTGTTCCTGTTCCTGCACTGGAGCCTTGAGTCCGACGACTTCCTCACATGGGGCTGGCGGTACCCGTTCTACGTGGCGTTCGCCGTGAACGTGGTGGCGCTGTTCGCGCGGCTGCGTCTGGTGGTGACGCACGAGTACACGGAGATGCTGGAAGAAGGGCAATTGGAGCCGATCAGCACGCGAGAGATGATGCGCTCGCAGGGCTACAACATCTTTCTCGGTGCGTTTGCCGCGCTCGCCAGCTACGCGCTGTTTCACTTGGTGACGGTGTTCCCCCTGTCGTGGATTGCCCTGCAAAACACACAGGATCTGAACAGTGTGTTGATCGTGCAACTTTGCGGGGCGGCGATTGCGATTGTGTGCACGGTCATTTCCGGACGCATCGCCGACCGCATCGGCCGGCGCACGACGCTCGGCCTTTTCGCCATTTTCATCGGCGTGTTCGCGCTCTTCGCGCCGTTCCTGATGGGCGGCGGATCGACACAGCAGGACATCTTCATTCTGGTGGGCTTCGCGCTGCTCGGTCTGTCGTATGGGCAGGCAGCCGGCACGGTGACGTCAAACTTCGAGCAGCGCTTCCGCTACACCGGGGCGGCGCTTACGACCGACTTCGCGTGGCTGTTCGGTGCGGCGTTCGCGCCGCTGGTGGCTCTGGGGCTGTCGTCCGAGTTTGGTCTGGTCGCCGTGAGCGCCTATCTGCTCTCGGGCACGGTGTGCACCTTGCTGGCCCTGCGGATCAACAAAGCGTTCGAGACGCGCGACTGACGTCGGGCACTACCTCATGTCTTGCCGACGGCGCGACGGGTTCGCGCCGTTTTCAATGCCTGCGGGAAACTCACACGTCTTGCAGCATGGCGGCGATGGCAGCCGTAATGCTGTGTGTGCGCGAATCGTGCTCGCGATGAATCATGCCGACCGTGCGCAGCAAAGGTGGCTGCGCAATCGGCACGATGCGCAAGAGCGGGTCGGATTGCCAGTCGCCACGATGCAGCAGCGGCAACACGGACACGCCGACGTTCTTGCGAACCAGCGCCACGATCGTCTCGATGGAGTTCAACTCCAGGTACTCGGTCACGCCGAGCTTCGCCGCGCGCAATGCCTGCTCGACCACCATACCGGTGCGAACGCGTCGGTCGAAGCGCAAAAACGCGTGCTCATCGAGAATGCGCTGCGGTTCAGTCTCGCCGGGTTCCGTCTCGATCACGTCGCGATTCACGACCATGACCATCGGCTCGGTGTAGAGCGGCGTCCACACCAGCCCGTCGGCCCGCGCCTCGTCGGCACGGGCAACCACGGCGGCGATATCGACCTCGCCTTGCTCGACGAGATCGGTGAGTTCGTCGGAGCGCGCAGAGGTGAGGCGCACGTCAAGGCGAGGGTGCGCCGTCTTCAGTTCGGCAACCACGAGCGAGAGGGCGCCGATGACCGACACCACCGCACCAATGGTCACGGGCCCCTGCATGGCATCGATCGGCGTGGCGGTCAGCTCGGCCGTGAGCGCCAGAATCTGCTCCACGCGAGGAAACAGATCGCGCCCCTGCCGCGTGAGCGTGATTTGCCGCCCGCGCCGGTCGAACAGCCGCTGGCCGACGGCGTCTTCAAGCCCGCGCATTTGCAGGCTGACGGCCGCCTGGGTGAGCGCAGCGCGCTCGGCCGCCGCCGCAAACGAACCGGTTTGTGCCACTAGCCGGAACGTCTTCAACATTCGCAATGTGAGCATCTGGAAGTTAAAAATAATTTACGAATGAAAAAGAAATATTAATATTTCCTTTGATCGCGTGGGAGACATAATCGTGTCATGCCCATCCCTCATGACCGGCTCGCCGGGATGCAGGGCGGGAAGACCGACCCACACAACGCGCCCATGACCATGCCCGCAGACGCTGGGCCGGTGCTCGATGTCACCGGACTATCGCTGAAATTCTCCAAGGCGCCCGACGCGCCGAACCTGATCGACGGGGTCTCGTTTGCCGTGCATCCCGGCAAGACGCTGTGCATCGTTGGCGAATCGGGCTGCGGCAAGAGCGTGACGTCGCTCGCGCTGATGGGGCTGCTGCCAAGCCCGCCGGCGAATATCGTGGCCGGCCGGGCGATGTTCGAAGGCCGCGATCTGCTGGCGCTGGACGAGCGCAAGTTCGCCGACCTGCGCGGCAATCGGCTGGCGATGATCTTTCAGGAGCCGATGACGTCGCTCAATCCGGCATTCACCATCGGCCATCAGATCGAGGAAGGCATTCGCCGACATCGGGGGCTTGACCGGCGCGCTGCACGCGCCGAGGCGCTCGACATGCTCAAACGGGTGCGTATTCCCGCACCGGAAACCCGGCTCGACAACTATCCGCACGAACTCTCGGGCGGGATGCGCCAGCGCGTGATGATTGCCATGGCGCTGGCCAACCGGCCCGCGCTGCTGATTGCCGACGAGCCGACCACGGCGCTCGACGTGACGATTCAGGCGCAAGTGCTCACGCTCATTCAGACGTTGCAGCGCGAAACGGGAACCGCTGTCGTGCTCATTACGCACGATCTGGGTGTGGTGGCCGAGGTCGCCGACGACGTTGCCGTGATGTATGCCGGACGCATCGTCGAATATGGCACGGCCGACGAGGTCTTCGACGATCCGCAGCATCCGTACACCATCGGCCTGATGGGGGCGATTCCCTCGATCGGCAAACGCGAGGGCACACTCGCCACCATTCGCGGCGCCGTGCCGTCGCCCGAGCGCATGCCCGCCGGTTGCCGCTTTGCGCCGCGCTGCCCCTTCGCGCAAGCGCGTTGTACGCGCGAAGCACCGGTCGAGCGCACCTTGTCCGGCGCGCATCGCGTGGCCTGCTGGCTCGCGCCGGTCGAAACGCTCACGCCGCCGGCTACGCCGTTGGAAGAGGTCACCGTATGAACGCCCCATCCCCGCTGCTGGAAGCGCGCGACCTGACCAAGCACTTCGGCGGACATCGTGTCGGTTTTTCCCGTGCGCCTACCGTGTATGCCGTGAACGGCGTGTCGTTCGCGGTGCAGGCAGGCGAGACGTTCGCCATCGTGGGCGAATCCGGCTGCGGCAAATCCACGCTGGGCCGGCTGTTGTTGCGTTTGCTCGACGCCACACGTGGCGAAGTGCGCTATCAGGGCGAAGACATCATGACGCTGGGTGCCGGGGCGATGCGTCGTCTGCGGCGCGAATTGCAGATCATTTTTCAGGACCCGTTTGCGTCGCTCAATCCGAGCATGACGGTCGGCAGCCTGATCGGCGAGCCCATCGCGCTGCATGGACTCGCGCGCGGGCGTGCCCGGGACGAACGCGTCGCCGAGCTGTTGCGCACTGTGGGCCTGCAACCGGACTATGCCCAGCGCTTTCCCCACGAATTCTCCGGCGGACAGCGTCAGCGCATTGGCATCGCCCGCGCGTTGGCCGGCGAGCCACGCGTGATCATTGGCGACGAACCGGTCTCGGCGCTCGACGTTTCCGTGCAGGCGCAGGTCATCAACCTGCTCGAACGGCTCAAGCACGACTTTGGCCTGACGCTCATCATGGTCGCCCACGATCTGGCCGTGATCCGTCACATGAGCGACCGTGTGGCCGTGATGTACCTCGGCGAGATCGTTGAACTGGCCAGCGCCGACGCGCTATTCGACAACCCGTTGCACCCCTATACACAGGCGCTGTTGCAGGCAATTCCGGCGAGTCGTCCGCACCTGCGGCGCGAGCGTGCACCGTTGGGCGGCGAATTGCCGAGTCCGACGGCGCCGCCGCCGGGCTGCCGTTTTCATCCGCGCTGCCCCCATGCGAAGGCGGCGTGCCGCGAGCAGCGACCCATCGACGAAGTGCTGCCCGACGGGCGGCAGGTGGCTTGCCACTTCTGGCGCGAGATTCAGAACGCGGGCGCTAGCCCGGCGCGCGCGGCGGCACCCAGCGAGAAGCTGGGAGAACGCCTGGCGCTGTACCGCGCCAGGCAGGCGCAGGCCGACGCGACGATCATCGGATAACCACACCTTCACTCCCCATCACACACAAGGGATCTCACGCATGCGAAACGTTTTGCTCGATCTTGTTCTGGCGGCGTCTCTGACGGCCGGTGCAGCCTCTGCGATGGCGCAGTCGACCCTTCGCATCGGTTTGCAGGAGGACATTGGTTCGCTCGATCCTGCGCGCAGTTCGCAGGTCGTCGACCGCATGGTGCTGCGTTCGCTGTGCAGCTCGCTGGTCGATATCGGCACCGATCTGAAGTTCGTGCCAATGCTTGCGACGTCGTGGAGCGTGAGTGCGGATGGAAAGACATGGACGTTCAAACTGCGTCAGGGCGTGAAGTTCCACGACGACGAGCCCTTCAACGCACGCGCCGTCAAGGCGAACCTCGACCGGGCGCGCAGCCTGCCGGCGAGCAATCGCAAGAGCGAATTGTCCTCCATCGATCATGTCGATGCGATCGACGACACGACGGTCAACATTGTGCTCAAGGCGCCGGATTCCGCGCTGCTCGCCACGCTGTCCGACCGCGCGGGGATGATGCTCGCGCCCAAGACGCTCACCGACGACGCTGCCGTGCAGGCCCACCCCGTGTGCTCAGGACCGTACAAGTTCGTCCAGCGCGTGCAGAACGACCGCGTGGTGCTGGAGAAATTCGCAGGCTTCTGGGACGCCGACAAGTATCCGACGCAAAAGGTCATCTTCCTTCCGATTCCCGACACGACCGTGCGACTGGCCAATGTGCGCTCGGGATCGCTCGATATGCTGGAGCGCCTCTCGCCGTCCGACGTGAAGTCGGTCAAGCGTGATGCCAACCTGAACTTCATCACCATCGACGGGCTGGGCTATTACGGCCTCACGTTCAATGTGGCGGCAAATGCGCCGAAGGCGTTGCGTGACAAGCGCGTGCGTCAGGCGTTCGATCTGGCGATCGATCGCGACGCCATCAATCAGGTCATCGGTGGCGGCATCTTCACGCCGGCCAATCAGGCACTGCCGCGCTCGGGCCAGTACTACGACACGTCGATCAAGACCACCAAGCGCGACGTCGCCCGCGCGAAGGCGTTGCTCAAATCGGCCGGCTTCGAGAAGGTCGACGTCACGCTGAGCTTTGGCAACAACACCGTCTCCAATCAGATGGCGCAGATGTTGCAGGCGATGCTCGCCGAAGCGGGCATTACGCTCAAACTGCGGCCGATGGACTATGCGGCGGCGCTCGACGCGGCACATCGCGGCGACTTCGACGTGCTCTACAACGGCTGGTCGGGACGTGTCGATCCGGACGGCAATCTGCATCAGTTCGTCACTTGCAAGGGCAACCTGAACTATGGCCAGTATTGCAATGCGGAGGTCGACAAGCTGCTCAACGACGCCCGCGTGAAGTCCAGCGTGGCCGAGCGCAAGCCGCTGTACGACGCCGCCAACAAGATTCTGGTCGACGAGAATCCCATTCTTTATCTGTACGTACAGCCGTGGCCATACGTGCTCAGCAAGAAGGTGCAGGGGTTCGTCGCGTATCCCGACGGCTTGATTCGCCTGCGCGGCGTGAGCCTGAAGGGATAACGGGATCACGAGCCGGGTCATCGGGAAAAGGAGAAGAGTTCGCCATGCTGCGCCTCGTCGTTCATCGTGCGCTGGTCGCGATCCCCACACTCATCATCGTGTCGATGATGATCTTCGGGCTTCAGAAGATGTTGCCCGGCGATCCCGTGCTCGCGATGGCCGGCGAGGACCAGAACCCGCAGGTCATTGCCGCGCTGCGAGAGAAGTATCACCTCGACAAGCCGTTGCCCACGCAGTACGCCCTCTGGATTGGCGACGTGCTGCACGGCAATCTCGGCGCCTCGCTGCGCACGGGCGAGCCGGTCACGACGCTGATCGCGCAGAAGTTGCCCGTCACGCTGCAACTGGCGATGTTCGGGCTGGTGATCGCCATCGGGATCGGCATTCCGCTCGGTATCCTGTCGGCGGCGAATCGCGGCAAGGCCATCGATTACGGCGCGAACGTGCTGGCCTTGTCGGGCATGTCGATCCCGAACTTCTGGCTTGGCATTCTGCTGATCTTCCTGGTCTCGGTGCGCTGGCAGTTGCTGCCCTCGTCCGGCTATGTGCCGCCGGGCGAAGATCTGTGGATGAGTTTGAAGACGATGGTGATGCCCGCCTTCGTGCTCGGGGCGGCGCTGGGCGCACAGTTGATGCGCCACACACGCAGCGCCATGCTCGGTGTGCTGCGCACCGACTACATTCGCACGGCGCGCGCCAAAGGGCTCCTGCGCGGCACGGTGGTGCTCAAACATGCGCTGCGCAATGCGCTGATTCCTATCGTGACGGTGCTCGCGTTGCTGTTCGGCGAGTTGCTCGCCGGTGCCGTGCTCACCGAGCAGGTCTTCACCATTCCGGGCTTCGGCAAGCTGATCGTCGACGCCGTGTTCAACCGCGACTATGCCGTGGTGCAGGGTGTAGTGCTGGTGACGGCGGTGGGCTTCATCGTACTGAACCTGCTGGCCGACGTGCTTTACGTCCTGCTCAATCCGCGCCTGCGTCGCGCCTGAGACCTATCCGAACATGGCCGCATTGCCAACCACCTCTTCCGCATCGTCTGTACCCGAAGGCACGGCTACCGCCACGACGGTGGCCGTCACCGAGCGTTTGCCACAACGCCGCCATCGCGGTCTGCGCAAGTTCGCGCGCAACCGGGCGGCAGTCGCGGGCGCGGTGATCGTGGCGTTCGCGGTGATCGTCGCGATCTTCGCGCCGTGGCTCTCACCCTACGATCCCATCGCCACGAGCTTCATGACCGTGCGGCAGGCGCCCAGCGCACTGCACTGGTTCGGCACCGACGAACTGGGCCGCGACGTGCTCGCGCGCATGATCTTCGGTGCGCGGGCGTCGCTCGCGGCGGGTGTGGTGTCCGTCGGTATTGCGGTGATCGTTGGCGTGCCGCTGGGGTTGCTCGCCGGGTACTTCGGCCGTTGGGTCGATGCGATCGTGTCGCGACTGGCCGACGCGTTGTTGTCCATTCCGTTCCTGATCCTCGCGATTGCGATGGCGGCGTTTCTGGGCGCGAGCCTGACGAATGCGATGATCGCCATCGGCGTGTCGGCGATGCCGCGTTTCGTGCGGCTGGCGCGAGCCCAGGCGCTGACCGTCAAGGCAGAGGAGTATGTCGAAGGCGCGCGCGCCATCGGCCTGACCGACACGCGCATTATCGTGCGCTACATCCTGCCCAACGTGCTGCCGCCGATCATCGTGCAGGCGAGCCTGACGGTGGCGACCGCCATCATTGCCGAGGCGAGTCTGTCGTTTCTGGGGCTGGGGCAATTGCCGCCGTTGCCGTCGTGGGGCTCGATGCTCAATACGGCCAAGGACTTTGTCGAACAGGCGCCCTGGATGTCCATTTTTCCCGGTATCGCGATTTTTCTGACGGTACTCGGTTTCAACCTGCTGGGCGACGGCTTGCGAGACGCGCTCGATCCGCGCGAGCAATAACGCGGCGAGCCGCGAGGTCATCGTTGGCAATTACCCGGCAGGCCCATTCCAACCATTAGAGACAGAGGTCAACAGTTAGTCCCATGACGCAATTCAATTGGCAGAATCCGTACCCGACGCCGCGCCTGCCGGTGTTCGCCCGCAACATCGTGTCGACATCGCACCCGCTGGCCGCACAGGCCGGCCTGCGCATCCTGTGGCAGGGCGGCAATGCCGTCGACGCGGCCATTGCCGCCGCCGCCTGCATGACGGTCGTGGAGCCTGTATCCAACGGCCTCGGTGGCGACTGTTTCGCGCTGATCTGGGACGGCAAGGAACTGCACGGCCTGAACGCCTCGGGCGTTGCCCCGGCCGCGTGGAACATCGACTATTTCCGCAAGAAGTACGGCGAGCAGCATGGCATCGCCAAGCAACCGACGCGAGGCGTCGACACCACCACCGTGCCCGGTGTCATCGCCGGTTGGGAAGCCTTGCATGCGAAGTTCGGCAAATTGCCGTTCGCGGATCTCATGGCGCCGGCCATCGAGATTGCGGAGCGCGGCCATGCCGTGGCGCATATCGTTGCCCGCAAATGGGCGGCGGCCGTGCCCGAGTTGAAGGATTTGCCGGGCTATGCGCAAACGTTCATGCCGAACGGTCGTGCACCGACGACGAGCGAAATGATCCGCCTGCCGGGCCACGCGTGCACGTTGCGCATGCTCGCCGAGCAGGGGCCGCGCGCTTACTACGAAGGCGAGATCGCACAGCGCATCGCCGCGTGGTCTGGCGAGCATGGCGGCGCCCTGACGACCGACGATCTGCGCAACTATCGTGCCGACTGGGTCAAGCCCATCGAGAAGGACTATCGCGGCTACACCGTGCATGAGATTCCGCCGAACGGGCAGGGCATCGCGGCACTCATGGCGCTGGGCATTCTCGAGAAGTTCGATGTGTCGCGTCTGGCTGTCGATCGCGTGCACTCGCAGCACTTGCAGATCGAAGCGATGAAGCTCGCGTTCGCCGATCTCTATCGATATGTGGCCGATCCGCGTTCGATGGAAGTCACGCCCGAGCAGATGCTCGATGACGCTTACCTAACTGCCCGTGCCAAGCTCATCAACCCCGAGCGCGCATCGCAGTTCGACTTCGGCATGCCGAAATCCGGCGGCACGATCTACCTGTCGTCGGCCGACGAGCAGGGCATGATGGTGAGCTTCATCCAGTCGAACTACATGGGCTTCGGTTCCGGTGTCGTGGTGCCCGATCTGGGGATCGCCTTGCAGAATCGTGGCTGCGGCTTCTCGATGGACCCGAAGTCGGCCAACGTGGTCGAGGGCGGCAAGCGCCCGTTCCACACGATCATTCCGGCGTTCCTCACGCAGAAGGTCGATGGGAAGCACGAGGCCGTGATGAGTTTCGGCGTGATGGGCGGCGACATGCAGCCGCAAGGCCATCTGCAATCCATCGTGCGGATGCTCGACTACGGCCAGCAGCCGCAGGCGGCATGCGACGCACCGCGCTGGAAGGTCAATCGCGATTTCACCGTCGATATCGAATCGACGCTCGACCGCGAAACGGTGGAGGGGCTGGTCGCGATGGGCCATCAACTCAAGTCCATCGACGACCCGTACATGGACTTCGGCTCGGGCCAGTACATCTGGCGTCTGGATCGCAACGATCCGGAGCGCGGCTACGTTGCCGCCAGCGATAGCCGCCGCGACGGTCTGGCCGCCGGCTACTGATCAGGAGTTCGCCTCTCCTGCGGCGCGGGCCGCACGGTGCGCTTCGTACCGTGCGCCCACGCTGATCATGAACGCTGCGACGCTGGCGAGGAACACCGGCAACGCGGCGATCATGAACAGATGCTGCGGGTCCCAATGCAGGGCCAGCAGTACCCCTCCGACGATCGGCCCGACAATGGAGCCGATGCGGCCGATGCCCAGCGCCCAGCCGACTCCGGTGCCGCGAATCGCCGTCGGATAGGTGCGCGCTGCCAGCGCGTTTGCGCCGATCTGCCCGCCCACCACGCAGAATCCTGCGCCGAAGATGGTCGCGGCCAGCACGTTCACCGACGTTCCTGCGAGACCCACCAGCACGATACATCCCGCTGCGCATAGATAGACCACGCCGAGCGCCTTGAACGGCGATACACGGTCGAACACTCGCCCCAGCGTGAGTGTTCCGAGGGTACCGCCGATCTGGAGCATCGATGTGATGAGCGCGGCCGTATCCAGCGCGATGCCCGCGTCGTGTATCACGGTGGGCAGCCAACTCGACAGGAAGTAGAGATCCATCAGGCTCATGAAGAAAATCACCCAGAGCAACAGGGTGATGCGTGCGCGTTTGTCGGCGAAAAGTGCGCTCACGCCCGTGCGAGACGCGGCGTGCAGATCGGTGCCACCGTCGATCTGCGCATCGGCGGGCAGGTCCGGCGCGAGCTTGCGGAGCACGCGTCGCAGACGTGCCGGGTCCTTCGCGCGAACGATGAGAAAACGCGGCGACTCCGGCAGACTGCGCCACGCGATCAGTGCGGCAAGCAGGGGCAGCACGCCGCCCACGATGAAAACGGATGGCCAGCCGAAGTCGCGAATCAGTCCGGCGGCGGCGAGACCGCCCAGCGCGGCGCCCAGCGAGAAGCCGCAGAACATCACCATGATGGCGGTCGAGCGAACGCGTTCGGGGGCGAACTCGCTGGTGAGCGCGATGGCGTTCGGCATGACGCACCCCAGACCAATGCCCGTGGCGAGCCGCAGCAGGAGCAGCGACGTGACCGACTGGGCGAGTGCGGTGGCCAGCGACATGGCGCCGAATATCAGCATGCCGGCGATGAGCACCGGACGGCGTCCGATGCGATCCGATACCGGGCCACCGACGAGCGCACCGAGCGTAAGACCGACGAGACTCGCCGAAAACACCGGGCTGAGCGCCGAGCGCTCGATGTTCAGCGCATGGACAATGGCCGGCGCGACATAGCCGATGGCCTGCGCGTCGAAACCGTCGAGAAAGACGATCAGCGCGCACAGCGCCGTGACGAATATCTGATATCGGCCAAAGGGTCGCTCGTCGATGAGCGCGCGCAGATCGATGCGGGGGATGGGCATCACAGTGTCTCCATGAACGGCCTCGTTGGCGAGGCTCTGTCGTAATAGCAAAAGCGTGCGCACCCGGCGGCACGCACGCATGGTCGGCGTTGATTCGGTTGCTTCGCCGGCGTCGCCTAGCGGGGCGCGCTCGCTGCGTTCAGCGATTCGCGATTCAGTCCGGCAACGTTTTTGTAGCGATTTGAGATCTCTGCGAGGTCGGCCGCGCTGATCACATCCTCGATGCGGGAGAACGGCTTGTCGCCGCTCAGTTCATGCACGGTTTGCAGGATGGCGTCGGGCGGCGCCTTGCGGTTCATCAGCACGACGTCGGCCGTGGCCTTCCCGCGAATCTGTTCATAGGCGTCGAGCGCGGCGGGGGTGAGGCCATGTTCGCGCAGTTGCGCGGCAAGACACGGCGCATCGAGAATCGCCTGCCCGGCGCCGTTCGAACCGCGCGGCACCATCGGATGCGCCGCGTCGCCAAGCAACGTGACGCGCCCGAAGGTCCAGCGCGGCAGCGGGTCCTGATCGACCATCGGGTATTCGAGGATGGTCTCCGTCGACTCGATCATGCCGGCCACGTCGAGCCAGTCGAAATGCCAGTCGGCGAACGCGGGGAAGAAGTCTTCCAGGCGTCCGACGCCATTCCAGTCGCGCCGCGCGGGCCGGGGCGCCTCGATCTCGGCGACCCAGTTCACCAGTTGATTGCCACGACCGTCGACGTTGTTGCGAATCGGGTAGATCACCATCTTTCCGACCGAGAGCCAGCCCGCGCGGACCATCGACGCCCCGGTGAGGAACGGTGGCAGCACCACACTGCCACGCCACATGTTCACGCCCGAATAGCGTGGCGCGCCCTCGGTCGGATAGCAATGTTTGCGCACCACCGAGTGGATGCCGTCGGCCGCGATGAGCAGGCGTGCCCTGACGGGTGCCCGCGTATCGCCTTCGGGCGCTTCGAACGAGATCGTCACTTCCGCGTCGTTCTGCTGGAAGCCGGTGCAGCGATGTCCTTCGACGACAGCGTCGTGACCAAGGCGCTCGCGCACGGCGGCCAGCAGCACCCCTTGCAGATCGCCGCGATGAATGGAGAACTGCGGCCACGCATATCCGGCGTGTTCGCCCGCCGGTTCGCTGTAGACGAACTGACCGAAGCGGTTGTAGAACGCGGATTCACGGGTCGTGACGGCGACTTCGCGCAGGGCGGGCGTCAGACCGAGTCCGTCGAGCACGCGAGAGGCGTGCGGCAGGATATTCACGCCCACGCCAAGCGGGCGGATCTGCGCCGCGGCCTCGTATACCCGGCAGGCGATGCCGGCCTCGTGCAGGCTGAGGGCGAGGGTCAGGCCACCGATGCCGGCGCCGACGATGGCCACATCGATCGATGAGGACATGATGCGTGTCTCCTGAGCGGCAATGCGCTAATGGTTCTGGAATGGGCACCATTAAACCGCGTCGTCAGTCATTGGAGAATTTTGATTATCATATGAATTCATATCTATTATTTATGAGTCTCTCGTGAACATCTCACTGCGGCAGTTGAAGGCCTTTGTGCTCGTAGCTACGCTCGGCAACTTCACGCGGGCGGCGGAGCGGCTGCACATTACGCAGGCCGGGCTGTCGGTGATGATGCGGGAGATCGAGACGCAATTCGGCAGCCGGTTGTTCGATCGCACCACGCGCAGCGTGACGCTCACGGAGGCCGGGCAGGCATTGTTACCCGTGGCGAGTGCGGCAGTCGGCCAACTCGATGCCGTCGCGGGGCAGATCGCAGCGTTCGGGCAGGCGCAGCGCAAGACACTGCGCATCGCGGCCACGCCGCTGGTGTCGTCTCACCTGATACCGGAGTGGTTCGGGGCATTTCGAACGACGCATCCCGATGTGGACGTGCGGTTGCACGAAGCGGAACTCGCGCAGGTGCAGGGGCTGGTGGAGCAGGGCGAGGCCGATATCGGCTTTGGCTTCTTCACGAAGGCGTCGCACGGTATCGAGCGAACCTTGTTGCAGTCGTTCCGGCTGATGAAGGTCTCGGCAGCGGGCAAGCGCCTGCCGCGCAAAGCGACCCGGGGTGCCGGGGCGGACGATGACGCTCGCGCGGGGTGGGAAGCGCTGCGCGACGAAGTGCTCATCGGCCTGCCGCCGGACAATCCGATCCAGCAGTTGGTGGAGACTCACCTCGCGCGCATTGGCCGCGCCGATGAACCGCGCACCATGTTTCGCCGCTTCGAAACGTTGATCGGCATGGCCGAGGCGGGCCTCGGCACGGCCATCATGCCGACGTTCGCGTTTCCCGCCTGCCGTCATCGTGCGGTTCGCTGCGAGGTGCTCGCTCACCCCGAGGTCACCCTGGGCTTTCATCGCATCGTGAAGCGTGGTCGCTCGAAGCCGGAACTCTGGCGGCAATTCACCGAGCTGGCAGTCGAGTCGATGCAACGGATCGACGCCATGGCGCAAGCCCGGTGAAACGGTGAAGTGAACGATCGCCTGCCGCCGTCAGGGGATGCTGTGAGGACTGGCCGGGGGGAGCGGTGGGGGTTGGTACACACTGATTCCTCTCGGATTCCTACACGGCGTTACGACATCCGGGATACGTGAAGCTTGCGTTGATTCATCGAATCGTCACAGTTCACCCGCAATAATCACGTCGCACGAGGAATCTACAACTAATTCGGCGGCCGATCTACTGCGTCAACTCACGCGTGGCACCGGGCGCCGGTGCGACCCGGGGAAACGACGCAATGACGATCCGTCATCGAATAACGCTATTGGTGATCCTGACGTTTGTCGCGCTTTCGATCATTGGTGGCTACGCGGTCTATCAGACTCGCGCCAGCGCCCACAAGGTGCGGCAGGTTACGGAAGGCGTCGTGCCGAGCGCACTGGCTTCCGCCGATCTCGTCTCGCAAGTCAAGGCAGTGCAAATTGCCACCATGACATTGGTCTACGCGCCGGACGACACCGTCGTGGAGCAGGCGCTCGAGAATCTCAGGAAGCTGCGTGGCGACATCGACCGGTCGCTGGCGCGTCAGGCCGAAGGTGCCGCGAGCGACGCGCAGAAGGGATTGGTGACGCAGGCCCGCGAAAGCGTCGAGAACTATTTCAACGCGATCAACGATACCGCCAAACTCAAGCAGGCGGGCAAGACGGAGATGGCGCAGGCGTTCCTCTTCGCAATGGTCGCGCAATATCGCGACGAACTCGAAGGCGTGGTCAATACGCTGCGCGTCGAGAAAAACCGCCAGAAAGATTCGGCCATCACCACGCTCAACGACACGCTCTCCACGACCACGACGGCGATTGCGCTCGTGACCGGGCTGGCGATCGTGTTGCTCACGGCCATCGGCGCACTGCTGTACCGCCAGATCACGCGTCCGCTGTCGCGCATGCAAGCCATGATGAGCGAGATCGCCAATAGCCAGGACTTCACCCGCCGTGTGCCGGTCGGCCGCATGGATGAGATTGGGCATTCGATCGTGGCGTTCAACGGCATGATCGAGAAGATTCAGGAGCGCTCGGCGCAACTCAAGCAAAAGACGGCCGACATTCAGGCGATGTTGCAGAACATGCAACAGGGCATTCTGACGGTTATCGACGGCTCGAAGGTGCACGGCGAATACTCGGCTTATCTCGAAGCCATCTTCGAGACGCAGGACATCGCCGGTCGCCCCGTCATGGAATTGGTCTTCGGTGATAGCGATCTGGGCTCGGATGCACTCTCGCAGGTCGAAGCGGCTATCGATGCCTGCATCGGCCAGGACGCCATCAACTTCGCGTTCAACGAACACCTGCTGGTCGGCGAGATCGGCAAGCGCATGCCGGACGGTCGCGTCAAGCAACTCGATCTGACGTGGTCGGCGATTACCGACGAGAGCGACACGATTCTGCGCCTGATGCTATGCGTGCGCGATGTCACGGAACTGCGCGAACTCGCCGCCGAGGCCAACGAGCAGAAGCAACGCCTGGAGATGATCGGCGAGATTCTGGCGGTGAGTCAGGAGAAGTTTCACCACTTCATCGAAAGCTCGACCGATTTCATTCGCGAGAACGAACGTATTATCCGTAAGCATTCGCAAGCAGATAGCGCAGCTATCGCGGAGCTGTTCCGCAACATGCACACCATCAAGGGCAACGCGCGCACGTACAACCTGCAATATCTGACCAACGTGGTGCACGAGACCGAACAGCGCTACCACGAGCTGCGTCAGCCCGACGTCGCCCGTCTGTGGGATCAGGACGGTCTGATGCGCGAATTGGAGCGTGTGCGCGAGGCGGTCGATACCTATGCGCACATCAACGAGATGAGCCTCGGACGCAAAGGGCCGGGCAGAACGGCCGACGAGCAATCAATGGTGGTCGACCGCGCGCACATTCGCGCCAGCCTGCGCATGCTCGAAGCGGCCGACCCGAACGATCCGATGCAACTGGTGGCCATGCGCGACGCCGTTCACCAGACGTTGCGTCTGCTGGGCACCGAAGGCGTGGGCGAAGCGCTGGGTGGTGTTCTGGACTCGCTGCCGTCGCTCGCTGCCGAACTTGGCAAGCCGGCCCCTGCCGTGCGGATCGACGACAACGGCTACCGCCTGCGCTCGCCGGCCGTGCGAATTCTGCGCGACGTGTTCATGCACTTGCTGCGCAATTCGATGGATCACGGGTTGGAAGGGGCAGACGAGCGCCGTGCGAAGGGCAAGCCGGCCGCAGGCACCATCGACATCGAAGTTGGCCTCGATCACAACATGCTGCAAGTCACGCTCACGGACGATGGCCGCGGACTCGCGTTGCATCGTATTCGCAACATCGCCGTGCAGCGTGGCTGGATTACGGCCGAGACGTATGTGACGGACGAGCAGATTGCCCAGTTCATCTTCCGTCCGGGCTTCTCCACGGCGGCGCAGGTCACCGAGGTGTCGGGGCGCGGCGTGGGCATGGACGCAGTGCAGGACTTCGTGCGCCGCGAACACGGCCGCATCGAACTGCGCTTCACCGACGAGCGAAAGGGCGCCGAGTTCCGTCAGTTCCAGACGGTGGTGTGTCTGCCCGACAACCTCGTGGTCGACGGCTTCGACCTGAACAGCGTGGCGGCCGATGCCGTCGACCTCCCGGCCATCGACGCCGGCGAGCGCTCCGCCTCACATGGCGGTTTGTCGCAGGCCGACAAGGTCTGAGAAGGGTTGAAAGGGTTGAGGCTGGGTCGCACCGTTTGGCATAGCAAGCACGATGGGCAAGGCGGCGCAGGCCCCGCGGGTCTGCCGCCGCCGTGCCGCTTTCGGAGACGAATGAGGTATGGAAGCAGTGGAATGGCTGTTGGCAGGGGGGCTCGCCGGCGTGATCGGGGCGGGTGTCGTGGCGTTCGTCGCGCACCGCTGGCGCATGGCGCAGGCCACGGCGCACTGGCGCGCGCTCACGAAAACGCACGACGAAGCGCTGGAGCAAGCCCTCGAACGTGAGCGTTTGGCAGTCGCCAGCCAACAGGAAGCGGTCCAGATGCACGAGGAGGCGATTGCTGCACTGCAAGCGCGTCTCGCGCAAGCCGAACTGGATTTGCAGGGGGCGCGCAAGTCGGAAGCGGCCGTGCTCGAAGCGAAGGGTCTCTGGCAGGCCGAGGCAGAGCGCATTGCCGGCGAGGCCGCTCGCCTGCGAGGGTTGGCGGCAACGTTCGAGCGTTGGCACGAGCAGATGATTTCGCTCATGACGCAGAACCAGGACATGCACGCGAAGAATCATGAACTGGCGTCGATTGTCCGTCATGTGTTGATCGTGTCGCTCAACGCGTCCATCGAAGCCGCGCGCGCGGGAACCGCCGGACGCGGCTTCGGCATTGTTGCGAGCGAAGTGCGCGCGCTCGCCACGCGCTCCGAGGAATTGTCGAAGAGTTATCGCGACAGTCTGCATCGCAACGACGTGACGACCACGGCGACGTTTCAGGACATTCAGGCGGGCGGCAAGATGATTGCGGCCTCGCTCTCGAGCGTCGAGTCGTTGGCGCAGCAGTTGCATTCCCGTCTTCACTAAGCCGACAGGTTTCGTTGTGATCAGCGCTCACGCACGCGACAGTTTCGAACGCATTCTGCACAAGGCGGCACGCACGCGGCTGGCCCGCTCGCCGGACGCCGCGTGCGACATGGTGCCGCTCAAGGTACGTCAGCTGGATTCGGCGGCCTCTGAGGCCGACGTCGACATGGTGGCCCGGCACGCCAACGTGGCGGTGCTCACGATCTCCTCCATCGGATTTCGCATGCTGCTAGTGCTGCATTTCGACGAGGACGACATCACGACGCAGTACTTTGTCGGCGACGATCAGAACAAATCGTTCCGCGAAGCGTTCCTCGAAATCAGCAACCTCTGCTGCGGGGCGATCAATCAGGAACTGCTCAACTACTTTCCCGACCTGGGCATGTCGACCCCATACGTGCTGAGTGCGCACTGCGTGCCTCACCTCATGCAGCTCAAGCCGAACCATCTGGCGTCGTGGGACATCACGCTCGACGGCTCGGTGCGTCTGGCTGCCACGCTGTGTATTTGCGCGCATGCGCCGCTCGACTTCAACGCCGAGGTCAGCGAGACGCAGGACAGCAGCGGCGAACTGGAAATGTTTTGAATCGGTGTAGGCCATAGGAAATGACGACAATGAACCGAAGCACCCCCCGCGAGTCGGTCAGCCAGTTTTTGATCCTCGAAGACAGCGTCGAGCACGAATATCCCGAAGCGCTCGTGCGCGGCATGATCGACATTACCGACGGCGTGTTTCGCGGCCTGTTCGGTGAGATCGCCATGCGTTGCGAGCCGCCCAGCGTGGTGCGCGATCGCATTATCTTTGGCGAAGTCTTCAGCCTGATCCCGCTCGAGAGTGCCTGGTGCCGTGGCTACATGATGATGCAGGCCGAACAGGTGCCGTTCATGCAACTGCTCGAACACACGGGGCGTTGCGAAGGCCAGGCAGGCTTTCGCGAACTCAACGGCATGCTCGGCGAGTTGACGAATCTGATCTGGGGCGCGTTCAAGAATCGCTACATGGGCGACCCGTTGGCAGTCGACCGTGCGCAGGTGCAAGTGCCGCTGCTGATCAATCACAAGCAGAAGTACATCTCGTTCGGTACCGACAATCCGCAGTTGTGCTTCGTCTACCGGCTCACCGATCCGGTCAACGCACAGACCGTGACGTTGCATCAGCATTTCGTCTTCAGTCTGAACTGGTCGCCGGAAGCGTTTCGCGAAGCTGCGCAGGTCGCGACCGAGCCCGTCGAGACCGGGGCGCTGGAAATATTCTGAGACCCCGGCTCGCCTACCCATTACCTCTTACACACAAGGACAACACCATGTCGAAGATTCTCGTGGTCGATGACTCGAGTACCGTGCGCGACGAAGTCGCAGGTTTCCTGCGCAAGAACGGCCTGGATGTGGACACGGCCGTGGACGGCAAGGACGGTCTGGCGAAGATCAAGGCCAGCCCGGGCGTCAAGCTGGTCATCAGCGACGTGAACATGCCGAATATGGACGGACTGACGATGGTCGAGAAGATTCGCGGCGAACTCGCGAACAAGACCGTCAACGTGGTGATGCTCACCACGGAGAGCAGCCCGGCGATGAAAGAGCGTGGCAAGGCCGCCGGTGTGAAGGGCTGGATCGTCAAGCCGTTCAAGGGCGACGCCGTGCTGGAGACGTTCCGCAAGCTCGCGAGTTGAGCGTCTGGCCGGCGCAAGCCGAGGCGAGTCGCTCGCGGCGCTCATCGTCGGGATGAATCGTGGATCGACCGTCGCCACCGCACGGCGGCGGCGGTACACTGCTGACTTTCCCGCACCCCGCGAAAATCTGCGCACATCGTGTGCGCCTGATCGCCATCTCGCCATGAGCGTCGTACCCCAGAAAAAGAAGTCAGCCGCCGCAACGTCCCGCGATACCTTCGCGCCGGAACCTCACAGTGAAGCGCTCGAAGCGTCGGGCACGTCCGAGGCGCGTCCGCGCCGTTCCAAGCTGCGACTGACGTATGTCATTGCCAGCCTCGATCGATTGCTGCGCCGCCACATGTCGGAAGCCCTCGCCCCGCTGGGGCTGACGCTGGCCCAGTTCACCGCGCTGTCAGTGCTTGATGCCCGCGGCAAGCTCTCCAACGCCCAGCTCGCGCAGCGCTCGTTCATCACCCCGCAGTCGGCCAACGAGGTGGTGAGCGTGATGGCGTCGCGCCAGTGGATCACGCGCGAGCCCGACCCCAATCACGGCCGCATCGTGTTGTTGCAACTGACCGACGAAGGCCGTCGCGTACTCGCCCAATGCGAGGCCGTGGCCAAGGAAATCGACTCGCGCATGCGTGCCGACGTGAGCCGTGAAGACGCTGCGGCCGTGCAACGCCATCTCGAAATGTTCGTGCGGAATCTGCGCGACTGACTCCGGGTTTGTCCCGACCTGCCGATTGCTTGTATTGTCAGGTAGCTTGATATTTAATGGAGTCCGTCGACGCGAAGATACGCGCGACCGAACCCCAGTGACACGGTAAGACGATAACGACGAGCCGCGCTTGCGGCGTCGCCGTGCCTGTCGCACTTGCGTCTTTAATATCAGGTTACCTGATTAAATGATTGGTGCTGACGCGAACGGTGCGTGTCGTCGCCGGCGTCGACTGGCTTCGTATCAGGTGCCGCCCGTGAGGGCGTGACCGAAGTCCATCAAGAAGATCACAGGAGACACCATGGAATCGAATCGGGACGGCGGCGCTCGCGCGCTGCCATTGGGCGCGGAGGGGGCGAGCGGCGCGAGTCCGGTCGTACTGACGCTGGCCTTGTGCTTTGCGGTGGCATTGCTCGAGGGCCTCGACCTGCAGTCGGTCGGCGTTGCGGCGCGCGGCATGGCGAAGGAGTTCGGTCTTAGCGTCGCGCAAATGGGGATCGCGTTTTCTGCCGGCACGTTTGGCCTGTTGCCCGGCGCGATGGTCGGCGGACGGCTGGCCGACAGCATCGGCCGCAAGCGCGTGCTGATGCTCTCGGCGGCGCTGTTCGGCGTGTTGTCGATTGCCACCGCCTTCGTGTCCGACTTCTGGATGCTGGTGATCGTGCGCGTGCTCACGGGGATCGGGCTGGGCGGCGCGATGCCGAACCTGATTGCGCTGTCCTCGGAAGCCGTGGCGCCGCGCTTGCGTGGTACGGCCGTGAGCATCATGTATTGCGGCATTCCGCTGGGTGGGGGCATTGCGGCCACGATTGGCATGCTGGCAGTGAGCGATGCCGACTGGCGTCACATCTTCTACGTGGGCGGTGTCGGCCCGCTGTTGCTGTTGCCGTTGCTGGCGTGGTGTCTGCCCGAGTCGCGCGCGTTTGCCGCGGCGACGGCGCAAGGCCAGCGTGCCACCCCTGCACCGATGATGTCGGTGTTGTTCTCCGAAGGGCGCGGCATCTCGACCGTCCAGCTCTGGCTGTCCTACTTCTGCACACTCATCGTGCTGTACTTCCTGCTCAACTGGCTGCCCTCGCTCATGGGGTCGCGCGGTCTGGCGCGCGGGGAAATCGGCTGGGTGCAGATTCTCTTTAACGTCGGTAGTGCCGTGGGGGTGCTCGCGCTGGGCTATCTGATGGATCGCGCGCGCATGTCGCTGGTGATCGGCGGCATGTATCTGGGCATGATCGCGTCGCTCGTGGGGTTGGCCGCCGCGCAAGGTTTCGGTGTACTCGCCACGGCGGCATTCTTCGCGGGCATGTTCATCATCGGCGGGCAGTCCGTACTCTACGCACTCGCCGCGGCCTACTACCCGACCGCCATGCGCGGCACCGGCGTGGGCGCCGCCGTGGCCATCGGGCGCATCGGCTCGGTGGTCGGGCCGCTCGCCGCCGGCATGTTGCTCGCAGTAGGCAGCAGCGCAGCCGTGGTCATCGGCGCGAGCATTCCCGTCACCGTCGTGGCTGCGCTGGCTGCACTCACGCTGATCCGTCGTCCCCGCGCGGCTGACTGACCTGCATCGACCGGTTGGCCTCGCTTGCACGCGACGGACGGCATTCGGCTGCCCCCGTCGCGTTTTTTCTTGTGCGCTTCGTGCGCACCCGCCGCTGCAAATTACCCACATAACGACATTAACAACCTGGAGACTCGCATGGCTTTTCCTTCTCGCACACGTGCGCTCGCAACCCTCGGCACAATCGCCGCGCTGGCGGTTCCCGGCATCGCCGGTGCGCAATCGAATATCACGCTGTACGGCATTGTGGACACCGGGATCGAATACGTCTCTCACGCGAGCCCGAACGGCGCCGTCGTGCGTATGCCGGGCGTGACGGGCGAGTTGCCGTCGCGCTGGGGCCTGCGCGGGTCGGAAGATCTCGGCGGTGGCCTGGCGGCGATTTTCCAGTTGGAGAGCGGCTTCAACATTCGCGGCGGCGATCTCGGTCAGGGCGGACGACTGTTCGGCCGTCAGGCCTTCGTGGGGGTCAAAGGACCTTACGGCACGGTCGCGCTGGGCCGGCAATACACCATGACGTATTACGCGCTGCTGGGCTCCGACGTGCTCGGCCCGGACATCTACGGCATGGGGTCGTTCGACGCCTATATCCCCAACGCCCGCACCGACAATTCGATTACGTATCAGGTCGGCTGGCAAGGGCTGAGCTTCGGCGCGGGCTATTCGTTTGGCCGCGATTCCGGTGGCACGGGCAACTCGCCGGGGCAGGGCACCTGCGCGGGCCAGGTCCCGGGGCAGGCGGTGCAGTGCCGCGACTGGTCGGTGATGCTCAAGTACGACGCGAGCAATTTTGGCGTGGCGGCGTCGTATGAAGAGCAACGCGGCGGCACCAATGCCGCAGCCAACTTCTTCGACGGGCAAGCCACGTCGGCTTTCACCAGCAGCAACGACAAGGACGCGCGCACGACCCTCGGCGCGTATTACAAGTACGGTGCCTTCAAGGTCGGTGGCGGGTGGCTGGGCCGCCGTGTCTCGACGTCTGCCGTCAACACGCACTCGAATCTGTTCTACCTCGGCGCGGCATACAACCTCACGCCTGCATGGCTGGTGGACGGGGAGGTCTATCGCATCATCAACAGCGATCACAACACGCGCGGCACCATGACCACGCTGCGCGCCACGTATTCGCTGTCGGTGCGCACGGCGGTCTACGCGCAAGCCGCCTATCTCTTTAACAGCGCACACGCCGCGTACTCGGTCAGCGGTGGCGGTGGCGGTACCACGCCGCCCGTCGGCGAGGGCCAGGCCGGCGTGATGCTCGGCATGCGTCATACGTTCTGATCTCCCGGGCTAAGGGTTTCCACTGAAAACACAGCCCTTGCAATGTAAGGTTACCTGATATTAAATGTGGGTGTCGGCAACACCGCGCGCCACTCCCGGCGCGCGGCGCAAGTTGCCCCGCACACTTGGGAATTACGCAAATGAACGCATACGAAGGACGCTGGAAAACGGTCGACGTGAAAGTCGAAGGCGGCATTGGCTGGGTGATCTTCAATCGCCCGGAGAAGCGCAACGCGATGAGCCCGACGCTCAACACCGAGATGAATCAGGTGCTCGATGCGGTCGAACTCGATGCGGACGTGAAGGTTGTCGTACTCACCGGCGCTGGCGCAGCGTGGACGGCGGGCATGGATCTGAAGGAGTACTTCCGCGAGATCGACGGTGGACCGGAGATCGTGCAGGAGCGCGTGCGTCGCGATGCCTCGGACTGGCAGTGGCGTCGTCTGCGCATGTATTCGAAGCCCACGATTGCGATGGTCAACGGCTGGTGCTTCGGTGGCGGTTTCTCGCCGCTGGTGGCCTGCGATCTGGCCATTGCTGCGGACGAGGCGGTTTTCGGCCTGTCGGAAATCAACTGGGGCATTCCGCCGGGGAATCTGGTGAGCAAGGCGATGGCCGATACGGTCGGTCATCGTCGTGCCCTGCACTACATCATGACCGGCGACACGTTCACCGGTGTGCAAGCCGCCGATATGGGGCTGGTCAATCAAAGCGTGCCGCTGGCCCAATTGCGCGATGCGACGATTGCCCTGGCAGGCAAGCTGCTCGAGAAGAACCCGGTGGTGCTGCGCGCCGCGAAGCACGGCTTCAAGCGCGCACGTGAGCTCACGTGGGAGCAGAGCGAAGACTATCTGTACGCCAAGCTCGATCAGGCGCAATTGCGCGATCCGGAGCATGGCCGCGAGCAAGGCCTCAAGCAATTCCTTGACGACAAGTCGATCAAGCCGGGTCTGCAAGCCTACAAGCGCTGACGCGCAGCCGTTCACTCAAGAACGAACCGACGAAAGAGGAATCGCGCAATGCATGAAGTACAGATGCTGATCGGTGGCCAGTGGCGCGGCGCACAGAGCGGGGCGACGTTCGAGCGAATCGATCCGGTGACGGGCGAGGTTGCCACGCGAGCCCCGGCAGCCACGGTGGCGGATGCCGACGCGGCGGTCGATGCGGCGCAAGCGGCGTTCCCTGCATGGGCGGCGCTCTCGCCCACGGCGCGGCGCCAGCGTTTGCTCGCGGCTGCCGAGCGCATGGACAGCCGCGCGGCGGAGTTCATTGCGATCGGGGCGGCCGAGACGGGCGCCATGGCGAACTGGTACGGTTTCAACGTGATGCTCGCGGCGAACATGCTGCGCGAGGCGGCGGCCATGACCACGCAGATCGACGGCAGCGTGATTCCGAGCGATGTCCCCGGCAGCCTCGCACTGGCCGTGCGCGCGCCGGTCGGTGTGGTGCTGGGCATCGCCCCCTGGAACGCGCCGGTCATTCTGGCGACGCGTGCCTTGGCGATGCCGCTCGCGTGTGGCAACACGGTCGTGCTCAAGGCGTCGGAACAATGTCCGGGCGTGCATGCGCTGATCGGCGCATGTCTGCATGAGGCCGGGCTCGGCGACGGCGTGGTCAACGTGGTGACGAACGCGCCGGAAGACGCCGGCGAGATCGTGGCGCGTCTGATCGCCCACCCGGCGGTGCGCCGTGTGAATTTCACCGGTTCCACGCATGTGGGGCGCATCATCGCGCGTCTTGCGGCCGAGCATCTCAAGCCGGCGTTGCTGGAGTTGGGCGGCAAGGCACCGGTGCTCGTGCTCGACGACGCGGATCTGGATGCTGCGGTCGACGGCATTGCGTTCGGCGCCTTCTTCAATCAGGGGCAGATCTGCATGTCCACGGAGCGGGTCATCGTCGATGCACGCATCGCCGACGCCTTCGTCGAGAAGCTCACCGCGCGTGCGGCCAAGCTGCACGCCGGATCGCCGAGCTCGCCCGACAGCGTGCTTGGCGCGATGGTGAGTGCGCAGGCGGCGTCGCGCGTGGCGGCGCTTGTCGAAGACGCCCGTGAGCATGGCGCGCGTTTGCCGTTGGGGTGCCGCGTGGACGGGGCGATCATGCAAGCGGCGATTGTCGACGGCGTGACGCCTGCGATGCGTCTGTATCGCGAAGAATCGTTCGGCCCGGTGGTGACGATTCAGCGGGTGGAGAGCGACGACGAAGCCGTGCGCGTTGCCAACGACAGCGAATTCGGTCTGTCGGCCTCGATTTTCAGCCGCGACGTGTCGCGTGCCCTGCAATTGGCCCGACGCATCGAATCGGGTATTTGCCACATCAATGGCCCGACGGTGCACGACGAAGCGCAGATGCCGTTCGGCGGCGTCAAGGCGAGCGGTTACGGCCGTTTTGGCAGCAAGGCGTCTATCGGCGAGTTCACGGAGCTTCGCTGGATCACGGTACAAACGACCCCGCGTCACTACCCGATCTGACGGCGTGAAGGGATGAGGATGTGCCCGCCTGCGAACGCGCCCGAGAGCGCGTCGGGGCGGGATAGAAGCAGGAGACAGCGTTTTGAATCACGGCAATAACACGGCGGCGCAAACGCCCGACATCGCGGCGCATCGCTATCGCCCGGTCGCCCTCGGCAATCCCGGTGTGGAAGTGCGGCGCGAGGGCGAGTTCTGGTATCTGCGCTCGCGCGAAACGCTCGGCGATTTTCCCGAGCGCCTGACCGACCGTCTGGTGTCGGGCGCGGCCCGGCACCCGGAGCGGTGGTTGATCGCGCGACGCGGTCCCGACGGCGCATGGATCGGCATCACGTATGGGCAGATGCTGTTGCGTGCGCGTGCTATCGGGCAGGCATTGCGCGATCGCGGGTTATCTGCCGATCGCCCGATGGCGATTCTGTCGGGCAACGATCTCGAACACTTTCAATTGGCCCTCGGCGCCATGTACGCGGGCGTACCGTTTGCGCCGATTTCGCCGGCCTACTCGATCGTGTCGACCGACTTCGGCAAGTTGCGTCACACGCTGGGCGTGCTGCGCCCGGGCCTTGTCTATGCCTCCGATGTCAGGTCCTACGGACGCGCCATGGACGCCGTGCTGGGCGACGACGTGATTCGCGTGACCGGCGACGGCGAGGGCGGCACGCTGGCGTTCGATACGCTGCTCGATACCGTGCCGCGCGATGTCGACGCAATGCATGCGAAGGTGACGGGCGACACCATCGCCAAGATTCTGTTCACGTCTGGCTCGACCCGTCAGCCGAAAGCCGTGCCGACCACGCAACGCATGCTGTGCAGCAATCAGCAGATGCTGCTGCAGACGTTCCCGACCTTCGGCGAGGCGCCGCCGGTACTGGTGGACTGGTTGCCGTGGAATCACACCTACGGCGGCAGCCACAACGTGGGCATCGCGTTGTACAACGGCGGCACGCTCTACATCGACGACGGAAAACCGGTCGCGGGAAAGTTCGAAGAGACGCTTCGCAATCTGCGCGAGATTTCGCCCACGGTGTACTTCAATGTGCCGAAAGGATGGGAAGACCTCGCCATCGCGCTGGAGACCGACGCCGCATTGCGCGAGCGCTTCTTCGCGCGTGTGAATCTCTATTTCTTCGGCGGCGCAGGTTTGTCGCAGGCCGCGTGGAACCGGCTCGAACGCGTGACCGAGCAGCATTGCGGCGAACGTATCCGGATCATGTCCGGGCTCGGCATGACCGAGACGTCACCGAGTTGCATGTTCACCACCGGCCCCATCATGCGCGCGGGCTACATCGGCCTGCCCGCGCCGGGCTGCGAGGTGAAGCTGGCCCCGGTCGGCGGCAAGCTGGAAGTCCGGTTTCGCGGTCCGAATGTCATGGCGGGGTATTGGCGTCACGAGGCCGGCGAGCCGGTGTTCGACGAAGAGGGGTACTACCGCACGGGCGACGCTGCGACGTTCGTCGATGCGCAGCAACCGGAGATTGGCCTTCAGTTCGACGGGCGCATCACCGAAGACTTCAAACTCAGCTCGGGCACGTTTGTCAGCGTCGGCCCGTTGCGCGCCCGCGTGATTTCGGAGGGTGCGCCGTATGTGCAGGACGCCGTGGTCACGGGGATCAATCGCGACGACATCGGGTTGATGATCTTCCCGCGTGTCGAGGACTGCCGTCGTCTGAGCGGTCTGGCGAAGGACGCACCGATAGCCGATGTGCTGGCGAGTGCCCCTGTGCGCGAGGTGTTTGCTGCATTGCTGACGAAGCTCAACGCGTCGGCAGGCGGCAGCGCCACTTACGTCGCTCGTCTCCTGTTGCTCGATTCGCCTCCCTCGCTCGATCGGGGCGAGGTGACCGACAAGGGGTCGATCAATCAGCGCGCTGTGCAGGATCATCGTGCGGCAACGGTCGAAGCGTTGCACGCGGCGAAGACCGACGGCGATCGGATCATTCTCGCGCCGGCAAGAGGCTGACATGGGTTATCCGGCGTTGCAAAGCGCGGCCGCCGATATCGCGTTCGTGCTGGATAAGCTCGGCGTCGGTGAGGCATTGACGCGTCTCGCACCGTTTCGTGAATTCGACACCGCGACGCTGGTGCAAGTCGTCGACGAAGCGGCACGCTTTTCCCGCGAAGTGCTGGCGCCGTTGAATGCCGTGGGCGACCGGGAGGGGTGTACATGGCGCGACGGCGAGGTTCGCACCCCCACCGGATTTGCCGACGCTTATCGCCAGTATCGCGACGCCGGCTGGCCGTCCTTGCCGTGCGATCCGTCCCTAGGCGGGCAGGGGCTGCCGGTCGTCGCGCAGGTCGCGGTGCAGGAACTGACCGCCGGCGCGAATCTCGCCTGGACGATGTATCCCGGCATTCTGCATGGCGCATACGAGTGCGTGCATCGTTTCGGTAGCGACGCCCTGCGCCAGGCGTGGCTTGGCCCGCTCGTGAGCGGCGAATGGCTCGCCACGATGGCGCTGACGGAGCCTGGGGCAGGCAGCGATCTGGGGCAGATTCGCACCCGTGCTGAATGGATCGACGGCGCGGATGACACGGTGAAGGTGACCGGCGAGAAGATCTTCATCTCCGGCGGCGAGCAGGATCTGACGCCGAACATCGTGCACCTCGTGCTGGCGCGCACGCCTGACGCGCCTGCCGGAAGCGGCGGCCTGTCGCTGTTCCTCGTGCCCAAGGTCCTGCCGAGCGGCGAGCGCAACGCGGTGCGCTGCACCGGCATCGAGCACAAGATGGGCATTCGCGGCAGCGCCACGTGCTCGATGGCGTTCGAGGGCGCGACGGGGTATCTGATCGGCAAGCCGTATCGCGGGCTTGAAGCGATGTTCGCGATGATGAACTCGGCACGTCTGCATGTCGGCGCGTCGGCGCTCGGACTCGCCCAGAACGCCTATGAGATGGCGGCGAAGCATGCGCTGGCCCGTGTGCAATCGCGTGTGCCGGGGGCTGAGGCCGGCGCACCGATTGCGCGGCACCCGGCGGTGTGGCGTCTGCTCGAAGGCCAGCGGGTTGCCGTCGAAGGAGCGCGCTTGTTGTTGTACCGCGCCGCGCTCGCCATCGACGAGGCCCATCACGCCGATACTCCCGAAGCGCGAACGAGTGCCGAGGCCCTCGCGGCGCTGCTCACGCCGGTTGTCAAAGCGATGTTGACCGAGCAGGCATTCGACGGCGCGAGCGCTGCCTTGCAGGTCTTCGGCGGCTACGGATATGTCGAAGAGACCGGCATCTCGCAGTACCTGCGCGATGCACGCATCCCCATGATCTATGAGGGAACCAACGAGATTCAGGCCATCGATCTGATGTTGCGCAAGGTGGTGAAGGACGATGGTGCGACATTGCGGCAATGGCTCGCCTGGACACGCGTGCAGGTGGACGATGCGCGATCCGTTGCGACACTCGACGGCTTCGGCGCAGCGTTAGCAGCGCTGGACGAGTGGGTCTCGCTGCTGCCGTGCGTCATCGCGTTGGCGCGGTCGTCGCCGCGCGCGGCGTTGTGCGTGGCCGGGGACGTGATGCGGGCTGTGCATGGGCTGACGATGAGCGGGCTGTGGGCGCACGCGGCACTGGCCGAGCATCGCGCACAAGCGGCCGGCGATGTCGGGTGTAACGACAAGCGCCGTGCCGCCCGCTATTGGCTGAAGTTCGAACTGCCGGAAACGCGTCGCGCCATGGCGATCGTGGCGGCGCAAATCCAGGATCCGGAGATTGCCGAATGAACCTCGAGACACTCGTTGCCATCGACACGCACGTGCACGCGGAAGTCTCGTGCTGCCAGCCGCCGGATTTGTTCGGCAAGGCGTTCGACGACGCTGCGGACAAGTACTTCGGCACTGTTCTCAAACAGAATCGCCGACCGACCATTCCCGAGACCATCGAGCATTACCGCGAGCGCAAGATCGGTTTCGTGATGTTCACGGTCGATTGCGAGGCGAACATCGGTCGCCGCCGGATTCCCAACGAGGAGATTGCGGGCTTCGCGCAAGAGAACGACGACATCATGATCGCGTTCGCCAGCATCGATCCGCACAAGGGGCGCATGGGCGTGCGCGAGGCGCGGCGGCTTGTCGAGGAATTCGGCGTGCGCGGCTTCAAGTTCCACCCGACCATGCAGGGGTTCTTTGCCAATGACCGCATGGCATATCCGTTGTACGAACTGATCGCGGAATACCATCTCACGGCCGTATTCCACAGCGGGCATTCGGGCATCGGGTCGGGGATGCCGGGGGGCGGTGGCCTGCGGCTCAAGTTCTCCGAGCCGATCCATCTGGACGACGTTGCGATCGATTTCCCGGACATGAACATCGTAATCGCGCACCCGTCGTGGCCCTGGCAATCGCAGGCGCTGTCCATTGCGCTGCACAAGCCCAACGTCTACATCGATCTCTCGGGTTGGTCGCCCAAGTATTTTTCGCCGGAGCTGATTCAGTACGCGAACTCGCTGCTGCGCGAGAAGATGTTGTTCGGCTCGGACTTCCCGTTGATCGCCCCGGACCGATGGCTGCGCGACTTCGAGACGGCCGGATTTCGCGATGAGGTCAAGCCGCTGCTGCTCAAGGACAATGCGGTGAGAATGTTAGGGCTTGCGCCGGTTCAGGTCGCGTCATCAATGGCGCAGGCGTGAGCGGTGATTGTGTCAGCGCAAGCCCGGCACGCCGTAGCGCACTCGCGCGGCTTCGCGCATCGCGCTGATGAGCGTTTGTTCCGGTGGCGTGGGCACCGTGTCGTTGCGCCACAGAATGCCGATGGACTCCTCGGTGCCTTTCGTCGCAAAGGGCAGAGCGCACAGCACGCCGTCGGCGAGATCGTCCTGCACGGTAATCTCGGAGGCGATCCACACCACGTCGTCGCGCAGGGTCATGGCGCGGGCAAGGGACATCGACAGCAGTTCGGAGTAGTCGTCGAGCGTGCCCACGCCGTGCGCGCGCAGGAAGCTGTCGGCGGTATGGCGCAGGATCGTGCCGTGCGGCGGCAGGATCACATGATGGTCGGCCAGATCGGCCATCGATACGCTGCGTTGCCGCACGAGCGGATGCGCTGGACGCACCACCACGCAGAGGGGCGTTGCACAAAGATGTTCGAAGGTGAGCCCTGCCATGCCCTCGGGATCGGACATCCGGCCGAGCGCAAGCGTCATCTCTCCGGACTTCAACTGCGTGAGCAATCGCTGATTCGCCCCCGTGTGTACCTGCACCACGATGCCCGGCCATTCGCGCCGAAAGGTCTCGAGCACACTGGGCATCATGGCAGCGGCCAACGTGGGCAGCACGGCGATCTCGATCACCCCGCCCGTCTGACCGACGGCGCGCGAGAGGACATCGATCCCTTGTCGCAACGCACTCACGCTCGCCCCGGCATGCCGGAGAAACAACTCCGCTTGCGCCGTCGGGCGTGCGCCGTTGCGCCCGCGATCGAACAACCGCACGCCAAGCAGCCCTTCCAGTTCGGCAATCGTCTTGCTGACAGCCGGCTGTGTGATGGACAGCGCTTCGGCCGCCCGCTGAAGGCTGCCGTGTTGGGCCACGGCTAGCAGGCATTGCAGATGGCGCAGCTTGATTCGCCCGTCGAGTAGATGTCTTTCCATGCCAAAAAGTTATGAAAAACCTAAGAAAATGTCAATAAATATATCCGTTGATTATGGATATAGTGTCGAAAACAAGCTGGCGGCAAGCCAGATCAGTCAACACAAAATGGAGTGAGACCATGTCGGAAACGACCACCGTCCTGCGCCCCCGGGACTGGGATTCGCATCCCAAGCTCATCGACAGCGGGTACAAGTCCACCGCGCTGCGCGGCCCCAAGCAACTGCTCGTCCCGGTCAAACAGAACCTCGCGAACCTTCGCGCGCCGGTTTATGGCCACGGCATCATCAGCGAACTCGACGGCGATCTCACGCGCAATGCGGTCCGCAACGGCGAGCCGCTGGGTGAGCGCATGATTGTCACGGGCCGTGTGCTCGACGAAGGCGGCCGCCCGGTGCCCAATACGCTCGTGGAGCTGTGGCAGGCCAACGCGTGCGGACGCTACGTGCACAAGGTCGACCAGCACGACGCACCGCTCGACGCCAACTTCCTCGGCGCCGGTCGCGCCCTGACCGATGCGCAGGGCCGCTACAAATTCCTGACCATCAAGCCCGGCGCTTATCCGTGGAAGAACCACCACAACGCGTGGCGTCCGCAACATTTGCACTTCTCGGTGTTCGGCCAGTATTTCGCGACCCGTCTTGTGACGCAGATGTACTTCCCCGGCGATCCGCTGCTGGCTTACGACCCGATTTTTCAGGCCACGCCGGCCCATGCCCGCGACCGTCTGATTGCGCGCTTCTCGATGGATATCACCGAGCCCGAGTACGCGCTGGGTTATGAATTCGACATCGTGCTGCGCGGTGCCGACCAAACGCCGATGGAGTCCTGAGCCATGTCCGATTACCAGCAAACGCCGTCGCAGACCGTCGGTCCGTACTTCGCCTATGGCCTGTCGCCGGAGCAATACCTGTACGACTTCAAGAGCGCCTTCACACCCGTGGTGGCGCTCGATCGCGCTGAGGGCGAGGCGATTCGCCTGATCGGTCGGGTATACGATGGCGCCGGCAATCCGATCAACGACGCGCTGATCGAAGTCGTGCAAGCCGACGCCCACGGCCGCTATGTCCAGAACGCCGATGAGATCGAGCGCACGGGCTTTGCCGGCACGGGCCGTTGCGGCACCGGCACCGACGCCGAGCACCGTTTCGTGATCGAGACCATCAAGCCGGGCTCGACCGGGCCGGGCGAAGCGCCGCGCATCGATGTGATTCTGACGATGCGGGGCTTGCTCAATCATCTGTTTACGCGTATCTATTTCGACGACGAGGCAGCGGCCAACGAGGCCGACCCCGTGCTGCAACAAGTGCCGGCCGAGCGTCGCCACACGCTGATTGCACGCCGCGAAGTGAGCGGCGGGCGTGTGTCGTACCGGTTCGACATCCGGATGCAGGGTGACGAGGAGACGGTTTTCCTCGACCTTTGAAGTCGGTCGTGCAAGGCTGAAACTGGCGCGGCTTCGGGCTGCCGGCATGACAATGCCTGCGGCCCGTAGCCGTATCCGCATTTTTGCAACGTACACGGGTCTGGTCGCGCATGCGCAATTCATGCGAGCCGGCCTTAACCACCATCGCACCATCGACTCTCCGATGACGGAACTGCTTGACTCATTGCTGCGCGGCTCTGCCGTGACGGCGCGTTTCTCGCGCGACGCCACGCTTCAGGGCATGCTCGACTTTGAAGTGGCGCTGGCCGCCGCCGAAGCCGAGGCCGGACTGATCCCGGCTGCCGCCGTCGCCCCGATTACCGCCGCCGCCCGCGCGAGCGACCTCGACTGGGCCGCGCTGCGCGACGACGCGGCGAGCGCGGGCAACCTCGCCATTCCTCTGGTCAAGCAACTCACGGCGCGTGTGAAGGCGCTCGATGCCGACGCCGCACGCTTTGTGCATTGGGGCGCCACCAGTCAGGACGCGATCGATACCGGTCTCGTTCTGCAAGTGCGCGGCGCCCTCGACGATCTGGGGGGCGATCTCGACGGCCTCATTCGTCAACTCACCGAACAAGTCAGACAGCATCGCGCGACGGTCATGGTCGGGCGCACCTGGTTGCAGCACGCGCTGCCTATCACGTTCGGGCTCAAGCTCGCGGGTACGCTCGACGCTTTGTTGCGGGCTCGCGCCGATCTCGCGAACGTGCGCGAGCAAGTGCTATGCGTGCAGTTCGGTGGCGCCGCCGGCACGCTGGCGTCGCTCGGCACGCAGGGCGCCGATGTCGCGGCGGCGCTTGCGCGGCATCTGGGGCTCTCGGATGTCGCCACGCCGTGGCATGGCCAGCGCGATCGCATCGTGCGTGTGGGCGGCTGGGCGGCATCGCTGACCGGCTCGCTTGGCAAGTTCGCGCGCGACACGGCCCTGCTGACGCAAACCGAAGTCGGTGAAATCGCCGAGGCTTCCGGCCCGGGACGTGGCGGCTCATCCACCATGCCGCACAAGCGCAACCCGGTCGGCTGTGCCGCGATACTGGCTGCCGCCGCCCGCACGCCGCAACTGGTCGCCACGCTCTTCGCTGCCATGCAGCAGGACCACGAGCGTGGTCTGGGCACCTGGCACGCCGAGTGGGAAACCCTGCCGGAGCTGCTCATGCTGTGCGGTGGCGCAGTGGCCACTGCGCGCACCCTCGTTGACGACTGGACCGTCGATACGGCGCGCATGCGCGCGAATCTCGAGATCACGCACGGGCTCATCATGGCCGAGGCCGTGACAATGGCGTTGGGCGAAGCGATGGGTCGTCTCGAAGCACATCGCCGTGTCGAAGCCCGCTGTCGCGACGCGCTTGCGCAGCAGCGTCATTTGCTCGATGTGCTGCGCGAAGACGGCGACATCACGCGCATTCTCTCCATCGAGGCGCTCGAACGCCTGATGGATCCGCAACATTATCTTGGCGCTGCCGAGACGTTCGTGAGCCGCGTGCTCACGCTCGCCGACGCCGCAACGCCGATCTCCCAACCCGGCAGGAAATCCCAATGAACGATCAGGAACGCTACGACAACGGTATGCAGGTACGCCGCGCCGTTCTCGGCGACGCACACGTGGACCGCACGCTCACACGCCGCAACGAGTTCAACGACGACTTTCAGAACTTCATCACGCGCTTCGCCTGGGGCGACGTGTGGACGCGCCCCGGCCTCACGCGCCATATGCGCAGCATGATTACGCTCTCGCTGCTCATCGCCCTCAATCGTGGCGACGAGTTCCGCATGCATGTGCGCGCCGCGTTCAACAACGGCGTGACGCGCGAGGAAATGAAGGAGTTGTTCATGCACGCCGCGCTGTATTGCGGTCTGCCTGCGGCCAATCAGGCGATTCATGATGCCGAGAAGGTGTTCGCGGAGATGGAAGCCGCCGAGCCCGGCTCGACCACGCGTGTGCGCGACGATGCACAGGGCTGAGGAGACTCACGGCATGACGATGGAATGCTTGATCGAGGTAGGTGACGCCACGCTTCGCGTCGCGGTAGACGGCGACGAACGTGCGCCGGCGCTTGTGCTGTCCAATTCGCTGGGCACTACGCTCGACATGTGGGCGCCGCAGGTGCCTGCGCTCGCGCGCGAGTTTCGCGTGATTCGTTATGACACGCGCGGACACGGGGGATCGTCGGTCACGCCGGGGCCGTATGTCATCGGCCAGTTGGGACGTGACGTGATCGCGCTGCTCGACGCCCTGCACATCGAGCGAGCCAGTCTGGCCGGTGTCTCGATGGGGGGGATGACGGGGATGTGGCTGGGCATTCACGCACCGCAGCGGCTCGATCGTCTGGCGATTGTCTGCTCGTCTGCGCACATCGGCGGCGAAGACGGCTGGAACACGCGCATTCGCGCCGTGCAGGCCGACGGCATGAACGCGGTTGCCGACGCGGTCGTGTCGCGCTGGTTCACGCCCGAATTCGCGCAACGGGAACCCGCGCTCATCGATCGCATGAAGACGATGTTCCGGTCCCTCTCTGCGGACGGTTACGCCGCAGCATGCGCAGCGGTGCGCGACATGAATCAACTGGATGAGATTGCATCGATCAAGGCGCCGACACTGGTGATTACCGGTGCGGGCGATCTGGCAACGCCGCCCGCCATGTCGAGCGCGATCGTCGAACGCATTTCGGGCGCGCAGCAGGTCACGGTGCCGGGCGCGCATCTGTCGAACATCGAATGCGCGCCGGCCGTCACCGACGCGTTGCTGACCTTCTTCCGGGGGAAGACGCTGGCGGGCGCGTAAGCGCCAGTCGCTTGCGTGAGCACGGGGGCGAGGCGCTCGACGTAGCGGCCTCGCCAACCCGGCCAGGTGTCGTCACTCGTCGCCCAGATGGGCGTTTTGCGCGGTGCGCCGAAAGGTCGACGGCGTGACGCCGACATGCCGTTTGAACACGCGGCAGAAATACGCCGGGTCCTGAAAGCCGAGTTCGTAGGCGACGTGCGAGACGGGCGCGGGGATGTAGATGAGCTTGCGGCGTGCCTCGAGCATCAGGCGATCCTGCACCAGATCGAAGGCAGACTTGCCCGCAATGCGGCGGCACAGCCGGTTGAGCTTGCTCTCGGTGACATGCAGCCGTTCGGCGTAAGCGGGAATGGCCCAGGCCTGCGTGTAGTGCGTCTCGACGAGCGCACGAAAGCGCGCGAAGAGATCCAGTTCGGTACGGCCGGAGCGTGTTGCGGAATCGTGATGCGCGTGCAATCTGGCGAGCAACAGCAACACGCTGCGCGTGAGCCATCCGACCATCTCCGCGTGCCCCAGTTGCGGGCGCGAAAACTCGTCCATGATCAGGCCAAGCAGCGTGTAGAGGCGATCGCGCGTTTGCGGTGCATCGCCCAGCGGGAAGAGCCACGGCTTGCTCAGCAAGGACTCCATATCCGCATCGGCGCCGATAGCTGCGTCGAACGGCACGCTTTGCGCCATGGTGAGCACAAAGCCGTGTGCACCGCGCGAAAAGCGGAAGTTGTGTACGGCGGACGGATGCACCGTGATGACGGCCGGTCCCTCGACTTCCCAAGTCGCGTCGTCGACGTTCGCTTCGACCGTACCTTCGAAAATCGCCAGGACCTGAAAGAGTCCCAGATGCCGATGAGTATCGATATGCCAGTCGTAGAGGCGGCTGCGCGTCTCGATCCATTCGATATGGACGAAGTCGGCGCTGTCGGTTTGTGTCAACTCTCCGTATAGCGAGAATTCCGGAATCGTCTCGCGAGCCGCACGTAGCCGGGATGACGCGCCTGACATACTGGTTTTCCCTTGGGCGAAGTTGTCAAAAAAGTACAAGAAAGTCGTCGATTCATCCATTCAACGCGACGCGCGCGCTCCATAAGATATGACGCATTCGCCCCTCGTGACAAGGCGTGAACGCCGCTTTCGGCATGCTCGTTTACGCGCAGTCCTAAGTTGGTGCAGCGTGTGCAAGGCAGCCAAGAAATGCAATCCACACGACTGCCGTTTTCCTGTCGCGATATGACCCGGCGCAGACATGCCGGACGAGGGCGGTGCAAATCTCAGGAGACAATTCATGCGTACTCATTACCCCGTCGTCATCGTCGGCGCCGGTCCTGCCGGCTTGCTGCTTTCCCATCTGCTTCACCTGCAAGGTATCGAGTCGATCGTGCTCGAATCGCGCTCGCGTGCGGCGGTCGAGTCGACCATTCGCGCCGGTGTGCTCGAGCAGGGAACGATGGACATTCTCAACGAGACCGGAGTGGGCGAGCGCATGCAACGCGAAGGCGCGGTGCATCACGGTGTCGAACTGGCGTTCGGCGGTCAGCGTCATCGCATACCGCTCACCGAATTGACGGGGCGTGCCATCACCGTCTACGCGCAGCACGAGGTCATCAAGGATCTGATCGCGGCGCGCGAAGCCGCACAGGGCGAGATTCTGTTCGACGTGTCGGACGTCTCGGTGCACGACATCGACAGCACCCAACCGAGCGTGCAGTTCACGGTGGATGGTCAGACACGGCGTTTGATGTGCGACTTCATCGCGGGCTGCGACGGCTTCCACGGGGTATGTCGTCCCGCGATGCCGGCGTCGGTGCGCAAGGAATATCAGCGGGTGTATCCGTTCGGCTGGTTCGGTGTGCTGGTGGAGGCGCCGCCGTCGTCCGACGAGCTGATTTACGCCGCGCACGAGCGGGGGTTCGCGTTGATCAGCACGCGCTCGCCAACGGTGCAACGCATGTATTTCCAGTGCGATCCGAGCGAGCGCGCCGAGGCGTGGAGCGACGAGCGTATCTGGAGCGAATTGCACACGCGCACCGAGACACACGACGGCTGGCGTCTCAAGGAAGGCCCGATTTTCCAGAAGAATGTGGTCGCGATGCGCAGCTTCGTCGCCACGCCGATGCAGTACGGTCGTCTGTTTCTGGCGGGCGACGCCGCGCACATCGTTCCTCCGACGGGGGCCAAGGGCATGAATCTGGCGGTGGCCGACGTCTGGCGCCTGGCGCGTGCGCTCGACGACTTCTTTCATCGCGATAGTGAGTCGGCGCTTCAGGGCTATTCCGAAGCGGCGCTCAAGCGGATCTGGCGCGCCGAGCATTTTTCGTACTGGATGACGCGCATGCTGCACCGTATCGACGACGCCACGCCGTTCGAGCAGCAGATGCAGCGCTCGGAACTGGAATATGTGGTCAGTTCGCGCGCCGCGTCGCTCATGCTGGCGGAGAACTATGTGGGGCTGCCGCTCGTGTGACGAGTGGGGCGTCGGGGCCGGGCCACCGATGTGCTATAACCGCCTGCGGTGGCCGGGAGCATAACCGGCCGTTATGGATGGTCTGACGAAAGATCATTTGGGCGGGCAGCCGAAAGACGTACAGTAGCGGCAGATTTCGACGCCGCAGCACCGCTGCGTCAAGACGGTCAGGTCGCGCTCACCCCCAGATGAACGGGCGCACACAGGCGGCGCCGAACTCAAAATAATAATGGGATGACAAGCGGGGCGGCGACGCCCCGAGGAGACAGCTTCATGAATCAATCGCGCACGGTGGACGTGCCCGCCTATATCAACGCACAACGGTTCTCCAGCTATCAATGGCTGGTGCTGATCCTTTGTTTCTTCGTGGTGGCCATCGATGGTTTCGATACGGCCGCCATCGGCTACATCGCACCCTCGCTCGTGCAGCAATGGCACATCGATCGCGGCTCGCTCGGCCCGGTGCTCTCGGCCGCCCTCTTCGGTCTGGCCGGTGGCGCAATCTTTGCTGGGCCGCTTGCCGACAAGCTGGGGCGCAAGACGCTGCTGGTGCTCTCCGTGGTCTTTTTCGGTATTGCGAGTCTGGCAACGGCGTTCGCTCAGGACCTGGAGACGCTGACCGCGCTGCGCTTTCTCACCGGTCTGGGACTTGGCGCGGCGATGCCCAACGCCGTGACGCTGATCTCGGAGTACGCACCGGAGTCGCGTCGCGCCGTGATCGTCAACACGATGTTCTGCGGTTTCCCGCTCGGGGCCTCGGTCGGTGGCTTCGTTGCCTCATGGCTGATTCCGCACTTCGGTTGGCACAGCGTGCTTGTGCTGGGCGGTGTGCTGCCGCTGGCGCTCTCGGTGCTGCTCGTGCTGTGTTTGCCGGAATCGGTGAAGTTTCTCGTCGTGCGCCGCAAGCCGGTGGAACGCGTGCGCCGCATTCTGTCGCGCATCTCCGGTGAATCGCTCAGCGACGTCGGCACGTTCACGGTCAATGAAGCCGCGCCGAAGCGCGCCGGTTCGGCCATCGGCGTTGTGCTGTCCAGGCAGTACGGCTTCGGTTCGGTGATGCTGTGGCTCACGTATTTCATGGGGCTCGTGATCTTTTACCTGCTCACGAGCTGGATGCCGATTCTGTTCAAGGACGCGGGCTTTACCATCGAACGTGCCGCGCTCATCACGGCACTGTTCCCGCTGGGCGGGGGCATCGGCACGATTCTGTCGGGCTGGCTGATGGACAAGTTCAATGCGCAGAAGGTGGTGGCCGTCGGGTACGCACTGACTGCCGTGCTCGTGTACTCGGTGGGGCAGGCCATGGGCAACATCGGCTGGCTGGTGGCGTTGATTTTCCTCGCCGGCACGGCGATGAACGGCGCGCAGTCGTCGATGCCGTCGCTCGCCGCCATGTTCTACCCGACGCATGGGCGTGCGACCGGTGTGGCATGGATGCTCGGCATCGGACGCTTCGGCGGCATCGCCGGGGCGTTGCTCGGTGCAGAATTGATGCGCCGCCATCTGGGCTTTTCCGCGACCTTCTCGCTGCTGGCGATTCCGGCCGTGATCGCGACCGTTGCACTGCTGGCAAAGAATACGTGGGAGCGCGCCAGCGGGAATTCATCGACAACGTCGAGCGACGCCCGTAACTCGGCCGCCATGCACTGAAGTTCGTCTGAACGATTGACCGTAGTCTTGGCAGTACCTCACGCGGCGCCCTGGGCGCCGTTTTTTTGCGAGGCGTATTCCTTGCGAGACTGGGTCAGTCCTTCGCCAACGCGTCGATCATTGCCATCGCGGCGGCGGGATTGCGTTCCTTGAAGCCGCTGATGACATAGAGAAACACATCGCGATGCTTCGCCTTGGGCGGGGCGTCTGAGAGGGTGTCGAGGTCCTTCGGTACGCCGCCTTGTGCAAAGACTTGCGCACGTTCGAGCCATTGCGTCATCGCCTTTGGGGCATATCCGAGCTTGTAGCGCTCTTGCGTGCCCATGAGTCGCGCGTAGACGAACGGTGCGGTGACATCGGCAATGCAAGGGAATTTCGCGTCGCCAGCGAGCACGATCGCCATCTGGTACTTGCGCGCCAAGGCGATGAACTCGGGCACGGCAAAACTCTCGTGCCGGACTTCCAGGGCATGACGAATCGGATGGCCACCCGCTTCGGCCGGCAACAGACTCAGGAAATGCTCGAAATCCTGCGCGTCGAAGGCCTTCGACGGGGCGAATTGCCAGTTCACCGGACCGAGCTTCTTGCCGAGTTCCAACACACCGCTGTCGAAGAAGCGCGAGACCGATTCGCCGGCGTCGGCGAGCACGCGCCGATGGGTGGTGAAGCGCGATGCCTTGACCGAGAACACGAAGTCGTCCGGGGTTTCCTCGAACCAATGCCGGAACGTTGCGGGCTTTTGCGAGCCGTAGAACGTGCTGTTGATTTCGATGGAGGTGAGATGCCGGCTGGCGTATTCGAGTTCGCGGCGCTTGGGCCACTTTTCAGGATAAAACGCGCCTTGCCACGGCGCGTAATTCCAGCCGCCGACACCGATGCGAATGTGGCTGCCGGCCGAGGCGTGCGGCGCGCTTTTCGCACTCGTCGCAGGGAGGACTTCGGGGGATTGGGTGGTCGCCATCGGGGATTGCACAGGGTGCCCTGCGCCTTCGGTGGGATGAAGTCCCCGATGGTGAAGCAATGCGCCGACGTGCGTCAATGGTCAGTGACGTCGGCGCCCGAGATGAAGCATGCGTTCGCGCACTTCCTCTTCCGAGCGCCAGTGCTCCGCAGGCTTGACCAGATCGCTGCGGCTGATGATGCCGATGAGCTGGCGCGAAGTGGCGTCGCTCACGACGGGCAGCCGCTCCAGTTGATGCGCGGCGAAGCGTGCCGATACGATCCGCCCTGTCTCCGAAGGCAGCGCGACGAGCGGAGGATTGACACCGTACAACGCTCCCAGCGTCTTGAGTCCTTGCGCCTGTGCACGCATGAGCGTCTGGCGATCGACCATGCCGAGCACGGCGTTCGAAGCGTCGACAACCGGGTACGCGCGATGACGCTGACCGGCACCGAAGGCCTCCTTCGTCGCGGCGTCGATCGACATGACGTCGCGTAGGGCCACCGGCTCGTGACTCATCAACTCTCCGACATGCAGACGCTCCAACGGATCGACACCGTACTCGCGATGAATATGACGTCCGCGTCGCGCGATCTTTTCCGTCATGATCGAGCGCGGCATGATCCAGATCGACACGCCGTAGGACACGCCACATGTCAGTAGCAGCGGCAGCAGCGCATTCACGTCGTGTGTGAGACCGAGAGCGAAGACGATGGCGGTGAGTGGCGCGCCGAGCACGCCCGCGAGGGTGGCGGCCATGCACACGAGCGCCCAGAGCGAAACATCGCCACCGGGCAGTACCGTGGCGAGCAGCGTGCCGAGGCCCGCGCCGATCATGAGCAGCGGGGCGAGTACGCCGCCCGAGGTGCACGAGCCCAGCGCAATCGCCCAGACGATCGCCTTCACAATCAGCAGCGCCAGCGCGGCATGCAGGGTGAAGTGCCCGGCGAGCAGATCCGCGATGACGTCGTAGCCGACGCCCAGCGCGCGCGGCTGGAGGTAGCCGCCGATGCCTACGGCCAGACCGCCGATCGCAGGCCACCACATCCAGTGCACGGGCAGCTTGTGGAAGCCATCTTCGATGGCATAGAGTGCGCGCGACATTCCCGCCGACAACAGGCCGGCGCAAACCCCGGCGACCAGACAGGAGAACAGTGCGATGGGGGCGACGTCCGCCGTCGTCATGGGAAATAGCGGGCCGGCTTCGAGCATCAGTGGTCGCGCAAAGCCCGCGACGGCGCAAGCCACCATCACCGGCAGCAGGCTGCGCGGACGCCATTCGAACAACAGCAGTTCCACCGCAAGCAGAACCGCTGCGACAGGCGTGCCGAATACGGCCGTCATGCCGGCGGTGGCGCCGGCGACCAGCAACGTCTTGCGCTCGGCGGCGCTCAGATGGAAATACTGGGCGATGAGCGAGCCGATGGCGCCGCCCGTCATGATGATCGGTCCTTCGGCGCCAAACGGGCCGCCGCTGCCGATCACTATGCCCGACGACAAGGGTTTGAGAACGGCAACACGCGGTGACATCTTGCTCTTGCCGAACAGAATCGCCTCGATGGCTTCCGGAATTCCGTGGCCGCGAATTTTGTCGCTGCCCAAGCGTGCCATCACCCCGACGATCAGCCCGCCGATGACCGGCAGCACGATCACCATGGCACCCAAGGTGTGATTGGCAGGCGAGCGTGGCGCAAGCGACAGCGTTTGATAGAAGAAGAGGTTGGTGAAGCCCTGAATCAGTTGCAGCAACAACCACGCCGCCGGCACGCCGCAAAAGCCGATGACGGCGGCCAGCGCGAGGAGTCGTGGCAGCCCCGGTGCGCGCGTGAAGTCGCGTGCGTGCGAGGGCAGGGTCGGGTGGGGTGAGGCAGGAGGGGGAGCGGAAGCCATGACGGTGCCGTGATTACAGATGAACGCCACGAATGTGGAAGATGTCTGCAAAGGTGCTTAACTCGTTGCGATGCTGGGCGGCGAGATTGGCGAGACAGGCGTCGCCTGCCGCCGACAGATGCACTTCCACCACGCGCCGGTCGCTGTCGTTTTGACGGCGCGTGACCAGCCCGGCCTTCTCGCAACGCGCGACGAGCGCCACCACGCTGTGATGCACGGCTTGCAGGCGTTCGGCCAACTCACTGATGGACGCCCAGTCGCGCCCCGGTATACCTTTCACATGAAGCAGCAGCAGATATTGCTGGGGCGTAATACCACCTTCGCGCGCCGCCATCTCGCTGAAATTGAGGAAGCGGCGCAGGCGATAGCGGAATTCCGAAAGCGCTTCGAAATCGCTTTTGGTCAGCGCGTCGGCGGTGATCGATGAGCCGGGTGAGGTGGGCTCGGGCATGGGCAGTGGGGCGATGAACGCCGGAGAGTCCGAAGAGCGAAAAAATATATCACAACACGATATATTTGACGGGCTTAGGGATAGCCGGGGTGACAAATCAGGCCTGCAACGTGCAAAATCGCGAAAAAACGAGACTCAGTCGTTGACTAGAACTCGATCCCCGCCGAGATGCTGAAGTGTGGTTGCCGTGGGATGGTGACGAGCGTCGTTCGAGCGGGCCGACCTCTGACAGGGAGGAGACATGGCTTCCACGGTCCGACGCCGCTGGCGTGCGGGTACGTTGTTGTTGCTGTCGGTGGCACTCGGCTCCACCGTTGCCGCCTATCACTACGCCACTGGCTTCGAGCTGGGTGGCGGTGTCTTTGAGCAGATCGGATTTGGACGCCAGGGCACGTCGTCCGGGCCGGTCGCGCATGCGCGCGGCTCGCCGTCTTCCTGTCCGGGCGCAGATTGCCGCGATGGGTCGACGTCGCAGGCGCACTGAGTCCGGTTTGCTGCCGCACCCCATTGCAGGGTGCGGCCCTCCCGTTTAGAACACGTGACGCAGACCGATGGTCATGGCGTTTTGCGTTGCATCGCGTCCCGGCGCGCCGCCGGTGATGCCGGGGTTATACATGTCCCAGGCCCGCAGGTTGGCGAAGTACGAGTAGATGTCGGTGCGCTTGGACAGGAAGTAGTCCAGACCGACGTTGAACTGGAGCAGACGGCCCGTTGCGGGCGCGCCGACGAACGAGTAGCGCGAGTGCAGCACGGCGCCGATCAACTCGAGATTGGGCAGTACCCAGTAGTTCACGCCGACGTCGAACACGTTGGTGGCGTTGTTGTTCGACCCTGCGGCCGCAAAGGCGCCACTGCTTGCCGCGCTGGTGGGCATGGTGGCCAGCGGTGCAGCCGTGCCGCCGAAGCGTGCCAGCGGTTGCAGCGTGCGCGACCACGACGCGTAGACACGCGCCTTGTCCCACTTGTAGCTCGTGCCGACCATCCACGTGCGGATACACACATCGCCCGCCTGACCGAACGCCGGATCGCAGCCCGCGCCGGAGCTTGCGCCGACGTCGCTCGACGTGTTCGTGGCGGCCGTACCGGTGCCCAGACGCGACTGCCAGTAACCGAAGCCCACGCCGAAGCCACCGTATTTGTAGTTCGCACCGAAGCCGAGTGACTGACCCGTCGCCATAGAGCCGGCCGTGCCGCCGAAGCCGTAGGTGACGTTGGCCGTCAGGCCGCGATAGTCGGGGGTGTCGTAGCGGACCGAGTTGTTGGCACGGTTGCCACCCACGCGGTCGAGATTGTTGTCGTGTACGCCGTTGATGAACACGCCGAAGTTGTAGACGCTCGAATACCAGGTGGCGATCTCGTCGATGTAGTCCTTGCGGCGACCGATCTGCACGGTACCGTAGGGGCTCGAGAGGCCGACCACCGACGTGCGACCCAACGGCAGTCCGCCTTGTCCGGCGGTGCCGTTGGCGACCGAAAAGCCCCCTTCGAGGATGAACAGCGCCTTCATCCCGCCGCCAAGATCCTCTGTCCCCTTCATGCCCCAGCGCGATTGCTGAAGGTCTCCGCTGTCCACGCTGAAGCGGCTGCCTGTGGCGCCGGTCGGACCCGCCACCTTGCTCACGTAAGTGACGCCGCTGTCGATCAGCCCGTACAGCGTGACGTTCGATTGCGCGAGCGCTGACGTGCTGAGCACCGACAGCGCTGCGACCCCCATCCCCATTGCGGCCACGCGAGCGTTTGGCCAAACCTTCTGCTTCATATCCCCCCTCCGGGTTTGTGTTGAATAATGCACTTCGTATGTCTTATTGATTAAAACAATGTTTTGAAAATTATCGATTCAGGAACGCGAAGACGTCAACCGTCGAGAAAAAATTGCGAGTGACGAAGTGGCGCTAACGGCGAATTACATGTATTTCAATGATCGAAACACGAAAAAATATTCATGATCGGCAAGGGTTTGCGCGATTCTGGAGGAGCGGACTTGTGCCGATGACAGATTCCTTGCTTGACCGGCTCAAATTTTTGAGGCTTAATTTTTAATACACTGTTTTAATAAATAAAACAAAAGGGGTTCTGCGACGAAGGTGGTCGCGATTTCGGCCCGTCATGGGGTCACTGGCGCGTGAGAAAAATTTTTGATGGTGACGCAAGAAAACAACACGACCGCTTTGCCCGGCACATTCCTGACCGGTGAGATGACCCGCCGCGAGGTCTGCGGGGTGGTGCCGCCGAGCGCGCCGTCGCTCCCGATCGTGTTCGACTCGCCGCACAGTGGCATCGACATGCCCGCCGACTTCGGCACGGTCGCGCCGCGTGAAGCGCTGCTCACCGGATGGGATGCGTTCGTGGACGAACTCTGGGCAAGCGTGCCGCGTCACGGCGGCACTTTGATCGCTGCAAATTTCCCGCGGGCTTACATCGACGCCAATCGCGCCGTGACGGATATCGATGCCGACATGCTCGACGCGCCGTGGCCGGGCCGCATTGCCCCCGAAAAGTACTCGGCGCGCGGCATGGGCCTGCTGCGTCGCTACGCCCTGCCGGGCATGCCGATGTACGACCGCAAGCTGACGGTGGCCGAGGTGCGTCATCGCATCGAGGCTTACTACCTGCCATATCGTCGGGCGTTGAGCACAGTGGCCGATGCGGCCTATGCCGAGCATGGGGCGCTGTGGCACGTTGACTGCCATTCGATGAAGTCGCGAGGCAATGCGATGAACGTGGACGACGGCGAGTCGCGTCCGGACATGGTCGTGAGCGACCGGCTGGGGACGACCTCCGACCCGGCCTTTACGCAGTGGGTGGTCGAAGCCTTGCGAGAGCAGGGTTACCGTGTTCAGGTCAATGCGCCGTATCAGGGGGGCGATTTGCTCACGGCCGTGAGCGATCCGGCCCGCCGGCGTTCCAGTTTGCAGATCGAAATCAATCGGGCGTTGTATATGGACGAGGCGCGCTTTGTGAAGCACGCGGGATTTGATACGCTCGGGCGCAACCTGGAAACGTTCACGGCTGCGCTCGCCCGCTGGGTGCGCACGCAGTCAAGCCCGAAGGAAATCCCATGAACTACATCGTCGATTCCGTCGACAGCGCCCTGAAACTGCTCTCGCTGGTCGCGGAGCATCCGGGACTCGGTGTGACGGAGCTGTCCAATCGTCTGGGCATCAACAAGTCGCGCACCTACCGCATGTTGTGCACGCTGGAGCACAACCGCTTCGTGTTGCAGGACGAGCGCACCACCACCTATTCGCTAGGACCGCAGGCGTTTGTGATCGGTGTGGCGGCGTCGCAGCAGAACATTCTTGTGCGGGCCGCGCAGAAGTTCATGCTCGCGCTCAATCAAGCGATCAACGAGACGATCGTGCTGCGCGTGCGCGAGGGGCTGGAGACGGTGTGCGTGGCGCGCTGCGAAACCACACATCAGGTGCGCTCGGTGGGCTCGGTCGGCAATCGCCGGCCGCTCAGTTCGGGGGCGTCGGGCAAGTTGTTGCTTGCGTTCTCTCAGGATGCGATTCGCAACGAGTTCTTCGCACGCATGAAACATCTGCCGGTGGCTGCCGAGCCGATGGCGTTCGCCGACGAGCTGGCGGCGGTGGCACGCAAGGGCTATGCGATGAGCGCGGGCGAAGTCACGAGCGGCGCGGTCGCCATTGCGGTGCCGGTGCGCGATGTGTCCGGCGATGTGGTGGCGGCGCTTTCCATTTCGGGGCCGGAAGCGCGCATCAGCCGCATCGAGATTCCCGATTATCTGGAGCGTCTGCAGGCGTGCAGCCGGCAGATCTCGGCCGAGCTGGGGTATGCAGGCGCCGCCGGCGCGCAGGCCCCGAACGAGGCGCAAGCCAACAAGGTGGCGTAGTCCGGCGCTCGTGCCCGGGCCGGCGCGTCAATCGCATCGGCTGAACGGGGCGGGGCGCAGCGCAACGTCATTTCACCAACACAAAAGAGACAACAGGCAGGACTGACATGACAGCGCTTGCGCCGACGCCCGTCGACGGGCATCCCCATTCCGATCTCGCGAATCCCGCTGCCGGGCATGGCGATGGCGAGCCCGGCAAGGCCGAAAAACCGCACGGCAAGATGCTCCACCCCGTCGTCATGATGCTCTGGGTGCTGATCATGGCCGTGGCGATGACATGGTGGGTCGACGCCGGGCGCTTCGAGCGCGACGGCAAGCTGGTCGTGCCGGGGACTTATCAGGTGGTGCCGAAGATGCACGACATCGGCACACTCGTCGCGCCAAAGGCCGCGCACAGCACGCCTGAACAGGCGCAGCCGGCCAACGTGGTGTCGGCGTTTCTCTCGGTGCCTCAAGGCCTTGTGAAGAACGCGCCGCTCATCTTCATGGTGATGTTCGTTGGCGGCATGTTCGGCGTGATGCGCAAGACGGGGGCCATCGATGCGGGCATCGACCGGCTGCTGCAACTGACGTCGGGCAACATGTATGTGCTCGCGCCGTTGCTCATGGTGCTGATTGCGCTGGGCAGCACGTTACTCGGCTTCATTTCCGAGTACCTCGTTGTGATTCCCATGGTGATGGTGCTCACACGTCGGCTGGGGCTTTCCAATCTGTTCGCCGTGGCGCTGGTGGCGATTGCGGCGAAGATCGGCTACATCGCGTCGGTGACCAATCCGCTGGCGCTGGCCGTGGCGCAACCGTTGGTGGGGCTGCCGCTTTTTTCGGGCATTGGCCTTCGTATCGCGGTGTTCGTGGTGTTTCTTGCGCTGGGCATCGCTTACTTTCTCTGGCATGTGTACCGCAGCGACTATCGTTTGGCCGAGGCGCGTGCACAGATGGCGACGGTGGCGCATTTGCATGCGCGGCTATCCCCTCGACACAAGGCCACGCTGCTCGTACTGGCGCTCGCAGCAGTGATGCTCGTCTACGGCACGCGCGAGCTGAAGTGGGGCAATCTCGAACTGTCGGCCTTCTACGTGCTGACGAGTCTGGTGACGGCGGTGGTCGGCCGCCTCGATTCGCGCACGGCCGCCGACGCGTTCGTGGAAGGGCTCAAGGGCATGATGCTTGCCGGATTGCTGATCGGGCTGGCGGCGTCGGTCGAAATCATTCTGCACGGCAGCTACGTGCTCGATACGCTCATCAACGACTTCACGCTCAAGGTGCGAGGGCAATCGGCGGTAGCCGTCGCCAACGGTCTGATGGGCGTGCAGATGGCGCTGGACGTGTTTATTCCGTCGGTCTCCGGCAAGGCGGCGGTGAGCATGCCGATCATCGGACCGATCGCGCAACTCTCGGGCGTGAGTCCGCAGACGTCGGTGCTGGCGTTCCTGCTGGGCGGCGGCCTGACGAACATGATCACGCCGACATCCGGCATGTTGCTGGCCTATCTCGCCACGGCGCGCGTTGGCTTCGGCCAGTGGCTGAAATTCATCCTCCCTCTGTTCTTCGTGTTGCTCGTGCTGTCGGGCGGTGCGCTCGCGTTCGCGGTGATGAGCGGGTATTGATCGACGCGGGGGCTGCGCGAAGTCGTGGCAAGGGCGTATCGCGCCACGCGGTAATATCGCGCGATGGACTCCCTCATCGCCGCTTCCGCCCGCGCGTTGGCTGCGGGCGACCCGCTGGGTGCGCTGCACCGTGTCGCGCTTCGCGACGATCCGCCTGCGCTCGCGCTGCGCGGAATCGCGATGGCGCAGCTCGGGGACTATGCGCGTTCGCGAGAATTGCTCAAGCGTGCCGCCCGAGGCTTTGGCCGTCACGAGGCCCTCGCCCGTGCGCGATGTGTCGTTGCCGAAGCCGAAGTCGCCCTCGCCACGCGCGATCTGAGTGGGACCACACGCTCGCTGCAAGACGCGGCCTCGCTACTCGCCGCGCACGACGACCTCCCCAACGCCATGCTCGCGCGGTTGCTCGTCGCACGCCGCCTGCTGCTCGTGGGCAAACTCGACGCCGCCGCACAGGCGCTGCAAGAAGCCCCGCTACCCAACGTGCCGGCGCGTCATGTCGCTGTCCACGCGCTGATCGTCGCCGAATTGGCGCTGCGCACGCTGCGGGTTGCCGATGCCAGGAACGCGCTCGCTCGCGCACAAGATGCCGCCACTGCCGCAGGTGTCCCCGCGCTCAGCGCTGAAATTGAAAACCTGCACGATACGTTGCGACGTCCCGCCGCCCGGCAATGGCATGAGGGGAGGGAGCGCACCCTCAATCTCGACGATGCGGTGTCGCTGCTTCACTCGGACTCGCTGGTGATTGACGCTTGTCGTCGCGGCGTCAGCATCGGCAACACGTGGCGTCCGCTGGCGAAGCGCCCCGTGCTGTTTAGGCTGGCACAACAACTGGCCCGCGCCTGGCCCGGCGATGTCGAGCGCGAATCGTTGATCGCCGACGCCTTCCGGCTGCGTCATCCGGACGAGACGCATCGTGCGCGTCTGCGTGTCGAAATCGGACGTCTGCGCGCGCTGCTCAAGGGCATTGCCGAGATCGACGCGACGCCGCGCGGCTTCGCACTGAGAACGACGACGGCGGCCGCCGTGACCGTGCTGCTGCCGCCCATCGATGGCGAAAGCGCATCGTTGATGGCCTTGCTGGCGGACGGCGCGGCGTGGTCGACTTCAGCGTTGGCACTGGCCCTCGATGCCAGTCAGCGCACCGTGCAACGTGCCTTGGGCGACCTCGAATCGCAAGGCCGGGTGCGATCCATCGGCCGTGCCCGGGCGCAGCGCTGGATGGCGCCGCCGCTCACCGAATTCACGACGATTTTGTTACTCCCTGCCGGATGGTCGTTTGGCTAGAGTGGTCTTGCACGCCAACCTCGGCGTTACCACAGGAGACTGATATGACGAGCAAACCGCAACGAAGCCTTCCCGCCGCCACCGTGAGCGCGGCCGACATCACTTGCGAATACGGCCCGTTCCCCGGCACAGCGAGCATCCACGGCGTGACCTTCGATGGTCGGCAAGTCTGGGCAGCCAACGGGGAAAAACTGCTGGCCATCGATCCGGTCAGCGGCGAAGTCCTGCGCACGATCGACGCCGCAAGCGACGCCGGCACCACCTTCGATGGCACCCATCTCTATCAGATCGGCGAGAACCGCATCGACAAGATCGATCCCTCCACCGGCCGTGTCGTGCATTCGATTCCCGCACCGGACAGCGGCAGTAACTCGGGACTGACGTGGGCCGAAGGCAGTCTTTGGGTCGGACAATACCGCGACCGGCGCATCTTTCAAGTGGATCCGGCAACCGGGAAGGTCCTTCGCAGCATCGAATCCGACCGGTTCGTGACGGGCGTCACATGGGTCGGCGACGAACTTTGGCACGGGACATGGGAGAACGACGAGAGCGAATTGCGTCAGGTCGATCCGGTCGGTGGCGAAGTCCTTCAGCGTGTGCAGATGCCCGACGGTGTCGGCGTGAGCGGTCTGGAGTACGACGGCAAGGGCCTCTTTTACTGCGGTGGCGGCGCGAGCGGGAAGTTGCGCGCCGTGCGCTACCCGAAGAACTGACAACGCCCCCTCACCAGAATGGCCTTTGGTGCGCGGCCATCGTCATTGCGGCCAGGCTATCGGTACCGATAGCCTGGCTTAATTGAATAGATTTTAATAATCAATTTCTGTTAATTGATAGCATTCGGCATACTGTCAACACTTTCCACCCCGTCAGAGAGACAACGACATGCCGATCATCAACACCCAGATCAAGCCGTTCAAAGCCAACGCCTACCAAAACGGCGATTTCATCACCGTGACCGACGAAACCCTGAAGGGCAAGTGGTCGGTGGTGGTGTTCTACCCGGCCGACTTCACGTTCGTGTGCCCGACCGAGCTGGGTGATCTGGCCGACCATTACGAAGAATTCAAGAAGCTGGGCGTCGAGATTTACAGCGTCTCGACCGATACCCACTTCACCCATAAAGCCTGGCACGATACGTCGGACACGATCCAGAAGATCCAGTACCCGATGGTTGCCGACCCGACACTCGCGATCTCGCGCAACTTCGACGTGCTGATCGAAGAAGAAGGCCTGGCACTGCGTGGCACGTTCGTGATCAACCCGGAAGGCGAGATCAAGCTGTGCGAAATTCATGACAACGGCATTGGCCGCGACGCCAAGGAACTGCTGCGCAAGGTGCAGGCAGCACAGTACATTGCAGCGCATCCGGGCGAAGTCTGCCCGGCCAAGTGGACGCCGGGTGCCGAAACCCTGAGCCCGTCGCTCGACCTGATCGGCAAGATCTAAGCGGCACGCGTCATCACCGTAGCAAGCGCCGCTCCCGTCACGGAGCGGCGTCCCGCCGGCGCGTCAGCCCCCCTAAACCTGCCGCGCCGGCACCCACCCCCGAATTCCCGACGCTCATCTGCGCCTGCCGCTGGCCGACGCGGTGGCCTCTGCTCGCCCTAATACCCTATTGAGACGGATAAACGCCATGTTGGACGCGAACCTCAAAGCCCAGTTGCAAACGTACCTCCAGAAAGTCACGCGCCCGATCGAGATCGCTGTTTGGCTCGACGACAGTCCCAAGGCGGCCGAGATGAAGGCGCTGGTGGACGAGATCGCGCCGCTCTCGCCGCAGATTGCAGTTGTGGTGCGCAACGACAGGGATCAGGACGCAGGCGAGCGTCGTCCGTCTTTTGCCATCGGTACGCCGGGCGAGGCACCGCGGATTCGTTTCGCCGGTCTGCCCATGGGGCACGAGTTCACGTCACTGGTGCTTGCGCTGCTGCAAGTCGGCGGCCATCCGGTCAAACTCGACGACGACACCATCGCGCAGATCCGTGCGCTGGACGGTGATTTCCGCTTCGAGACGTACATTTCGCTGTCGTGCCAGAACTGCCCGGAAGTCGTGCAGGCGCTCAACGTCATGGCGCTCATCAATCCGCGCATTCAGCAGGTCACCATCGACGGCGCGCTGTTCCAGAGTGAAGTCGAAGCGCGTCAGGTGATGGCCGTGCCGACGGTGTTCCTCAACGGCGAGTCCTTCACGCAAGGCCGTACCAGCGTGAAGGAGTTGCTTGCGAAGCTCGACACGGGAGCGAGCGCACGGGCCGCGAAGGCGCTCGAAAACAAGCCGGTCTACGACATGCTGATCGTGGGCGGTGGCCCGGCAGGCGCCGCCGCTGCCATCTACGCCGCTCGCAAGGGGATCGTGACGGGCGTGGTCGCCGAGCGTTTCGGCGGTCAGGTGCTCGACACGATGGCCATCGAGAATTTCGTCTCGGTGACGCACACCGAAGGGCCGAAGTTCGCCACCGCGCTGGAGCAACACGTCAAGACGTATGACGTCGACGTGATCGACACGCAACGCGCCGAAGCCTTGATCCCGGGCAAGATTCACGAAGTGCATCTGGCAAGCGGCGCCGTACTGAAAGCACGTGCCATCGTGCTTGCTACCGGTGCGCGTTGGCGCGAAATCGGCGTGCCGGGAGAACGCGAATACCGCAACCGTGGCGTGGCTTACTGCCCGCACTGCGATGGCCCGCTCTTCAGGGGCAAGCGCGTCGCGGTCGTTGGCGGTGGCAACTCTGGCGTGGAAGCGGCCATCGATCTGGCGGGCATCGTCAAGGAAGTCACGCTGATCGAATATGGTGCGCAACTCCGTGCAGACGAAGTGTTGCAGCGCAAGCTGCGCAGTCTGCCGAATGTGCGCGTGCTGATGAACGCGCAAACGACCGAAATTCACGGTGACGGTCAGAAGGTCAACGGCCTTGCCTATCGCGACCGTGAATCCGGCGAGACCGGCGCGATCGCGCTCGAAGGGGTGTTCGTGCAGATCGGTCTGGTCCCCAACACCGAATGGCTCAAGGGCACGGTGGCCCTCTCGCGTCACGGCGAGATCGAAGTCGATGCCAAGGGCAAGACGTCGCTGCCCGGCGTGTTCGCGGCGGGTGACGTCACGACGGTGCCGTTCAAGCAGATCGTGATCGCGGTAGGCGACGGCGCAAAGGCCTCGCTGGGTGCTTTTGAACACCTGATGCTCAGCTCGGTGGAAGACGAAGCGACGACACCGGAGAAGATCGCTGCCTGAGCGTCGCTGACGCGGCTGCGCGCCGCACTCATTTGACAGTCGAGCCCTCACGCGTCATGCGCGTGAGGGCTTTTTTTTCCATGCCGTCCCGGCCGGTGCGCTGCCTGACATTGGCCCGCCGGTCGCCGAGCGGCGGGTCATCGACAGTCGCGTTAATGGGAAAACGTACCAAATTTCCGGCCAACGTACAGCCAATGCCCAAAGACTACGCAGATTTTCGTTAATTCGCGGATTCGTTGTCACCATGTGCTCCTTCAAATGGATACCCGACGCGTGAGTCTTATGCGTCACGCCTTAGACGAGCCCCCGCATCGGATTGCGATCCGGAGGCTCAACAGCGAGGCAAGTGAATCGACATATGGGAATGGACAACATCTTTCGTGCGCTGGGCAGCGCTGGAACGCGATCGCGTGAGCGATGGCTGAAGTGGCGTGCCCAGCCATCGGGCTTTGCCGGACAACTGCGCAGTGCGTTGCCGCTCGTCGTGGCCGCCGGTGCCATCACCGCGGCCACGCTCGCCTGGTATTCGCACGACACGGGCTACGCGCCGCTGTTCGGGCAGAACCAGCGCATTCCGATCGCGCAGGCCACCGGCGTGCTCGAAGCGGAGCAGATCCCGTTTCGCATGCATCCGGACACTGGCGCAATCCTCGTGCCGCACGACCGGCTCGGCCGCGCACGTCTCGCGCTGGCCGCCAAGGGCGTAACGCCGGAGCTGCCGCCGGGACTGGAACTGGTCGATCGCGACGAGCGCCTGGGAGTGCGTCAGTTCGTACAGGACGTGCGTTTTCGTCGCGGTCTGGAAGGCGAACTCGCGCGCACCGTCATGTCGATCGACGCGGTCGATGCCGCGCGTGTGCACATTGCTCTTGCGCCGCAGACGTCCTTCGTCACGCATACCAAGGCATCGGCCAGCGCGTCGGTGCTGATTTCAGTGCGCCCCGGGCAAAAGCTCGCGCCGCAGCAGGTCAGCGCGATTGTCAAGCTCGTGGCCGGCAGTGTGAACGGGCTGGCGGCGGAGAACGTCTCCGTCGTCGATCAGCACGGCACGCCGCTCACCGCGAATCTCGATCTCGACGATGCGACATACGGCAACGTGGAAGCCCGAACGCGCTCGCGTGACGAAGCGCTTCGCAACGTGCGGGGTCTGCTCGACGGCATTCTCGGCGCCGATCGCTACCGCGCGAGCGTGAGCATCGATCTGGACGAGGATCTGGTGTCCAACACCACCGAGGCGCTCGGTGCCGATCCCCGTGTCATGCAGGAAGCCGTGCGCGAAGCGCGCGACGACGACGCTGTCGTGGGCGGTGTGCCGGGCGCGATGGCGAATCGTCCCGTCGACGCGGCACCGATCCTCGGGGGCGAAGGCGCGGCGATGCGCACCACGTCGTCCACGCGTCAGTTCGCCTATGACCGCTCGATCACGCAGACCAAGCGTCATCGTCCGCGCGTTCGCCAGATGCATGTGGCGGTCATGGTGGATTCACAGGCAGCACCGGGTGGCAACGGCTGGACCGTCGACACCCTCGCCGAGCTGGAGCGTGCGTTACGGGCGAGCGCAGGCATTCAGATCGACCGTGGCGACACGCTGGTGGTGAGTGCCATGCCGTTCGTGGCCACCGATGGCGTCATGACGTTCGATACACAGGACACCGCTGCCGCGGGGCTTGGGCTCACCGATACGCAAAGACAATACGCCGCGATGGCCGCCGCAGCGGCGCTGTTGATCGCGTTGATCACCTGGGTGGCGCTGGCTCGTCGTGGTCGCCGGCGCAAGGAGGCCGCGCGCGTTGCCGAGGCCGAAGCGCGCGAACGTAGCCGCCGCGACGCCGAGAGTGCGGCTCAGCAGGCTGCCTTGCCGGCCTTCGCCAACGACATGCCGCCCGACTCGGACGCTTCGTTCGACACGAAGCTCGGACGCCTGACAACACTGGCTGACGGCGAACCCGAGCGGGTCGCCCAGATCATCAAACAATGGATCGGTTCGCATGCCTCTGCCCGCTGATAACTCCACTCTGACCGAAATCAATGGCGTTGATCGCGCCGCCGTCCTGTTGCTCTGCATGGGGGAGAAGGCTGCCGCCGGTGTGATGGCCCAGTTGGCCCCCAATGAGCTTCTGCGCGTGGCCCATGCCATGTCGCGCGCCGGTAGCGTGAAGAAGCACGACGTGCATGCCATCGTCGACCAGTTCCTCGAAGCCAGCACGCAGCATGGCGGCGCGAATGCCGCCCCGCGTGCCTATCTGGAGCGCTCGCTGGCTGCCGCGCTCGGGGAAGGTATCGCGAGCAACGTGCTCGACGGCATTTATGGCGATCGGATTCGCCCCAAGCTCGCGCGTCTTCAGTGGGTGAGCGTGACGCGACTGGCCGACGTGCTCTCGCGCGAACATCACCGTATGCAGGCGTTGCTGCTCGCTTATCTGCCCGCCGATCTGGGGGGGCAATTGCTTCGCGCGCTCCCCGAATCGCAGCAGGAAGCGCTGCTCCTGGAGACGGCGCAGCTCAAACGCGTCGATCGCGAATTGCTGGCCGATCTCGAAGTGATTGCCGATCGCTGTCTCGCGGGGTTGTCTGCGGAGAGCACCGATGTGCCTGGCACTCGGCTGGCTGCTCAGATCATGGGCCATGTGCCCGACGAACAGAAACGCCTGATGGATGCGCTGCGTGCGCATGACGCGTCTCTGGCGGAATCCGTCGAAGCGAGCATGTATGGCTTCGACATCCTTGCCTATCAGGCGCCGGAAGTCATCGATCTGGCGGTGGCCGAAGTGCCGACCGAATTGTGGGCCGTCGCGCTCAAGGGGACCGACGCCCGTATGCGGCAGGTCGTGCGCGAGCGCATGTCCCGCCTTCAGGAGGACGCGCTTACGCAGGCGATGCAGCGTCTGGGCGCCATGTCGGCAGCACGCGTCGAAGCGGCGCGCGACGAGATCATGACCCTGCTGCGCACACGAGCGCGCGAGGCCGACATGCTTTTGCGCCTTGCCGACGGTGAGGTACTCGAATGAAGCCGCACCGGTTTGGCACGAAGTCCGATGTCGCAGCTCAACGCGGCTGGTTACCGGTTCAGCCGGACGTCGACACCTTGCGGGCTCAGGCCTATGCGCAAGGGATGACCGATGGCGCCGCGAACATGCGTGAGCTCGTCTGGCAGGAGGCTTTCGATGCCGGACGTGCGGATGGCGAGCAGGCGGCCGAGGCGCGTTTGCAGGCGTCGCACGCCCAGCGCATGCATGACGAGCAGGAAGCCATGCGGCTCCCGCTCGCGGCACTCCAGGCGGCCCGGGAACAAGTGCACGCCCGGCTGGCAGCGGCTGCCATCGATGTGTTGAGCGATGTGGCGACGCGCGCCGTCGGCGCCATCGTGCAGCGCGAATTGCACACGGCGCCTGCCGACATCGCCGGCATCGTTGCGCGTCTGCTCGCGCAGGTGGGCGGGAGCGACGATGCGGTCACCGTTCATGTCAGCCCCGAAGATGCCCGGGCACTGAGCGCCCGTGTCGGCAGCGAATCGGCGCACGCGCACGGTGCGCATCCGGGCTGGCGCATTGCCGCCGATCCGTCGTTGGCTCGCGGGGATTGCCGCGTCGAGGTCGACGGCCTCTGGTACGACGCGGGGTGCGAAGGCCGTGAAGCGGCCGCCCAGACGATCATCCGTCGGCGTCTCGGAGAATGGGTGGATGCCTCGGCAAACGCCACGGTTCCTGCCGCGATGCCGGAGTCACGATGATGCACGACGAGATCGCACTCGCGACCCCGATGGCATTCGTCACGCGAGCCAATGGCGCGGTACTCGAGGCGCGTGGGCAGCGTTTTTCGCTGGGACAAACGTGCCGTGTCGAAACTGCCGCAGGCCGGTGGACCGAGGCCGAGGTCGTCGGGTTCGCCAACGGCGCGTTGCAGCTTTTGACGTATTCGGCGGTGACCGACATTGTGCCCGGCGCACGTGTGTTGCCGGGAACGGCGACGCCAGCGCTGCGCATCGGGCTGGCGTGGCTCGGCCGCGTGGTCGACGCCTTTGGCCTTCCCCTTGATGGGAAAGGTGCGTTGCGTGGCGATGCATGGCTCGACACGCGCTGCTCGCCGCCGGCACCGCTGGATCGCCGCGCCATCACCGAGCCGCTGCCGGTGGGCGTGCGCGCCATCGACGGCCTGCTCAGTCTGGGCAAAGGGCAGCGCGTGGGACTCTTTGCCGGCAGCGGCGTCGGCAAGAGCGTATTGCTGGGCATGATGACCCGGCATACCAGCGCACAGATCGTGGTGGTCGGCATGATCGGCGAGCGTGGCCGGGAGGTGGGCGAGTTCGTCAGCGAGACGCTCGGACAGGCGGGACTCGCGAAGGCCATCGTGGTGGCGGCGCCCGCCGACGCACCGCCCGCGCAGCGCATGAAGGCCACGGAGTTGTGCCACGCCATTGCCGCCCATTTTCGCGATGCAGGGCACGACGTGCTGTTGCTCGTCGACTCGCTCACGCGCTACGCGATGGCGTGCCGAGAGGTCGCGCTCTCGCTTGGCGAAGCGCCGGCCGCGCGCGGCTACCCGGTCTCCGTGTTTGCACGCTTGCCGCGACTGGTCGAGTGCGCGGGCAATGGCGCAGGCACGGGCAGCCTCAGCGCAATCTACACGGTGCTGGCCGAGGGCGACGATTTGCAAGACCCGGTGGTGGACACCGCCCGCGCGGTGCTGGACGGGCACATCGTGCTGTCGCGTGAATTGGCCGACGCCGGGCATTATCCGGCGATCGACGTCGGCGCATCGGTGAGTCGATGCATGACGCAAGCGGTCGGCGCGCGGCACGCCAACGCCGCGCGCGCGTTCAAAGCGCAGTGGCATGCATATCAGCAGGTTCGCGAGTTGATGCCGCTCGGTGCCTACGTGCCGGGCGCTCACGCCGAGACCGACCGCGCCGTCTCCCGACATCCGCTCATGCTCGACTTTCTGCGTCAGCGCGACGGTGAGACCCACACGCCGCAGGGCCTGTGCGAACGGCTGGAGGCGCTATGTCGATGACGCCAGGAACGCCGCGCGCCCTGCATGCGTTGCTGTCGATGCGCGAGCGTGAGCTTGCGCTCGCGCAGCACGACGGACGCCAGCTCGCCGAGCGGCAAGTGCGGCTTGCACGCAATGTCGACCAGCTAACACGGCTGTATCGCGCGGTGTCGATCAACGGCAGGCGAGCCAATGCCTACAGTTTTCAGAATCGCGCCGATTACAAACGCGCGCTCGTGCAGATGATCGAGACGCAGCAGGCGCCGATGGCGCAATTGGCTCGCTCACAGACGGTCGCGGCGCAAGCCGTGCGCGATGCGCAGCGTCGGCGTGAAGGTGTCGCGACGCTTGTCACCCGTCACGAGGTGGCGGTGAAGCAGGCACGGAACAAGCGAGAGCAGCAGGCGCAGGTCGCCCAGGCCTTGGAGGTCTGGCAGCGAGGCGTGTCGTCACGCGAGGCGCATGGCGCCGTTGGCGATATCGGAGCAATTGGGGAAATCGCCCCGCGGGTTTGCGTTGACAAAGCATGCACGGCGGTCGCTTGGGTCGGGAAAACGCATTCCGCGTCTCGCACATCACCCGAACCAGGAGCTTTGCCATGCTGCAAGTGAAAAACCGTATCGACGAAATGGCCGCCGAAATCGCCCAGAGAAAGATGGGGGCGGAGTTCGGGCGTCTGGGTAAGGACAAGGCTGGCGCCGAAGCCCGTCAGAAAGGCGTGGCAACGCTCAAGGAAGTTCTCGGCAATTTCGAGAAGCAACTCCGGCGCATCGGCGACAGCGCGGACCTGCATCAGCACAAAGCGACGTTGTCGAGCGATTCGGTGTTCTCGGTCAAGCTGGAGAAGGGCGCGCAGCAGCTCGATTTCGACGTGCACGTTCAGCAGCTCGCGACCGTGCATCAGGTGCAGATCATGAACGTGGCGGCGCTGGCAGGTGGCAACGTGAAACTGGCTGGCGGCGCTAACCCGATTGCACTGGACACCTCAGGGCTCGATCTGACGACGGCCGAAGGGGTTCGGGACCTTGCGAGACGAATCAACGCCGATTCGGCTTTGAAGGACGTCGTTCGCGCCGATCTTCGACATGTGCCGGGACAGCCGACACCGTACTTGCTGCTGAGCGCGACGACATCAGGCACTGAGGCGACGTTCGACTTGCAGTCGTCGTCCGGTACGGATCTCGGCGCGTCGAACGCGACCGTGCTCGCGCAAGGGCAGAACGCCGTCGTGCGAATCGGCAACGCAGGGGCCGAGGAGTCCTATGCCAGCAACGACATCACGCTATTTACCGGCGTGACGCTCTCGCTGAAGAAGGCCAACGCCGCTGGCGAAACCACGCGTGTGTCAGTCACCCCCGACATGGAGGGCACGGCCGCAAACATGCGCGCCCTCGTACAGGCCTACGACGCCGTGCGCAAGCAACTGCGTGAACTGATGGACCCGGGCACGCCGGGTGCGTCGATATCGCCCGATAGCGAAGAGAAAAGCGACGTCAAACCGGCCGGGGCTTTTTATGCCGATGCCGGCGTGCGGGCCTTGTTGCGCGATCTCGAACGCAACTTCGAGCGGCCCGTGACGATCGACGGCAAGACCTTCGACCCGACCCAGTTCGGTGTGAAGCGAAACGCCGACGGGTCCGTCACCTTCGATCAGAAGCGCTTCGAGGCGGCGTATGCCGGCGACAAGGCACTGCTGGCGCAGTGGTTCGGCGAGACCGCCGACGTGATGAAGCGCGACACCAGTACCGATCTGGACAAACAGCCGGCAGGCATGCGCCTTGCCGTGCGGATTCGTGAATGGACCGACGAGATCACCGGGGTGCTCAAGCACCGCACGGATACCGACGAGGTTGCCACACAGCGGCTTGCCGCGAAAGAAGACCAGCTCAGGGCGCGTTTTCTGGCGCTTGTGGCGCGCTACACCGACGAACTCGCTCGTGCCGAGCAGGTTCAGCAACAAATGAAAGAGACACGCGGCTTTGTCGACGCGCTCTTCCGTGGGTCGCGCAAGTCCGACGACTGACGCGCGACGCCATCTTTCAGGGAGTCAATCCAATCATGACCTACCAGCAATACCATGCGTCCGACCTCGATGCGCGCATCGCCGGTGCAACACCGTTGCAGCTCATGCTGATCCTTCTGGATGGGCTGCTCGACGAACTGGCCCGCGTGCGCGGACACATCGAACACTCACGTCACGATGCGCGACTGCGTAGCGTGACCAAATGCCTGAACCTGCTCAACGGGCTGGCGTCGCATATCGACGTGGCCGACGGCCCGGGCGTCACGCAGCCGCTCACGACCGTGTACGACTTCTGCATGCGAGGGGTTGCGCAGGCCAGTGTGGAACTCGATCTTGCCAAGCTCGACGAGGTCGTAGCAGTCATCACGCAGCTCACGCAGGGCTGGCGAGCGTTGGAGACGCGGCGTGGCTAATACGGCTGACGCGGCGACCTTTCGAGCGCTGGCGCGAGATCTGCGACGGTATTCCGCCGCGCGTGAGTGGGACTTGTTGCAAGCCACCGACGCCTTGTTCCGGCGGGCGTGGCGACTCGCACCTGCGCCCGCTGCACGCGACGCTTCGCTCGCGCAAGCCATGGCGGATGCGCGGGTGGCGCACGAGCAAGCCTACGCGCTAAGCCAGCGAGCGACGTCGGAAGCTCGCAGACGTCTGGCAGGACTGGGGCATTGGCGCGACGGCGCGCTCGGCTATCTGAGGATGCACGATGATCGTTGAAATCACACGTCTCATGACGCCCGGCAGCGCGGACTCGTTGGCGCCGGTCGCGGACGGTGCGCTGCCCGACGGGTTTGCGCAGACGCTGGCCGATGCCGGCATCGACACGGCGCTCGGCGATTTTGCCGCGTCACTCGATCGTTCGACGGGGCAAGTGCCTGATTTTTCTGGGCAAGACACCGAGCGCGAGGCAGGTCTCGTCGCCCCGGCGCAGGCGCCGGAAACGCAGGCGCTGGCGCATCCCGATGTGGCAACGTTCACAGGCTTGCCCGCGATAGCGGTCAAGCCGGCGGTCGCGCCGGGTGACGACGGTTTGCTGGCGGCAGACGACGCCGCATCTCTACCGCACGACGTTCCGGTCTTGCCGGGTGTAGTCATGCCCGTCGCCGATGACCTGGCGTTTGCCACACAAGATCGGCCTGCGGCGGGCGACGAATCGCTGCGCGATACGGTGGCGCCGCATATCGCGACGTTGCTCGCTGCGCATGAGCACAGGATGCGCGGTGCGCTCGGCAGTCAGGTGTCGGCACCAGATGGCCAGCCACAGGCCGGGGACGTCGATACGTCGGTGTCCTCGCCAGCCGCTGCGGTGCGCGCTTCCGCAGCCGTGGCGTCGGCGTCGCTCGTGTTGCCACCTCTCGGTCCGGTGACGCCGTCGTTGGCGACGCGCCAGATGGCAACGGAGCCCGCATCGCAAGGTGTGGCATCCATCGATAACGGGGCGACGCCAGCCCTACGCACGCCGTTTGCGCCGGTGACCTTCGGCAACGCCTATGCGGGCGAGCCGTCCGCGCCCACGGTGTCGAGCGGGTCCGTGAGTGCAAACGTCGCCGCTGGCGATGACACGGCGGTGGCCCGGGCACTGTCCGAGCGGGTGCACACGATGACGCAGAAGGGTGTCCACGAGGCTCGCCTGCGCCTGACGCCCGCCGAGTTGGGCGACATCGCCATCGTGGTTCGCAAGTCGCCCATGCAGTTGAGCGTGAGCTTGCAGGTGGCGCGCCCCGAGGCGTTGAGCCTGGTGCAGGGGACGGCGGCGCTGTTACGCGACATGCTTTCCCAGCGTCACCCGGGCGAGGTGCAGGTGAGCGTCGCGGGCATGCCTTCCTATAGCGGCGACGGTGCATCGGGCAACGCACGCGAGCGGCAGTCGCGCGATGACTCGTCCGGCGAGGCCGACCCGGGGCTGGCTCTGGGAGACGCTGCGCGCGAGCGCAAGGCGTTCCGGCTATGAACACATTGATGTACGGCCCCGTTGTGTACCGCCGGGGCGAGAAGCAGGGCGACAAGCGGAGCGAGAAGCGGGGCAGCGCACCCGAGGCGAAACTTGCGCAGGGCATGAACGCGACGATGCACTCGCATGACGCGAAGCCTGTCGCCGCGACGAAGGGGCCGTCGTCGCCCGGATGGCAATCGTTGCCGGTGGCCGAGGAACAGGCGCACGTTCTGCGGCTGATGCCTGTGATTGCGCGCATCGTGCGCTCGCTGGCACCGCAGACCAGTGTGACGATTGCGCAGGAAGACATGACGCAGATCGCCCTGATCGCTGCGCTCGATGCGGTTCGACGCTACGGGCCGCCCGACGAACGCTTTACCGCTTACGCAGCCACGCGCATTCGCGGTGCCGTGCTGGATGAACTTCGGCGGCTGGACTGGCGCCCGCGCACGTTGCGGCAGGCATCGCACAAGCGTCGCGACGCCGAGCGCGAGCTGACCCGCTCGCTCGGTCGCGCACCGACGCGCGAGGAGTTGAGCGCACACGCCGGCATGGACGACACCTCGCTCGAAGCGGCCGAGATGGCCGGATACGCCGAGAGCATCGCGAGCTTCGACCAGATGCTGGACGAAGGAGGCCTGGTGGCCAACGAGGCGCTTGTCGAGCGGCGCAGTCCGGAATCTCTGGTCGCCACGCGGCAGAGTCTGACGCGAGCACTCGACGCGCTCGACGAGCGGGAGCAACACGTCGTACAGCTTTACTACGAGTTCGACATGAATCTTGAAGAGATTGGCGAAGTGCTGGGCGTGACCCGTGCTCGCATCTGCCAGATCCATCAGGCAGCGCTCGGAAAGATGAAAGTCGCCCTGCAAGACGCAGAGCGAGGCAGCTCACAGGCTGCCCGTACACCACGACCGAAATGTGAGACGAGGCAAGGGAAATGAAATTATTGATGCTTGGGGCTGCCGTGATCGCGGGCAGCGTGTTCGGCATGTTCTGGCTCAATGGCGGCCAGTTCGAGACTGTCTTTCATCTGAACGAACTCGTGCTGGTGATCGGCACCGCGCTGGGGGCGTTTCTCGTCGGCAATACGGCACGCGTGCTGGGCGACCTGCGCGCCGTGGTGGCTGCCGCAATGCGCCGCCGCCGTCATGGCGAAGCGTTCGAGCAGGAATTGCTCACGCTGACCTACTCGCTGCTTCAAACTTCGTCGCGTGACGGCGTTCGCGCACTCGATGCACACCTTGACGATCCGTCGCGCAGCGCCATCTTCCAGCGCAGCCGTCACGTGCTGGCCAACACGAGGCTGGTCGACTTCACGGTCGATGCGCTGCGTGTGGCGGCCCTGAGCAAAGGCTCGCGCAGTGAACTCGACAGCTTGCTGGCAATGGAGATCGAGAGCCGGGAGCGTCGCATGATGCAGCCGGTGCAGGCGCTGCACAAACTGGGCGAGTCGATGCCGGGCTTCGGCATCATCGCGGCGGTGCTTGGTCTGGTGCTCGCGATGTACGACATCGGTGCCGGTGCGGCAACGGCCACGATCACGCGTCAGGTGGCCGTGGCGATGGTCGGCACGTTCTTCGGTGTTTTCGCCTGCTATGCCGTGATCAGCCCGCTGGCGAACCGTCTGTCGCAGTCGGTTGCTGTGGAAATGACCGGCTTCGAATGCGTGCACGCGGCATTGATCGCGTTCCTGAGCGGCAAGACACCGCTACTTTCGGCCGACGCGGGCCGTCGCATGTTGCAGTACGGCGCGTTGCCAAGTTTCAGCGCGCTTGAAGGGTGGGTGCGCAACGTCGAGGATGGGCGATGAGCACGCGTCGATCGCGCGCCGCGCACGAGGAGCATAGCGGCGCCTGGAAGGTGGCGTTTGCCGATTTGTGTCTGGTGCTCATGTGTCTGTTCGTCGTGATGTGGATGCTGGAGCGGCGGGTCTTCGAGGAGCCGGCACCGTCCAGCTCGCAGACGTCCAGCCAGCAGCAGCCCTCATGGACGGCGTCGTCGTCCACGAGCGTTTCGCCGTCCGACGCCCGGCATGCCGCGAACGAGACGGCCGACGAATTGCCTCACGGGCAGTTCGAGTCGCCGGCCGATCTGGCGCGTCTGGCCGATGCCGTGCAGCAACTCGGCGAGATGGCGAAGCTCTCGGACCACGTGAGCACAACCATCACGCCCGACGGGTTGCGTGTGCGACTGGCCGACTCCGACGAGCGAGGCATGTTCGAGCGGGGCAGCGCCACGCCGTCGCCGGGCGCTCGCGCATTGCTCTCGCGTATCGGCGGGTTGCTGGCGAACGTCGAGAACTCGCTGATGATCGTGGGGCATACCGACGCCGTGCGATATCGCACCACGGCGGCCGATGGCTATACGAACTGGCACCTGTCGTCGGAACGAGCACTCGCGGCGCGCACCGCACTGGTTGCCGGAGGGTTGGAACTCGATCGCGTGCTGATGGCGGTCGGCATGGCAGACCACGCGCCGTTGCGGGTGGACGATCCGGTCGCGGCGGCCAACCGACGCATCGAATTCGTGGTGCTCACGAAGGCGAGGGCGACACAACTGTCTCAGATGTTCGGTGCGCCGCAGGCCGGCGAGATGGTGCTTTCCGGCCAGAACCCGGCGTCGGATGCCGCCGCGATCGCCACGCTCCCGGCGCGCTTAACAAATGACGGCGACCGGTCGCCTGATTCGAGTGAACCGTAATTTCCAAGGACACCTCTCATGCCCAAGATCGACTCGATTGCCAATGTCACGCCCATCGACGCCGCGCGCATGCGCCTGACGGCAGGGCAGTCGAAGCCGCAGGCGAAGGCGAATGCCGCAGAGGGCGCCGTTCGCGCGATGCCGACGAGCGCCAGCGAATGGATCGCCGGCACGCGTGCCGCCATCGATGCCATCCCCCGTATCGATACCGCCAAGGTCGCCCGCATCAAGGCAATGCTGGCGAGCGGCGAACTGGCTTTCGACAGCGAGCGCGTGGCGAACGGGATTCTCGCGCATCACGGGATGCTGCGTTGAGCGCCGAGCTTCAGCGTCTTCGCGGTGAGTGCGTGGCACGTATCGTGGCCGACGTCGATGCCGATCTCGGGGACTATCGTCTGCTGATCGATACCCTTGACGGACTGCATCGCGCACTTGTCGACGAACAACTCGATGCACTCGGGCGCGCACACGATCGCGCCGTGCAATTGGTCAGCCGTTTGCAGATCCGCGCACGTCGCCGCGTCCAGTCTCTGGAGCGGGCGTTCGGCGAGGCGTCGGCCAACACCATGGCGCCCGTCCTGCAATGGCTGGACGCCCCCGCGCGTCAGACTTTCTCCGCGCGCTGGCAGGCACTTCAGGCGAGCGCGGCACGCTGCAAAGCGAGCAATGCCCGCAATCTGCAAGACATCGGCACGCGCCTTCAGGCACTCGATGTCGTGCTGTCCCCCGTCTCGGCAACTTACTCGCCGCAGCGCTGACCTCCCTGCCTGTGCGCGTCGTGCATCTCGACCGACGACTTGCGTAGGGTAACGCCCCTGTCAATCGAAAAAATCTACGCAACCAACGTCATTTGCCCAAAGCGGGGCAAGTCCTTTGGGAAACATGTCAATTTCCATCGCTTTTGGGCCGCTTTTCGATAGTTATGCCGACAATGGCTGCAGTCGATATCAGTGATCCACGGAGGCGGAGTTTTGCAGACATTTTTTTCTCAGGCGCTTGGCGTTCACGCTGCGGCTTTGCGCGCGAGGGAGGAACGCACGCGTGTGCTTGCGGCCAATCTCGCGAACGAGGCAACGCCGGGTTATCAGGCACGCGACCTCGACTTCGGAGCGCGCGTGCAGCGGCATCTGGACGCCGGCATGGCACCGCTCGGCAGCGTCGATGCATTCCATGCGAGCGAGTCGTCGGACGCCTTGCGTTATCGCGTGCCGATGCAGGCGCGTGCCGACGGCAACACCGTGGAGCTCGGTATCGAGCAGGCGCTTTTTGCACAGAACCTGTCTGACTGGCAGGCAAGTCTTTCCTTTCTGAACCGGCGTCTTGCCGGGTTGCAGAAGGTCATCGACGGAGGCCGTTGACGATGAGCTTCAGAGAAATTGCGGGAATCGCCGGTTCGGCGATGGCCGCGCAAACGATTCGATTGAACACCGTGGCGAGCAATCTGGCGAACGCCAGCGCCGTATCGGGCGACGCCGAGACCGCATATCGCGCGCGCAAGCCGGTGTTCGCCACCGTGCTTGGAGAAGCACAGGGTGCGCAACACGTGCAGGTCATCGATATCTACGAGAGCGAGGATTTGCCGCGCGTCGCCTACGAACCCGGCAATCCGGTCGCCGACGCCGACGGCAATGTCTTCTATGCGAACGTGAATGCAATCGAGGAGATGACGGACATGCTCGATGCGTCGCGGGCGTTTCAAACCAATCTGGAAGTGCTGGCCCGTGTGCGTACGGCGCAGCAGGAACTGTTACGACTTGGAGAGCGCGGATGACGCTGCCTATTGGAAGTATTGGAAACACTGGAAACCACGCCGGCGCACTGAGCGCGCCGGCGAATACCGCTGCCGCACCGGCATCCGCAGGCGACGCCGGCGACGACATCCGCATGATGTTCACGAAGTTGCTGGTCGCGCAGATTCGCCATCAGGACCCGCTCAATCCGACCGATCCGGCGCAGTTCGTCGCACAGCTCACGCAACTCAGCCAGACCGAAACCATGCAGCAGGTCAGCCAGCGCATGCTGACGCAGACCAAGGTGCTCTCCGGTCTGCAGGGCTATACGCTGGGTAACCATGTCGGCCGGGAGGTGAGTGTGGAGACGCCCGGCATCGATCGTGTGAGCGGCCGAGGGGTTCGGGGCAGCGTCGACCTGCCGGTGGGCAGCGAGGGTGCCGAGATCGTGCTCACGAGCCACGACGGCAAGACGGTTCGCAAGCCGCTGCCGGTGTCTGCCGGGCGGACGGAATTCCACATCGACGACGCGTGGTTCACCGAGCACAACCTCGGCGCAGGCCGGTTCGATATTCACGTTCAATCGGGCACGACCAAGCTGCCGGTTCGCATCGCGGGGCGTGTCGAGCGCGTGCATCTCGACGGTGCCGGCGCGCAGATCGACGTGACGGGCGTGGGGAGCCGCATCGACGCGGCAAACATCAAAGAATTGTCGGCCAGTGCGCCCCCGGGCGCGGCCAAGCATGGGAGTGCAGCATGAGTTTCGATATTGCCCTGTCGGGCATCAACGCCATCAACAAGTCGCTTGAGACCATTTCGCAGAACATCTCCAACGTGGAGACGAATGGCTACAAGTCGGGGCGAACCAACTTCGAGTCGGCAATGGCCGAGGCGCAGCCTGCCGGCGTGAAAGTCAGCGGCACGCGCTATTCGGTCGGTGCCAACGGCAGCCTGCGTAGCTCCGGCGATCGTCTGCATCAGGCGATTCAAGGGGGTGGGTTCTTCATCCTCAAAGAGACGAACGGGCAGCGAGTCTATTCGCGTGTGGGCGATTTCGAAGTCGACAAGGACAACAAACTGGTCGACGGAAGCGGTCGCAACGTGCAGGGCTTTGCGCAAGGTCAGGCCAACGTGTCGGATGTCACGATCGACAAGAGTCCGGTGGGGGCGTTGCCGAGCACGGCGATCAACGTGACCGGGCGTTTGCCGAACCCGCTGCCGAGCACGGCGGGACGCCTCGGTGAGATCTCGGTCACCTTCCGCGACGGCAGCGGCGAACTGGCGGTGAGAAACCTCCAGTTCAACATGGTGGCGGGTTCGCCGGCTTCGCTGGAAATCTCAGAGATTGATGGGGCAAGTTCCGTCATCTTGGGTGTGCTCAATCCGACAACGATGCAATTGACCGGTCCCACAGGGAACGGCACGCTCCCGAACCTCGATTTCAGCGGCATGCGCTTCCAGGCGGGTGGGTTCGACGCGACCGCCACCGAAGTCGGTGGCCGTGAAGCGGGCAGCTTTGTTCGTGCGCGCATCGACAAGGACGGCTCGGTGGTCGCGGAGTACAGCAACGGCACGAGCAGCACGCAATACCAACTCGCTCTGGGCGAGTTCGCCAATGCGGGCGGTCTGGTTCCCGTGGACGGCACGGTCTGGCGCGAAACGGGCGATTCCGGCGTCGCGCAACTGCGTCGTCCTGGCGAGGGCGCCGCAGGGGTGCTCGTGAGCGGTTCGCTCGAAGGCTCGAACGTCAATGTGACGGACGAACTGGTGAACCTGATGTCCGCACAGCGTAACTATCAGGCAAACACGAAAGTCATCTCGACGCAGAACGAGATGATGCGCAACCTGATGCAGTCGATCTGACGCGATGGACGCCCTGATCTATACGGCCATGTCGGGCGCGCAGCGCGCGCACGATGCCCAGCGCACAGTGGCGCACAACCTGGCCAACACCACGACGACTGGCTTTCGAGCGTCGCTGGCTGTGGCGCAGGCCAACGCCTTGCCCGGTCCCGGATTGGGCTCGCGCCACTACGCGGTTCAGGCACCTGCCGGTCTCGATACTACGCCCGGCGTGCTCGAGCCGACGGGGCGCGCGCTCGACGTGGCCATCGATGGTGATGGCTATCTCGCGCTCGCGGCGCTTCCCGAAGACGGTGCAGACGCCGTCTACTCGCGTGGCGGCTCGCTCATGCTCGATGGCGACGGCACGTTGCTGTTGCATGGCCGCCCGGTGCTGGGCGAGGGCGGTCCCATCGTGGTACCGCCGCATCGCGAACTCGACATCGGTGCCGACGGCACAGTCTCCGTCGTGCTCGAAGGGTCGACCGATCTGGTGCCGGTAGGCACGCTGCGACGCGTACTTGCCATGCCGGGCGATATGCGCAGCACTGGCGGTGGTCTGCTCGTGAGCGACGCCGGCACGCTGCCCGGCGACGACGTCATGCTGCGCGGCGCGCACCTCGAAGCGAGCAACGTTTCGGCTGTCGGCGCCATGGTGCAGAGCATGAACGCGAGCCGCGACTTCGAGATGCAGATGCGTGTCCTCAAGATCGCCGACGACATGGCAGAAGGCGGCAATCGCCTCGTGCGTGGCTAAACCGCGTTCATTCCCCCTATTCCTATCGAGATGTCATGAATCCCGCACTTCTCATCGCCCGCACGGCGGTTCACGCGCAAGACGCGCAGTTGCAGTCCATTGCCAACAATCTGGCCAATGTGAACACCACCGGCTTCAAGCGCGATCGTCTTGCGTTCGAAGACACGTTTTACCGCGCCATCCGTCCGGCAGGTGCGCGCACGCAGGGCGACGCGACATTGCCCGGTGGCATGTACTTCGGTACCGGCGTGCGGCTCGCCGGCACGCAGAAGCAGTTCGTCAACGGGGCGGAACAAGACACCCAGAACGAACTCGACGTCGCCATTACCGGGCGCGGCTTTCTGCAGGTCGAGATGCCCGATGGCGAGACCGCGTACACCCGTGCCGGCAATCTCCGGCTCGACTCGGACGGACGGTTGGTGACGCAGGCCGGGCACCCGCTCGTGGGCGATATCGTTGTGCCCCCGGGCGCGCGCGATCTGACGATCAGCGCCGACGGCGACATCAGCGCGCTGGAGGACGGCGACACCGCGCCGACATCGCTCGGCCGCCTGCAACTGGCCGACTTCGTGAACCCCTCCGGGCTGCGTCCGATGGGCAGCAACCTGTTCGCAGAGACGGCCGCGAGCGGTCCGGCTATCGAAGGCAACCCGGGAGAGGAAAATCTGGGTCTGTTGCGACAGAAGGCGCTGGAGGGCTCGAACGTCGTTGCCGTCGAAGAAATGGTGAACATGATTCAGGCGCAGCGTGCTTACGAAATGAGCACCAAAGTGCTGTCGGCCGCCGACAACATGATGCAAAGCCTCGCGCAGGTCGCGCGGTAACGGACGGAGATCATCATGACGGACGCGCTCCGCCTTCTACCGAACGATGCCCGCACGGCTTATCGTGGCGTGCGCGCGGCGGTCGTAGTCGCGCTGGCCGCCGTGCTCACGGGCTGCGCAGGCTATCTGCCGCCGCAGCTCGAAGAGAGTGACGACCTGCCTAGCGTGGCCGAAATGTCCTCGCAGGGACAGGCAGGCGGGCTCTTTTCATCCGGAAACGCGTTGTCGCTGACCTCGGATCAGCGTGCGTTCCGCTCGGGCGATGTGTTGACCATCGTGCTGCAAGAGCAGACACAGGCGAGCAAGCGCGCAGGCACACGGTTGGACAAGCGCAGCGACATGTCGATCGACGAGATCACGCTGATGGGCAAGTCCACCTTCGGTGATTCCGCGCTGGGTGCGCGACGCGGCTTTCGCGGCGATAGCTCGAGCACGGCGCAGAACACGCTGCGCGGCGCGATCACGGTCGTTGTGCATCGCGTGTTGCCCAGCGGGCTGTTACACGTGCGCGGCGAGAAGCGGCTGTTCCTGAATCAAGGCGAAGAAACCGTGCGCGTCGCGGGTTACGTGCGTGCCGGCGATATCGACACGACCAATCGCGTGTCGTCGCTGCGTGTGGCGAATGCCCGCATTCAGTACTTCGGTACCGGGGCGCTTGCAGACAGCAACAATCCCGGCTGGCTGACGCGCTTCTTCAACAGCCAGTTCGCGCCGCTCTGAGGGGGAGACTCATATGTTCGGAATTCCTGAGGCGCTCGGGCCGGTGTCCCGCCGGTTGGCCGCATTGTCGTTGTCGACGACGATTGTCGCCATCGCCGTGATCGCGGCGTTGGTCACGGCACCGGCCGGCCATGCACAGACCGTGCGCAACTACGTGAATGTGGAAGGCGTGCGAGATAACCAGCTTGTGGGCTACGGTCTGGTCGTAGGACTGCCCGGCACGGGCGACGGCCCGCGTTCGCGTCACTCCAGTCAGTCGCTCGCCAACCTGCTCAAGCAGTTCGGCGTGAGCATGCCCGACAACGTGCAACTGCGCTCGCGCAATGTCGCTGCGGTCATGGTCAGCGCGACCTATCCCTCCGGCTTTCTTCGGGGGCAGACCATCGACGTGACCGTGTCGTCGATGGGCGACGCGCGCAGCCTGCGCGGGGGAACATTGCTGTTGACTCAGCTTCGCGCCGTCGACGGCCAGACTTACGCGCTGGCGCAGGGCAATCTGGTCGTGAGCGCCATGCAGGCCGAGGGGCGCAGCGGCTCGCGTGTCCAGAAAAACACGCCGACTGCCGGCCGCGTGCCCAACGGGGCAACGATCGAGCAAGAGATTCCCGTGCCGGTCGGCGAGGGGGGCGCCATGCGTTTGAGCCTGAAACGCCCCGACTTTCAGTTGGCGGCGAATATCGCAGATGCCATCAACACCCGCTTTGGCGAGCGCGTGGCGCAGGCCATGAACGGCAGCACGGTCGAGGTGAGCGCGCCTGAAGACGCCGACGCCCGCGTGCGCTTTCTCGCCGACGTTCATTCGTTGCCAGTGCCGGGCGTCAACCGGGTGCCGCGTGCCGTGATCAACGCACGCTCGGGCACGGTGGTGATCTCGCAGGGCGTGACCGTGCGCCCGGTGGCGGTCTCGCATGGCTCGCTGCGGGTGACGGTGACCGAGTCGCCGGTCATCGCGCAACCCGCCCCCTTCTCGCGCGGACGTACCGCCGAGGTGCAACGCTCGAATATCGACGTGCAGGAGGACGGCATGGACATTCAGGTCTGGCCGGACGGCGTCGATCTGCAAACCATCGTCGACAGTCTGCGCCGTTCGGGGGCGACCCCCGACGACGTGATTGCGATCCTGCAAGCCCTGGACGAAGCTGGCGCGCTAAACGGCGAGCTGCATGTGATCTGAGATATCTGATGACGCCGATAACCCACCACTATTTACCGATTTCCGCGACCGGGTCGCCTGTGCAAGAGGCAGGCGCAGCACCGAAAGCCTCGGGGACAACGCTCGAGGCGGCCGCCGAACAGTTCGAAGCGATCTTTGTTGCACGCCTGCTTGGCGAGATGCGACGCGCGACACAGGCATTGCGCGACGACCGCGACGATGCCGCTGGGCTAGGCAAACGCGATCGCTCGACCGACGGTCTGCATGACTGGGCCGACACGCAGGTCGCGCAGGCGCTCGCGTCGCGGCGCGCGTTCGGCATTGCCGACACGATCATCCGGCAAATGGCGGGCCGCTGAGCGCGCCAGCTAACTCCGACACGACAGGCACTCCAACATGAACATGCTGAACATCGCCACGCAAGGCGTGAAAACTGCGCAGTCGCTGCTCGACAACGAGTCGCTCAACATCTCCCAGATGGGAAATTCGGCGTACACGCGCCGGAACGTGCGCGTGACGTCGCGCGCGGACGGCACGGTGCAGGCGCAGGAAGTTGTGCGCGTGGCCGGGCTGGAGCAGCGGCGTCAGTTGTGGCGTGCGGTGTCCGGTGCGAACGAGCTTGAGGTGCAGAAGCCGCACGCCGACGCGTTGCTCGTGCAACTGGGCGGGACCGACGTGGCGAGCGACCCGCTGGGGCTGCGCGACTTCGTCAAGGCGCTCGACCATGAGGCACAGACGGTCGGCGGCGATGTGCATGCCGACGAAGTCTTCGCCGCGCTGGGCCGCGTCGCCGAGCGCACCAATTCGATGTTCTCCGCGTTGGAACGCCTGCGCGGGAACCTCAACATGGTGCGCAGCGGGGATGCGGAGAAGGTCAATCGCCTCACGGCCACGGTGGCCGATCTGAATCGTTTGCATCGGCTTGCACCCGACGAGGCAGGCCGCCTTGCCATCGAGGACCAGCGCGATCAGGCATTGGGCGAACTGGCGACGTTTCTCGATGTGGACGTGCGGGAGGACAGCAGCGGCGCGTATCACGTGCTCACGCGTAGCGGGCATCCGCTCGTGCTGGGCAATCGTGCGGCGCAACTCGAAGCGCTGCCAGCGGGGGGCTACACGCTCGTGGCAGGGGCGTCGCGGGTGAGCGTGCCGGCGGATGGGCTGGGCGGTCGATTGGGAGGGCACGACGCATTTATCACGCGCGAGCTCGATCAGCGAATCGCAGACGTGACCGAAGTCGCCCGCACACTCGTCGAACAACTGAATCGTGCGCATGCCGACGACACGTCGTCTGGCTTTAGCGCTACGCCGCTGCTGTCGCTCGCTGTCGGCCCGAACGGTGTGCCGCGACTGGAGCGCACGCTCGCGACGGCTCAGGGGCTCGATCTGAACGCCGATAGCGCCAACGGCAACGGCAAGACGTTGCAGCGTCTGAAAGGGGCGATCCACGCGCCGGTATCGCTGCCGGGTCGCGTGAACACCACGCTCGTGGAAGCGATGAGTGCGCTGGCGGCGGATACCGGCCGTCGTGCCAGTGACATCGAGGCGGGCGGAACGTCTGCCCGTGCGGTGCTGGTGTCCGCACGCACGCAATTTCAAAAGCAGGCGGGCGTCGACGAGACGGAGTCGGGCGGCGCACTCATGTCCTATATGAAGCTCTACCGCGCGAACGCCCGGGTGGCGTCGGTCGCCAACGAATTATTCGATGCCACGCTGGCGATGGTGCGCTGATCTGCACCACCTCCGGGAAAGGAAACCACCATGCAAATTCATCATCATTTCAGCCGCTTCGAGCGCGAACACGTCCTGCGCGACATGAATGAACGGCTGGCGCGTATGACCGACCACGCGCGCGAAGAGAAGCGCGTACTGCGCGCCTCCGACGATCCCGTCGATTTCGAGCGCCTCGCGCGCATCGACCGGGAACAGCAGACCATCGCGCATCGCACGAAGATCGTCGCCAGCCTTGAGGCCGATCTCAAGCAAGCGAGTGTGAGCCTCAAGAATGCTTACGACCGACTTAGCGCCTTCAAGAACGAAGTGTCGTTGAAGTCGGACGCGTTGCAGGCCGGTGACGCGCAGGCCTCCGCAGACAAGATTCGCGAACTGATGACCGGTCTTGTTGGCGCGATCAACACGCGTCGCGCGGACGGCAGCTATCTGTTCGCCGGTAGCGGTGCACCCATCAGCGATACGGCCGTGCCGGGCGCGGCGACGAATTACGTATTGAGCGCTGCCACGCAAGCGCCGGCCTCCGTCGAGATCGGCGATGGGCTGGTCCATACGCAGGCGTCTCAGGTTTGGCAGGGCATGCCGGATCTGCTCAACCGTCTCGGGGCGGCGGCTGCCGCCCTGACAAATGCGGGGGCGGCACCGATCGCCGTGCTGCGTGATCTGGCCGATCCCGTTGACGATCTGGCGCGTCAGATTGCCGCCGTTCAATTCACGAACGACCACGCTGCGAAACGTCTTGATGCCGTGCGTCAGGACTATGTGTTGCAGGGCGAGGTGCTGACGAAGGCTCGCGTCGTCATTGAAGGAAAGAGTGCCACCGAGGCCTTGCCGGAACTGTTGGCCATGTATCGCCTCATTTCCGCTGCGCGCACTGCGCACGCTGAAGTGGGCAAGTTGTCTTTCTTCGATGTCGTCTAAGACGCTCCCCGTGGATTCGTACCGCATGACCCGACAGGATCTCGTTCATGGTCGATAGCATCCGTGAGATTCCCGGCAGCGCCGCGCTGGACGATGCACTGAGTTCGGCGCGCCTGAATCCCCGCCAGGGCGACGGGCCGACGGTCGGCGCGTCGTCGCGGGCGCCTTCGGGGGTCGATTCGACGAATGCGTCGACGCTCGCCACCGGGGGGGCGCGCGTCGGCGCGTCGGCCTGGCCGGCGGTGCGAGGCGCCGAGTCGTTCGACAAACAACGTGTCGCACAAGTCACCGAACTGATTTCGCAGCACGCGACGGCCAGCCGTGCGAGCGCCGGGGCGCAATGGTTGTCGACGCTGCATGCGTCGGCAACCGTGGCACTGACGTCGCTCTCGCGCTGGCAGGACGGCGACCCCGTCTCGCAGGCGCAGGCACGCCGGGCGCTCGACGCGCTTGGCGCGCAATGGCAAAGCCGCGAGCGCGCAAGTCTGGGCACCGTCGACGACCGTCTGCATTTCGATGCGCAGGGAAAGGCGCCGCGACGGTTCACCGTCGATGGCGTTGCGCCCGCGCAGTGGCGCGCGTCGAAAGCTGAGCAGATGACGCTTTTCCCGGCGGGGCCCTACAAGGCGGGGGTGGAGATCGATCTGGCGAACGCGGTATCGCAAGCCGGCTTGCGCCGTCGGACGACCCGGGCACTGGCGGCCTATGGCATTACGCTGGAGCCGCCTCCGCCCGAGCGCGGATGGGTGATGAGTGCGCCCGGCACCGCATGGCCGTCGCTGGCGTCGCGCTTCGCCGTTGCACAAACGAGTCAGGGCGTCGAGGGCCACCCGCAACGCGCCACGTTGCGTGATGCTCCCGATGCGATTGCACCGCAGACATGGCGTCTCGATAGCGCGAAGGCAATCGCAGAGACCCGCCGCGCATTGGCGTCGATGGTCAGAGCCATTCGCGCCTCCCATGCCGTGGCAAAGCACGCAGCGAGCACCTCGACGAAGGCTGTTGGACAAGCGGCGCTGGTCAGCCAGCGTGCTGTTGCAGACGACGCGGCGTTCGATATCGCGCTGGCATCGGCGAAGGCATGGACGTCGCGACTCGGCACGCAGCCCCCGTTTGTCGCGCTGACGCTGGCCATGCCGAAGGGCCTTCCTGTCACACGTGCGAACGTGCGCGCGTTGCTGGGCAACGTGTAAGCAAGCGTTGGGCGTTCGGCAAACGCGCTGTCGGGCCGAACATGCAGATGGGAAAAATCTCCGCCGCAAGGGATTAACAAAATTCGCGAAGGGACGCCTTAACACGGTGAGGCAGGCAATCCGGTCTGCCGAATAGCTCACCAGAACAAGGAGCCCTAGCAATGTTGACTCTGCATACCAACGTGGCGCAAATGTCGTCGCTGAACTCGCAACGCAGCACCGGCGGCAAGCTGAACGCCATCATGCGCGATCTCTCGACCGGCAAGAAAAACGACCTGTATAAGAACGATCCGGCTGCTGCCCGTATCTCGGCCATGCTGAACATGCACGCCAGCGGCACCAAGGCGGCGATCAGCAACATGAAGTACGCTCAGTCGAGCACCCGTGTTGCCCAAGGCGCGCTGGACAAGGCCAACGAACTGCTCGTGACCATGAAGGATCTGGCCACGCAAGCAAAGGACGGCCTGAAGGGCGACGCCGAGAAGGCCGCGCTGCAACAGCAATACACCAACAACGCACAGGCACTGCAAGCCATCTTCGAGAACACCACGTTCGCTGGTAAGAACCTGTTGAAGATGGAATTTGGTCAGTCGGCAACGGGCATTCTGGCTTCGGGCAAGATCGATCTGCAAGTCGGCGCGGGCGCTGCCGAAACGAAGACGCTGGACATCAGCGCCGACCTTCAGCAATTGTTCGCGAGCGTTGGCTCTGCGACCGGCGAGTTCGGTAAGCCCGTCGCGGCATTGGACGGCAGCTCCGAGATTTTCACCCTGGTGGGCGCTCAGAGTGCTGCAGCATTGGCGGCATCGATGGTGGACGACCTCAAAGGAAACTCGGAAATCGCAACGATTTTGTCGAAGGACCAGACCAGCGGTAACAATTGGGAATCCGTTTTGACGACCATTCTTACCGCAGAAGTCGCAAAAACGCCGAGCGATATCGGAACTCTGAAGTCGAGTCTCGATAATGCGTATAGAACGCTGGCCCGAGTGGGGGCTAACACGTTGACCACCGAGGAAAGTGGAAAGCTCTTTAGCGCGGTTGAAACCCTGTTGGTATCGAAGGTGCAGTCGTCTTCGACCCAACTGACCACGGCAAATGATGCAGAAAGCGCCATCACCAACCTCGAAGCCGCCATCGGTCAACTCGCCACCGTGCAAGCCAGCATCGGCGCTGCGATGATGGATCTGGACGGCCGTGAGGAAGTCCAGTCGACGCTGCTGCAAAACACGCGTGAAGCCAATTCGCGTCTGAACGAAGTGGACTTTGCCGAGTCGGTGTCGGAACTGACCAAGCTGCAAACGCAGATGAACGTGAACCTGCAAATGCTGCAAAAGGCCGGCGAAATGCCGGGCATGATCCAGATGCTGCTGCGCTAATCGCGCCGCACCGGCCGGTGAAGTCTTCCGGCCGGATAGTCTGGAAAGAAAGAGCCAACGGTTTTATGCCGTTGGCTCTTTTGCTTTATGCGCAGGAATGTTCAACCAAGGCCGCGTTCGAGAATGCCAATACCTGGCTCCTCCGTCCTTCCGGTCGACATCCTGCCGGAATGACAGCAGAGGTTGTGTGCGTGCGCCGTGTGGTCCGCCGGGAACGTGTTCTCGCGTGTGCATCAATGGATATTGATGACAGGCGGCGTTGCGCTCCGCACAAAAAAGCGCCAACGACGTGATGCCGTTGGCGCTTGAAGACTTTGGACTGGCCGCGCGTTTGCAAACGCCTTTGTCAGCCCAGGGTTCCGGCCACTTCGATCTCTTTCGTTTGCGGCACTTCGTTATACGAGAGCACATGCAACCCGCTCGCGAACATCCGCGCATAACGCGACAGCAGCGGGCGAAGTTGGGGCATGACGAGCAGCACCGGCGTGCGGCCCGTCTGCTTCATGTTTTCGCGGGCCTGCGGCATATGCGATTGCAATTGCTCAAGCAGTTGCGGGTCGAGCGGGAAGGCGTCGGCGGTCGACTTCCCGGCCTGTTGCGCCGCCGTGTAGGCGCCCAGCAGAAGGTTCTCCAGATCCGTCGTGAGCTGATAAACGTGCAGCGTCGGCTCGTCACCGATCAGCCCGTGCACCAGCCGTCGCTTGAGCGCACTGCGCGCTTCGGCGGCCAGCACCAATGGCTCCTTGCTCACGGCCGACGCGTTGACCAGCGCGGTCGCCAACACGTCGATATCCTGCAACGACACGGCCTCCGCGAGCAGCAGACGGATGACCGCCAGTTGCTGTTGATGCGTGAGCGCCTTGTCCAGCGCATCGGCGAGCGAAGGCGATAGCTCTCGCAACCGCTCACCCAGCGACGTCACATCCTGATAAGTGAACAGATCGGCCAGATGCGCCTTCATCGCCTCCTGGACATGCGTGGCGATGACCCCCGCCGGATCGACGATCTGGTAGCCCAGACCCAGCGCGTGGGCACGTTGCTCCGGTTCGATCCACACGACGGACATGCCAAACGACGGGTCGATGGCCGGCATGCCGTCGAGTTCGCCATAGCAGTCCGGCGCGGCAATGGCCATGAGGCGGTCGTGCGGCAGCGTCGCGCTCGCGACCCGCACGCCGCCCACGTCGATGGCATATTCGCTGGCGCCCAGTCCGAGGCCCGTGTCCAGCTTGACGGCAGGCACCACGAAGCCCATCGCTTGCGAGAGCGTTTGCCGCATGCCATATAGCCGCTGCACCAGCGGCGCCCCTTCGCGTTTGTCCACCAGCCCGACGATCTGATAACCGAGGCTGACCGTCACCGGCGAGACGAACGGCAGTTGCTGCCACGTGAGTGCGGGCGGCTCAAAGGCCGTCAGGGCTGCCTCGAGTGCCTCTGTGTCGTCCGCTTCGTCAGGGGCACGCCGCTGGCTCACGCGCCACGCAACGAATGCCATGACCGCCGCGAACGCCAGAAACGGCAGCGTCGGCATGCCCGGTATCACCGCCAGAATGAACATCAATACCGCCACGCTCGCGAGCACCGAGGGCGAGGCCAGCAACTGACTGCCGACCTGCTTCTCGAAGTCGCCCGCGTCGGAGACGCGCGTCACGATGATGGCGGCGGCCGACGAGAGCAGCAGGGCCGGGATCTGTGCGACCAGCCCGTCGCCGATGGTCAGCAGCGAGTACTGACGGAAGGCGTCGCCGGCACTCATGTCGTGCATCGTCACGCCGATGGCCGCACCCCCGATCAGATTGATGAGCAGGATCAGGATGCTGGCGATGGCGTCGCCACGCACGAACTTCGAAGCCCCATCCATCGCGCCGTAGAAATCGGCCTCCGAACTCACTTCGCGTCGGCGGGTCTGCGCGGCTTCCTGATTGATGAGCCCCGCGTTGAGGTCGGCATCGATGGCCATCTGCTTGCCGGGCAACGCGTCGAGTGTGAAGCGCGCCGAGACCTCGGAAATGCGCTCGGCTCCCTTTGTGACCACCACGAAGTTGATGATCATCAGGATCACGAACACCACGAGGCCCACGACGAAGTTGCCCCCGATGACCACGTTACCGAACGATTCGATGACGCTACCCGCCGCATGCGTGCCTTCGTTGCCGTTGAGCAGCACCACGCGCGTGGAGGCCACATTCAGCGTCAGACGCATGAGCGTCGTGGCGAGGATGACCGTCGGGAAGACGGAGAAGTCGAGCGGACGCCGCACTGACAGACTCACCAGAATCACGACCATCGAGAGCACGATGTTGAACGTGAAGAGCGTGTCGAGCAGCAGCGGCGGCAGCGGCAGGATCACCATCGCGAGGATGGCGAAGACGAGGAGCGGCGTCAGAAATTTGTGACGCCGAAGGTCGGTCAGTAGTCGGCTCATAGGTTCAGGGACTCGGTCGCGTGGAAGGGGGATCGGAGAGCGCCACGGGCACGGCGGGCGTGTCCGGACGGTCGGGTTGGGTCGCGCGCTCGCCGGTACGCCAGGCGCGCAATTGCAGGACGTAGGCCAGAATCACGGCGACCGCGTCGTAAAGGACGCCGGGAATCTGCTGGTTGACCTGACTTGTGTGGTACAGGGCGCGGGCGAGCGGCGGAGCACTCACCACGTCGATCTTGTGTTCGCGGGCGATCTGGCGCATCACGCCGGCCATTTCGTCGAGGCCGCGCGCCACCACGTAGGGCGCCTGCGCGCGCGCGGTGTCGTACTTGAGCGCGATGGCGTAGTGCGTCGGGTTGACGATCACTACATCGGCGCCCGGCACCGTGCGGCGCAAGCTACGCTCGGCCATGCGGCGCTGAATCTGGCGAATGCGCTGCTTCACTTCGGGGCGTCCCTCGGTCTGCTTGTGTTCGTTCTTCACCTCTTGCTTGGTCATGCGCTGGTCGCGCATGAACAGAAAGCGTTGCAGCGGCAGATCGAGCATCGCGAACGCCACGAACGCGCCACCCAGTGCGAGCACGGCGTCGCGCAACAGCCACAATCCCACGGTGATGGCCTCGGTGGGAGCGCTCGCCTGCAACGCGAGCAAATCGTCCCAGCGCGCGCGCAGGGCAAGGATCAGCACGGTCACGACCAGTGCGACCTTGAGAATGGCGGTCCCGACCTGCGCGTAGTGCTTCATCGAGACCAGCCGCCCGAGGTTCGACTTGGGCGACAGACGTTGCCATTTCGGTTTGAGCAAGGTCGTGCTGAAGACGTAACCGCCGGGCAGCATGGCGGCCACGCTGATGCATAGCGGAATGGCCGCGAGCGGGGCGATGAGTTTGACGAGCAACCCCATCGCGGCGGGCAACAAGGCCGTCCATGCGTCGTCGAAGCCGATGCCGGCGAGGTCGGCGAATGCTGCCGCGTAGAGCGAGCGGAATTCGTCGAGCTGCGCAGGGGCGGTGACGGCGAGCACCGCGACGCTGGCCATGATGCCCACGGCCGTGGCCGTATCGCGCGAGCGCGCCACCTGTCCTTGCTCACGCGCGCGGCGCAGCTTCTGATGGGAGGCGGCTTCCGACTTGTCGCCGGTGTCTTGGGGCGTCATGCACTCATCCCGGTCGTGCGACGGGGCCGAGCGAATCGAGTACGCGCTCGGTCAACGTCAGGTAATGGGCCGGCAGGGCCGGGACGAGTGCGGCGAGCACGACCAGTCCGACAAGCGTCGTCACGGCGAAGCCCAGCGAGAACAGATTCAGGGCCGGCGCGGCACGGTTGAGCAATCCGAGACCGAATTGCACGATGAACGTCGTGAGCACGACGGGCAGCGCCAGTGTGATCGCGGCGGCCAGCGTCCAGCCCAGGGCGCGCAGCAGACCGGTCAGGTCGGTGAGCGGCAACCCGCCCCCGATGGGCCACACCTCGAAACTGCGCGCAACGACCGACACGGCGATCAGGTGCGCATCGGCGATGAAGAAGAGCAACGTGCCAAGGCAGACCATCAGCAGCGATACCGGTTCGCTGGCTTCGCCGTTCATCGGATCGTTCATGGCCGCCATGGCCAATCCCATCTGCGACGCGCACAGATATCCCACGAGCGTGAGCAGACTGCGTACGATGAAGAACGCCAGACCGAGGCATGCGCCGATGATTGCCTGCTCGGCCGCGAGCGCAATGCCGGCGAGTGAAAACGGATCGGTCGACGGCACGCCGCTCTGGGCGAATATCGGCCAGAGGGCGAGGCTTAGCATCAGCGCCATCAACACACGCCAGCGCATTGGCACCACGCCTTCGCCCACGAGCGGCAGCATGCTCAGTGCCGCGATGAAGCGGCAGAACGGCCACCACAGCACGACGAGTTGGGCGGGCCACTGGGCAAGCCAGCCTTCGAGGCCGGGCCACGCGGCAAAGGGGAGGGGAAACGGCATGATCGTTCGTCCGGCAGCGGCGTCGGTGCGCGCAGCGCTAACCGGCCAGGGTGGCCGCCCGGGCAAAGGTTTCGGCGGCAAAGTCGGTGAGCGTGCCGGCGAGCCAAGGGGCGGCGAGCCCGAGCGTAATCAGTGTGACGATCAGGCGCGGCAGAAACGACAGCGTCTGCTCGTTGATTTGCGTGGCCGCCTGAAACAGGGCAACCACAAGGCCCATCACGAGGCTCGGCACGATCAGCACAAGCACGATGGTGATGACGAGCCGTAGCGCGTCGAGGCCGATGTCAATGGCAATGTCGCTGGTAAGCATGACGTTCTCCTCAAACGGCCTGCACGCTGGAGACCAACGTGCTGACGGTCAGTGTCCAACCGTCGATGAGGACGAACAGCAGGAGCTTGAGCGGCAGGGAGACGACCAGCGGCGAGAGCATCATCATGCCCATCGCCATCAGCACCGAGGCCACCACCAGATCGATGACGAGAAACGGCACGAAGAGCATGGCGCCCACCTGAAACGCGGTTTTGAGTTCGCTCAGCAGGAAGGCCGATGCCTTGACCAGAAAACTGTGCGCCTGCGGCTCGGCAACCTCGGTCTCACCTGTGAGGCGAGCCATCAGGTCGAGAGAAGATTGACGGGTCTGCGCGAGCATGAAGCGCGAGAGCGGTGCCTCGCCGGCACGGATCGCTTCGGTCAGCGTGATCCGGTTTTCGTCGTAGGGCACGACCGCTTGTGACCAGATGGCTTCGCCGACCGGGCGCATGACGAGCAGGCTGAGCAAGAGTGCCATGCCGGTCAGCACGCGCGCAGGCAACCCCTGTTGAAGACCGAGCGCCTGACGCAGCAGCGCCAGGATGATGGCGAAGCGCACGAATGTGGTCATCACCATCAGCATCATGGGCAGCAGGCCCAGCAGCGTCATCAGGATGAGCAACTGCGTCTTGACGGTGAAGTCGGTCGTGCCGCCCTGTGAGCGCAAGCGCATCAGGTCGCCTGCCTCGTCGGCGCGTGCCCCGGTGGCGAACAGGGCGAAGCCGATCGCCAGAATCGCGAGGACGAAGGTCTCCGATGCGCACAGCGGGAAGCCGCGCGTCCTGATCGGGTGCACCAACCGCTGGCGCACGATCTGTAGCGCGGCTTTCATCGCGCGAGACGATCCAGCTCGAGCGCGTCGAGCGTGAGGATCTTCAGTCCGTATTGCGCACCCGAGACCACCACCTCGGCCAGGCCGACGGGCACGCCATTGACCAGCACGGCGAGCGGCGCACCGGCGGCACGGTCGAGGCTGAGTACGTCGTCGGCGCGCAGCGCGGCCAGTTCACCGAGCGTAAGACGCGTCGCACCGACTTCGAGCGTGAGCTTGACCGGCACGCGGCGCAGCGTCTCGCGCATGGCGAGCGGTACGGGCGCAGCGCCGGCTTGCGACGCAGGCGCCGATCCCGTAACGGCGTCGCCGAGCCAGTCGCCGGCAAGGTCTTGAGCGAGATCGTCCAACGGGGGAAGATCGTCCAGAGCCGCGTCCGGGCGCAGATCGGCCACGTTGGCGTCGTGCGACGCCTGAGCGGCGGGGTCGTGAGGGAAATGGGTAGTCATGGGAACCTTACTCCAGAGTTTGGAAGTGCGTGAGGCACAGATGGGCATCGCGCTCGATGATGTCGGCACTCATCAGCGGGTCGTTATCCACGCAAACGAGGGCACGTTGCATGAAGCGCACGGGCAGCACATCGCCGGCACGGGCGTCGAGCAGGGCGCCGAGCGACAGATCGATGTCGAGCCAGTGCGCGCTCAGACGCACTGGAATCGTGGCGACGTCGCACGCGGCCCGGGTGTGTTGTGCGGCACGTTCGCTCGCATCGGGGCCCAACATCGTGAGCCAACGGCGCGCGTCTTCTGCCGCGAGCCGGAACGTGACGGTGCCCAGCGGGGTGTCGCCGGCACGATCTGCAATGCACGCGCCGATCCACAAGGAGGACGGCGTCAGTCGCGGATCGGGGTCGAGGGTCTCGACATTGGCCGGGACCGGCGCCATCTCCGGGGACACCGCCTGTCGCAGGGCGTCGAGCATTTGCCTCGCAAAGCGGGTGACAAAGCGCTCGTAAGTCGCCGCAGGGGGCGTCGCGTGCATGGCGGGCGGCCCGACGAAGTCGTCCGCGTCGTAGCGCAGACGGAAGGCGTCACGGAGCAGGCCGGCGTCGAGCGCCACGTCGATGCAATGACCCTCGATGCGAAAGCGCTGCACGATGACATTGGCCGTATCCGGGGCGTTGGCGCTCACCGACATGGCGGTGACGCGCCACGCCATAGCATGGCGATGACGGACGTGCTGCGGTAATTGGACATCGAGACGCGAGCGCAGCCGCTCGGTCAGGGGATCGAGGAGCTGCGTCGGCTGTCCGAGCCGGCATGGATCGAGTGCCCGGATCACGCCGGGCGGCGTAGGCGCGTGCATAGTGTTCATGAGATGGGTAGACGGTTCGCAGCGCTTCTGAGCGCAGGGAAGTTCGCATCCTAAGGGCGTAGCCCATCCTTGTTGATGGGGAATAACTCAAGTGCGTGCGCTTTGGGGGATTGCCCAATCGTGAGGGGGGTGGGTGTGCGTAAAGTGCGGACTCATGCCGGTGCGCTTGTGCAGTCAGCGAGGCACCCGTTCAAACGCATCACGGAGATCCGAATGCCCATCTCGATGGAACAGTCGCTGATGACTGAAATGCGTCGCATGCAGGCGACGCAACGCGAATTGAATATGGCCGCAGGTGTGCGCGAGGCCGAGCCAGCATTGGCCGGTCCCTCGGGCAGGCCCGATTTCGGCGCGATGCTGCGCGGTGTCGATGCCGCTCAGCGCGACGCGGGCGACCGCATGAAGGCGGTCGATCTGGGGCACAGCGACGATCTGACGGGCGCGATGCTGGCGAGCGCTCAGGCCGACCTGTCGTTTTCCATGCTCATGCGCACGCGCGACAAGGTGGTGGGCGCGGTGGAGGAGTTGGTGCGCATGCCGTTCTGAACGGCACACGCATTGCGGCGATAGGGGCAGCGGGTTGCGCCCGGCGCTGACGTCAATCGAGGTCAGGGCAAGCCGGGCGCGATGCGCATGGCGTTAGCCGTTCGCCGGTTTGCCGTTGAGCTTCGACGCCAGCGCAAGCAAGGTGCCGCTCACGGTCATCGACACGACACCCATCGCCATGCCTTGCCCGATGGAGCCCTGCTCGAACTGACGCCACACGAAGATCGAGACTGTCTGCACGCCACTGGGAGCGAGTAGCAACGAGGTCACCAACTCGCGCGATGCGATGGCGAACACGATCATCAGCGACGCCCCGAGGGCGGGCATCACGAGTGGCAACGTGATGCGGCGCAGCGCCACACCGGCGGGCGCGCCGTGCACGCGAGCGGCGGCTTCGAGCGAGGCGGCTGTCTGACGCAAGGCCGCGCTCGTGTAACGCACCGGGTAGGGCAGTAACAGGCAGCTATACGACAGCAGCAGAATCCCCCACGTGTTGTACGGCGTGACCGGCCAGAACGGCAGGTTCCACGCGAGGATCAGGCCCACGCCGACAACGATGCCCGGCAGCGCATGCGGCAGCAACGACAGGCCGTCGATCAGGACACGTCCGCGCATCGTCGACTTCACGACGCACCAAGCGCACAGAAACCCCAGCACGCCGGTCACTAGCGATGTCCCCAACGCGAGCGACAGGCTCGTCGCCAGCGCTTCGATGCCCTCCGCTCCCTGACCCAGTAACGCCGCGAAGTGCGCCGTCGTCAGATTGGCGAGCGACAGGCCGCCCGAGAGCGTGCCCGAGAACGCCGTGGCCAGAATCGAGAACAGGGGGGCGAGCGTGGCCAGCAGCGCCACAAAACCGAAGCCGCACAGCACCGGCGCCTGCCAGCGCCCCAGCGCACGCGGTGGTGAAGCGATCGGTTTGCCGGTCTGCGTCTCGACGTCCTTGCCTGCCGCGAGTCTGTGCTGCAACACGAAGGCGAGCAGAGCGATCGCGGCGAGCATGACCGACAGAATCGACGCGCCCGGCAGATCGATGGGCCAGTCGGCAAAGCGGCCTTCGATAGACGTCACCAGCACGGAAAAGCCGGCACGCGCGCCGAGGGCGGCGGGCGCACCGAACTCCTCGATGGCCATCGTGAACGCCAGCAGCAGACTGGCAGCGAACGCGGGCAGCGCCAGCGGCAACGTCACCCGGGCAAACGCCCGCCATGCCGAGGCGCCGTGCACGCGCGCGACGTCGGCCAGGCGTGAGCCGGTGGTGGCAAGTGCGCGCGAGACGGCGAAGTACACGACAGGGAAGATGTTGAGCGTCATCACGAAGACGAGGCCCGGCAGCGAGAACAGGAACTGTCCGGCATCGAGCCCGGTGAGTTGCTGGGCGTAGCCGCCCGTTTGCAACAACAGCATCCAGCCGAGTGCCGCGAGATACGGCGGCACGAGAAACGGGAGCAGGAAGCACAGATCCCAGAGCCGGGCGCCCGGTACATGAAACAGGCCGCGTACCGCCCCCAGCGCACCGCCGACGAGTGCCGTACCCAGCGCGACCGAGAGTCCCAACCGTAACGTGTTGGTGACCAGCGGTAGCGTGCTGTCATGCGACAGCGTGGGCCAGAGCGCGGCGAAGGGCTCGGCGAACGAGCCTTGCGCGAGGTGCGGAAAAACCGCCTGCAACAGCACGAACGCGACCGGCAACGCTACCACGACGGCGAGGGCTGCAACCGTCGCCGAGGGGAGTAGTCGGAACGATTTCACCGTCAGTGCTGGCCGTTAAGTTTGGCGAAACGTGCCAGGACTTCGGCGCGCGAAGCGCCCGACGATTGTGCGTCACCCTGCGGCAACAGTCGCAGATCCTTGAACGACGCGCGCTTGATCGCGATGTCCTCGCGCGCGGGAATCAGCCACGCTTCGGCGACCATCTGCTGACCTTCTTCCGACAGGACATAGTCGATGAACTGACGCGCTTCGTTCTGCTGCTTCGACGTGTTCAGGATCATCATCGGCCGCGGAGCGATGACCGTGCCGCTCGTCGGGAAGATGACCTTCACTGCTTCGCCGTTTGCCGCGGCTGCGTAGGCGACGTAATCGACCGCACCGAACACGGCCGCCTTCGCGCCTTGCAGCACCGGGTTGAGCGCCTGAGCGTTCGGGCCCGAGATGACCATGCCGTTTTGCTTGAGATCGTCGAAGAGTTTCCACGCTTCGACGCCCAGACGGGCTTGCAATCCCAGCAACAGATCCGCCGACGCCCCCGAGAGAGCCGGGTCCGGCATCGTCACGAGATGGCGATAGGCCGGCTTGGTCAGGTCGCGCCAGTCATGCGGCTCGGGGGTGCCCGACTTGGCGTTCCAGACAATGCCGAGCGCCGAGAGGCCCTGTGCCACGTAATGTGACGTCTTGAACGGCGCGGGCACGCGTGCGGCATTGGGACTCTGGACAGGGGCGAGCCAGCCGCGCTTCTCGAGATCCTGCGCGGTGTCCCACGAGGCCGAAATCAGAACGTCGGCGCGCGGGTTGGCCTGTTCTGCTTCGATACGTGCCATCACCTTGCCGGTCGTGGCTTGAAATACATCGACTTTGATGCCGGTCTTCTTCTCGAAACCTGCAGCGAGCTTCTTGCTGAGGTTGCCGGGGCCGGCGGTATAGACGGTCAGCGCATGCGCGTGTTGTGCGCCGACGCTCGCAGCAAATGCCATGGTGAGTGTCGCGATAATTTTGCGGTGAAACATTATGGGCTACCTCGTAATACGTTTGTCAACGCGCCCGTGGGCGAGGATCACGATCTGATCGGCCAGCGTCTCGGCTTCGTCGCGGTCGTGTGTGACGTAGACGGCCGTGGTGCCAAGGCGCGAGAGCAGTGCGCCGATATCGGTGCACAAACGTGTGCGCAGATCACGGTCGAGGTTCGAGAGCGGTTCGTCGAACAGCAGCAGACGCGGCGCCGAGACGATGGCGCGTGCCAGCGCAACCCGTTGCTGCTGGCCACCGGAGAGCGCTTGCGGACGGCGCGAGCCAAGACCTGCCAGACCGACGAGCGAGAGCGCTTCCTCGACACGTTCGGCGCGCTCGGGGCGTTTCACACCACGCATCTCGAGCGGGAAGGCCACATTGGCGGCCACGGTCATGTGCGGCCACAGGGCGTAGTCCTGAAAGACCATGCCGAGCGAGCGCCGCTCGGGCGCGTGGCAGACGCTGTCGCTGGCGACGACCGTGTCGTCGAAACGGATTTCGCCCCCAGTGGGAGCGAGCAGGCCGGCGAGCAGCTTGAGCAGGGTGCTCTTGCCGCAGCCCGAGGGGCCGAGCAGGGCGGTCGTGGTGCCGGCCGGCACATCGAGGTCGATGCCGTCGAGGACACGCGTTGCACCGAAGGTCTGGTGCAACGCGCGCAGCGACAGGGACACGCCCGACGACATACGGCCGTGCGAAGCGCGAGTGTCGCTCGTCATCAGAACGTGTGCTTGATGCCGGCCATCGTGCCGAACTGGTTCTTGCCAGCGACCACGTTGGTGCCGAAGCCGTTCAGCCCGAGGTCGGAGCCATTGCGGTTCACCACATAGCCGAGGTTGACGTAGACGTCGGTACGCTTCGAGAAGTTGTAGTCGGCGCTGACCTGGAACGACAGCGGGTCGCGGTTAGTACCGTAGAAGTCCTGATACATCGCCGTGGCCGACAGGTCGAGCGCCGGCGTTGCGTGCCACGTCGAGCCGATCCAGTAGTAGCTCGACGCTTCCACCGGGCTCTTGTTCAGGGCCGAGAGGTGGATCGCCTTGGCGTTCAGGTAGCGATAACCCACGTACAGATCGACGCTTTGCAGCGAGTACTGCACGGCGGCGGCGATACGGCGATCGATGTTGCCTTCATAGCCGCCGACCTTCGAGGTCATGGCGGCGTTGGGCAGCGTCGACCCCCCGTTCTTCTGGTCGTAGGCGATCACGAACGACAGCGGGCCGTTGGCGTAACGCACACCGGCGTCGATGACCTGGGCGCGACGATTGTCGCCCGGCGTGGTGCTGGCGGCGCCGAAGCTCACGTCGTCGTAGCCCTTCGAGTACTGGACCATGCCTTCGAACGCACCGATCTTGCCGCTATATCGCAGGCTATTGTCCAGACGATCGGAGAACGCCGTGTCCTGCATCTTGATGGCGTACACGGCGTTGTTGAGCGGGTTGAACTTGCTCACCCAGTCGAGGAACACGCCGCCCTGCCGGCCGATCGTGACGGTGCCAAACGCGCTGTTCGACAGGCCGACGTAGGCCAGACGACCAAACTCGCGGCCGCCCTGGAGCGATTGGCCGTTGCCGAGGTTGAAGCCGTTTTCGAGCAGGAACAGGGCCTTGTTGCCACCGCCGAGATCTTCGGTGCCCTTGATGCCCCAGCGCGAGCCGGCGAGGTTGCCCGAGGTGACGCGGGTCAGGTTGACGGTGTTGCCGGCAGCATTCTTGTCGGCATTGGTGAGGAATTCGACGCCCGAGTCGATCAGCCCGTAGAGCTGAACGTTGGATTGGGCCAGAGCGGGCATGGGCAGGCAGCTGGCAAACGCCAGACAGCCCCCGGCCGCCGCCATGCGGAGGTTGGGTTTCATGACAAGGTCCTCTTTGGGATTAAATTGAGCCGCCAATGTAAGCGGCCAACATGTCGCGAACATGACAATGGATCGCCATCCGAAGAGAGACGCGGCAATGCAAAAGGCCGGCGAATCGTTCGCCGGCCGTTACGGTTGGGGTTGATTGGGGGTGATTGGCGTTGAGGGGGGCGCGGGCTGCTTGATATCAGCCCGTGGAGGTGCCTGGAAGCGTGATGGTGAAGCGTGCGCCACCCAGCGGCGACGTATCCACGCCGACGCGACCGCCGTGCAGCAGCGCGATGCGTCGCACGATGGCGAGCCCCAGACCGAAGCCGCCCGTCGCGCGGTTGCGACTGCTGTCCAGCCGGTGGAAGGGCTCGAAGATGCGGGCGCGCTCAGACACGGGTACGCCCTCGCCGTCGTCGTCGACATAGATCATGACGGCGTCCCCCTCGCAGGTCTTTGCTCCGCAGACAATGCGTCGCGACGTATGCCGCATGGCGTTGTTGAGCAGGTTCTGCACGGCGCGCGCGAGCAGTTTGGGTTCGACTTCGACGCAATCCGCCCCGGGTTCGGCGGCAATGTCGAGTGCAATCGAACGGGCGGCCAGCGCTTCGGTGCAATTCGCCGCGAGGCTGTCGAACATCAGACGTAACGAGACGGCGTGACGCGCGGGCGGTACGGTGATCTGATCCAGCCTTGCGAGCGAGAGCAGTTCGGTGACCAGTTCGTCGAGTTCGCGGATGTCGCCTTTGAGGGCGTTGATGCGCTCGTCGGCGTCGCTCTCATGCCGGCGCTGCTGAAGGATTTCCAGCCCGAAATCGAGGCGGGCGATCGGCGTGCGCAACTCATGCGACACCGCGTTGATCATGTCTTTCTGTGCCTTGATGGAGCGGTCGATACGCTCGGCCATCGTGTTGAAGACGTAGACGAGTGAGCCGAGATTCGAGAAACGCGAGACTTTCGCCCGAGAGTTGAAATCGCCCTCCCCGAAGCGGATCGCGGCGCGATTGAGCGATTGCAAATCGCTCCAGTACCATCGAACCCACGTCAGCACAGCGATGAGCATGAGCGCCGCGAGCAACGCGTAGGCGAGGTAGTTGATCTGCTTCAGCTTCAGATCGGTGCCGCTCTCGTAGGAGAGCACCCAGTCGGAGTTGCGCAGCCGCACGGCAACGTGGTCGCCTGCGGTGTCGTTGACGATCGGCAGGCCGGCTTCCAGTTGCGCTCGCACGTACTCGCGTTCGAGCTTGAAGCCCTTGAGCGGCACGATGTCCATCTTGTCCTTGCCCTTGCTCTGGAATTCGGCGATGAACTCGGGCCATTTCGATTCAGGAATCTTCGCGAGCGACTCATTGACGAGCCACACATAGGCGCCTAACTGCGTCTGCATGGATCGGTTCATGATGTCGTAGAACAGGTAGCCGAAGGTGTGCTGGATCAGCAGAATCGCGGCGACGAGCGAGATGCCGACTAACACGTACAACTTTAAAAGAACACGAAACATGGCTCAGCTCTCCCAGGCCGACGGGCTGAACAGATAGCCGCGTCCCCAGACGGTTTTGATACGTTGCGGCTCACCGTCGGTGTCTTCGAAGCGCTTGCGCAACCGGTAAATGCCGACATCGACCGTGCGGTCGATGCCGTCGAATTCAATGCCGCGCAGCTGTTGCAGGATCTCGTCGCGCGTGACCACGCGGCCGGCGCCGCGCGCCAGAATCAGCAGCAGACTGAATTCGTTGGACTTCAATTCCACGGGCACGCCACGCCAGAACACCATGCGATCGCGCGGCACGATGCGCAACAGACCGAACGCCAGTCCGTCGTCGTTCGCGATCTCCACTTCGGCAACCGGTACGGCACGCCGCAGCAGCGCACGCAAACGCGCGAGCAACAGGCGTGGCTCGACCGGTTTCACGACGTAATCGTCAGCCCCGACTTCCAGGCCCGCGACCTGGTCGTAGGTGTCTTCACGCGCGGTGAGGATAAGGATCGGCGTGGTGCTCACCGCGCGCAATTGGCGGCAGATTTCCATGCCGTCCATGCCGGGCAGCATCAGATCGAGCACCACGATATCCGGTGAGAACGCGCGAAAGCGCTCCAGAGCGCGCGCGCCATTGGCAACGACCATCACTTCGAAGCGATAGGCGTGCAGGTATTCCGTGACAAGCGCGGCCAGCCGCGCATCGTCTTCGACCAGCAAGACACGGTACATGGCCGTATTCCTTTCCTGTTGTGCCGTGCCGCACACACTCGGCGGCACTCCCGTGATGCGCATTCTACTGCCCCGGAGCCCCGCCGGGCGGGCGTTTCAAACCTGCGAACAAATGAAAACATTTGTTCACAACTCTCCTAAATCAGGTAACAGCCACGCGCTCGCTTCACGCCTACCATGCGTTCACCTTGCGATCCCTGCGCTGATTGCAATTCCCCAATAACAGAAACGCCTCGTATTTGTAGGAGTGCCATGAAAAGTCGCTACTCACGCCTCGCCCGTCGTCATCTCCCCAGTCTCGCTGCAAGTGCGGCAGGGTTGTGGCTCGCCGGTACCGCCCCGCAGGCTTTCGCGGTCGAACCCGCCCGGTATAGCGGCATTCAGCAGGACCAGAGCCTGCCGTCCAGCGCAGCGCAAAGCGACTACGAATTCACGATTGGGGGCGGTGTCGGTTACTCCCCGCGCTACATGGGCAGCGACGAGTATCGCGCCACGCCGGCCCTCAACCTCGCGCTGCAAACGCCCTATGGCGTGTTCGTCGGTCTGGGGGGGATCGGCTATCGGCTTCCGCTGCCGCTGGGCTTCTTTGTGTCGGCGGCGCTCTCCTACGACGGTGGACGCAAGGACAGCGCCAAGGGGCTCGATTCCGGCTCGAACAAGTTGCGCGGCATGGGCGACATCAAGGGCTCGGTCTTCACCACGCTGCAAGCCGGCTACGCGATTGGCGATCTGGCCGTTGTGAGTGTGGCGACGGATATCCCACTGTCCAATCGCGAGCGCGGCAACGTCTATCGCTTCGCCGTGGACAGCGTGCTTTTCAAGTCGGCGACGGACTCGGTCGGCCTCGGCGCCACGGCGCACTTTGCCAGCGGCAAGTATGCGCAGACCTATTTCGGCGTGACGTCCAACCAGAGCCTGAATTCGGGCTATCGCCAGTACGCGGCGGGTGGCGGCCTGTACGGCGTGAGCCTGACGGCGAACTGGACACACAAGTTCACCAAGCACTGGAGCACCACGGTGGCCGGCGGCGTCATGCGCTACACGGGCAATGCGTCGAAGAGCCCCATCGTATTCAACAAGACCAACTATCAGGTCGCCGCAACGCTCGACTACACGTTCTGAGGAACGCGTTGCGGTTCTGTTTTTCTGCGAGGCTAAAGCCATGCGAATTCTCGTCACCGGCAGTACCGGTTTTGTGGGCGGCGCGGTTGTCGCCCAGCTTCTCAAGGACGGCTTCGGTCCGTCGTTGTTGCTCCTCGTGCGTGCGCGTACCACCAGTGATGGCCTGGCCCGCGTGCGTGCCGCGATGGATCGCTTTCGGGTCGCGCCGGTGCATCGGCTCGCGCTTGGCGAAGCGAACATCGTGTGCGGCGACCTTGCGCAGCCGGTCTCGTTCGAGGACGACCCGCGCATGCGCCGCGTCACGCATGTGATTCACGCCGGGGCGATTGCGACCTTCTCCGCGCATCCGCAGCTCGACAGCGTCAACGTGACCGGCACGCTGGCACTCGCCCGCGCGGTTGCGGCGTCGCCGGTGCTCGAGCGCTTCGTCCACGTCGGCACGGCCATGGCCTGTGGCGACGCGCTCTCGGGACTGGTTCGCGAGTCGCACGATCTGGCGCTCGCGGACCATCAGGTCGTGCCTTACACCGCATCGAAGGCCGAGGCCGAGCGGCGTTTGCGCCGTGAATGGCCGGGGCTGCCCCTGGTGATCGCCAGGCCATCCATCGTCGTGGGGCATACGCGACTGGGTTGCGAGCCGTCCGGCAGCATCTTCTGGATGTTCCGCATGGTCCAGTTGCTTGGCGCATTCACCTGCGGTCTCGACGACCGGCTCGATGTGGTGCCCGTGGATTTCTGCGCCGACGCGTTGATCGATCTCGCATTTCTGCCGCACCTGCGTCACGAGCTGTATCACGTGTCGGCGGGTGAGGGCAGCGCGCGAACCATTCGCCAGATCGAGGCGGCACTGGCAAGGGCGCGAGGTGTGGCGCCGCTGGGTGAGCGCTTCCGGCACATCGGCGAAGCCGAGATCGATCGCCTGACCCCGGCGTTGGCCCGTGAGTTGGGCCATGGCAACAGCCGTCTGATGGCCAAGGCGCTGCGTCGATACGGCGCGTTTGCGGCGCTCGATTATGTGTTCGACAACCGTCGTCTCCTGTCCGAAGGCACGCCTCCGCCGCCGCCCGTCACCGACTATCTGGAGGTATGCGTGCGTTCGTCGGAGGCCACCTCGGTGGCGGAGCAGATGGCGTGGGATTTCAAATGAGGCCGTAGGAGATCGGCCTGACGCGCCGGTCCGGTGGGCGATGCGACGAGTGCCGCGCTGCGCACGATGGGGTCGCTGTCGCGTGTCACCGCACCGCAGCCGGATCGGCGGCGTCTCCTGCAAAGCACTGGGCGAGAAAGCGCTCGGTGGGACGCGACAAGGCGTCGGCGTGTGGCACGAGGGCAGTGAGCAAGCGCTTGAGACCATGTGGCGGATCGATGCGTACCGAGGCGAGCGCGGCATCTTCATGACGCATCGACATTGCCGAGACGAAACCCACGCCCATGCCTGCGCGCACCGCTTCCTTGATACTTTCGACCCCCGCCAATTCGAGCGCCACGCGCGGCGTGAGCCCGGCCACCGAGAACGCTCTGGCGACCAGCGCCCGCACCCCCGAACCCGGTTCGCGCAGGATCAACGGGTAGTCGGCGATGGCCTGCAACGACGCCCCCTCGGGGCGTTGCGCTAGCGGATGATCGGCACGTGCAATCGCCACGACCTCGTCGTCGCGCCACGGCCGCACCGCGATCTCCGGCGACAGGCCCGGCGGCACCGCCCCCTCGATGAAGGCAACGTCGAGCCGGTCGAGCTGCGCCACGATCTCACTGGTGTTGCCGTCAACGATATGCAGGGCGACGGCGGGGTAGCGCTGATGAAACTCCGCGATCACGTAGGGCAGCAGGTAACTGGCCGGCGTCGTGCTCGCACCGATGCGCAACGCACCGGTTTCCATGCCGCGCAGGCTGTCGCGCAGGGCGAGCGCCTGACGATAGTCCTGCCGCAATTTGTTGGCGTACACCGCCACCTGTTCGCCCACGGCCGTGAGACGGATGCCGCGTCCGTCGCGCCGGTAGAGCGGCTCGCCGAACGACTCCTGCAACAACCGCAATTGTCCGGAGACGGCGGGCTGCGACAGATGCAGCGCCTGGGCGGCGTGGCTGATATTGCCCAGTTCGGCGACCGTCGCGAAGGTCAGCAATTGGTCCGGCGTCATGTCGAATTCATCGGCTAGGGTGATGATTGGCTCTCATCATAGCCATTATTTGGATGATTGACTTGACGCTCAGGGGGCGCGGCCGGTGGCGACGAGGGCTTCCACGGTCTGCCAGTCGGGCGCGTGGGCACCGGTGCGCGTGCAAGCGAGGGCCGCCGCGGCCGCAGCGCGGCGCAGGTGAGCGGCCAGTGGTGCTTCGGGGTCGCGCGACAGGCTGGCCAGCCAGCCGCCGATGGCAGCGTCGCCCGCGCCGACCGTGTCGGCGACGTCGACCGCATATGCCGGCTGGACAAGCACCGTGCCGTCGGGGAGCAGCAATCGCATGCCTTGTGCACCGTCCGTGAGCAAGACCGATGCCTGTGGCGCGTGACGGCGCAAGTCTGCCAGCGCATCGTCATCGGTACGTCCGGGGTACAGGCCGCGCAGGTCTTCGACCGAGAGCTTGAGCCATGTCGCGAGTGTCGCCATGCGCGTGAACGTGGCGAAGTAGTCGGGGCCCATCAGATTGCGCAGGTTCGGGTCGAAGCTGATCGCAACGCCGCGCGCATGCAACTGCGCGGCTAACGACATCAGCTTGCCCGCCAGCGGCTCTCGCACAAGACTGATACAGCCGAAGTGCGCGACGCGGGCGGCATTCTGCCAGCCTGAGGGCAACGCGTCGGGATCGAAAGCGAGATCGGCGGCGCCTTCGCCGAGGAAGAAGTACGCGGGCGGATCGTGACGATGCACAACGGCGACGAGCGGTGGGGCATCGACCGGTTGCAGATACCGTTCGTCGAGACCGGCCGCGCGGGACAGGGCCAGCAATTCGTGGCCAAACGGTGCATGCGTGCTGATCGCACCACCGTAGCCCGTTGCCACCCCCATGGCTGCGCTGACCCGCGCGACATTCCAGCACGCACCGCCGGCGCGGCTCACCCATTGGCGGCCGTCGCCCCCGGGTTGGCGAATCAGATCGGTAAGCGCTTCGCCGAAGACGAGCAAGGCAGGCAGGGACATGTGACGAGGCCGTGTGCAGTGGGGTACGGGCGCCAGCATACCCGCTGCCGGTGGGTGTCGGGGACGTCGGCGCGCTATCGACTGCGCATGAGCAGCGCGATACCTGCCGCCAGCACGACGAGATTGACCACCTTCACGAACTGTTGGCGGGAGAGTCGCAGGGTGATGTGCTTTCCGAGCCACATCCCGGCGATCATGGCCGGTATCAGCGATGCCGCCGTGACCAGCATCGACAAATTGGCGTAGACCCCTGCAATCAGAAAAAGTGTGGCGCGCACCAACGTGCTCAAGCCGATGAGCGTTGCCTGCGTCACCCGCATCGCTTCGACGCGCTCGAGCCGACTCGTCAGATAGATCGCGAAGATGAAGCCGCCGCTACCGAACATCGCGCCGAACATGCCGCCCAGCGCCCCGAACGGCACTGCCCATGCCTGCGACAGACGCGATTTTGCGCGCGGTCCGATCAGCGAGAACACGGCATAGCCGCAGATGAACCAGGCCAGCGCGCGCAACAGGACGTCGGGTCGTAACGTCAGCAACAGCGCGGCACCGGCAAGACTGCCGGCGATGATGGCAGGCACCAGACGGCGCAACTCGCCGACGTCTGCGGCACGGGCGTTGCGCACCACATTGCCCGAGGCTGCGCCGAAATCGAGCAAGGCCAACATCGGCACGATCTGTGCGACCGGCATGGCATAGGCGAGGATGGGACTGGCAACGAGTGCTGTGCCGAAGCCCGCCACGCCGAAGATGACATAAGCGACGACGAGCGCAGCGCTCATCAGTAGCCAGTGGCCGGGCGTCGGGAGGGCGGCGAGAAGGGTGTCGAGGATCGGCAGAGACAACGTCGAAAGCATGGTGACGGGGCAGGGATGAGAGGTGAGCGAAGCGGGCCAGGGGCCGCACAGGACCTGCGCGGGATGCTCGTCAGCATAGGGCCGTGTGCCGGAGGCGCGCCAATATAGAATGTGGCGATATTCGATCTCGAAACGGCATGGTCATGGTGTCGCTGCGGCAGATGCGGTATTTCCTGGAAGTGGTCGACGCCGGTGGGTTCAGTGCGGCGGCCGAACGTTTGTTCGTTGCACAATCGGCGCTGAGCCGCCAGATCTCGGAACTTGAGCGCGAGTTGCAGGCGGTGTTGCTCGAGCGCTCGTCCAAGGGCGTGACGCTCACGCCTGCGGGACGGACGTTCGTGAACGAGGCGCGGCGTGTGCTCACAGAACTCGAAGGCTCGGTGGCCCTCACGCGCAGCGTGGCGCGCGGTGAGCAGGGCACGGTACGCCTGGCGCATTCGAGCTCGGTACCGTTCGCCGGCACGTTGCCCGCCGCCTTGTTGGCCCATCTTCAAGCCAATCCCGGCGTGAGCGTCGACATCTCGACCCTGTCCTCGGAGCAGCAGCAGGACGACATCGAGGCGGGGCGTATCGATCTGGGACTGGTGCGGTTGCCGGTGCTGCGCCCGGCGGCGTCGTTGATGTGCGAGACCCTCGCGACCGAACGCTTGCTGCTGCTGGTGCCGCCGGGCCACGCGCTGGCGGGCGAGACGTCGGTAAGCGTGGCGGCGCTGGCCGCCGAGCCGTTTGTGTCGCTGCCACATCGCGAGCGTGGCGGATTGAGCTACCGTGTCGCGCAGTTGTGCCAGCAGCATGGCTTTTTCCCGAAGGCTGCCGTGGCGACGTCGCGCAAGGCAACGCTCGTGAATCTCGTCGCGGCGGGATTTGGGGTGGCCATCGTGCCGCAAAGCCTTGCCGCCATGGCCGGGCCGGAGGTGCGACGCGTGACGCTCGACGACGCCAACGCCGACAGCAAAATCGCCTTGCTGCACCGCCGCGACGCCGGCGGATTGGTCATTGCCGTCGGCGAGGCGCTACGCGCAGCGATCGGCCACGCGGCGTCTGCGAGCCAGCCCGAGAGGCAGTAAGTCCCGCGTAAGCCCTGCGTGAGAGGGTGGCCCCACAAAGTCGGAAATGCGGGGGCTGCGGGCGTTGTAGCAAGCGAGGAAACCCTCAAGTCAGCCGTTTTTTCTCCCGTTATACTTTTCGACACATCAGCGTGCGGCGCGAACGTCTTCCCGGCGTTTCCGGCAGTTCCGGCGGATGTCGCGCCCTCGTCATAACAAGCAGATCAGAGATGCGAGGAGACTGACGATGGGGCTATTCACGCGCACCAGGGGAGCGGCGCAGACCGTCGCTATCATGAACGAGGTGGCCGAGAGCGCGGGCACCCTCGGCGTTGAGTTGTGCGATATCGCCGGTAACGTCGACGAAATCGCCGTTCGAATCAAGCGCCAGGCCGAAGTGTTTCAAGACCTTCGCCGGGCCGCCTCCGATACCAGCGAAGGGAATCAGCGCATCGCGAGCGCAGCACGCGAGGCACGCGACGTCGCTGAACGCGCAAGCGCTGAGATTTCGGCGTCGCGCAACACGGCGCATGCGTCGCTGGCTTCCATTCACGGCTTGGTGGAGGGCGTGTCCGGTATGGCGGGTGAGATCGCCGGACTACGTGACGCCCTCGATCATGTGGGGAAGGTGGCCGAGGGCATTTCCGTCATCGCTCGTCAGACCAATCTGCTCGCGCTCAACGCGGCGATCGAAGCGGCGCGCGCGGGGGCGGCCGGCCGCAGCTTCGCGGTCGTGGCGACGGAAGTCAAATTGCTCGCCAGCAAGACCGCGGAGGCGACGCAGCAAATCGAGCACACCCTCGCGGCGTTGGGCGAGCGTACCGAACGTCTGATGCGTGAGAGCAATGCCAATGTCGCTCGCGCCAACGATGCGCGCGAAGGCACCCGCGCCATTGCGAGCGTGATCGAGACCGCCGGCACGGCGCTCGATACGTTCGATCGTCAGGCTGGGCAGATCGCCGAAGTCAGCGAAGTCATCGAAAACGAATGCACGACACTCGCCGCCCACGTCGACGAAATGGCCGATGGGGTCTCGCATTCGGCGGAACACGTCGAAAGCGCCCGCGAGCGAATCAACGGGTTGCTGTCCGTCTCGGAGCATCTGATCGGCCTGATCGCCGAAGCCGACGTGGAGACGGAGGACACTCCGTTCATTCGCGCCGTGCGCCGGGCGGCCAAGCAAGTGGGGGAGAGTTTCGAGGCCGCGCTGGCCAAGGGCAAGATCAGCGAGCAGGAGTTGTTCGACCGTCGCTACGAACCGATTCCGGGGTCGAACCCGCAGCAGTTGATGGCGCGCTTCACTCGCTTCACTGACGAGACATTGCCGGCGATTCAGGAACCGTTGCTCGGGCTCAACGAGCGCATCACGTTTTGTGCCGCGGTCGACGAGAATGGCTATCTGCCGACGCACAACCGCAAGTTCTCACAGTCGCCAACGAACGACCCGGTGTGGAACGCAGCGCATTGCCGCAACCGCCGTCTCTTCAACGATCGCACGGGCGCGGCCGCCGGACGCAACACCAAACCGCTGCTGCTCCAGACCTACCGGCGCGACATGGGCGGGGGCGAGTTCGTGGTGATGAAAGACGCCTCGGCACCGATCTATGTGAACGGGCGTCATTGGGGGGGCTTTCGGATCGCTTACCGGGTGGCGCGTTAGTGGGGGGCAGGCACGCACGTCGTTCACCGCATGAAAAGCAACGCGCCACCGACTGCAAGGTCGGTGGCGCGTTGTGTTTTCCATGGCCTGGCCTGCCGGCCGTGGATCAATAGCGATACCAGCGGCCGTGGCGCCAGTAGCCGTGCCCGTATCCGCCATAGTACGGACGACCGTAATAAGCCGGCGGCGGCGCGCCGTAGTAAACCGGTGCGGGGGCGACGTAGACGGGCGGCGGCGCATAGTAGACCGGCGGAGGCGGCGCCACGTACACCGGAGCCGGGGCATACACCGGGCCGGGGACGACCAGCGGCACACCAATACCGATACCGACCGAGACGTGCGCCTGCGCCGTGCCGATCGCACCCGCGGCGAGCGCGATCCCGGCGATGGCAAGGGCGGCAAACTTGGTTTTCATGACATTTCTCCTGCGGACTTGGCAGCGTACTGATGACAGCGCCCGAACGGCACCATGCCGCTCGACGCGCCTGGTGCCCGCCGGCACCCTGGTTCGTCAGATTCCTTGACTTAACTTTACTGAAGTTCCGAAACGCAGGCGTGGCGCAATTGTTGCAAAGTATGCGCATTGACACGGCATAGGGAACGCTCGGGCGTAGAAAAGCGGCCGCCAAACGTGTGAATCAGGCCCCTATTCTATGCAGAATCAACGCTTTGCGCTCGTTTCGGTTGACGTGCCGCAGGGGGGTATTCGCGCGTGGGGGCGCGGTGTCGAGCGACACTTGTTACATTCATTTACATGACGGCCCCGGTCATGTGGCGCAAAAACAGCGGCGGATGCCGCATACACGGCATCCGCCTGCTGTCGGCGTCTCTCCTGCCTACGAGACACCGTCTCCTCCCTGCCAAACCGGTCGACCTGCCGTTGTGCTTTGCTTTTGGGGCAATCGCCCTGAATCGTCCTGAGACTTCGGGCGGATGCCCGGTGATTCCCGGTTACTGGTTGAAGCGCGCCTTGGCGTCCGCGACACAGGCGTCCTTGCTGTTGCCGGTCATGCTGTCGCAACGCTCAACCGCTGCCTTGTATTGCGCCTTGTTCGCATCGGCATTGGCATCCTGGCGTGCGGCCATGGTGTCCTTCGACGATTCGCGGCTCGTGCGCATGACCTTGGCATCGCCGTAGGCCTTGGTCTTGGCGGCGTCCGCGTCCTTGACGCAAACGTCCTTCTCGTTGCCCTTCTTGTCGTCGCAGCGCAGCTTGGCGACGCTGTAATCGGCGTCGGCCTTGGCGACGGCGGCGTCGTAACGTGCCTTGGGCGTTTGCTTGTAGTCGGCTTCAGCAACGGCCTTGGCAACCTTCTCGTTACCCTTGGCGTTCTCGACGCAGACCTTCTTCGCGTTGTCCTTGAGATCTTCGCAGCGCGCCACCGATGCCTTGTAGTCGGCCTCGGCAGATTTCTGCGCGGCGTCGTAACGATCCTTGGCGGCGGCGTCGGCCGCAGTGGCTGCCGATGTGCCCATCATTCCCGCGGCACCTGCTGCGAGACAGGCGCAGGTGAGGAAGTTCATGGCGATTCGATGTGACATCTCAAAGTCCTCCTTTGGGCTGGCATTGGAACGAGCATGAGGCGCGATGCCGATGCATCGCGTGTCAGGGGGCTGGCGGGATGCCCGCGTTACTTGTTGCGGTCTGCGGCGCCTTGGATGGCTTCGCCACCCTTTTCAACGTCCTTGCCCGCACCGTGAATGGTGTTGCAGCCGGCGAGACCCAGCGCGAAGCCGGAGAGCAGTGCAATGGCGATCAATCGTTTCATTTTGATTTCTCCTTTGAGAGAGGATGTCGTCCGAGGCGCCGGAAAAGCGCAAGGAAGGCGCGAGAGAGCGGTGACGGCCCGCCTCCCGGCGGGCCGGTGACACTCGCTTACCAGAGCTTGTGCTGGTTGTTCCAGGTGTCGACTTCGCGTTCGGCATCGGCCTTGGCCTTGCCATAGCGTTCCTGAATCACGCCCACGAACTTGTCGCGGTTTCCTTCGATCTTGAGCAGATCGTCGTCGGTCAGGTTGCCCCACTGCTTCTTGGCTTCACCCTTAAGCTGGTTCCACTTGCCCTTGATCAGATCCGAGTTCATAGCAACTCCTTCATGTTGGGTTCAGGTGTGTTTCGTGCGACTGCATGCACAGCGTCGTGCATGATTGCCCGCGTCGTTACCCGCGTCGTTACCGCGCCATGAGGGCGGCAAGTGATTCCATGGTAGGGAGTGCGAAACGTTCGCGCTGTCAGCCGCGTCAGCGTTGCGGTGTAGGCGGAGTCGGGTTGCGCTGTCAGTGCATTCCGACGGGCGGCGTGGGGGGCTTGGCGGCTTGGGGGGATGGCTGCGATTCAGGCGTTTGCGCCGTTTGCGGCGCTTCGCCGGTGCCGTTGTCGGCGGCACCGGTGGTGCCGGCAACGGGGGCTTGCGGCGCTGTGCTCTCGGTCACTTCCGTGGCGATGTCAGGTGCATCGGCGGGATTGCACAGCGGCAGCACGACCTGAATTTCGGTGCCGAGGCGTTGCGGCAGCGAATGAATGTCGATGCGTCCACCCTTGGCCGATACACGCTGTCGCATGCCGAACAGGCCATGCGTCTTGGGCTTGTTGAACTGATCGCGCGTGAGGCCGATGCCGTTGTCGATGACTTCCAGACGCACTCGTTGACCGTCGCATGCCAGCGCGACGCGCACAGCGGTGGCACGCGCGTATTTGCCGGCGTTCGTGAGCGACTCCTGAGCAACGCGGAACAGCACGATGGCGGTCGACTCTGGCAGTGCGAAATCTTCTTCTGGCAGATCGAGATCGAGTTGCCAATGTTGCTGATCTGCGGTTTCCTCCGCAAGCGAGCGTAATGCGGTGACCAGACCGAAGTTGATCAGCACCGTGGGGCGCAGATTTTCGATGATGCGGCGCTTGGTTTGAATGCCCGAGTCCAGATTGCGCTGTGCGCGGGCCAGCTTCTCTGCGATGGAGGGATCGGTCGCGCGCAGTTTGTGGTGGGCCCACGTGACGTCCATTTTGCAGGCGGTGAGAATCGCACCCAGTTCATCGTGCAACTCCCGTGAGAGGCGCGTCTTCTCGTCTTCGCTGACGTTTTGCAAGTGGGTCGCCAACTCGTCGAGCTGTTCGGTACGTTCGCGCACGAGCCGGTCCAGATGCGCTTGCTGTTCGCGCAACTGTTCGCGCGCCAGTTCTTCCTGTCGCATTTGCCGGCCGAGAGTGCGGAACAGCAGGATAAACAGCAGGATGGTGAGCACCGAGAGGGCGCCGGCGCTTATCGCCGAGATTGCCTGATCGAAGCGGCCGTCGTCCTGCGCGGTACGTGCGCGCGCCAGCTCGCGGTTGTAGAGGTCCGTGATGGCGTTCTGCACCGGCTCCATCGTGCCCATGCCGAGGTTGGCGGGCGAGAGCGCTTCCTCGATGCTCATCTCCCCTTGCTTGACCGCTGCGCGCGCCGTTTCCATCGCGGTAATGCGCTGCGAGAACAATGTCATCACGTTGGCGAAGTCCCTTGTGGCCTGGGCATCGCCGACATCTTCGTAATGCTGGATGATGAGCGCGGCAAGGTCTCGAATGCGTCGCACCGCCGACAGATAGGGGTCGAGATAGATCGCGTTGTTCGTGAGCAGGTAGCCGCGCTGGCTGGAGACCACAGTGGAGGTGCGCGCCATGATCTCGTTGAGCTCGTTGGCCGCCGTCATGGCCTGTAGGGCGGTCTCGTAAGTGGAGGCGAGGCGGCGGTGCGCCGACTCCAGCCCGATCAGGCTCCCGACCGTGATGAGGATCGCGGCAATCATGGCAATGATCCAGCTTCGGCGGCGCAGCCAGGACGTCAACAATCGGGGCATGGGGGCGTTTGTCGGGTGGTTTTGAGGTGATTCAGCGGGGAATTCGATAGGTAAGGCTCGCTTCGATCATAAGTCGAAAATCGCGTCATTTCGCGAATTGTCAGCGAATTCCTACGCAAAAACCAGCGCCGGCCGGGCAGTCCAGCCGACGCGCATTCCCTACCATACACTCAGCGTCCGATAGTTTGCGTCGCAGTGTGTAACACGATGTCACACCGTCGGATGCCAGGAATGTCTCCGGAAAACGATGCCATAACCAAGGAGAGCGCTATGTTGAAGTGGGCTTTGCTATTTGCACTGATCTCCATCGTAGCCGGCGTGTTGGGCTTCACGGGGATCGCTGCCGGTGCTGCCGGGATCGCGAAGATTCTGTTTGTGCTGTTCCTGGTGCTGTTCGTGATCTTCCTGCTGCTTGGACTTACCGTCGCCAAGAAGATCGTCGATTAGACGGTGCGCTGCGGCGCAGGATCTCGCGTTGCAGCGATTCCGTGATGCGTCAGTCATGCCGCTCACGGGCCGTTCCCATTCAAGGAGGTTGCGATGCTTCACTATGCTGTCGTGTTTTTCGTGATCGCGTTGATCGCCGCAGTTTTCGGTTTCACGGGAATTGCTGCCGGTGCGGCCGAGATTGCCAAGATTCTGTTCTTCATTTTCCTGGTGATCTTTCTGGTCACGCTGCTTTTCGGGGTGGTCCGACGATAGACGCGTACCTCTCGTTCGGCCTGCCCGGGCGGGCGGGGCGGTCTGAACCGCCCGACGGTCCGCCCGGTGCGAGGTCCGATTGCGACACACGCCCACGTGGATTCAACGCCCCCATCCCCGCAAACCCCTACCAAGGAGGATTCGCTCATGCAAACCGCCAAGCACGCCAAGCACCAGGTCAAGACTCATGGCCAGCCCGCGATGAAAGGCAATGGTCACAGCAAGCACGCGGGTGAAGACTTCGAGATCGACGTTCGTGCATTGCGCGAGCGTGCCCGTGAGCATCTCGACGAAGGTGCCGTCACGGAAGATTACCGTGCCGATCGCGATGCGGTCGTGCACATGCTCAACGACGCACTGGCTACCGAGCTGGTGTGCGTGCTGCGCTACAAGCGCCACCATTTCATGGCCACCGGCATTCACGCAGAGCCGGTCGCGGCCGAGTTCGCGGAACACGCAATGCAGGAACAGGATCACGCGGATCGCATTGCGGCGCGGATCGTGCAACTGGGCGGCGAACCCGATTTTTCACCCGATGGGCTCTCGGCGCGTAGCCATGCGGAATACGTCACGGGGAGCAATCTGCGGGACATGATTCGCGAAAATCTCGTGGCAGAGCGTATTGCGATTGAGAGTTACCGCGAGATGATTCATTATTTGGGAGACCGGGACACGACGACGCGACGCATGCTCGAGGAAATCCTGGCGGTCGAGGAGGAGCATGCCGACGATATGCACGACCTGCTCGAGCGCGAATAACCCGCGGTGACGGCCATGGCCTGCACAGCCAAAACATGTGGACAGCGCCATCGGGCCGATGGGGACAGTCTCTGGAGCTTAGATGTCATTGACGACAATAAAAATCCTGATTGCCGACGACCACGCGATCGTTCGTACTGGCTTCAAGCAGTTCATTGCCGACGAATCGGACATGGAAGTGCTGGGCGAGGCCGCGAGTGGCGACGAGGTGATTCATGCCGTTCGCAACACCGAGTTCGATGTCGTGCTGTTGGATATCGCCATGCCTGACAAGAACGGCATCGACACCCTGCGAGTGATCAAGCAATTGCGTCCCGAGCAGGGGGTGCTGTTCCTGTCGACCTACCCCGAAGCGCAGTACGCCGTGAATTTGCTGCGCGCCGGGGCGAACGGTTATCTGATGAAGGATGCGCCGCCCGAGGAAATCATCCGGGCGATTCGCACGGTGGCGCGCGGCCACCGGTATGTCAGTGAGGGAACGGCCGATCTGCTCGCACAGAAGCTGGACAAGCCGATCGACGAGCCCATGCATGAACAACTCTCGGAGCGCGAGTTCCAGGTGTTCTGCAAGCTTGCACAGGGACGCACCCCCACGGAAATCGCCGACGAACTGCATCTGTCGGTGAAGACTGTCAGCACGTATCGCGCACGTGTGCTGGAAAAAATGCATTTGAAGACCAATGCCGACCTGACGCTCTATGCGCTCAAGAACGGCCTGATCAGTTGATGGAAAAGAGAGGCTTGTGATGTCAACCGGGAACGCGGCAACGCATACGGGGTCCGGTTTGCCCCTCAAGGTGCTGTTGATCGAAGACTCGGCGGTAATTCGCGAGAGCCTGTCCGAAGCGCTCGGGTCGACCGGGATGCTTCAGGTGGCAGGTGTGGCGGAGACTGCTGACGACGCGGTTCGCACATTGAAGGAAGACCAGTTCGACGCGGTGATTGTCGATATTCAATTGCGGCGCGGCTCGGGCATGGACGTGCTGTCGTATCTGCACGACGCAGGCCTGTTGCCGCAACTCATGGCCATTGTGCTGACGAACTACGCATTGGCGACGTATCGCAAACGTTGCCAGCAGTTGGGTGTGCAGTACTTCTTCGACAAGTCATTGGAATTCGACCGCGTGATCGAAGTGCTCGACGATTTTGCCTCCAGCCGGCAGGCCTGACATTTCCCCATTTTCCGGATTGCCGAGGCGATCCGGTGCAGACATCCCGCCTCGCCTCCTATTCCCATGCTTCGGGAATCGAACTTCCGATTAGCGCAATCACCTCACTTTTTCCCGTTTGAGAGGGCAGGCATCCTGCTGCGCTCCCGTTTCTTGTTGCATTGCGGCACGCGGCGACGACCTCTCGTTTCGCCATCGCCGGGCAACCCTTACTTAAGGCGAAATCCGGTATAAAGAGATCAAATTTTATTATTTTCAACTATTTAGATGCATGGGCTAGAATGTCGCCTTTGCGCTATATACCGGGTCAAGGCGGCGGCACTGCGAGCAGTTCAGGCAGTGGGGCTGCCATTTTTTTGCATGATCGAACTCCAGAACATTACCCAGCGATTTGCTGGACCCAAGGGGCCGATCGACGCGCTTTCCAATATCAGCCTGTCGATCGAGCGCGGCGAAGTTTTCGGCATCATTGGCCGAAGCGGCGCCGGCAAGAGCACGCTTGTGCGCGTGATCAACCTGCTCAATCGCCCGAGCGACGGCACAGTGCGCGTGGACGGCCAGGATCTGACGTCGTTGTCCTCGGACGAGTTGCGTCAGGCGCGCCGTCGCATCGGCATGATCTTCCAGCACTTCAACTTGCTTAGCTCGCGCACCGTCTACGACAACGTGGCGCTGCCGCTGGAGCTGGCGGGCATGTCGGCTGCCGAGATTCGTGCGAAGGTGTTGCCGTTGCTCGAACTCGTGGGCCTGACGGCGCAGAAGGATCGTTATCCGGCGCAGATCTCCGGTGGTCAGAAGCAGCGTGTAGGGATTGCCCGTGCGCTCGCGAGCGAGCCGCAGGTATTGCTTTCGGACGAGGCCACGTCGGCGCTCGACCCCGAGACCACGCGTTCGATTCTTGAACTGCTCAAGCGAATCAATCGCGAGCTGGGACTGACCGTCGTGCTGATTACGCACCAGATGGAGGTCATCAAGCAGGTATGTGACCGTGTTGCCGTGCTCGACGCCGGCCGTGTGGTTGAGCAGGGGCGGGTGATCGACGTGTTCCTGCGCCCGCGCCACGAAGTCACGCGTGCGCTCATCGGTGACGTGATCGCACAGGAATTGCCCGAGGGCGTTCGCGAACGTGTCGCATCGCGCATCGGCAATGGCCACGACCATCTGTATCGTCTGGCGTTTTCCGGCGCGGGTGTGGATCAGCCGCTGCTGTCCGAGGCGATTCGCCGCTACGAACTCGATTTCAATATCCTGCATGGCCAGATCGACGAGATCCAGGGGCAGGCCTTCGGATCGCTCGCCGTCCTGGCGGGCGGCACCCCGGCCCGCGTGGCCGAAGCCATGGCGTTCCTCGCCAGTCAGGGCGTTGTCGTTGAGGAGCTGAGCCATGTGGAGTGAAATGTTCGATCTGTTCGTCTCCTCGTTCTGGGAGACGCTCATCATGGTCGGGATTTCCGGCCTGATTGGTGCGGTCGTTGGCGTGCCGCTTGGCGTGCTGCTGTATCTGACGGATCGTAATGGCGTGTTGCAGAACCTGCCGACCAATCGCATCGTCGGCATCATCGTCAACGCCGTGCGCTCGACACCGTTCATCATCCTGCTCGTAGCCGTGATTCCGTTCACGCGACTCATCGTCGGTTCGTCCATCGGCACGATGGCCGCCGTGGTGCCGCTGACCATTGCTGCTGCACCGTTCGTGGCGCGTCTGGTGGAGACCGCGCTGCGCGAGGTCGACCGTGGCCTCATCGAAGCGGCTCAATCGATGGGCGCGACAACCGGTCAGATCGTCATGAAGGTGCTGCTGCCCGAGGCATTGCCCGGTATCGTGGCGGGCCTGACGATCACGTTCGTGAGTCTCGTCGGCTACTCGGCGATGGCCGGCGCCATCGGGGGCGGCGGTCTGGGCGATCTGGGCATCCGATACGGGTATCAACGCTTCCTGCCGGAAGTCATGATCACTGTCGTGCTGATCCTGATTGTCTTTGTGCAACTGGTGCAGACGTTCGGCGACTGGCTGGTGCGCCGTCTGAGCCATAAGTAATCACGCTTCGTATAACAACGTCGCCGGCGAACCGGCACTTCACACACACGCGAGGTTTTCTATGCAACGTCGTAAGATTTTCAAGCTGCTGGCCGGCGTCGGTGCCGCTACGGTCTTCGCCACCCAATTCGCCGCGCCTGCTGCCGCAGCCGATGCCATCAACCTGAAGGTCGGTGTCACGGGCGGCCCGCACGCCCAGATCTTCGATGAAGTGAAAAAAGTGGCGGCCAAGGACGGCCTGAACATCAAGGTCATCGAATTCAGCGATTACGTGCAGCCGAATGCCGCACTGTCGTCGGGCGATCTGGATGTGAACAGCTACCAGCACCAGCCGTACCTCGACGCGCAAGTGAAAGACCGTGGCTACAAGCTCGAGTCGATCGCCAAGACCGTGATCTTCCCGATGGGCATCTACTCGAAGAAGCTCAAGTCGCTGGCCGATCTCAAGTCGGGCGACAAAGTGTCGCTGCCGAACGATCCGACCAATGGCGGCCGTGCGCTGCTGTTGCTGCAAAAGCAGGGCCTGCTCAAGCTGCGTGCCGATGCCGGTCTGAAGGCAACGCCGCTCGACGTGGTCGAGAACCCGAAAAAGCTGAAGTTCGTAGAACTGGACGCTGCTCAACTGCCGCGCTCGCTTGACGACGTGGCCGTGGCCGTCATCAACACCAACTTCGCGATGGAAGCCGGCCTGAACCCGAAACGCGATTCGCTCGCCATCGAAGACGCCAACGGCCCGTATGCCAACGTGCTGGTCATTCGTACCGCCGACAAGAGCAAGCCGTGGGTGGCCAAGCTGATCAAGGCTTACCACTCGCCGGAAGTGAAGGCATTCATCGAGCAGAAATTCGGTGGCTCGGTCGTGACGGCCTGGTAAGTTCCCGACGGTTGCTCCAGAGCATGGAGGCGACCACAAGACACGGCAACGCTTTGCGGCGTTGCCGTTTTTTTTCGTCCCGGTGTCGGAGATCGGCCCGACGCGGTGAGCTTTTCTGTCAGGTGATATGCCGGGATTTGGCGGTCTCCGGGTGTGTGGCAATTCCGGCACTGTCACCGTTCTGTCAAAAAACGGCGATAGCCTGAGTGCCAAGTAAAAGAGGGTGCCTGCGGGCACCGTCACAAGACGCGGATATGGGCCACAGAGCAGCTACCGCACGCGAAGCACGGGGAATACGGGTGAGACACTTCATCGGAGCGCACTTGCCTTCGGCGCGCAGGATTGCGCCCGATACATGCCCGCACAACGCATTGCAGTTTGCATGATGGCGGCGCACCGCACCGAATTACGGAGTCTCAGTTGAACCCTCTCCCGCCTGTCGCGACACGTCCGTCGGAGCGCCTCGACACGCCCGGCGCATCGCGCGAAGCGAAATCCTCGCCTGCCAGCGCTGCCTCACCGTATGCCGATCCCGACGAGAGCGTCTTGCTCGCCGAGCTATGCGAAGGCATTGGCCTGACCTGCGTATTTCAGCCGATTCTCGACTTCCGGACATCCGAAATCGCCGGATACGAGGGGTTGGTGCGAGGGCCGGCTGGCACATCGATTCACTCGCCGATGGCGTTGTTTGCCGCCGCGCGTCGGCATGGACTGGTCGGTCCGCTCGAACTGGCGTGTCGCCGCGCGGTGCTGCGCGGATTCGTCGAACAGAATCTGCCTGAACGTCTGTTCCTGAATATTGGTCCCGTCACCCGAGCGCAACCGGGTGGTGGTGTGAGCGAATCGTTGGGGCTCGACGAGACGTTCGCCATGCTCCAGTCGTTCCGCCTCGCGCCCGAGCGCGTGGTGCTCGAACTGACCGAGCATGCGCCGACACTCGATCTGGCGAGCACACGGGCCTCGCTCGCCGCGTATCGTGCACTGGGCTTCGAAGTGGCGCTGGACGACATGGGTGAGGGCTACGCCAGCCTCAGACTCTGGTCCGAGCTGCGACCCGACTACGTCAAGATCGACCGGCATTTCGTCGACGGTATCGATAGCGACACCGTCAAACTTCAGTTCGTGCGCTCGATACGGCAGATCGCGGAGACCAGCGGCACGCGCGTCATTGCCGAAGGTATCGAACACGCCGAAGAACTGCAGGTCGTGCGCGATCTTGGCATCTTCCTCGGCCAGGGGTACTTCATTGCGCGTCCGGAAGCGCAGCCGCAGCGGGCGATCACGGCCAACGTGCAGGAAGTCGTGAACGAGCGTCGTGCCTACGTGCACCAGCAGCCAGGCCAACTGGGTTCGGGCAATGTGACGCTCGAGCGCATTGCCGCGTATGTCGAGCCGGTGTCGCCAGACACGCGTAGCGAGGATGTAGTGGCGCGTTTCGAGAGTGATCCGGCGCTGGAGGTCCTGCCGGTGGTCGAGCGTGATCGCGCGGTGGGATTGATTGGACGCGCTTCGCTCATTGGCCGGTTCGCGCGCCCGTTCACGCGAGAGTTATATGGCCGCAAGCCATGTTCTGCGGTGATGGAGCCGCGTCCGCTCACGTTCGACAAGACTGCGCGCATGGAAGATTTGAGTCGCATGATTGCCGAGGGCGCGAGTCGGCAGATTGCGGCGGGATTCATCGTGACGGATCAGGGGCGATATTTTGGTGTCGCGCAGGGCCATGCGCTCATGCGTCACATCACCGATATGCAGCTGGATGCGGCGCGTTACGCGAATCCGTTGACGTTGTTGCCGGGCAATGTACCGATCGATGACTACATGGATCGCATGATTGGCGAGCGGCAGTCGTTCCATGCGTGCTATGTCGATCTCGACAACTTCAAGCCGTTCAACGACGTATTCGGCTATCGACGCGGCGACGACTTGATTCAACTGGTCGCGCGAGTCCTGATGGCGGTGCGCAATCCCGAGCGGGATTTCCTTGGGCACATTGGCGGCGACGACTTTCTGATTCTATTTCGCAGTCCGGATTGGGAGGCGCGATGCCGGGAAGCGCTCACGCGATTTGGAGAAGCGGTGACGGAATACTTCCATCCGGATCAGATTGCGGCGGGAGGGTTTGAGGCGGAGGATCGTCGTGGCATGGTGATTTTCCATCCGATCACGAGCTTGTCGATTGGTGTAGTGGCGGTCACCCCTGAGAGCTTCCCGTCACATGTGGAAGTATCGGCGGCGGCGGCTGACGCAAAGAAGATGGCGAAGCGGGCGCTGGGCAACAGCTTGTTCATCGAACGTCGGCGCGCGCACCGATAAGCGAGACCGAAAAAAAAGGCGAATGAAGACGCCCCCAAACAGCGTGAAATGTTGAAAGAGGGGGAGGGTTTCGGTGGAAGTGCTGAGGGCGTGGAGGGGGATGGACCGGGGCCCCTTTCTGCAGCGAGTTGGGTTTATGTCTGAGAGGCGGAAAGGGGCCCCGGTCCGTCTGGGGGGAGGTGTTGAGAGCATCCCCCGAAGACAGACAGAAAAAACACGAGCTTAGTGAGAGAGCGCGGGCATGCCTTCCATGCTGGCTGCGTCTTGCTCGCGTTCCTCGGCGAGGTAGGGCGTGCGCCATCCGGCCTTGACGCCCCAGTGATAGAAGGCGAGAGAGAGCGCTGCCACGATCACCATGTCCCAGCCGTAGGGCAGCAGGCCGATACCGCCAAATTCCTTGCTACCGATAAACGAGCAGAGCGCCATCACGGGCAGATAGCTGATCAGCCACCACGACGCCTTGAGGTCGCGGCCGAAGCCTTGCCATTTGTCCTTCGCCTGATAGTAAAAATAGACCGGCAGCGCCACGACGACCAGCACGATGATCTGACCGGTGAGTGGCCAGCGTGCCCAGTAAAGAATCAGCGAAGCGCAGACGAAGGCGAACGGCGCAATCAGCGACAGTCCTGGCAGACGGAGCGGGCGATCCATCTCCGGGGCTGCGCGACGCAGCGCCATCACACTGATTGGGCCGGTCAGGTACGAGATCACCGTGGCCACCGAAATCACGGCGGCGAGCGAGTCCCAGCCACGGAAGAAGAACATGAAGATGAACGAGATCGCCAGATTGAACCACATGGCTGGGCGTGGCACGCCGTACAGCGGGTGCACGCGGCCGAAGATTTCGGGCAACGTGCGGTTGCGTTCCATCGCGTAGATCATGCGGCTCGTGGTGGCCATATACGTGGTGCCGGTGCCGCTTGGGCTCAGGAACGCGTCGAAGTAGAGCACGATGGCGAGCCAGTTCAGGCCCAGGGCAATTGCCAGTTCGGCAAACGGTGAACTGAAGCTCACCATGTGCCAGCCGCCTGCCAGATGTTCGGGAGTCAGTGCCCCGATGTAGGCGACTTGCAGCAGCAAATAGATCACGGTTGCGAGCAGGATCGAGCCGACCACCGCGAACGGAATACTGCGGCCCGGATCGCGTGCTTCGCCTGCGAGATTCACCGGACTCTGAAAGCCGTTGAACGCAAACACAATGCCTGACGTGGCAACAGCCGTGAGTACAGCCGACATGCCGTTCGGCGCGAAGCCGCCGTGCTCCACCAGATTGAAGTTGCCCGGGTGGAAGCCCGCAATCATCAGACCCGCAATCGTCAGAGCCGGAATCGCGAACTTGAACAGCGTGATCGCCGTGTTGGCGCGAGCGAAGAGTTTCACGCCCCAGTAGTTCAACATGAAATAGACGATCACGAGCAGCGCCGAGAGCACGAGGCCACTCGTGGTGAGTGTGCCATCCACGAACAGGCTGTGCGCCCAGTCGTATGGCCATGTGCTCATGTACTGAATCGACGCTTCGGCCTCGATCGGAATTACCGACACGATAGCGATCCAGTTGGCCCAGGCCGCGATGAAGCCGACCAGGCTGCCGTGCGAATAACGCGAATAACGCACCATGCCGCCCGATTCGGGGAACATCGCGCCCAGTTCGGCGTAGGTGAGTGCGATGGCCAGAATCACGATAGCGCCAATGATCCAGGCGAGAAGGGCGGCGGGGCCCGCAATCTTGGCAGCTTTCCAGGCGCCAAACAGCCAGCCCGAACCGATGATCGAGCCGAGCCCGGTCAACATCAGGGCAAACGGCCCGATGTTGCGCATGAGGGATTGATTGTTATCCATTCGATGTCTTCTCCACGCCCGGGGGGAGCAGGGCACCGGCCCCGATGAGGGCGGGGCGGTACGCTGCGCGAGGGCGGACAAACTGCCGGCAGGCCGGTCACCGTCACAAAGCGTATGACGGCGCGGGGGCGGCGCTGACGGACACGACTTCCGTTGATCGGCTTCGCGAATATCGACCGTTCCCATGTCGCGCTGCACGGGGGAGCGTGCATTGCCCGAATTGGGGTCGGAGTCGCCGTTCGCGAAAAAAGCGCGATTCTACCCGAGGCGACCTGCTTCTGTGGGACTTTGTAACACTTTCCCGATGGCGTCCGGTTGGGCGACGTTACAGAGAATTGCGGGCAAGCCAGTCAGGACGCGGATCTCCACGTGGGAATGCGCCTATTACAAAGTGTTAAAGGGTCAGATGACCTTCACATCCCGGCCAGGCAGAGATACTTCATTTCAAGGTATTCATCGATGCCGTACTTGGAGCCCTCACGACCCAGCCCCGACTGCTTCACACCGCCGAAGGGTGCTACCTCGTTCGAGATCAGACCCGTGTTGATACCGACCATCCCGGCTTCGATGCCTTCGGCCACACGCCAGACGCGTCCAACGTCGCGGGCGAAGAAGTACGACGCGAGCCCGAAGTCGGAGGCGTTGGCCAGACGAATGCCGTCCGCTTCGTCCTTGAAACGGAAGACCGGCGCGACCGGGCCGAACGTTTCCTCCTGCGCAACGAGCATGTCGGCGCTGGCGTCCGCCACCACAGTCGGCTCGAAAAAGCGGCCATGCAGCACTTTGCCGCCCACGGTCACACGTCCCCCCTTGGCGAGCGCATCTTCAACGTGGCGCTCGACCTTCGTCACGGCGGCGTCTTCGATAAGCGGGCCAATCGCGACACCCGGTTCAAACCCATTGCCCACGCGCAGCTTGCTCACCGCGGCGGTGAGTTTCTCGACGAAGGCGTCATAGATGCCGTCCTGCGCGTAAATGCGATTCGCGCAGACACAGGTTTGCCCGGCATTGCGGAACTTTGAGGCGATGCAACCTTCGACGGCCGCGTCCACGTCCGCATCGTCGAAGACGAGGAACGGCGCGAGGCCGCCGAGTTCGAGTGCCACTTTCTTGATCGTCGATGCGCATTGCTCCATGAGTTTTGCGCCGACCGGTGTGGACCCCGTAAAGGACAGGTGACGTACCCGCGGGCTCGAGGTGAGCACGTTGCCCACGTCCGACGAGTGCTTCGACGTCACCACATTGAACACGCCCCTGGGCAACCCGGCGCGGTCGGCGAGTTCGGCGAGCGCCAATGCCGACAACGGGGTGAGGCGCGCCGGTTTGACCACAATCGTGCAGCCCGCCGCAATCGCAGGCGCGATCTTGCGGGTGATCATCGCGATCGGAAAATTCCAGGGCGTAATCGAGGCGCACACGCCGATGGGCTGCTTGAGTACCAGCAGGCGCTTGTCGCCTTCCGGCGAACCGAGCACGTCGCCGTCGATACGCTTGGCCTCTTCCGCGAACCATTCGATGAACGACGCCCCATAAGCCACCTCGCCTTTGGCCTCGGCCAGCGGCTTGCCTTGCTCGGCGGTCATGATGGCGCCGAGGTCGTCCTGCGCCTGCATGATGAGGTCGAACCAGTGACGCATGATGCGCGCACGTTCCTTACCGGTCTTGCGGCGCCAGTCGGGCAGCGCGGTTTCGGCGGCGACCAGGGCGCGCTCCGTCTCCTTCGCGCCCAGATCGGCAACATGGGCGATGTCGGCGTCTGTGGCCGGATCGTTGACGACAAAGGTCGCGTGCGAGTCGGCGGGCGTCCAGGCGCCATCAATATAGGCGTCGGACTTGAGTAATTCGGGATCTTTCAGACGGGCCAGTGCCGGATGGGCCTTGGCCGATGCGCGAGGGGGCGCAGGTTGGCGGGTTGATGACACGATCAGCTCTCCTCTCGGTGACCGGGCGGCGCGCTCAGGGGGGGCGCGTCGTGCGGGGGGACGGAAACGGATACGGCTTGTCGGTGTGTCGGGTGCCAGCTTACTCCAATGACGCGCGCGGCTTCTGACGCATGGGCACCGCATGACGTCATACCGTATTGACGGGCGCTGCGCGCGCAATCCCGGCGGCTCGACGGCCGCCGGCGGATTACGCGCCTCTCGATTCGCCCTGCCTGGCCGGTTTTACAGGCCGAGATCCTTATATAGCGCCGCCATGCGAGCGTCGACATCGGCGGTCATTTCGATGGGACGTCCCCACTCGCGTGAAGTTTCCCCGGGCCACTTGTTGGTTGCGTCGATGCCCATCTTGGAACCCAGCCCCGCCTTGGGCGAGGCAAAGTCGAGATAGTCGATCGGCGTCTGGTCGACAAGGGTGGTGTCGCGGGTCGGGTCGACGCGGGTGGTGATCGCCCAGATGACTTCCTTCCAGTCGCGGATATCGACGTCCTCGTCCACCACGACGATGAACTTCGTATACATGAACTGACGCAGGAAACTCCACACGCCGAACATCACGCGCTTGGCATGCCCCGGATAGGCCTTCTTCATCTGCACAATGGCCATCCGATAGCTGCAACCTTCGGGCGGCAGATAGAAATCGGTGATCTCGGGGAATTGCTTTTGCAGGAGTGGGACGAAGACTTCGTTGAGCGCCACGCCCAGCACGGCCGGTTCATCGGGCGGTTTGCCGGTGTACGTCGAGTGATAGACCGCGTTGCGGCGCAGCGTGATGCGCTCGATCGTGAACACAGGGAACCACTCCTGCTCGTTGTAATAGCCGGTGTGGTCGCCGTAGGGACCTTCGAGGGCGTGGTCGTAACCCGCTGTCGCGCCGCGCGATGGCGGTGGCGGGGCGCCGTCGGGAATAGTGCGGGCTTGTTCGGACGGATAAATGAAGCCCTCAAGCACGATCTCGGCGCGCGCGGGGACGCGCAACGACTCCAGCCCCGGCGTCAGACACTTGGCCAGCTCGGTGCGGCTGCCTCGCAGCAGACCGGCAAACTGATACTCGGAGAGCGTGTCGGGCACGGGTGTGACGGCGCCGAGCATCGTCGCCGGATCGGCGCCGAGCGCAACGGCAATCGGAAACGGCTTGCCGGGATTCGCCTGCGCGAACTCACGGAAATCGAGGGCTCCGCCCCGGTGAGCGAGCCAGCGCATGATGACCTGATTGCGGCCGATGACCTGCTGACGGTAGATGCCGAGGTTCTGACGTTTGCGGTGAGGTCCCTTCGTAATGACCAGGCCCCAAGTGATGAGGGGGGCAGCGTCGCCGGGCCAGCAGGTCTGAATCGGCAGGCGCGCGAGGTCGACGTCATCACCCTCCCATACGATTTCCTGACAGACAGGGCTGCTGACTTCCTTGGGCGCCATGTCCCAGACAGCCTTGGCCATGCCGAGCAACTTGCCTGCGTCCTTCAACCCGCGAGGGGGTTCCGGTTCCTTGAGCGTCGAGAGAAGGCGGCCGATGTCACGCAGCGAACCCAGCGCGTTTTCGCCATCGTCGATGCCCATGCCGAGCGCCACTCGTTCAGGGGTGCCAAATAAGTTGGCGAGCACCGGCATGTCGTAGCCCGTTGGCCGTTCAAACCACAGCGCGGGGCCTGCCGATTTGAGGACACGGTCGGCGAGCGCCGTCATCTCCAGCACCGGCGAAACCGGCACGTCTACGCGACGAAGCTGGCCGGATCGCTCCAGTTGCGCGGTGAAGTCACGAAGATCGAGATATTTCATGAAACAAACCGTTACCAAAAATTTTTACGAAATTCATACGTCCGGTGAAAACGGTTGTTTGAATTCGCAGAATGTCGGGGTTGCACCCTTGTAAACGCGGGGTGAGGCAGGGCATTTTACCGGTCAAGGCTCCCGAACGTCACGGCAAAACAGCCGTTACAAATTACTTTTGGTAATGATTTTTGTTAATCATAGTATTGACGGATTATATGTGGCTGCTACAATCCGCCCGTTGAATCCAGAAAGGCGGCTTTGAAGACGGGTAGGCCGACCCGCTCAAGCTTAGCGACAACTACAACATCGACGTGGATTTTCAGTGGCTGGTTTTCTCACCGAGGTCGGGAAGCCAGTGTTTTAGGAAGCAGCGCGAGCGATAGCTCGTCAGCGCCGGGGACCTGAACAGGTCGGCGCGCTGCGGCGGTAGCGGCATCGTCAATGACAAACGCGATGCACCGCCTCGTTCCATATGCCGTAAATGAGCACTTAACGGGATGCCTGGCGGGCATGTCGGCTCGTTTCCTTACGCCCCGGGGCCACCCCGTGGTGACGGCGTAACCGGAGTACGTAGTATGAAGAAGTCTGGTTTATCACCCTGGCTACTGGCCGCTGTCCGTGCGCTTGGCGCACGCGGTGCGGCAACGGTAGCCGCGGCTCGCCGCGATTGGCGTCGCCTTGCATGGCACGGCGGTCGTGTTGGACTGTATACGTCCAGCGCGGTCGGTCTGGTTGCCGTGGTTGGCACGCTGGCGCTGTGGGCTCGACCGACGTGGCGCGCCGATCTGGCGTCGCGCGTGGGTCCGCTGCTCGAGGCAGCCACCGGTTCGGCCAATGCGGCCGGGCAGGGCGCCAACGGCAGCATGGTTGCACAGGGCACATCGTCCGACGCGACGTTGATGGCGCAAGCGGCACAACACGTGCCATCGGCCGCCGTCCTCGCCGCTTATATTCCGAACCAGCGGGTGGCCGCCGATGCGCGTGCGACCAAAGTGCTGGATACGCGCGAGCAAATTGCCGTCGCCGACTATCTGGCACGCCGTTATCGCGTGGCCGGTGACGTGACGGGCAATCTCGTGCGCGCCGCTTACTCGACGGGTAAGGAAGTCGGACTCGATCCGCTCCTGCTGCTCGCCGTGATGGCCATCGAATCGGGCTTCAACCCGTATGCCGAGAGCACCGTGGGCGCGCAGGGCCTCATGCAGGTCATGTCCAAGGTGCATCAGGACAAGCTTGAGTACTTCGGCGGACCTGAGGCAGCCCTGCATCCGCTTGCCAATATCAAGGTGGGTGCGTTGATCCTGAAGGAATGCATTGCACGCGGTGGCTCGCTCGCCGGTGGTTTGCGTCTCTACGTCGGTTCGACCAGCACGGGTGATGGTGGTTATGGCGCCAAGGTACTCGCCGAGCGCGATCGTCTGCGTGGCGTGACCATGGGCCGCAAGATCTCGCCGAATGCGCCGCAAGCGCCGGTGATCGTCAGTTCCGCCAAGCCGGCGGCAAAGCCGGTCTCGGCGGGCAAGTCGGACGAATCGACCGACTCGGCGGCGCCTGCGCCGGCAGCGTCGACGTCGGCGGGTAAGGCCGCTGCGGCGGCCAAGCCGCTCGAGGCCGACGACAGCACCGCTGCCTGATCGAAGGATCCTGACGATCCGAGACCGACCTCGGATGACGCGCGCCACGGCCGGCGCATGGCATTCGGGCAAATCGTCATCGGCATGCGCGCTGCCTATCTATATAGAGAGGCAGCACGCAGGCAACAAAAAACCCATCGAAGCGATTCGATGGGTTTTTTGTTTTTCCGGTGGCGCCGCGCTGCGTGGGGACCGCGTATCTCCCTGTTCGTCGACGCTATCGATTGTCAGCCCGCCGCGAAGACCCTTCCGATCCGGTCCATTGCCTCATGCAACTGCGCCAGCGACGTGGCATAAGACAACCGGATGTAGCGACGCGGTTCGGCAAAACCGAAGTCCAGCCCCGGCACGAGTACGACATCTGCCTGCTGGAGCAACGACTGCGTGAGGCGGTCGCTGTCGGCGGCGTGCGGATGCGATACGCCAGTGCAATCTGCGTAGACGTAAAACGCACCGTCCGGCATCACGGGCACCTTGAAGCCAAGACGTTCAAGCGCGGGCGCGATGTAATCCCGGCGTTCGCGGAACGCTTCCTTTCGGGATTCGTAAATCGCCAGCGTCTCCGGGAGGAAGCAGGCCGTTGCGGCGTGTTGCGCCACGGCAGACGGGCAGATGAACAGGTTCTGCGCGAGCTTCTCGAACGTCGATACCATCGACGGCGGCACGACCAGCCAGCCCAGGCGCCATCCCGTCATGTTGAAGTACTTCGAGAAACTGCTCACGACCAGCACGTCGTCGCCGAAAGTCAGTGCCGTTGTCGGCTTGCCATCGTAGGAGAGCCCCTGATAGATCTCGTCGACCAGTGTGAAGCCGCCTCGTGCACGCACGGTCTTGACGATGCGGGACAGTTCCTCCGTCTCGATGGACGTGCCCGTCGGGTTCGACGGCGAGGCGAGCAGCACGCCCTTCGTCGCCGGGCCCCAATGGGATTCAATACGCTCGGCCGTCAGTTGGAAGCGTTCCGCCGGGCCCGAGGGGATCAGGACCGGCTTGCCGTCGAACGTCGAGACGAAATGGCGGTTGCACGGATAGCAGGGATCGGGCATCAGGACTTCGTCGCCCACGCCAACGAGAGCGGCGCAAGCCAGCACGAGCGCGGCCGATGCGCCGGCCGTCACCACGATCCGCGACGGATCGACGTCGACCCCGTAGTGGTTTCGGTAGTAACCGGCGATGGCCTCGCGCAGTGCGGGGATGCCCATGGCGCCGGTGTATTGCGTGCGCCCATCGCGCATGGCTTTCGCTGCCGCCTCGATCACCGCCTCGGGCGCCGTGAAATCCGGCTCGCCGATCCCCATGTGAATCACATGATGTCCCGCCTTCTCCCGCAGCGCCGCTTGCTTGGCTAGCTCCATCACGTGGAACGGGGCGATGTCGTCGACACGTTGCGCGAGTTTGAGCGAGGCGGGGGTGAGGTCAGGGGTGCGGTCCATGATGTCGGGGGGAGACGGGAACGAGTGGATGAGGGGCTGGCCGGGTAGGCCAGGTAGGCGCTGCGGGGTGGACAACGACCCCGTCGGGCCTATCTGGCGGCAGGTGTCTTCAGGCGGCTGGCCCGAGACACCTTGCTGAGCGTCAGGCGCTTTTGCCGCGACCGCCGTTACGGTTCGCTGCGACTTCGTCCGGACGCACTTCTGCCGAGAACTTGTCGAGGACACCGTTCACGTAGCGGAAGCCTTCGACGCCGCCAAACGTCTTGGCGAGTTCGACGGCTTCGTTGATGACCACGCGGTACGGGATGTCCAGGTGGTGAATCAGTTCGTAGGCACCAATGACGAGTACGGCGTGTTCGACCGGCGACAGTTCGGCGGCCGGGCGGTCCAGGTACGGCTGGAGTTGCTGCGACAAGGCGTCCGCTTCCCGGATGCTGCCGTGCAGCAGCGCGTCCAGGTGAGCACGGTCAGCCTTGTCGTAGCCAGGGGTGGTGCGCAGGTGCGCATCGATCTCACCCGCGTGGTCGCGCGAGAGCAGCCATTGATACAACCCTTGCAGCGCAAATTCGCGTGCGCGGCGGCGAGCACTCTTCATTACCGATCTTCCTCTTCTTCGTCTTCGTCTTCATCCGATCCTTCGTCGCCACTGAGCATGTCGATGGCTTCGAGCAGATTGGCCATTTCCACCGCCACGCGGGCTGCATCGCGGCCCTTTTCGGCGGCACGCACTTCGGCCTGTTCGTCGTTTTCGGTCGTGAGCACCGCGTTGGCGATGGGGATACCGAAATCGAGACCGATGCGCGAAATACCGGCGCCGCTTTCGTTCGACACCAGTTCAAAGTGATACGTCTCGCCACGGATCACCGCGCCGAGCGCGATGAGTGCGTCGAACTGGCCGCTTTCGGCCATTTTCTGCAATGCCAGCGGAATTTCCAGCGCGCCGGGCACCGTCACGAGCAGCACGTCTTCGCCATCGACGCCAAGGCGGTCGAGTTCAGCCACAGCGGCACTGCGCAACGCCGTACAAACAGCGTCGTTGAATCGTGCTTGCACGATACCCACGCGCAGGCCTTCACCGTCGAGTTCCGGCTGGTATTGTCCGATGTCCATAATGGGCTTCCTCTAAAAAAGTACCGTCCAGGCGGTGCGGCCAACGTTGTGCCGACATGCCCGAGACGGGCAATGCTCGGCAAGATGATCTCCGCCGCCAGTTGCCGGCAGAGATCGATACGGAAATACTCAGGCGGTTTCGGCGCCGGGCATCGGTTGGAAACCGGTGACCTCCAGGCCATAACCTGCCATGTTGGGGATCTTGCGCGGGCTCGAAAGCACTCGCATTTTACCGACGCCCAGCTCGCGCAGGATTTGCGCGCCAACGCCGTGCGTACGGAAGTCCACCGGGCGACGCTTGGCACGCGCGGCCTTCTCGGATTCGTCGAGCGCTTCGAACTGGTTGAACAGGTGATCCGGCGTTTCCACGCAATTGAGCAGCACGACCACGCCCTTGCCTGCCTCGGCAATTGCTTGCATGGCGCTAGCGAGCGTCCAGGAGTGCGTCGAGACGCCGGTTTCGAGCAGATCGAGCACCGAAAGCGGCTCGTGCACGCGCACGAGCGTCTCGTCAGCCGGGGTCGGCGTGCCGCGTACCAGCGCCAGATGCGGATTGCCGCTCGGTTTATCGCGATACAACGTTGCCTGGAAGGTGCCCCAGGCCGTTTGCATTTCGCGCGTTGCGACCGTCTCGATCATCGATTCGGTACGGCTGCGGTAGTGAATCAGATCGACGATCGTGCCGATCTTGATGTTGTGCTGCTCCGCGAACTCCATCAACTGCGGCAAACGCGCCATCGTGCCGTCGTCGTTCATGATCTCGCAGATCACGGCGGCAGGCGTGAGGCCAGCCATTGCCGTCAGGTCGCAACCGGCTTCCGTGTGACCCGCGCGCACCAGCACGCCGCCGGGCTGCGCCATGATCGGGAACACGTGACCCGGCTGAACGATATCTTCCGGGCGCGCTTCGTGTGCAATGGCGGTCTTGACCGTATGCGCACGATCGGCCGCCGAGATGCCCGTGGTAACGCCTTCGGCCGCCTCGATCGACAGCGTGAATGCGGTGCCGTACTGGGTGCCGTTGCGGTAGGTCATCAGCGGCAGGTTGAGCTGCTTGCAACGCGCTTGCGTGAGTGTCAGGCAGATCAGCCCGCGGCCGTACTTGGCCATGAAGTTGATGGCCTCGGGCGTCGCGAACTCGGCCGCCATGACCAGATCGCCCTCGTTTTCACGATCTTCCTCGTCAACGAGGACAACCATGCGACCGGCCTTCAGCTCGGCAATGATTTCTTCTGTAGTGGCCAACGGCATAGCGGACAACGCGGGGGCTGAATTTGGAAAGGCTCTATTCTACGCCAAGCCGGTGCACGGCTGCGGCCGAATCTCGCGCCGAAGCCCCCGGAAAATCGGCCGACACAGACAATTCCGACGGTATCTGAATCGGATCTCGGAAGAATCGACGCAGGGAATCGGAGTTCGGCTTGCTATCGGTCGGAGGATTCTCAATACAAAGGTGTTGACCTAAGTAATTTGCGTGACTATAGTTAGGCACATGGCTAACCAATCCATCCCCCTCGACCGGATCTTTCAAGCGCTATCCGACCCCACGCGACGGGCGGTCGTCGAGCGTCTGACGCTCGGCCCTGCCTCGGTGAGCGAGCTGGCGCGCCCGTTCTCGATGGCGTTACCGTCGTTCTCGCAGCATTTGAACGTGCTGGAGGAGAGCGGTCTGGTCGTCTCACGGAAAAACGGGCGTGTGCGTACCTACGCGTTGGAGACGGAGACACTGGCCGGTGCGCAGGATTGGCTCCAGTTGCAGCGCGACAAGTGGACGCGCCGCCTCGATCAACTCGATAGTTATCTGCTGCAGATGAAGGAGACATGAACATGAGCCGTGCCAACCTTTTCTCGATCGACCCGAAGTTGGATCTGGTGCTTGAGCGTTACGTCGATGTGCCGTGCGAGCGTGTCTGGGCGGCGTGGACGCAGCCGGAGCACGTCAAGAAGTGGTTCACGCCAGCGCCGTGGCAGACCATCGAATGCGAAATCGATCTGCGCCCCGGGGGACTGTTCCACACCGTCATGCGCTCGCCCGAGGGGCAGCAGTTCCCCAATGACGGGTGCTATCTGGAAGTCGTGGAGAACTCGCGGTTGGTCTGGACGAATGCGGTTCTGCCGGGTTTCCGTCCGGCGCCAGCACCGGTGGCGGAGCATGGTGGCTTTCATTTCACGGCGGCAGTATTGATGGAGACGCAAGGCAAGGGCACGCGCTACACCGCGATTGCCATTCATGGCGACGAAGCGACGCGCGCGCAGCACGAGGCCATGGGTTTCCACGACGGCTGGGGCAAGGCGCTCGATCAACTGGTCGAACTGATGACGTGATGGGGGATGCGGCGGGGCGACGCCCGCGAAGGCTTCGCCGCTGCATGAAAAAAGGACGCGCCTTCGGGCGCGTCCTTTTTTTGCTTTCGGCAGCTAGCGACGGCAGCCTACCTCGTAGGCTGCAACCTCATGCTCCGAGATAGGCGCGTTTGATGTCGTCGTTCGCAAGCAGGTTGTCGGCCGAATCGGCGAGCACCACGCGACCGGTCTCGAGCACATAACCACGATCGGCCACGTGCAGCGCCTTGTTCGCGTTTTGCTCCACCAGAAACACCGTGACGCCTTCTTCGCGGATCGCACGAATGATGTCGAAGATCTGTGCGATGACGAGCGGCGCCAGACCGAGCGTCGGTTCGTCGAGCAGCAGCAGACGCGGACGACTCATCAGTGCCCGCCCGATGGCCAGCATCTGCTGTTCGCCACCCGACATCGTGCCGGCGCGTTGCTTGCCGCGTTGCGCGAGTCTCGGGAATAGCTTGAAGACGTGGTCCATGCCGGCTTCGATCTCGTCGCTGGAGGCGAAGAAGCCGCCCATCTTCAGATTCTCGATCACGGTCAGACTCGGAAACACGCGGCGGCCTTCCGGCGAAATCGCAAGGCCCTTGCGCATGATTTCGTGCGTTGGGCAGGCAGTGATGTCGTTGCCCTCGAACATCACGCGTCCGCTCGATGCACGCGGCGTGCCGCATACCGTCATCATCAGCGTGGTCTTGCCAGCGCCGTTGCTGCCGATGAGCGTAACGATCTCGCCCTTGTTCACTTCGATCGACACGCCGCAAAGCGCTTCGACGGCCCCGTAGTGGGTATGGATCTTTTCCAGCTTCAGCATTATTCCTCCCCGAGGTAGGCCTTGATGACGCGCGGGTCGTTGCGCACCTCGTCGGGCTTGCCGGTCATGATCGGCTTGCCGTGTTCCATCACGAGAATCCGGTCTGACACGCCCATCACCAGACTCATGTCGTGCTCGATGAGCAATACCGAGATGTTGAACTCGTGACGCAGATTGTCGACGAGCTGCTGCAACTCGACCTTCTCCTGCGGGTTCAGGCCGGCAGCCGGTTCGTCGAGCATGAGCAGGCGTGGCTCGGTGATCATGCAGCGCGCGATTTCGAGACGTCGCTGATGCCCGTAAGACAGCGTGCCCGCTTCGCGGTTAGCCACGGCGCTCAGCCCCAGGCGGTCGAGCCACATCTTGGCGCGCTCGAGTGCGGTGCGCTCGGCACGACGGAACGCCCCCGTCGAGAACAGCCCTTGCAGGAAGCCACTGTGTACACGCATGTGCTGCGCGACGAGCAGATTCTCCACGACCGTCAATTGCCGGAACAGACGGATGTTCTGGAAGGTACGCACGAGACCGCGTCGGGCCACCATGTGACTCGGCAGGCCGGTGATGTTATCGCCGTCCAGCACGATCGAACCGCCCGTGGGGCGATAGAAGCCGCCAACGCAATTGAACACCGTCGTCTTGCCTGCCCCGTTCGGGCCGATGATGGCGAAGACTTCGTTCTTGCGGACGTCGAACGCGACGCCGTCGACGGCGAGCAGACCGCCGAAGCGCATCTGCAGGCCGGAGAGTTTCAACAGTTCTGCACTCATTGCGGCAACTCCACATGCGGGCGGGTGGCGGGCAGCAGACCTTGCGGACGCCACATCATCATCAGCACCATCACCAGACCGAAAATCAGCATGCGATATTCCGCAAAGTCGCGCGCGACTTCCGGCAGGATCGTGAGCAGGATGGCCGCGAGAATCACACCGATCTGCGAGCCCATGCCGCCGAGCACCACCACGGCGAGGATCAGTGCCGATTCGATGAACGTGAACGATTCGGGCGTGACCAACCCCTGACGCGCGGCAAAGAACGCGCCGGCGAGGCCTGCGAACGAGGCGCCCAGCGTGAAGGCGGAGAGCTTGATTCGCGTTGGGTTCAGACCGAGCGATCGGCATGCGATTTCGTCTTCGCGCAGTGCTTCCCACGCGCGGCCGATCGGCATGCGGATCAGGCGGCTCGTGACGAACAGCGTGAAGCCCACCAGGGCAAACGCGAGCAGGTAGAGGAAGATCACCATGTGCGAGCCGCTGTAGGGCAGGCCGATCAGTTCATGGAACGTTTTCGCGCCTTCGACACTCGACGAGCGCGCCATCTCCAACCCGAACACGGTGGGCTTCGGGATGCCCGACACGCCGTCAGGACCGCCGGTAATGCTCGTCAGATTGTTCAGCAGCAGACGAATGATTTCGCCGAAACCCAGCGTCACGATCGCAAGATAGTCGCCGCGCAGCCGCAGCACCGGGAAGCCGAGCAGGAAACCGAACGTGGCCGACATGAGCGCCGCGAGCGGCAGGCATTCCCAGAAGGTCAGGCCGAAGTACTGGTTGAGCAGGGCATACGTATAGCCACCGACGGCGTAGAAACCGACATAGCCCAGATCGAGCAGGCCGGCGAAGCCCACGACGATGTTCAGGCCAAGGCCGAGCACGCAGTAGATCAGGGCGAGCGTGGCCACGTCCACCGCGCCGCGCGAGCCGATGAACGGCCACACGAGTCCGACGGCGAGCAGCACCCACATCGCGGTCAGTTGCTGACGACGTCCCATCGCCGGCATGGTCGGCAGCTTGACCGCACGCTTGGAGCGCAGCAGGAGCGGCTTGAGCAACTGGAACACGAAGACGATGGCGGTGGCGATCCAGACCGGACGCCAGTGTTGTTCGAGCACCACCCGATAGCCATCGAGCTTCAGTTGCAGGCCAAGGATGGGGGCCGTAAGAACGATCGTCACGAGCGCGGCGATGACCGCACCCTTGAGCGTGTCGCCTGCCGGTGCACGGTTGGCGGCACCGGACTTGAGCGTGAGTTGTTGTGTCATGGTCGACCTCAGACTTTCTCGACGTCGGGCTTGCCCAGCAGGCCGGTCGGGCGGAACAGCAGCACCAGTACCAGCAGGCAGAACGCCACGATGTCCTTGTACTCGGAGGGCATGTAGCCCGAAGCGAGCGTCTCTGCCAGCCCCAGCAGCACACCGCCCAGCATGGCGCCGGGAATGCTGCCGATACCGCCCAGCACCGCCGCCGTGAAGGCTTTGATACCGACGATGAAGCCGATGTACGGATTGAGCTTGCCAATCGTCAGGCCGATCAGCACGCCCCCCACGGCGGCGAGCATGGCGCCGAGCACGAACGTGAACGAGATCACGCGATTCGTATCGATGCCGAGCAGGTTGGCCATGCGCATGTCCTCTGCGCAGGCACGGCAGGCACGGCCCATGCGTGAATTGGCGATGAACAGTGTGAGCAGAATCATCAGCGCGATGGTCACCCCCACGATCAGCATGCGAGCGTAGGGAATGGTGACGGTAAAGTCGCCCATCGGAATATCGATCGCGCCCGAGATCAGCATCGGCACGGACACATCACGCGCGCCCTGACCGATCTGAACGTAGTTCTGCAGGAAGATGGACATACCGATCGCGGAGATCAGCGGTCCAAGACGCGGTCCGCCGCGCAGCGGGCGATACGCCACCCGCTCGATCGCGAAGCCGTAAAGGCCCGTGACCAGCACCGATACCAGCAGCGCTGCCCCCAGCACGAGCGGCAAGGGGTAACCCGCCGCTGCACCAATGGCAGTCAGTGTGACAAGCCCGACATAGGCGCCGATCATGTAGATCTCGCCGTGGGCAAAGTTGATCATGCCGATGATGCCGTAGACCATTGTGTAGCCAATGGCAATCAACGCGTAGATCGCACCCAGCGTCAGGCCATTGACCAGTTGCTGGGCGAGCTGTGGAAAAAATTCGTTCATGCGGGAAGCCTCGCGACGAGCGGGGGCCGAGCGCGAATGCGCGCCGCCCGCCGGGGTCGGCGGGCGGCTGGGGGTGATTCGCTGGCCGGTAAAGCGTCAGGGAATCAGTTGGCGGCGGTCTTGGTGGCGTCTTTGTGCCACGTGAACACCACAAACTTGAACGACTTCAGATCGCCGGCTGCGTCATACGCAACCTTGCCGATCGGCGTGTCGAACGTGTTGGCGTGGAGGTACTTGGCGACCTTTTCCGAGTCGGTGCTCTTCGCGCCGGCGATGCCCTTGGCGATCAGTTGCACGCCCGTGTAAGCCGGCATCTGGAACGGACCGTTCGGATCGCGCTTGGCGTCGGCGAATGCCTTCACCAGCTTGGCGTTGGCCGGATCGGCAGCGAAGTCGGCCGGCAGCGTCACGAGCATGCCTTCCGAGGCCGGGCCGGCGATTGCCGTCACGTCCTTGTTGCCCACGCCTTCCGGACCCATGAACGTGGCCTTCACGCCTTGCTCACGCGCCTGGCGCAGCAGCAGGCCCATTTCCGGGTGATAGCCGCCGAAGTACACGAAGTCCACACCTTGCGACTTGAGCTTGGTGATCACCGCCGAGTAGTCCGAGTCACCGGCGTTGATCCCTTCGAACAGCACGACCGGCACCTTGGCGGCGTCGAGGTCCTTCTTCACCGAGGTGGCGATGCCCTGGCCATACGACTGCTTGTCGTGCAGCACGGCAACCTTCTTCGGCTTGACCTTGCTGATGATGTACTGGGCGGCTGCCGGACCTTGCTGGTCGTCACGACCGATGGTGCGGAAGATAAAGTGACGCTTCTTGCCTTCGGTCAGTTGCGGCGCGGTCGCCGACGGCGTAATCATCACCACGCCTTCGTTCTCGTAGATGTCCGATGCCGGGATCGTCGAACCCGAGCACACGTGACCGATCACATACTTGATCTTCTGGCTGACGATCTTGTTGGCGACGGCGACGGCCTGCTTCGGCTCGCATGCATCGTCCATCATCACGGCTTCCAGCTTGTTGCCATTCGCACCGCCTGCCGCGTTGATTTCTTCAATGGCGGTCAGGGCACCGGCCTTGACCATGTCGCCGTATTGGGCAACCGAGCCACTGAACGGGCCGGCGATGGCGATCTTGACGGTCTCGGCGTTGGCGGTCGTTCCAATGAAGGCGAGAGCAGCGGCGACGAACAGGGATTTGTGACGGAACTGCATTGTGGACATCTCCTTGATTTGTATTTTTTGACTACCCGAGCGTGCGGTGGTCTTGATCGACTGCTAAACCTGTCGGTATTGGATCATTCATGCCGTCATTGGCCTGAACGATGCGCAATAGTAGCGTAATACGCAGCCCAATTGAAACAGGTATCCCCGATGCCTCGAAGACCCGCATAAACAAACGATCTTGGCGGGGTCAGAAGAAAAAAATAAGAGTCCTCACAGCGAAACTCCGTAGTACTACGCAGATGAAAAACGCACGCAAATCGATTCAAATCCGCAAATCGGGGCCATGTTGAATCGGCGGCGTCGAGAATCGAATAGGACGTTTTGGATACAATCTGCAATTCATTGGAATCCAATTGTGATGCTTTGCATCCGATGGCATATATCGACGGATATGCGGCTTGACTACATCGTCAGCGCGTGGCGTTGATTGCGTGAGCGCCGCATCAGCGCCAGAAAGGCCGCCAGAATCGGGGAGTCGTCGTCTCGGCGATACATGCAGTTCAGTTCGATGGAGCGCAGACGCTGAGATTTCAGCGGCCGGTACACCACGCCGGGCAGGCGAAGGTTCGCGGCCGATTCCGTCGTCACGCACACGCCGAAGCGGCTCGCCACCAGCGCGATCGACGTCACCACGTCTTCCACTTCCTGCTCTACGCGTAGCACCACACCCTCGGCACGGAACGCGGCGGCAACCTCTTCGGCGAGTCCGGGGACCGGCGCATTCGGATAGAGAATCATGCGCTCGTTGTCGAGGTCGGCCAGCGTCAGCGAGGCACGCTCGCATAGCGGATGCCCCTCGTAGAGCGCCACCAGAAACGGCTCCCGGTGAATCCAGTCGACGACGAGATCCGGCTCATCCGGAATCAGGCGGTTGAAGCCGATGGCGATGCGCCGTTCGCGCAGCGCCGCGATCTGCTCGGTCTTGGACAGGTTGTGCAGCCCGATCTTCACTTCGGGGCGCTCGGTATGAAAGCCTGCCAGCAACCGTGGAATGACGTTGAGAATGCCGGAGCTGAAGATGCCGACATCGAGACGTCCGATATAGCCTTCGCCAGCCAGACGCGTCTGTTCTTCCGCGCGACGCGCCAGCGCCAGAATGTTCGGCACTTCGGCGAGCAGCGTCTGCCCGGCCGCGGTGAGTGTGGCGCCCTTGGGCGTGCGCACGAAAAGCGGCGTGCCCAATTGCGCTTCGAGGGCGTGGATATGCCGGGTCAGCGGCGGCTGCGCCATATTCAGCCGCTCCGCCGCCCGTCCGAAATGCCCTTCCTGCGCGACGGCAAGAAAGTACCGCATCTGCTTGATGTCCATGGAAATCCCGTCCCGACGCCGCGATCAGCGCCATATCTCAATACCGAAATGGTATCGGAAACTCGAAATTTGGTATTGGACGGTATCCCCGAGGTGCGCGCATCATGGGGTCCGAAGGCTCTCTTTTCGGCATTTTCAGGGGACAGCAGCATGCCAATCGTACATATCAATCTGGTGGAAGGTCGCGACGACGCCACCGTGAAGGCTTGCGTGAAGGCCGTGGCGCGCACCGTGCATGAAACGCTCGGCGCACCGCTCGAGTCGATTCGCGTATATGCCACGCAGGTGCCGGCGGCGCACTGGGCCGTGGGCGAGCGCACCAAGGACGAGCCGGCCGCGCCGGCCAAGGCAGGCGCGTGATGACGGCGAGCACACCCCGCGACGCCGCCACGCAGGCACGTCTCCAGCAGGCGGCCGACGCGCTCCTCGAAGCCGAGCGTTCACGCCAGTTCATCGCGCCGTTGCGCGAGACCTACGCACCGCTGAGCATCGACGACGCTTACGCCATCCAACGCATCAATACCGAGCGGCGTCTGGCCGCCGGGCGCCGTATCGTCGGTTGCAAGATCGGCCTCACGTCGGTTGCCGTGCAAAAGCAGCTTGGCGTCGATCAGCCCGATTTCGGCATGCTCTTTGACGACATGGGCTACGGTGACGGCGAGCCGATTCCGGCGTCGATCCTCACGCAGCCGAAGATCGAAGCCGAGATCGCCTTTGTCATCGGCCGCGATCTGAACGTCGATAACCCCGGACAGCTCGACGTCATCAACGCCATCGAGTACGCGTTGCCCGCGCTGGAGATCGTCGGCAGCCGCGTGGCCGACTGGAACATCCGCATCACCGACACGATTGCCGATAACGCGTCGTCGTCGGCCTATGTGATCGGTAACACGCCGAAGCGACTCTCTGAGTTCGACGTGCGGATGTGCGGCATGGTGATGGAGCGTCGCGGCGAGCCGGTGTCGGTGGGCGCTGGCGCCGCCTGTCTGGGCAGCCCGATCAACGCCGTGGTGTGGCTCGCCCGCACGATGGCGGCGGTGGGCACGCCGCTCAAGGCGGGCGATCTGGTGCTCTCCGGCGCGCTCGGCCCGATGGCCGCGGTCACGCCCGGCGATATTTTCGAAACCCGTATCAACGGCCTGGGCTCGGTCCGCGCCGTGTTCGACCCTGTCAGCGAGGCGGCACGATGAGCCACATTCAAGACTACGCCAAGCTGCTCGACGACGCGGCGCACTTCGCGCACGAGGTGGAGCAGTTCGATACCGAGAACCGTCTGTCGCTCGACGACGCCTACGCCATTCAGGCCGCATCGCTCGCGCGGCGTGCGCAGCGCGGTGAAACGCGCGTCGGCGTAAAGATGGGTTTCACCAGCCGCGCGAAGATGATTCAGATGGGGCTGTCCGACGTGATCTGGGGGCGTCTCACGTCCGGCATGCAGGTCGAAGAGGGCACGTCCATCGACTTCAAGCGCTATGTGCATCCGCGTGTCGAGCCGGAGATCGCCTTCATTCTGAAGAAGCCGCTCGAGGGCAACGTCACGGGGCCGCAGGCGCTTGCCGCCGTCGAAGCGATTGCGCCGGCCATCGAGATCATCGATTCGCGCTATAAGGACTTCAAGTTCACGTTGCCGGAAGTGATTGCGGATAACGCATCGTCGAGTGGCTTCGTGATCGGTGCCTGGCACGATCCGCACGTCGACTTCTCGAATCTGGGATTGGCGATGACGATCAATGGCCGCACCGTGCAAGTCGGTTCGACGGCGGCGCTGCTCGGGCATCCGCTGCGCTCGCTGGTGGCGGCGGCGCGTTTGTCGGCAGCCGCCGGCGAGCCGTTGCAAGCCGGTTGGATCGTGATGGCAGGCGGGGCAACGCCGGCCGAGTACATCCAGCCGGGACAGTATGTGTCGGTCGAAATGGAGTCGCTTGGCCGCGTGGGTTTCCACGTCTGAGCGAACGGCCGAAGGGGATGGCAGGGCCGGGTTTCGGTCCTGCAAAGAAGAACGGGGCGCACCTATGGGTACGCCCCGTTTTTTCAATCCCAATCCAATGCCGGTTCAGTCGCGCCTGAAGCGCGCCATGATGCGCAGATCGCTCTCGATCATGCGCACATCGGTGAAGCCGAGCGTGAGCTTGTCGTCGAGCGACGTCAATGCCGGCAAGTTGAACATGCCCTGCGCATCGCCGACGATGCACGGCGCGAGGTACGTCAGCAACTCGTCGACACAGCCCTCGCGCAGCAACGAGCCGTTGAGCTTGTAGCCGGCTTCCACGTGAATTTCGTTGAGCTGACGCTCGCCCAGCGTGCGCAACAGGGCGGCTAATTCCACCTTGCCATTCGGATTGGGCAGATCGAGGACTTCCACGCCCAGATCGTGCAGACGCGACACCCGGTCGGGCGCGCCATTCGCACAGACCACGAGCGCGTTGCCGTTCGCGAGGACTTTGGCAGTCGGGGAAATATCCAGATGGGAATCGACGACGATGCGCAGCGGCTGACGCGTCGTCTCGACCTCGCGCACCGTGAGCGCCGGGTCGTCTTCACGCACGGTGCCGATGCCGGTGAGAATGGCGCACGCCCGCGCACGCCACGCATGGCCATCGGCGCGCGCTGCGGGGCCGGTGAGCCATTGGCTGACGCCATTGTTCAGTGCGGTCTTGCCGTCGAGGCTCGCGGCCACTTTCAACCGTACCCAGGGCGTGCCGCGCACCATGCGTGCGACAAAGCCGATGTTCATCTCGCGCGCTTCCTGCTCCAGCAGTCCGCAACGCACCTCGATGCCGGCGTCGCGCAGCATGGTCAGGCCGCGTCCTGCCACGAGGGGGTTCGGGTCTTCCATTGCGGCGATCACGCGCTTCACGCCGGCTTCGATCAGCCCTTTCGCGCAGGGCGGTGTGCGGCCGTAGTGGCTGCACGGCTCCAGCGTGACGTAAGCCGTTGCACCGCGTAGCGACTCGCCGCGTGTGCGAGCGTCTTTCATGGCCTGCACTTCGGCGTGGTCCTGACCGGCGGGCTGCGTGAAGCCTTCACCGATGACGCGGCCGTCCTGCACGATCACGCAGCCGACGCGCGGGTTCGGCGTGGTGGTGAACATTGCGCGCTCGGCAAGCGCCAGCGCGCGGCGCATGTAAGCAAAATCCTGTTCGGAAAACATGAGACGTCAGATCATCAGCGGCCGGTCGGTCAGTGCATTGTCCGGCGCTGCGCCGGCATGGGCCGGCAGGGATTCGCGCGCAATGCCGCGCAGGGTGTTCAGCGCGTCGAGCACGCTCTGGACATAACGTTCGTCACGAAAGCCGGCGCTCATTTGCGTAACGACGGTGTCCCACGTGCGGGCGGGCACCAGCGCATTGACGCCTTTGTCGGCGATCAGCTCGATATCGTGATCGGCGATGTTGATGTACAGCAGTATGCCCGTGCGCTCGCCGGTATGGGCGACGCCAAGTTGGCGGAACAGGTGAACGGCGCGTTGACGGCACGTATGACCTTGCCATACCGCAGCGAGCGGCATCGCCGCTTCGATCACCAGGCGGATTTCGCAGCGGTGTTCCGTCTCCGACTCGCGGATCGCGGCTTCGAGCGTATCGAGCGCTTTGTCCGGGAAGATCCACCGGGCGTGCGCGCGCCAGGTGCCGAGGTGGCGCAGCCAGCGTGAGACGTCGTGCGGCTTCTGTTGCATCGTGATCGGTTCGTGTGTCATTGCTATCACCAGTTCCCCGACGAGCCACCGCCGTCAAAGCCGCCACCGCCGCCACCCCCGAAGCCGCCTCCGCCGCCCCCACCGCCGCCGAAGCCACCGCCGTCGTTACGTCCCCAGCCGCCGAGTCCGCCACCGAGGCCGCCGCCGAGGCCCGCGCCGAAGCCGCCTGCACCGATGCGTCCGCGTTGACCCGTGAGCACGCGCGAGCGCGGATCGTTGGGATCGCCCCCCGGCAGGCCGGGGCCACGGAAGCGTCGGCGGCTTTCCATGATCACCACCATCGCGATGATGAAGACGATGAAAAGCAGCGGCAGGAAATCGGACAGATCCGAGTGTGGCGCACGTGTCGAGGGCAGGTTCGGCGCGGGCAGCGCTTCATTGTTCATGGCGGCTTGCACCGCCGCGACGCCCGCTGCCAGTCCGCCAAAGAAGTCGCCATTGCGGAAATACGGCGCCATGACGTCGCGCAAGATGCGCCCGGAGATGGCATCGGTGAGCGAGCCTTGCACGCCGCGCCCGACTTCGATGCGCATCTTGCGCAGGTCGTTCGGATTGTCTTTCGCGATGAGCATGATGACGCCGTCGTCCACCCCCTTGCGGCCGGCTTTCCATGCGTCGGCGACGCGAATGCTGTACTGGTCGAGGGTCTCGGGCGCCGTGCTCGGCAGCATCAGAATGAAGATCTGACTGCCTCGCTGTTGTTCGTATTGCGCGAGTTGTGTCTCGAGCGCGTTGCGTTGCTCCGGCGTGAGCGTTCCCGTGAGGTCGGTCACACGCGCGGTGAGCGCAGGTACGGCCACCAGCGCCTCTGCGCCGGCAGGCAGCGCCAGCCAGCACAGGCATGCGAGCATGAGCGCCCAGAGCCCCCATAACAAGCGCCCCTTGGCGGCGTGTCGTTGACCACCGACGGCGCCGACGCGTGTGTCAGGGGGCATCGAATGGCGCGACGGGGGCCGTGGCAGCCCGCCGCTGTCCAACGTGACCGGGGAGACGGCAGAGACGGCGGCCATGGCGTAATCCTCAGAACTTGACGGCCGGTGCGGTCGAAATGGCCTTCTCGTTTTCCACCGTGAAGTTCGGCTTGGTCGAGTAGCCGAACATCTTCGCCGTCAGATTGTTCGGGAATTGGCGCACGTACACGTTGTAGTCCTGCACCGACTGAATGAAGCGATTGCGCGCGACAGTGATGCGGTTTTCCGTGCCTTCGAGTTGCGATTGCAGGTCACGGAACAGACCGTCGGCCTTCAGGTTCGGATAGTTCTCCGATACGGCCATCAGGCGGGACAGCGCGCCGGACAGTTCGCCTTGCGCCTGCTGGAAGCGCTTGAATGCCTCGGGGTCGTTCAACGTCTCGGGCGTCACGGTGATGCTCGTGGCCTTAGCCCGGGCGTTGATCACTTCGGTGAGCGTCGATTGCTCGTGCGATGCGTAGCCCTTGACCGTATTGACCAGATTCGGCACCAGATCGGCCCGGCGCTGGTACTGGTTGACGACCTCGCTCCAGGCCGCCTTCACCGCTTCGTCCTTGACCTGAATTTCGTTGTAACCGCAGGCAGACAGCAACGAGGTGAGCAGTCCCAGCGCGAGCCAGCGAACAAACGATTGACGGCGAATGGTCGGCAGCAGCATTTGCATGGTGATTCTCCTTGTTGGAGTCGGACGAGCCTGCCAGCAGGCCCGATCCGTGACATGTGACGTGAGACGTTAAGACGTGAGCGAAATCAGGTGAGCGACACGCTCAGGCAATCGCCCGGAACGCATCGCGGGCGGCGTCGAGCGTGGCATCGAGAATGGCGTCGTCGTGCGTGGCCGAGACGAAGCCCGCTTCGAAGGCGCTCGGCGCAAGATAGACGCCACGGTCGAGCATCGCATGGAAAAACTTGTTGAAACGCGCCACGTCGGATGTCGTGACCTCGGCGAAGCTCTGCGGCACGTTGGCGCGGAAGTACAGGCCGAACATGCCGCCGACGCTGTCGCCCGAGAACGGCACGCCGGCAGCTTGCGCCGCATCGACGAGCCCTGCGACGAGCTTCGACGTGCGCTTGGCCAGGTCTTCGTAGAAGCCCGACGCCTGAATCAATTTGAGCGTGGCGAGGCCAGCGGCGACCGCGAGCGGGTTGCCCGAGAGCGTGCCCGCCTGGTAGACGCCACCCAGTGGTGCCAGGTGCGACATGATGTCGCGTCGACCGCCGAATGCCGCGGCGGGCATGCCACCGCCGATGACCTTGCCCAGGCAGGTGAGGTCGGCCGTAATGCCGTAAAGCGCTTGCGCACCGCCCAGACCGACGCGGAAGCCGCACATCACTTCGTCGAAGATCAGCACGGCGCCGTGCGCGGTGCACAGCTCGCGCAGCGTTTGCAGGAAATGGCGCGAGCCGCGTACCAGATTCATGTTGCCGGCCACGGGCTCGACGATCACGGCAGCGATTTCACCGCCTTGCCCGGCGAACAGCTCGCGAAGCTGCTCGACATTGTTGTACTCGAGGACGAGCGTGTCGCGTGTGACTTCGGGCGGCACGCCGGCCGACGACGGTGCATTGCGCGTGGAATCGGCAAAGGTGAGCAGGCCCGAGCCCGCCTTGACCAGCAGACTGTCTGCGTGGCCGTGATAGCAGCCTTCGAACTTGACGATCTTGTTGCGGCCCGTAAAGCCACGTGCCAGACGCAGCGCGCTCATCGTGGCCTCGGTGCCGGAGGACACCAGACGCACCTGCTCGATGGACGGCACGAGGCGGCAGATCTCTTCGGCCATCACCACTTCGGCTTCGGTGGGGGCACCGAAGCTGAAACCCTGGGACATGGCTGTCTGCACGGCGGCGACCACATCCGGATGCAGGTGGCCGACGATCATCGGGCCCCACGAGCCGATGTAGTCGATATAGCGCGTGCCTTCGGCATCCCACATGTAGGGGCCTTGCGCACGAGCGATGAAGCGGGGCGTGCCGCCGACCGAACGGAAGGCGCGGACCGGCGAGTTCACGCCGCCGGGAATGGTTTGCTGGGCGCGCTCGAAGAGGGCGGCGTTCGTAGTAGATTCGGACATGAATTCGGCTTTTTGAGACGTCTTGATGCGTCGATTCTAGCGGATGGCGCTCAAGTCCGGGACTTCTCGCCGCGCGGGGCTTCTGTTAGATTGAAGGCCACTCTCTTAACGTCAAGGAAAAACAGGCCCACCGACATGTCCACCGTTCACTCTCAACGCCCTTCGATCACTGTCTCGACTCTCGACCTCGAACGCCTGGAAGCGCTCATGGCGCAGGCGCCGCGTGCGGCATTGCCGTATGTGGAGGCACTCGAAACAGAGCTCGCCCGGGCGATCGCCGTCGATCCGGAGCAAATGCCGGCCGACGTCGCCACGATGAATTCGGTGTTGCGCTATCGTGATCTCGCCACGCAGCAGGAGCATCGCGTGACGCTCGTGTATCCGCAGCATCTGGCGAGTACGGAAGGCGCAATCTCGGTACTGGCCCCTGTGGGCAGCGCGTTGCTGGGTTTGCGCGTCGGTCAGTCGATTCACTGGCAAGTGCCGGGTGGCCACCTGATCGAGCTGGAACTGCTCGGCATCGATTACCAGCCCGAAGCCGCTGGCGAATACCACCGCTGATTTCCCTCTGCGCAGTACCATTGGGAGATTCGGATCTCCCGAGTCTCCCCACCTTCCCCTCGCACGACCGACATTCCCCGCTGTTCTTCGACATCCCTACGTGAATTTCAGGCAGTTCCTGAGCTTGTCCCGGATTTTCCTGTTTCAGCGACGCAGCCAGCCGCGTGCAATCGGCCATGCCATCAGGCGGCGATAGATGCCTTCCAGAACTGCCGAGACAATGCGGCTCGTTTCCCGTGCGCTCGCCGTGCGCATGATGAGTGCGACCACGATCGATACGCCCAGCCCGCCGAGCATGTCGAGCGGCCAATGAACGCCGAGGTAGACGCGTGCCCAGCACACTGGCAGCGCACAAAGCAGCAGCAACCGGCCGAGCAGACGCGGAGTGCGCGCGACGGTGCCCATCAGGACGAATGCCGAGGTGAACATGATCGACGCGTGATTGCTGGGAAACGCGCTCGTCGGCGCATGGGCCAGCAGGTTCGTGCCGAGGCCGACGACGAACGGCCGGGGTTCGGCCCACGCCAGCCCGATCACGAAATTGATCAGCAGCACGAGCGCCACCCCCAGCAGTCCGTGAACGGCGCCTTCGCGGTCGCGCCCGCCCGCCAGCCACAGGGTGGCCAGACCCACCGGGAGCAGGACAATCAGGTACTTGGCGAGGAAGATGGCGACGGCCAGTTCGCCTTCGCTCACATTGGGCGAGGCATTGATGGCCAGAAAGAGGGCGCGGTTGAGCGAATCCATGAAGTCCGGGAGGGCGAGAAATGACTGCCGAGCGTCTGGGACGCTACCGGGCTGCACACGCAGTGCCGGCGCATCGACGGCCGCCGGCAGGCGGTTTGTGACGAAAACATGACGGATTCTGACTGAGCCGCTTTCCGTTGGAAAGTTGCATTTGTCATCATTTTGTAACACGTTGAATTGTCACTTTTCTTTCGACGCACTCGGAGGTAGAATCGCGCCGTCATAGCTCTCAGGAGGTCCTTCCGTGGACAGTAGTTCTAGTGGTAGTTGCCGGTCGACACAGGTCGACACCATCACCGCGAGTTAGTCCCCGGGTACTTCCCCGCCGCTGACTCGCATAGTCGGGTTGGCGCGCACCTCTGATGTCCGCTTCGATTGCCTTGTCCCCTTGGCCCGTGCGCCAAAGGGTTTTCTTGGGCCATATCGATAGCGTCCGTCTCTCGTAGCACGCTCCCTCATTCGCATTACCTTTGCCGTTCGGGCCGTCCCGTCGTGCGCGTGTGTTCGTTTTCAGACCGTCTGTCCCAGACAGGCGCCGGTCGTGAACCCCGAACGCATCGCCTGCGCCGGACGGAATGCCGCGCGGCCGGGAGATTTATCGTGTTCCGTTACTCCATGACCCTTCGCGGAGGCAATCCGCAAGCCCTGATGCTGCCGGGCGAGTGCCTGCATCACTATCACGTCGACCCGCATCCGGAGGCCGCCAAGGCGGTGCGACCCGGTGCTGCGACGCGTGTCGGGCAATGGCTGCGGGCGTTCGTGCGCCGCGAGAAAACGGCGGGCTGAACCCGCTTCACGACCTTCCTGGGGCACCGGCGAATCACGGGTGCCCCGGGGGCAATTTCAGGAGGTATCCGATGCAACAAGCTCTCACGCTCAGCGAGCGACTGATTGCGGTGCTTGGCGCGCGCCTTGGCCTGCGCTTCTTCCGTCGCCGCGACATGCTCGAAACCCTCGATGCGCCAGCGCATGGCCACGAGGCACCACCCGGTCTGGTCGAGGCTGCCCGCGACACCGGTCCGGATCTGCTCGCACGGTTGGGCACCACCCGAGACGGTTTGTCCGACGATGAAGCTGCCACCGTGCGTGCCCATGTCGGCGCCAACGAAGTCGAGCACGAGAAGCCGTTGCCCTGGTGGCGGCACCTGTTCAACTGCTACCGCAATCCGTTCAATCTGCTGCTCTCGGCACTGGCCGCTGTGTCATACGCGACCGACGACACCGAGGGAACGATCATCATCGCGTCGATGGTGATCATTTCCACGGTGTTGCGATTTGTGCAGGAAGCGCGTTCGAACAAGGCAGCCGAGAAGCTCAAGGCAATGGTGAGCACCACGGCTACCGTGCTGCGTCGCGAGGTGCCAACGGACGGCGATGTCGAGGCGGAGCCTGTCCGCCGGGCAGGCCGCATGGGCTGCGAAATCCCGTTGGCCGAACTGGTGCCGGGCGACATCGTACTGCTCGCCGCCGGAGACATGATTCCGGCGGACGTGCGCATTCTCGCCGCCAAGGACCTGTTCGTCTCGCAATCGGCGCTCACGGGCGAGGCACTGCCTGTCGAGAAATTCGCGCACGCATGCGAGTCTGGCGGCGGCAATCCGCTCGCTTACGACAACCTCGCGTTCATGGGGACGAACGTTGTCAGCGGTTCGGCCACGGCGGTCGTGGTGGCGACCGGCGCGCGCACGTTCTTCGGCTCGCTCGCGCAGCGCGTTACCGCCTTGCAACCGACGGTCACGTCGTTCCAGCAGGGAGTGAATCGCGTGTCGTGGGTGCTGATCCGCTTCATGATGGTCATGACGCCCATCGTGTTGCTCATCAACGGTTTCACCAAACACGACTGGCTCGAAGCTTCGCTGTTCGCGCTGTCGGTGGCGGTCGGTCTGACGCCGGAAATGCTGCCGATGATCGTGACGGCCACGCTGGCGAAGGGCGCGGTCGTGCTCTCGCGCAAGAAGGTGATCGTCAAGCGGCTCGACGCGATCCAGAACTTCGGCGCGATGGACGTGCTGTGCACGGACAAGACTGGCACGCTCACGCAGGACAGGATCTGTCTCGAACGTCACACGGATGTCTGGGGCCATGGCTCTGAAGACGTGCTTGAGTACGCCTATCTCAACAGCTTCTACCAGACCGGCCTGAAGAACCTGCTCGATGTCGCAGTGCTCGACCATGCCGAACTGCATCAGCGTCTGGATGTGGTCAATCGTTATCGCAAGATCGACGAGATTCCGTTCGACTTTCAGCGCCGTCGCATGTCGGTGGTCGTCAGCGAAAACGGTGCGCATCACGAGTTGATCTGCAAGGGCGCAGTGGAAGAGGTGATGGCGGTGTGCGATCGCGTGCAGCATGGCGCCAATGTCGAGCCGCTCACGCCAGACGTGCTGGCGCGGCTGCGTCGCGTAACGGCCGATCTGAACGCCGAGGGGTTGCGCGTGGTGGCCGTGGCGACGCGTCATCTGCCGCCAGTGCGCGAGCGCTATGGGATCGCTGACGAAAGCGAACTGATTCTCGTGGGGTACATCGCGTTTCTCGATCCGCCCAAGGAGTCGACGGCGCCGGCCTTGAAGGCGCTTGCGGCTTCGGGTGTCGATGTCAAAGTGCTCACCGGCGATAACGACCTCGTGACGGCGAAGGTTTGTCGCGAAGTGGGGCTGAAGGTGAATGGCTGCGTGCTGGGCGAGGACATCGAGGCGATGAGCGATGCCGAACTGTCGCAGACGGTCGAGCGCGCGAACGTATTCGCCAAGCTCACGCCGGCGCATAAGGAGCGGCTCGTGCGCATGTTGCGCGCGAACGGTCACGTGGTCGGCTTCATGGGCGACGGCATCAACGATGCGCCGGCGCTGCGCGCAGCGGACATTGGTATTTCGGTGGACACGGCGGTGGATATCGCCAAGGAAGCGGCCGATTTGATCCTGCTGGAAAAGAGCCTGATGGTGCTCGAGCAGGGGGTGATCGAGGGGCGTCGCACGTTTGCGAACATGCTCAAGTACATCAAGATGACGGCCAGCTCGAACTTCGGCAATGTCTTCTCGGTGTTGATCGCGAGTGCGTTCCTGCCATTCCTGCCGATGTTGCCGTTGCAGTTGCTGACGCAGAACCTGCTGTACGACCTGTCGCAGACGACGATTCCGTTCGACAACGTCGATGACGAACAACTGACCCGTCCGCAACGCTGGAACCCGGCGGATCTCTCGCGCTTCATGGTGTTCTTCGGCCCGATCAGTTCGGTGTTCGACGTGCTGACGTTCCTGGCGATGTGGCACTTGTTCGGGGCGAACAGCGCTGAGCACCAGACGCTCTTTCAGTCAGGATGGTTTGTCGAGGGGCTGTTGTCGCAGACGCTGATCGTGCACCTGATCCGCACGCGCCGCATTCCGTTCGTACAGAGCCGCGCTGCATGGCCGCTGCTGCTGATGACGGGGGCGGTGATGCTGATTGGCCTGATGCTGCCCATGTCGCCGTTCGCCGACACGTTCAAGATGCAGGCCCTGCCGCTCGCGTACTTCCCGATGCTCGCCGCTATCCTGCTCGCCTACGCCGTGCTGACGCAACTGATGAAAGGTAGGTTTGCAAGACGGTTTGGGTGGCAGTGAGGGGGCTGTTTTGCTATTGCGAACGCGAAAGGCGAGAGGCGGTTGAGTGCAGTGGGATTCGGGCGAAGAGGCCAAGTCCCACTGCCGCTACCCCTGCAATCAGGAATACGAGTTCGATGCTGGTGACGCTTGAGAGCGCTCCGCCGGCTAGTGGCGCAACGATCAAAAGCAGCAGTTGAAGACTTCTGCCGGTCGAGGTCACGGTGCCCAGGGTTTCGGGGGGACACTCTCGCTGAAATGTCACCATCATCAACATCACGCCGAGTCCATAGCCGAGCCCGTTGCAGACCCAAAGGCCAAGCATGAAGGGAAGAGGCATGGCGACATTCGCGTACACCATGACAGCTGGTGTCAGAATCGTCAGTCCGAACAATGGACAGGATATTGCGAGTAGCGCTGACGATTCGAACCGCCCGACGGCATGTCGGAAAACAACTGCCCCGATCATTGCTCCCGCGGCCGTGCAGCCTACAAGGCTGCCATAGGTACCGTCCGGATAGCCGCGCGCCTTCAAAAACAGAGATAGCAGTGCGTCGTAAAAACCGAGAATGAACGCTTGGCAAAGCGTGATGATAAACACCCGTTTGAGCATGGCGTGGTCACGCAGTACCGAATGGAATACTGCCCAAAGTGGGCGTGCTCGTTGGGTGGGGGGATGGGCACCGGTGTTGATCGGTGTTCTTGATCCTGACACGAGGAAGAAGCCTGCTCCCCCAAAAGCGGCGGAAATAGCGAAGCCGGAAAAACCTACATAAGCGGTGAAGGCGGCAACGAGAGGCGCGACGACCTTGGTGATTTGATCAATGAGCGTTACCCGTCCCGCATTCGCGGGCAGTGCGTTGTCATCAAGAATGCGACGGAATAGCTGCTGTTCGGCGGGCGCTGGCACCATGTTGGAGAGTCCCTTGAGCGCGACGCATGCCAGGAACATTCCTAACGTCGGTGCTTGCCAGAGCGCGATGGCGGTGAGTGCCCTCGCCGCATAACTCCAGCGCAGTAGACGCCACGGACAGACCTTATCTGCATATGCACCCACCCACGGCCCGAGCAGAACGCCTGGTAAGCCGTACAGCGTCATGGCGAAGCCGACCGAAACGGCATCTGCATCCCATCGGAACGCCAGACTTTCGAAGATCAACGTGAAGTCGATCCATAAGATGGCGGCTCCCAGCGAACGAGAGGCGAGAAGGCGGGGATAGTTTCCGAAACTGGAGGGTAGGCTCACGACGGCTCGCTTTGCGTAGCGGCAGCGCTACATTTACGCATGTAGCGCCTATCCTCAACGACAAATCCATTTAGATGGACCTCGCGCGCGTTGTTGGCTAGATCGGGAGTTCGGTCGATGAAGCCTGCACCGTTAAAATTCAATGGAGTGTCGCAGAGCACGCCACCCCGGCGGAGACCGTGAAATTCGGAAAGAACCCGATGTAGCAAGCGCTTTGCTCGTAGGTCACAGTCCAAACTCTGGCAGGTCCGTCTACATGAGTGATGGCCTGGAGATCCGGGTTTTGATCTGGTTTGCGGTGTTAGATGCGGCACCGAGGAAGGACCGACACCCGTTTGGATCGAGCAACTTCGCATGACTTAGGTCATTCCACGCGGCACGGCATGCAGTCCCGCGAAGCCCGGCGGCGCGCCGGGCGCCGCCGATAGGTGGAACGTTACTTGCGGGGCACTTCCTCAATCGTCCACCCAAGTCCCCGACGGCCGGTCGAAGTGCTGGCTTCTGGGCGCGAAGACGTCGCGGGCGTCGTCGAGTTCGAGTGTGACGTCCAGCGCGCCGTCGTTGTTACGTTTCGCGCTATCCAGTGGATCGTTGCAGCACAGCCATAACGACACGTCCGAGGGCATCCCTTCCACACGGAACGACTTGTGCTTCCCGATAAGGAACGGCTGTCCGTCCTTGCCGAAGCGCCCGACCAATTGCCCCATCAGCGCATCCGATCCGTGATACGGATACTCATCGTCGCCCGAAACTTTGTGCAGATACGTGGCGCCGGAGTTCGGCGTGCGGCCGTCGGCATCGCGGCGTCCGAACCTGCGGTCGTCCGTGTTGGTGCACCATTCGCCCGAGGCGCGCAGGATCACCTTCGGTGCAGACTGCGCGCCGATCCTGTACCCCGTGTCCTGCCAGCCTTGCGCGGCATATACCTTCATGCGTTTGTTGATGCGATCTGTCGTCATGACACGCTCCATCGTTGACGGGGGGCCAAAAATGGATCGCCGGATAGCGGCGCTTCGCTACGCGAATTTCGTTCAGTTCGAGTGTAGACGCGCCGCGTCATTGCCTGAAGCGCGAGCGCGGAGTCCCGCCTCCAAACGGCGTTTCGGCGAGACGGCAATGCCCAGTTCCGCATACAACTCGTCGAGCGCCTCGCGCGTGCCGACGAGCAATGCCGTGGTCTGCCCGGTGATATCGGTGACGAGACTCACGAGCGTTTTTCCCTGGCACGTCTCTCTCGCGGCAACGAACTGCGTCAACGTCAGCGCCGCGAGCGTGGCGAAGCGCTCCGCCTGCACCAGTCCGTTGATCTGAAACACCGGCTGTGCGGCACCGGTCGCACGCGGTGCGAATCGCACGTGGGTGCCGTCGCTGTAGGCCCCGAGCGCCGCGAAAAGCTTCTCGCGGCCTTGTGGCCCCAACGCGCAGTGATCGCCGTGCACCCAGCGCGAAATCGTATTGCCGGTGATGCCGGTGGCATAGGCAAGCCGGGCCAGTGTGGTGCCCGAGAGCTTGATGAGCAGGCGGGCGACGGTGCGGTGACGCTGTTCGATGTCATCCATAACGGGTGTCCTGTCGTGAAGGCTGGCGGGGGGAGGCCATGCACGTTTTGATGCACAGACCGAATTCAGAACGCCATCGTCACTTCGAGTTGGGCGTCGAGCTCTTTGCGAAGCATCGGTGAGCAAGGCATGAGCGGGCGGCGAACCGTCTCCGCACACAACCCCAGCGACGCCAGTGCGGCTTTGATCGCCACCGGATTCGGCTCCGAGAACAATCGGCGAATGAGCGGCTTCATGCCGTTGAAGAGCGTCGTCGCGTGCGACATGTCGCCGTCGCGCACGTAGCGGAACAGCTTCAGGTAGAGGTCCGGCCGCACGTGAGCGGCGGCCGAAATGCACCCCGCTGCCCCCGCTTGCAGAGCCGCCAGCAACTGCATGTCGTCGCCGCACAGCACGCGCATCGTGACCTGCGACGGCAGGTGCAGAAGCGGGTGCGCGTCGCATTCCTTGATCGCTGCGAACGCGTCGTGCGACGCCAATTCGCGGATCGTCTCCACGCCCAGCGTTACGCCCGTGCGCAGCGGCACGTTGTAGAGCACGAGCGGCTTACGTGTGCCGGCCGCCAGCGTTCGGTAATGCCAGAGAATGCCCTCCTGCGACGGACGCAGATAGTAGGGCGGCGGCACGAGATATCCGGCCAGCGGCAGATCCTCGAGGCTGCGGATCTGATGGGCGGCATTGGCCGTATCGGCGGCACCGACACCGGCCATTACCGGAGCGTGCCCATGGGCGAGATGGCACGCAGTCTCGACGAGCCAGCGACGTTCGTCGTCGTCCAGCAGTGTGCCTTCACCGGTGGTGCCGGCCACGACGAGGCCGTTCACGCCCGCAGCGAGGTAGTAGTCGACCAGGCGCGCGAAGGCGTTGCGATCGATCTGCGCGCCATTGGCGCCGGTCATGGGCGTGACGAGTGGAATCCACACGCCTTCGAAGATGGCTGTGTTCATAACGGGGCGGAGCAAAGTTGACTGGGGGACGCAACAAGCATCGGAGGCATCGGGCGAGCGTCGGACACGCACGACACGTCGGTCGCTCAGACGGCCGGGCGCAGACGCAACGCGCCGAACTCGGCTTCCGGCAACGATTGCATGACGACGTGCATGGCCCGCGAGGCTTCGATACGCGGCAGCGCGATCGACACCACCGCCGCCGTATCGCGCCGGATCGGGCGGATCGTCTCGACGCGCCATGGCAGCGGCAGGCTCATCGCGAGGGTGACGGCGAGCGTAGAGACGGCAGCGCGGCTGAGCGTGATGTCGAGCGTCGCGTCGAGTCGAACGCGAGGCATATGTCGATTGCGTTGCCGCGGTGTCGCGAACGCGTCGGGCGGGGGAAAGGTCTGCGTACTCGCCGGCGTGGCGGCGATGGTGGTGCCGGTCGCGGTGACCGAAGCGCGCGCCGCAGGGGCGGGCGCTGTGCCGTGGGCATGGAGCGCGTCGGCCGAAGCCCCGCTGACATCGGGAGGTTCAAGGCTGGCGCGCTGAGCGAGGGTAGGCATGGCAACGTGTCGATTGACGACAGGAGTGACAACGAGGCCAGTCTAGGGACGCGCAGATAAAAAAGGCGTCAAGATTTTGACGCCCGATGCCCGACGGGGAAGCGGCAGAATGGCGGCGCTGCCTGTCAGCGCGACGGGGGATATTCCGCGTCGTTGAACAGCACGCAAGCGCCGTGTGGCGCGGCGCCGACATTGTCGCGGAAGAGCCGGAATACGTTGCGCCACGGATCGAACGGCCGTTGGGGCATCGGCTCCGGGGTACGCGCGGCGAGCGTGGTGTCGTCGACCTCGCAATGCAGCAGATTCTTCTCGCAGTCGATGACGATGATGTCGCCATCCTGCACCCGCGCGAGCATGCCGCCTTGCTCGGCTTCCGGCGACAGATGAATGGCCGCCGGCACCTTACCCGACGCCCCGGACATTCGCCCGTCGGTCACGAGCGCCACATGGTGACCTTCGTCCTGAAGCAGGCCGAGCATCGGCATGAGCTTGTGCAACTCGGGCATGCCATTGGCGCGCGGTCCCTGGAAACGCACCACGACGACGACATCGCGCGTCAATTCTCCGGCCTGGAACGCGGCTTGTGCCGACTCCTGATCGGAGAACACGCGCGCCGGGGCGCGTACCGTCTGATGTTCCGGTTTGACGGCAGACGACTTGATGACTGCGCGTCCGAGATTGCCCTCCAGCATGCGCAAGCCGCCTTCGCGAGCGAATGGCCGGGACGCTGGCCGCACGATGTTCTCGTCGAGGCTGTCCTTGGGCGCGTCTTGCCAGGAGAGCACGTCGTCGCGCAGGAAGGCTTCCTGCGTGTACGCGCGCAGACCGCGACCCATGACGGTAGTGACGTCGTTGTGCAGGAAGCCGGCGTCGAGCAGTTCGCGGATCAGGAAATTCAGGCCACCCGCCGCATGGAACTGATTCACATCGGCCTTGCCGCTCGGATAGACGTGCGCGAGCATCGGTGTGACGTCGGACAGATCGGAAAAGTCCTGCCAGTCGAGCAGAATGCCGCCCGCATGCGCCATGGCGACAAGGTGCAGCGTATGGTTGGTCGACCCGCCCGTGGCGAGCAAACCGACAACGCCGTTGACGAACGCCCGCTCATCGAGAATGTGAGACGTATTGATGCCGGACTTCGCCAACGCCACGGCGCGTGCGGTCGCGGCCTGCGTCAGCGCGTGACGCAACGGCGTATGCGGATTGATGAACGACGCGCCCGGCAGATGCAACCCCATGAACTCCATGAGCATTTGATTGCTGTTGGCCGTGCCGTAGAACGTGCAGGTGCCTTCCGTGTGATACGCGGCGAGTTCCGCGTCGAGCAGTGCGGCACGCGTGATACGTCCGGCGGCATATTCCTGCCGGATGCGCGACTTCTCGTCGTTGGGCAGCCCCGAGGGCATCGGCCCGGCCGGCGCGAACACGGCAGGCAGGTGACCGAACGCTTGTGCGGCGATCACGAGTCCCGGCACGATCTTGTCACACACGCCGAGGAACATGGCGGCGTCGAACATCTGATGCGAGAGCGCCACGATCGAGGCCATGGCGATCACGTCGCGCGAGAACAGCGACAGTTCCATCCCCGCGTAGCCCTGCGTTACGCCATCGCACATCGCGGGCACGCCGCCTGCGACCTGCGCGCTTGCCCCGTGGGCGCGGGCCGCGGATTTGATGATGTCGGGGAACTCGACGAACGGTGCGTGCGCCGAAAGCATATCGTTGTAGGCGGTCACGATGCCGATATTGGGCGTGCGCTCGGAGCGGATCTTGAGCCGATCGTCGGCGGGAGCGGCGGCCAGCGCGTGGGCGAGATTGGCGCAGCCCAGCTTCTCGCGCCCCGGCTGCCCTTGCGTGGCGCGGGCGACCCCTTCCAGATACGCCTGACGGGACGACCGGCTGCGCTCGATGAGGCGCTCGGTCACGCGTTGTACCACCGGATGCAGCGACACGTTTTGCGAAGACTGGGTCATGGTGATTCCGGGACGTTGTGGGTTGCCCGATGCGGATGACGCGACTGACACGTGTGCGGCCTGCGGCACCGTTCGCATGCTGGCGTGACAAGCTGCCCTGTCCTAAATCATCGACGGATGATGTAGTCAAAGCACGAGATTTTGTTGATTCGAAGTGTAGTTAAACTACAATGCAGTGTCAAAGTTGCGCTTCTTCAGTGACATCCGAATGCCTGCCAAGTTCGGTCGTCGTCAGGTGGTGTCGATGAAGAGCGCCGGTCGCACGGAGTCCACGCTCTCTATGAACACGCCTTCACCCTATACCTTTGTGTTGTTCGGCGCTACCGGCGATTTGTCGCTGCGTAAAGTGCTGCCAGCGCTGTTCCGGGCGTTCCGCACGGGCCAGTTGGGCTCGGACGCCGCCACCGATACCGGCCACATTCTGGCCATCTCCCGCAAGCCGATGGATGCTGCGTCGTACCGTGCGTGGTGCGAGGAACATGCGCGGGTGCACATCAAGCCCGACGTCTGGGACGAGGATGCCTGGAAGCGTTTTCTCGCCACCATCGACTACATGCCGCTCGACCTCGGCCGCACGGAGGAATTCGACGCGCTGGCCGAGCGTCTGTCCCAGCGCAAGGGCGTGCGCATCTTCTATCTGGCGACGGGCCCCTCGCTGTTCATCCCGATTTGCGAAGGGCTGCGCAGCGCCAAGCTCAACGACAACAGCCGCATCGTGCTGGAAAAGCCACTCGGGCACGATCTGGCGTCCTCGGTGGCCATCAACGATGCGGTGGGCGCGAGCTTCCGGGAGGATCAGATCTATCGCATCGATCACTACCTCGGGAAAGAGGCGGTGCAGAACCTGCTGGCACTGCGCTTCGGGAACGCGATCTTCGAGCCGTTGTGGCGGCGCGAGTTGATCGAGAGCATTCAGATCACGATCGCCGAGGCCATCGGTGTGGAGGGACGCGGCGAGTTCTACGAGCAGACCGGTGCGTTGCGCGATATGGTGCAGAACCATTTGCTGCAACTGCTGGCCATCGTGGCAATGGAGCCGCCGCTGTCGATGGACGCCGACGCGGTGCGCGACGAGAAGCTGCGCGTATTGCGCTCGCTGCGCCCGCTCGATGACGAAACGGTGGCCCGCAACGTGGTGCGAGGTCAGTACGGCGGCGGTGCCATCGACAAGTCGGCGGTGCCGGCCTATGTGGACGAACCGGGCGTGCCGCCTGACAGTCAGACCGAAACGTTCGTCGCCCTCAAGGCCGAAATCGACAACTGGCGCTGGGCGGGCGTGCCGTTCTTTCTGCGCACGGGCAAGCGCCTCGGCGAGCGTGTGGCGGAGATCGTCGTCAACTATCGTGCAACCCCTTATCCGCTGTTGGGCGAAGCCACGGCACACCCCGGCGCCAATCGTCTGGTCATTCGCCTTCAGCCGAATGAATCCATCCGTCTCTACTGTCTGGCGAAGCTGCCGGGCGAGGGCATGACCCTGCAATCGGTCCACCTTGATCTGGCGTTCGATCAGTTCTTCAAGGGGCACAGGATGGATGCGTATGAGCGGTTGCTGCTCGACGTCATCAACGGACGTCTCGCGCTCTTCGTTCGCCGCGACGAGCAGGAGCAGGCGTGGCGTTGGGTCGCGCCGATCCAGGCGTATTGGTCGCGTCAGCACAAGGGGCCGAAGCGCTACGCCGCCGGCACCTGGGGGCCGCCCGCCGCCAGCGCATTGCTGGCGCAGTACGGCACGAGCTGGGTCGAAGAAGACAATTGAGACGGCGCGCCGGGCGAGGGATCGATCCGTCCGGCGCAGCCAGTCCGCAGCCAAGGAAACGGAGGCAGACACGCATGATTCACTGGCGCATTTTCCCCACGCGCGAAGCACAGGCGCAGGCGCTCGCCAACGCTGTCGTTGCCGGGCTCGATGAGGCCCTGACCATTCGCCCGCGCGCGTTGCTCGCCGTGTCGGGGGGCACAAGTCCCAAGGCATTTCTCTCGCAACTGGCGCGTCTGCCGGTGGCATGGCGAGACATTGCCGTCACGCTCGTCGACGACCGGTGGTTGCCGCCCACGCATGCCGAGAGCAACGCCCGGCTGGTCTCGGAGACGCTGCTGCCGGGCGCCACGGGCGCGCAATGGTTGCCGCTCGTCGACACCACGACGGATGCCGCGCTGCAAGTGCAAACGCTCAACGACACCTGGACGCACGGCGTGCCGCAAGTGTGCGTGCTCGGCATGGGCGAAGACGGCCATACCGCATCGCTATTTGCCGACGCGCCGCAATGGCACGACGCCATCACCACGCGCCGCAAGTTCGTGCTCGTACAGCCGCAGCACGCACCGCATCTGCGCGTGTCGTGGTCGCTCACGGCACTGGCGGCGTGCGAGCGTCTCATTTTGCAGATTCAGGGCCCGGCCAAACGCGAAGTGCTCGAAGCTGCGCAAACCGAGGAACAGGACAACGCCATCTCCCGGCTGATCCACCATGAAGGAGTAAAGATCGATGTCTTCTGGAGTGAGGAATAATCCGCCGCACATGAGCGGCCCGCGACTGCTGGCCGATATCGGGGGTACCAACGCCCGGTTCGCGTTGGAAATGGCGCCCGGCGATCTGGCCGAGATCCGTGACTATGCCTGCGACGATTATTCCGGCGTTCTCGACGTCATCCGTGCTTATCTCGACGAGGCCGATCACGCCGAGCCGGTGCAGCACGCCGCCATCGCGATAGCCAATCCGATCGAGGGCGACGAGATTCGCATGACGAATCGCGACTGGCACTTCTCCATCGAAGCGACGCGGCGCGCGCTGGGCTTCGAGACCTTGCTGGTTGTCAACGACTTCACGGCGCTCGCGATGGCGCTGCCTTACCTCTCCGATGCGCAGAAGCGGCAGGTTGGCGAAGGCGAGCCGCAGCCCAACGGCGTGATCGGTTTGCTCGGCCCGGGCACGGGCGTGGGCGTGTCGGGCCTGATCCCGGCGGGCGATCGCTGGATCGCGCTTGGCAGCGAGGGCGGCCATACGACGTTCGCTCCGGCGGACGAGCGCGAAATCGACGTATTGCGCTACGCATGGAAGCACTTCCCGCATGTGTCGTTCGAACGGCTTGTGGCGGGGCCGGGCATGGCGCTCGTCTACCAAGCGCTGGCGCAGCGAGAGGGGCGTGAGGTGAAGCCACTTGAGACGCCCGCCATCGTGAAGCTCGCGCAAGGGGGCGACGCACTCGCGCGCGAAACGGTCGATTGCTTTTGCGCGATGCTCGGCACACTGGCCGGCAATATTGCCGTGTCGCTGGGCGCTGTTGGCGGCGTGTATCTGGGCGGTGGTGTGATCCCGAAGCTGGGCAAGTTGTTCGAAGACTCGCCATTCCGACAGCGCTTCGAGGCAAAGGGCCGGTTCGAAGCCTATCTGAAGAAGATCCCGACGTATGTCATCACGGCGGATCACCCGGCGTTTCTCGGCACGTCCGCCATTCTTGCCGAACAACTCGGCACGCATGCGGCGGGCGCGGGGGCGTTGATCGATCGTTTGCATCGTCAGCGCGACCGGCTCAGTCCGGCCGAACAACGTGTGGCGGAACTCACGCTCAAGCAACCACGCGCTTTGCTCGCGGAGCCGGTGTCGGAGATCGCGCGTCTGGCCCGGGTGAGCCAGCCCACGGTCATTCGCTTTTGCCGCAAGCTCGGTTGCCAGGGGCTTTCGGACTTCAAACTCAAGCTCGCGAGTGCGTTGACCGGCACGCTTCCGGTGCGTCACGGGCAGGTGCATGTGGGCGACTCGGCGGCGGAGTTCAGCGCCAAGGTGCTCGACAACACCGTGTCGTCGATTCTCCAGATGCGCGAGCATCTCGACGCACGAACGGTCGAGGCGGCCGTCACGTTGCTCGACGGCGCGCATCGCATCGAGTTCTACGGGCTGGGCAATTCCGGCGTGATTGCGCAGGATGCCCACTACAAGTTTTTCCGTTTCGGCATGCCGACGATCGCCTACGGCGACCCATATCTGTTGCAGGCGTCGGCAGGGCTGCTGGGCGATGGCGATGTCGTGGTCGCGATTTCCGCGTCGGGACGCTCGGCAGACCTGAACCAGGCTGTCGACATTGCGGTGGTGCGCGGCGCGAAGGTCATCGCGCTTACGGCCCGCAACTCCCCGCTGGCGCGCAAGGCGACGCTGGTGTTGCCGAACGATCACGTCGAGACGATGGGGGCTCACGTGACGATGATTGCGCGCATTCTGCATCTCGCGGCCATCGATGTGCTGGCCGTCGGCGTTGCGATACGCCGCGCCGGGCCGGGCGGGGAGGCGGCAGGCGAGGGCGCGCTCGACTGGCTGGGGCATGGCAGCGGGCAGGGCTCGGGCACACCCGCTGCGGCTTGATGCCTGATGTCCGTTCGGAATCCGCTCGATCGGCAAGCGGCAAATCGAAAGGCCACGGTGCATGCCGTGGCCTTTCGCCCATGACAAGGACGAGAATTGCCGCACCGGGGCGAAGCGCGGCTTGATATCCCTAAACATGTTTAGCATAATGCGGCATATGAAAGTGTCCGATTCCGCCCAACGTTTCGGCTTTCTCGTGGCAGACGTTCAACGTCTGTTCGGGCGCCGCTTCGAGCAGTTTGCCCAACGCACGTTGCCGATGACGCGTGCGCAATGCCGTGTGCTCGTCTATCTCACCGTCAATCGCGGTGTGAGTCAGACCGTGCTGGCCGACATTCTCGAAACCCCGCCGCAAACGCTCGCCCGCATGCTCGAACGCATGGAAGAGGCCGGGTGGGTGCGCCGCCGCCCGGACGCTCGCGATCCGCGCATCGAACGTCTGTTCGTTACGCGCGCTGCTGTTGCGCAGTTGCAGGTCGCGCGCACGCTTTCCGACGAAGTGCGCAACGAGGCGCTGCACGGGCTGACCGCCTTCGAGACGGTGCAACTCATGCAGTTGCTGCAAAAGGTGCGCCGCAACCTTTCGAACGTCGTGCCGACGCCGCTCGATACTGTGGTGCCGGCCATGCTGCGCCGCGACCCGGTGGCTGGCGAGCCCGACGACACCCACGGCGCACCCCACCCCATTGCCGGCCCCGACGACGACCTGTCGGAATGCGCCGACTTGCGGCCGCAGTAGTACACGCCTAGCATGGGAAGTCTCCAAACCAACCCCGGAGACTGTCATGACGAATCACGTGTACAAGCAGATCGAGCTGACCGGCTCGTCGACCAAGTCCATCGACGATGCCGTCAAATGCGCCATCGAGCGCGCGAGCAAGACGCTGCGCAATCTGAACTGGTTCGAGATCATCGAGACACGCGGCCATATCGAGAACGGCAAGGTTGCCCACTGGCAGGTCACGCTCAAGGTCGGCGTGCGTTTGGAGGACTGATGCCGGCAGACCGTCGCCTGCGGCGGTCGACGTCCCGCGCTGTCGACGCTACCCGGCGCCTCAGCCACCGGGAATTCGCGTGACGCAAGGACACCGCGGGCGTCATACAGTCGTGTCACAATAGGCGCATACTCAAGATCATGAAAAAGACTGAAGAGGTTTGCGCATGTCAGAACAAGAACCGGTCCATGCCACCCGATCGATCACGGATCCGGTGGAAGCCGTCGCTTATCTGAAGACGATTTACGACGCCAACACAGCGTATCTCCGCGCCGCTTTCGAACGTTTTTCCACACAGAAAGATCAGGCGCGGCGGGTGAGCGCGCATTACCCGTTCATTCGCATCACCACCGAAGACATTACCCAACTCGACAAACGCCTGTCATACGGCTTTGTGTCGGGGCCGGGCAGCTATCAGACGACAGTCACGCGACCGGATCTGTTCGAGAGTTACTACATCGAGCAGCTTCGGCGTCTGGCGCACAATCATGGCGTCGCTTTCGAAGTCGGTGTCTCCGACGAGCCGATTCCCGTGCATTTCGCTTATCAGGACGGCGTGTATCTCGAAGGCGATCTCGATCAGACGCACCTGCGCGCCATGCGCACGGTGTTCGACGTGCCCGATCTCGCCACGATGGACGACAGCATCGTGAACGGCACGCGCGATCCGCTGCCCGACGAGATTCTCCCGCTCGCGTTGTTCACGGCGCCGCGCGTCGACTACTCCTTGCATCGTCTGCGCCACTACACGGCGACCTCGCCCGAGAACTTCCAGAACTACGTGCTCTTCACGAACTACCAGTTCTATATCGACGAGTTCGTCGAACTGGGCCGCGAACTGATGAGTGCAAGCGACGACCCCGCAACGCGCGAGTACCGCAGTCAGTACACCGCGTTCGTGGAACCGGGCAACGTCACGCACTGGAATCAGAACATCGGTGCGCGCGAAGCGCATGGCACGCCGCCGCCGCGTTTGCCGCAGATGCCGGCTTATCACCTCGTGCGTCCGGACAACACGGGCATCACGATGGTGAACATCGGCGTGGGGCCGTCCAACGCGAAGACCATCACCGATCACATCGCCGTGCTGCGCCCGCATGCGTGGATCATGCTGGGGCACTGCGCCGGCCTGCGCAACTCGCAGCGACTGGGCGACTACTGTCTGGCACATGGCTATGTGCGTGAGGATCACGTGCTCGACGACGATCTGCCGCTGTGGGTGCCCGTGCCGCCGCTGGCGGAAGTGCAGGTTGCGCTCGAGCGCGCGGTGGCCGACGTCACGCAACTCGACGATTTCGAACTCAAGCGCGTGATGCGCACCGGCACGGTCGTCACGGTGGACAACCGCAACTGGGAGTTGCGCGATCACCGCGAGCCCGTGCAGCGCATGAGCCAGAGCCGGGCGATTGCGCTCGACATGGAAAGCGCGACCATTGCAGCGAACGGTTTCCGCTTCCGCGTGCCCTACGGCACATTGCTGTGCGTGAGCGACAAGCCGCTGCATGGCGAACTGAAGTTGCCCGGCATGGCGGACCGGTTCTATCGCGAGCGGGTCGACCAGCATCTGAAGATCGGTGTGAAGGCGATGGAGCTATTGCGCGATAACGGTCTGGATCGCCTGCACAGTCGCAAGCTGCGCAGTTTCAACGAAGTCGCGTTCCAGTAACGCGCGCTGGCGGCCGCGATGTTTCGACGACTGAAACTCGCTGCCGTCCCCCTCGCGCCCCGTGTCACGGGGCCTCGCAGCCCGTGCGTGCACGCGGCCGACACCAGTAGCACAATCCCCGCACACACCGGCCGCACGCTGCGCGCCGGTGTTCTCGTTTCTCGTCATCAAGGATCATCGTGGAGCTAGTCAACCACGTCGTGCCTTGGGCAGCGCACGACACTCGCCTTCTGCTGTCCTGTCTCGTCGGCCTCGTGGCCATCATCGTTTTCATCAGCGCCCTCAAGCTATCGCCGTTTTTGTCGATCCTGATCGGCACGTTCATCGCCGGTCTTGGTGCGGGCCTGCCGCTCGATGCGGTGGCCAGCGCGTTCAGCAAAGGGGCAGGCGGCCTGCTGGGCGACGCCGGCATGATCATCGCGCTGGGCGCCATGCTCGGGGCATTGATGGCCGACACAGGCGCGGCCGACCGGATCGTGACCGTTCTGCTCACGTTTGCCAAAGGTTCGGCGTTGCCGTGGATGATGGCGCTCGTCGCCATGATCATCGGCCTGCCGCTGTTTTTCGAAGTGGGACTGGTCATGATGGTCCCGATCATTTTCGTGATGGCGCGCCGGGCCAACACGCCGATTCTGCGCGTGGCGATACCCGCGCTTGCCGGCATGACCACGCTGCACGCCCTGGTGCCGCCGCACCCGGGGCCGCTGATCGCCGTGTCTGCGTTGCACGCGGATCTGGGCATGACGATGGGCCTTGGCCTGCTGATCGCCATTCCGGCGGTGATTCTGGCCGGGCCGTTGTACGGCATGTGGCTGGCCCCCCGTCTGCATGTCGAAGCACCGCAACAACTTGGCGACCTGTTCACCAAGCGCGACGACGATGTGGCGCCGCCCCCGTTCGCCGCTGCGTTGCTCGTGATTTTGCTCCCCGTCGTGCTGATGTTGGGCCGCACGCTGGCAAAGATCGCACTCACGCCTGAGACGCCGCTGTTCGACGCCCTTAACTTTCTGGGCGAGCCGATCATCGCGCTGGCGCTCACGGTCGTCGTCGCCATCGTCGTGCTGGGCTGGAGCCGTGGCCTGCCGCGTGCACGAGTGGGCGAGACGCTGCGTCGTGCCTTGCCGCCGATTGCCGGGCTGCTGCTCACCATCGGTGCAGGTGGCGGTCTGAAGCAGGCGCTGGTGACGGCGGGCATTGCCACGACCATCGGCAAGGTGGCCGTCGGCACGCATATGCCGCTCATCCTGCTGGCGTGGCTGATTGCGGTGGCGCTGCGTCAGGCGACAGGGTCGGCAACGGTCGCCACGACCACAACGGCGGGCATCGTCGCGCCGCTGGTGATGCACCTGCCGCCGGTGCAGGGATCGCTGATCGCGTTGGCGATTGGCGCAGGTTCGGTGTTCTTCTGCCACGTCAACGACGCAGGTTTCTGGATGGTGCGCGAGTACTTCGGACTCAAGCTCAAGGAGACGCTGTGGGTCTGGTCGGTCTTGCAGACCATCGTGTCCGTGGTGGGGTTGGCGATGACGCTGCTGCTTTGGCAGCTACTCGTCTGACCTGCCCTCCGGGCAGCAAGAAAAAAGCGCGCAGACCTTTCGGTTGCGCGCTTGTTTCGTCATGGCCGGAATGGCCGGAATGGCCGGACGTTGCCGGTCAGGCATTGGCTTCGGCGGCGAAGGCTCAGGAAAACACGCGTTTGGCGTGAATGCCCAGACCCAGTGCCACGCTGGCCAGGCGATCGCCATAGACCGGCGTGGCTTTCGGGAAGGCGGCACACATCGCGTCGGACAGGCAGCGCAGTCCGGTCGAGCCACCGGTAAAATAGAGCGCATCGACGTCTTCGGCGCGCAGTCCTGCCAGTGCCGCCGTGTGCACGGCGCCTGCCGTGATGCTGGCGATTTCATCGCTGACCGCTTCGACCAGTCCTGCTTCCGAGAACGCAACGGCCAGCTCGCGTTCGATGACGGACAGATCGATGCTTGTCTCGCCGCCCGCCGACACTTCGATCTTGGCGTCTTCCGCAAGACCGACGAGTGCGTGGCCGAGGCGTTGCTCGACGGTGCGCATGAGGCGACGATGATGCGCCGGATCGGCGTACAGATGTGCGGTGAGGGCCAGTTCACCGACGCGCTTCGGCGTATAGACGGTGTTGATCAGATGCCACGTCGCGAGATCGAAATAGATCCGGTTGGGCACTTCCTTGCCGTCCGGACCGAGCGCCTTGTAGCCGAGTTCGCGCAGGATCGTGGCCAGCTCGATGCGCCGGTCGAAGTCCGTGCCGGCGATATGCACGCCATGGTGAGCGAGCACGTCGCCCTTGCGCTCCAGATGGCGGGCGCGTTCGGGGCCGACGCGCACGAGCGAGAAGTCCGAGGTGCCGCCGCCGATGTCGACGACCAGCACCTGCTGCTCGCTGGTGAGGCGCGACTCGTAATCGAAAGCGGCGGCGATCGGTTCGAACTGGAAGTGGACGTCCTGAAAACCCACGTCGCGCGCGCTTTGTTCGAGCGAGCGTTGCGCAGCGGCGTCGGCGCGCGGATCGTCGTCGACGAAAAACACCGGGCGGCCCATGACCACCTGACGCAGATCGCCGCCATCGGCCTTGAGCGCGTGTGTGCGCAGATGTCGCAGGAAGGTGGCGATGATGTCGATGTAGCGCATCGCCGAGCCGTTGCCGAGGTCGGTGGTGCTTTCGATCAGGGAGGAGCCGAGCAGACTTTTGAGCGAGCGCATCAGGCGCCCGTCGTAGCCATCGATGTAATCGGAGACGGCTTGGCGGCCAAATGAGGCACGGCCGCCTTCGTCAGCATTGAAAAATACGGCGGTCGGCAGCGTGCCGTAGCCGGATTCCAGTTCGACCAGACGCATGGCCGCGCCGTCTTGCACGGCGACGGCAGAATTCGAAGTGCCGAAATCGATAGCGCAAAAACTCATGGCGTTTGCGGCCCGCGCAGGCGAGCCGTAAAAGGTCGGCAGTGTAGCACGGCCGGGCGGGCGGCCGGGTGAACCCGTTGGAATCGCCTGCGCGCGATTCTCATCCGTGCGACGATTTCGCGCCCGGCTGCGCGGACGGCAACGTGCGCAGACTGCTCACCACGGCGGCCACCGCGGCGAACGCAGCGGCGACATAGAGCGACGCCCGCGTGCCGAAGCCTTCCGGCGAGACGCTGAAAACCAGCGCGACGAGCGCGGCGCCGGTTGTCTGTCCGGTCAGGCGTGCGGTGCCCAGCATGCCGCTGGCGCCGCCACTGCGATGTGCCGGGGCGGACATGAGCATCGCGTAGTTGTTGGGCGACTGGAACAGACCGAAGCCGAATCCGCACAGCGCCATGCGCCAGACGATATCGATCTGATTCGGGTGGGCCGGCAGCAGGCCGAGCGCGAGCAGCCCGAGAGCGAAGGCGGCCAGACCGATCGCGCCCAGCAGTCCCGGCTTGTAATGCTCGAGCAGGCGTCCGGCCAGCGGCGCGACGACAACGATGGTGAGCGGCCACGCTGTCATCAGCAACCCGGTCTGAACATGGTCGAAGCCGAGCGTGTCCTGAAGGAAGAAGGGCAGCGAGACGAAGGCGAGCATTTGCGCGCAGAACGACGCCATCGAGGTGCAGATCGACAATCCGAAAATCGGAATGCGCAGCAAGTCGACAGGCAGCAACGGGACGGGCTGGGTACGTTGGCGCCGCACGAAGACCGTGCCGATGACGACGGCAGCCACGAGTTCGACGGCCACGAGCCAGCGATCTTGCCCGTGCCCGAACGAGTCGATCCCGGAGATGAGCAGGCCGAAGGTGAGCGCACTCAGCACGGCGCCGACCCAGTCGAACGGATGCGAGGCACGCGCGGTATCGGGGAGTGAGCGCACGGCGATGGCAAAGGCAATGATGCCGAGCGGCACGTTGATGGCGAAGAGCCATGGCCAGTGCGCGATGGACAACACCCCGGCGGCAATCGTCGGACCGGCGGCGGAGGAGACGGCAACGATGAGCGAGTTGAGCGCGACGCCGCGGCCGAGCCAGCGTGACGGGTAGATCGCCTTCACCAGTGCGGTATTCACGCTCATGATGCCGGCCGCGCCAAAGCCCTGGGCCACGCGTGCGAGGGTCAGGGTGACGAGCGAGTCCGAGAGGGCGCAGGCCAGCGACGCGAGCGTGAAGAGCGCGAGGCCGACGCTGTAGACGCGGCGATAGCCGACGATCTCGCCCAGCGCAGCCAGCGGCAGCAAGGAAATCGTGATGGCCAGTTGGTAAGCGTTGACGATCCAGATCGACGTGGCCGGGCTGGCGTTCAGATCGCGCGCGATCGTGGGCAGCGCAACGTTGGCAATGGCGCCATCGAGGACTGAGAGCGAAATGGCGAGCATGACGGTCGCAACGGCCCAGACCCGGGCGGGCATGGGCATGCCGTCAGTGTGTATGTCGGACATGAGAGCAGTGCAAGGCGAAGCGGTCGCGCGCGAGAACGTCGGGCGTCAAACGTTGTTACTCAGATGCGCGAAAGGAAACCGCTATCGTGCCCGAAATCCCCGGCGTCGGACGTCATGGCCCGCAAAGCCTTGTGCTTATTGGGTTCTGGGTTGCCATGGGTTGTTTCGCCTGATGGAATTGTTGTTCTTTTAGGTAAAACAATGGCAGCAAAGACGAGCGATACATGGTCAGAGGTGTGCCGCGTCGGCATGGAATCGGGCGATACGCACATTGCCGAGCGGATGATAGGCGGTGCCATTGGCCGTCGACACCAGATCGACGGTATTGTCGAGAATCGTCTGCACGCCGACGGCCGCTATCGTGCTGGCAGGTGTCTGTCCCGGGCAGGCGTGTGCGTGGCGTCCGAAGGTCCATGCCGTGTCGTCGGATGAGGCGCCCGCAGGACCTGCGGCAAGCACGACAAGGATCTGATCGCCGCGCGCCAGCGTTCGCTCGCAGATGACGACGGGGGCGTGGACGAATCGTCGTGTGTTTTGCACCGGCGGATCGAGGCGGATCACCTCGCCGACAGCGGCGATGGCGACGCTCAGGTTGGCCGGAACCGCCGTCCGCCCGGTAGCCGCGCACGAGGGTGACGGTGAGGCGTGGCGCGCAAGCCTGCGCAGGCTGTTGGCGACGAGCCCTGCACAGGCGTCATGCGCTTGCGTAAAGAGGCCGACGACGTTAGCCGTCAGTGCGTCGTAGTCGATGGCGTCGTCGGATAGGGCGCTTCGGGCGGTGCCGTGCAGCCAGGTATCCGAGCCGACTTCCCCGTCGAGCCAATGTGTCGCGCGGCGGCGCAGTGCGGCTGCTGAGTTGTGCCCGCATGTCAGCACGTCGGCGCGGGGCGAGGGTTTGGCCGACTCCGCCATCGCAGCGACCAGCTTTCGCACGTTGTCATAAACGTCCGTCCACTGCGACGAGGGGACACCTAGCCATGCGGCGAGGGCGTAAATCGGTTGACGGAAAACGAAGTCGTCCAGGCGTGCGGTGAGGCCTTCGCCGCACGCGAGGTAGGCGTCCGCAAACGCGGCCTGACTGGCTTCGTGCAGTTTCGCGAGGGTGGCGCGTTCGGTGCGTAATGCGGCGAGGCGTGTCTTGAGCCACGGCTTCATCGCGGCGTGCGCCGCCCCGTCGTTCATGCGGACGAGCGCGCCGAACCAGTCACCGGCGGCGCCGTCGGTCAGGGCGTGGGGCACCGTCGCCCCGGCGGGACGAACGCCACATGTCGGGTGGCGCAGGACAGCCGCCAACGCTTCCGGCCCGGCGGCGACCCACATGCCGAGAGAGGCGTCGAAGTCGAACGGACGCCGTTCGGCGAGCGATGCGTAGTACGGATACGGATTCGGGTGAACGACGGCAGCCAAAGGGTTGGCTGGAGGCGCGACGGTATGGAGGGCGACGTTGGCAGCGAGCATGGCGGCGTGTTTTCGTGAAGGACTCAATGGTGCCCATCTTCACGCATTCCCTGACCGGCATGTTTCATGACGCGATGAAGTGTTGATCGCATTCCGACGCCTATACTGCGCTCATATTCTTCACGGGAGTCTATCTGTGGACATCGCAAGAGATCATGCCCCCAGTGTCAGCTCGCTGGCGGCGCTGCTCGCCGATGCCAGCCGTATGACCATGCTGTGGGCGTTGATGGACGGCTCGGCGCGGCCGGCCGGCGAACTGGCGCTGGTGGCCGGGCTTTCGCCGTCGAGCGCCAGCGGGCATCTGGCGCGTCTCGTCGATGGCGGTGTGCTGGCGCAGGAAGCGCGCGGGCGTCATCGCTATTTCCGCATTGCCACGCCCGAGACGGCAGCGGCCATCGAAGCGCTGGCCAGCGCCGTGCTGGCGACCCGAGAGTTGCGCCCGCGTCCCGTGCCGGTCAGCCGAACCACGCCTGTCCCACTGCGCCATGCGCGCACCTGTTACGACCATCTGGCCGGCGAGATCGCCGTCGACCTGTTTGAGCGGATGCGCGCACATCGCTGGCTTCGGATCGACGGCAGCGACGTGGCGCTCACGGATGCCGGGGTGAGCGGCCTCACGGCCCTCGGCGTCGATCTGAGTTCCGCCCGCGCCCGCCGCAGGCGCTTCGCCTGCACCTGCCCCGACTGGAGCGAGCGCAAACCTCATCTTGGCGGTGCACTGGGGGCGGCGCTGCTCAGCACATGCCTGCACGCCAAGTGGCTCGAACCCACGCGCGAGCCCCGTGCCTTACGTGTCACGCCGTTGGGCGAGCGCCAGTTCTCCGCCATCGCGGTCTGAACTTGGGCGGCGAGTATTTTCGTCGCCCAAAAAGAAACACCCCGCGGAAATACGCGGGGTGTGGCGCAGCAGTTGCGAGCGATCAGGCGCTTAACTGCCTGCGTAAGTCGAATTGATCAACGCGGTCGAGCCTTGCACACGTTCGGCGATTGGCTTGCCGTAGGTCTTCAACGCGGGGTACTGGCTATCGGTTTGCGTGAGCGTGCCTTGCGCGTCGATCAGTTGCTGACGAACCTCGGCACGCGGTACGGCGAGTTTTTCGCTATACACGCTCGATTGCCAGAACAGGTTTTCGTCAGGGTAACCGTTGCCGCCCGTGCCGGCGAATGCTGCCGGGGCCGCTGCCACAGCCAGGGTCGCGGCGATCATCAGATGGGAAAGTGTGCGGGTCATGTTGATTCTCCTGTCATTGCTTTTCTGGTGGTCGGCCGGCTCACTTGAGTGCCCGGCACCGCCTACGCCTCTAAGGTAGGACGACCACGTCGCAGGAGAAACCGCATGCGGCGAAACAATCAATTGCGAATATCGAATGGCCTCGAAAGCCTCATGAAATAAGGGTTTCAAGGCATCCGAATACTTCGTTGGATGTTGAATCCTGACTCTAATGAAGATGTTAATAAAAAGGACTGCGACAGGATGCCGCAGTCCTCGATTGTCGTGCGTGGATGTTCAGAACCTGTAGCCGATACCACCGAGAAAGATATCGCTGTCGCGGTCGTAACCGGTCACCACGCGGTTCCATGACAGGCGGGCGACCCAGTGATCGGAAAACCGATAGGCGGCGCTCATCGTAAGCAAGCCGGCCACGATGTTTTGCGCGCCATCCGCCAGGCGATTCTCCTTGTACTTGTTCCATGTGACGTAGGGCCCAAAGCCGAGGCCAAGGCTGAAGCGACTGTCGAAGAAGTCGTTCTTGATCCACGCCTGCGCGGCAATGCCCTGACGGTTGCCGAGATTGCTGTGACCTTCGTTGATGAGCGAGACCGTGCCGTCGAAGAAGCGGCCGAAGCCGTGCCGGTATTCGATGGCCTCGGCGGCGGCATTCTGTGAGTCCAGGCTGTTGACGACGGACAGGCCGGCCATCACGGAGAGCACGTCGCCGGTCGGCATCGCTTGCGAATTGGCGCCGGTGAGCGGACCGGCCGACGCCGGTTTGTCGAGTTGATAGCCCACGCCAAGCAGATAGGTCACGGAGTTGATGCTCGACGGCGACTGGACATAATTCGCGCGCGCCTGAACATACCAGCGGCTTTGGAAGTACCACGTTGCCGCGACCGAGAACATCGCGCCCCAGCCGTGATCGTCCTGGTAAAGTTTGCCGCGACTGGCGGCGACGGTGTCGTAGTAGCGGTAAGGGCCCACGCCCGCCGCGACATCCAGGCGCCGGTCGAAGAAGGGCTGATGGGCCCAGAACTGCACGGCAAAGCCGTCACGGTGATGATCGGGTACATGCCCTTCGTTCAGCCATGTGAAGCTGGTGGAGAAATGTTCCGTGATCGCCTGCTTGTATTCGAAACCCCAGGCGTAAGTGTGCGCATTGTCATCGTTGCGTGCGTTCATGCCGCCTGCGAAGACGGTGGCCTCCTGTGCTTGGGCAAAGGCTGAGATGCCAAAAAGAATGCCGGCTGCTGCCGTGCGTAACCACCATGGATTGATTTTCATTCGGGCCGTTGCCGTGAGTGAGTGGGTTCGTTGTCGCAGACCACACACATGTCCTACGCCACGATGTCGCGCGCAGACGCGCTTGAGCAGATGCTATCGTAGCAGTCCGTTTTTTGCCGCGAGGCGTTGTGTCTTGCGCGGGCGCATTACCGAAGATTACGGTCTCGGTAACGCGTATCGTATGGGACACCGAAACGCCGGGTCAACCGAGACGGCAGGGCGAGGCTCGTGAAAGTCTTCGAAAGGCGGGGCTAGCGACAAGCGAGCGAAACACCGCTCGTCGTGCACGGCCGGCGGGCATTCTCTGTGTGTTTACAGACGTCCGGCCGCCGCGAGGAAAGCTGGCGCATCTGCCAGTAATACGGCGAGATCGGCGGCACCGGATTTGACCGCAGCGGCGGTTCGCTCGCGCGCTACCGCATCGGTGCCGACCAGCGAGCGCGGACCTGCCACACTGAGTGCGGCCAGCGGCCTGCCACGCGCATCGAGCGCGGCGGCCGCGCAGGCATCGATGCCCGCTTCGAAGCCGTCCTGACTCCAGGCGCATCCGGCTTCGCGGTCGCGCGCCAGTTGGGCATCGAGCGCCGCATACGTGCGTGCGCTTTGTGCCGTGGCAGCGGCGAGCGGTTCCGGGCCGAGCAGCACACGGCGACGCTCGGGACTCAGATGGGCCAGCAACGAGCGGCCCGGCGCCGTCAGATGCGCGGTGACACGGCTGCCCGCGCGAATATTGCTGACGAGCGGCAACGCCGGGGTCTCGCACAGTAAATAGCGAACTTGCGCACCGTCGAGCACCGTCAGATAGCTCGACAAACCGGTCTCGCTTGTCACACGTGTCAGCACGCGTCGTGCTGTGGCGAGGTGATCCTCGCCGGCGAGTGCGCTGGCCGCGAGCGTCAGAAAACCCAGCCCGAGGCGATGCCCGCCGTGCGGCAACGGTTCCAGTACCCCCTCGAATTGCAGCGTCTCGATCAGACGCATGACCGTCACACGATTCACGCCGATACGGCGACCGACTTCGCTCATGTTGGCCGTCGATCCGCCGTCTGCCACGAAGCGCAGTAGTTTGAGCGCGCGCATGACCGGCGTGACAAGGCCGGCTTGCGTAGCGTCGGGGGACTCGTGAATGTCGGTCTTGTCGGTAGCGATTTCGGCGCGTTGCGAGGCTTTGGTCATGCGTTCGATTCCATTCGTCGGGCAAAGGCGGCGGCGCGCTGCCCGGAGGCGAGCATCAGGCCGCGAGCGGGACTTGCCATGCGTCGTATTCGTAGACCCAATCGGCATTGCCGCCTTCCTTGAGCCACTGATTGCCGCGCGAGCCGATTTGCACACGCGCCGTGCGCTCGCGCCGCGAGGCTTCGTAGCGCGTCAGCGCTGCGCACAGGGCAGCGGCATCGGCGTTCGGACCCACAGCGCCCAGGTGGCGAGACAGTACCACAGCATCTTCGATCGCCATGCCGGCGCCTTGCGCCATGAACGGCATCATCGGATGGCTCGCGTCGCCGAGCAACGAGACACGATCGCGAGACCATTGCGGCAACGGATCTCGCACATAAAGGGCGGACTTGAGCACGCTGTCGCAAGCGTCGAGGAGGGCGCGCGCCTCGGGGTGATAGTCGGCATACATGGCGCGCAACTCATGCACGTCGCCCGGCGCGGTCCACGATTCGAGCGTCCAGCTATCCTGGGGTGTGGTGGCGAAGACGAAAATGTCGCGACCGAGATTGAGCGGGAATGTCACGATCTGGCTTGACGGATTCGGCCCCCACCATTTCGTGAACGCACCGAGATTCGACACGCCCTCGAGCTTGTGCGCCGGCACGACCGCCCGATAAGCCACCACTCCCGTGAACTCGGGCGACTCCGGCCCGAACAGGCCGGTACGCACCACGGAGTGAATGCCGTCTGCGCCAATCAGCACGTCAACCTCGTCATGCGAGCCGTCCGCGAACGTCAGGCGAATAGGCCCGGTCTGCGTGTCCTGCGGCGCGTCGAACGACACGAGCTTCTTGCCCAGCGAAATTGCGTCGGCGGGCACGGCTTGCTCCAGCGCTTGCAGCAGATCGGCGCGATGCATCGTGAGTTGCGGCGCCCCGTATTTCGTCTGTGCGGTTTGCGCCATCTCGAGGCGCGAGGTCTCCTCTCCCGAATCCCATGTGCGGCTGATGCGATGGCTCGGTTGTGCAGCGGTCTTGCGCAACGCGTCGCCGACACCGAGGCCGTCGAGCGCGCGCACGGCGTTGGGCGTCAGATTGATGTCTGCGCCGACGCGGGCGAACTGCGAGGCCTGCTCATACACACGCACACGAAACCCTGCGCGAATCAGACCGATGGCAGCGGCCAGACCGCCGATGCCGGCACCGTTGATGCCGATGAGAGGAGCTTGCATGGGGACATCCTTTGACAAAAGAGACGACGAATCAGAAAAAATAAAACGTTCAAATATGAACATGATGTTCAAATATTATTGTTTTTGATTCGTTCGATCGCAAGAGGTCATCGGGTAAATCCGGAGCAGACGGTATCGCGCAAAGCGGCGAGCGCCGTGGACTTCCGGCAACGCGCACGGGACGAACGGTGCCGAAAGAACTCCATGCACACAGTGGAATGACGACCCAACATGCGCGCGATAGCACGCCAATTTCTCTTCATCAATTCGTGCATCTCCGCTGCGGGACTCGCACGTCACCTGGCCTAAGCTCTGCTCTGTTGGTTTCATAAGTAATCCAACGTTTCACAGGTGGAACGTCGAAAAAGACAGGTGCGCGAGGGGTGTGACCGGTTTGGGTCGCCGTGCACCGGAGGCGGCGTCTTCACCGTTCTCGAATCATCGAACGACAGGAGTACACAGATGAAGCGGTTTCCGATGGGGCGGATCCCGGGCATGACGGTGCTGGCGGCGGCAACGCTGTTGGCGGCTGGCGTGCCGGTCGCAGCGCAGGCGCAGAGCAACGTCACGATCTACGGCAGCATGGATGCGGGCGTGGCATACGTGAACAACCAGAGCGGCAGCGCGAACTGGATCGCGCAGCAGGGCGGCACGCAGCCGGATCGCTGGGGCCTGCGCGGTGTGGAAGATCTCGGCGGCGGCAATCGCGCCATCTTCCTGTTGGAAAACGGCTTCTCCACGCTGACGGGCAACACGATCAAAGCGGGCGCGATGTTTAACCGTCAGTCGTGGCTGGGTCTCCAGTCGGACAAGATGGGCACGCTCACCATCGGCCACATGACCACGTTCAACTTCGACTGGCTGGGCCCGATGAGCACGGCCTATCTGGGCATGAACTGGTACATGTTCCACCCGGGCAATCTCGACGAACTCGCCAACACGTCCGTCGTGCAGGTCGACAACTCGGTGCGCTACGTCACGCCTGACTTCGCCGGTTTCAAGGCGGGCGCCATGATTTCCCTGGGCAACAACACGAACTTCGCCAATGGGCGCAAGTGGAGCGTGGCGGCCAATTACACCAACGGCGGCTTCAAGGCGTCGGCGGTGTACTCGAACGAAAACAACCGCACGCCGAACGTCGCCGTGCTCGGCGGCGCCACGTTCCAGGGCCAGCCGGTCGGTACCTATGCGGCTTCGAATGTCGAGAACATGGGCGCCGGTGTGTCGTATGGCTTCGGGCCGTGGCTGCTGCACGCCCTGTACACGCGCGTAAAACTCCAGTCGCCCGGCTTCAGCGACACCTACCAGTCGTTCGACGGCGGCGCGAACTATGCCACGAGCGTGGCGAACACGATCACCTTCGGCGCGGCCACGACCAACATGTCCGGCAAACGCTGGACGCAGGTGAGCCTGGGCGACGTCTATGCGTTCTCCAAGCGCACGCAGGTGTACGTGAGCGGGGTCTACCAACATGCGAGCGGCAATGGTGCCGTGACGGCGATCAACACCATCGGCGCGTCGTCGACCGCCAACCAGGTCGTCATCATGTCGGGCGTGCATCACTCGTTCTGACGTCGCGCATTTCGAGATTCACCCAGTGGTCTCACTTCACACGCCGGCCGGCTCCCGCTTGCCGGCGTTTTTTTCGTCCGGAAACGGCGCTCGTCGGCCGGCTTCCGCATGAATTCGGGTTTCCCCTAGTCAAAAAACAATTTTGACTACGCGCGTCACTCCCTATAATTGATCCATAAGTAAATCAACGTTTCACATATGAAACGAAAGACGCAAGCGAAGGACAGGCTGGCAGGCCATGCAGGCGAAGTGAAGCGGCAGGCTGCCCGAGGCAAGTTGAACATCCAGAAACACGGTGGTTTCCCATGCTCAGGTCGATTCAATTGAAGGACGCGAACGTCGCCGAGGCGTATGCCGACGCGCGTCAGGCGCAGCCGGTGGCGGCACCCCTGCCGTTCGCCATCGAATACCGCGGCGTCACGCGTCGGTTCAAAAATCGCCAGGGCAAGGGCGAAATGACGGCCGTCTCGAACGTGTCCATCGGCATCAAGGCCGGTGAGTTCGTTTCGCTGATCGGCCCGAGCGGCTGCGGCAAGAGCACATTGCTCAACATGGGCGCCGGTCTGTACGCGCCCAGCGAGGGTCAGGTCACGCTCACCGGCAAGCCAGTGCGCGGTCCGTCTCAGCAAGTCGCCTTCATGCTGCAGAAAGACTTGCTCATGCCGTGGCGCTCGATCCAGAAGAACGTCGAGCTCGGCATGCAGATTCGTGGGCGCAGCAAGGCTGAGCGTGCGGAAGTCGCGAAGACGCTGCTTGCGCGTTGTCATCTGAAGGGCTTCGAAAACCACTACCCGCACCAACTGTCGGGCGGCATGCGCCAGCGAGCCGCGCTCGCGCGCACGCTCGCCGTCGAGCCGGACGTGCTGCTCATGGACGAGCCATTCTCGGCGCTCGATGCGCAGACCAAGATGGTGCTCCAGCAAGACCTCGCGCAGATGCTCGCCGCCGAAGGCAAAACCGCGCTGATGATTACCCACGATCTCGCAGAAGCGATCGCGCTGTCGGATCGCGTGTTCGTGATGAGCGAACGCCCGGGCACGATCATCGAAGAAATTACGGTCGATCTGCCGCATCGCGACAACCCCATCGAGCGTCGCAAGCAGGCGGGCATGAACGAATACGTGGCCCATCTGATGGAACTGCTCAAGGTCGGCCGCGACGACCACCTGGGCTGATCCCGGCTCCCGACACTGCAAGACACTGGAATCCCGCTATGAAATCCCTTTCCAAAACGCAACTGACCGCCGGCAGCTTCGTGTTGCTGCTGATCTTCGCGGCCGTGTGGCAATGGGGCCCGACGGCGTTTGGCGTGCCCGAATTCGTGTTGCCCAAGCTGTCGTCGACCCTGATCGAAGGCGTGCGCATGTTCCAAGTCGAGAACCTCTGGCTGCACATCGGCGTGACGGCGCTCGAAGTGATCGCAGGCTTCGTGATCGGTTCGGCGCTGGGCGTGTTGATCGGCGTGATCCTCGGCTTGTCGCCGTCGACCGAAGCGATGCTCTCGCCGTACATCCTCGCCTTGCAGATCGCGCCGAAAGTCGCATTCGCGCCGCTGTTCGTGATGTGGATGGGCTACACCATCTACCCGAAGATTCTGGTTGCCGTGCTGATCGTCTTCTTCCCCGTGATGATCAACGTGCTCGGCGCCGTGCGCTCCGTCGATCCCGACATGGTCAATCTGGTGCGCGCCCTGTGCGGCCGTCGCTGGCAGATCTTCCGCTTCGTTGAATTTCCTTCGGCCATGCAGGCGCTCTTCGCCGGTTTGCGCATTGCGTCGACGCTGGCCGTGATCGGCGTGACCGTGGGCGAACTGGTCGGCGGCGACCGGGGGCTGGGCTATCTGCTGGTGTACGGCGAAGGCCAGGGCAATACCGCGATGGTGTTCGTCGCCATCGCCGGGCTCACCGTCATCGGTATCGCGGCTTACGCCGCCGTGGTCTGGTTAGAGCGCCGCGCACTGCATTACGTGCCGCGCGCTTCCATGAACATTGCCTGAGCGCCGGGGACGTCCATCGTGAACGAATTGCCTATCCTCCCGCTCGACGCCAACTCGCTGGCGCCGCTCGACGGCAAGAAGCTGCTGATCACGGGCGGTGCACGTGGTCTGGGCGAAGGGTTCGTGCGTGCCGCTGTCGCACGCGGCGCGCAGGTGACGATTGCCGACATCGCCGCTCCGGCGGGCGAGGGGCTCGCGGCCGAATTGCAAGGGGCCGGACACGCCGTGTCGTTTGTGCGTCTCGATCTTTGCGACCCCGCGTCGGTGGACGCGGCAGCGAAAGCCGCCGCCGACCGGATGGGCGGCATCGACGGACTGGTCAACAACGGTGCGATCACCAACTCGGGCGGCAAGCTCGCCGCCGAACTGAGCATCGAGACGTGGGACGCGGTCATGAACGTGAACGTGCGCGGCACCTGGCTCATGACGATGGCCGCGCTGCCTTTCCTGCGCGCTTCCGGTCAGGGGCGCGTCGTGAACATCGCGTCGGACACGGCGCTGTGGGGTGCCCCGCGCCTGCTCGCCTACACCGCCAGCAAGGGCGCGGTGATGTCGATGACCCGCTCGCTTGCGCGCGAACTCGGTCCCGACGGCATCACCGTGAACGCCATCGCGCCGGGGCTCGTCGAGGTCGAGGCCACGGCCTACGTGCCGGCTGAGCGTCATCGCCACTATCTGGAGGGGCGTGCATTGCCGCGCGCTCAGGTGCCCGACGACGTGATCGGGCCGGTGCTGTTCCTGCTCTCCGATGCATCCCGTTTCGTGACCGGGCAAGTGCTGCCGGTCAACGGCGGTTTCGTCATGCCCTGACGAGCCACCCCTCATTCGCAACGCCTTCAAGGAGTGACAAACATGGCGCAAGCCGAAGCTAAAAACACCGCGACGCCGCAGGCCGTCGAAAGCTGGACGCAGGCCGAAGGCCAGACATTCGGCGACTGGCTGGACACGCGCGTGGCGCGTTTCTCCACGCGCAAGTACGACTGGGACGCGCTCAAGTTCCAGGCCGATTACGACCCGAAGTACCGCCGTGCGCAAATGCGCTATGTCGGCACGGGCGGCACCGGCGTGGCCAAAGACGTCAATACCGTGCCCGCCGGTCACTTCACGTTCTCCACGATGGTGATTCCGGCCGGCAACATCGGCCCGAGCCACATCCACATGGACGTCGAAGAAATCTTCTTCGTGATGCGCGGAAAGATGAAGGTGATCTGCGAGCGCGATGGCGAGACGTGGGAAGCCATTCTCGGTGAGCGCGACCTGATCTCGGTGCCGCCGGGCGTGTATCGCACGGAAATCAACATTGGCGACGAAGACGCGCTCATGTGCGTGATGCTTGGCTCGCAAAAGCCGGTCACGCCGACGTATCCGCCCGATTCGCCGCTCGCGAAGATCAAGCGCGAACAGAAGTAAGCCTCCGGGGGATCCGCCCCGGAAAGTCCGGTGATGGGCTTGTCTTTGGCAAGTGCGGCACCGGCAGGAATTCACGAAGCCAGACGTTCAGTCCAGACCATGCAAGCCGAAGCCTTTCCGTCCGAAGTGCCAGACGATGCCACCGTCGCCCCGTTGTGCGAGCGTCTGAATGCCTTCCCGTACCACACCCTCGCCACGCGCACGGGCACTGTCGGCTATCGCTGCTCGGGCGCACGCACAGCGGGCGGCATGCCGGTCGTGATGTTGCACGGGATTGGATCGGGGGCCGCTTCATGGCTGGCGCAGTTCGAAGCCACCGGGCTCGACGCCTCGCTGTATGCGTGGGACGCCCCCGGCTATGGACAGACGTCGAATGTCGCCGACGCCGAACCGCATGCCGACGTCTACGCCAACGCCCTCGAAGCCTGGCTCGATGCCCTCGGGCTTGAGCGCGTGGCGCTCGTGGGCCACTCGCTGGGCGCGATCATGGCGACGACGTTCGCGAGCCGCGCACCGCAACGCGTGCGCGGACTCTTTCTATGCTCGCCGGCCGGCGGTTACGGCAAGGCCGACCCTGACGTGCGGGTGAGCAAACGCGATAGCCGTCTGGCGATGCTCGACAAGCTTGGCCCCGCAGGCATGGCCCGCGAACGTAGCGACAACCTCGTCGCACCGGGCGCCGCAGACCTGGCGCGTGCGTGGGTGAAGTGGAACATGGCGCGCGTGCAACCGGCCGGTTACCGTCAGGCCACGCATCTGCTCTCGAACGGCGACGTGGCCGGCGAGTTGACGCAATACGTGGCGGCGAACGCGGGGCCGGTCGCCGTGGCAGTGGGGGCGCAGGATGCGATCACGCCGCCTGCGGCCTGCCAGACGATTGCCGACGTGGCCGGCGTGCCGCTGCAAATCATAGAAGGCGCGGGACACGCGTCGTATATCGAAACCCCCGACGTTCTGAATGCCGCGCTTGCCGCGTGGCTCGAACGCATCGCGGCAGGAGAGCGTTGACATGGCACCGGCAACCCCGAAGCGCGCAATGGCAGTGGCCGACGCGCAGATCGAAGACGACTCGCCGAGCCTTCAGGGCGCCCAGACCGAGGGCGAGGATCTCGCCGAAGGTTCGACGTCCGAGACTCGCTATCTCGTGCCGGGTCTGGAGCGTGGTTTGCGCATTCTCACGCAGTTCTCCCCGCGTGAGGCCGTATTCAGTGCACCGGAGTTGTCGCAACGCCTCGGCATTCCGCGCACGACCGTTTTCCGCTTGTTGCAGACGCTCGAAGCGATGGGCTTTCTTGAGCGTGCAGGTAGCGAGAAGAATTTCCGTCTGGGCGTGGCGGTGCTGCGTCTGGGCTTCGAATACCTCAGTTCGCTGGAGCTGACCGATCTGGGGATTCCGATCATCGAACGGTTGCGCGACGCCACCCAACTGACCTCGCACATCGTGATCCGCGACGGACGCGACATCGTGTTCGTGGCCAAGGCGCAAAGCGTCGCCGGCGTGTTCAACTCGATCAAGGTCAACGTGGGTACGCGTTTGCCAGCCCATGCCACGGTGCACGGTCACGTGTTGATGGGTGACCTGACGCTGACCGAGCTGCGCGCGCTGTATCCGGAAAAGACGCTCGAGAAATACACGCCGCAGACGCCCGAGACGCTTGCGGAATTGTTCGAACGTGTGCGCGAAGACGCCGAGCGCGGCTATGCGGTGTCGGCATCCTCGTTCGAGCGCGGCATCAGTGTCGTGAGCGCGCCGGTGCGCAACGACGCGGGCCGCATCTGCGCGGCGATCACCGTCACCATTCCGCGCGCCAACATCGATTCGTCAATGCTCGATGCGGGGCTGATCGGCCAGGTACGCGAGGCGGCCGACGCGCTGTCGCACCGTCTGAATTACCGACCCGGCAGCGACAGCCAACCTACCCCCTACATGAAGTCACTGGGATTGAAATGATCAAGATCGACCTCACCCGGCGCGCAGCGCTGGTCACTGGCGGTACGTCCGGCATCGGCCTTGCCACTGCCGAACGTCTGCTCGAAGCGGGCGCCGCTGTCGCGATTTGCGGCCGCAACCCGGAGCGTCTCGCGCAGGCCGAGGCGACTTTGCGCGAGCGTCATCCCGAAGCGCGCCTCATTGCCGCGCAATGCGACGTGCTCGACGCGAACGAGGTAAGTGCGCTGGCCGAGCGCATTCGCCGCGAGTTCGGCCGTCTCGACATGCTGGTGAACAACGCCGGGCAGGGCCGCGTCTCGACGTTCGCCGACACGACCGACGAGGCGTGGCGCGAAGAGTTGGAGCTGAAGTACTTCAGCGTGATTCGCACCACGCGTGCCTGCCTGCCGATGCTGCGCGAGGCGGCGCGCGAGACGGGCGACGCCGCTATCGTCTGCGTCAACTCGTTGCTTGCGCTCCAGCCCGAGCCGCACATGGTGGCGACTTCTTCGGCGCGCGCGGGGATTCAGAACCTCGTGCGCTCGATGGCCGGCGAATTCGCGCCCGACGGCGTGCGTGTCAATTCCATTCTGATCGGGCTGGTCGAGTCGGGCCAGTGGCGTCGACGCTTCGCCGAGCAGGGCGAAGGCAAGACGTGGGAGGAATGGACCGGCGCTCTCGCGCAGAAGAAGCAAATCCAGTTGCAACGTCTGGGCAAGCCTGAAGAGGCGGCCGCAGCGATCTTTTTCCTGGCGAGCCCGCAATCGTCCTACACGACGGGCAGCCATATCGATGTTTCCGGAGGCTTGGCAAGACATGTCTAACAAAACCACCGTCGGCGAAGTCATCGCGGCGTTTCTCGAACAGTGCGGTGTGCAGACCGCATTCGGCGTGATCTCGATTCACAACATGCCGATTCTCGACGCCATCGCGCGCCGCGAAAAGATCCGCTATGTCGGCGCACGCGGCGAAGCCGGCGCACTGAACATGGCCGACGGCCTCGCTCGCGTGTCGGGCGGTCTCGGCGTGGCGTTCACGAGCACGGGCACCGCCGCCGGTAATGCGGCCGGTGCGATGGTCGAAGCGCTCACCGCGGGCACGCCTGTGCTGCACATCACCGGGCAGATCGAGACCGAATTCCTCGACCGCGATCTCGCGTATATCCACGAAGCGCCGGATCAGCTCAGCATGCTGAACTCGATCTCGAAGGCCGCGTACCGCGTGCGCTGCGTCGACACGGCACTCTCGACCGTGCGCGAAGCGGTGCGTGCGGCGCTCACGGCGCCGACCGGCCCGGTGAGCGTGGAGATTCCGATCGACATTCAGGCGGCGGAAATCGAATGGCCGACCGATCTGGCGGCACCGCACATTTCGGTGCCGACGCACGACGACGCCCGCGTGGCCGAACTGGCCGACAAGCTGGCTGCGGCCCATCGCCCGCTGCTGTGGCTGGGCGGCGGTGCGCGTGGCGCCGAGGCTGCCGTCAAGCGTCTGGTCGACATGGGCTTTGGCGTTGTGACCAGCGTGCAAGGTCGCGGCATCGTGCCGGAGGATCATGCGGCCACCCTCGGCGCGTTCAATATTCACCCCACGGTCGAGAAGTTCTACAAGACGTGCGACGCCGTGCTCGTGGTCGGCTCTCGTCTGCGCGGTAACGAGACGCTCAAGTACAAGCTGGGGCTTCCGCGCCCGCTGTATCGTGTCGACGCCGATGGTCTGGCGGACGGCCGGGGCTATCGCAACGACCTGTTCGTGCAAGGCGACGCCGCACGCGTGCTGAACGCGCTGGCCGATCGCTTGCAAGGCCGTCTCTCGGTCGATCCGGCGTTCCACGCCGACCTTGCCGCCGCACGCGATGCAGCCGTGAAACAGGTGGCAGAAGGTCTTGGGCCTTACCGTCAACTGGTCGCAGCGCTGCAAGGCGCGCTGGGCCGCGACTTCAACTGGGTGCGCGACGTCACGATCTCGAACAGCACGTGGGGCAACCGACTGCTGAAGATCTTCTCGCCGCGCGCAGGCGTGCACGCGTTGGGCGGCGGCATCGGTCAAGGCATGCAGATGGGCATCGGCGCGGCGCTTGCAGGCAACGCGAAGAAGACCGTGGCCCTGTGCGGCGATGGTGGCCTGATGGTCAACGTGGGCGAACTCGCGACCGCCGTGCAGGAAAAGGCACCGGTCGTGATTCTGCTGATGAACGACCAATGCTATGGCGTGATTCGCAACATTCAGGACGCGCAGTACGGCGGCCGCCGTCACTACGTGCAACTGCACCAACCGGATTTCGCCGCGTTCTGCGCGAGCCTGCAACTCAAGCACGAGCGTATTACGGCCATCGATCAGGCGGAAGGCGCCGTGGCTCGCGCCTTCGCGCACGACGGCCCGGTGCTGCTCGAAGTCGACATGCTGTCGGTCGGCAGCTTCGCCTCGCACTTTGCCGGCCCGCCGGTCCGGGAGCCCGTGAATGCATGAAGTGAATCACCGTCGCGTTGATGTCGCACTGATTGGTTTCGGTGCTATCGGCTCGAAAGTCTACGAAGCCTGTGCCAGCGACCCGTACCTTCGCGTGGGCCATGTGATCGTGCCGGAAGACGCTGCCGAGCGCGTTCGCGGCAGCGTGCGCGCCGATACCGAGGTCGTGTCGTCGGCGCAAGCGCTTTCCACCCGTCCTGACTTCGTGCTCGAGTGCGCGGGTCACAGCGCGCTGTCGGGCCACGTCGTTGCGCTGCTCAGGTCCGGTATCGACTGCGCGGTGGCCTCGATCGGCGCGCTGTCCGACACCGAGCTGCTCGCCGCATTGGAACAAGCCGCCAAGGATGGCGCGTCCACCGTCACGCTGCTCTCCGGCGCCATCGGTGGCATCGACGCGATTTCCGCTGCGCGCGAAGGCGGTCTGGACGAAGTGCTTTACACCGGACGCAAGCCGCCGTTGGGGTGGCAGGGTACGCCGGCCGAACAGGTCTGCGATCTGGCCACGCTGAGCACCGCGACCGTGATTTTCGAAGGCAGCGCCCGCGACGCGGCGCGTCTGTATCCGAAGAATGCGAATGTTGCGGCCACCGTGGCGATCGCCGGTCTTGGCCTCGACGCGACGCGCGTGCGTTTGATCGCCGATCCGGCGACCACACGCAATGTGCACCACATCGCTGCGCGTGGCGCGTTCGGCGAAATGTCGCTGGAGATGTGCGGCAAGCCCTTGCCTGACAACCCCAAGACGTCGGCACTGACCGCCTATTCCGCCATTCGTGCGCTGCGCAATCGCGTTGCGAACTGTGTGATCTAGCAGGAAGCGCATCATGAGCCATCAAGATTTGCTGCAAGGGTTTTCGAGCGACATTCTGGTCGGCGGCGAGTGGCGCCCCGGGACAGGCAAGCGCTATCAGAGCCTGTACCCGGCCGACGAGAGTGTGAACGCCGAGATTGCGGCGGCCGGCGCCGAGGATGCCGTCGAAGCGGTGGAAGTGGCCGATGCCGCCTGGCGTCGTGCCGACTGGGCCGGACTGAAGCCGCATCAGCGCGCCGCCGTGCTGCACCGCGTGGCCGACGGCATTACGCAACGTGCCGAGGCGCTTGCGCATCTGCAACGCCGCGACAACGGCAAGCCGATCAGCGAGACGCGCGCACTGGTAGCGAGCGCGGCGGGCACGTTCCGCTACTTCGCGTCGTGTCTGGAGACGCTTGAGGAAACGCTCACGCCGTCGCGTGGCGATTACCTGACGATGAGCGTGCACGAGCCGCTCGGTGTCGTGGCCGCCATCACGCCATGGAACTCGCCGATTGCCTCGGATGCGCAGAAGCTTGCGCCTGCACTGGCGGCGGGTAACGCCGTGGTGCTCAAGCCTGCGGAAGTCACGCCGCTCGCCTCGCTGGAACTGGGCCGCATCTGCGAAGCCGCCGGAGTCCCGCGCGGCGTGCTGTCGGTGTTGCCGGGCAAAGGCTCGGTCATCGGCGACATTCTCGTGCGCCATCCCAAGGTCAAGAAGGTCGCCTTCACCGGGGGCACCGAAGTCGGCCGTGGCATCGCGCGTCTGGCGGCGGACAAGCTCATGCCGGTCTCGCTCGAACTCGGTGGCAAGTCGCCGACCATTGTCTTCGAAGACGCCGACATCGATCACGCCGTCGCCGGTGTGCTCTACGGCATCTTCAGTTCGTCGGGCGAGTCGTGTATCGCGGGTTCGCGTCTGTTCGTTCACAAAGCGATCTTCGACACGTTCGTCGAGCGCCTTGTGGCGGGGGCGAAGCAGTTGCGCGTGGGCGATCCGTTGCGCGAAGACACGCAGATGGGGCCGCTTGTCACGTCTGCGCATCGCGAGTCCATCGAGCGTTACGTTGCCATCGGACTCGAAGAGGGTGGCCGCCTGCTGTGCGGCGGCGAGCGTCCGGCGGGCGATGGCCGCGAGAAGGGCTACTTCTATGCGCCGACCATCATTGCGGGCCTGACGAATCAGGCGCGCATGGTGCAGGAGGAAATCTTCGGACCGGTGCTGGCGGTACTGCCGTTCGAGAACGAAGACGACCTGATGGCCGAGGCGAACGATAGCGTCTACGGGCTGGCGGCGGGTATCTGGACGCGCGACTACAAGCGTGCCTGGCGCATCGGCCGTGCGCTGGAGACGGGCACCGTCTGGATCAATACCTACAAGCAGTTCTCGATTTCGACGCCGTTCGGTGGCTGGAAAGAGAGTGGCATGGGGCGTGAGAAGGGCCGTCTGGGTTTGCTGGAATACACGAATCAGAAGAGCCTCTATTGGGGCATGAACGACAACCCGCTCGCCTGGGCGGGCCGGGTGTGAACGACAGGTAGTGCCAAAGCAAGCCGCGATGCACGGGGCATCGCGGTAATCCGATACTTGAGCGAGGCAAAGATATGTTGTCGATTTTCCGTGCATCGTTGGCGCGCCGCGCGCGTCAAGCCGCCGGCCTGTGTGCCGTGGCAGCACTCACGAGTCTGGCGGCGCCGGTCATGGCCCAGCCAGCGACCCAGCAGATTACCTATCTGCTGCCGGCACCGGCGAACCTGCCGGCCTTTGCGCCGCTGATGCTGGCAGAGAAGAAGGGCTACTACGCTGCGGAAGGGCTGTCGGTGCGTTGGCTGACCGTGCAGGGCGGTGCCGACGTCGGCAAGCAACTCGCGTCCGGCAACGGGGATCTGGGCGGCGGTCTTGGCGACACGCCGATCGTGCTGCGCCCGAACGGTATCCCCATCAAGGGCGTGGCGCTGCTGGGCGGGCGCACGCTGCACCAGTTGGTCGTGCGTGACGATGCGAACATCAAGTCGCCCGCCGATCTGAAGGGCAAGACGATCACCGTGCTCGCCTATCAGGACACCGGCTTCTACGCCACGCTCGGTTTGCTGGCGTCCGCCGGTCTTACGCGCAACGATGCCCGCATTCAGGGCGCAGGCCCGGCCGGTGTGTGGCAGCAAGTGGCCACGGGCAAGGCCGAAGTGATGGTGGGCACGCCGGAGTGGGCGCAGAACATCGAAGACGCCGGGGTGAAGATCACCATGACGTCGACCGACAAGTATTTCCCGGGCATGGCGCAGGCGATTCTGGCGTCGGACAAGACCATCGCCGAGAAGCCGGAGATGATCCGCAAGTTCGTTCGCGCGACGATCAAGTCGGTGGCGGAGATCATGCGCGACCCGGCCGGTGCGGCGAAGGATTACTGCGCCGCAGTCCCTGCCTACAAGGGCAAGGAAGCCGAGATCGAGAAGATCCTCACGTACTACGCCCGCAATGTCTATCCGGGCCAGCAACGACTGGGTGCGTTCGATCCGGCGCGCGTGACGAAGCTGCAGGACTTCTATGCGCAGGAAAAGGTCATCCGCGAGAAGTCGAATCCGGCTGACCTCTTCACCAACCAGTTCGTGCAATAAGGCGAGGCTATCCATGAGCGAGAACGCAACCGCCGTTCAGCCCGAGACGATGTTGTTGACGGTGTTCCTGCGACACGACCAGTCGAACAATCTCGATGCATTTCAGGACCGCCTGAAGGCGGCCGAATGGTGGGAGCGTTTTCCGCCGGCAGGCGTGAAGGTGGTGTCGTGGACGGTGGCAATGGGCTTCGGCCAGATCGTCACGCTCGAACTGCCACCGCATCTGCTGCCTGTCGTCAACGTGGAACTCGAACGCTCGGCCTGGGGCGTGTTTCGCACCGAATGCTATCCGACTTACGACTTCGTACCCGTACACGCGCGCATTCGCGAACGGGTTCGCAATGGAGGGAAATGATGGACCGTTATCTCGAACCGCATCAAGCGCGTCGTCATGAGCCGACGCAATACGAAAGCCTGCTGGGCGACGCCATCGAGCGCGCCTACGCCGCCGGTACGCATGACCTGGCGGGTCTCGTGGCCTATCTGAATCGCACCGGTCCCGGTCCGCAGGACGGCGACGTGTGGACCGAGGCGAACTACACCGCGCAGATCGCCCGACTGGCCGAAGAGTAAATACATCACATAACGCAGTCGCTGCCCGCTGCCCAGTGCGCGGCGACCGCGACGGAGGTCCCCCATGACTACGCAACAGCCTATTCTCACCGCCGACGCCATTCTCGAGCGCGGCCTGAAGCAACTGTGGTATCCGATTTGCCCGTCGCACATGATCGGCCGCGAGCCGGTCTCGCTGCGCCGTCTGGGCAAGAAGCTGGTGTTCTGGCGCGATCAGGACAATCAGGTGCATGCGCTCGACGATCATTGTCCGCACCGTGGCGCCCCGCTCTCGAAGGGCATTGTGATGGGCGACCGGATCGCGTGCGGCTATCACGGCGTGCAAGTGCGTTGCGACGGTACCGTCATGCGTGTGCCGGGCAGCCCCGGCTGCAAGCTCGAGGGCTCGCGTCCGACGCAGTCGTATCACATTGTCGAGCGCAACGATGCGATCTGGCTCTACAACGCGACCGAGAACATCGATACGCCGCCGCCGCTCGTGTTGCCGGAAGAACTCGATGCCGACGGCGAATACTCGTCGTTCCTGTGCTACACGGAGTGGAAGGGCGACTACCGTTACGTGCTCGATAACGTGATGGACCCGATGCACGGCACGTATCTGCACAAGCAATCTCACTCCATGGCCGAGGGGGACAATTCGGCGGCCTTCCGCATTCGCGACACCGACCGTGGTTTTGTCTTCGAGAAGGAAGGCCAGCGCGACGTGAACTTCGACTGGACCGAGTGGGCCGATACCGGCACGCACTGGATGCGTCTCGAAATTCCGTACCCGAAGACGGGCGGCCCCGGCGGCAACTTCGTGATCGTGGGCAGCTATACGCCGATCTCGCCGACGCTCGCTGCCGTGTTCCACTGGCGCTGCCGCAAGCTGCAAGGCTGGCAACGCGATACGTGGCGCTTCCTGTACCGTAATCGTCTCGAAGCGCGTCACTGGGCGGTGCTGGAGCAGGATCGCGTGATGCTCGAAGACATGGAGCCGGACGCCAACCAGAACGAGCATCTGTATCAGCACGACATGGGCATCGTGCGTCTGCGCCGTCATCTGAAGAATCTGGCGAAGGCGGAACTCGAGCGCATGCAACAGGGCAAGGCGTAAGCCGCGCAAGACAGGTCATGTCAATCGATCACCCCCTCAAGGCCGAGCGAATCCGCGCACCGGCCGTGCCCGATCTGGGCACGGCAACGTGGAGCAACGGCATTCGTTTCGGCAACGAGATCCTGATGTCGGGCATGACCGCCCACCCGGCCACGCGCGATTCGGACAAGCCGCTCAGCGCCTACGAGCAAACGCTCGTGGTGCTCGGCAAGATTCGCGCGCTGGTCGAGGCGGGCGGCGGCACGCTGGCCAACGTCTACAAGCTGGTGGTGTACGTAACCAACATCGCCGACAAGGACGAGGTCGGGCGTGCGCGCCGCGAGGTCTTCGCGGAGGTGGCAGCGAACGGCGGCGCGTATCCGTGCTCGACGCTCGTGCAGGTCGGCGCTCTGGTATTCCCGGAACTGCGCGTGGAGATCGAGGCGTTCGCCCGGCTCGATATCGATTTATCCGCTGCGGGCTGACGCGGCGGACCTCATCAGAACAAGCAACATCAGAAACATCAGAGAGCGGCGTTATGAGCAAGTCAAACCTGTCGGCGATGGTGCGCACGCTTCGTTACGAAGCGGCCGGCATCATGAGCATCGAACTCGTGCCAGCGGCGGGCAGCAGTGCGCCGTTTCCCGACTTCACCCCGGGCGCACACATCGATCTGCATCTGCCCAGCGGACTGGTGCGCAGCTATTCGCTCGTGAACGCGCCGGGCGAGGTGAATCGTTATGTCCTGGGCATTCTGGCTGACCCGAAGAGCCGCGGTGGCTCCCGTTTCATTCACGACAATTTCCGCGTAGGGATGACGCTGGACATTTCCGAGCCGCGCAATCACTTCGTGCTCGACGAAGCTGCCGAACACACCGTGCTCGTGGCGGGCGGTATTGGCGTCACACCGATTCTTTGCATGTACCGGCGTCTGCGTGCGCTTGGCCGTCGGGTCAAGCTGATGTATTGCGCGCGCACGGCGCCGCAAGCGGCGTTCGTCGACGAACTGAACGCGCTGGGCGGCGACATCACCTATCACTTCGACGATCAGCACGACGGCAAGCCTGCGTCGCTCGCGGCGTTCCTGTCGGGGCAACCGGCAGGCACGCATGCGTATTGCTGCGGCCCTGGTGTCATGCTCGATGCTTTCGAGGCAGCATGCGCCGACGCGGGCATCGCCAACGTTCATATCGAACGCTTCGCGGCGGCACCCGACGCGCCGCCGCCCGCCACGTCCGAAGGCTATGTCGTGACGCTCGCCAAGTCTGGCAAGGAGGTCGCTGTGCCGGCCGGTGCGACGCTGCTCGACACCTTGCTGGCTGCGGGCATCGACGCCGAACATAGCTGCATGGAAGGCGTGTGCGGCGCGTGCGAGACGCGCGTGCTCGACGGTTGCCCCGACCATCGCGACTCGGTGCTGAGTGCATCCGAGCGCGCGGGGAACAAGGTCATGATGATTTGCGTATCCGGTTGCAAGGGCGACCGTCTGACGCTGGATCTGTGATCGCTCCGACTCCGAACTTTTACCCGAGACTGTCATGACGATTCTGGGCATCGAACAAATTACCTACGGGGTCACCGACCTCGACACCTGCCGCCGCTTTCTGGGCGATTGGGGACTGACGGAAGTGTCGGGCGACGCCAACGGCCTGCGCTTTGAAACGCTGAACGGTTGCCGCGTGCTGGCGGTACGTCACGACGATCCGTCGTTGCCGCCGGCCATGGAAGAGGGGCCGACGCTGCGCGAGGTGACGTGGGGCGTGACCACGGCCGATGAGGTGGCGGCCATTGCCGAGCGGCTCGCCGATCAACCGGGCTATTACTTCAAGGACGGTGCGACCGGCTGCATCGACCCGAACGGTCTGGCGATGCGCGTCGAGGTGACAGGCAAACGCACGCTCGACGTGCAGGGCGCGCCGACCAACCCGTGGGGTGTGCCGGCGCAGCGCGTGAATACGCCCAGCCCGGTGTACGAGCGTGCACAGCCCATCGAGGTGGGGCATGTGGTGTTCTTCACGAATGCGCTGGCAGCGACGCAGGCGTTCTACGAGGACAAGCTGGGCTTCGAGTTGTCCGATCGCTACCCGGAGCGAGGCGCGTTCATGCGTTGTGCGCCGCACGGAGGCCATCACGATCTGTTCCTGCTGGCGTTGCCCAACGGCAAGCGAGGGCTCAATCACGTGGCGTTCACGGTGCGCGATATTCACGAGGTGTTCGGTGGCGGCATGCATATCGACCGCTGCGGCTGGGAAACGCAGTTGGGGCCGGGCCGTCATCCGATCTCGTCGGCGTATTTCTGGTACTTCAAGAATCCTTGCGGCGCGCTCATCGAGTACTACGCCGACGAAGACATTCTCACGCCGGAATGGCAGCCGCGCGATTTCGAGCCGGGGCCGACGGTGTTTGCGGAATGGGCGGTGGACGGTGGGTTGGATGGCAACACGCGTCGCCAGAAGAAGGGCGCCGAAGCGCCGACCGGCAAGTTCATGACCGACACGGCCAAGCGCTGAGTCGGGTCATCGCGGGCGCGTCGATCCGGGGGGAACGGCGCGCCCGTTTTTCGCGAGTTGTCGCGAGAAGCGGAAACCGGCGCGTGACGTTGCCCCATGAGGCCCGGGCAGCGACTTGCCCAGACGTGAGGGGTTGCCCGAGGGGCACGTTGCGCGCCGGCGACCGTCTTGCCGGCGCTGCGACACAGGGGATGATGAGTCCCCTTTGAAGCGACTTACTTGGCCAGTTCTGCGTCGATGGCGGCAACGAGACGCGGATCGTCGGCCTTCACATCCGGCGAGAAGCGGGCCACGACTTGTCCGTTGCGACCGATCAGGAACTTCTCGAAGTTCCACAGCACGTCGGCGGGGTTCTCCCGCTCGACCCCAAATCCTTTCAGACGCTCACGGAACGGGCCTTCGCCGATCGCCGCAGGCTGCGCTTCGACAAGCGCCGTGTAGAGCGGGTGGCGGTCCTCGCCCAGCGCGGAGAGCTTCGCGAACAGCGGGAACGTGACGTTGTACTGCGTGGTGCAGAAGTCGAGGATTTCGGCATCGGTGCCGGGTTCCTGACCCTTGAAGTTGTTGGCGGGGAAGGCCAGCACTTCGAGACCGGCGGCGCGCTTGTCTTCGTACAGACGCTCCAGTCCTTCGTACTGCGGCGTAAGGCCACACTTCGACGCAACGTTGACGACCAGACGTACTTTGCCGGCGTAATCGCCCAGCGTTGCCGCGGTGCCGTCGTTGCGATTGACGGCAATGGTTTCGATGTTCGTGCTCATACGTAAATTCCTTTCCGAAAATGATCCGAGAGTGGCTGCGGTGAACGAAGCCGAGTGTATCGGAACCCTGGAAACCTCGCTGACGGGGTTTGCATGCGCCCAGGGAGACATCGCTTCACTTGGCGGTATCGTTTTATGAAAATCGGGTTGCCCTGGAGTGAATGTAAGCAATATGTAAGCTGAGCGTTGCCTTGAATGCCCTGGCGTAGAGAGAGATAAAACGGGGCGAACAAATTTTCCTGGATCGCCCTGTTCGTTATCTCGATATTACATATTTTGTGGAATTTTCTAGGCGACGTGTTGTATGTGATGATCAGAAAATTATCAATAAAATCAATGATTATTTCGGAATCCTCGATTCCCGATTGACAGTCGGGAAAGCTTGTGAAAGTATTCGCGGAATTAAAAATAGTTACCGCATATAACAAGTACACAGCGCTGATCGACGGCGTGAGTCAATAAAACGGGGTTGTCCAGATGCTTCGTATTGCTTTTCAGACGTCTCGCGCGTTTGTGCGAACGCAAACTTCCTTTGCTGCACAGCAAAGCGACGCCTTTCCGACCGTCCCTGTCTTACTTGTCCCCCGCATCGCAATATCTCGCGTCATGACGCACTAGCGTCTGCGCCACCTCCCGCTTCATATGCGCCTCATCAACGGACTTTGCCCGCGCGGCGGAGTCTTTGCGTTGGCATCACGGGCGTTCGAGCGGGGTCGCACCGAATTCAGAAACCGTCGAATTAGAAACAGAATACTCATCAGGGGAATTGAATGAATCACGTCTATCGAGTGGTGTGGAGCGCCAGTCTTGGCATGTATCAGGTGGCGTCGGAGGTGGCGAGTGGTCGCGGCGCGAAGTCGCGCTCGGTCGATCGCCGTTGCGCGCGTAATGCCGCAATGACGGCGATTGCCGTGATGTCGCTCAATGCCGCAACGGCGTACGCAGTGCCTTTGCCTGTCGCGACGATAGGTGGCACGACGATGCTTTCCGAGGGGGTACAGGACACATCTTCGTCTGACTGGAGTTACACCAACGCCGATCTCTCGATCACAGGTACGACGTTCGCAACGATTACAGGTAGCCTCGGATCCATCGTCAATACGGGCACGCTGAGCGGCGCTTACGCGCTGTCGGCCTCGACGGCTGCCAACATCGGGGTGATCGAGAACAACGGTTTGATCGCTGCCTCCGGGGCGAACAGCTCGGCTCTGTTCAATGGTGGCACTGTTGGCACGCTGGTCAACCGTGGTTGGGTGACGACGGTGGCCTACAGTGGTATCAGCAACGGCGGATCGATGACCCGCTTCGAGAATTACGGCGACATTACGGGGGCGTCGCAAGGGCTGTACAACAGCGGCACGCTGAGCTCAGCCCTGAACGCAGGGGCGATTCGTGCGCCATCGGGTTACGGTGCGCTCAATGTGGCGCAATTCGGCCAGTTGACCAATACGGGGCTGATCACCGGCGTTTACTATGGTGTGGGGTCTGTCAAGACAGGCGCGGCGAACCCGCAAATGGACGTCTTGACGAACAGGGGCACGATATCGGGGGGAGAGCGAGGCGTATCGAACGTTGGTTCCAGCATCGGGACGATCGACAATCAGGCGATTGGCCAGATTCTCGCGACCGGCGACAAGACATCTGTGGCAACTTCCGCCATCACGAACTTCAACTCGACTATCAGCGGTACTCCCTATCAGGGAACCATCGGCGTTATCAGGAACGCAGGGGTGATCTCAGGTGGGTACTACGGTATCTACAACGAAGCCGGTATCGGCACGATCAACAACCTTGGCGGCGGACTGATTACAGGGCTGGGCGGTGCAATCTCGAATCAGGCGATCACGTCGTCTATCGGGCAAATCGTGAATGCGGGCACGATTGCCGGCTGGATCATCAACCGCTCGCCGAATAATCTGAACATCAGCGGCGCTACGGACGGCACCTTCGGCACGCTCACCGGCTACGGACCTAACTACTCCAGCACCATCGTGAGTACGCAAGCCGACGTGCACTTCAATGGCGGCAATCTGCTGCTCGACGATCACTTCGATCTGGCCAATACCCGCACGGCCTATAACGATTCGTCGGTATTGCAGATCAATAATGCGCTGCGCGTCGCGGGCAATTACTCGCAAGGTGCCGCCGCTACGTTGCAAATCGGTGTGGCCAGCGGTGCGATCGCTACGGGAAACGTCGCTACCGATGCCGGCTACGGTCGCCTGCTTGTCGCGGGTAACAGCTACATCGCGGCGGGCTCGACCATCGCGCTGCAATCGCTGGGCTATAACTTTGCGGCGGGGCAGCGCTACGTGGTGATCGACACCGTGGGCTCGGCAATCTACAACGAAGGCTCGCTGCGCTATGTCGTAAATGGCAATCCTGCGTTGTCCGCCAGCGGCGCCAAGGTCGGTAACGGCAATAACCTGGATCTGGTGGTGACGATCTTCGCGCCGCAGTTCCTAGGCACAATTGGCGGGACTACGGCGCTCGTGCCCGGCAGTCCTGTCAACGCCTCGCCCGACTGGGCGTTCGATGGCACGAACCTCACTATCTCGGGAACGACGTTCGGCTCGATCAACGGTTCGCTCGGTACGCTGACGAACAACGGTACGTTGACCGGCACGTCTGCCCTGTCCGTCGGGGGCAACGGCGGCGGCATCGGACGCATCCAAAACAACGGTCAGATGCACGCGACCGGCGCGACCGACTCGGCGATTTACAACGGCGGTGTAGTTGGCACGCTCGTTAATCAGGGAACGCTGCTCTCGGACAACATGGCCGGCGTGAACACGGTGAATGTGCTGACGCGGCTCGAAAACAACGCTCAGATCACGGGCGATCGGTTTGGCGTAGCCAATACCGGGGTGCTGACCACGGCAGTCAACACGGGCACGATCTCGGCCACCTCGGCGCAGTCGACAGCGGTGGGGATATGGAGCACGGGGCAGGTCGGTTCGATCAACAACAGTGGGCTGATCTCGGGTTACACGGGCGTGATGCTCGTCCCGTCGGGCAACATTTCGCCGCGCTCGACGCTGGGCAATTTGACTAACAGCGGCCGTGTGGTCGGAACGTTCGCCGGGCTGTCGAACTATGGCGGTACGATTTCGAGCGTCGACAATCTTGCCAATGGCCGGTTCACAGGCACCGACGCGACTTACTCGTCGGGCATCAACAACGGCTGGACGACGGCCAATGGTATTGCTTACGCCGGAACGATCGGCGCGATCAATAACGCAGGTACGATCTCTGGCGGCTACTACGGGATCTACAACGAGGCGAGCATTGGGACCATCAATAACCAGGCCAGTGGCGTCATCACTGGCCTGGGGGGGGCCATTTCGAATCAAAGTACCACCTCGTCCATCGGTCAGATCAACAATGCGGGCGTGATTGCCGGCTGGATCATCAACCGCTCGCCAAACGATTTACGTATCAGTGGCCCGTCGGATGGCACGTTCGGCACGATTACCAGCTTCGGTCCGAACTACAGCGGCACGATCGTCAGCACCCAAGCCGATGTTCGCTTTAACGGCGGCAACCTCGTGGTCGGCAACAACTTCGATCTGGCCGGCGTGCGCACAGTCAACAACGATGCCTCGGTGCTGCAGGTCGACAAGGCTGTACAGGTCTCGGGCAATTACGCGCAGGCGGCGGGTGCAACGGTTCAGTTCGGTGTCGCCGCCAATGCAGTCACGACGGGCGATGTGGCGACAGACAGTGGCTACGGTCGCCTTGTCGTCAGCGGCAACACCACCCTGGCCGCAGGCTCGAGCATCGGCCTGCAATCGCTCGGCTACAGCTTTGCCGCCGGCCAGCGCTTTGTGGTGATCGATACGGCAGGTATCGCCAACTACAACGCCAACTCGCTCGTCTACCGAGTGAACGGATCCAAGACGCTCGACGCGAGCGGCGCCGAAGTGGCGAGTGGCACGCACAAGAATCTGGTGGTTACGCTGGCCAACGGCACCGGGGCGAACAACCCCAGCGGCAATGGCGGCATTAACACCGGTGAAACCACGGGTGGTACGGGGGGCAGCGGCGCAGGCAGCGATCCGGTGGCGGGCAACGGCAACAATGGCGGTGGTCTGCCTGCGTTCGATCCGCGAACCAACGCCACTATCGCATCGACACCCAACGCGGCATCTTCGCTGCGCGGATTGCTGGGCTATACCGGCGTGAGCGATCCGCAGTTGCTGAACCTGTTCAACGCCACGCTCGGTGCACTCAGCGACCGGTCGGCCGACTCGGCCAACCGCATTGGCAAGCAACTGGCGCCCGCACAGAACGCGCGCGCCGCAGGGGCGGCCACGTTCGATTCGCTGGGTGTGGTGAACTCGCACGTCAATGGTCTGCGCGTTGCGCAAGCTGGCGGCACCGGGGTTGCGACGGGCGACAGTGCAGCCAACTGGGGTGTCTGGGGACAGGCGTTTGGTGGTCACGCCAGTCAGTCTGCGCGTGACGGCGTCGATGGCTACAGTGCGAACTATGGAGGGCTGCTTGTCGGTGCCGACCGGGCATTTGGCGACCGTGTGCGGGCGGGGGGGGCGTTCCAGTTCTCGCGCACCGTCATCAATAATGACGGCAGCACGTCAGGCAATTCGACCAGCGTGAACGGGTACGGCTTGATCGGTTACGCGGCCTATACGGGCGAGCCGTGGTATGTGAACCTGACCGGTTCGGTGGTGCTGCAACGCTACGACTCGAAGCGCTTCGTCACGATGCAGGGTTTCAACGGCATGGCCAACGGCAACTTCAACGGTCAGCAGTACGTGACCAGTGCCGAGTTCGGCTGGCCTCTGGCGGTTGGTCGCGCCGTCGTCACGCCACTCGCAAGCATTACGTATAGCTATCTGAATCAGAACAGCTATACGGAAACGGGCGGTAACGGCACGGCATTGTCGGTGGGCAGTGCGGGCAGCAGTTCGGTGCGTAGCGCGTTGGGGGCCAAGTTCGCGTTGCCGTTCGAGACCTCGACGGGCACATGGGTACCCGAGCTGAGCGTGCGTTGGGTTCACGAGTACAACCGCACGCGCCAGACGACGGGGGCGAGCTTCGCTGCCGATCCGATCGGACAGACGGGGTTCACGACCGTGGGCGCCACGCCGGTGTCGGATCTGGCCGAGATGTCGCTGGGTCTCACGCTGATGAAGGCGAACAATCTGAGCGCTTCGATTCGCTACGACCTGCAGGCGGGCTCCGGCTTCGTGTCGCACACGGGGATCGTGCGCGTGCAACAGCGCTTCTGATCGTCCGACGCGCTCGGACAATGCCGGCGGACGCAGTCATTGACATGGCTGCATCCGCCGTGAAAGTATCGCGCAGTCACGAACTTTCCCACCGCCCCATTCCCTTCCGATGTCTTCCCCTTCGACGCCCCCCGGCACGCTGACTTTCACGCAAGCCATTGCGCTGGCGCATTCGCATTGGCAGGCAGGGCAAGCGCCACAGGCGGAACTGCTGTGCCGGCGCGTGCTCGACGTGTCGCCCGAACATCCCGATGCGCACTATCTGTTGGGCTTGATGGCGCATGCCTACGGCAAGCGGGACATGGCCATCGATCATCTTCGGGTGACGTGCCGCGCACCGAATGCTCCCGCGTCCGCTTGGTCCGATCTTGCCGAAATGTGCCGGCAGGCGGGACGTCTCGACGAGGCGCTGACAGCGGCGCGACGGGCCGTCGCCATCGATCCGGCGTTTGCTGCGGGATGGAACAATCTGGGCATTGTGTTGCAGGAGACAGGGCAGCTTGACGAGAGCCTGTCATGTCTGACCCGGGTGAGCGAATTGCTGCCGGCCTCGGCCGATGCGCAGAACAATCTGGGTAACACGGCGCGTCTGCTTGGACGTCTGGAGGCTGCCGAGAGACACTATCGCGCCGCCCTTGAGCGAGATCCGGAGCGCGCCGATACGCATAGCAATCTGGCGTCGCTACTGAGCGCGCAACAGCGCTTTGCCGAGGCGGAGACGCTCGCGTGTCGAGCCATCGAGCTGGCCCCGCAGTTTGTTGATGCCTACCGGAATCTCGCCGACATCCACCTCGCGCGCGGCAAGGTGGCGGAGGCATTGCAGATCGTCGAGGTCATGTCGGCGTTCGCGCCGAAGCACCCGTCGACCCTCGTGACGCGTGCGCGGATTCTGCGGCTCGTCGGGCGGCTGGACGAAGCACTGACGAATGCCCGTGAAGCGTTGGTCCTGCTGCCGGAGAGCGCCGATGCGCAGGCGGCGCTAGCGGATGTCGAGGCGGATATTGCCGCGCGGGAGGCGACGGGTACGGCGCCCGTCGCCATCGCGCCGATTCAGCGAAACGACGTTCCCGTGTCGCCGGATCTTGCCGCTATTCACAAAGCCATCGTGGCACGTGCACACGCACACGACTACGCGGGCGCGGAAGCGATGCTTCGCGAAGTCGTGGCAACCGGCGTGGCGCCCATGGCCTTGTGGCGACTGCTGGCACACGTTGTGCGTGCTCAGGGAAAGGCACAGGAAGGCAGGGACCTGCTGGATATGCTCGCCCGTCAGGTGCCGGGCGATTTGTCGAATCGCTTCGATCTTGCCGAAGCGTTGCTCTTGCTCGGCGACTTCGAGCGCGGGTGGCGCGAGTATCGCTATCGCTACAGTCTTGAGCACACCCAATCCATCGAGCGCAAGGTGCAACGTCCGCGATGGGACGGTCGGCCCATTCCCGGCCAGACGCTCTTGATTCATGACGAGCAGGGATACGGCGATACGTTCCAGTTCATGCGCATGGCTCGTTGGGCTAGAGAGCGTAGTCAGGCGCGTGTGATCTTCGAGGTGAATCAGGAAACGTTTTCCATTGCGAAGCGCATGTGGGGCGATGACGATATCGTTGCGCGTGGCACGCTGCCGGTCACATTCGATCAGCACTGCGAGCTGATGAGTCTGCCCATGGCGATGGGACTCAAGCTCGGCGACCTGCCGGGGCCGATGCCATACCTCAGCGCCGACCCCGCCCGCGTCGCGCATTGGCAAGCGCGTCTCGCGGCATTGCCCAAACCCTGGGTCGCGCTGGTATGGGCCGGCAGGCCAGAACATGTGAACGACGGCAACCGGTCGATGCACCTTGACCAGCTTGGGCCGCTGGGCGCGAGCGGCGCAACGTTCCTGTCGATTCAGAAGGGGCCCGCGGCATCGCAGGCGAATACGCCACCCGAGGGCATGTCGATGGTGTCGTTGAGCGACGAGATTCGCGATTTCGAAGACACGGCAGCCATTTTGCATCTGACCGATTTGCTGATTTCCGTCGACTCTTCGCCAGTGCATCTGGCGGGGGGCATGGGACGTCCGGCGTGGGTGCTGCTGCCGTTCGTGCCCGACTGGCGCTGGTTGCTCGACCGGGACGACACGCCGTGGTACCCCGGCATGCGTTTGTTCCGTCAACAGGCCCGCGCACAATGGGCGCCGGTCGTCGAGCGCATGGCGCAAGCGTTGAAGCAATTCGTGGCGCAACGGCGTGATGGCACGGCTTGATTCGTGGCGCAAGGCGTGGTTTGATCGACGTGGTCTCGGGTGGCTGGGCGTGAGCCTGCTGGGCGTCGTCTCGGTGATGTCCGGCTGCGCGAGCCTGGATCGCAACGCGCACGCCGATGCGCTCGCCCAACCTGCCGGACTGCGACGCGAAGTGCTGGCGGCGGGCGACTTCCGCTTGACCACGTTCTCGCGGATCACCCGACCCGATGCACCGCTGCGCATCTACATCGAAGGCGATGGTCTCGCGTGGATCTCGCGCACGGAGCCATCGCTCGATCCGACGCCGGTTGCCGCGACCGGGCTGGCGCTTGCCGCCGTGGATCCGTCGGCGAATGTCGCCTATCTGGCGCGACCCTGCCAGTTCACCCCGATGCAGGACAACCCCCGCTGTCAGGTCGCTTACTGGACGGGCAAGCGTTTCGCGCCCGAAGTCGTCGATGCGATGGACGCCGCCGTCGGACAGTTGGCAAAGCGGGTGCCGGGGCAGGCCGTGGAGATTGTCGGCTATTCAGGCGGCGGTGCCATTGCGGTGCTGGTGGCGGCTCGTCGGCATGATGTCGTTACCCTGCGTACCGTGGCAGGCAATCTCGACGTTGAGTACGTCAATCAGGTGCATCGGGTCTCGCCAATGCCCGCGTCGCGTAATCCCATCGATGTGGCAAGACAGGTGGCCGGCATTGCGCAAGTGCATTTCAGCGGCGCACAGGATACGGTCGTGCCGCCAGAGGTAGCACGCCGCTTCGCATCGGCCGCGGGCGGGGCGTGCGTGAAGACACGCGTTGTGAACGGCATGACCCACGATGGCGACTGGGCACAACGTTGGCGAGACCTGCTCGCGCAAACGCCGGTTTGCGACGCTCGCCCGTAATGGGCGGAAGCGGGAGTCTTGGGACGCGACGTCAGCGGGGCGCGTCAGCTTTCGCGCACTAACGCGGCAATCGCCTCCACGAGGGTGACGTCGCCGCGCAGCGTATGTTGGCCCCCATCGCGGAACCGGAATCCATCATTGTTGAAGCCATCGAGCATCTGAATGCGGGGCAACGGATTGCGCATGCCCTGCGCCCGGAACAGCGGATCCCAGCCAGCGCGCGGCACGGCCTCGGCACGGACATCGCGTACCAGCGCACGCGCGAGTGCCGCCGCAATGTCGTCGGGCGAGTAGCGATCCGGGCCTTCGATTTCCCAGATGCGTTCGTCGGTGAAGTCCGTCTGCATGGCGCGCGCGGCAAAGTGACCGACGTCGCTCGTCGAGACCATCGGAATCGCCCGGTCCACCGGTTGCAGATAGCTCGGCAGTTCGCCGCGCTCGCGTGCGGGGGCAATGTCCCACGCGAAGTTCTCCATCAACCACGCAGGGCGCAGGAATGTCACCGGCAACGAGAGTGACACCATCGCCGTCTCGAACATGTGCAGCGCAGTAAGCAGGCTGGGAGATTCGCAATCGGCGCCGATGCTGGAAAGGCACACCACCCGCTTCGGACGTGTGGCGGCGAGTGCTTGCCGAATGGCGTCGATCAGATGCCGCGCATGCGAGAAGTCCGGTTCGGGGTCGGCGTTGGGCGGAAGCATCACGAACACCGCTTCGCTATTGCGAAAGGCGTTCGTGAGCGCGCCGACATCGCCATTTTCGGCGACGGCGATTTCACCGCCGAGCGTTGCCCATCGGCTGGATTTGACCGGGTCCTGAACGACCGCCCGCAGGGGCAGACCTGCAGTGAGCAGGTCGTGCCCGATGACGCCGCCAACTCGTCCCGTGATGCCCATTACGGTGTACATGGTCACTCCTTGCGCGCAGTAACGTTGCCGTAAAAGTAACACGAGAGCGACGTCGGCTCATCATTGGATGGTGTCGGCGGCAGGTGTTGCGGCGGCCTGCGGTGGGTGGCGACGGGCGTTGAGCAGTGCGGCGCCTGCGTCGGCGAGGCGCACTGCCTCGCGAGCCCGTTCGCACATATCGCGTTCGTAAGCGGCGATGGCCTGGGGCAATGTGTGATGGCCCTTCGCCACGGCTTGCAGATGCTCGGTCAGTTGTGCGGCGTCTCGCAAGGCCGTGTTGGCGCCGAGTCCGCCTGCGGGGCTCATCGTGTGGACGGCGTCTCCCAGACCGGTGACCCCGTCGACCTGCCACGGCAGCGGGCTGGTCGTGCTGCGCACCGGCATTGTCCGGATGGTGTCAGGAACCGCGTGCGCGAACAGTGAGCGCAGGTGGGGATGCCAGGTTTCGGTGAGCGTCTCGATGCGGGCAAGGGGTGCCGGGCCCGAGGATTCGGCGTTCGCGCAAGGGGAGCCCAATAGCGTTTTCGACGGACCGATGAATGCCCAGTAAAGGTAGTCGGAGACCGAGGAGAGCGGCATGCGGTCCGCGGCGATGGGGGTTGACGGGGCGCTGCCGCCGGGCTGCCGGCGAAACAGCATGGCTTCGATCACGACGGCGAAGCCGTTGGCGAACACCACGGTGCTGCCTTCCATTACCGTGGCTTCGCCGTGAGCGTCCATGAGCACGAGCAGCGCGGTAGACAGCGGTGTGAGGCCATAGCAGCAGACATTGCCGGTGTCTCGAGGCGCCATGCCCGGCAGCACGTATTCGCGCACGCGGGAGTGACTGCCGTCGGCGGCCACGACGAGTCCCGGCGCACTGCACGTTCCGTCGTCGAAGTGAGCGATGCGACGGCCGTCATCCGTCGTTGTCGTGCGCGAGAAGGATTTGCCGAAGTGCACGCGATCGAGAATGCCGTCGAGCAGAATCTCGCGAAGCGTCTGACGGTGCAGGCTGAGGTCGCCGGGAATGCTCTCGGGTGACGTTCGGCGTGCTGTGGAGCGCGGTGCGCAGCGGCGCTGCACGACAATTTCGTTATCCGTGTGTGCGTTGTGCCAGCTTGGCGGCAGGACGACATCGGCGTCGTGGAGCTGCGGGGTCACGAAGCGCCCGCCGGTGCGCGTCACGGCGGCGCGCTCGCGTATCCGCTCGACCTGGGCGCCGGGCAGGCACTGGGTGAGGGCGTCGAGGCCGTCGGCGTCGATGCGCAGGCGATAGCCCTGAAACCGGGCGGCGGGGGCGTCGTCGCGTTCGTAGACGTCGAACGAAATTCCCGCGCGACGCAGCCCTTGGGCAAGGCACAGGCCGCCCAGACCCGCGCCGATGATGGTGACATGCAAGGCAGACATGATGTTGAATGAGCCGCCCGGAGGCGGCCGGCAGTGGCACTTCGCTCATTGTCTGCGGGTTGATTGCTGACCTGATAACATCGTTTGGTCATAAAACAATGCAGATCGGACAAAACGATGAGCCTTGATACGCCGGATGCCGCGCCCGATACCGGCCTGGTATCGCTCTCCGACTCGCCGTTCGCCCAATATCAGCCGAACGACCGGCCCGACGGGCCACCGATATGGGCATTCGGCGGGCGCGATCGAGAGCGCAGCCTTTTCCGGGTCGGCACGCGCGAGTTGAACTGGCATGCGCATGTGCGCGGCCAGTTGTTTTGCATCCACTCGGGATTGGTGCATGTCCATACGCCGTTTGGCGCGTGGGTGCTGCCTCCGTACCGCGCAGGGTGGATTCCGTCAGGCGTGACGCACCGCGTGGCGTTCACCGGTGTGGTTAGCGGATGGATCGTGCTCGTCGCACCGTATGCGGCGACCGGGCTCCCGTCGGCGCCGTGCGTGGTGGGCGTTTCGGAGTTGCTGGCGGCGCTCGTCAAGCGGGCCGTGTCGTGGGCGTCGCGCGACGTGCTCACCGACGACGAGATGCGACTTGCGCAAGTGCTGGTGGACGAGATTCAACGCGCGCCGGCAGAACCGCTCGGTCTGCCGATGCCCGTCGATGCTCGAGTGTTGCGCGTGGCCCGCGCGGTGCTCGACGATCTGGGCGGACATGCGTCGCTGGAAACACTGGCGCAACGCGCGGGGGTATCGTCGCGTACCGCCCGACGGCTCTTCGTCGCAGAAACCGGGATGGGGTTCACGCAGTGGCGGCAGCAAGCACGACTGGTGAGCGCGCTTGAGCGGCTGGCCAACGGCGAGCCTGTCGGCACCATTGCCGATACGCTTGGGTACTCCACGCCGAGCAATTTCATCGCGATGTTCCGTCGCGCGTTCGGCGAGTCGCCGGGACGCTATTTCCGGCAGGTCGGGCCGCTCGCGAATCTGCATGGGGAAGACGAGGAGGGGAGGTCATGAGCCGGCGGGATACGGCTTCGCCGCGACGCGTTGACACGTTGATCATCGGCGGTGGGCAATCGGCATTGGCCACGGCGTATTTCCTGCGTCGTTGGCAGGTGGAGTATGCCGTGCTGGACGATCAGACGTCGGCGGGTGGGGCGTGGCAGTGTGCATGGCCGTCACTGCAACTCTTTTCTCCCGCGCAATGGAGTTCGCTGCCGGGATGGCCGATGCCGGGTGGCGAGCGGCATTACCCGTCGCGCGACGAGGTGGTGGCGTATTTGCGGGCATACGAAGCGCGCTATGGGGTGCCGGTGGAACGCCCCGTGAAGGTGAAGACGGTGCTTGCGCAAAGCGACGGGCTGCGTGTGCAGACCGACAGCGGCGAGTGGCTGGCGCGCACTGTGATCAGCGCCACGGGATCGTGGCGTTCGCCGTATGTGCCGACCTATGCGGGACAGGCCTCGTTTCGTGGCCGTCAGATGCATTCGGCGGACTACCGCGGCGCGAACGATCTGCATGGGCTGCGCGTGTTGGTGGTGGGGGGCGGCAATTCGGGGGCGCAGATTTACGCAGAGGTTTCACGCGTGAGCGAGGCCACATGGGTCACGCTCACGCCGCCGTCCTTCCTGCCGGACGATGTGGACGGTCGCGTACTTTTCGAGCGAGCCACGGCACGTTGGCAAGCGGTCCAGCGAGGCTTGCCTGATCCTTATCCGGATAACGGGCTGGGACGCATAGTGATGGTGCCCTCTGTGCTCGCAGCGCGAGACCGGGGCGATTTGCACGCGGTGCGGGCGTTCGAGCGATTCGTCGAGGACGGCGTGGTGTGGCCGGACGGCACGCATACGCAGGTCGATCTCGTCATCTGGTGTACGGGGTTTCGTCCGGCGCTGGCGCATTTGCAGGCGTTGCCGATTGCGGATGACGATGGACGGATTCGTGTGTCCGGGACACGCGCCATCGAGGAGCCCCGGTTGTGGCTCGTCGGCTATGGAGAGTGGACGGGATATGCCTCGGCGACGCTGATTGGCGTCATGCGCAGTGCCCGAGCCACAGCTCAGGAGGTCGTCGCGTTTCTTGGCGCGGGGGAGTGATCGTTCGCTGACGTGTGTCTGGTCGTTCGCGGACCGTTTCCCGGTAACGGACTGTACGCAACAAGATAGAAGAATCGGTATGGGCCTTCCTTCGCCTCAGCCGAAATTACGCCAAACAACAGGGAAAGTCTTACGGGATATAGGTCTTGTGGTGCCCAGGGCCGGAATCGAACCGGCACGCCTTGCGGCGGGGGATTTTGAGGGGGCGGTTGTAGACGATGAAATCAAATACTTAGGGTTCGGCCGCGCTCCGCAAAGCAAAAACGGCAATCGTGGAAAATTGCATGATTACCGAGGTGGTAGCGTGCGTTGCGGAGCGTGTGAGGGCTGGTGTTCGTGAGTTTCAACGAACACCGGTTTCTCTTAGTGAAGAATCTTTGCAGCGAGAGATAGTCGCTCGGCCGTCGCGGCTAGACGCTTATCTCGTGTCCAAATGGCGGCCCCCGGCGTGAGGCGTGTTGCCGCAAGTAGATGGGCATCAACGTAGCCGATGCCCAACCCGAAAAGCGTTTGCTCCCCAATGAAACGCAAGACCTCGTCATCCGTTGCAACGGCAACGCGTGGAAGATCGCGTAGCGTTGAAATGACGACATCTCGATTCTTCAGGCTACCGAGCGCAAGTTCGCCAATCACGTAGGGATGAGCCAACACTCGCCCAGTCTCCAGCAACTGGACAAGTGTGGCGTCACCGGCCCTTAGATGGTCAATCCAAACCGAGGTGTCGACCAGAATCATGCGGGCTCCGTTTGGCGGCGCGGGATGTCGGAGAGATCTGCCTCTGTTCCGCCCAGACGAGCCAAACGGCGGGCGCTTTCGCGCTCGATCAAAGCCTTGAGAGCTTCACGGATCAATGCTGACTTCTCCTGCAAGCCCGTGAATGCCTGCGCTTTCGCGAGAAGCTCGTCGTCCAGTGCCAAAGTAGTGCGCATATGCCAGCTCCATTGATGTGGGTGGCACGATTATAGCATCAAATGATGTTTTTATTTGTGCCTGAGGTTCGTTGGTTCACCGGGCGGTTCGTTAAGCCGCCGTCGACAAACTTTCCGCCCGTCATCTTTTCGCCCGTTATACGTCGCGAACGTTTTCGCAGTGCATCGAAACGTTTCGAGTGTCGACGCATAAGCGGGGACATTCGGAAGTTACTGAAACTCAGGGGGCGGCACTCCTGCGATGATGGATTTAGCCGTTAGGTCGGCTCAATCCACTCACATTTCAGGAGACTTGGATGAATGATTCAACCCAAAGCGACGGAAAGGATGGAGGAAATGGCGGTCGGGCCGATGACGGGCTCGCCCTCCCTAAGTCGCTGGCGCGTGAAGGGCATGTGGTCTGGTTTCACGAGTACAAGAAGTACCTCGGCTACGCCTGGGACGAGGCAGCGGGAGAAATCAGGCGAGCGCATGTGTCTGACCCCGAGCACGCGATTTATTTCGAGACCTTCGCACAAGCGATGGTAGCGACAGATATGTTGATGGGGCCTCACGTTATTCTTCACGCGTCGAAGCGTGGGGAGAAACCGCGATTAGTCCGGTAACTGCTGTTGCTGCCCGTCCGATGCGGTGGGCCGTTATTCGCTACCTCCGGCCCCAAGGCGCATTTCGTGAAGCCGCTACCGACGAATATTTCGTATGTTCGTTTTCGGCAGTTGCTTGCACATCAAATTCGGATAGACAGCGATTAGAGACAAAACGGATGAGACGCACGCCGTTGGCCGTCATCACCGCATTCCTCTTACCGCGCAATGCTTGCTCGGACGAAGCCGGCGTTGGTGTTGGCTGCTATCACGGAAAAGTTCAAACTCTGCCATCAAAGGTTTTACGCGCCGCCCTAACGCGTATTCTCTACCTCAGAGCCCCCCGGTTACCCACAGCAAGGAGGGCACAACGTGGCGAAATTCTTAAATACTAGTGCGACAAACTACTTTCTAGAGGAGTTGATCAAGGGCGCGGTTGATCGGCTCATTTTGATAAGTCCATTCCTGAAGCTGAATGACCGTATCAAGGAGCTTCTATCGGACAAGAATCGTCTGAAAATTGACGTCAGGCTGATATACGGAAAGAGTGAGTTGCAACCTCAGGAAATCGAATGGCTCCGAGGTCTGACCTATGTTCGTACCAGCTACTGCAAGAACTTGCACGCCAAGTGTTATATGAACGAGGAGCTGTGCGTTGTTACAAGTCTGAATCTTTATGAGTTTAGTCAGGTTAATAACAATGAGATGGGGATGCTCGTCCGAAGATCTGAAGATGCGGAGTTGTACCGAGATGTCTACGAAGAAGCCCAACGCATTATTCGTATCAGCGAAGAAGTCCGCATTTCGTTGGAACGTCCCGTCGGAAGTTGTACGAATTCAGTGGTGAAAGAGGATCGCGCTGTTAGCGTAACAATTGAAAAGCTTACGTCCTCAAAGCTTGGCAGACGTCTTGGCTTGCGCACGAGCGAACTTCTGGAACGTGCTGTCGCTGCCGGGTATCTCGAGTTGCAACACGGCGAGCATGTCCTCTCACCTCAGGGGGCAAGTGCGGGGATCGAGTTTATCTCGAAGTCCCGGCATGGCGCTTATTATCTGTGGCCTGAGGATGTCTCACTCTGACAACCTGACAGCAAAAGACGACGAGGTTTTGCCTCGGCCTCGTCGTCTTCCCTCCACAGTGCTTCGTGCTGTTCGTCACATATCCGAAGTGTCGAATCCCCGACGAATGGAAGTACCTCCGAAAAGTGTTTATTCGCTAACCTGCGAAGAATTTAAATCTGCCGCTAGGCATGCGTACACAGGTTCGGCGAGGCGGCGACCGGGGACATTCGCAAAGCGCAAAAGCAGTTAGGGCACAGGTCGCTAGCGATGACGGAACACTACGTGCGTGACCGACTAGGCGACAAGGTTAAACCGACTAAATAACCGGTTTGCGGAGCAAAATACGAATTGCGGAGCAGGGCAGAAAGGGGCGGAATCGCCGAATGCCTTGGAATGTCGGTGGTGCCCAGGGCCGGAATCGAACCGGCACGCCTTGCGGCGGGGGATTTTGAGTCCCCTGCGTCTACCAATTTCACCACCTGGGCGGGTGTGCGTTCACCGAACGGTGTCGCAGCGTGATTCGTGCGATAAATCTCGGAGGACTCACCGGACGAAGGCGAGATTATGACCGAAATTTCTGTCGGCCACAAGCCCGTCTCGTCGTCATTCAGTGAAGTTTCTGCTGCCCTTCCAGAACGCGCAGCAGTGACGAGGTGTCGTCGCGGCCCCAGCCGTTTTCCATCAACGCGGACAACTGCCCCTTCACCAGCGTCAGCGCAGGCAGCGATAGCCCCGCGTCAGCCACCGCGTCCAGAATCATCGAGAAATCCTTGTCGTGCAGGCGAGCTTCAATGCCCGCGGAAAAATCCCGATGCGCCATCTTGGGCCCCATCATGTCGAGCATTCGACTGCCCGCCAGACCCTGGGAAATGGCTTCGATGACCTTGTCCTGATCCACGCCGTTGCGCGCGGCAAACAGCATTGCCTCCGCGATGCCCTGAATGTTGATCACCTGAACGATCTGGTTGCAGGCTTTGGCCACCTGTCCAGCCCCAACGTCCCCCACATGGGTGATCGTCGTGCCCAGGACCGACAGCAGCGGCCTGACTTTATCGAAGGCATCGGGCGACGCCCCGACCATGATCGACAGCGAAGCATCCGCTGCGCGTGACGGACCGCCAGACACGGGCGCATCCACGAACGCGATGTCGTGGCGCGCCAGACGTTCGGCCATGCGCCGCGTCGCCTCCGCCGAAATGGTGCTGTGATCGATGCAGATCGTGCCCGCCCGCGCCCGATGGACGACGCCCTCGGGGCCAAGCAACACGTCTTCCACGTCCTGCGTCGTGGTGACGTTGGTGATGACGAAATCCGCCTCCGCTGCCGCCTCTGCGGGCGTGGCAAATCCCTTCGCGCCTTGCTCGATGAAAGGCGCGGCGGCCTCGGGCCGGCGCGCATACAAGTGCAACCGGTGTCCCGCCGCCATCAGATGCCGAACCATCTGGCCACCCATGGCCCCCAGCCCGATAAACGCTATGGTGTGTGTCGTCATGCCGCGATCAGTCCGAGACGTAAACAAACTTGCCATTCCTGATCTGACCCATCACGCCGGCGCGTTGATCCAGCCCGACGTGATCCTGCGGGCTCAGATTCATGATGCCGTTCGGGATCGCGAGATTGTGCGTGGACTCGAGCGCTTCGCGAAGCGCCGTGCGGAATGCCGGCGTGCCCGGCGCCGCGACCTTCGCAGCACGCGGCACGGCATCGTTGAGCAAATCCCACACGCCATAGGCATCGGCAGCGAACTGCGTGACGGTGTCGGCGCCGTACTTGGTCTCGTACTTCTTGGTGAAGGCCAGGGCCGCCGTGCGCGCCGGATGCCCCGCCGGCAACGTCTTGGCCACGACCCCCGGTTGCGTCGGGAACAGGGTGCCTTCCACGTCCTTACCGCCCACGCGAACGAAGTCGTAGGTGGCGATACCGTGTGTCTGATAGATCTTCCCGGCGTAGCCCCGCTCCTGCAGCGTGCGTTGCGGCAGCGCGGCCGGGGTGCCCGATCCGGCCACCAGAATGGCGTCCGGCTTGCTCGCCATCAGTTTCAAAACCTGACCGGTCACGCTCGTGTCCGTCCGGTTGAAACGCTCTTGCGCCACGATCTTCAATTTGCGCAGTTCGGCAAACTTCGAAAATTCTTTCCACCAACTCTCGCCGTAGGCATCCGCGAAGCCGATAAAGCCTACCGTCTTGATGCCGTGGTTCGCCATGTAGCGCGTCATCACGTCGGCCATGGCCGAATCGTTCGCCGCCATCTTGAACGCCCAGCGACGCTTGGCATCCTGCGGTTCCACGGCTACGGCCGAGCCGATCAACGTGATCATCGGCGTTTCTGCCTCGGAAATCGGATCGAGCATGGCCAGCGCGCTCGGCGTGATGTTCGGGCCGACGATCACGTCGACCTTGTTTTCGCTGATGAGCTTGCGCGCGTTCTTCACGGCCGTGCCGGGGTCGGAGCCGTCGTCGAGAAAGACGTAATGCGCCTTCTGTCCGCCGATCTGGTCGGGCCAAAGTTGCATGGCGTTCTTGCTGGCAATGCCGATAGCGGCCGCGGGGCCGGTCGACGACAGATCGATGCCGACGGTGATGTCGGCGCGAGCCGCCGTCACAACGCCGGTCAGGGTCATGGCAAGCAGCACGCCCGACAGACGGATGCCGCGAACAGGTGAGCGCATGGGGTCTCCTTTTGGTCGAATCGCGTAAGCATACCGCACAGGTTACGTTCGACCACCGAAGAAAAATAGTGCCGGACTCACCGCGTCGGGCGGTACAGCAGGGCGGGGGGCGCAGGGGATTTCCCGATTCGGGCGTGGCGACGTCGGGCCGGGAACGCGTCGGCACAGGCCGGGGTCTTTGCCTGCGTGTCGCCGTGCGGCGCGCGTCGTCAGCGAACCTGTGCTGAGGGGCGGCGTCTCGCGGTGGCGCATCCCCCTGGTAATTCGATGGAGCTAATCAGTATGACGTTCTTTACCCGAATCCCCGTCTCATCCCAGCTCGTGAGTTTGAGTGAGACCGTGGCGGCGCGTTGCAGCCAGAGCGCTCGAAACGATCAAGGCCGTGTCACGATGGGTTCATTCCGGCACCTGTTCAAAGCGATCAAGAACCTGAATATGCGTTCGTTCTCGGCATCCGATAACACGCCGGAAACGCAGTTTCGATACGCCTACATTTGTTCGTCGCTTCACGACCTCAGGGCGACGCACCTTCACCATCCGCAGAAACTGAAGAAGGTGGAGAAAGTCCAGCAGGCATTCAACGAGGCGATGTGTGGCCATCCGGCAAAACGCCCCGCAAAACGCGCGGGCGCGCCGGTGACACACTATTTGAGAGGACTCAGAGAGGAGGCACGCATCAATTTCGCTGCGGAATTCGATGGTGTTTGCCGCGCCGAAAGGGTTCGCCAGCCTGGGCGGGCGCTTTCCGGCGCGTCACGACTTCAAAGTTCGTAACTTTCGTGTTCGCCGCGCAATGCCTGCTCGACCAGCTTGCGCGTCAGAATCGGCGACAGTAGTTCGACCATCGTGAAGACGTATCCACGCAGATAGGCACCCTGCTTCAGCGCAACGCGTGTCACGTTCGTGCCGAACAAGTGCCCGACGTGGATGGCCCGGAGATTACGATCGCGCTCCGGGTCGAATGCCACACCCGCCAGAATCCCTACCCCGAGCCCCAGCTCCACATACGTCTTGATGACGTCTGCATCGATGGCTTCGAGCACGATGTCCGGCTGGACATGGCGCAACGCGAACGCCTGATCGATCTTGGCGCGTCCGGCGAACTGCGGGTCATAAGTAATCAGCGGGTATTTCGCCAGATCCTCGATGCCCACGGACGGCAATTGCAACAACGGATGATCCGGCGGCACCACCGCCACGTGCTGCCACTGATAACAAGGCAGCGACACCAGATCCTTGTAGCCGGCGATCGCCTCGGTCGCGATGGCCAGATCGGCCTGATCGTGCAAAACCATCTCGGCGATCTGGGTCGGACTGCCCTGCAGGATCGACAGACGCACCTTCGGAAAGCGCTTCTTGAATTCGGCCACCGCATGCGGCAGCGAATAGCGCGCCTGCGTGTGCGTCGTGGCAATCGTCAGGCTGCCCTGATCCTGGGCGGCATAGTCCTTGCCGATCCGCTTGAGGCTTTCCACCTCTAGAAGGATCCGCTCGACGGACTCGAAGATGATGCGCCCGGGCTCCGTCAGATTACGGATGCGCTTGCCATGCCGGGCAAAGATGTCGACCCCAAGCTCTTCTTCAAGCTCGATGATGGCCTTGGAAACCCCCGGTTGGGAGGTAAATAGCGCCTTGGCGGCCTCCGTCAGGTTGAAATTCTGACGAACGGCCTCGCGCACAAAACGGAACTGGTGCAGGTTCATTTGTATAACTTTAGAAAATATACAAACAATTTTTAATTCGTTTGAAGTATATAGGGTTTTCATTACAGTGGGTGCCACTGTTTCGATAACGTTATTCCCGCCAGGCATTAAGCACCCAACAGGAACGTCATACATGTCGCTGTGGCTCGAACCCCTTTCCGGATTTGGCGTCGGCCTGCTGGTCGGCATGACCGGTGTAGGCGGGGGCTCGCTGATGACGCCGGTGCTCACGCTGTTGCTTGGCTATGCCGCGCCGGTCGCGGTTGGGACGGATCTGGCGTTTGCGGCCATTACCAAGAGCTTCGGCACGGTGGCGCACCGCTCGCACGGCCACGTGAAGTGGCACATCGTGCGCCGCCTCACGCTCGGCGCGCTGCCGGCGGCGCTGGTGACGATTCTCTTGCTGAAGCGTCTGGGCGGCATCGACGACGCGGCGTTGCATGTCATCAAGCTGACGATTGCCGCCTCGGTCCTGCTCACGGTGCTCTCCCTGCTGTTCCGCGCGAAGCTGCTGGCGACGCTGCGCGCTCACCCGAACTGGCAGTTGACGGGCCGCAGCCAGGCTGTCGCCACCGTGTTGGTCGGCGCGCTGATCGGTGGGCTCGTGACGATTTCTTCGATTGGCGCCGGCGCGGTTGGCGCAACGCTGATCCTGATGTTGTACCCGCAGTTGGAACCGGCCGAAGTCGCCGGTACCGATATTGCTTATGCCGTGCCGCTGACCGCGATTGCCGCGCTGGGTCATATCTGGCTCGATACGGTGCACTGGGCACTGCTCGGCAGTCTGTTGATCGGCTCGCTGCCCGGGATCTGGCTGGGCGCGAAGCTCACCCGTCACCTGCCCGAGCGCATCGTGCGCGGGGCGCTGGCGGCGACGCTCACGCTTGCAGCAGTGAAGCTGGTCGGCTGACACCCCACAGATCATAAGGAGTTCGCGACATGCGAAACGAATCCCGCTGGGAACCCACCCCGGCCGCCGTGCCGTCGAATGCGACCGATGCCGAGCATCAGGACATGGCGCTGCTCGACGAGATGGAAGCCGTGCTGGCCGAGCGCCTCGCACGCATTGCGGGGTCGCATCGCAACGTGAAATTTGCCAGCAGCCTGGCCGCCGAAGACATGCTTATCACGCACGTGATTCTGCGCCAGCAACTGCCGATTACGGTCTTCACGCTCAATACCGGGCGTCTGCACGCCGAGACGCTGGGCATGATCGATCGGATCAAATCCCGGTACGGCTACGACGTTGTGCAGTACGCTCCGCAGGCCGACGCCGTTGAGCAATACGTGACCGAACATGGTGCGAACGCCTTCTACGAGAGCGTGGATCTGCGCAAGGCATGTTGCCAGATTCGCAAGGTCGAGCCGCTTGGCCGCGCACTCGCCGACGCCGACGCATGGCTCACCGGCCAACGTCGCGAGCAGTCGGTGACACGCGGTGAACTGGCGTTCGCCGAGCAGGACGACGCCCGCGGCATCGCCAAGTACAACCCGCTCTTCGACTGGACGGAAGCGCAGGTCTGGGCCTACCTGACGGCGCGCGACGTACCGGTGAACCCGCTGCACGCGCGCGGTTACCCGAGCATCGGCTGCGAGCCGTGTACCCGCGCCATCCGCCCCGGCGAAGACAGCCGGGCCGGACGCTGGTGGTGGGAGTCGCGCGACAGCAAGGAATGCGGGCTGCACGCCGGCAACCTGAGCAAGATCCCCGTCTCGGTGCAGTCGAACTGAGGCACCGGGCAAAGCGGCTGAGGATCAGCCAAACAAGACATATGGCGATGCGGCGCCCCTGAGTGGCGGTACATCGTGGCAAATCGAATCTCGGAAATCTCGGAATCGTTAAGGAAGGGAACACTATGGGTGCGATGCACGAAGTCGCGCAGGCCAATGGCTCGCGAATGGATCATCTGGACTGGCTCGAAGCCGAATCGATGTACATCCTGCGTGAGGTCGTGGCGGAGTGCCGCAAGCCCGCGCTGCTGTTCTCGGGCGGCAAGGACTCGGTTGTGGTGCTGCATCTCGCGCTCAAGGCCTTCGGCCTCGGGCCGAACCGCAAGACGGTGCTGCCGTTCCCGCTGGTGCACATCGACACCGGCCACAACTATCCCGAAGTGATCGAGTTCCGCGACCGTCACGCCAAGGCGCTCGGCGCCGAACTGGTCGTGGGGCATGTGGAAGACTCGATTCGTCGCGGCACGGTCCGTCTGCGTCGCGAAACCGATTCGCGCAACGCCGCGCAGGCAGTCACGCTGCTCGAAACGATTGCCGAGCACGGCTTCGACGCCATGATTGGCGGTGCGCGTCGCGACGAGGAGAAGGCGCGTGCCAAGGAGCGCATCTTCTCGTTCCGTGACGAGTTCGGTCAGTGGGACCCGAAGGCGCAGCGCCCTGAACTGTGGCACCTGTTCAATGCGCGTCTGCACGGCGACGAACACCTGCGCGTGTTCCCGATCTCGAACTGGACCGAACTGGACGTGTGGCAGTACATCGCACGCGAGAACCTCGATCTGCCGTCGATCTACTACGCCCACGAGCGCGAAATCGTGCGCCGCAACGGGTTGCTCGTACCGGTGACGCCGCTCACCCCCAAGCAGGACGGCGAGTCGAGCGAGACGGCATCGGTGCGCTTTCGCACGGTCGGCGACATCAGTTGCACATGCCCGGTGGCAAGCGTCGCCGCGAGCCCGGTGGAGATCATTGCCGAGACGGCCGTGACCGACATCACGGAGCGCGGCGCCACCCGCATGGACGATCAGACGTCCGAGGCGGCGATGGAGCAGCGCAAGAAGCAAGGGTATTTCTAAGGCGCCGGACGGCTGTCCTCCCTTACGTTCAGAGACACCGGCCCGCCGGGCGAGCAGATTCGCCGCACCGGGGGCCACGCAATCGAGTTGAAGAGATCATGAGCCTCACCCCGCATCAGGAAGACCTCGGCGTGCTGCGTTTCATTACCGCAGGCAGTGTCGACGATGGCAAGAGCACGTTGATCGGTCGCTTGCTGTACGACAGCAAATCGGTGTTGACCGACCAGCTCTCCGCGCTCGCCCGCGCGAAGAACAAACGCACCGCCGGCGAAGACATCGACTTCTCGCTGCTCACCGACGGCCTTGAAGCCGAGCGCGAGCAGGGCATCACCATTGACGTCGCCTATCGCTATTTCACGACCGCGCGCCGCAAGTTCATCATCGCCGACACGCCGGGCCACGAGCAGTACACCCGCAACATGGTCACGGGCGCATCCACGGCACACGCCGCGATCGTGCTGGTCGATGCCACGCGCGTCACCGAAGTCGACGGCCGCACCGAGTTGCTCGCGCAGACCAAGCGCCACAGCGCCATCGTCAAGCTGCTCGGCTTGCAGCACGTGATCGTCGCCATCAACAAGATGGATCTGGTCGATTACAGCGAAACGACGTTCAACGCGATTCGCGCCGCCTATCTGGCGTTGGCACAGCGTCTGGGAATTGAAGACGTGCGCTTCGTGCCGGTGTCGGCGCTCAAGGGCGACAACATTGTGTACGCCAGCGAGCGCATGCCCTGGTATCAGGACGAACCGCTGCTCGATCTGCTCGAATCGCTGCCGGTCTCGCAGCAGGGCGGCGAGTTGCGGTTCCCGGTGCAACTGGTGGCGCGTCAGGACGGCTCGCACGCCGACGACTTCCGTGGCTACATGGGCCGCGTGGAGTCGGGCTCGGTGCGTGTCGGTCAAGCGCTGCGGGTGTTGCCGGCGGGCCGCTCGGCGAGCGTTGCCGAAATCGTCGGTCCGCGTGGTCTGGTGGATGAGGCCTTTGCCGGTCAATGCGTCACGATCCGTCTGACGGAGGACGTGGATGTGTCGCGCGGCGATACGTTCGTCACCGCCGAGTCGGCGCTTGCGCCGTCGCGCAAACTGTCCGCAGACGTCTGCTGGTTCGACGAAGATGCGCTCGCCCCGCAGCGCAAGTATCTGCTCAAGCAGGCGACCAGCACCGTCTATGTGAAGATCGGCAGCGTGGACACGGTGCTCGACGTGAGTACGCTCCTGCACGGCACGGACAAGACCACGCTCGCCATGAACGATATCGGCCGCGTACAGTTGAGCCTGCAAAAGCCGTTGGCGGCAGATACGTATGATGCGAATCCTGCGACGGGCGCGTTCGTGCTGATCGACGAAGCGACGCACCACACGGTAGCCGCAGGGATGATTCGCGCGCTCGCGGCGTAACGATTTGGCGGGCTTCGTCCGCCTCGGTGGACACACGTTCTCTTTTGGTATTGCCTGGCGTAGGGCGCCCTCGAAGGCGCCCGCGTCACACCCCTGGAACCCTGGCGGCATCATGATGGTGACTTCTTCGCAACCCGGTCAGACACCGGGCAAGGTCTATCTGGTTGGGGCAGGCCCCGGCGCAGCCGATCTGATTACCGTGCGTGGCGCAAGACTGCTGGCGCAGGCCGACGTGGTACTTCACGACGCACTGGTCGAACCGGAGATGCTCGCGTTGTGCGCGCAGGCCAAGCGGATTGCCGTCGGCAAGCGTTGCGGCAAGCAATCGAGTGCGCAGCATTTCATCAATAAGCAATTGATCGATCACGCCCGCACGCATGCGCTGGTGGTGCGCCTGAAGGGCGGGGATCCGATGCTGTTCGGCCGGGCAGACGAAGAGCTGCGCGCGCTGGAGGCGGCGGGCATCGCCGTAGAAGTCGTTCCCGGTATCACGGCCGCGTTGGCCAGTGCGGCGGCGCTTGGCCGTTCGCTCACGCTGCGTGGCGTGGCCCGCAGTGTGGCCTTTGCCACGCAAAGCCGTGCGCCCGAGTCGGCGGAGATTGCTGCGCAAGCGTCGGCCGATTCGCTTGTCTATTACATGGGACGCGACAGCGCCCAGCGCATTGCGACGGAATTGATCGCGGCGGGCAAACCGGCGTCGACGCCCGTGGCCATCGTGGAGGCGGCCACGACCGCTCGCGAGCGGCGCGTGCGTCTCACGCTGGACGATGTCCGGCAAGGGTTGGCTGCCTCATGGTTCGACGCGTCGCAGCCGAGCGTTCTGTTGATCGGCGAGGCGTTTGCGCATGCCGATGCCGCGTCGCTGCATGATTGGGCGGCGCAGGCGGCGATGGCTGCCTGAGCGAGGTGTCCGGGACTACGTGTCCGGAGATTTCATGCAAAAACGGCGTCACAGTGATCTGTGACGCCGTTTTTACGTTTAAGGGCAGTCCCGCCTTCTTTATGGCGATCAGCGGCCATCCATCATCCTGCCGCAGTAGTCGACGAGGGCGTCGAGCACGGCGTCGTCTTCCCCGATCGCTGCGCTCACGCGTAGCGAGAGGCCGGGGTGTGCGGCGCGGCAGGCGTCGGCGAGGGCGGGAAGGTCGCGTCTCACATGGCCTCCCTGCCCCAGAAAGACAGGCACCAGCGTGATATCGGTCACGCCTTGTCGGGTCATGCCGGCCACCGCGTCGTCGAGGTTCGGCGTCATCAGCTCAAGAAAGGCAAGCCGGACGTCGGCATCGGGACGCTGCGCTTGCAGCTTGTCGCGCAGCCGCTCGAACGGCTCGGACCAACGCGGATCGCGCGAGCCGTGAGCGAACAGAATGACGCCGGATTTGCCGTTCATGACCCGCGCCTCAGTGCTTGTCCACCCAGCGCAACGCCGCGATGGCGAGCACAAGATAGAGCAACGACGGTAACGCCGCCGTGAACCACGCCGGCCAGGTGTTGAGCAGACCCAGGTGCGAGAACAGGTTGTTGATCAACTGGAAGCTCATGCCGAGCATGATCCCACCAAACACCTTCAGGCCGATGGCCCCCGCCCGTGCATGCAGATAGGCGAACGGCAGTGCCAGCGCCATCATCACGAAGACAGCAAGCGGATACAGCAGTTTTTGCCAGAGCGCGAGGTTATAGCGGTCGGTGTTCTGCTGGTTTTCTTTCAGATGGCCGATGTAGCGGTACAAACTGCCGATCGCCATGTTGTCCGGGGAGACCATCAACACTGACAGAATCTGCGGTGTCAGCTCCGAGCGCATTTGTACCGTGTCGATATGCACCTGCTTGCTCTGCACGAGCGCACGCAGCGGGTCGTTGCTGGTGGTGGCGTCGTCGGTCGCGCTGAAGACCGTCTCGGACACGTCGGTCAACTTCCAGAAGTTCGGCGCGTCGAACTGTCCGAGCTTGGCCAGCCGCACGCTGTCGAGCCGCAACTTGTCGTCGAATTCGTAGATGCGGACGTTGGCGATGGTGTTATCCGGATTGAGCGTGCCCACATTGATGAAGCGGGTAACGCGCGCGCCGTCCTGATCCACCGTGTCCTTGACCCAGACCCCGGAGCGGAAACCGGCCGAGACCGAACTGCCCAACGCTTCGAGGCGGATCTTCTGTGCAAGCTGCTCGGCATTCGGCGCCACGTACTCGCCAATGACGAAGGTGATCAACACGATCGGGAAGCCGATTTTCAGCAACGAGCGCAGTGCCTGTCCGGTCGAGAGCCCCGAGACGCGGAAGATCGTGAATTCCGAATTGCCCGCCAATTGCGCGCAGACATAGATAGCGGCGATGAGCGAGGCGACCGGAATGATTTCGTACATGCGCTGCGGGGCAAACAACAGCACATAGGCGAGGGCGTGCTGGAAGCGGTAGCCGCCACGGCCAACGTCGCCCAGTTCGCTCACGAGATCGAAGAAGACAAACAGACCGACGAACGCAAGCAGAACGAACAGGAACGCGAGATAGATCTGGCGCGCGAAATATTTCTCGTAGATGCGCATCAGCGGGTTCCTCCCGATGCACGCATCCCGCCTGTGCCGTTGTGACGGCGGCGGCCGAACAGTCCTCGGAAGCGCACACGGCGCAGGTAGAGCAGCACGATGACACCGAGGGCCACCACGTGCAACAGCCACACGCCGATGGCGAGCGGCAGGCGCTCCTGCGCGACATAGGCTTGCGACAGGCTCAACAGGTTGGTGTACCCGAGATAGATCAGCACGGCCATGACCAGGTTGATGGTGCGGCCGTGGCGCGGATTCTGATAGGCGAGCGGCACGGCGAGCAGCACTAGCGAGAGTGCGAGCAGCGGCAAGCCGATACGCCAGACGATTTCGCCACGGAAGATCGGGTTCTGAATCTCCCGGAACAGACGCGTGGTCGGCACGCCCTTGGTCGGGGTGTTGTCGGTGTCGACCGTTGTCGGATTGTCGATCTTCACGCCGTAGCGCTCGAACTCCATCACGCGGTAATCGGGCTGACCCGGCACGCCGTCGTAGCGGCGGCCCTTTTCCAGCACGATGTAGCGGTTGCCGTCCTTGGCCGTCTCGATATGGCCGTCCTTCGAGACGATGACGTTGACCTTGCCGTTCTCGGTGCCGGAGACGAAGACGTTATGGACCTTCGTGGCATCCGGCGAGACCGTCTCGACGAAGAACACCCGATGGCTGGCGGCGCTCTCGCGGAACTGACCCGGCGAGATCATCGAGACATCGTCGCGCTGGGCGAAGCGGGCCTCCAGGGCGGCGATCTGCTGATTTGCCCACGGCCAGGCGACCAGCGCACAGAACGTGATCACGGCCAGATAGGGCGCGGCAAAACGCAGCACGGGCCTGACGAAGTTGGTGATCGACAGGCCCGAGGCAAACCACACGACCATCTCGGAGTCGCGGTACCAGCGGGTGAGGACGAACAGAATCGAGACGAACAACGTCACGATCAGGATGACGGCGAGGTAGCCGATCACGGCCAGGCCGATGAGCACGAGGACGTCGCGCGGATCGGCTTTCCCCGACGCGGCGAAGCCCAGGATGCGGATCATCATGGTGGTGAGCATGACGGTGATCAGCACCATGAAGACGGCCCCGGCGGTGTAGTTCAGCTCGCGCTGCAGGGAACGCTGAAAAATCATGTGATGACGATTGGGGAGCTCTCGCGGTTGGGCGAGCGCGGAAAAAAGCGGATAATTGCGGCTCGTACGAATTTTACCCGAGGAAAGCGCGATGGACTTTAGCACAAAAGCCTTCGATTCGACCAAGGCGGGCCAGGCCGACCTTGCCAACGCAAAGACGGAGTGTCTGGTGGTTGGCGTGTTCGAGCAGCAGCCCCTGGCGGGGCTCGCCAAGGTGCTCGACGTCGCAAGCAAGGGCTTGCTCGCCCGCATGGTCAAGCGGGGCGAACTCAACGGCAAGCTCGGCAGCACGCTCATGCTGCACGAAGTCGCCGGATGGAGCCCGGCACGCGTGCTGTTCGTCGGTCTGGGCCCTGAGGATCAGTTGACGCAAAAGGGTTTCAACGACGCTACCCGCGCCGCCGTGCGTGCCGTGCTGGCGTCGCGTGCGTCCGACGCCATCTGGACGCTCCCGGAGGCCAAGATTGCCAAGCAGGACACGGCCTGGGCCGTGCGCGCTTCGGTGCTCGCCTTGCGCGAGGCCACCTATCGCTTCACGCGGATGAAGAGCAAGGTCGAGCCGTCCACCACGGTGCTGAGCAAGGTCTGCTTTGCGGTGGCGCCGGACAATCTGAAGGCCGCCAAGCTCGCTGCCAAGCGTGGCGAAGCCATCGCCAACGGCATGGCGCTGACCAAGGATCTCGGCAACCTGCCGGGCAATGTGTGCACCCCGACGTATCTGGCCGAACAGGCGCAGAAACTCGCCAGCGAATTCAAGCTCAAGTCCGAAATCCTCGGCCCGAAGCAGATCGAGGCGCTCAAGATGGGATCGTTCCTGTCGGTGGCGCGTGGCTCGGTGCAACCGCCGCGCTTCATCGTCCTTAAATATCAGGGCGGTGGCGCGAAGCAGGCGCCGGTCGTTCTGGTGGGCAAGGGCGTGACCTTCGACTCGGGCGGCATCTCGCTCAAGCCGGGCGAGGGCATGGACGAGATGAAATACGACATGTGCGGCGCCGGCTCCGTGCTCGGCACGATCCGCGCGGTCGCCGAGATGGGCCTGAAGCTCAACGTCATCGCCATCGTGCCGGCCACGGAGAATATGCCCAACGGTCAGGCGACGAAGCCGGGCGACGTGGTCACCAGCATGTCCGGCCAGACCATCGAAGTGCTCAATACCGACGCCGAAGGCCGTCTGATCCTGTGCGACGCGCTGACCTATGCCGAACGCTTCAAGCCGGCTGCCGTGATCGATGTCGCCACGCTGACGGGCGCTTGCATCATCGCGCTCGGCCATGTGAACTCGGGCCTCTTCTCGAAGAGCGACGCGCTGGCCGACGAATTGCTCGCCGCTGGCCGCACGACGGGCGACACGGCCTGGCGTCTGCCGGTCGAAGACGAGTACCAGGAACAGCTCAAGTCGAATTTCGCCGACATGGCGAACATCGGCGGGCGTCCGGCGGGCAGCGTGACGGCCGCCTGCTTCCTGGCGCGTTTCGCCGAGAAGTATGAATGGGCGCACCTCGACATCGCCGGTACGGCATGGAAGAGCGGGGCGGCCAAGGGGGCGACGGGACGTCCGGTGCCGTTGCTGACACAGTTCCTGATCGATCGCGAGGCCCGGTGACCCGCGTCGACTTTCACACGCATGTGGCGAACCGGATCGAGTACGCTTGCCGGTTCGCGCGCAAGGTCTATGGGGCCGGGCAGACGCTCGTGGTCGTCGGCGAACCCGACGTGCTGCGCGCGTTCGATCAGGCGCTGTGGACGTTTTCGCCGCTGGAATTCGTGCCGCATTGCTTCACCCGCGACCCGCTCGCCGTGCAAACGCCTGTGGTGCTGGCCGCCCCCGACGAGGAGGCCCAGCATCATCAGGTGCTGCTCAATCTGGCGGCGGGCGTGCCCACACACTTCGCGCGGTTCGAGCGCGTGGTCGAGATTGTGGGCGACACGCCGGACGAACTGTCCGGTGCCCGTGAGCGCTACCGCTTCTATCGCGACCGCGGTTACACCCTGAACAACTACGACCAGAGAGGCTGACCGTGACGAACGAGCCCGAGCGCACCGATCCCGGCATTCCCACGCTGACCGAAGTGCTCGCGCCCGGCGAGGCCACAGCGCCGCAGCACGCAGCCCCTACGGCTGCGGCGATCGAACAGGGCGTGCCGGCCGATGTCGCGGTCTTCGCGGAACGTGTGAGCGCCCGGCTCACGCTGCAATTGGCCGACGACATCACGACAATGGTGGAGCGCCGCTGTCACGACGCGTTGATCGACCAGACCGCGTGGCTGGTGCAACTGATCGGCAAGCAGGTCGCGGACGCTTTGCAGGTACAACTGCCGGACCGGATCCGGCAGGCTGTCATCGAAGAGGTCGCGAAGCAGGTCCGCTCGCAAGGGTAGGACGACAGCCGTGCTGTGACACGACGCTCAGGGCATACGACGGCTGATGACTGACGGCTCAATGCGCCATGCCGAGAATCCAGTTTGCCAAACGCGTCGCCTCGTCCGGGGCGACCTGTGGGCTGGCCGGCATCGGAAGGTTTCCCCACTTGCCGCGACTCCCATCCGCAATGGAGCGTGATATCTCGTCCACTGCACCGGCTTTGCCTGCGTAACGCCTGGCAATCTCCCGGTACGACGGCGCGAGCAGCGTGCGGTCGGTGGCGTGACACGTCATGCAATTGCGCTCGCGAGCGAGTTTCTCGAGTGCGCGGGCCTGCGCGGCGTCGGTGCTCGGCGCGCCCGTCTGCGCAAGCGCGACGCCGGTCGCAACCATCAGCCAGGCCCCGATCGTCGCCCTAGCGGACTTGCCTGCAAATTCCTTCATTCGAGGTTCGTTTCCGAAGAGTGGTGGGGGAAGTCTGGCCGCAATATAGCACTTGTCTGCCGCCATCCGGATGTCGCGGCCAGGCGTGACGCAACGCAACCCGTCGATCAGTCGATGGCCCCTGTCGCCAACGCGAGCGACGCCGCAGCGGACAACGCATTGCTGTAACTGTCGGCGTATGCGTTGCGCGCGACCAATAGCTGATTCTGAGCGAGCAAGGCGTCGGTGACCGAGCCAACGCCGTGTTTGTAGGCGTCGAATGCGGCGTCGTAGGTCGTTTGCGCTGCCGTCATCAACGCCTTGGCCGCTTCGTGTGCCGACAGGCTGGTTTGCAGCATGTTTTGCGCGCCGACGACCTGTCGCACCGCCTCCTCACGACTGCGTTCGAGCCGGGTACTCGCGCTGTCGGCGTCGTTACGGGCCCGCGCGAGGGCTGCCGAGCGCAGCCCGCCGTCGTAGAGCGGAATCGAGACGCCGATGATCACGCTGCCGCCGTAGCGGCCGCCGCTCAGATTGACGGTCGGCAACTGCTGACCGATGGCGGGCACGGCAGACAGTGAAGAATTGCCGGTGTTGTAGACACCGGAGGCCGACAGGAAAACCTTCGGCTTGAAGTCCGACTCTGCCGCCTGAATTTTCGCAAGGTTCGCGCGCTCTGCGGCATAGGCGCTCAGCACGTCCGGTCGACGTGCAATTGCCGTCGCGACAATCTCCTCGACCGGCTGGCGTAGCGTGGGCGAGAGCGCGTGCACCGGCATGTCGGCAATCTTCGGCTTCGACAGCGGTGAGATGCCCAGCGCAGAAATCAGCGTCAGATAGGTATTGCTCTGCGCACCTTGCGCCTGCACGAGGGCTAGTTTCGCCTGCGCGTAGTTCTGGTTCGCTTGCGCGACCTCGATCACGGTTCCGATACCACGCCGGTAACGCGACTTGGCGGCCTCCGCCACGGCGCCGGCATTCTCAAGGCCTTGCTCGGCCGTCACTACACGCGCGCGCACTGCCTGGTAGGTGTAAAAGGCGACGCTGACGTCGTACACCACCTGCTGATGGGCCGCAGTGAATCCGATATTTGCCACGACCGAGGCTTGCGACGCCGCTTCCACGCGAGCGGCACGTCCGCCGAAATCGAACAACAGCCATTGCAGCGCCACCACCGACGTCAATCCATGCGTGGAGGCGCTGGCCGACGAGTCGCCCAGCACGCTGGACGTCGAGTTGTGGGCGGCGGCGTACTGGCCCATCGCGGCCAGCGACAGTTGCGGCAGATAGGCGCTTTTCGCCACGCCTGCCACCAGTGCGGCGTTACGCGCGTCGTTCCATGCGATGCGTGTCGTGGGGTTCGACGTCTGCGCCAGATCGATGAGCTCAGGCAGCGTGTAAGCGTGGTCTTGCTCAAGCGGGGGCGGGGGCGAGACGTTGGCGAGCGCCGGGTTGGCGGGCAGCCGGTAAGTGCCACGATTCTGATAGGCGCTGGCGAGCACGGGGGCGCCGGGCCGGATCGCACCGGATGCGTCCGTATTCGGTTGCCATGGACGATCCGGCCGCTCCGGCGCCATGTCGAGCGACGACGTCGCGCATCCCGCCAGCACCACCAGCGTGAGCATGGCCGCGAGGGACATCGTCGGGGCAAGCGTGGGCGGATCAAGCCGGCGCATGGGGAACGGGCTCCTTCGCCACACTGTCGTCGTGCGTCGCATGGTCGAGTTGGATAAGGCGTGCGTCGCCAAGCATCAGCAATGATTGACGCTCCTGATCGGCGGACCACGACGTGGCCGAGGGGGATGACGTGAGGGGAGTCGATACTGCGGAGCCGGTGCGTCCATCGCCATCGAGCCGTTCGTCAAGGCGTTTCAACCAGCCGTCGATGCCCGCGTCGGCGGGATGTCTTTCGGCCAGCAGCACCATCGGGCCTTCGAGCGCTTCAAGCTCGGCCAGCACACGCCGGCGCGTCGCCGTCCAGTCCTGCGCGGGACGCACCCACGACGGTTCGTAGTGCGTCAGCGCAATGTCGTTCTGCAAGGCTCCACGTTGGGCCATCGCACTGGCGGCTTGTGCGCGCAGGAGGCTGGCGTACGGCATCGTCGTCAACGCGCGCCAGCGCTGACGCAACTCGATAAGGGCCGCGTCGACACGCCCGGCCACGCTCACGGGCCACACGCGGGTGAAGATCAGGTAGACGACAACGTTGCCAATCAGGATGCCGATGGTGCGATCGCGCGCAATCGTCAGATCGAACGCCGGGGCCGGGCCCTGCACGACGCACAGGAAGAAGGCGAACGCGATTTGAAAACCGGCATAGCCGATACGCGGCGAGCCAAACGCAATCCAGGCCGATAGCCACGCACCGATGGCGACCACGCTCAGCAGACCGGCAATCGTGGTGAGACCGGGGACGACGAACACGATCATCGCAGTGCCCGCCAGCGCGCCGGCGATACATCCGGCAATGCGCAGCGTCAGCTTTTCGACTGTTTCGGCGGTCGTGCCGAGCGACACGAGATAGACGGTGATGAAGCAGGTATGAATGCCGGGCCAGTCCAGCAGTGAGTAGAGCAGGTAGCAGATCATGGCGGCGACCGTGGTCTTGAGCGCGTACCGCACATGATCCGGATTGGAGAAGGCATCGGGCAGGAAGAACCCGCTGTGCGCCGGTGGTTGGGGGGCGGGCGCGGTCGCAGGGGCATCCACCGTCGTGAAGCCCCTGATGGCGTCGCTCAGCTGCCGGACAGCTACGCGGGCGAGCGGTGTCAGTGTCGCAAGTGCACCGGACGGCGGCAGCGGCAGGTCGGAGGGGGCGATATCGACCGGGTAGCCACCGGCCTCGAGCATTTCCGCCATACGTTCCAGTGCGCTGGCCAAGGGGGCGGCAAACGTGGCGGGCAGCCGCGCTGTCGGTTCACGGCCGACCAGATCGGCGGCGAGGAGAATGGCAAACGTGGCCGACGTCGCCTGTCGCAATGCGGCGGCGTCGGCGCGTGCCGACGAACCTTCCAGCACCGAGAGCTTGAGCCACTTGCCGATCTCTTCGTCGCCGGCGCTCAGACAGACGTCGAGTGCGTCGCGCGGGGCGTCGGGGGTGCGCAGCACCTCGGCCGCAATGCGCAATCGCCTCGCCAATTCGTTGCCTGCGAGCTTTCGCGGCGAGGCGCCGATGGCGAGTTGCACGCAGATCGCAGCGCCGATCGGAATCGCGACCATGAGCCATGCGTACAGCAACGCACGCGTGGCGATTTCACCGAGTGGGACACTGCCGAGCTTGTCGAGCGCGAAGCCGACGATCATCGCGATAATCCCGCCGACGGGGCGCAGCTTGCTGGCCGAGGTGACAAACAGGAGCACCGCCGAGAGTCCGGCGATGGCGGCGACCCGTGCCATCGGGTTGTCAAGCACGAGCGTGGCGACGAACAGCACGAAGCCGACGATGAGGCTCACAAGCACGAGCATCGCTGCACTCATGACGATGCTCGTGACGCGATCCGGCCGAATCAGGAAGAAGACCACATAGGCCGAGAGTGCCGCCTCGGGCGTACCGTAGGCGGTCGCCACGAGCGTGGTCAGCACACAGATGATCGCGACCCGGGTCGCCGTCGCCGCACGCCCCGGAAATGGGGCGAGCCACTTCAGCAGATCGTCAAACCCCGGGCGCTGCAGGTCACCGGCAGGCAGCGCCATGTCTGATCTCCACGACTGCGCTGGCACCGATGCGGACCAGCCGTTCGGCTGGCTCGTGTAATTCAACGCGCACCGGGAACCGCTGCGCCACCCTCACCCAATTCACCGATGCCTGCACGATCGGCAATGCGCGCGGCAGGTTGATGCGTCCGGCGTCGGCGATACCCGCGCCGATCCCGACGACCTTGCCGGTGATGGCCTGACTTCGGTCGATCATCGAGTAGACCGTAGCGCAATCGCCGACCTGAATGTGCGAGAGGGCGCCTTCGCGGAAGTTGGCAACGGCAAACCATTCGTCGGCGTGCACCAGCGTGAAGAGCGACTGACTCGGCGCAACCGTTTCGCCGGAGAGTACGGTGAGCCCCGTCACGTAGCCGTTCTGCGGGGCGCGCACGACGGTGTCGTCGAGGCTGTGTTGCGCGAGGGCGACGGCGGCTTCGCGAGCCCGCACGGTCGCCAGCGCACCCGCCTCGTCGCCGACGCTCTGTGCGCTGGCCGCCTTTTGCGCCTTCGCCTGCTTCATCGACAGTTCTGCATCGCGCTGGGCAACCTGCGCCTGATCGAGTTGCTGCTGCGACACGTAGCCCTTGGCGGCCAGCGGCGTGAGGCGTTCGACATTGCGGGTCGCCAGCGCATAGTTATGCATCGACTTGCTGGTCTGGTCGTCGGCAATCGTGGCGTTGGCCTGCTCGTTGTAGATGGTCTTCTGCCGGGTATCGAGCGCGGCGCGGGCCAGTTCGAGATCGGCGCGCGTCTGGGCCAGCGCGAGACGATAGGGGACGGGGTCGATTTCGTAGAGTATGTCGCCCTTCGCGACACGCTGATTTTCCTGCACCGCCAGCCTGACGATGCGTCCACCAACGGGCGCGGCAATGTGCACGACATCGGCATCGATGGCGGCGTCGTCGGTCGAGGGGAATTGCGTCGAGCGGTAGTTGGCGTAGCCGGCGACGATGATGCCGACAAGGATGATCGCCAGCGCGATCAGCCGTCCTTTGAGCGGGGCTTTGCTTTTGCCGGCCATTTTCATAGCAACTGTCCTGTTCCTGCGAGCCAGACGAGGACTGCCACGGTGACACCGATCGACAGGCAGACGCTGAGCTGGAGCGGCACGATTTGCGTCCATTGCATCGCGACGCTGATGCGGTGCGCGAGCCATGCGGCGAACAGGCCGATGACGCCGCCCAGAAGCCAGAGGGGAAAGTACGCGCCGAAGATCTCGCGAGAGGGGGCGCCATGCAATGTGCAACCCTGCAATGGAATGCCGAGGGTCAGCGCCACGGCATAGGTCGCGCGAATTTTACTCGGCCCCGTGCGGGTCGGTGCGGTCGGCTCATGCGGCATAGGAACACTTCACGTCAGTGAAAATGCATCAAGCTGCGAAACGGCATAAAGGCGCGCAAGTGCCATCGCCGCATCCGCAGACGCGACTCGCACCCGGCTGACCACGCGCCCGGATGCGCGGATTGTAGCGCTTTCCTTGTCCGTGGGCCAAGCGTGAAAAACGGCACGTCCGCCGTGTAGGCCAGACGTGCCGTTAGCCGTGGTGCGACCGGCATCACCCGGAATCAGCCCGTCGAGCCGCCCTTGTTGGCCGGCAGCGCCAGCGCCGCGTACTTCGCCAGAACACCCCGCGTGTAACGCGGCGCCGGCGCTTTCCACGCGGCACGGCGTCGCGCGAGTTCGTCGTCCGGTACATTGAGCTGCAACAGCAGCTTGTGCGCGTCGATGGTGATCGAGTCGCCTTCGTGCACGAGGGCGATGGTGCCGCCGACGAATGCCTCCGGCGCCACGTGGCCGACCACCATGCCCCACGTCCCGCCCGAGAAGCGACCGTCGGTGATGAACCCGACCGTCTCGCCGAGCCCCTTGCCGATGATGGCGGAGGTCGGGGCAAGCATCTCCGGCATGCCCGGTCCCCCCTTCGGACCGAGATAGCGCAGCACGAGAATGTCGCCCGACTGAATCTTGTCGCTGAGGATCGCTTCCATCGCGCTTTGCTCGTCGTCGAACACGCGCGCCGGACCCGTGATGACCGGATTCTTCAGGCCGGTGATCTTCGCGACCGCGCCATCTTCCGCCAGATTGCCCTTGAGGATGGCGAGATGGCCTTCCTTGTACAGCGCCTTGTCGATAGGGAAGATGACGTGTTGATCGGCGCGGGGTACCGAAGGCACGTCCTTCAGTTCTTCGGCGATGGTGCGGCCGGTGATCGTCAGGCAGTCACCGTGCAGCAGGCCTGCGTCGAGCAGAATCTTGAGCACTTGCGGAATGCCGCCGGCCTTGTGCAGGTCCGTCGCCACATATTTGCCCGATGGCTTCAGGTCACAGATGACCGGCACGCGGGCGCGAATGCGCTCGAAGTCTTCGATGCTCCATTCGACGTCGGCGGCGTGGGCAATGGCGAGATAGTGAAGCACGGCGTTCGTGGAACCGCCCGTGGCCATGATGAGCGCGACGGCGTTCTCGATGGACTTGCGCGTGATGATGTCGCGCGGCTTGATGTCTTTCTTGACGGCCTCGATCAGCACCCGTGCCGATTCGGCTGCGGAATCGACCTTTTCCTGATCGGGGTTGGCCATGGTCGACGAATACAGCAACGACATGCCCAGCGCTTCGAACGACGAACTCATCGTGTTGGCCGTGTACATGCCACCGCAGGAGCCGGTCGACGGACAGGCGTTTTTCTCGATGCCCTTGAAATCGGCCTCGGTCATGCGGCCAGCCGTGAATTCGCCCACGGCTTCGAACGACGAGACGATGGTGAGATCCTTGCCCTTCCAGTTGCCCGGCTTGATGGTGCCGCCGTAGACGTAGATGCCAGGCACGTTGATGCGCGCCAGTGCGATCATGCCGCCCGGCATGTTCTTGTCGCAGCCGCCGATCACGACCACGCCGTCCATCCACTGCCCCTGCACCGCCGTCTCGATACAGTCGGCAATGACTTCACGCGAGACGAGCGAATACTTCATGCCCTCGGTGCCCATCGACATGCCGTCGGAGATGGTCGGGGTGCCGAAGGTCTGGGGATTGGCCTGATGCGTTTTGATCGCTTCCACCGCAGCATCGGTCAGACGCTGCAACCCCGCGTTGCACGGGGTGATCGTCGAGTGGCCGTTGGCCACGCCGATCATTGGGTTGTCGAAGTCTTCTTCCTTGTAGCCCAGCGCGTAGTACATCGAGCGGTTGGGCGAGCGTGCCACGCCTTGCGTGACGTTGCGCGAACGACGGTTGAATGCCATGACGGTCTCCTGTGGGGATGCGCCACGCCACGAGCCGTCGCAGCGTCGCACATAGGCGTTGTTGTATCACGCTGTACTAACGGTGGCATCCCAATAGGTCCGAAACGCCACTTGATGCGATGTTGCTGTGCTGCTGCGCGTGAGCGGCGGGCCTTTGTCCACCGAGGCCGTCGCCGCTCACGTTTCAACCGATCACGCTGTTCACGTTATTAGCCGCGCTTGCCCAGCTTCAGTTGCGACAGGTCGCGCACTGCGCCACGATCGGCGGAGGTGGCGAGTGCTGCATAGGCTTGCAGGGCTTGCGAGACGATACGCTCGCGGCCGACCGGCTGCCATGCGTCGTCGCCACGCGCTTCCATCGCGGCGCGACGGCGGGCCAGTTCTTCGTCCGACACGGCCAGGTGCATCTTGCGCTGGGTGATGTCGATCTCGATCACGTCGCCGTCTTCCACCAGACCGATGGTGCCGCCTTCAGCCGCTTCCGGCGATGCGTGACCAATCACGAGACCCGACGAGCCGCCCGAGAAGCGACCATCCGTGAACAGGGCGCAAGTCTTGCCCAGGCCCTTGGACTTCAGGTACGACGTCGGGTACAGCATTTCCTGCATGCCCGGGCCGCCCTTCGGACCTTCGTAGCGAATCACGACCACATCACCCGCCTGCACCTTGTCGCCGAGAATCGCATCCACGGCGTCGTCCTGGCTTTCGAACACGCGGGCGCGGCCGGTGAAGACCCATTGCGATTCGTCGACGCCAGCCGTCTTCACGATGCAGCCCTTGTCGGCGAGGTTGCCGTACAGCACGGCCAGACCGCCGTCCTTCGTATAGGCGTGCTCCTTATCGCGGATGCAACCGGTTTCGCGGTTCAGGTCGAGCGACGGGTAGGTCGACGACTGGCTGAACGCGATGGTCGTGGGCACGCCACCCGGGGCGGCGCTGTAGAACGTTTGCGCCTTGTCGTTGGCGTTGTCCTTCACGTCCCACTTGGCGATGGCCTCGCCGAGCGTGCCGCTGTGGACGTTGCCGCACGACGTGTCGAGCAGACCGCCGCGCGCAAGCTCACCCAGAATGCCGATGATGCCGCCGGCGCGATGCACGTCTTCGATGTGGTACTTGTCGGTCGCGGGTGCCGCCTTGCACAGGCAGGGCACGTTGCGCGAGATGCGGTCGATGTCGGCCATCTTGAAGTCGACGCCGGCTTCCTGAGCGGCGGCGAGCAAGTGGAGCACCGTGTTGGTCGAACCGCCCATGGCGACATCGAGCGTCATGGCGTTCTCGAAGGCCGCCTTGGTGGCGATGTTGCGCGGCAGGACCGAAGCGTCGTCTTCCTGGTAGTAACGGCGGCACAGGTCGACCACGAGGCGGCCGGCCTGCTCGAACAAGCCGCGACGCCAGGCGTGCGTGGCCACGATGGTGCCGTTACCCGGCAGCGCGAGGCCGATGGCTTCGGTCAGGCAGTTCATCGAGTTGGCGGTGAACATGCCCGAGCACGAACCGCACGTCGGGCAGGCGCTGCGTTCGACTTCGGCAACTTCGGCGTCGCTGATCTTCGGATCGGCCGCCTTGATCATGGCGTCGATCAGGTCGATCTTCGCGATGACCTGGCCGTCGCCATTCTTGACCTTGCCGGCCTCCATCGGGCCGCCCGAGACAAACACGACCGGAATGTTCAGGCGCATCGCGGCCATGAGCATGCCCGGGGTGATCTTGTCGCAATTGGAGATGCAGACCATGGCGTCGGCGCAGTGCGCGTTGACCATGTATTCCACCGAATCGGCGATCAGCTCGCGCGACGGCAGCGAGTACAGCATGCCGCCGTGGCCCATGGCGATACCGTCGTCCACCGCGATGGTGTTGAATTCCTTGGCGACACCGCCGGCCGCCTCGATCTCCTTGGCCACAACGGCGCCCAGATCGCGCAGGTGCACGTGACCCGGCACGAATTGCGTGAAGGAGTTCACCACGGCGATGATCGGCTTGCCGAAATCGTCGTCGGTCATGCCGGTGGCACGCCACAGGGCGCGGGCACCGGCCATGTTGCGGCCGTGGGTGGAGGTGCGGGAACGGTATTGAGGCATGGTCGTCTCTGAAACGCTGTGCTTGTGGGATATACGAAAATCGGGGCCGCCAGGCTTTATTCGGACTGAATTCGCGCGTTTGCGGGCAAAACCGCCAACGTCACGGGTCGCGCCAGTGTCGGCCGGACGTCAAGATTCGTCTTTCCTTCCATGCTTGTCAAATATATTATTTGACTCGGATTGAGTCGAAAAACATATCATGGATCTCCGGCAATTCAGATACTTCGTGGCGGTGGCCGAAGAGCGCCATTTCGGACGCGCCGCCCAGCGCCTGTCGATGACGCAGCCGCCACTTTCGCAACAGATTCGCGCGCTGGAAGCGTCGCTGGGCGCGCCGCTATTCGTGCGGACCAACCGGTCGGTGGAATTGACGGCCGTTGGCCGCCAACTGCTGCCCGAGGTGCGTCGCATTCTGGCCGATGCCGACGCGCTGCCCGCGCTCGCGCAAGGATTGGCGCACGGCGAGGTGGGTACGCTGTCGCTGGGCTTCGTCTCGACCGCGGACTACGGCATTTTGCCGCCGCTATTACGCGAGTTCGGCGAGCGTTATCCGCGTGTGCGCCTGCAACTCCTCGAAGCCACGAGCGACGTACAGGTCGAAGCGCTCATGGACGGGCGCATCGACGCGGGCCTGTTCATTCCGCCGGTGCCCGCGCGCTATGCCAATGAACTCTCCTATCTGCCGATCGTGCGCGAGCCGTTGATGCTGGCACTGCCCGCCGGGCGGCATGACGCCGGCACCGATGGGCAACCAGGGCCGTCGGGGCAGCCGGACGCCCCGGTCAGTCTGGCCGACTTCGCAGACGAACCGCTCGTCATCTTCCCGCGTCGGGTGGCGCCGGCGTTCTACGACATCATCATGGGCTGCTATGCCGCGCTTGGCCTCACGCCGCGCGTGGGGCAGGAGGCGATTCAGATGCAGACGATCGTGAGTCTGGTGTCGGCCGGCATGGGCGTGGCGTTGGTGCCGCAGTCGCTGTGCCACCTGCGACGCACCGGCGTGACCTATCGCGCGCTACGCGAGACGAGCACCTTGATCGAGACGGGCTTGTTGTGGCGCACCGCGGAAGTCACCCCCGTGCTCGAGGGCTTTCTCGAGACGGCACGAGGGGTCGCGCGCACACCACCGGGGGCGACGTTGACGAATTGACCAGCCGAAGGCAGGCTCGCCCGTCGGCCTGCCGCGCCGCCATGCGCTCGTGGTATTGTGCTGGCCATCCCACGGCATGCCGGACGGGTCTCCGAAGTGTGTGGGGGAGGCTGCGACTGGTGTGTCACACGAGTGGCGGCAAGGTCGCGAGGTTCTACGTGACGCGCGCCGCCATTGCGCCGACGGAACTTTTGTTCACGAATCGATTCTTCTGATCCATGCTGATTCATCCTCAATTCGACCCGGTCGCGATTCATCTCGGCCCGCTCGCCATCCGCTGGTACGGCCTGATGTATCTGGTCGGCTTCATCCTGTTCCTGCTCGTGGGCCGACTGCGCGTGCGTCAGCCTTCCATCGCCAAGCAAGGCTGGAAGGCGCAGGATCTCGACGACATGCTGTTCTACGGCGTGCTTGGCGTGATTCTCGGCGGACGCCTGGGCTATGTGATTTTCTACAAGCTGTCGTTCTATCTGGCGAATCCGCTCGATGTCTTCAAGGTGTGGGAAGGCGGCATGTCGTTTCACGGCGGCTTCCTCGGCGTGCTCGTCGCCATGTGGCTGTTCACGCGCCGTCGCGGTCATTCGCTGCTCGAGGGCACCGACCTCATCGCGCCGATGATTCCGCTGGGCCTCGCTGCGGGCCGTCTGGGCAATTTCATCAATGGCGAGTTGTGGGGGCGCGTGACGTCGCCCGATTCCCGATTCGCCATGCTCTTCCCGCAGGCGGCGGCGGAAGACGCGCAGTGGATGTTGGCGCATCCGCAAGCCATGGCCGATCAGGCGATGGCGATGGTGTTCGCCCAATTCCACGGATTGCCCCGCTATCCGTCGCAGTTGTTCGAGTTCGCACTCGAAGGTGTGGCGTTGTTCCTGCTGCTGTGGTTCTTTGCGCGGCGCGCGCGTCCGGTTGGCGCGGTGTCCGGCATGTTCCTGGTCGGCTATGGCGCGTTCCGCTTTCTCGCTGAATTCACGCGCGAGCCCGACGCCTTCCTCGGTCTGCTCTCGTTCGGCCTGTCGATGGGGCAATGGCTGTCGCTGCCGATGGTCGTGGCAGGCGTGATCATGCTGGTGTGGTCGTATCGCCGCCAGCCGGCGACGTCTCACGTGTAAGCCGGCACTGCGCCGCAACTCATCAGGCCAAGGGCCGCCGGAGTCTCTCCGGTGGCCCTTTTGTTTTGGCGTGGCGCTCGTTTGGTTCGTTCAGCTTGCCTTGCGCTCCAGTGCCCGCAGCGACGCCATCAGGTCGGCGAAGCGCTCGCCCTGCACCGTGACGTGACCACGCAGGCACTCCGACGCTGCGTCGGCGTCTCCCGCTTCAATGGCGCGGAACACGGCGTCATGCTCGGCGAACGACTGATGGGGACGATCGCGCACGCGCAATTGCAGGCGGCGATAGACGCGCAGTCGCCGGTGCAATTGCAGTGCGGTTTCCTGCAAATAGGCGTTGTGGCTCGCCTGATAAATCAGGGCGTGAAAGCGTGCGTTGACCTCGTAGTACGTGTCGATGTCGCGTGCCTCGGCCGCCGCCCGGCTGGCTTCGTGCGTCTCGCGCAACTCCGCCAGTTCGTCTTCGGTGATGCGGCGCGCGGCGAGCCGTCCGCACATCGACTCCAGTTCGGCCATGACCTCGAACATTTCGCATAGCCGTTGAGGGTCGATCTGCGCGACCACGGCACCGCGCCGAGGACGTATCTCGATCACGCCCGACGATGCCAACTGAATCAATGCCTCGCGCAAAGGCGTGCGCGACACGCCGAAGGTGCCCGCCAGTTCGACCTCGTCGAGCCGCATGCCTGGCGGGTACTCGCCCACGGCAATCTTCTCTTCGATCGCCTGTCGCAGCGCTTCCGATCGCTTCGGTTTTACGGTCATGACGCTCTCGCTCGGTGGTGTGTCGATCCCGTCAAACGGGGCTGACGTGGGGCAATCGTTGCCAAAGTACCGCGGGACCCCGTCGTTGAAGATCGGGGTATACGCCGAAAATGTATTTTTTACGACGCCAATTTGTATACACGGTGTTGGATTGACTATACGATTTCAATCCGAGAGCGGCAACTCGCGCACTCGACATACCCAAAATTAAAGCAGTCATCCGTACATGCAGTGCCGGTGAACCGGTGGTGCACCCGGGGCGTGTCTTCCGACGCGGGCCGGGCGATGTCAGACACCGGGCTTCGCTGGTTCATCACTGACAGAAGTGACAGGAGACGCCATGGAGACAACCCTTTCCCCGCTGCGGCGGCAACTCATGCTGGGTGCCGCTTCGGCACTCGTGACCGGCGGTCTGGCCAGCCCCTGGGGTGGCGCATTCGCGCAGACTGGCCCGCTCAAGATTTCCCATCAGTTCCCCGGCGGCACCCTCACCGAGGGCGATTTCCGCGACCGGCTATGCCGCAAGTTTGCGCAGGAAGTCGAGAAGCGCACCAATGGCGCGCTGAAGTTCCAGGTCTATCCGGGCAGTTCGCTCATGAAGACCAATGCGCAGTTCTCCGCGCTGCGTCGCGGCGCCCTCGATCTGTCGCTCTATCCGCTGCCCTATGCGGGCGGCGAAGTCCGCGAACTCAATATCGGTCTGATGCCGGGACTCGTGACGTCTTACGCGCAGGGCAATGCCTGGCGTAACGGCGAAATCGGCAAGGTGCTCACCGATGTGCTCGCCGAGAAGAACATCGTGATCGTGAGCTGGGTGTGGCAGGCGGGCGGTGTGGCCAGTCGCAGCAAGCCGCTCGTTGCGCCCGAAGACGCCAAGGGGCTCAAGGTGCGCGGCGGTAGCCGCGAGATGGACATGATGCTCAAGGAAGCCGGCGCGGCGGTCATCTCGCTGCCGTCGAACGAGCTTTATGCCGCCATGCAGACCGGTGCGATGGATGCGGCGATGACGTCGTCGACCAGCCTGATGTCGTTCCGTCTGGAGGAGGTGTCGAAGCATCTGACCACGGGACGTAACAAGTCTTACTGGTTCATGCTCGAGCCGCTGCTCATGTCCAAGCAGATCTTCGACAAGCTGCCCAAGGATCAACAGCAGGTGATTCTGCAAGTGGGCGCGGAGCTGGAGGCGTTCGGCACGGAGGCCGCCAAGGCCGACGATGCGCAGATCGCGAGCGTCTATACGAAGGCCGGCGCGAAGGTCTACGACCTCGACGAGGCGACGGTGATGAAGTGGCGCGACATTGCCCGGCGCACCGCGTGGAAGGACTACGCGAGCAAGTCGGACACGTGCGCGAAGCTGCTCGCGCTCGCCGAGAAGGTGCCTGCATGAGCGGGGCCGTCGTGAGCGCGGAGCCAGCAGTGGCGCGCACTCGCGTGTTGCGGCGGCTCGACGCCCTGTTGCAGGGCGTGAGCCGTCTGCTCATGATCGTGTGCATGCTGGCGCTGGTGGGCGCAGCATTGGTGCTCAGCTACAGCGTGTTCGCGCGGCATGTGCTCAAGCTCGCCACCGACTGGCAGGACGAGGCCGCCGTGTTTCTGCTGGTCGGCGCGACCTTCGTCTCTGCGGCGCATGTGCAGCATTTGCGCGGGCATATCGGTATCGAAGCGGTGACGACGCTGCTGTCTGCGCGCGTGAATCGCGTGCGACGCTGGCTGGTGGATATCGTCACGCTGGCGTTCTGCGGCTTTTTCGCCTGGAAATCGTGGACGCTGTTCTGGGAAGCCTACGTCGATGGTCAGACGAGTAGTTCGACGTGGGGGCCGCCGCTGTCGATTCCTTACGGCCTGATGGCATTCGGCATGACGCTGCTGAGCGTGCAACTGCTGCTGCAAGTGGCCATCGGCGCTTGCGAGATGGGCAAATCGCCGGGGCAGGGCGAGTCGACCTTGCCGGATCGCACGGATAGAACGGATAGAACGGATCGCAAGGGAGGCCACGCATGAGCGAGCTCGGCATCGGATTGCTCTACGGCGGCGCTACGCTTGTCGCCATGTTCTCGGGCATGCCCATCGCGTTTGCGCTGGGGGCGGTCGCGGTGGCGTTCATGTTTGGCTTCATGCCGGCATCGTCGCTCGACACCATCACGCAAAACGTCTACGAGGAGATGGCCAGCATCACGCTGCTGTCGATCCCGCTGTTCATTCTGAAGGGCGCGGCCATCGGCAAGTCGCGCGCCGGGCAGGATCTGTATCTCGCGCTGCACGCCTGGATGCGACGGATTCCAGGCGGCCTGGGTATCGCCAACGTCTTCGCCTGCGGCTTGTTCGCGGCGATGGCCGGTTCAAGCCCGGCAACCTGTTCCGCCATCGGCAGCGCGGGGATTCCGGAGATGCGCCAGCGCGGTTACTCGCCGGGGTTCGCCGCCGGGATCATCGCCGCGGGCGGCACACTGGGCATTCTGCTGCCGCCGTCGATCACGATGATTCTTTACGCGGTGGCTGCGGAACAGTCGCTCGGGCGTTTGTTCCTCGCGGGAATCGTGCCGGCATTGCTGCTCGTCGGGCTGTTCTCGTGCTACGCGGCCTGGCGCTATCGAAAGGAATATGGACGTGCGCAACTCGCGCTCGCTCGCGATGGCACCCCGTCGCCGTTCCCGAGCGAACCACCTGCCACGATGCGCGAAAAGCTCGCCTTGCTGCCGCGCGTGCTGCCGTTCGTGACGCTGCTCATCGGGGTCATGGCGGCGCTCTACGGCGGATATGCCACGCCGTCGGAGACGGCCGGGCTGGGTGGACTGCTCGCGCTCGCGCTCATCGCCGTGATCTACCGGATGTGGAAGCCGCGTCAGTTGGCGCCAATCCTGAGCGGCACGTTGCGCGAGTCGACCATGCTCATGTTCATCATCGGCATGTCGTTGCTTTATTCGTATGTGATGAGCTATCTGCACATCAGCCAATCGGCCGCGCAGTGGATCGTGGGGTTGCATCTGTCGCGCTGGGTGCTGCTTGCCGCCATTTTGCTGATGGTGGTGGTGCTGGGCTTCTTCCTGCCGCCGGTGAGCATCATTCTGATGACGGCGCCAATCATCCTGCCGCCGCTGCGGGCCGCAGGCTTCGATCTGGTGTGGTTCGGTGTGGTCATGACGATTGTCATGGAACTGGGGTTGATTCATCCGCCGGTGGGGCTGAATATCTTCGTCATCAAGAACACGGCGCCCGATATCGCCTTGCGCGACATCGTTTGGGGTGTCATGCCGTTCGTGGTGCTGATGATGGTGGCGGTCGTTCTCATCTGTCTGCTGCCGGGGCTGTCGCTGTGGCTGCCGGACCAATTGATGGGATGAGGCCGGTCGCCGGCGTGCGGGCACCCGTCGTCCGGCGATGTGTCGTACCTGTTTTGCAAATCAGTCATGAGAGAGGAAGCCATGAAGGATGCGCCGATCATGTCAGCCATGTCCGTCCCTGTGTCGCTGAATTCGTCTGCGGCGGCGTCGTCATCCGCATCGTCCGCATCGTCCGTGATCGCGTCCAATGCCCCAGGGCGAGGCGCGCCCGAGACGGTGGCAGACGTCAGCGCACCGGTGCCGTCGCCGAAGCCCTCGCTGGGTGAGCGTCTGGGGCAATGGTTCGGGCGCGGCGCGGGCAAGACGGGCGGGCAGGGCGGCGGTCCGAAGGACGGCAAGGATGCCAAGGGAGACGGCAAGGGAGTCGTCGCCAAACTGTCGCCGCGTGCGGAGAGTGCGTTGCGGCGGCAATTGACGCAATGCCTGTCGGCGCGTTTGACCGACTCGGCCGCCAACGAGGCTGCGCGAGACTTCATGGCGCGCTACGGTGCGGCGTCGCCCGAGGAGCAACTGGCGCTGCTCGCGGTCGTTGCCGATATCTGCGCGAACGACGGGAATGCGGGGGCCGACGCAGGCAAGGACGGCAAGGAGGGTGAGGGCGCGAGCGCCAAACGCGCGGCCAGCGGATTGGCGGGCGCGCTGGGCAGCGCACGCGTCCGGTTCCTCAAGCGCTTCAACGCATTGCCTGACGGCCTGCCGTTTCTCGTGCGCTGGCGCTCGGACATGCTGCACCATCGCGCAGCCTTGCCAGGGCTGGCCGCGCTGGAAGACGATCTCGGCAGTCTTTTCTCGACGTGGTTCGACGTCGGTCTGCTCGAGTTGCATCCGATCACGTGGGATTCGCCGGCGTCACTGCTCGAAAAACTCATGCGCTACGAAGCCGTGCACGAAATCTCGTCGTGGGCCGATTTGCGCAACCGGCTCGATTCGGACCGCCGGTGTTACGCGTTCTTCCATCCGCGCATGCCGCGCGAGCCGTTGATTTTTGTCGAAGTCGCGTTCGTCCCCGACATGGCGGCCGATGTGCATTCGTTGCTCGATGAGAAGGCACCGCTGGAAGATCTGCGTCGCGTGCGTTGGGCCATCTTCTATTCGATCTCGAACACGCAGCCGGGACTGCGCGGCGTGAGCTTCGGCAACTTCTTGCTCAAGCGCGTGATCGATGAGCTGCAAGTCGATTTCCCGAAGCTGCGCAACTTCGCAACGCTGTCCCCGATTCCCGGCTTCAGCGACTGGCTCAGGCAACTGTCGGGGCAAGCGCTTGCCGAGACGCTCGGTCCGAAGCGGGTGAAGCTGCTCACGCAAGCACCGTCGCTGACCGATGCCTCCGGGGCGCAGATGATGGCCTGGCTGCAATCGTCGCCGGAGCGCAAGAGCGTGCAGGCGTTGCAGCGCACGCTTGGCGAAGCGCTCGCCGCTCATTATCTGGCGCGCGAGACGGTGCGCGGGCAGCCGCGCGATCCGGTGGCACGGTTCCATCTGGGCAACGGTGCGCGCGTGGAGCGTATCAATTGGCATGCCGATCTTTCGAAGAAAGGTGCGAAGCAGTCGTGCGGCATGATGGTCAACTACCTTTACGAGCCCGACGAACTCGACGCCAATCTGCAACGTCTCATCGACGGCCAGCCGGCGCTGGGACGTGCGGTATCGCGTTTGCTTTGAGCCTCGTGGACGCTGGCGTCGAAGTTTCAGCGAACGTCTATCAACCTCATGGAGGCATGTGTGAGTGAAGTCCTGCGCGACGACAGTTCGCTTGACGAGGGATGGGTCACACTGACGCTATCGAATCCCGGCAAGCTCAACGCCATTTCGGTGGCGATGTGGCGCGCATTACGCGTGCATTTGCAGGCCCTTGACGAGGACACCCGGGTGCGGGCCATCGTCATTCGCGGCGCACAGGGCAACTTTGCCGCGGGCGCCGATATCGAGGAGTTTCCGGTCGAGCGCGGCAGCTACGATACGCTGCGTCGTTATCACGGCGAGGTGATCGGTCCGACGCTCGATGCGCTGGCGCGTTGCCGGCATCCGAGCGTAGCGCTAATCGAAGGGGTCTGCGTGGGAGGCGGTCTCGAAATTGCTGCCCATTGCGATCTGCGTATTGCCGCGGAGGGCGCGCGGTTCGGCGTGCCCATCAACAAGCTCGGCTTTCCGATGGCACCCGGCGAACTGCGTGGCGTGCTGGCGCTGGCGGGACGCGCGATCACGCTCGAGATCTTGCTCGAAGGGCGCGTCTTCGGCGCGGCGGAAGCGCGCGAGAAGGGATTGCTCACGCGTGTGGTCGCGGACGAGGAACTCGAAGAAGCAGGCTACACTTGCGCCCGACGCCTCGCCGCCGGCGCGCCGCTCGCCGCGCAGTTGAACAAGTGGCTGATCGCGCGGTTGGCGCCAACGGTGCCGCCGCTGTCCGAGGCGGAATGGCAGAAGGCATTCTCGTACTGGGACTCGCACGATCATCGCGAGGGCGTGGCGGCGTTTCTCGAGAAGCGGCCGCCCGATTTCCGGGGGCGATGAGCGGGGCGTCCTCGGGCCATTCCGATTTCACTGACTCCACCCACGCATCGACGTATTCATCATTCCTATCGTTACAACGCTTTCCACCGCTTCCACCGTTTCCACCGTTTGAATCCGGTTCTGTTTATGACGCAAGACGCCAACCTCTACCGACTCTTTGCCGAACGTTTTCCCGCCGACAAATCGGCGTGCGCCATCGAGACGCCCGAAGGGCTTTACTACAGTTGGGACGACCTCGAGCACGCGAGCGCACGCATTGCGAACCTGCTCGCGAGTCTCGACTTGTCGCCCGGCGCGCGTATCGCCGTGCAGGTCGAGAAGTCTCCCGAAGCCCTGCTGCTTTACCTCGCCACGCTACGCGCAGGGTTTGTCTATCTGCCGCTGAATACGGCTTATCGCGAAGCCGAGATCGGGTATTTCGTCGAGAACGCGGCACCGGACGTCGTGGTGTGTAGCCCGTCGAATTTCGGCTGGGTTTCGAAGATCGCATTCACGAACGGCGCGAAGCACGTCTATACCTTGGGCGACGATCGCACGGGCTCGCTGCTGGAGCGCGCCGCCTGGTTCGGCGACACCTTCGAGACGGTGCCGCGCTCGCCCGGCGATCTCGCCGCCATTCTGTACACCTCGGGCACGACCGGCCGCAGCAAGGGCGCCATGCTTTCGCACGGCAACCTCGCGAGCAACACGCGCGTGCTGCACACGTTCTGGGGCTGGGGCGAGCGCGAGGGGGGCGACGTGCTGCTGCACGCGCTGCCGATTTTCCATGTGCACGGGCTGTTTGTCGCGAGCCATGCCGCGCTGTATTCGGGCAGCAAGATGATCTGGCTGTCGAAGTTCGATGCGCGCGAAGTGTTGCATCAACTCTCGCGCGCCACGGTGTTCATGGGGGTACCCACTTACTACGTGCGGCTGTTGGCCGAGCCGGGACTCACGCGCGATGCGTGTCGCAACGTTCGTCTGTTCATCTCGGGCTCGGCGCCGCTGCTGCGCGAGACGTTCGATGCGTTCCGCGAACGCACGGGTCATACGATTCTGGAGCGCTACGGCATGTCGGAGACGATCATGCTCGTCTCGAATCCGTATCACGGCGATGCGGCAACCGTGCGCCGCGCGGGCACCGTTGGCGTGCCGCTGCCGGAAGTGACGGTGCGCGTGGTGGGCGACGACGGCGAACCAAGTGCACGGGGCGACATCGGCCATATTCAGGTCAAGGGGCCGAACGTGTTTGCCGGGTACTGGCGCATGCCGGAAAAGACCGCGGAGGAATTTACCGGCGATGGCTTCTTCAAGACCGGAGACGTCGGCAAGTTCGACGAGGACGGATACGTGCACATCGTGGGCCGCTCGAAGGACCTCATCATCTCCGGCGGGTACAACGTCTACCCGAAGGAGATCGAGGGCTTTATCGACGAGATGGACGGGGTGGCAGAATCGGCCGTCATCGGCGTGCCGCATCCGGACTTCGGTGAGGCCGTGGTGGCGGTCATTGTGCCGCGCGACGGTGGGCCGGCACCTGACGAGCGCACGGTCATCGATGCGCTCAAGCAACGCATTGCCAACTTCAAGGTGCCCAAGCGCGTACATATCGTGACGGAATTGCCGCGCAACACGATGGGCAAGGTACAGAAGAATCTGTTGCGCGATCGCTTCAAATAAGCGCTTTGCGACACGTTGTCGCGGGGGGCGGCGTTGCGGCCATGGGTCGCGGTGCCGATATGAAAATGCCGCCCTCGTTGGGGCGGCATTGGTTTGACTGCGAGGGCCGGTGTGCCAGATCAACGACCGGCCGGCAGGCACGCCTTACTTCATTTGCACGGTGCCCGAGACCGTCACGGTCACTTGCGTCTTGCCGCCTTCGAGTTGCATCGGCGGCGCGGCGTCGGCACTGGCGCTCATGGCCATGGCCTTCATCGCATACGGACGCGGCATCATCGGGGCGTTGGAGCCGACCTGCACCTGACGGATCGTGTAGCTGCTGTAACCGAAGGCCTTCGTGTTGCTCTGCGCCTGATCGCGGAACGCCTTGATGGCCTGGTTGGTCAGCTCGGCCTGCGTCTTCTCCTGCGCTTCCCGCGAGAGCGAGAACGACACACCGTCCATCTGCATCTGGTTCGAGATCTGGCTCGCGAGTCGCGACGCTGCGCCGAAATCCTTCGACGTCATCTGCAACTCGGTGCGGCCGCGCCACGCCGTGATCTTGCCGTCGCGATTGGTCGTCGGGTAGAGCGAGACGTTGCCGGTCTGAACCTGCACGTCGTTTTGCCCCTTGGCGATGGACATCGCGCTGTTGGCCTTCTGCGTGAGGTTGCGCGACACGGTGGCGGCATCCGGACCTTGCTCCTGGGCCGACATCGTGATGTGAACGGTGTCTTGTTCGACCTCCTTCGTAGCACTCGCTTCGAGACCCAACACGCCGGAGACCTGACGGTTCGCGTCGTCACCCGATTGGGCGTAGGCCGCGTTGGCGGCGGTGGCAATCAGAAGAGCAGCAGCGAGAGATTTGCGCATAGTGTTGTCCTTTTTCGAATGACAGTTCGCATCTGTATGGCGAACGTTTGACCGATCGCCGGTACCGCCTTAGTGACATAACCCTTCCCTCAATGAAAAGGCAAGTGGGTACGCACTATGCGTTTGCCGGCAACGTTATACAGACGCTATCGCCACAAATTTGGTTCCCCGGTCGGTATTCACGACAGCCGATGCAGTCCTTCAGGCTTTAAGTAAGTGCTTGCTGATGAACTTCCAGTGCTCGGGCGAGACGGGGGTGATCGAGAGGCGGTTGCCGCGAGCGAGGACGAGCATACCGTCCAGCTCGGGCGTTTGGCGCATCTCGGTGAGGGGCACGAGTCGTGTTTTGCGGTCGAGTTTGACGTCGACCAGCAGCCAGCGGGGAGATTCCGGCTTCGACTTGGGATCGAAGTACGGGCTTTTCGGGTCAAACTGCGTGGGATCGGGGTAGGGTGTCGAGGCGACCGTTGCGAGCCCGGCGATGCCGGGCACGGCGCAGCTCGAGTGGTAGAAGAGCACCCCATCGCCCACTTTCATGTCGTCGCGCATGAAGTTGCGCGCCTGATAGTTGCGCACCCCGGTCCATGGAAGGGTCTGGTGCTTGGCGCTGGCGAGATCGTCGATGCTCGCCTCCTCGGGTTCGGACTTCATTAACCAGTAACGTTGCGTCATGACGTTTCGGAGTTTAAGTGAACGCAACGCAGACAAACATCGCGCAAACGTGCCCGAAGGCGACGTAGTTGTAATCGATTGTTTGCCGCGCTGCGATATTTTGCCAATTCCTATACTATGCCTTCGTGACCTTCGTGTGACGTTTCACGCGATGCATGGGGCCATGACGCGAGAGCTGCACGTTGCAGTGCACAACGCGCTCATCGGTCTGCCCAGCCGCGCCGGTCGCATGCACGTGCTTGAGCGAAACATGTTCAATTCCCTATGCCGATAGGAGAGTGTGTCATGGCAGCAGAGCCGTCTGTCCGAACCAATGCGTTCATCTTCTATTCTCTTGCCACGGTGTCGTTCATCGAGACCAGCGTCCCGGAGTTCGTCTCCACCCTCAATCAGATGTATGGCGACGACGACGAGATGAGAACGTGGCTGCGCGATACCTGGCTGCCCGAGGAGGTCGAGCACGGGCGTCTCGCCAAGGACTATATCGCACGAGTCTGGCCCGAGTTTGCCTGGGCGGACGCTTATGAAGCGTTTCTGGCCCGTTACAAGCCGCGTTGCGAGGTGCAGTACATGCGGCCATCGTTGGCGCTGGAGGCGCTCTCACGCTGTGTGACGGAGACGCAGACCGCGATGATCTATCGTTGCCTCGAGTCCTACATGCCGGTCGAGGAGCTCAAGCAGATGATGCATAAGCTGAGCAACGAGGAGGTCGGCCACTATCGCTATTTCCGCAAGACATTCGATAGGTATAACGCCGTGGAGCAGCATGGTGTCATCAGTCGGCTGCGCACCATGGTGGCGCGTAGTGAGTTGGTGCGCGACGAGGACATTGCGTTCGCATTCGAACCGCTCAATCGTTTCTGGCGATCGCCGCCGCCGTTCGAGACGATGACCTGGGACGCCTTCCTTGCCATGTCGGGCGATGTGATGAAGCAGTACATGCCGGTTGAGGCGGCCACACGGATGATGTTCAAGCCGCTGGAGACCGGATCGTGGTGGCGCGACCGCCCGGTCAAGGCGCTCATGTCCTTTATGGTGAAGCGCCAGTACCCGCAGTTGGGCAGCGAGGCCTGAGCCTGACGCGTCCTGTTTTGCTGTGGTTTGTTGCCGGTTCGCTTGGGCGATAGACGAAAAGACGGACGAAAAAAACCCCGCCGAGGCGGGGTTTTTTCGTAGTCGGTGAACCGTATTACTTGTTCGTGCCGACGACTTCGACTTCCACGCGACGATCCGGTGCCAGGCACTTGATCAGCTGACCGCGGTTCTTCTGGTTGCAACCAGTCGTCACCGGGTTACGCTTGCCCTTGCCTTCGGTGTACACGCGGTTGGCTTCGACGCCCTTGCTGACCAGGTAGGCCTTCACAGCTTGAGCGCGACGCAGCGACAGACGGTCGTTGTACTTGTCCGAGCCAATGCGGTCGGTGTAGCCCGTGGCAACCACGACTTCGAGGTTCAGAGCCTGAACCTTGCCAGCCAGGTCATCCAGCTTGGCCTTGCCTTCCGGCTTCAGGATAGCCTTGTCGAAATCGAACAAAGCGTCAGCCTGATAGGTCACCTTCTGCGAGACCGGAGCCACCGGAACCGGGGTCGGTGCCGGAGCCGGCGCCTGAGCGATGATCGAGCCATCGCACTTGGCATTGGCCGTGGCCGGGGTCCAATAGGCATCGCGCCAGCAGAGTTCGTCCGAGCCGTTCTTCCAAACCCACTCGCCGCTGCCGTTCACCCAGTTGTCGTTGACGGCTTGCTTCGAGGCCGCGATCGGGCCCGGAGCGGTCTGGACGTAGTTTTGGGCCATAGCCGAAGCAGCCATCACTGCGGTAGCTGCAACGATCGCGAGCTTAGCGAATTTATTCATATTTCTCCTCTCGAAATGAGATTACCGCAGGTTTACTGCGAGCCTAGACGACGGAACCAAAGTCTTACATCGCTCGAAGTATAACATCGGCAAGTGCGCGAAAGCATGACCCATGCACTTCGAATAATGTCTAACTTATGCCACGGCATTTTGCCATAGCGCTCCCGCCAGTCGTGAGCAAAACCCCAAGTTTGCTGCCTGTCGTGGCGCAGTTGTGGTTTGAGCGCAACACCTTTTGAGGGCCCTCGCCAACCGTTTCATTTCATATCGTTGTCTGACATTTTGGCGTGCCAGACATGTCTTGTGCATTGCATCACGCTCGTTTCGGATGCCTATGACGGGCATGTTAGAATCCGAAGATCATATCGCCGGCAGCCGCCTATCGCGATTAGGGCTTGATAGACACGAATAATGGATCAGTTCGCCAAAGAAACTCTCCCGATTTCGCTCGAAGAAGAAATGCGGCGGTCGTATCTCGATTACGCCATGAGCGTGATCGTCGGCCGCGCTTTGCCGGACGTGCGTGATGGCCTGAAGCCAGTTCATCGCCGCGCACTGTTCGCCATGCACGAGCTGAACAACGACTGGAACCGGGCGTACAAGAAATCGGCGCGTATCGTCGGTGACGTCATCGGTAAATACCACCCGCACGGCGACGCCTCTGTATACGACACCATCGTTCGTATGGCCCAGCCGTTCTCGCTGCGTTATATGCTGGTGGACGGCCAAGGCAACTTCGGGTCGGTCGACGGCGACAACGCCGCTGCAATGCGATACACCGAAGTGCGCATGGCCAAGATCGGCCATGAGTTGCTTGCGGACATCGACAAGGAAACCGTCGACTTCGGTCCGAACTACGACGGCAGCGAAAAAGAACCGCTCATTCTGCCCGCCCGTATCCCGAACCTGCTGCTCAATGGCTCGTCGGGGATTGCCGTTGGCATGGCGACGAACATCCCGCCGCATAACCTGAACGAAGTCGTGGACGCCTGTCTGCACGTGCTGCAGAACCCGGACGCCACGGTCGACGAACTCATCGAGATCATTCCGGCGCCGGACTTCCCGACCGCCGGCATCATCTACGGCATTTCCGGTGTGCGAGAGGGCTATCGCACCGGCCGTGGCCGTGTCGTGATGCGAGCAAAGACTCACTTCGAGGATATCGACCGCGGTCAGCGCGTGGCGATCATCGTCGACGAGTTGCCGTACCAGGTTAACAAGCGCTCACTGCTCGAGCGCATTGCCGAACTGGTCAACGAGAAGCGTCTCGAGGGTATTTCCGATATCCGCGACGAGTCCGACAAGAGCGGTATGCGTGTCGTGATCGAACTCAAGCGCGGCGAAGTGCCTGAGGTCGTTCTCAACAACCTCTATAAGCACACGCAACTGCAAGACACGTTCGGCATGAACATGGTGGCGCTGGTCGACGGCCAGCCGAAGCTGCTGAACCTGCGCGAAATGCTGGTGCACTTCCTCGCGCACCGTCGCGAAGTGATTACTCGCCGCACGGTCTATGAGCTGCGGCGTGCTCGTGAACGCGGCCATGTGCTCGAAGGTCTGGCGGTAGCACTCGCTAACATCGATGACTTCATCGCGATCATCAAGGCAGCGCCGACGCCGCCGATCGCGAAGGCTGCGTTGATGGAGAAGGCGTGGGATTCGTCGGTCGTGCGCGACATGTTGTCGCGTGCCGAGACCGAGTCGCTGGGTGGACGCGAAGCGTTCCGGCCAGAGGGGCTCGACCCCGCCGTCGGCATGCAGGCGGACGGTATGTACCGTCTGTCGGAGACGCAGGCGCAGGAAATCCTGCAGATGCGTCTGCAACGCCTGACCGGCCTGGAGCAGGACAAGATCGTCTCCGAGTACAAGGACGTGATGGCACAGATCGCCGACCTGCTCGACATTCTGGCGCGTCCCGCCCGTGTGACGGCCATCATCAGCGAAGAGCTGACGGCGGTGCGCGCGGAGTTTGGCGATGCTCGTCGTTCGACCATCGAGCACAACGCGACCGAACTCGATACGGAAGATCTGATCACCCCGCAGGATATGGTGGTGACGCTGTCGCATTCGGGCTACATCAAGTCGATGCCGTTGTCCGAGTATCGTGCGCAAAAGCGTGGCGGGCGCGGCAAGCAAGCGGCAGCCACGAAGGACGACGACTGGATCGACACGCTGTTCATCGCGAATACGCACGACACGATCCTTTGCTTCTCGAACCGTGGCCGCGTGTACTGGATCAAGGTCTATGAAGTCCCGCAGGGATCGCGGAACTCGCGCGGGCGTCCGATCGTCAATATGTTCCCGTTGCAGGACGGCGAGAAGATCAACGTGGTGCTGCCGGTCAAGGAGTACACGGAGGATCGCTTCGTGTTCATGGCAACGAGCCTGGGCACGGTCAAGAAGACGCCGCTCGCGGCTTTCAGCCGTCCGCTCAAGAAGGGCATCATCGCCGTGAACCTCGATGATGGCGACGTGCTGATCGGCGCCGCCATCACCGACGGTGCACACGATGTCATGTTGTTCTCGGACAGCGGCAAGGCGGTGCGCTTCGACGAAAACGACGTGCGTCCGATGGGGCGCGAGGCTCGCGGCGTTCGCGGCATGCAGCTCGAAGACGGTCAAACGGTCATCGCGCTGCTGGTCGCCGAGAACGAACAGCAGTCGGTGCTCACGGCCACCGAAAACGGCTACGGCAAGCGCACGTCGATCACCGAATATACGCGCCATGGCCGTGGCACTAAGGGTATGATTGCGATCCAGACGAGCGAGCGCAACGGCCGGGTGGTCGCGGCGACGCTGGTTGAGCCGGATGACGAGATCATGCTGATCACGACTGGCGGGGTACTGATCCGGACGCGTGTGTCGGAAATTCGCGAAATGGGTCGGGCCACGCAAGGGGTGACGCTGATCAGCCTGGACGAAGGCACGACGCTCTCAGGCCTGCAACGCATCGTTGAGTCCGACGCCGAAGTTGCCGAGGCTGCCGAGAATGGCGACGCCCAGAAGAGCGACGACGAGACGCCGGAAGCGGATGTCACGGAGTAATACTGGCGTAACTCGATGTAATCTACGGGTACATTGCCCCGAAAAGTCAGTAGAATCTGGCCCGATGCAGTGAAGTGCCCAGGCGAGGATGCATCTATTTATCGTCGTCGACAGCCGACGAACTTTGGAGTGACTATTACTATGCAACGCAACGTCAAGAAGTGGATGTGGCTGCTGCTCGCAGCCCCGGCAATGGCAATGGCCCAGCAGAGCGCCCCGCTCGACGCCGACAAGAAGGCAGCCATCAAGGATCTGCTCGACGCCATCGATTCGAACAAGCTCGTTGCCGCCATTGGCGATGGCGCTCAGCAGCAAGCTCGTCAAGTGTCGATTGGCGTGCTGCAGGAGCAACTCGAAACGAACAAGACGTTGAGCGACGCGCAGAAGCAGGCCATCGTGCCGGTTCTGCAGCAGAACGCCGTGCCGAAGCTGGTGGAAAGCGCTGGTAAGGTTTTCACCACCGACGCGTTTAAGAACGACGCGGTGCAGGCGCAGTACAACGCCTACGGCAAGTACTACTCGACCGAAGAAATCAAGGGGTTGACGGCGTTTTACAAGAGCCCGGTTGGCCAGAAGTACATCAAGGTGCAAGATCAGGTCGGCCAGGAAGTGGTTGGCAGCCTGATGCAAAAGTACGGCCCGCAATCGACGGAAGCGTCGAGAAAGCAGGCTGACGCCGAGATTGCCGCCGCTGCCAAGTCGGCACCGAAGGCACCGGCTAAGAAGTAAATTTCGGCTGATCCTTCGGGATTGACCGATAATGGCCGTTTGCGAGTGATCGCAAACGGCCATTTTGCATTGGTGGGCCAAATCGGCAGGTCCTGCTCGGAACATTCCGGAATACCGTCGTCCTGCACCGGAATTGCGGGGCACACCCGCACGCGGCGGTCATCTGGCGGTATAGTTGACCTCTGCCGCTGTCGCGCCACCGAATGAACGCCAGATGTGAAACGCAAGCCGCACGGGACAGTCTCCGCCGGCTTGCGTTTCACTTTTACTGCTGCAAAACGATAATGACGCGCGCTTTCAATTTTTCCGCCGGTCCGGCGGCGCTGCCTGCTGAAGTGCTCACGCAGGCGGCCGAGGAAATGCTTGATTGGCATGGGGCCGGCATGGGCGTGATGGAGATGAGCCATCGCGGACGCGAGTTCATGAGCATTCTGGCGCAGGCGCAGGCGGATCTGCGCGAGTTGCTGGCGGTGCCCGAGAACTACCGGATCTTGTTCATGCAAGGCGGGGCGCTGGCGGAAAACGCCATCATCCCGATGAACTTGCTGGGCGGTGAGCGCGCCGCAGAGCGACGGACGGCGGACTACGTCGTGACCGGCTCGTGGTCGGTCAAATCGCAGAAGGAGGCGCGCAAGTATTGTGACGTCAACATCGCGGCGAGTACCGAGGCGGACAAGTTCACGCGACTGCCGAAGATGGACGAATGGCAGTTGTCGAAGGACCCGGCATACGTCCACATCTGCACGAACGAGACGATTCACGGCGTCGAATATTTCTGGACGCCGGATCTGGCAGCGGCCGGATTGCCGAACGCGCCGCTCGTGGCCGACGTCTCGTCGCACATTCTTTCGCGTCCGATGGACGTGTCGAAGTTTGGCGTGATGTACGGCGGTGCGCAGAAGAATATCGGCCCTTCGGGCCTGACGCTCGTTATCGTGCGCGATGATTTGCTCGGTCGTTCGTTGCCTGTCACGCCCAGCGCATTCGACTGGAAGATCGTGGCCGAGAACGACTCGATGTTCAACACGCCGCCGACTTACGCGATTTACATCGCAGGTCTCGTGTTCCAGTGGCTCAAGCGTCAGGGCGGTTTGGCTGCCATGGACGCGCAGAACAAAGCGAAGGCCGAGCTGCTGTACGGCTATCTGGATGGCAGCGATTTTTACCGGACTTCGGTAGAGAAGGACTGCCGCTCACGTATGAACGTGCCGTTTTTCCTGCACGACGATGCATTGAACGAGACCTTCCTGGCCGGTGCTCGCGAGCGCGGCCTGCTGCAACTCAAGGGCCACAAGTCCGTGGGGGGTATGCGTGCCTCGATCTATAACGCGATGCCGCTAGCCGGTGTTGAAGCGCTGGTCGACTATCTGCGCGAATTCGAGCGCAGCCACGGCTGACGAGGGCAAACGGCCGGCGCGACAGAAGTTTTTCGATGTCCTTCGGGGCAACGCGCCGCGAGCTGCCTGACCATGTCCCATCGTAAGAAGACAATACGCTCCATGGATGATGATCTGAACGCATCGTTGCGCCCCTTGCGCGAGAAAATCGATGCTATCGACGCGCAGCTTTTGAAGCTGCTCAATCAACGTGCGGCCGTCGCCCTGGAAGTGGGCGAGGTCAAGAAGCGTTTCGGTGCGCCGGTGTTCCGGCCCGAGCGCGAATTGCAGGTTATTTCCCGACTGCAACAAGCCAACGACGGCCCACTGTATGGCGACAATCTGGCGTCGATCTGGCGCGAGATCATGTCCGCCAGCCGTGCGCTCGAGAAGGTCATGACCGTTGCCTATCTTGGCCCGGCGGGAACCTACAGCGAACAGGCAGCCTTCGCCTACTTCGGACAGAGTGTGAAGGGTTTGCCGTGCCCGTCGCTCGACGAGGTGTTTCGTGCCGTCGAGGCCGGGAGTGCGGACTTCGGGGTCGTGCCGGTCGAGAACTCGACCGAGGGCGTCGTCTCCCGCACGCTGGACCTGCTGTTGCAGAGTCCGCTGACGATCGGCGGTGAAGTCGCCCTGCCGATTCACCATAATCTGATGTCGCAGTCGGGCACGCTCGACGGCGTGACACGCATCTGTTCGCATGCGCAGTCGCTTGCGCAGTGTCAGCACTGGTTGACGGCGCATTTTCCGCAACTGGAGCGTCAGGCGGTATCGAGCAATGCCGAAGCGGCGCGCATGGCGTCGGCCGATCCGGCGGTTGCCGCCATCGCGGGCGACTCGGCAGCGACCCAGTACGGGCTGCAAATCGCGTTTTCCCATGTCCAGGACGATCCGCATAACCGCACGCGTTTCGTTGTGGTCGGCACGCAGGACCCGGCGCCTAGCGGTCACGATCAGACCTCGCTGATTTTGTCTGTCCCGAATCGCGCTGGCGCGGTGGTCGCGTTGCTGGAGCCGCTCGCGAACAACGGGGTGTCGATGACGCGCTTCGAATCGCGCCCGGCCAAGAGCGGTGCGTGGGAGTACTACTTCTACGTCGACTTCGAAGGGCATCGCGACGATCCGAACGTCGCCAAAGCGCTCGACGTGCTGCGTCAGAATGCGGCCTACTGCAAAGTGCTCGGGTCCTACCCGCGCTCCGCGTGACGAGCGGCGGGATTCATCATGAGTCTGAATAAACTCGTCATCTGCGGCGTGGGACTGATTGGCGGTTCGCTGGCGCGTGCGCTCAAAGCCGCAGGGACGGTGAAGGAAGTCGTCGGTGTCGGACGTAGCGAAGCGTCGCTCGCCAGAGCCTGTGAGCTTGGCGTGATCGATCGCGCCGCCGTGTCGATGGCCGATGCTGTGGCAGGTGCTGACGTGGTGGTGCTCGCGGCGCCGGTGGCGCAGACGCCGGCCTTGTTCGCGGCGATCCGTCCGCATCTTGTCGGTCATACGATCGTGACCGACGCCGGCAGCACGAAGACGGATGCCGTGACGGCCGCGAAGGCAGCCTTGGGCGACGAGGCCTGGCGCTTCGTGCCGGGGCATCCGATTGCCGGGGCGGAGTTGTCGGGTGTCGACGCCGCGAAGGTCGATCTGTATCGCGACCGGCGCGTCGTGCTTTGTCCGCAGCCGGCCAATCGCAGCGAAGATGTCGCTCTCGTGCGCGCGATGTGGGAAGCGACCGGCGCGCGTGTCTCAGAAATGTCCGAGACGCAACACGACCGAGTTTTCGCCTCGGTGAGTCACTTGCCACACGTGCTGTCGTATGCGCTCATTGCGCAGATTCTCGAAGCCCCCGACGCCGCATTGAAATTCGGTTTCGCTGGGGGCGGTTTTCGCGACTTCACACGTATCGCCGCATCGAATCCGGAAATGTGGCGCGATATCTGTGTGGCCAATCGCGAGGCGTTGCTTGCCGAACTCGATGGCTATCTCGCCACGCTCGGTACGCTGCGTGAATTGATCGATGCTGGCGATGGTGCCGGCCTCGAGGCCGTGTTCGCGCGCACCAGTCAGGCGCGAACGGACTGGGCCAAGCAACAGGAAAAGTAAGTCATGGAAACGCTCGATCTCGGCCCCTACGGCCACGCCGAAGGCACGCTGCGCTTGCCCGGCTCGAAAAGTATCTCGAACCGCGTACTGCTACTCGCAGCGCTGTCGCACGGCACGACTCGCGTGCGCGATCTGCTGGCTTCGGACGATACGCAGGTCATGCTCGATGCATTGGCGACGCTTGGCGTCAAATGCACGCAAGTCGGCGACTCGCGCGATTTCATCGTCGAGGGGTGTGGTGGTGTGTTTCCGGTGAAGGTGGCCAAGCTGTTCATGGGCAATGCCGGTACGGCGATTCGTCCGTTGACCGCGGCATTGTCACTGAGCCACGGTGACTATGAAGTCTCGGGCGTGGCGCGTATGCACGAGCGCCCGATCGGCGATCTGGTCGACGGGTTGCGTCAACTTGGCGCGCAGATCGACTATCTCGGCAACGCCGGTTATCCCCCGTTGCACATCAAGCCAGCCGACGTGGCGGCACCCGCGACGCCAATTCGCGTGCGGGGAGACGTGTCGAGTCAGTTCCTGACGGCATTGTTGCTCACATTGCCGTTGCTGCCTTCGGCGACCGGTGAGATTGTCGTCGAGGTCGAGGGCGAGTTGATTTCCAAGCCGTATATCGACATCACGTTGCGGCTGCTCAGGCGTTTTGGCATCGACGTGCAGCAGGACGGCTGGTCGCGCTTCACTCTGCCGGCGGCAGATGCGAAGGGGGCGAAGTATCGGAGCCCGGGCGAAATCCGGGTCGAGGGCGACGCGTCGTCGGCGTCCTATTTCCTCGCTGCCGGCGCGATCGGTGGTGGCCCGATGCGTGTCGAGGGCGTTGGCCGCGACAGTATTCAGGGCGATGTGCGATTTGTCGATGCGCTTGCGGCAATGGGCGCGCGCGTCACCCTGCACGACGATGCCATCGAAGTGCACGGTATCGATACGCCGAGCGGCAAGCTGCGGGCGGTCGACATGGACTTCAATCACATTCCCGACGCCGCGATGACGATTGCCGTCGCCGCGCTCTTCGCCGATGGCACCACAACGCTGCGCAATGTGGCGAGTTGGCGTGTGAAGGAGACGGATCGTCTGGCCGCCATGGCCATCGAATTGCGCAAGGTCGGTGCGACGGTGGAAGAGGGCGCGGACTATCTGCGAGTCACGCCGCCGGCGTCGCTCACGCCGAATGCGGCGATCGACACCTACGACGATCATCGTATGGCGATGTGTTTTTCGCTCGTCAGTCTGGGGGGCGTGCCGGTGACGATCAACGATCCGAAGTGTGTTGCGAAGACGTTCCCGACGTACTTCGCCGAGTTCGCGCGCGTCGCGTCGTAGTCCTTGTAGTCCTTGTAGTCCTTGTAGTCCTCGTGGTCCATTTGCGAGTTCGGGGCTGACGTGCCGCTGTCGTAGCCGGCATGTCGGTCCTTTCGATTTCGCCCGTGGACTTGCGCTTGCAGACGCCCCCGTTCTGCGATTCGCTGTGCGCTTGATGAGCAGGCATTGGCGCTGCACCCAGACCGTTAACCCTGTCCGGTCAATGTCTGCCAAAGCAGAATGCCGTTCAGCGTGACAATGGTCCCCGCGATGAGCCAGGCGACTGCCAGTAACGCGCCGCGCACGCGCCATTCACCCATCAGCTTTGCATCGCCGGCGAACCGCACCAGGGGGATCACTGCGAACGGCAATTGCAGGCTCAACACAACCTGACTGAGGATCAGAAGGTTGGTTGTTTGGGCTTCGCCGCCATGTCCGACGATCAGTAGTGCGGGGATGAGCGCCAGCGCGCGTGTGACAAGCGCACGTTGCCAGGGCTTCATCCTCAAATTGAGGAATCCCTCCATCGTGACCTGTCCCGCGAGCGTGGCGGTGACTGTCGAATTCAGGCCGCAAGCCAGGAGTGCGACGGCAAACATCACGCCGGCCCATTGGTTGCCCAGCAGCGGCGCGAGCAACTTGTGGGCGTCGCCCAGCGATTCCACCGAGGTGTTTCCGCTCGCATGGAACACCGCGGCCGCGAGAATCAGGAGCGCCGCATTGATCAGGAAGGCGAAGCCGAGCGACAGTGTGGTGTCCCATTGCGTGGTGCGCAGTGCGCGTCGCAACGTGACGGGGGTGCGCTCGGGCATCGCCTCGCCGCGCATGCGCAGCAGGGCCGAGTGCAGATACAGGTTGTGAGGCATCACCGTCGCGCCGAGAATGCCGGTCGCCAGCCAGAGCATGCCCGCTTGCGCCACGATGTCACTGCGCGGGCGCAGGCCCGCGGCAGCGGCCCCCCAGTCCGGGTTGGCCAGCGCCAGTTGTGCGGCGAAGCAGCCCGCAGTGAGCAGAATCAATGCCGCAACGGCGCCTTCAAGCCGTCGTTGTCCGAAACCTTGAAGCCCCAGCATGGCGAATGCGAGCGCGCCCGCAAGCAATACGCCTACTGGCAAAGAGAGGCCGAACAGCAGTTGCAGCGCGACCGCACTGCCGATGATTTCGGCAAGATCGCAGGCGATGATGGCAATCTCGCACAGGGCCCATAACGCCAGCGAAGTCCGGCGGCTATACTGGCTACGTGAGAGTTGCGCGAGATCGCGTCCGGTGACCAGACCGACACGCGCCGCCAACCATTGCAACAACAACGCCATCACGCTCGAGAGCAGCACAACGCACAGCAGCGTGTATCCGTATCGGGCGCCCCCGGCGATTGCCGTGGCCCAGTTGCCCGGATCCATATACCCCACGGCGATGAGGGTGCCCGCCCCTGCGAACCCCATCCACCGCTGCGCTCGGCGCGGCGTAGGGTTTTGCGCGTCGGGTGGCGGGACCCATTCGGGACTGGCTAAGGGATAATCGCGGCTTTGCATGGCAGTTGCACGTCAGGCGGCGCCGGTGGCGTCCATATCTAAATGATAATCATTATTATTTGGATGAAGGGTTTTATTTTTTAATGTGTTGGATAGACAGAGACGAAGGGATGCCTGATTTGACGGTAGTAGACGACTCGATTCCGGTCATTACGGTGGATGGCCCGACGGCGTCCGGCAAGGGCACGGTGGCGCATCGTGTCGCTGATGCGCTGGGCTTTCACTATCTCGACAGTGGGGCGCTCTATCGACTCACGGCGTTGGCGAGCGCTCGTCATGGCATCGATCCGGACGATGTCGGGGCGCTGTCGGTCCTTGCTGAAACGCTCGACGTTCGATTCAGGGATGAGCGTATCTGGCTGGCTGGCGAAGACGTGACCGACGCGATCCGGGCCGAGGCGATCGGCAACCGGGCCTCGAGCATCGCCGTGCACAAAGCGGTGCGGCAAGCGCTGACGGCGCTCCAGCGCGGGTTCAAGACCGCACCGGGCCTCGTCGCGGACGGCCGCGACATGGGAACGGTGATCTTCCCGGAGGCCGAATTGAAGGTGTTTTTGACGGCTTCGCCACAGGCCCGTGCCGAGAGGCGGTATAAGCAATTGATAGAAAAAGGTTTTTCTGCTAATATAGACAGTCTCATGCTGGACCTCGAGGCGCGTGATGCGCGGGATCGTACCCGTGCCGAAGCGCCGCTAAGACCGGCTGAGGGTGCGCGGGTACTCGACACATCGGGGCTCAACGTCGATCAGGCGGTGGCTCAGGTGCTCGAATGGTTCGCGCAGGTGCAGTACCCGCAAGGCGCCTGACCGGATGTTTCATGCAGTCATCCGGCGTGGCTTTGTCTAACCTTTAACCCAACCGTTGTTCGTCGTCGTCAGCCCCCTCGGGAGACGGACGTCAGCGGCGTAATCCACATTTATGTCCGACCTGCAAACCTCGACCAATGAATCTTTCGCGGCGCTTTTCGAAGAGTCGCTCACTCGCCAAGACATGCGTGCTGGTGAAGTCATCAGCGCAGAAGTCGTGCGGGTTGACCACAACTTCGTGGTCGTCAACGCCGGACTCAAGTCCGAAGCGTACATCCCCATCGAAGAATTCCTGAATGATCAGGGCGAGGTCGAAGTTCAGGCCGGCGACTTTGTTTCCGTGGCGATCGACGCCCTGGAAAACGGCTACGGCGACACCGTGCTGTCGCGCGACAAGGCCAAGCGTCTGGCTTCGTGGCTGGCACTTGAGAAGGCCCTCGAGTCGGGCGAACTCGTGACCGGTACGATCACCGGCAAGGTCAAGGGCGGCCTGACCGTGATGGTCAATGGCATCCGCGCATTCCTGCCGGGTTCGCTGGTTGACACGCGTCCGGTCAAGGACACGACCCCGTACGAAGGCAAGACCCTCGAATTCAAGGTTATCAAGCTCGACCGCAAGCGCAACAACGTTGTGCTGTCGCGTCGCGCCGTGATCGAAGCCACCCAAGGTGAAGAGCGCGCCAAGCTGCTCGAAACGCTCAAGGAAGGCGCGATCGTCAAGGGCGTGGTCAAGAACATCACCGATTACGGTGCGTTCGTCGACCTGGGCGGTATCGATGGCCTGCTGCACATCACCGACATCGCATGGCGTCGCGTGCGTCACCCGAGCGAAGTGCTGTCGGTTGGCCAGGAAGTCACCGCCAAGATCCTCAAGTTCGATCAAGAGAAGGGCCGCGTCTCGCTGGGCGTTAAGCAACTCGGCGAAGATCCGTGGGAAGGCATTGCTCGCCGTTACCCGCAAGGCACCCGCCTGTTCGGCAAGGTCACCAACATCACCGACTACGGCGCATTCGTCGAAGTGGAATCGGGCATCGAAGGCCTGGTTCACGTGTCGGAAATGGATTGGACCAACAAGAACGTTGCGCCGACCAAGGTTGTCCAGCTGGGCGACGAAGTCGAAGTCATGGTGCTCGAGATCGACGAAGACCGTCGTCGTATCAGCCTCGGCATGAAGCAATGCAAGCCGAACCCGTGGGATGACTTCTCGCGCAACTTCAAGAAGGGCGACAAGCTCAAGGGCGCGATCAAGTCGATCACCGACTTCGGTGTGTTCATTGGTCTGCCGGGCGGCATCGACGGCCTGGTCCACCTGTCGGACCTGTCGTGGAGCGAAGCTGGCGAAGAAGCCGTGCGCAAGTACAAGAAGGGCGACGAAGTCGAAGCCGTGGTCCTGGGCATCGACGTCGAGAAGGAACGCATCTCGCTGGGTATCAAGCAGCTGGAAGGCGATCCGTTCAACTCCTTCGTGGCAATCCACGACAAGGGCTCGATCGTTGACGGCACCATCAAGGCTGTCGATCCGAAGGGTGCTGTCGTGTCGCTGGGTGATGACGTCGAAGGCTACCTGCGCGCATCGGAAATTTCGCACGATCGTGTGGAAGATGCCCGCAACGTGCTCAAGGAAGGTGAAGCCGTCAATGCCATGATCGTCAACATCGATCGCAAGTCGCGCAACATCAACCTGTCGATCAAGGCCAAGGATTCGGCTGAACAGCAAGAAGCGATGAGCAAGCTGTCGTCGGATAGCTCGGCAGCGAGCGGCACCACGAACCTCGGTGCGCTGCTCAAAGCCAAGCTGGACAGCCAGAATCAGTAAGGTCCAAGGCCTATGACCAAGTCTGAATTGGTCAACCAGTTGGCGGCGCGGTTCCCCCAGTTGGTGCTCAAGGACGCCGATTTCGCGGTGAAGACAATTCTCGACGCGATGGCTGACGCGCTTGCGCGCGGTCATCGAATCGAGATCCGCGGATTCGGTAGTTTTGGGCTCAACCGTCGGCCACCGCGCGTCGGCCGCAACCCGAAGTCGGGCGAGAAAGTGTTGGTGCCGGAGAAATTCGTGCCTCACTTCAAGCCAGGCAAGGAGTTGCGAGAGCGGGTTGATCACAAGGCGTCGGACCAATAAGGCCCTTTGGGATCTACTACGCAAAAAAAGCGCCTTCGGGCGCTTTTTTTGCGTCTGGTGGAGGCGGGTGCGCGCCATTGACGCAAATGTGAAGCGCGCTGCAGGAACGACGCCTCACAGAGCACATCCGGTACAATACGCCCACGTGCCAGCCCGGCGCATGAACGGTGTCGATATCGTTCATGCAAGGCCGCTCAAGTTGCAAAACATACGGCAAGCCTGCCGCAGGAGCCTTTCGGCATGAAGCTGATTGTTTGGATCGTTCGTCTCATCGTGTTCGTGGTGTTGCTGTGCCTCGCGCTCGCCAACACGGGCGAGGTTACGTTGAACCTGTTCCTGGGTCATACGTGGACAGCGCCGCTCATCATGATCGGTCTGGCGTTTTTCGTGGTCGGTGGCGTCATTGGTGTGCTCGCCACCTTGCCGAGCCTGATGCGCCAACGCCTGGAGTTGCGCCGCTCGCGACGCGATCTGGCGCGTGCGCAGCGGGACCCCGAGGCAAGCGATCAACCGCCGATGCTGCCGCCCGTCTAAGGCGACGGCGACCCGGCGCACGACTCTCGCCATCCTCATCGACTGTTTCAACGACAACACGCATTCATGGAATTCGAGGTCTGGTGGCTATTAGCCATCCCCGTGATTTTCGGCTGCGGCTGGGTAGCCGCACGCCTGGATCTGCGCAGCCTGCTCTCCGAGAGCCGCAATCTGCCGGCATCCTATTTTCGCGGTCTGAACTTCCTGCTCAACGAGCAGCCCGACAAGGCGATCGATGCCTTCATCGAGGTCGCCAAGCTCGACCCTGAGACCACCGAGCTGCACTTCGCGCTGGGCAGTCTCTTCCGTCGTCGGGGCGAAACGGAGCGCGCCATTCGCGTGCATCAGAACCTGCTCTCGCGTGACGATCTGCCGCAAGCCGACCAGGAGCATGCGCTCTATGAGCTGGGCCACGACTTCCTCAAGGCAGGCCTGCTTGACCGCGCCGAAGAGGCGTTCGGTCGTCTGCAGACGGGCGCATACGCCAAGGCCGCGCAACACGCGAAGCTCACGATCTATCAGATCGAGAAAGAATGGCGCAAGGCGCTGACCGAGGCTGAGACGCTTAGCGATCTCGATCCCGCGGTGTCGTACCGCAAGGAGATGGCGCAGTTTCACTGCGAACTGGCGCAGGAAGCGCTGCAGCGCAAGGACATCGAGTCGGTGACGCAAGCGCTGGACGCCGCGCTTGCGATCAATCCCGCGAACGTGCGCGCACCGTTGCTGCGCGGCGATATGCTGCTCGCCGCAGGCGACGCGCAGGGCGCCTTGAATGTGTTGAGCACCATCGAGCAACAGAATCCGGTGTATCTGGGCCTGGCGGCCAAGCGTCTGATGCGTGCGTATGAGGCCGTCGACCGTGCCCCCGAAGGACTCGCCGTGTTGCGCGAAGGACTGCGAAAAAATCCGTCGGACGATTTGCTTGAGATCGTCTACGAAAAGACGATGGCGCTCGAGGGGCCGGAAGCGGCGCTCAAGCTCATGCGAGAGCAGATGCATCGCGCGCCGAGCGCGCTGGGCATGACGCGCCTGCTCGAAGCGCACGCCGCGACAGCCTCTGGAGACACGCAGTCCGATCTTCAACTGATGGGCAAGCTCATCACCCAACGCACCAAGTCGTTGCCGCGCTACGTCTGCGATCAGTGCGGCTTCCGCGCGCGACTGTTCTACTGGCAATGCCCCGGCTGTAATGGCTGGGAGACCTATACGCCGCGCCGTGCCGACGTGCCCGCGGCCTCCTAATTTCTTTAAGTTCGCGCAATCATGAAAGTCACCATCATCGGCTCCGGATACGTCGGCCTCGTTACGGGCGCTTGTCTCGCGGACGTCGGCAACGACGTGTTCTGTCTCGACGTCGATCAGCGCAAGATCGACATTCTGAACAACGGCGGTGTGCCGATTCACGAACCCGGTCTGCAGGAAATCATCGCGCGCAATCGCGAAGCCGGCCGATTGCACTTTTCGACGGACATCGAAGCGTCTGTCGCGCACGGCGATGTACAGTTCATCGCCGTGGGCACGCCCCCGGACGAAGATGGCTCCGCCGATCTGCAATACGTGGTGGCCGCGGCGCGCAACATTGGTCGTTACGCCAAGAGCTTCAAGGTGATCGTCGACAAATCGACGGTGCCGGTAGGCACGGCCGACAAGGTGCGTGTCGCCGTGGCCGAAGAACTGGCCAAGCGGGGCGAGGACGTGTCGTTCTCCGTTGTCTCGAATCCCGAATTCCTGAAGGAAGGCGCGGCGGTGGACGATTTCATGCGTCCGGACCGCATCGTGATCGGGGTGGACGACGACACCGACGGCCAACAGGCGCGCGCGATGATGAAGCGTCTGTACTCGCCGTTCAACCGCAATCACGAACGCACGCTTTACATGGACGTGCGCTCGGCGGAGTTCACCAAGTACGCGGCGAACGCCATGCTGGCCACCCGTATCTCGTTCATGAACGAACTGGCCAATCTGGCCGATCGCGTCGGCGTGGATATCGAAGATGTGCGTCAGGGCATCGGTTCCGACCCGCGCATTGGCTATCACTTCCTGTATGCCGGTTGCGGTTACGGCGGCTCGTGCTTCCCGAAGGATGTGCAGGCACTTGTGCGAACCGCCGAGGACTATGGCTTGCCGCTGCGTATTCTTAACGCCGTGGAAGCGGTGAATGAAACCCAAAAGACGGTGTTGATCGAAAAGATCGTCAAGCGCCTTGGCGACGATCTGTCGGACAAGACATTTGCACTGTGGGGGCTGGCGTTCAAGCCGAATACGGACGACATGCGTGAGGCGCCCAGCCGTCGCGTCATCGAAGAACTCGTGCGCCGGGGGGCTCGTGTGCGAGCCTACGACCCGGTGGCGCTCGACGAAGCTCGTCGCGTGATCGCGCTGGACTTCGCAGACGATGCCGCAGCGCATGCCCGCATCGAATTCTGTGCGACGCAGAACGACACGCTGACGGGCGCCGACGCACTCGTTATCGTCACGGAGTGGAAGGCCTTCCGCAGCCCGGACTTTGCGAAAGTCAAAACGGCACTGTCGTTGCCGCTGATTTTCGACGGTCGTAATTTGTACGATCCGGAAGCCATGCAGGAACTCGGCATCGAGTACCACGCGATTGGCCGCGATCTGCACAAGCCCGCCTGAATTTCCTGGAGCGACGAATGACTTCGACGGCAACTTCGCTCACGCGCACGGTCCAGGCACCGGGCGTGCCTACGGTACCTCGCGAGGCTTTCAGTCGCGCGCGCGTGCTGATCGTTGGCGACGTGATGCTCGATCGCTACTGGTTTGGCGACGTCAATCGCATTTCGCCGGAAGCCCCGGTGCCGGTCGTGCACGTCAAGCGCAATGAAGAGCGTTTGGGTGGTGCGGCGAACGTGGCGCTCAACGCTACATCGCTGGGTGCGCAGGCCGGTCTGCTATGCGTGCTGGGTGAAGACGAGCCGGCCGAGCGTGTCGTCGACATGCTCGATACGAGCGGTGTCACCGCCTACGTGACGCGAGACGCCCATCTGGCCACGACGATCAAGCTGCGCATCGTGTCGCGTCAGCAGCAACTGCTGCGCATCGACTTCGAGAATCAGCCGGCGCATGAGGTATTGCTGGCGGTGCTCGACCAGTATCGTCAACTGCTTGCCAGCTACGACGTCGTGTTGCTCTCCGACTACGCGAAGGGCGGTCTGACGCACGTTCAACCGATGATCGATGCCGCACGCGCGGCGGGTAAGGCGGTTCTCGTCGACCCGAAGGGCAGCGACTACGAGCGCTATCGCGGCGCCACGATCCTGACCCCGAACCGGGCGGAATTGCAGCAGGTCGTGGGCGAATGGCGCTCGGAGGACGACCTCACGGCGCGTGCGCAGAACCTGCGGGAGTCGCTGAACCTCGAAGCGCTGCTGCTCACGCGTTCGGAAGAGGGCATGACGCTCTTCACCGAGGGCGGTGCGTTGCATGTGCCGGCCCAGGCGCGGGAAGTGTACGACGTGTCGGGTGCCGGAGATACCGTGATCGCAACGCTTGCGGCGTCGCTCTCTGCCGGCCTGCCGCTGGCGCAGGCCGTCGTGCTGGCCAATCGCGCAGGCAGTATCGTCGTGGGCAAGCTGGGTACGGCGACCGTGGACTACAACGAACTCTTTTCCGAACTGACATGACCATCATCGTGACCGGCGCCGCCGGTTTCATCGGCGCGAACCTTGTCAAAGCCCTCAACGAGCGTGGCGAGACCGATATCGTCGCGGTCGACAATCTCACGCGTGCCGACAAATTCCGCAATCTGGTCGATTGCGAGATCAGTGATTATCTCGACAAGACCGATTTTGTCGCGCGCTTCCAGCGCCGTGATTTCGGCCGTGTGCGTGCGATCTTCCACGAAGGCGCTTGCTCCGACACGATGGAGACGGACGGCCGCTACATGATGGAGAACAACTTCCGCTACACGCGTGCGTTGTTCGAAGCGTGCCAGGCTCAGACCGTGCCGTTTCTCTATGCATCGTCGGCGGCAACGTATGGCGCGTCGGAAACCTTCGTGGAAACGCGTGAGTACGAGAAGCCGCTGAACGTCTACGGTTACTCGAAATTCCTGTTCGACCAGATCGTGCGTCGCGCCATGCGTGACGCTGGCGGCAAGCTGCCGAGTCAGGTGGCGGGTTTCCGTTACTTCAATGTGTACGGCCCGCGTGAAGCGCACAAGGGGCGGATGGCATCGGTCGCGTATCACAACTTCAACGAATTCCGCGCCAATGGCCGGGTGAAACTCTTCGGCGAGTACAACGGTTACGCTGCCGGCACGCAAAGCCGCGATTTCGTGTCGGTAGAAGACGTGGTCAAGGTCAACCTGCACTTCTTCGATCATCCGGAGCGCAGCGGTATCTTCAACCTGGGCTCGGGCCGTGCGCAGCCTTTCAACGACATCGCCGTGGCTGTGATCAACACGCTGCGTGCAGAGGCCGGCGAAGCTCCGCTAACGCTCGACGAATTGGTCAAACAGGGGCTGGTGGAGTACATCCCGTTCCCGGACGCGCTGCGCGGCAAGTATCAGTGCTTTACGCAGGCGAACATCGACCATCTGCGTCAGGCGGGCGGCTATCAGCAGCCGTTCTACACGGTGGGCGAAGGGGTATCGCGTTACGTGCGCTGGCTGCTCGCGCAGTAAGCGCCGGGGCGCCGGGGTTGCCAACGAGCGCCGGACAAACGGGGAGCCAGACGGCTCCCCGTTTTGCTTTAAATCGTGTCGGATGTCATCCGCAGACGCACTGGGGCGTTAAGGAGGTATCGGGGGTATCCACGATATTGGCCCGAGTGACCTCATAAGGAACACATCATGCTTCGCAAACTCTTGCTGGCGGTTGTTGCCTTTTTCACCCTGTGCGGCCTGGCCATGGCCGCCGTCGACATCAATTCCGCCGACCAGACGCAGCTCGAAACGCTCAAGGGCATTGGGCCGGTCAAATCCAAGGCCATCATCGACGAGCGCAATGCCCACGGCCCCTACAAGGACGCCGCGGATGTGGCCAAACGCGTGAAGGGACTGGGGGCCAAGTCCGTCTCCACGCTCCAATCCGAAGGCATGACGATCAACGGACAGGGCGGTGCTGCGGTCCCGGCCGCGCCGACACCGGCGGCAAAATCCCCGTCAACCCCCGCGCCGACAGCGCAGGCGCCTGCGACACCGTCCAAGCCGGCACCACAGGCCGCGCAAACGCCTGCTGCGCCTGCGGCCCCGGCCAAGCCCGTAACGGCCGCCCCGACACCGGCAACCCCGGCAGCGACCATGCCGGCCACGGCCACGCAGAAGACGCCGACTCCCACCCCGGCCGCTGGCCAGACCATGAAGCCCGCCACCCCTGGGCCGACGGCCACGCCGGCCAAGCCCGGTACGCCGGTTCCGGCAGCCGCATCGGCTGCAGGGGCGTCTGACACGAAGGCAACCAAGTCGAAGAAGTCGAAGGACGCCAAGTCGGCCAAGGCAGCGGCGACCCCGTCGGCGGCGTCGGCCCCGGCAGCTACGGCGACCGATTCGACGTCGGCCAAGCCGTCCAAGTCGAAGAAGGCCAAGGCCCCGTCGCCGGCCAGCGCGCCGAAGTCCTGAGGCCCCCGGGTGGCCGGATATTCGCGGGGGCGATGTCCGGCCGTAGCCCTACCCTGAGCGCGGTCATGGCCGGTGGATTAGAATGTTTCGATTCCCGACCGAAAAAGCTTAGCGCAATGGCCTATAAGACTATCGAAGACACCATCGGCAATACGCCGTTGGTGCAACTGGTGCGTTTGCCCGACGACGACATCCGCCGCCGAAACAACGTGATTCTCGGCAAGCTCGAGGGCAACAACCCGGCGGGTTCGGTGAAAGACCGTCCGGCGCTGTCGATGATCAAGCACGCGGAATTGCGCGGCCGCATCAAACCGGGCGACACGCTCATCGAAGCCACCTCGGGCAACACCGGCATCGCACTGGCGATGGCGGCTGCCATTCGCGGCTACAAGATGGTCCTCATCATGCCGGAAGACCTCTCTATCGAGCGTCGTCAGAGCATGGGCGCCTACGGTGCGGAAATCATCCTCACGCCGGTCAAGGGCGGCATGGAATACGCGCGCGACCTCGCCGAGCAGATGCAGCGCGACGGACGCGGCACCATCCTCGACCAGTTCTCGAACCCGGACAATCCGCGTGCGCACTACGAAACGACCGGTCCGGAAATCTGGCGCGATACCGAAGGGCGCGTCACGCACTTCGTCTCCGCGATGGGCACGACGGGCACGATCATGGGCGTGTCGCAGTATCTGAAGGAGCAAAGCGAAGCGGTGCAGATCATCGGCGCCGAGCCGGCCGAAGGATCGCGCATTCCAGGGATTCGCAAATGGCCGGAAGCGTATCTGCCGAAGATTTTCGATCGCGCACGCGTGGATCGCACGATCTCGGTAACGCAGGCGGACTCGGAAATCATGGCGCGCCGCATGGCAGCGGAAGAGGGCATCTTCTGCGGTATTTCGGCGGCCGGTGCGTGCCACATCGCCCTGAATCTGGCGCGTGAAGTCGAGAACGCGACCATCGTGTTCGTCGTGTGCGATCGTGGCGATCGTTACCTGTCGACGGGCGTGTTCCCGGCGTAAGCGTAAAGGGCGATGCAGCGGTGCCTGACAGCACGGCGTCTTCGCGCCGCAGACACAAAGAAAACGGGACCCGAGGGTCCCGTTTTTTGATGGCGAACGACGATGCGCGTCGGGTATTCCGAGACGCCGGAATTACGGTGCGCGTGCTGCCTTGATAGCGTCGGCCAGGTCGTACACCGACATGGCATAGAAGAAGCTGCGGTTGTAGCGGGTGAGGACGTAGAAGTTGGTCAGCCCCATGCGGTACTGCGTGGCTTGTCCCGGTGTCGGCAGATCGACAATGAGCACCGGCGTGTCGAGCGATGCGCCCACGTCGAGCCGTGGCTCGTTCATCAGCATGCCAGCCTTGATGAAGTCGCCGAGCTTCCAGTGCGGCTCGGGCTGTCCGTCGGCACCGGCCTCCGCGAGCCCCTGACTGCCGCGATCCCCGGCAATGTTCCAGACCACCGGTTGCCCTGGCTGCCAACCATGCTGCCTGAGGAAGTTGGCAACGCTGCCGATGGCATCGGCCACATCCGTCGTCAGATTGATCTTGCCATCGCCGGTGTAGTCGACCGCGTAGTTACGGATCGAGGAGGGCATGAACTGCGGAATGCCGATGGCGCCCGCATAGGAGCCGTAAATGCTGAACGGGTCGACACCGCGCTCACGCGCATAGAGCAGCAGGTTTTCCAGCTCGTTGCGAAAGAGCGCCATGCGTTCCGAGCGATTGCGTGCGGGCGGATAGTCGAACGCGAGCGTGGTGAGGGCGTCGATGGTGCGGAAGTTGCCCATGTTGCGCCCGTAGATCGTCTCTACGCCGATGATCGCGACGATGATCTCCTCGGGCACGCCATATTGCTTGGCCGCGCGCGAGAGCGCCGCGGCGTTCTGATTCCAGAAACGCACGCCGCCATTGATGCGTGTGTTGTCGAGAAAATTGCGCTCGTACTTCGTCCAGTTCTTCTGACCGGGCGTAGCGGGCGGCGCGGCCAGTCGCGCTGCCGTCTGCGAGAACACAACGCGCGAGAACACCCGCTGCAACTCGGCGCGATCGAAACCGTCACGCGCCACGATGTCGTTGATGAATGCATCGACCTCGGGGTTCGCCGCGTAGCGCTGCGGCACCACTTCTTCCTCGAACTCTGTCTGCGCCACTTGTTTCGGACGCGTCTGCGCGTGCACGCTGGCCGCCGTCAGCGCGAAGGCGCCAATGCACAGGGCAACGCCGAGCGCGCGAACGGGGCGCGACAGTCGCATAGGGCGCGTGGTGTCGGAAGACTTGCGGAAGGTAGCCGTGAGATGACGGCCAGTGTCCGGTCGATGAGTGAGGCGCGAGAGCGCCAGCGGGAGCGAGTCGTACATCCGTACCGGTGATGTCATGCTGTCTGTCAGGCCTGTATGAAGTCCGAATGCGAGGCAGCCGCAAGGGCCGTCGTCGCGTTAGTCGCGTTGATGCTGTTGTCGTTCGGTATCGAAACGATTTGGAAACGATGCGGAAGCGATTCCAAAGCGAAGCGACACGCGGTTCAGACTAGAGCACCAACCATTCATGCCAGTTCCTGCCGTCCCGAATTTCAGGAGAACGGCGCTTACCGGCTGACACGGGTCTGCTGGGAGACTGCTTGGCAGTATAACCGAGTGCACCTGTGATACCTTAAGGCCTGTGCACTGTTGGTGACAGTGTTCAGGGGGATGCCGGCCATCGGCACGCGTGTGCCAGTGCAGTGCGGCACCGTGAGCCAGGCACCACGCCCGGCCGCTACCGGACGTGGAGACCACGGCGCGGCGGGCATCCCCCGCCCGTCCCAATATAACGATTCGAAGCGATAGGCGACACAACGAATGGCTACCGGGTTTTATACGCACCCCGATTGCATCCGTCACGAGATGGGAGAGTGGCATCCGGAATGTCCCGAGCGGCTGCGCGCCATCGAGGACCAGTTGATTGCCGGACGCATTGACGGTCTGCTCGAGCGCCGCGAAGCACCGGCGGCTGACGAGGCCAGTCTGCGGCTTGTGCACACGCAGGATCACATCGACTTCATTCGCGACAACATTCCCGAGTCGGGCTATTTTCCGATCGATCCGGACACGTTGCTCAATCCGTATTCTTGGCGTGCGGCCACCCGTGCTGCGGGGGCGGCGATTGCGGCCACCGACGCCGTCATTCGCGGTGAACTCGACAATGCTTTTTGCAGCGTGCGACCGCCGGGCCATCACGCGACGCCGACGCGCGCCATGGGCTTTTGCCTGTTCAACAATGTTGCGATTGCCGCCGCCCATGCGCTGGAAGTGCACGGGCTCTCGCGTGTGGCCATCGTCGACTTCGACGTGCATCACGGCAACGGTACGGAAGCGGCGTTCGGCAACGACGAACGCGTGCTGATGTGCGGTATTTTCCAGCACCCGTTCTACCCGTTTTCCGGGGCCGTCGATCCGGCGCCGAACATGCTCAACATTCCGCTCGCGGCGCGCACGTCGGGTATGCAGGCGCGCGAGGCGATCGACTATGGATGGCTGGGGCAACTCGAAGCGTTCCGTCCCGAGATGATCTTCTTCTCGGCGGGGTTCGATGCGCACCGCGAAGACGATCTTGGCAATCTCGGGCTGACCGAGGCGGACTTCACTTGGATGACCGAGCGTGTCAAAGCGATTGCCGATCGTCATTCGAAGGGGCGCATCGTGAGCTGTCTCGAAGGCGGCTACAACCTGTCGGCGCTCGGACGCAGCGTTGTCGCGCATCTGAAGGTGCTCGCCGACGTTTGACGCTTCGCACTCGCCAAAGGTGCGATGCCGTGCACAGACGCGGCGCAGGAGACGAACATGACGGCATCCGAATCCACGGCCGCAACGCATGCGCCGCTGGTCCTCGTCACGCGCGGCGAGGGCGAACTGGCCGGTGTGGTCACACTCACGCTGAATCGCCCGCGTCAATTCAACGCCCTGTCCGAGGCGATGCTCGACGCGCTGCAACATGCGCTCGACGACGTTGCCCGGGACGCCGCCGCACGGGTGGTGGTGCTCGCTGCCGCCGGCCCGGCATTCTGCGCAGGACACGATCTCAAGGAGATGCGTGCCGAGCCGTCGCTCGACTACTACCGCACGTTGTTCAATCAATGCACGCGCGTCATGCTGACGATGCAACGCATGCCCCAGCCTGTGATTGCACGGGTGCACGGCATTGCGACGGCGGCGGGGTGTCAGTTGGTGGCCATGTGCGATCTGGCCGTGGCGACGTCGGCGGCGCGCTTCGCTGTCTCGGGGATCAACGTTGGCCTGTTCTGTGCGACACCGGGCGTGGCGCTCTCGCGCAATCTCACGCGCAAGCAGGCGATGGAAATGTTGCTCACGGGCGAGTTCATCGATGCTGAGACGGCCCGCGAGCGCGGTCTCGTCAACCGCGTGGTGCCCATGGAGCGACTGGACTCGGAAGTGGCGGCGCTATGCCGGGCGATTCTCGCGAAACCGGCCGCAGCGGTGGCTGCCGGCAAGGGGCTGTTCTACCGGCAGGCCGAGACGGGAATCGAAGCGGCATATCAGATGGCCGGACAGACGATGGCATGCAACATGATGGATGCGTGTGCGCTCGAAGGCGTGCAAGCGTTCATCGAGAAGCGCGCACCCGACTGGTCGACGCCGCCCGGTTAGGGACGAGCGGGGTGCCAGTCCCTTCGCGCACAACGTCGGACGTTGCCGCGCGCTACCACTGCTTTTCAAGCACGAGCGGCCCCGGCGTGGCGGTACGGCTCACCGCGTAGCCGTTGCCGGTGAACCAGGCGCGCAATTCTTTGACCATATCCGGATTGCCACACACCATGATGCGCGATGTCGCCGGATCGAGCGTCGCACCCATCGCGGTCTCCAGTTCCCCCGAGGCTAGCAACGACGTGACGCGTCCATGCAGCGCCTCCGGCGTTTGCTCCCGTGTTACGCACACGGCGAAGCGAAGTTTGTCGACCAGTGACGGATCGATGTCCGGATGCGAGAAGTGCCGCAGTTCTTCGTAGTAAGCCAGATCGCGTTCCCAGCGCACGCTGTGTACGACGAAGATGCGCTTGAAGCGTTGCCAGACGGCGGGATCGCGCAGGATCGACACGAACGGCGCCAGGCCGGTGCCGGTGGCGAGCAGCCAGAGGTCGTCGCCGCCGGTGAACCGGTCAAGCGTCAGGAAGCCGTATGCCGTGTGATCTACGAACAGTTCGTCGCCGACCTTGAGCCGCGAAAGACGAGGCGTCAACTGTCCTTCGGGAATCGTAATTACGTAGAACTCCAATGTATCTTCGGCGGGCGAGTTGACGAAGGAATACGCTCGCCAGATCAATTCGCCGTCGTCGCCCGGCAGCCCCAGTCGCACGAACTGGCCCGCCGTGAATTGCAAGCCGGCGGGGCGCGTGGTCTTGATGCTGAAGATCGTCGGCGTCCAGAAATGCATGCCGGTGACCGTTTGCGGCGAGTATTTCGTCTGCGCTTGCATGCGGGAGCCTCCTCGCGATTCACGCTTCACACGGTTCAGTGTAACGCGCAGCGACATGTTGTGTGGCGAGACCCTGCTCACGTGCGGGATTCCGCCGATTCATCCTGTCGACGGTCGCGACGCTCAGGCATTCATGCGTCGTGGTGAGCGCCCAATGCCGGCTGAGGCGGGAGTGCCGACGGTGTCTCCGGCATGTCGGGCAAGTGCTGCAACAGCCACGTTGTCAGTTCGTCGATGACCTTCTCGCGGTCGAGGTCATTGAGCGTTTCGTGAAAGTGCCCGGGATACAGGCGTAGCGTCTTGTCTTGCGACGCGGCGTTGTCATGAAATTGTTCGCTCGCCCACGGCGCAGTGAGCCGGTCGGCGGTGCCATGAAAAATGTAGAGAGGCAGATGAAGCGCATTGGCGTTGGCATGAATCCGCGCCATTGCGTCGAGCAGCTCGGCGGCCGTGCGCGCAGGCGTGCCGCGATAGGCGTTGAGCGGATCTTTTTTCGCGGCGGCCACGACGGCTTCGTCGCGCGCGATCATCGCGGGATCGATCTTGAACACACGGACTTTGGGCAGCCAACGCGACACCCAGCGTCCGGCCGTCACCATCCACGCTGCGACGGGTTCGCCGGGGGCAAGCGCCGGGCTGCTCAGCATCAGGCCGCGTACATTGGCCGGTGCCCGCGTGATGGTGAATAGCGCCGCGATGGCGCCCCCCATGCTGTGGCCTAGCAGGAAGAGCGGCGTCGGACCATACGTGGTGCGCACATGGGTGAGGAAGATCTCCGTATCGTCGAGGTACTCGTCGAAGTGGTTGACGAAGACTCGTGCACCGCCTGAGCGGCCATGCCCGCGCAGATCGTAAGTGACGGTGGCGATGCCGTGAGTGGCGAAATGTTCGGCCAGCCGCGCGTAGCGTCCTCCGTGCTCCCCCATGCCATGAACGATGGCGACGACTCCACGCAGCGGCTCGCCGCCGCTCTCCGGCTGCCAGCGATGAACATGCAGAGACAGGCCGTCGCTGGCCTGCAGACGCGATTCCGAATAGGTGGTCATGTCTCCTCCTGCCGCGAGGGCCGGGTGGCCGTCATGCATGCGACGGCACTGCGATTATCGGGTGCGCCATTCGATCATAGGCGCCCTGGCGACGGGGCGATTTCTCTAGAGGAAATGCACCACAAGGATACTGGCTGTGCGTCACGATTTGCATAAAAATAGCACGATCGTTCGGGGTTGGGCGTGCCTGTGAAGACGGGCATCTCCTCGGTTCCGGCGCCGCTATCGCGAGGATCGTGCATTCGTGGCCATTCGACAGAACGTCAAAAATGCTCGCCACAAAATACCTCAAATATGCAATAAATGCGTCATTTGCTGTGTGGTTATAATGGCAGCGGATTGACGTAAACGTAACTTTGGAGCGAGTTCATGAAGATCCTGGTACCGGTCAAACGGGTAGTGGATTACAACGTAAAGGTTCGCGTGAAGAGCGACGGCAGCGGCGTCGACATTGCGAACGTGAAGATGTCGATGAATCCGTTCGACGAAATCGCGGTGGAAGAGGCAGTGCGCCTGAAGGAAGCGGGCGTAGCCACGGAAGTGATCGCGGTGTCGGCGGGCGTGGCGCAGTCGCAGGAGACGCTGCGCACGGCGCTGGCCATCGGCGCGGATCGCGCGATCCTGATCGAGTCGGACGAGGAATTGCAGCCGCTGGCGGTGGCCAAGCTGCTCAAGGCGATCGTGGACAAGGAGCAACCGCAACTGGTGATCCTTGGCAAGCAAGCGATCGACGACGACTCCAATCAAACCGGTCAGATGCTCGCGGCGCTTGCCAGGCTGCCGCAGGCGACGTTCGCCTCGAAGGTGACGGTGGCGGATAACCGGGCACAGGTCACGCGCGAGGTGGACGGCGGTCTGGAGACGGTGTCGCTGTCGTTGCCGGCAGTGATCACGACGGACTTGCGCCTGAACGAGCCGCGTTATGTGACGCTGCCCAACATCATGAAGGCGAAGAAGAAGCCGCTGGAGACGGTCAAGCCTGCGGATCTGGGCGTGGATGTGAGCCCGCGTCTGAAGACGCTGAAGGTGGCCGAGCCGCCCAAGCGCAGCGCAGGGGTGAAGGTGGCGGACGTGGCAGCGCTCGTCGATAAGCTGAAGACCGAAGCGAAGGTCATCTAAGGGAGACGACGAGATGAGCATTCTGGTAATTGCCGAACACGACAACCAATCGATCAAGGCGGCGACGCTCAACACGGTGACGGCAGCGCTGCAATGCGGCGACGACGTGCACGTGCTGGTGGCCGGCTCGAACGCGAAGGCGGCGGCTGACGCGGCTGCGCAGATCGCGGGCGTGAAGAAGGTGCTGCTGGCGGATGCGCCGTACTTCGCCGACGGTCTGGCCGAGAACATCGCCGACGAGGTGGTGTCGATCGCGGGCAACTATTCGCACATTCTGGCCACGGCCACCGCCTACGGCAAGAACATCGCGCCGCGCGTGGCAGCGCTGCTGGACGTCGCACAGATTTCGGATATCACGAAGGTCGACAGCGCCGACACGTTCGAGCGTCCGATCTATGCGGGCAACGCGATTGCGACGGTGCAAAGCGCGGACAAGGTGAAAGTGATCACGGTGCGCTCGACGGGTTTCGACCCGGCGGCGGCGACGGGCGGCAGCGCGGCGGTGGAAGCCGTGGCGGCAACGCCGGACGCGGGCGTGTCGCAGTTCGTGGGGCGTGAGGTGACGAAGCTGGACCGTCCGGAGCTCACGAGCGCGAAGATCATCGTCTCGGGTGGCCGGGGGCTGGGCAGCGGGGAGAACTACACCAAGGTGCTGGAGCCGCTGGCGGACAAGCTGGGTGCGGCGCTGGGCGCGTCGCGCGCGGCGGTGGACGCGGGGTATGTGCCGAACGACTATCAGGTGGGTCAGACGGGCAAGATCGTGGCACCGCAGTTGTATATCGCGGTGGGGATTTCCGGGGCGATCCAGCACTTGGCCGGGATGAAGGATTCGAAGGTGATCGTGGCGATCAACAAGGATCCGGAAGCGCCGATTTTCTCGGTGGCGGACTACGGTCTGGTGGGCGATCTGTTCACGGTGGTGCCGGAACTGACGGGCGCGCTGTAAGCGTGTCGTGAGGTGACGTTGCGGGAGCGCATGCGAGTGCCTCCCGCAGCCGATCCGCATGAGGAGGCGGTCGGCCAGCGACCCGGCATCTTCATGCGAATCGGTCAAACAAAATAACAAGAACCCCGGCATTTGCCACCATCAGCAGGCAATTGGAATCCCTTGGAGGAACGACATGAGTTATCAGGCCCCGATCAAGGACATGCAGTTCGTGATGAACGAACTGGCGGACCTGACGAGCATCGCGGCATTGCCGGGCTATGAGGATGCCTCGCCCGAACTTGCGCAGGCCGTGCTCGAGGAAGCCGCACGTTTCAATCAGGAAGTGTTGGCGCCGCTGAACGTCATTGGCGATCAACAGCCGAGTACGTGGAAGGAGGGTGTCGTCACCACGACGCCGGGTTTCAAGGACGCCTTCCGGAAGTTTTCGGAAGCCGGCTGGCAGGGGGTGCTGCATCCACAGGAGTTCGGCGGACAGGGGCTGCCCAAGCTCGTCGCCACGCCCTGCACGGAAATGCTCAATGCCGCGAATCTGTCGTTCGCCCTGTGCCCGCTGCTGACCGATGGCGCGGTCGAAGCATTGCTCACCGCAGGTACCGACGCACAACGTGCGCTCTACGTCCCGAAGCTGCTCTCGGGCGAGTGGACCGGCACGATGAACCTGACCGAGCCGCAGGCCGGGTCCGATCTCGCGTTGGTGCGCACGCGTGCTGAGCGCGAAGCGGACGGCACCTATCGCATCTTCGGCACGAAGATCTTCATCACGTTCGGCGAGCACGACATGGCAGGGAACATCGTGCATCTCGTGCTGGCGCGCACGCCCGATGCGCCGCCGGGCGTGAAGGGCATTTCGCTGTTCATCGTACCGAAGTTCGATGTCGATGCCGAGGGCAATCTCGGCGCGCGCAACGATGTGCATTGCGTGTCCATCGAACATAAGCTCGGTATCAAGGCGAGCCCGACCGCGGTGCTGCAATTCGGCGACAACGGCGGGGCGAAGGGCTACCTCATCGGCGAGGAGAATCGCGGTCTCGAATACATGTTCATCATGATGAACGCCGCACGTTTTGCGGTGGGCATGCAAGGTGTGGCCGTGGCCGACCGGGCTTATCAGCACGCCGTGGCGTATGCACGCGATCGTCTGCAAAGCCGCCCGGTGGATGGCTCCTCACGCGACGCCGTGTCGATCATCCATCACCCTGACGTCAAGCGCATGCTCATGACGATGCGTGCACTGACCGAAGGTGCGCGCGCCCTCGCTTATGTGGCAGCGGCGCAGGCCGATATCGGACATCACGCCGCCGATGCCGCCGAGCGCAAACGTGCGCAGGCTGTCTACGAGTTCCTCGTGCCGATCGTGAAGGGCTGGAGCACGGAAATGTCGCTGGAGGTCACGAGCCTTGGCGTGCAGGTGCACGGCGGCATGGGCTTCATTGAAGAGACGGGCGCCGCACAGTACTATCGCGACGCACGCATTCTTCCCATCTACGAAGGCACGACAGCGATTCAGGCGAACGACCTGATCGGCCGCAAGACCTTGCGCGATGGCGGCGCGGTGGCGCGTGCGTTGTGCGAGCAGATCCTCTCGACGGAGAACGAACTGCGCGCGGCGGGCGGTGTGGGACATTCGGTGGCGGAGCGTCTCGCAAAGGGCCGCGAAGCGTTGTCGATCGTAGTCGATTACGTGGTTGCCAACACGCAGGACAACGCGAATGCCGTGTTTGCGGGCAGCGTGCCGTACCTGAAGCTCGCTGGTATCGTGCTGGGTGGCTGGCAGATGGGGCGCGCGTTGCTCGCGGCGCAAAAATTGCGCGATCAGGACCCGTCGTTCTACGACGCCAAGATCGGCACGGCCCGTTTCTTCGCGGATCACATCCTCACGCAGGCGCCGGGTCTTGCGCAGACGATTACCGAGGGGGCGGACTCGGCGCTGTCGCTGACCGAAGCGCAGTTCTGAGCGAGCGTTGTGACGCGACAAAAAAGGCGACCTGCGGGTCGCCTTTTTCATGGGAGAGACCATCGTGCCGATGTGCACGGCATGGACGAAAAAAAACGGCACTGCTTTCGCAGTGCCGTGTATTGGGTCCCCGCCTCAGCCGCTAAGCCGGCATCCTGAACCGTGAGGCTCAAGGTGGTCGCGGTTAGTAGCGCTTTGGGTTCATCAGACAGAGTGACGCTCACGCCAGCACTACAAACTTCCGCAACCTGCAACAGATCATTGGTTCAAGGAATCTATGACTTTCGCGAACCAGGCAGGGAAAACTAACCTTTTGAATCGGACGGTAGCGAGTGAGTTTTCAGCTTTGATACTGATCGATCACAGCGCTTAATCGTTCGTGCATGCGTTGCATTCTACTCTGAATTTCTTCGGCGGGGAATGCTTGTCCGGCAGCAATACTTTTTTCCAGGGCAAGCAATTCGGATGCCAGGCTCAACGCTGCCATGACGGCAATGCGGTCGGTACCGCGCACGCTGCTCTGGGCGCGAACCTTGCTCATTTCGGCATCGACGCGCGACACGGCGGACAGCAGATCAGCCTCATGTTCCGGCGGGCAGGCCAGCCGGTAGGACTGTTCGAGAATATTGACTTCGAGCTGCTTGATCGTCATGCGTTTTCTCCACCGGGGGTGCCGAGCAGATCCATCTGACCCTCAGCGGGGTTTTGCGTAGGGAGCTTTTCCAGGATGGCGTTCAGGCGAACCTGGGCCTCGTCGATCTTGGCCGCGAGCTGATCGCGCTGCAAACGCAGGGCGTCGCGCTCGGCACGTAATTGCTCGATGGCGACGCGCGTTTCGTCGCATTCGGCGCGCGCGCGATCGAGTTCGGCGAGCAGGGCTTGATTGTGTTGATGGAAACGTTGGCTTATCACAACCAACTGTTCCATTTTATCGGTGAGATTGTCGAGATCGGTGAGCATCGGGCTGCGTCCTCATAATTGCCCTACATTCTAACGGAATCGGCGGCCAATGCCCGACGATCGAGCATTGACGCTCTTTCGAATGGCCCCTACACTTGCGGCACTTCGGTGCTCGCGCACGCCCCTCCGGCATGCGCAGTTAAACGGGAAACAGGGAGCCGCGTCCCCACACGGGCTGGCCAACCTGTGCTGCCCCCGCAACGGTAAGTCATCCTTTCGGCCCGAAAGGTTTCCGAAAACGCGCTTCGCCTCTATTGCCACTGTGAGTTATCCGCTCGCGGGAAGGCCGGTCAGGCGCGATGATGACCAGCCCGGATACCGGCCCAAGTGAGTGGGGAAAAGCCATGCCGCCCGGCCATGCCATGGGCGGCTTGTCGTCGTTTTCATGTGTCGATGCTCAGCATCCGTGACGTGTCTGCGGCGCTCCCCTTGCGCCAGCGGCCCGCGGGGGACGGGTCTAGGCAATAAGAAAACTACGGAAGTCACACCAGATCATGCGCACCCACGTTCGCGCGATGGCGCTGCACGCGCCTGCCTTTGCTCGCCTGGCCCCGGCGAGCGCCGCCTTGGTTCCCGCCCCGCACTGCCTCGCCCTTGCCGCCGCTATGCTCGCTGCGAGCGTTGGCGCTCACGCACAGTCGTCGCCATCGACCGATGCGACGCCCGCCGCTCCGATCATCGTTGCCGCCAACACGGCCGCGAATCCCACGGCCGCCCAGCTAGAGACAACCGTCGTGACGGCCTCGCGCACCGAACAGAAGCTGGCCGACACGCTCGCCGCCACCTCGGTGATCACCCGTGAGGACATCGAACAAAGCCAGGCGCAAGATCTGCCGACGCTGCTGCGCGGTCAGGCCGGCGTGGAAATCGTGCAGAACGGTGGCTTCGGCACATCGGCCAGCATCTTCATGCGCGGTGCGGCATCGAACGCCTCGCTCGTGCTCATCGACGGCGTGCCGGTCAACTCGGCCACGTCGGGCACGACCAACATCGCGCAGATTCCGGTGTCGCAGATCGATCACATCGAGATTGTGCGAGGCAACGTCTCGGCCCTGTACGGCTCGCAAGCCGTGGGCGGCGTGATTCAGATCTTCACGCGCAAGGGCGACGGCGGTCCGCCGCGCGCCTATGCCGAAGTGGGCTACGGCACCAATAACACCACGCAGGCCAACGCCGGTATTGCCGGATCGTTCGAAGACGGCAAGACCCGCTTCTCGCTGGACGTCTCGCGTTTTCACACTAACGGCATTTCCGCACAAGATCCGCGATTCGCGCCGAAGGTCAACCCGAACCGCAACGGCGACGACAACACGAGCGTGAGCGCATCGCTCTCGCGCAAGTTCGGCGACACATGGGAAGCCGGCGTGCGTTTGTTCCAGAGCGACGGCAGCAGCAGCTACGACAACGCCTTCGGCAAGCCGACCGATCTGAACGACACCGACGCTCGTGTGCGTCAGATTTCGGGCTACGTGAAAGGCAACATCACGGACAAGTGGAACACGCGCTTCACCGTCACGCAGGGCGACGATTACAGCTACAACTACCTGAATGGCAAGGGCAACGGCAACTTCCACACGTCGAGCAACCAGATCGACTGGGCCAACGAATATGCCTTCATGCCGAACCAGAAGCTGATCGCCGGGTACACGCGCCTGGAACAGACGGTCGAGAGCAACACCAACTTCGGCCGCAACAACCGCCATCTCGATTCGCCCTATCTGGGCTACGAAGGCACGTTCGGCAAGCATCAGGTGCAGGCGAACGTGCGCCGCGACGTGTACTCCGACTTCGGCGGGGCCAACAGCTACTGGCTGGGCTATGGCTACCACCTGACCAATCAGTGGAAGATCATGGCCAATGCGTCGGACGGCTTCCGCGCGCCGACCTTCAACGAGTTGTTCTACCCGGGCTACGGCAATCCGAACCTGCAACCGGAACGTTCGATCTCCAAGGAACTGGCCGTTCAGTTCGACGGCGGCGAACGTCTCGGTCTGGTCAAGTTGACTGGGTTCCAGACCAACTATACGAACCTCATCCAGTCGCTGACGGTGTTCCCGTACACTGCCGCGAACGTGGCCAAGGCGCGTGTCGAAGGTCTTGAGCTGACCTACACGGGGCGCCCGCTCTTCGGCGTGGACGTGCGCGCGTCGTTCACACGTCAGAACCCGACCGATCTGGATGCCGACAAGCAACTCGCGCGTCGTGCCAAGCAGTTCGGATCGATCGGCCTGTCGAAAACGTTCGACAAGTTCACCGTCGGCGGCGATGTGTTCTACAGTGGCGAGCGTTACGATACGGGCGGCCAGCATCTCGGCGCTTACACGCTCGTCAACCTGCGGGCGCGCTACGATATCGACAAATCCTGGTACGTCTCGGCGCACCTGGACAACGTCTTCAACAAGAACTACCAGACGGTCTATGCCTACAACACCCTCGGGCGCGCGATTTACGTCTCGCTCGGCTGGAAACAGTTCTAACGACGTCCCGGCAGGGCGGAACGTGGCATGACGCTGCGTCGCGCGCTCGCCATCTGGGCAGGACTGGCCGGCGTTGCGCTGGTCGTTCTGCTCGCGTCGCTCATGCTGGGCAGCGTGCCGGTCTCGTTGGGCGAGATCGGCACGTTGTTGCTGGGTCACGACGCCGGTCTTGCCGGCGACGTGGTCTGGCGCCTGCGTCTGCCGCGTGCGCTCGCGGCGTTTGCCTGCGGCGGCCTGCTCGCCGTCGCCGGCACGCTGATGCAGACCCTGTTGCGCAATCCACTCGCCGACCCCTACGTGTTGGGGATTTCGGGCGGCGCAGGGGTGGCCGCGCTCACCTCGCTGGCGCTCATGTTGCCCTTCTTCTGGGTGCAAACGAGTGCCTTCGCCGGCGCGCTCGCGGCCATCGCTATCGTGATGGCGCTCTCGCACCGCAGTTTCCTGCACCCTGGCGATCAGGACAGCAGCACCAAGCTACTGCTCACTGGCGTGATGATGGCCGCCGGCTTCGGCGCACTTGCCACGCTCATTCTCACGCTTGCGCCCGATGCCAGCCTGCGCGGCATGCTGTTCTGGCTCACCGGCGATCTGAACGGCGTCGACCGGGCCGCCCTGCCGTTGATCGTGCTGGCGGTTACGCTGCTCATTGTGTGTCCCGTGGCGCATCGGCTGAACGTGCTCTTGCGCGGCGAAGCGGTGGCGCAGGCCGTTGGTGTTGCCGTCGGCCCGCTGCGTGCCCGTATCTATCTGGCGGCGTCGCTGGCCACGGCGGTTGCCGTGACAACGGCCGGCAGCATCGGCTTCATCGGACTTGTCGTGCCGCACATTCTGCGTCTGCGTTTCGGCAACGATCAGCGCATGCTGTTGCCTGCCGCTGCGCTCGCCGGCGGTGCGTTGCTCATGCTCGCCGATCTGGTGGCGCGCACGATCATCGCCCCGACGCAACTCCCCGTCGGTGTCATTACCGCGATGATCGGCGTGCCGGTCTTTCTGTGGCTCCTTTCCCGGCGGGCCATCCGATGAGTCTACCGCTGCTGCAAACCCATGCCCTCACATTGCGCGCCGGCGAGCGTGTGCTCGTCGATTGGCTCGATCTTGCCGTCGCGACGGGGGAGTGCTGGTGTCTGGCAGGACCGAACGGGGCTGGCAAGACCACATTGCTCGGCACGCTCGCCGGCTTGCGTCCGATGGAGAGCCGCCCACAGCGCGGCGCGGCCATTGCCGGCAGTGGTCGCGTGGAGATCGGCGGCAAGCCACTGGCGCAGTGGCGTGCCGCGCCGCTTGCCAGGGTGCGGGCGCTGATGCCGCAGCAAACACGCGACGCGTTCGGCGCCACGGCCCTCGAAGTCGTGCTGGCCGGACGTCACCCGTATCTGACGCAAGGGCGCTGGGGCGCGTGGGAGTCGGACGAAGACGTGGCCACCGCTATGGCGGCGCTCGCACAAGTCGGTCTGGAAGCCTTTGCGGCGCGTGATGTCACGACGCTCTCGGGCGGCGAGCGTCAGCGTGTGTCGCTGGCCGCTGTACTGGCGCAGGCCACGCCACTGTTGCTGCTCGACGAGCCGGTGGCCCATCTCGACCTGCATCATCAGATCGACGCCCTCGAACAGGTGTCGCGCCACGCGCAACGTGACGAAGCCGCCGTCATCTTCTCGTGCCACGATCTGAATCTCGCGCGGCGCTTCGCCACGCACGCGCTGTTGCTCGATGGCCGTGGCGGCTGGCGCGCCGGCCCCGTGCATGAAGTGCTTTCGGCCGAACATTGCAGCGATGCTTTCGGCTATCCGCTGCGCCTCATTCGCGATGGCGAGGACGAGGCACTCGTGCCCGTGCGCCGTTCCTGAACGCCATGCATGACGCTACCGTATCCACTCGCCCCGTAATCCGTCGGCGTACACTCTCACCCGCATGCGGCCGTCCTGCGCTGCATGCCCGCTTTTGACAGGTGCCCTTCATGACGCAAGACAAGCCGCAACCCACACCGCCGTCCCAACCGGAAGCCGACACCGAGAACGACGGCCGCAACGAGCGCCATCGCACGCGCATGGTGCGCAAGAAGGCCGTCATCGACGACAAGATCGCCCAGGCGCAGCGCGACTGTGGCGTGATTGTCATCACGACCGGCAACGGCAAGGGCAAGTCGAGTTCCGGCTTCGGCATGGTGGTGCGCGCGATGGGCCACGGCATGAAGACGGGCGTCGTGCAATTCATCAAGGGCGCGATCCCGACCGGCGAGGAAAAATTCCTGCGTCGCTTTCCCGAAGCGTGCGAGTTCCATGTGATGGGCGAAGGCTATACGTGGGAGACGCAAGACCGCACACGCGACATCGCCAAAGCGGAAGCGGCCTGGGAGCAGGCGCGTCGCATGTTGCGCGACCCGTCGTTCGGCCTGGTGCTGTTCGACGAACTGAATATCGCGCTCAAGCTCGGCTATCTCGATGTGAATACCGTGGTGGCCGATCTGGCGGCGCGTCCCGAGATGCAGCACGTCGTGATCACCGGTCGCGGTGCCCCGCAGGCGCTCATCGACGCCGCCGACACCGTGACCGACATGACGCCGGTGAAGCACGCGTTTGCCCAGGGCATCCGCGCGCAGCCCGGCGTGGAAATGTAATCTTCGCTTCATCGTTTCAGGACGTCTCCGTATGACCGCTTTTCGCCCGTTGCTTAACGAACTGTTCGATATCGCAGCGCCGTCCTCCGAGATGGACGCCGCACTCGACCATGCCATCGACATCAAGACGAAGCCGCCGGGCAGTCTGGGCGCGCTCGAGCGCGTCGCCCATCAGATCGGCCGGATTCAGCAAAGTGTGGCCCCCGATCTCGCGCGTCCCACGATGCTGGTTTTCGCGGGCGATCACGGCGTGGTGGCGGCCGGCGTGAGTCCGTATCCGCAGGCAGTGACAGCGCAGATGGTGCTTAACTTCCTGAGAGGCGGCGCGGCGATCAATGTGTTCTGTCGTACGCATGGCATTGAGCTTGAAGTGGTCAACGCCGGTGTGGCGGCAGACTTTCCGACGCACGCGTCGCTCGTCGACATTCCTGTGGCGCGCGGCACGCAGAATTTCCTCGACGCGCCGGCCATGACGCGTGAGCAACTCGACACGGCGCTGGCTGCCGGTGCGGCGCGTGTCGTCGCACATGCGTCGCGGGGCGCGCGCATGATCGGCTTCGGTGAGATGGGCATCGGCAACACGTCGTCGGCGGCGTGTCTGATGCAGCGACTGACCGGCCTGCCGCTCGCCGCCTGTGTCGGTCGTGGCACGGGCGTCGATGACGAAGGACTGGCGCGCAAGACGGCCATTCTCGAACGCGCGCTCGCGGCGCATCCGGCCACCGGCGATACCCCCGATCCGCTGGAAACGCTCGCGACCTTCGGTGGCTTCGAGATCGCCATGATGACGGGCGCGTATCTCGCCGCCGCGAAGCTTGGGCTCGTGATCGTCGTGGACGGCTTCATCAGCACCTCTGCGCTGCTCGTGGCCGCGCGGGTATCGCCGGCGGTACTCGACTACTGTGTCTTCGCGCACGCCTCGGATGAAACCGGCCATCGCGCGATGCTCGATATCCTGGGCGCAAGACCGTTGCTGCAATTGGGGCTGCGTCTGGGGGAGGGCACGGGGGCCGCGCTGGCGATGCCGTTGATTCAGGCCGCTGCCGCATTCTTGCGTGAGATGGCGACGTTCGAAGACGCGGGCGTGAGCGATCGCGAGGCCGCAGGGCAATGACGACCCCGTCCCCCGACCCCTTGCACGATGCGGCACCGCCGTCGCGCGATCTGGTGACGCAGGATCCGCCGGCGCACGCGCAGACTGCGTCGCCGTCGTTCGGGGACGCCAGGGGACAGTTGCGACTCTTTCTTAGCGCGCTTGGCTTCTTCACGCGCGTGCCGATTCCGCAGTGGGTCGGTTATTCCCCCGAACAGTTGAATGCCGCGACGCGTTATTTCCCGCTCGTCGGCGTGTTCGTCGGCGCAGTCGTCGCGTTGCTGACGGTAGCGATGGGGAAGTTGTGGTCGCCGCCTCTCGCCATCGCGCTCGGGTTGGGGGTGAGTGTGCTGCTCACAGGGGCGTTTCACGAGGACGGACTGGCCGATTCGGTCGATGCGTTCGGTGGCGCGTTCACGCGTGAGCGCGTGCTGGAGATCATGCACGACTCGCGCATCGGCACCTACGGCGCCGTGGCGTTGTGGCTGGCGCTTGCCGTGAAGTGGCAAGCGCTCGTCGACATTCAGTCGGCAGTGGGGTGGGGCGGGTTTGCCGTGGTGCTGATCGGCGCACATGCGGCGAGCCGCAGCATGGCCATCAGCCTGCTGCGCACGCTCGACTATGTGCGTGCGCAAGGCAAGGCCAAACCCGTTGCCCAGCGGCTCAGCCTGAACGGACTCATGTTCGGTATCGCATGCAGCGTGCCGTGGTGGCTATGGCCGGACTGGCGCGCGGGCGTGACCGGCGCTGTCGTGCTGGTCGCCGTGCGCGCAGGCTTCATTCGCTATCTGCGCCGGCGTCTCGGTGGCTATACCGGCGATACGCTGGGCTTCGCTCAGCAAATCGGCGAACTCGCGTTATACCTGACGGTGTGCGCGTGGATCTGATACTGATGCGGCATCCGCCGCCGGACATCGCGCCAGGACTTTGCTACGGACGCACCGATTTGCCGGTCGATGCGGCGCGCTTCGATGCGTCGGTGGCGGCGATGCAGGCCAAGCTCGCGGCGTTGCTCGATGATCGCACGCCCGTGGCGATCCACAGCAGTCCCCTGCGACGCGCGCGCCGCGCCGCCGAGGTGCTGGCGACGTCGTTTGGTTTGCCCGTGACGGTAGACGAGCGTCTTGCCGAGATGGACTTTGGCACATGGGAAATGCAGCCATGGGACGCCATCGACCGAAACGATCTCGACGCCTGGGCGCGCGATGTCGGTGGCTATGCGCCGCCCGGCGGTGAGTCGGCGCGAGATATCGTGTTGCGTATGGACGCCTGGGCGCGGGCGTTACGCGGCGCAGCTAGCGCCACGCGTGACGTGCACGACGTGCATGTGGTCGTGGCGCACGCCGGGCCGATTCGTCTGCACACGGCGACCGCGCTGCGTATGCCCACGACGGCATGTCTGTCGTGGTCGCTCGATTTTGGTGGCCTCTGCCACCTTCGCCTCGACGACGACGGCAACGCCCGCTTGCTTCGCTGGAACGCTTGAATTGACGCAGGTCGCGACGCCTCGACCTGCGCAGCCATTTCCCGGGTTCGTATTACTGAGCGGCCGACGTGCGACGCGAACGCGCGACGTCGAGGTCTTCGCACATCGTGCGTGCGCCGTCGAGAATACGCGGGCCAGGCCGGTTGATGAGGTCGCCATCGATGCCGAACAGGTTGTTGTGTGCCACGGCGGGCAACTGCGGCCACTTGCGCCAACTGTCGAGCGTGGCGAGCGGCTTGTCTGACTTCGTGGCGCCCGGTGTCGCGGTGAACATCGCTTCGGGCCGTTTGGCCAGCACCGCTTCCACTGACACCCGCGGCACGAGCGGCGCTTCGTCGGCGAAGACGTTCACGCCGCCGCACAGCCGGATCACATCGCTGACCATATGCGTGCCGTTCAGGGTCATGAGCGGTTGCGTCCAGACCTGATAAAAAACGGACACTGGTGCGCGCGACGAATATTGCTTGCGCAGGGCTTCGTATCGCGTCCGGAACGCCTCCGCCGAGGCTCGCGCTTTGGCAGGCGTGCCGGTCAACGTGCCCAGCGTCTCGATGGCCGCAGGCAAGTCGGTCAGATGTTTCGGTTCGGAGTAGAACACCGGCAGTTTCAACTGACGCAGTGCTTCGACCTGACGCTGCGAGTTGCCATGCATCCACACCACGAGCAGGTCGGGCTTGAGCGAGAGAATGCGTTCGAGATCGAGCGCGCTGTTGTCGCCGACCCGCGGCAGTTTGCGGGCCGCTTCCGGATAGTCGGCATAGGCCACCACGCCCACCACCTTGTCGCCCGCGCCCGCTGCGAAGAGCAACTCGGTCGCATGCGGTGACAGGCTCACGATTCGTTGTGCCGGTGCCGCGAGCGTAACGGTGGCGCCGGTATCGTCTTTGACGGTGACGGCCGCATGGGCGCCGAGCGTGGCAATACAGGCGCTTACCAGGGCGATCAGGTGACGGTAGGGGCGGCGATTGGCCGTGTGATTGAGCGACATCGAGGCGGGCGGCTGAAATATGGGAGGGAGGGCGTTGGCGAAACGTCGCAATGACCGCCCGCCCACGTAACCGACCCGACATTCTCGGCGGGTTGCCGCGCTGCGACAAGGGCCGGATGTGCGCGCGCAGCGAACCGATGTCACGCGAGGGCTGTCGAACGAAGCGTGACGTCATGTGTCAGTATGCGTCAGACCGTCGACAGGTAAAGCGCCCAGCCATTCCGCGCGGGCCGACTGTCTGAGTGTTTATGGGAGTGGAAGTCGTGAAACGAAATATCGGATTGATGAGCGCACTGGCGCTCGCCCTGGTGACCCTGCTCGGTGCCTGTGCCGCCCCCGGCGGTGGGTCGGGTTCCAGCGCCAGCAGTACCGGGACTGGCAAGGTACAAGCCTACGGCGTGATCGACGGTGGCATAACGGTCGTGAAGTAACCGTCTGGCGGCCCCGCCCAGCGGCACACGAGACGAGTAGGCCCGAAACGACTGCGCCCCCTGACGCCGAAGCGTTCAGGGGGCGCAGTCGTTAACCGCGTGGAGCGCATGAAGCGCATGAAGCGCTCGACTAACCCGGTGTCACCGTGTTGTCAGCACGTTACTGGAGCGTGACGGGACACCGGAGCGGTACCGGGTTGGACAGGATACCGTACCGATGGCCGAAGCCTGGACAGTGTCTGGTCAACCGGCCTGCCGCGTTAGTTGGAGGCCGGCGCCGGGGCTGCCGCACCCGCGTCCGATGCCGGAGCGCTCATCGCGGCACCTGCATCGCTGGCCGGTGCCGATGCCGACGTGTCGGCGGCCGGCGCGGCCGTTTGATCTTCCTTCTTCGTACAACCGACCGTCACAACGGCAGCGGTCAGGAGCGTAGCAAGCAACAGAGGCAGTTTTTTCATTTGGTCGTCCTTTATATCTGGGGAAAGCCCTTGCGAAAGAACCTTCAGTCTAACGGCGCCCTCCGGCGATGACTGTGTGCATTTGTTGCAGAAATGCTTCAATTTGTAACGAAAAGGGCCCCAAACGCACGGTTTTTAATACGGTGTAAGCCGGGGTCCGTGGCGTCGATGTGCCCGATCGGAAGCATAACGGGGAGATTGGATGGCTGCTGTAGTCAGCAGTTCCCGAAAACTTTACCCGGCACGTAATTCGATCAGCGCAGCTTGCAGTCGTTGCCACGCATTTTCCGTCGGCGGCAGGCCCAGCCGCAGGCTTGGCAGGACTTGTGTCGCCCCGCTTGCCGCCCCGCTTATTGGGCTGTTCTCGAGCGTCACCGGCCGCTCATCGAAAAGGCGTGTCCAGATCCCCTTAACCGCTAGGCGTTCGTGCCAGTGCGGTGCCATCGGGTGTGGCGTCCACGCAAACAGCGGCGTGCCTGTGGCCGGCCAGCCGTGCGAGCGCAGCAGGGTGAGAAGTCGCTCGCCGTCGCGCACCAAATGTTCGCGGGTTGCGGTTTGCCAGGCAATGTCGCGCAAGGCAGTTCGGACAGCGAACCTTGCCGGGCCACTGACCGTCCACGCACCCAGACGTTCGGCGAGACGTGTTGCCAGCGCTTCCGGACACAGCGCAAAGCCGGCGCGAATGCCCGCGAGGCCGAAGAACTTGCCCACGGAGCGCAACACGACGAGGCCGGCCTCGCCGACGTGTGGCGCCATCGACGTCTGCGGCGAAACGTCGGCGAATGCCTCATCGACGATCAGCACGCCGCCGCGTTCGGCCAGCAGGCCTTGCCATCGCGTCAACGTTTCGCGGGACACTCGTCGTGTCGTGGGGTTGTCCGGATTCACCCAAACGAGATAGTCGACGTCGGGCAAGCCTGCCTCGGGGCCTAGCCACGGCACCAGTGTGTGGCCTGCATTCGCGAACGCCGGGGCGTACTCGCTGTACGTGAGCGAGGCGACGGCGACCTTTCCGGGCCGCAACAAGGTGGGCAGCGCTCGGATGACCGCCTGCGAACCTGCACACGGCACAACGGTGCGAACCGGTACGCCGTAATACTGTGCGGCGACGTCGCACAGATCGTCGAACGCATCGGGCAAATCGCGCCAGGCACTCGGCGGGGGCATCGGCACGGGGTAGCCGTTGGGATTGATGCCGGTGGACAGGTCGAGCCAGTCTTCACGCGGACGTGCATAACGCCGGATGGCTTCGCCCAGATTGCCCCCGTGACGAGGCGCCGCGGGCACGGTGGGTTCGGCGGACATGGCTGAAACGACTGATGATGGCGAAATGAATGACGATGACATGAGTCAAGCAGACACGGCGATTACGGCGATACCACGCCAATGGGCATGGCATCCGCCTGCGCCGCGGCGAAGAGCGCCAGTGCGCCGCTGACGATCAGCCACATCCACATCGAGCGCGAGATGAGCCGCCACGCGGCCTTGATGTGCTGTGCGGAGGGTTCCCGGCCGCAGCCCAGGGCCGGGCGCGTCTCCCACTCGCCGTGATAGCGTGCGGGGCCCCCCAACTGAACGCCGAGGCTGCCTGCCCCGGCGGCCATGACCGGCCCGGCATTGGGGCTGGACCACGCACTCGCCTGGGTGCGCCAGCAGTCGATGGCACGTGCGACATCGCCGAAGATGGCATAGCTTGCCGCCGTCAGGCGTGCGGGGATCCAGTTGAGCACATCGTCGATGCGCGCCGCCGGCCGGCCGAAATACAGAAACTTGTCGGTGCGATAGCCCCACATGGCGTCGAGCGTATTTGCCAGCCGGAACAGCACGACGCCGGGGGCGCCCGCGACGGCGAACCAGAAGAGGGCGCCGAAGATCGCATCGTTGCCGTTCTCCAGTGTCGATTCCACCGCTGCACGCGCGAGATCGGACGCGCTCGCGTCGTCGGTGTCGCGCGAGACGATGCGGGCGGTCAGCGCGCGTGCCTGCGTCAGATCGCCGTCGCGCAGGGCGTGGGCGATGGGCATCACATGGTCGCGCAGACTGTGCGCGCCCAGCGCCGCATACAACGCCAGCGCCTGCCAGACAATACCGCCCCAGCCCGGCAGGAACGTCAGCGCCCACGCGATGAGGACCGGCAGCGCCAGCATGATCGTCCATGCCCAGGTGCCACGCGTCATGGCGCTGAACGGCTTGTCGCGCGACGCGGGATCATTGAGCCAGGCCTCGACGCCATTCGCGATATAGCCGAATCCGACCAGGGGATGCCATCGGCGCGGCTCGCCGAGCCAGGCGTCGAGCAGCACACCGATCAGCGCGGCGAGCCAGAGCGATTCGGGAGCGAGTCCGGTGAGCATCGACGATTATCCTTTGACGGCCATCGGCAGTCCGGCGACGACAAAGCGCACTTGCGGGGCCAGCGCGGCGACACGCTGGTTCAGACGTCCGAGTTCATCGACATAGCGGCGCGTAAGCGAGCCCATGGGGATCACGCCAAGTCCGATTTCATTGCTGACGACAATGATCTTGCCGGGCAACGACGCCAGCGTTTGCGCAAGCGATTCAACGACGTCGTGCCATTGCGCATCGCTGACCGCCCCCTCGGGATGATCGTCGGGAGGGCAGAGCCAGCCGGCCAGCCACAAGGGCAGACAGTCGACCAGCACGCAACGGCCGTCCCGGGCGACGTCGCGCAACGCGCCTGCGAGGTCGCGGCCAACTTCCACGGTGGGCCAGTGCGACGGACGGCTCGCACGATGATGGGCAATGCGAGCGCGCATCTCGGGCTCGTCACTCACCGCAGCGGTGGCGAGGTAGGTGACTGGCAGGCCGCTTTGTCCGGCAAGACGCTCGGCGAACGCGCTCTTGCCGGAGCGCGCGCCGCCCAGCACGAAAGTCAGGTCGAGGGCACTCATGGGCGATATTGTACGAGCGCCCGATGCGATAATCCGCGTCATGAGTGAAATCCCTGTCAATTTCGGTGCGTCGTCAGGCGCTTACCGGGGCACCCTGATGATTCAGGGAACGTCCTCGGACGCCGGCAAGAGCACGGTGGTCGCCGGGCTGTGCCGCCTGCTGTATCGCGAGGGCGTGCGTGTGGCGCCGTTCAAGCCGCAGAACATGGCGCTCAACAGCGCCGTGACGGCCGACGGCGGCGAGATCGGGCGCGCACAAGCCTTGCAGGCACAGGCCGCCGGTGTCGCGCCGCATACCGACTTCAACCCGGTGCTGCTCAAGCCGAGCAGCGACCGGGGCGCGCAGGTCATCATCGGTGGCAAGGTCATGGCCGATCTCGATGCGCGTGCCTATCACGAGTACAAACCGCGTGCGATGTCGGCCGTGCTGGCCGCTTACGAGCGTTTGCGCGCGGGCTACGACACGGTACTCGTCGAAGGCGCGGGCAGTCCGGCCGAGGTGAATCTGCGCGCGCGTGACATTGCGAACATGGGCTTCGCCGAGGCGGTCGACGCCCCGGTGCTGCTCGTGGCCGACATCGACCGGGGCGGTGTGTTCGCGCAATTGCTCGGCACGCTTGCCTGTCTGTCGGACAGTGAGCGCGCCCGCATCAAGGGTTTCATCATCAACCGGTTTCGCGGCGATCCGTCGCTGCTCACGAGCGGTCTTGAGTGGATCGAGGCGCGCACAGGCGTTCCGGTGCTGGGTGTGCTGCCGTATCTTCACGGTCTGCATCTGGACGGCGAAGACATGCTGCCCGGCGAGCGCCACAAGGCAGCCCGCGGCGAGGCGCGATTGCGCGTGGCCGTACCCGCCTTGCCGCGCATCAGCAATCACACCGACTTCGACGCCTTGCGTGCGCATCCGCAAGTCGACTTTCGCTACGTGGGCACTGGCGAACCGTGGCCTGCGAGCGACCTCGTGATCCTGCCCGGCAGCAAGCATGTGCGCGCCGATCTGGCGTGGCTTCGTGCGCAGGGCTGGGCACCGGCGTTGGCGCGGCATCTGCGCTATGGCGGGAAGGTGCTGGGCATCTGTGGCGGTTTGCAGATGCTTGGGACTGCGATTCACGACCCGCTGGGGCTGGAGGGCGACGCCGGCACGACCGAGGGGCTCGGTTGGCTCGACATCGAGACCACGATGCAGACGCAAAAGCAGCTTCGCGTCGTGGCGGGACGTCTGAGCACCGGCGATGCGCCGGTGACGGGGTACGAGATTCACATGGGCGTGACGCGCGGGGCGGCGCTTGAGCGTCCTGCCGTCTGGCTGGCGGAGGCGGGCACGGAGCGTGCCGACGGCGCACGCTCGGCCGACGATCAGGTCATGGGGACGTATCTGCACGGGCTGTTCGACACGCCGCAGGCGTTGCAGGCGCTGTTGACCTGGGCCGGTGCCCGTGATCTCGAGGCACAGGATTACAACGCCTTGCGCGAAGCGTCGCTCGATCGGCTGGCGGAGGCGTTCGCCGCGCATCTGGATCTTCCGCGCGTCTGGGCTTGCTTGCGCTAACGCGGTGCCTGGTCGGGACGTTGGGGGCCGTTGGGACGCCCATAGCGGCCGGAACATGAGCCTGCCATCCAACCGTTGTAAGATGAGCGGCAAATCGACCTCGGGGAGTCTGCAATGCCGGTGATCGTGGTGGCGAATCCAAAGGGTGGCGTGGGCAAGAGCACGCTGGCAACGAATTTGGCCGGGTATCTGGCAGCGCAAGGCCATGCCGTGATGCTTGGCGACACCGACCGGCAGCAGTCCTCGCGCGCCTGGCTGGGCCTTCGCCCGCCGGCACTGCGCTCGATCGGCACCTGGGAAGTCGATCACAACGACGTCGCCCGTCCCCCGAGGGGCACCACGCATGCGGTGCTCGACACGCCGGCCGGCCTTCACGGCAAGCGGCTCGACTCGATCCTCAAACTTGCCGATCACGTGCTGGTGCCGTTGCAGCCGTCGATCTTCGACATTCTTGCCACGCGCGACTTCCTGCAGAAACTGGGCGAGGAGAAGGCCGTGCGTCAGGGAGATGTGCGCATAGGCGTGGTCGGCATGCGCGTCGATGCCCGAACCCGTGCCGCCGATCAGCTCTCGCGCTACTGCGAAGAGGCTGGCTTGCCGGTGCTCGGCATGCTGCGTAACACGCAGAACTACGTGCAGCTTGCCGCGCACGGCCTCACGCTGTGGGACGTGGCGCCGGGACGCGTCGAACGCGACTTGCCGCAGTGGGAGGGCATTACGGCGTTCGTGGCGAAGTAATTGCCTGCGCCGATGGCTGGCGCATCAATCACAAAGGGGCCCACGGGCCCCTTTGTCGTCAGCGCGTCGAAACGCTGTCTTACTTGGCGGCTTGCGCGGCCTCGAAAGCGCGCGTGTCTTCCCACGCTTGCAGCGGCACATGATCGCGCTCGCCCTTTTGCACGTTCTTGTCGTCGACGAACACCAGTTTCGGCTTGAAGCCAGCGAGCACTTCCTTTTCCTCGACCTGGGCGTACGACACGATGATGACGATGTCGCCCAACTGCGCACGGCGTGCTGCGGCACCATTGAGCGAGATCATGCCGCTGCCGCGCTCGCCGCGAATGGCATAGGTCGTGAAGCGCTCGCCGTTGTTGACGTTGAAGATGTCGATTTGCTCATTTTCGACAAGGCCCGAGGCTTCGAGCAGGTTTTCGTCGATCGCGCACGAACCTTCGTAATGCAATTCGCAATGCGTCACGGTGGCGCGGTGGATCTTCGACTTGAGCATGGTGCGGTACATGGCTTGCCTCTAGTGTTGCGGTGTCGCGCGAGCGGCGCGACGAAAGATGCGCGTGCAACCGGCACGCGCGGCTTGCGTCGGGAGCGCACGGCGCCGGTCGTGCGACCGGGGGCCGTGTGCCCGGCGCTCAGATTTCGAGATTGTCGATCAGACGCGTTGCGCCGAGCTTGGCCGCGGCGAGCACCACGAGGCTCTCGGCAGGGGCGACGCCCGGCGCCGGCACGCGCAGATTGGCGCGCTGGCGAATCGCCACGTAATCCGGCTTCCAGCCTCGCGCGGTCAGCGCCTGCATGGCCGCCGCCTCAAGGGCAGCGTAGTCCGTCTTGCCACCATTCACCTCGTCGCGAATCTGGCCCAGCAGACGATACAACTGGGGCGCCTCGGCACGCTCGGCATCCGACAGATAGCGATTGCGCGACGACAGCGCCAGCCCGTCGTCGGCACGCACGGTCTCGGCGGCAATGATCTCGATGGGCAGCGCGAACTGACGGCACATGCTGCGCACGATCATCAGTTGCTGGTAGTCCTTCTTGCCGAACACGGCCACGCGCGGCTGTACGCAGGAGAACAGCTTGGTGACAACCGTGCAGACCCCCTTGAAGAAGCCCGGGCGGAACTCGCCTTCGAGAATGTCGCCCAGATCGTGCGGCGGCTCGACGCGGTATTCCTGCGGCTCGGGGTACATCTCCTTTTCGTCGGGCGAGAACAGCACGTAGACGTTCTCGCGCGTGAGTTTCTCGATGTCCTCGGCCATCGTGCGCGGGTACTTGTCGAAGTCTTCGTTAGGCCCGAATTGCAGACGGTTCACGAAAATGCTGGCGACGACCGGGTCGCCATGCTGGCGCGCCAGTCGCATGAGCGACAGGTGCCCTTCATGCAGGTTGCCCATGGTGGGCACGAAGGCGACGCGATTCTGTCCGCGCAGTTGATCGCGCAGTTCGTGAATCGAGGGGATGACTTTCATTGAGGTTCCGTGCGTGGCGTACGTTGATGACGTCCAGGAGTGGCGCGCGCCTTATCTGGCAAGGGCGTGGCCGCCAAAATGTCCGGGGGATTGTAGAGGAAATCTCATTGGGCGTGCGCAAAACCGCGCTCGTTCCACGGACTTCCTCGGCCGCGAAGCGTCACTGTGCGCTCAATTGGGGGAATAGGTCAGGCGCACATAGATCGGCGCGAACGGCTCGGCCTGCGTGATCTCGAGCAACGATTCGCGGGTGAGTTCGAGCATGGCGATGAAGTTGACCACGACGACGGGCACACCGCGCGAGACGTCGAACAGTTCGGTGAACTCCATGAAACGCACGCCCTGGAGACGCCGCAGAATCTGGCTCATGTGCTCGCGCACAGACAGTTCTTCGCGCGAGATCTTGTGATGCTGCACGAGCTTGGCCCGGCGCAGCACTTCGGCCCATGCGGCGCGCAGATCTTCGGCGTCGACTTCGGGGAAGCGCGGCTGGAGGCTTTGCTCGATGTACACCTGCGAGCGCAGGAAGTCGCGGCCCAGCACCGGCAGCGTGTCGATCTTCTGGGCGGCGAGTTTCATCTGCTCGTACTCGAGCAGGCGGCGCACCAGTTCCGCGCGCGGATCTTCGGCTTCTTCGCCCGTGTCGGCCTTCTTGACCGGCAGCAGCATGCGCGACTTGATCTCGATGAGCATGGCCGCCATGAGCAGATACTCGGACGCGAGTTCGAGATTGGTCCGGCGGATCTGTTCGACGTAGAGCAGGTACTGCTTCGTGACCTGCGCCATCGGAATGTCGAGCACGTTGAAGTTCTGCTTGCGGATCAGATACAGCAACAAGTCGAGCGGACCTTCGAAGGCTTCGAGGAAGATCTCGAGGGCGTCCGGCGGGATGTACAGATCGTTCGGCAGGGCGAAGAGCGGCTCGCCGTACAGGCGCGCACGCGCCACCCCGTCGACGATATCGGGCGTGGTGTCCTGCCCGTCCTGTGGCGCGGGCAGCTCCGTTGTCGTCACCACGGCGGGATGCGGCTTGATCGGGTGAGCATCCGATGCCTGTGCTGCCTGGGGGACGCCCGCAGCCAGCGCCATGTGTTCCGTGGGTTCGGCCGAGGGGCTGGCGCCGGCAGCGTCGGTGGCATCGGCAGGTTCGTCTGCGGCGGCCGTCGGTGCGTGTATCGCGTCGTCGTGTTGTCCGTCATCCGCTGCGGCATCGACGTGCGCAGACACCGGCGCGATCTCGGGGATCGGCTCAGGGGGGGGCGACGGATCGTCGGGCGAACTCGGATTCAATGCAGCACTCGGTGCGTGAGACGGCGACTTACTCGCTTTGGTAGACGTAGGGCTGCTGGGCCACGCGCGACTGCTGGGCGCGGCGGCGCTCTTCCATGTCGATCGGCTGCTTGTCCCACAACAGCGAGCGGCCCTGACGTTGCTCGGCTTCCAGCGCCGGCTTCTCGGACTTCAATTGCTTGATGAATTGGGTGATGTCGGACTCGTACATGGTCGAATGCTTGAAAAATAGGCAGAAGCGGCACCATCCCAATGGCGCCAATCGACGCAGATTCTACCGCAAACCCGTCCCGGTTCGCCTTTTTGGCTGATTTGGGAGACGCGAGTGAATACGCCGTGGGGATATGGTCAAATACGGCTCATCTACGCGTCGCACGTTACGTCGTTGTGCGATGCTTGCCAACATGGTTCGATTGGGCACCCTGAACCGCACGCGGGACAACCCGCGGCGGCATTTGAGATTCCAAGGAAGGTTTTGACCGTCTCGCAGATCAAACCCGGTTACGACGTTTTCCGTCGCCTCGGCGTGCGCCCTTTGCGCACCCTACCTGCCGCACTCCTGGCAATGGCCGTGCTGACCTGTGGCCTATTGGTGCCGGGCATGGCACAGGCCGACTATCGCGTCCGAGTCGACGCCCCCAACGGTCTGGCCAAGCTCCTCAAGGACAATCTCGACCTCGTGCGTTATGCCGAGCGCGACGATATCGGCGAGGCGCAGTTCGAGCACCTGATTGCCACCGTCGGCGAGCAGATTCAGGAACTCACGTCGACCGAGGGCTATTTCTCTCCCGTCACGCATGTAGACGTGGCCACCATCAACGGCAAGCGCGACGTTCACATCACGGTCGACTCGGGGCCGCGCACGCATATCAAGGACGTCGAGCTGAAGTTCGACGGCCCGGTGCTCGAGCAGGATCCGCAGCGCGTGGCGCAGTTGCGCAGCGCGTGGGAATTGCCGGTGGACGCTCCGTTCCGTCAGGCCGACTGGGACAAGGCGAAGAACGACACGCTGTTCCAACTCGGACAGAAGCGGTATCACGCGGCCAAGATGAGTTTCTCGCGTGCGGTGGTCGATGCCGACAGTGACACCGCATCGCTGGCGGCAACCTACGAGAGCGGACCGCCGTTCACGCTGGGGCCGCTCATCATCACCGGGACCCGACGCTATCCCGAGCAGATCATCCGCAACGTCAATCCGCTGTCCGTGGGCGAGCCGTTCGATGCCGATCGCTTGCAGGAATTGCAGCGCCAGATTCAGGCCACGCCGTATTTCTCGAACGTCATCATCTCGGTGACGGAAGATCCCGCGATGGCCGAGAACGCGCCGATCGAAGTGAAGGTGCGTGAATTCCCGGTACACCGCGTGCAGAGCGGGGTGGGTTATACGACGGATACCGGGGCCAGTGTCAATGGCCGGTATTCGTACTACAACCTGTTCGGCCGGGCGTGGACGTTCGACTCGCAGGCGCGTCTGGAGCAGTACCGGCAGGGCGGGTATGCCGAGATCGGCATGCCGCCCGATTCCTCCGCGTACACCAACAGCCTGCGTGGATCGTTCGACCGCACGTACCTCAACGGCCTCGATCAGCGCTCGACCCAGATCGGCGTCAAGCGCTCCCGTTCGCGTGAGCGCTACGACTGGGCCTACACGCTCGACTTCTACCGCACCGACGAGCGGCCGGACGGCGGTCAGCGTTTCCTCAACAAGGCGCTCGTGCCGGCATTTTCCTGGAACCGTCGCGACGTGGACGACCTGATCTTTCCCCGCAAGGGCAATATCATCAACACGCAGATCGGCTTCGCCGCGAAGCCCGTGCTGACCGACCAGAGTTTTGCGCGGTTGTACGGCCGTATCCGTCAGTACTTTCCCGTTGGACAGCGCGATCTCGTGATTGCCCGTCTGGAGCTGGGGGCCGTGCTCACGAACGGCAACAGCAACCGTATCCCGTCGTCGCTGTTGTTCTTCGCGGGCGGCACGTCGTCGATTCGCGGGTACACGTATCAGAGCATCGGCCGTCAGCAGAACGGCACCACGTTCCCGACGAAGTACCTCGGCACGGCAAGCCTCGAATACCAGCGCTGGGTGACGCGCGACTGGGGCGGGGCGGTGTTCTGGGACGTCGGTACGGCCACCGACGACTATCGCCATCCCACGCCGCTGTATCACGGGGTGGGCTTCGGCGTGCGCTGGCGCAGCCCGGTCGGGCCGGTGAATCTCGACCTCGGGTACGGTGTGCACGACCGGCGCTTCCGTCCGGCCATTTCGCTGGGGGTCGCCTTCTGATGGTTGCGATGCCCCCCAACCCCCCACCTCCCTCCCATCCGATGCCTGGCGATACGTCCGCACCGCCGCCCCCGCCTCCGCCACCTCGCTGGCGATGGGGACGCACGCTGGCGGGCATCGGACTCACGCTGCTGCTGATCGTGGTGCTGGCGATCGGCGCGTTGCTCTGGGCCATGTCGAGCGAGCGGGGCAGCCGCTGGTTGTGGCAGGCCGCGGTATCCACGCTGGGTGGCAAACTCTCGGGCGAATGGCGCAGCGGCAGCTTCGCGCATGGCTTCACGGTGAACGATGTGCGCTATCTCGACGGCGCGACGCGCATCACCGTCAGCCGTCTCGAGAGCCGCTGGGAGTTGCGCCTGCGTCCGCTACATTTCACCGTCGACAAGTTGCACGCGGGCGATGTGTCGCTGGCGTTTGCGCCATCGCCGCCGTCGAACACGCCGACGACCATGCCGTCGAGCCTGCGTCTGCCGCTCGGACTGACGCTGAACGACGTGCGTGTCGCCAAGCTCACGCTGGCGTCTCCCGCGTTGGTGCTCGACGACATTCGCGTCGCCGCGCGTAGCGACGGCACACAACACACGATTGCGCTCGAACACCTCGGCACGCCTTACGGCGAGGCGCAGGCGAACCTGCAACTGAACGGGCAACGTCCGTTCGCCCTTGGCGGCAACGTCGGATTGCAGGCCAAGGCGGGCGATATCCCCGTGGCGTTGCAAGCCAAACTGTCCGGCTCGCTCGATGCGCTCGTCGTCGATCTGAACGCCAGTGGCGAAAAGCTGAACGGGACGGCGCATATCGCCGCGTCGCCTTTCGGTCCGGTGCCGCTCTCGCGCGCGCAGATTTCGCTCGATCATCTCAATCCGCGCGACTTTGCTCCCGGCGCGCCGCAGGCGGACCTTGCCGTGCAAGCGGACTTGCGGCCCGAGCCCGGCGCCAGGGAATTCCGCGTGCTGGGCCCTGTGTCCGTGACCAACGCCAAGCCGGGCGCGATTGACGCCGGGTGGCTGCCCGTCGAGAGTCTGCGCACGCAGGTGCTGCTCGATGCAACGCGTCAGGCATTGACCGACATCGAGTTGAAGCTCGCGGGCCGTGCGGTGTTGAGCGGAAGTGGTGAGTTGCGGCGCGAGAAGGTTGTGGCAGCGGCTGCGGCGGAACCCGTGGCGTCGGCCGCGAGCGGTGCAACGGCGCGAACGTCGCCCCCCCCTGCAACGACCGATGCCGAGGTCACGGTCGGTGGTTTTGCCTTCACGATGCGCGACCTCGATCTGCGTGCCCTCTACGGCAAACTGCCGGCGACGAAGCTCGCGGGACCGCTCGACATCAAGCTCGACGCTGCCGGGCAACGCATCGTCCTCGACTGGCGCGACGCCGCGCGGCGTATGCGGGCCGATGTGGGACTCGACGCCAAGGGCACGACGATTCACGCGCTGTCACTCGATGCAGGCAACAGCAAGGTCGTGGCGACCGGTCTTCTTGAGAACGGCGACACCGGTGCGTATCAGGCGCAGATCAAGCTCACGCATTTCGACCCGGCCGCGTGGTACGACCTTTACGGGCCGCAAAAGCGTGGCGCCAAGACCCCGGCCGCGAGCGTCACGGGCCAGGTCGACGCGCAGGGCGCACTGCGTCCGGCGTTCGGGCTTTCTCTCCGGTTTGCGTTGCAGGATAGCGTCTACGCCGACTTGCCGATGCGCGGCGCCGGCACGCTCAAGCTCGCCGGCACGCGTCTGTTGCCGAGCGACGCCAACTTGCTCGTGGCAGGCAACAAGGTCGTGTTGCACGGCAGCTTTGGCGCGCCGGGCGACAAGATGGCGGTGAATATCGATGCGCCGTCGCTCGACAAACTCGGCTTCGGCCTTGCCGGCCGTCTGCAACTCGACGGACAGGTGTCGGGCACGATCGAGCGTCCGGCGGTGGTCGCCACGCTCGCCGCCGACAAGCTCGTCTTCGGCGCGCAGAAGCTCGAACATCTGGCCGGCAAGGTGGACCTCAGCGGTGGCTTGCCGGGGGCGGCAGGCGACCGACTTAACGTGACACTCGACGGCCAGGGGTTCACCAGCGACATCGCGCGCCTCGACAAGCTCTCGGTCGCGCTGGCCGGCACGCGCGGCGCGCATACGCTGCATCTCACGGCGGCAGGCAAGCTGCGCGAAGCGCCGCTCGACATGAATCTCGACGCGGCTGGCGCAATGACCGACACGCGTGGCAAACCGGGGTGGCGCGGCACGATTCAGACGCTCGAAAACCGTGGAGTGCCGAAGCTGCATCTGGCGGCGCCGTGGCAGGTCGACGCAAGCGCCGAGCGTGTGCATCTGGGTGCGGCCAAGCTGGTGACGGGGGCGGGTGCGCTCTCGCTCGCGAACTTCGACTATGGCGACGGGCAACTGAAGACTGCCGGCACCCTCGACACGCTCGACATCGCGCAAGTGCTGCGCGTGGTGCAGTCGTTCACGGGCGAGCCATCGCCGGTGGAGAGCGACCTCATCCTCGATGGCAAATGGGATGTGCGGGCCGCACAGCGTGCCGATGGGTTCGTCGAGGTCGTGCGTCGGAGTGGCGACGTGACGCTGCGTCGCGGCGGGGTGAACGACAACGTCAAGGTGACGGTGACGGGGATTCCCGGCCTGAGCGCGGAGAAGGGCGGTGTCGGGGCGCGCGTGCCCCTCGGCATCTCCGATCTGCGCACGCGCATCGATCTGTCGGGACAATCGGCGCATGCGACGGTGAAAGCCGTCTCGTCGTTGATCGGCACGGTGGACGCCGACGTGCAGGCTGGCTTGCATGTGCAGGGCGGAATTCCCAACGTACCGGACGACGCCCCGCTCACGGGGCGTATGGCTGTCGCGATTCCCGATCTCTCGAAGCTCGAAACGTTGGCTGGCGCGCAATTCGCGTTCAAGGGGCGCGCCAGCCTGCAAGTCACGCTGGCGGGCACGGTGGCCAAGCCACGGCCCACGGGCGAACTGACGGCGGACGATCTGTCGGCGCAGATGTTCGACACCGGCGTGAGTATCAAGAATGGCCGGGTGCGCATCGCACTGACACCGACCGAAATCGTATTGCGCGACGTGGTCGTGACGGGCGGTGGTGGCGGTACGGCGAAGGCCACGGGCAACATTCGTCTCGACACGCCCGAGCCGACGCTTGGCATCACGCTGGCCGCCGACAAGTTGCAATTGTTCGCGGCCCCGGATCGCCAGCTATCGCTGAGCGGCGAGGCGAAGGCAACGGGCAGTGGCGAGGCGATGTCGGTGACTGGCAAGTTCACCGTCGACCGTGCGCGCTTCGCCTTGCCGCCGACCAGTGCGCCGAAGCTGGGCGACGACGTCGTGGTCGTGCGCGGTGGCGCGCAGGCTCGTGCGACACCGATCGATCCAAAGGCGGAGGCCGCACGCATCAGTGCGAAGCCCGCCAGCCGATTCTCGCCGCACATCAATGTGGAAGTGGATCTGGGCCGCGACTTCCGCTTCGTTGGTGCAGGTGCCGATCTGCTGTTGCGCGGCAGCATGCGGGTGCAGAGCGATCCGCTCTCGCCGATGCGCGCAACCGGCACGATTACCGTGGCCGAGGGCACCTATGAGGCGTTCGACCGGAAGCTCGCCATCGAACGCGGTCAGATCAACTTCGTGGGGCCGCTGGACAATCCCGACATTTACATTCAGGCCATGCGCCGCAATCAGGAAGTCGCTGCCGGGGTGTTGGTCACGGGCACGGTACGTCAGCCGCGTGTGTCGCTGGTCTCGGAACCCAGCGTGTCGGACGAAGAGAAGCTCTCGTGGCTGATGTTCGGTCATGGCCCGGATGGCGCGGGTCTCGGCCAGCGTCAGGCGATGGCGGGGGCCGCGACGGCATTGCTCGGCGCGACCGGCGGCAAGCGCATCATCAAGGATCTGGGGATCGACGAGTTCAGCATCGGCACCAGCGACTCGGGCCTGTCGGACGACGAGCAAGTGGTGAAAGTGGGCAAGGCGATCTCGGACAACTTCGCGCTGGGATACGAGCAAAGTCTGACCAGTGCGGCGAGTATCGTGAAGATCACGTGGCAGGTCTCGCGCCGCTGGCAACTGGTGCTGCGCACCGGTTCGCTGTCCGGCTTCGATGTGCTGTTCAACCGTCGCTTCGACTGACGCCCGGACAGCGCAGCGAGTCCGGGAGCGGGCAATTGTGATGAGGAGGTGTTACCGATGCTAACGTCGCGTAGTTCCGTTCATTCGGCGCAAGCACTGCGCCGGAGTCTTCGTTGGGGAGTCGCCATGGGATTGTTCGCGAGTCTGCTGGGACTGTTTGGCTGCGATCAGCAGCAGATCGACAAGGCGCGTGAGAAAGCGCGTGACACGTTCAACGCGGTCAAGCCGGACGACATGCTGTTGCGCAACCTCACGCCGGGTGTCACGACCGAGACGCAGGTGCGCGAGCAGATGGGCAAACCGGAGATCGTCTGGGAGAACGACGACGGTTCGCGCCGTCTGGAGTATCCCCGCGCACCGGGTGGGTTGCGCACCTATATGGTCGACATCGCCCCGGATGGAAAGCTGCGGGCCGTGACGCAGGCGCTCGCCGCCGAGAACTTCGAGCAGGTGCAGCCGGGCATGTCGCAGGATGACGTGCGGCGCCTATTGGGTAAGCCGACGACGGTGGCGGAATATCGCCTGAAGAAGGAAACCGTGTGGAGTTGGCGCTGGCTCGAAGACGGCGTGAACACGCCGGGCATGTTCAATGCCCACTTCGGGCCGGATGGCCGCGTGACGGTGACGTCGCGCTCGCCGGACCCGGCGTCCGAGCGTCCCTGAACCGGCGACGCGAACGGTGCGAACGATCGGGGCGATGCGGGAGATCTGAGCGGCCAGCGCTGCGAGGGCGCTCAACGCGTTGCCTGCGTCTGCTCGATAGTGGCCGGTTGCGCTGCTGGATTGGCCTCAGCGGTTTGCTGGGCGTGCCGATGACGGTTTGTCACCATGCGATCGTGCAGCCGAGTGATGATCCTGCTCCCCGTCTTCGCGAACAGAAACGGCAGCAGTGCATGCACGAGACAGGCCAGAAACGCCCCGAGCAACGGCAGCGCGAACGATAGTGCCGATCCCATGTGCTGGAGGTAGTTTTCGCCGACCGAGGCGGGGTGTTGAGTAAAGATTTTCATGATGGCCCCTGTTTTCGGAATGTTTCTGAAGTTTACCCGCCGAGGTTGGGTAAAGGCTTTTAAACTTTTCGTCAAATCGGGTAGGATTTGGAAAAATTTTCCTCCCGGGGGGCTATCGTGGACAAAACCGACCTCGCAATTCTCGAAAACCTGCAAGCCGATGCCTCGCGTTCGTTGGGCGAACTGGCCGAGGCGGTTCACCTTTCGCCGACACCTTGCTGGCGGCGGGTGCAGCGCCTGCGCGAGAACGGCGTCATCACGGGGCAGGTCACGCTGTGCGACCCGCAACAGCTCGATCTGCGGGTGACGGCGTTCGTATTCATCAAGGCGGCAACACACAGCGAGGACTGGATGGTCCGCTTCGTGGCTGGTGCGCGGGAATTGCCTGAAATCGTTGAGATTCACCGCATGGCGGGCGAGATCGACTATCTGCTCAAGGTCTACCTGCCGGACATCGCGGCATATGATCGTTTCTACAAAAAACTCATCCGCGTGGCCGATCTGCAGGACATCAGTGCGAGCTTTTCCATGGAAACGGTGAAGTTCACGACCGCGTTGCCGGTGGATCATCTGCGCTAGCCCGCAGCACGAGACCGGCCTGACGATGTGCCGACGGACGCGAAACGTGCCGCAAGCCGCCACGTTTGGGTGACCTGCTCGAAACATTCCCGACGCCATCGCCCGGAAAAATCTTATGGCTCAGAACATCTACGACAATCCCGATTTTTTCGCCGGCTACAGCCAGTTGCCGCGTCAGGTGCACGGGCTGGACGGTGCGCCCGAGTGGCCCGCCATCAGAGCGATGCTGCCCGATTTGCAAGGCAAACGCGTGGTCGATCTCGGCTGTGGCTTCGGCTGGGCATCGCGCTGGATGCGCGAGCAGGGGGCGGCGTCCGTCCTCGGACTCGACCTGTCGCAGAACATGATCGATCGCGCGAGGGCCAGCACGTCTGACACGGCCATTGCGTTCCGTATCGCCGATCTCGACACGCTCGACCTGCCGCCGGCGTCGTTCGATCTCGCCTATAGCGCGTTGACCTTCCACTATGTGCGCGATTTTGCGCGTCTCGTGCGTGCGATTCACACGGGCCTCGCGCCTGAAGGGCACTTCGTCTTCACCATCGAGCACCCGGTCTTCATGGCGGCGGCTCACCCGCACTGGATCGCCGATGAAGACGGCCGCAAGACATGGCCGGTCAACGGATACGCCATCGAAGGTGAGCGCCATACCGACTGGTTTGCCAAAGGCGTGCTGAAGTACCACCGCACGCTGGGCACGACGCTGAACGCGCTCATCGCTGCGGGCTTCCGGATTCGAAAGGTCGATGAGTTTGCGCCGACCGTCGATCAGATTCGTGAGACGCCGTCGCTGGCCGAAGAACTGGAGCGTCCGATGATGTTGATGGTGTCGGCGTCGCGCTAGAGCGCATGCACCGTTCGGCGGCACAACGGTGACGTAAAGCAAAACACCCCGGCGCCGGACACAGGTCCGACACCGGGGTGTTTTGCTAGAGAAGGGCGCCGCGACGAAGCGCGGCTCACCTTTCCCGGTATGGCGTTTGCGAGCTTACTTGACGCGCATGCCCGGCTTCGCGCCGTTGTGCGGCTCCAGGATGTAGATGCCCGGTTCGGCTTTCTCGTCGGCGGCCGACGCCGCGAGCACCATGCCTTCGGACACCCCGAACTTCATCTTGCGCGGCGCGAGATTGGCGACCATCACCGTGAGCTTGCCCACCAGCACTTCCGGCTGCGGGTAAGCCGACTTGATCCCGGAGAAGACGTTGCGCGTTTGCGCTTCGCCGGCATCGAGCGTGAGCTGGAGCAGCTTGTCCGACCCTTCGACGGCCTTGCAATCGACGATGCGCGCGATACGCAGATCGATCTTCGCGAAGTCGTCGATGGTGATGACACCGTCGTCCGCTCCCTTGTCGGCCTTCCCGGCTTTCTCGGTCGTCTTTTCAGCCTTGGCGGCCTTGCCCTTGGCAGCGGCCGCCTCCGTGGCCGGCGCACTCGCCTGCAGCGAGTCGCGGTTGGCCGCGAGCAGCGCTTCGACTTGCTTGCCTTCAACGCGTGTCATCAGATGCTTGTACGCCGTGATGGCCGTGTCGGCGGTGAGCGCGCGGTTCACGTCCTGCCACGCTTGCGGCGCGATGTTCAGGAAACGCTCGACGGCTTCGGCCGTCACGGGCAACACCGGCTTGAGGTACAGCGTGAGCAGACGGAAGGCCTCGAGGCATACCGAGCAAGCCTCATGCAGCGCGGCAGCCTGCGCGGGGTCCTTCGCGAGATCCCACGGCTTGACCGTGTCGACGTAGCTGTTCACCGCGTCGGCCTGTTCCATCACCAGACGCAGCGCCTTGCCGAACTCGCGGGCTTCGTAATGCGCGGCGATCTGCGGGGCGACGGCACGCAACTGGCCGAGCAACGGTGCCTGCATGGCGTCCGGCGACACGCGGCCGTCGAAGCGCTTGATGAGGAAGCCCGCGGCACGGCTGGCAATGTTCACGTACTTGCCGACCAGGTCGCTGTTCACGCGGGCGATGAAGTCATCGAGGTTCAGGTCGATGTCTTCCATCGTGTTGCTCAGCTTGGCGCCGATGTAATAGCGCAGCCACTCAGGATTGAGGCCCGTGTCGATGAAGCTCTGCGCCGTGATGAACGTGCCGCGCGACTTCGACATCTTCTGGCCGTCCACCGTCAGGAAGCCGTGGGCGAACACGTTGGTCGGCGTGCGATGACCCGAGAATTCGAGCATGGCGGGCCAGAACAGCGTGTGGAAATACAGGATGTCCTTGCCGATGAAGTGATACTGCTCGGTCGTCGAGCCCGGCTTGACCCATTCGTCGAAGTTCAGGCCGCGCTGCGCGCACAGATGCTTGAAGCTGGCGTAATAGCCGACCGGCGCGTCGAGCCACACATAGAAGTACTTGCCCGGCGCGCCCGGAATCTCGAAGCCGAAGTAAGGGGCGTCGCGCGAGATATCCCAGTCGGCCAGCGTCGACTCGCCGTCTTCGCCGAGCCATTCCTTCATCTTGTTGGCCGCTTCGGGCTGGGCGAGGCCCGCCACCCACTTGCGCAGGAACTGCTCGCAGCGCTTGTCCGAGAGCTTGAAGAAGTAATGCGTGGACGTCTTGCGCACCGGCGTGGCGCCCGAGACAACCGAATACGGGTTGAGCAGGTCGGTCGGCGCGTAGGTCGAGCCGCAGACTTCGCATGAATCGCCGTATTGGTCCTTGGCGCCGCATTTCGGACATTCGCCCTTGATGAAGCGGTCCGGCAGGAACATTTCCTTGACCGGGTCGTAAGCTTGTTCGATATCGCGCGCTTCAATCAGCCCCTGTTCCTTCAGGGCGAGATACACGCTTTCCGACAATTCACGGTTCTCTTCCGAATCCGTCGAATAGTAGTTATCGAACGAAATGCCGAAGCTATCGAAGTCGCGCTTGTGTTCTTTCCAGACACGCTCGATCAGTTGCTTGGGCGTGAGGCCTTCCTTCTCGGCGCGCAGCATGACCGGCGTGCCGTGCGTATCGTCCGCACCCACGTAATAGACCTCATTGCCCTGCATCCGCATGAACCGTACCCAGATATCTGTCTGGATGTATTCCACCAGGTGACCGATGTGAATCTGGCCATTGGCGTACGGCAGGGCGGAGGTGACAAGAATGCGGCGGGACATGAGGATCGATTGTGTGTTGAAGGGACGGGGAAAGGAGGATTCTAGCAGGCGGGGCGGGAAGACGCCCAACCGGGCGTCCCGGGAGGGGGAGTCTGCGCGAGGGGCCGGTCGTTGTCAGGCGCCCGTGCCGGGTGGCGCGGCCAAAAAAAAGCCGGAACCAGGTTCCGGCATAACTAGGCACACGTAACGTCAATAACAAAGAGGAGATGGAAGCGCCCACGGTAGGCACTTCCGAAGGGTCTGAGCGGTATGACGGCGGTTTAGTTCAACCCATGTGCAGAGTTTCGATGCTGCGTTGCACCATGCGGATGCCGGAGGGCCCCAAATGCGGCATGCCCGGCGGACCGGGCATGCGTTTGCAACCACAACTTGCGCAGGCGAGCCGATTAGCCGCGCGGCGCCTGCTGATTCGGTGCGTGCAGCAGGATTTCGACGCGACGGTTCTGGGCACGCCCTTCGGCCGTGGCATCGGACGCGACCGGCTGGCTCGAGGCCACGCCCGTGCCGCTCATGCGGTTCATGGCAACGCCCCGGCTGTTCAGATACTGAATAACGTTGGCCGCCCGGTTTTGCGAGAGGGGCACGTTGATCCGGTCGCCGCCCGTGCTGTCGGTATGGCCGACGACGTTGGCGGTAATGCCCGGGTTCTGGTTGAGCGAAGCGGCGACGTCGTCGAGCACGGCGCGGAAGTTCGGCTTGATGTCGGCGCGACCGGTATCGAACGTCACGTCACTCGGGACGGCGACCTTGAGCGAGCCGTCCGGCTGTTCGGAGATGGTGGTGCCGGTGCCGGCGGTGTGGCCGCCGAGTTTGTTCTTGATGGCGCCCCAGTTGTAGCCCGTTGCACCGCCTGCGGCGGCGCCCACGGCAGCGCCGATCAGCGTGCCGGTGGTGTTGCCACCGATGAGGTTGCCCAGACCTGCGCCGACTGCCGCACCGACGCCGGTACCGACCGCAGTGTTCGTGCCCTGCTCGGTCTGGCATCCGGCCAGCATGGCGGCAACGGCCAGGACGAGCGCCGAAGCGCGCAGAGTGTTCTTATTCATTTAAGGCTCCTTCTCGATTAGCTTGCAGTCATGAAACAACGCGTGAGCACTTCGTCGAAGCACGCGCGCCTCGCAGGGGTTTTGAGCCTGAGGGCGCGCCGTCTTTTACAATAGCGCTGAGTGTCGACCGCAGGCAAGGACAGTTTGCCGCGACGGCTGGTTCCCCAAAACACGCGCGCCTCGCATGCTAATCGAGAGCGTGCGCCATGGATGTTACAAGTTGTTAGCGCCCGCCGGGGCTTGCCTGGCGTGCCTCGACAGAGCGAGAGACCACATGGAAGTTGCCCAAATCAATGAAGTGCTGCGTGGCATCGTCGATCCCGATACGGGACTCGATCTGATCGCCGGGAAGTATGTGAAACAGGTCGCGGCCGAGCATGGCCACGTCGGCATTCAGATCGAATTCGGTTATCCCGCCAAGAGTCAGTTCGAAGCGATGCGTGCCCGCGTCACCGAAGCCGTTGGCAAACTGCCCGGCGTCGAGCGCGTGGCGGTCGAAATCAGCCAGAAAATCGTGTCGCATGCGGTGCAGCGCGGTGTGAAGCTCCTGCCCAACGTGAAGAACATCGTGGCGGTGGCGTCGGGCAAGGGCGGTGTGGGCAAGAGCACCACGGCCGTGAACCTGGCGCTGGCCCTTGCCGCCGAGGGCGCCAACGTCGGCATTCTCGATGCCGACATCTATGGCCCGTCCCTGCCTACGCTGCTGGGCATTCACGGCAAACCCGAGTCCAAGGACGGCAAGACGCTCGAACCGATGGTCGGCCACGGCCTGCAGGCCAGCTCCATCGGGTTTCTGATCGAGCCGGACAATCCGATGGTCTGGCGCGGCCCGATGGTCACGCAGGCGCTCGAGCAACTCCTCAATCAGACCAACTGGCACGACCTCGACTATCTGATCGTCGACATGCCGCCGGGCACGGGCGACATTCAGCTCACGCTGGCGCAGAAGGTGCCGGTCACGGGCGCGGTCATCGTCACCACGCCACAGGACCTCGCGTTGCTCGACGCGCGCAAGGGGCTCAAGATGTTCGAGAAGGTCGGCGTGCCGATTCTGGGCCTGATCGAGAACATGAGTCTGCATATCTGCTCGAACTGCGGTCATGAAGAGCCGATCTTCGGGGTGGGCGGCGGCGAGCGCATGAGCCACGATTTCGACGTCGACCTGCTGGGCAAGCTGCCGCTGGAGATGAGCATCCGGGTGCATGCGGACGCCGGCATGCCGAGCGTGGTGGGCGACCCGGACGGTCGTGTGGCCGAGCTTTACAAGGCCATCGCCCGCAAAGTGGCGGTGAAGATCGCGGCCAAGCAGAAGGACATGACGAGCAAGTTCCCGTCGATCGTCGTGCAGAACACGTAAAACGAGGGCGCCGGGGCGGTGCGTGTGAAAAAATCACCGCACCGCAACAATCGCGTAAAATACGCCCACTTTTTCACGTACTACGCCAGTTCAGGCCCACACATGAGCATCAAGTCCGATAAATGGATCCGGCGAATGGCCGAAGAGCACGGCATGATCGAGCCCTTCGAGCCGTCGCAGATCCGGTACTCCCAAGACGGGCAGAAGATCGTCAGCTACGGCACGTCGAGTTACGGCTACGATATCCGCTGTGCGCCTGAATTCAAGGTCTTCACGAACATCAATTCGACGATCGTCGATCCGAAGAATTTCGACGAGAAGTCCTTTGTCGATGTCGAGAGCGATGTCTGCATCATCCCGCCGAACTCGTTCGCGCTGGCGCGCACCGTCGAGTACTTCCGCATTCCGCGCAGCGTGCTCACCGTGTGCCTGGGCAAGTCGACGTATGCCCGTTGCGGCATCATCGTGAACGTCACGCCGTTCGAACCCGAGTGGGAGGGCTACGTGACGCTGGAGTTCTCGAACACGACGCCGCTGCCGGCCAAGATCTACGCCAACGAAGGCGTGGCTCAGGTGCTGTTCTTCGAATCCGACGAAGTCTGCGAGACCTCGTACAAGGATCGCGGCGGCAAGTATCAGGGACAGCGTGGTGTCACGCTGCCGAAAACCTAGCCTGCTACGCTCGACTCGCCACCGGTGAGCATCCTCCATATCGCACTGCCCAAGAGCCACGGCCATGTTGGACCGTGGCTCGTTCTTTTGTCGAAGGAACGCCAATGAAATTCCGTTTTCCGATCGTCATCATTGACGAGGACTTCCGCTCCGAAAATATCTCCGGGTCCGGAATTCGTTCCTTGGCGGAGGCCATCGAAGCCGAGGGCATGGAAGTCAACGGCCTCACGAGCTACGGCGACCTGACCTCGTTTGCGCAGCAGGCAAGCCGCGCGTCGAGCTTCATCCTGTCCATCGACGACGACGAGTTCGGCACGTTCTCGAGCGAAGCGGGTGGTGAGGGCGAAGGCGAACTCGCGCTGGCCATCATCAACCTGCGCGCCTTCGTGCAGGAAGTGCGCCGTCGCAATCCGGACATTCCGATTTTCCTGTACGGCGAGACGCGCACGTCGCGTCACATCCCGAACGACATTCTGCGCGAGTTGCATGGCTTCATTCACATGTTCGAGGACACGCCGGAGTTCGTGGCGCGTCACATCATCCGTGAAGCCAAGTCGTATCTCGACTCGCTGCCGCCGCCGTTCTTCCGCTCGCTCACGCACTACGCGGCTGACGGCTCGTATTCGTGGCATTGCCCGGGACACTCGGGCGGTGTGGCGTTCCTGAAGAGCCCGGTGGGCCAGATGTTCCACCAGTTCTTCGGCGAAAACATGCTGCGCGCAGACGTATGCAACGCGGTGGAAGAACTGGGCCAACTGCTCGACCACAACGGTCCGGTGGGCGCGTCGGAGCGCAATGCCGCGCGCATTTTCAATGCGGATCACCTTTTCTTCGTGACCAACGGCACGTCGACCTCGAACAAGATCGTGTGGCACGCCACCGTGGCGCCGGGCGACATCGTCGTGGTCGATCGAAACTGCCACAAGTCGATCCTGCACGCGATCACGATGACGGGCGCCGTGCCGGTGTTTCTCACGCCGACGCGCAATCACCTCGGCATCATCGGCCCGATTCCGAAGTCGGAGTTCGAGCCGGAAGTCATTCGCGCGAAGATCGAAGCGAACCCGTTCGCACGCGAAGTGCTCGAACGCGACCCGAACGCCAAGCCACGGATTCTGACGATCACGCAAAGCACGTATGACGGCGTGATCTACAACGTCGAGATGATCAAGGAAGTGCTGGGCAACAACATCGACACGCTGCACTTCGATGAAGCCTGGCTGCCGCACGCGGCGTTTCACGAGTTCTACCGCGACATGCACGCGATCGGTGAAGGCCGTCCGCGCTCGTCGGAAGCGACGATCTACGCCACGCACTCGACTCACAAACTGCTCGCCGGTATCTCGCAGGCGTCGCAGATCGTGGTGCAGGACTCGGATGCTCGCACGTTCGATACCTACCGCTTCAACGAGGCGTATCTGATGCACACGTCGACGTCGCCGCAGTACGCGATCATCGCGTCGTGCGACGTGGCGGCTGCGATGATGGAGCCGCCGGGCGGCACCGCGCTCGTGGAGGAGTCGATCGTCGAGGCGCTCGACTTCCGCCGCGCCATGCGCAAGGTGGGAGGCGAGTACGGGGATTCGTGGTGGTTCTCGGTCTGGGGCCCGGAAAATCTGGGCGACGAAGGCACGATTCAGCGCGAGGACTGGGTGCTGCGCGCGAACGATCGCTGGCACGGCTTCGGCGATCTGGCCGACGGCTTCAACATGCTCGACCCGATCAAGGCGACGATCATCACGCCGGGGCTGGACGTGGAAGGCGAGTTCGGCGAGAGCGGCATTCCGGCGGCCATCGTCACCAAGTATCTGGCCGAGCACGGCATCATTGTCGAAAAGACCGGGTTGTATTCGTTCTTCATCATGTTCACCATCGGCATCACCAAGGGCCGCTGGAACTCGATGGTGACCGAACTTCAACAGTTCAAGGACGACTACGACCACAACCGTCCGCTGTGGCGCGTGCTGCCCGAGTTCGTCGCGCAGTTCCCGCGCTACGAGCGCATCGGCCTGCGTGACCTGTGCGATCAGATTCACAGCGTGTACAAGGCGAACGACGTGGCACGCGTGACGACCGAGATGTATCTCTCGGACATGCAACCGGCGATGAAGCCGACCGACGCGTTCTCGAAGCTGGCCCACCGCCAGATCGACCGGGTGCCTATCGACGACCTCGAAGGCCGCGTGACGAGCGTGCTGCTCACGCCGTACCCGCCGGGCATCCCGCTCCTGATTCCGGGCGAACGCTTCAATGCCGCGATCATCGAGTACCTGCGTTTCGCGCGCGACTTCAACGAGCGTTTCCCGGGCTTCCATACCGATATCCACGGTCTGGTCGTCGAGGAGGTGGACGGGCGCCCCGAATACTTCGTGGATTGCGTGCGTCAGTAACTCCCCCGGCCTAGTGTGAGAACGGCCCCGTGCGAGCGCGCGGGGCCGTTTTTTTATGGGCCGGTCGTCTGACGGGCGACGCGCCTTATACGCCTGTTTGCCGCATCTGGATTTCACGAGTTGCGGATGTTTCGTTTGCGTACCCCTGCCGATCGACCGTAACTCCGTAGAACGAGTCGTTAACTGATGATAAACGTCAGTATATTGACGCGAATCTGCGTCAAACGCTCGATTTGTGCATTGACTTGAATTTTCAACATTTAGGCAGTTTCCCATCAATTCGGGCCGCTCCGATTGCTACACTCAACGCACTTTTTTTGCAGGAGGGTTCATGGAAACCGGACAACTAGTGTTCAGCAACTACGGCACGCTGGTTTGCGCCACGTTGGTCTTGTTGCTGGGCCGCAAACTGGTCGAGTGGGTCGCACCGCTGCGTACGTACAGCATTCCGGAGCCGGTCGCGGCGGGGCTGCTGGTGGCGCTGGGCACGCTGGCGCTGCGTCAGTTCGGGCACTTCGAGTTGAAGTTCGATACGTCGCTGCAAACGCCGCTGATGCTGGCGTTTTTCGCAACGATCGGTCTGTCGGCCAATTTGGCCAGCCTCAAGGCGGGGGGGCGTCGACTGGTGCTGTTCCTCGCCGTGGTGGCAGGCATGTTGATTACGCAGAACGCCATTGGCGTGGGGCTTGCCACGATGATGGGGCTGGCGCCGGGCGTGGGTTTGCTGGGCGGATCGATTACGCTGGCCGGCGGACACGGTACGGGGGCCGCCTGGGGGGAAACGCTGACTACGCAATACGGCGTGCAGTCGGCGCTTGAGATCGCCATGGCCTGCGCCACCTTTGGGCTGGTGCTGGGCGGTTTGCTGGGTGGGCCGGTGGCGCGCTATCTGGTCGGGCGTCTCGGTAACAAGGTGCCGGGATTCGATGCCGCGAAGGATGCCGCGCCGGAAGGTTTCGAGCAACCGCATACGGTACGGCTGATTACCGCGCAGGCGTTGATCGAGACGGTGGCGATGATTGCGATCTGCCTGTTGGGGGGCGAAGTCATTGCACGTTGGCTCTCGGGCACGATGCTGGAATTGCCGACGTTCGTATGCGTGTTGTTCACGGGCGTTGTCGTTCGCAATCTGCTGTCGCTCGTGGGCTATGAGGTCTTCGATCGTTCGCTGTCGGTGATGGGCAACGTGAGTCTGTCGCTGTTCCTTGCGATGGCGCTCATGACGTTGCGCCTGTGGGATCTTTCAACGCTGGCCTTGCCGATGATCGTGATTCTTGTCGTGCAGGCGATTGCGATGGCGGCGTATGCGATTTTCGTCACGTTCCGCGTGATGGGAGCCAATTACGACGCAGCAGTCCTCGCGGCGGGCCATTGCGGCTTCGGTCTGGGCGCGACGCCGACGGCCATTGCCAACATGCAGGCGGTGACCGAGCGCTTCGGTCCGTCGCACATCGCGTTCCTGATCGTGCCGATGGTGGGGGCATTCTTCATCGACATTCTCAACGCGCTCATCATCAAGGGTTTCCTGTCGTTACCGCTGTTCTGATGGGACGCGTGTGATGCCGTCATGCCAATAGAAAATGCCACCCGATCGGGTGGCATTTTCGTTGGTGCCCTTACGTGCGAAATGTGCGCATGCTGCAATGCCCGAACGGGTCGGACGTTGCCGGCCAGACGGCCTTACTTGGCGAGCTTCGCGCGCGCTGCGGCGATGGCGCGTTGCACCTGTGCCGGGGCCGTGCCGCCAATGTGGTTACGGCTGGCGACCGAGCCTTCGAGCGTGAGGTATTCAAAGACGTCCTCACCGATCAGCGGCGAGAACTTCTGCAACTCGGCGAGCGACAGGTCGGCCAGATCGATCTCGCGATCCGAGCAGATCTTCACGGCGTGCGCCACGATTTCGTGAGCGTCGCGGAACGGCAGGCCTTTCTTGACCAGGTAGTCGGCCAAATCGGTCGCCGTCGAGAAGCCTTGCAGCGCGGCGTTGCGCATATTGGCTTCGCGCACCTTGATGCCCGGCACCATGTCCGCGAAGATGCGCAGCGTGTCGATCACGGTGTCGACCGTGTCGAACAGCGGTTCCTTGTCTTCCTGATTGTCCTTGTTGTACGCCAGCGGCTGGCCTTTCATCAGCGTGAGCAGGGCGATCAGGTGACCGTTGACACGACCGGTCTTGCCGCGTGCCAGCTCGGGCACGTCCGGGTTCTTTTTCTGCGGCATGATCGAGCTGCCCGTGCAGAACCGGTCGGCCAGATCGATGAAGCCCACACGCGGGCTCATCCACAGCACCAGTTCTTCCGAGAAGCGCGAGACGTGCGTCATCACGAGCGCTGCGGCGGCCGTGAATTCGATGGCGAAGTCACGATCCGACACCGCGTCGAGTGAGTTTGCGCAGACTTCTTCGAAGCCGAGCGTGGCGGCGACACGTTCGCGATCGATCGGATAGCTCGTGCCGGCGAGCGCGGCCGCGCCCAGCGGCAGACGATTCACGCGGCGGCGAACATCGAGCATGCGCTCGGCGTCGCGGCTGAACATCTCGAAGTAAGCCATCAGGTGATGACCGAACGTCACGGGCTGAGCCACTTGCAGATGGGTGAAGCCCGGCAGAATCGTGGCGCTGTGTTGCTCGGCCAGATCCAGCAGTGCGCGGCGCAGGTCGCCAAGGTGATCGCCGATGCGATCGATTTCGCTGCGCAGCCACAGACGGATGTCGGTCGCGACCTGATCGTTACGCGAACGGCCGGTGTGCAGACGCTTGCCGGCGTCGCCGATGAGGGCGGTCAGGCGTGCTTCGATGTTCAGGTGGACGTCTTCGAGATCCAGTTGCCACTCGAACTCGCCGCGCTCGATCTCGCCACGGATCTGCGTCATGCCGCGCTGAATGTCGGCCAGATCCTGTGCGCTGATAATGCCTTGTGCACAGAGCATGTCGGCATGCGCGAGCGAACCTTCGATGTCGAACAACGCAAGGCGCTTGTCGAAGAATACCGACGCCGTATAGCGCTTGACGAGTTCGGAAACGGGTTCGGAAAAGCGGGCCGACCAGGCTTCGCCTTTCTTGTGGAGTTGGGAGGTCATTGTCGTAGCGTGGCTAATCGAGGCCCATCGGGGCAGATGGAAGCAAACCGTGGCAGAGCACGGAAAAGCGTGATTATACAACCCCGGCGGCGTTGCCACGACCCGCCGGGCATCGAGGGGGCGCCCCCGGTCAGTTCGTCATGGATAGCGTCCAGATACGCGGCGGCGCCGACAGGCAAAGGCCCGAGGTCGCTTCGTCGAACGCCGCACGTTGCAGCGCTTCGAGCTTCGCTGCCTTGGCAATGCGCTCGCGGGCCTGATGAATGCGGGCCATGCGCGCCGGATCGTCGGGCAGTGCGCAGAGGCGTCCGAGATCGTGCATGAGCGAGGTGCCCAGCCGATCGAGCGCCGGGCGCAGGCGCGAGGCGAGATCGACCGGTTCACCCGGGGCACGGCCTTCCCGCGCCCAGCGGGCCAGCAAAGCGGTCTGCACCAGCTTGCCCGCCTCGATCTGCAGACGGAAGAATGTGCGGGCCTGCGCGGGCGTCAGGCCGAACTGGGGGGCGCGCTCGCCCACGCTGTCGAGCAACGCCTGTTCGCGCGGCGTGTCCTGAACCGGTTTGCCCGACGTGTACTTGGTGCGGGCCACGGCTTCGCTGATGGCCAGACGCTCCAGAATGCCGTTCATGAGCGGGTCGAGCACAGGATCGACGACGGGCTGTGATTTGGCTGGTGTGCCGGGCACACCGGGTGAGGTCGCCAGCGTTTGCGAGACCAGCCGCACGGCCAGCCCTCGCACACCATGCGGCGCGGCGGCGATGACGGTATTCGATGGGAGCGCAGGGGGGCTGGCGTCGCGCGCAGGCATCGCGGCCTCTGTGGACCCCGTGCCGGCCTGCGTGGCGGTGCAAAGTAGCGCGAGCGTCGTCGCCGTGATGAGCGTTGCGGTGCGCCGTAGGCGTGACATGCGGTTTGCGCCGATAGTGAGTGCCATACGCGGCATGTGTGTCGGCGTGTGTGTCGGTCGTGCGTTGGAATCGGATTGCATGATGGATGGGCCCCCCGGCAGCCATCGGGTCGAATCCGACAAAATATACCGTTCTATCGGGCGACTGTCGTTGGGGACAATCCCAAGCGGTGCATCGACCGGCGCCGGGGCGGACGTCTCCGACGTGCCGGCCGCCCCGCCTGCTGCGTCAGCCCCACTGACCACACGGGGCTGAGCCGCAGCATCAGATGGGGCGGAATCAGCCCGTGTTGCGCAGACCCGCCGCAATACCGTTGATGGACAGGTGAATGCCGCGCCGCGCCCGCTCGTCCGACTCGCCAGCGCGATGTCGCCGCAACAACTCGACCTGCAAGTGATTGAGCGGATCGAGGTACGGGAAGCGATTCTTGATCGAGCGCGCGAGCATCGGATTGTCGGCGAGCCGTTCCTCATGTCCGGTGATCAGGGCGAGCGCCTGCGACGTGCTCTGCCACTCGGCCACGATACGGTCGAACACGCGCTTGCGAAGTTTCTCGTCCGGGACCAGTTCGGCGTAACGCGATGCCACGGCCAGATCGGTCTTGGCGAGCACCATGTCCATGTTCGAGAGCAGGTTCGCGAAGAACGGCCAGCGTTTGACCATCTGACGCAACGTCTCGAGACGCTTCTCGCGGCCCGCGTCGCCATCCGTCCCTTCGCCGTGCAGATATGCGCTCACCGCGCTGCCGAAGCCGTACCACCCGGTGAGGAGCAGACGACACTGGCCCCACGAGAAGCCCCAGGGAATCGCGCGCAGGTCTTCGATACGGCGGTGCTTCGGGTCCGAGAACTTGCGCGAGGCGGGGCGCGAACCGATGTTCAGCTCGGCGATTTCCGCGATCGGCGTTGCGGAGAAGAAGTAATCGGTGAAGCCCGGGGTCTCGTAGACGAGGTCGCGATAGGCAGCGAAAGCCGTGTCGGAGAGCGTCTGCATGACCTTCTCGTATGCCGCCAGACGCGGCGGCTGGTTGCGGCTCGGCAGCAACGTGGCTTCGAGCGTTGCTGCCACGATCGTCTCGAGATTGCGCCGTCCGATCTCCGGATTGGCGAACTTGCTCGCGATGATTTCGCCTTGCTCCGTGAGGCGAATCTGGCCGTTCACGGTGCCCGGCGGCTGCGACAGGATGGCCTGATAGGTCGGGCCACCGCCCCGGCCCACGGTGCCGCCCCGGCCGTGGAACAGGCGCAGACGGATGCCTTTCTCCTCGAACAGGCGTACCAGCGCGAGTTCCGCTTTGTACAGTTCCCAGTTCGACGTGAGGAAGCCACCGTCCTTGTTGCTGTCGGAGTAGCCGAGCATGACTTCCTGCTCCCCCCCTTGCTGCGTCACCACACCGGGCATGCCGGGGATGTCGAAGAACTCGCGCATGATGACCGGCGCATTGCGCAAGTCGGCAATCGTCTCGAAGAGCGGGATGACCATCGCGCCGACTTTGGGCTCGACGGCCTTCGCACTGTCGCTGCCGAGCGGGCCTTGAAAGAGGCCTGTCTCCTTTTGCAGCAGCATGACTTCGATCAGATCGCTGACGGTCTCCGTATGCGAAATGATGTAGTTGCGTACCGCACGCGGGCCGAAGCGGGCGCGAATATCGCGCGCGGCGGCGAACACGGCCAACTCGTCGCGGGTGCGTTGCGAGTAGTCGAGATAGGGCGAGAAGAGCGCACGCGGCTCGCGCAATTCGCGCAACAGCAGGGCGAGCTTTTCGTTCTCGTCGAGCTTCGCATAATTGGCTTCGACGCCCGCTTTGGCGAACAACTCGGCGATGACCGCTTCGTGGATGTCCGAACTCTGACGCAGATCGATACTCGCGAGATGGAAGCCGAACACCTCGGCGGCGCGCACGAGCGGGCCGAGCCGCTGCGAAATGAGTGCGCCGCCGTGATGCGCCATGAGCGACGCGACGACCGTGTTCAGATCCGAGATGAATTCGCTGGCGTCGAGATAGGGCCGGGCGTCGCCGACGGCGCCGCGGTGCGGCACGTGGCCTACCCATTCGCGTGCGGTGGCAGCCAGGCGGGCATACACGCCGATCAGGGCGCGTCGATAGGGTTCGTCGGTACGGTGTGGCGAGTCGTCGGGCGAGCGGCGTGCGAGGGTGAGCAACGCGTCGCTTGCGCCGGCAAGCAGTTGCGAGACGGACAGTTCCGCCCCCAGCAAGTGCACCTCTTCGAGGTAGTGGGCAAAGATCTCGGTGGCCTGACGCGTGATCGCCAGTTGCAGCGTTTGCGCCGTCACATTCGGATTACCGTCACGATCGCCGCCGATCCAGCTGCCCATTTGCAGGAAGCGGCCAAGGCCCTCGGCACGCACGCTCGGTGCGGCGTCGTGCAGCTCGGCGCTCACATCGTCATACAGCGCCGGGATTTCTGTCAGGAATGTGCTGCGGTAATACGACAGCGCATTGTCGATTTCGTCGGCCACGGTCAGTCGCGAGCTACGCAGCATGCGTGTCTGCCAAAGCGTGGTGACGTAGGCTCGCATCGATTCGGTATTGCGCGACGATTCACGCTCGGTGAGGGCGTCGTCGCGATGCGCCAGCAGGCGCGCGATTTCGCGTTCGGCGTCGAGAATACTCTTGCGCTGAACTTCGGTCGGGTGTGCGGTGAGCACCGGCACGATCAGGGCGCTGGCGAAAAACGCCTGCAACGTTGCTGGATCGGCGCGACCGGCCGCTTTCAGGCTTTGCAGGGCGGCGCTCAGACTGCCGGGCTGCGCGCGGCTGCCGGCCAGCGCGTGCACGCGGCGGCGCCGGTTGTGGTGGCGGTCCTCGGCGATATTGGCCAGATGCGAGAAGTAGCTGAACGCGCGCACCACCTGAATGGCTTGCTCGTTGGTCAGGCCGCCCAGCATCGTGTCGAGCGCGCGGGCGGCGCTGCGGTCGCCTTCGCGGTGAAAGCGCACGGCGTTCTGACGGATGGTCTCGACCAGATCGAAGGCGGCGCTGCCTTGTTGCTCGCGCAGCACATCGCCGAGCAGGCGGCCGAGAAACCGGATGTCCTCGCGCAGCGGGGCGTCCTTGTCTTCGCGCGAGCGGCGAGCTTTGGACCTGGCCGGCACATCCGCTGCCGGGGTGGATGGGACCGCGGCTGCTGCCTTTGCGGGGGAAGTCTTGCCGACCGACTTGGCGAGGCCCTCTTGCGGGGCTTTTACCTTTGCGCTGCTCTTCATGTCGCTCCTCTCGAGACCAGCCGTTCGGGCCGGTCAAGCGTGTTACCATTTTTTCTTTTGGTCTTCACGCGGTTGCTGAATGAACTTCGCTGCTCCTGAAACCCTGGTGATCGCTTCGCGCGAGAGCCGGCTCGCCATGTGGCAAGCCGAACACGTGCGTGACGCGCTGCACAAATTATATCCGCAGTGTCACGTGAGTATTCTCGGAATGACCACTCGCGGTGACCAGATTCTCGACCGATCCCTCGCGAAGGTCGGTGGCAAGGGGCTGTTCGTCAAGGAACTCGAACTTGCGCTGGCCGACGGGCGTGCCGATCTCGCCGTTCACTCGCTCAAGGACGTACCGATGCAACTCCCCGACGGCTTCACGCTGGCGGCGGTGCTCGAGCGCGAAGATCCGTGCGACGCCTTCGTGAGCAACGATTACGACAGCCTCGACGCGCTGCCCGCAGGGGCCGTGGTCGGCACATCGAGCCTGCGCCGCGAGGTGAGCCTGCGCACGCGGTATCCGCATCTGAAGGTTGCGCCGTTGCGCGGCAATCTGGATACGCGTCTGGGCAAGCTCGACCGGGGCGATTTCGCGGCGATCATTCTCGCCGCGGCCGGTCTGAAGCGATTGGGGCTTGGCGCCCGTATTCGGGCCACGATTCCGACCGAGGCCAGCTTGCCGGCGGCCGGGCAGGGGGCGCTGGGTATCGAGGTGCGTGCCGGACGTCCCGAAATCCTGCAATGGCTCGCACCGTTGCACGATGCCAACACGACGTTGGCCGTGAGCGCCGAGCGCGCCGTCTCGCGAGCCTTGGGTGGTTCGTGTCAGGTGCCGTTGGGGGCGTTCGCCGAATTCACCCCGCAGGGCGAACTGGCATTGCGTGCTTTCATCGCGTCGACGGATGGCGCCACGGTGCTTCATGCGCAGGGTGCGGCCAGGCTCGCGCAGGGCGATGTGGCGGGCGCCGAGGCGTTGGGCCAGCATGTGGCGCAGTCGTTGATCGACGCGGGCGGGCTGGCATTGGTGCCACCGCCCGAGCCGAAGGACCCTCCCGTTTGAGCCCGCGCGCGCCGGTTCCGTCGTCCGCTAACGGTCTGGTGCCGGAGACCGTCTCCGAGCGCGCCGTTGCCGGTTCGGCGAGCGCTCCCGCGCCGTGCGCCATCCTGACGCGTCCCGATGGGCAGGCGGATGCGCTTGCCAAGGCGTTGAGCGCGGCAGGTATCGACACGCTCGCATTTCCGTTGCTGGATATTGCGCCCCAGGCCGATTCCGGCGCACTGGCGGCACTCGACAGCGCATTAGGTGCGCTGTCGTCTTACGCGTTGACGGTCTTCATCTCCCCCAATGCGGTCGCGCATGCCCTGGGCCGGCTGATCCATTTGTCATCTCCCGAGGGCCGCGAGGCTGCCGACGCCAATGCCGGCGATCTCTGGCCCGCCGCGTTGCCGGTCGCGGTCGTAGGGCCGGGCAGTGCGCAGGCGCTGGCCGACGCCGGTGTCGCCGCGCCGAAGCATCGGGTGATCGTGCCGCCGGGAGGGCCTGCGGCACGATTCGACTCGGAAGCCTTGCTCGAGCAACTCGACCTGACGGCGCTTGCCGGACGCCGAGTGCTGCTCGTGCGGGGCGACGGCGGGCGCGAACTGCTGGCCGACACGTTGCGTGCGAGCGGCGCTCAGGTCGATATCGTGAGCGCTTATACGCGTCGCGCGCCGGAACCGGACACCGCCGCATGGGCCGCTCTCGAAGCCCGGCTGGCCTCGCCCGAGCGTTGCGCATGGGTGCTGACCAGCTCGGAGGCCGTAAGACATCTGGCCACCTTGCTTGCGGCGCGTTATGGTACGCGCGACGGTCTTCACACGCCGGGCACCCCACAAGTGCTGGCGCAAATTCTCGCTGCGACGTGTTTTACGTCGCATGCGCGCATCGCAGATGCCGCGCGCGCGGCGGGGTTTGATAGGATTACGCAATGCGCGCCCGGTGACGAGAACTTGCTGGCGGCACTCAAAACATGGGCGGATCCCATTCAAGTCAAGCATGACGACAGATAATCGCGTTCCAGAGTCTTCCCAGAACCCGTCCGCGCCGACCGGCCCGGCGGCGTCGAATTCCACTGCAACCAGCGGTGCTACCTACGGCACGGCGGGTGTCCCGCCTGCGTGGCAGCCGCCTGAGCCGCCACAGAAGCGTCGTGGCTCCGGGGCTGCACTGCCGTGGCTGCTCTTTGTGCTCGTGTCGGCGGGGGCCGGCATTGGCGGCTGGTCGCTCAATCAGAAGCTCGACCGCGTGCAGCAGGAAATGGCGCGTCGACAGCAGGCAGGCGACGCACAAGTCATGCAGGCGCAGGTACGCACGGCGCAGGCGCTCGACAATCAACGCGATCTGCAAAACCGGCTCACGTCGCTCGAGGGCCGCGTGTCCGATTCGCGCAGTCAGCAGGCGGCGCTCGAACAGCTTTATCAGGAACTCGCGCACAACCGCGACGAATGGGTGCTGGCCGAGACCGAGCAGATCGTTACGAGTGCGAACCAACAGTTGCAGCTCACCGGCAACGTGCGTGGCGCGCTGATTGCGCTGGAAGGCGCAGACGCGCGTCTGGCGCGCACCGGCGCGCCGCAACTCGCTGGTGTACGCGACGCCTTGAAGAAGGACATCGACCGTCTGAAGGCTGTGCCGGCCGCCGATCTGCCACAACTGACGGGCAAGCTCGATCAGGCGATTGCCATGATCGACACGTTGCCGTTGCAGGCCGAGGAGCAACGCGTTGAGCCGAAGACGGATGGAACGGGGCCGAGCGGTGCCGGTGAGACGGGCTGGACGGCCACATGGCACCGCCTGTCGGGCGAGATGTTGAACAGCCTGAAGCAACTGGTGCAAGTGCGCCGTCTGGACGACCCGGACGTGATGCTTGTGGCACCGGAGCAGGGGGCATTCCTGCGCGCCAATCTCAAGCTGCGTTTGCTCAATGCGCGTCTGGCACTGCTGGCGCGCAATGCGTCGGCCGTGCATAGCGACGTGCAGGTCGCGCAGGCTGCGCTCGACAAGTATTTCGATGCGAAGTCACGCCGCATCGCCGCCGTGAAAACGTTGCTCGATCAGGTCGACTCGGGCTCGCGCACGATCGAACTGCCGACCCTTGACGCCAGCCTGACCGCCATCGGTCAGGTCAAGGACGTCAAGGAAAAGCCGTAAGGAGCCGCGCATGCGAGGATTGATCTGGTTGACGCTCCTGTTCGCGGTGGCGGCCGGCTTTGCCGTGCTGGCCACGTTCAATCACGGACAGGTGGTGATGCTGGTGCCGCCGTACCGTGTGGACGTGTCGCTGAACCTTTTCGTGCTGGCGTTGCTGGCCTTGTTCGTTGCGCTGTACGTCATCATTCGTATCCTGCGCAACATCTACAAGATGCCGGAGCGCGTGGCCGCTTACCGTAATCGTCAACGCAGTCGCCGAGCGAACATCGCGTTGCGCGACGCGGTGGCGAACCTCTTCGCGGGGCGCTACACGCGTGCCGAGAAGGCGGCGCGCGAAGCGGCCGAACAGGACGACAACCGTGGCGTGGCGGCGATCATCGGGGCACGGGCGGCGCATCGCATGCGCGAGTTTGCGCGCCGCGATGCATGGCTGGCCGAGGCACAGGGGGCGAATCTGGAGGAGGCGCGTCTGCTGCAAACGGCTGAGTTACGCGTCGATACCCGCGATGCGGAAGGCGCGCTCGAAGCGCTTACCGAGATGCGAGCGCAAGGCGCACGCCGCATGCAGGCGCAGCTCGTGGCATTGCGCGCGCATCAGCATCTGAAGCATTGGCCCGAAGTGCTGAATCTGCTCAAGGTGCTGGAGAAGCGCGAGGCGCTGCATCCGGCGCTCGCCGCCAAGCTCAAGCAGACCGCCAGCGAAGGGATTCTGCGCGATCACCGGCACGATGCCGACGCCCTGCTCAAGTGCTGGCATGACCTGCCGGCCGATACCCGCACGTCGGCGCGCATTGCCGACGTGGCAGCGGAATTGCTGATCTCGCTCGATCGTCCGCGCGAGGCCCGCGACATTGTGGAAGCTGCGCTGGCCGAGCATTGGGACCCGCGTCTGCTGCGACGGTATGCGGAGTGTGCCGGCGGCGACGCGCTGCCGCTCATCCAAAAAGCCGAGGCATGGCAGCAGCGCCATCCGAACGATCCCGATCTGCTCTACGCGCTGGGCAAGCTGTGTCAGCATCAGCGCCTGTGGGGCAAGGCACAGACGTTCCTCGAAGGCGCGCTGCGTCACACCGACGAGCGGCATTTGCAGCAGCGCGTGCATCTGGCGTTGGCTCAACTCTTCGAAGGACTTGGCCAGATGGAACAGGCCAACCGCCACTATCGGGCCTGCGCAACCGCGTAAGTCCCGCGAAACACCGATGACCTCCGTGCGACGCGCTCGCCTGTCATCGGTGTGCGTCAAAGGCGCGCCCGAGGGCGCGCCCATTCCTCTTCTTCCCCTTACTCCCTGACGGCGTCAGTCGAGCACTGCCGATCGGTAGTTTTCGAACGCCTCGACAAGCTTGCCATGCACATGCGTGGCGAGATCGTTGAAATTTCCGCTTATACAGGTCGAATGCAGGTCGTGGAGCATCTCGATGCACTCGTCGCACGAGAAGACCAGATGGTCGAAATCCCCCTCCGTCGCGGCGATGTCGATGAGGTGTGCGAGCAAGTCGCGGGCCGCTTGCCGGGGGACCCGTTCGATGTGATCGGCGATGACCGCCACGGTGGCTTTCATGGGCGTGCCGTACAGACCTCGATCCGGGTGCACCATCGCGCGAGCGACGGCCACCTTGTCGGCGGGTGCAACGGCGTCGAGGAGTGTTTTCGTGAGTTCGCTCCATCCGTCATGGTTGCTCAGCGCGCCGGTCGAGGTAACGATCGTGTCGGCAGCCTTTCGCTGCTCCGGGGCCGGTAACAAGTGAATGAACGTCGCCAGCGTGGCGAGTCGTTCGGCGTTGACGCCGGCTGTCGAGCGTCGCAGGCCGGCGAGCAAATCGCTCCAGGCGCTGAGGCGATGTTCTGCGGGCATGTCGGCAATTGCGTGAAGCCGATGGGCGATCAGGCGATCGATGCTCGTGTGCGTCGACGCCCCGGCAAGCAGGATCGCTTCGTCGCGCGACCCGTTGTCATGCGTGAGCAGCAGGGCTCTTACGGCATCCGCGGTGCGGGATTCGAAGCGAGTGATGAGCGACACGACACGCTCGAACGCCACCGGCCACGGGTCGATGGCCTGCTCCGCCTCCAGCCGCCGGACGAGCCCTTCGAGCAGGTAGCGGGCATCCAGATATGGGCCATTTTGCAATGCCGTGTCGACGGCAAGCGACTCGAGCCTGTCCAGCCAGTCGCCGGCTTGCGCGTTGGCGTCCGAGAGGGCGAGCAGCGTCTTGCGCAGCACGTTGTCCGAGATCGAGACGCCCGATCTGCGTCCGATGCCCGACGTGGATGGCGTAGGCTCCAGTGGCGCAATCTCCGGCAAGGCCATGAGCCGGATCCGGCCCGCTGCCAGGGCGGCAGGGCTCTCATCACTGAAGGCGATGTCGAAGGGGCGTTTGTTCATCGGCGGGCGCAGCGCGGACCACGGCGACATCGGATTCGATCCCCCGGGCACTTCCGATGCGAGCAGGCCTGCCGCAGGATTCTGAAAGGCCCCCCCAAAATCGAGAAGCATGTCGGGCCATGAAAGCGGGATCACCGCTGTCGGGTCCTGCGCGACGCGCGGCGGCGCCTGAGTCGGGGGCTGCGATGCATTGAGCGGGAGTTGCACGGCCTGCCGGAAGTCGGCGAGAAGGGCGGTGCGCGATGACGTTGCGGTCGTGGTCCCCGGGTCGCTGCGGGTCGTGGCGGCCGTAGCCGCAGGGGTCGTATCCGTCGTCGTGCTAGGCGACGCGGTCGTGCTGGGAAGGGAAGACGGAAACAATACGGACTCCTGATGTGATGAACGGGAGTCCGCACTTTGCCGCGTTGCCCGACGCCGTACTTTGCGGCGCGCGTCCGGGCTTTGCATAACCGCGCATCGCGCGCGCGGGAATTGTTCTCTTGTGTTCCCTTGTTACTCGATGGCCGTGGCCTCGTTCCCCGAACTCTGACGCAACGGCAATTCCGGCAGTCGTCCGAGGGCGACGATGGCGAGCGCCGAGATCAGTGCACTGCCGGCGAAGAACGCGCCGAACGCGAGCCGCAGATGATCTTCCATTCCCGCCGGTGCGCCGCCCGGGCGCAGGAAGTCGGTGAGTTCTCGCGGTGCGCCGCTCTCTCCCGAGCCGGAGACCAGCAGGCCGACGATCAGTGCGCCGAACATGGCCACACCGATCATGCCCCCGAGGGCACGGAAGAACGCGTGCGCGGCCGTCGCAATGCCGATATCGCGTGGCGCGACAGCGTTTTGCGTGGCCACCGTCATGACCGGCATGGCCGAGCCGAAGCCGATCCCGACGCATCCGAGGCACAGCCCGATCACCACGAGGGGCAGCGACTGCACGCCCATCGCAATCGTGGCGAGCCCGAGAAATGCCACCGGCAGACCGATCTGCGGCGGACGCTTGTAGTGTCCGGTCTTGCGCATGTAATGCCCCGAACTGAGCGCGCCGACCACGATGCCCAACAGCGGCAGGATCAGCATCAGCCCCGAGCGACTGGCCGATTCGCCTCGCTGCAACTGAAGATAAAGCGGCACGTAGATCCCGATACTGATGTTGACCATCATCACCAGCACCGCCATCGTCGACGTCATCCGGAACACCGGGTTGGCCAGTAGCGCGAGCGGCAGCAACGGCTCGCGCACAGTCCGTTGATGACGCAGGAAGACGGCGCCAACGACCACTGCGGCAACGATCAGGCCGCTGATTTCCATCGAGAACCAGGCGTAGCGGTGCCCGCCCCAGGTGAGCGCCAGCAGCAGGCAGACAGTGGCGGCGATCAGCAGCACCGACCCGAGGTAATCGATGCTCGGTTTGCCTTCGCGACGCGGCAGACGTCGCAATGCCCGGTCGCTCAGGTAGATGGCGAGTATGCCGAGCGGGAGGTTGATCCAGAAGATGAGCGTCCAGTTCAGATACTGGGCGAACACACCGCCGGTGACGGGACCCGCCACACCGGAGACGGCGAACATGCCGGAGATATAGCCCTGATACCGGCCACGCTCACGCGGCGAGACGATGTCGGCGATTACCGTGTTGGACAAGGCAATCAGGCCGCCGCCGCCCAGACCCTGCACCCCGCGCGCGAGGATCAGCGCGAGCATGCTCGGCGCGAGGGCGCACAGCACCGATCCCACGAGGAAGACCGTCACGCTCACGGCGATGATGACGCGCCGCCCGAGCAGATCGGAGAGTTTGCCCACGATGGGCGTAATGGCCGTGGACGAGAGCAGGTAAGCGGTAACGACCCATGACACGGCGTCGAAGCTGCCGAGGTCCCGGGCGATGGTCGGCAGGGCCGGCGCGACGATGGTCTGGTCGAGCGAGCCGAGAAACATGATCAGCAGCAGACCGGAGAGGATCGACTTGACCTCAGCGGGCGTGAGCGAGACGCCGGCCGGCGTCGTCTGTGAGTCGTTGGCGGGCATGCGGATTCTTGGGGGGCAAAAAAACAGGCCGTCCCGGCAAGGACGGCCTCGTGCATGTTACTCCCAAGGGGGCCACCCGGCCAGCGGCCCCGTGGCGCCTTGGTCTCGATCGCCAAGACGAAGTTTCGTCAGGCGATCTGCCGGGCCGTCACTTGTTCACGAGCCGCGCGGGGACCGAGAGCGTGAGCAGTCCGCCCAGAATCATGAAGACCGTGAGCAGGAACATGCCGCTGTTGGTGCTCTGGGTGGCGTCCTTGAGAAAGCCGATCAGATACGGGCCGACAAAGCCCGCCAGATTGCCCAGCGAGTTGATCATCGCGATACCGGCGGCGGCCGCCGTGCCGCCGAGGAAGGCGGTCGGCAGACTCCAGAACAGTGGCAGCACGATCATGATGCCCATGGTGGCCAGCGTCAGCGCGAACATGGCGAGCGACGTGTTGTGGCTCCAGACCGTCGAGAGGAATAGCCCGATGGCGCCGATGAATGCCGGGATCGCAATGTGCCAGCGACGCTCCCCGCGCAGATCGGAGCGGCGCCCGACCACGACCATCGCAATCACCGCGAAGAAGTACGGAATCGCGGTGAGCAGGCCAATGTGCAACGGATCGGTCACGCCGGTGCTCTTGATGATCGTCGGCAGCCAGAAGCCCACGCCGTACAACCCGATCACGAACGAGAAGTAGATGAGGCTCATCATCCACACGCGCGGGCTGGAGAACACCTGACGCAGCGGCAGGTCTTCTTTGGTCAGCACGTCGCTGGCGATGTTGCGCTCGAGCATCGACTTCTCTTCGTCGTTGAGCCATTTGGCGTCGCGAATGCGGTCGTCGAGAATGAACAGCACGGCAAGGCCGATCACCACCGATGGAATCGCTTCGATCAGGAACATCCATTGCCAGCCGGCCAGACCGGAAACGCCGCTCATGTCCTTGAGAATCCAGCCCGACAGGGGGCCGCCGATGAGACCCGAGAGGGCCACGGCCGTCATGAACCAGGCGGTCATGCGTCCGCGCCGCGAGGCCGGGTACCAATACGTGATGTACAGGATGATGCCCGGGAAGAAGCCGGCTTCGGCCACGCCGAGCAGGAATCGCATGATGTAGAACATCGCGGGCGTGGTGACGAACATCGTCGCGCCCGAGATGATGCCCCACGAAATCATGATCCGCGCGATCCACACGCGCGCGCCCACGCGGTGAAGGATCACGTTGCTCGGCACTTCGAAGATGAAGTAACCGATGAAGAAGATGCCTGCCCCGAGACCGAATACCGTCTCGGAGAATTGCAGGTCGCCGACCATCTGCAACTTGGCGAAGCCGACGTTGACACGGTCGAGGTACGCGACCACATAGCACAGCAGCAGGAACGGAATCAGCCGCCAGCCGACCTTGCGGTAGGTGGCCGCTTCAAAGTCCGCCGATGGCGTGCTGACCATCGGCGAGGGGGGCGTCGGAACGCTGTTCATACGAATCTCCTCCGAGATTGACGTTGTGTTGTCTGTCGTTATGGTGTGAGTGCGACAACTACGGGTGCTACGACTGCAAATGCGATGGAGCGCTCAGATGCAACGTCCGCCGTCGACCTCCAGACAGACACCGGTGATGAAGGCGGCGTCGTCGCTGGCGAGATAGAGGCAGGCGTTGGCAATGTCCTGTGGCGTGGAGAAACGCCCGAGCGGAATGCCGGCGAGGAATTTGGCGCGATTCTCGGGGGTGTTGGGCACGCCCATGAATTCGGCCGTCAGGCCCGTGTCGCCAATGACCGGATTCACGCAGTTCACGCGGATGTTGTGCGGACCGAATTCGGCGGCCATCGCCTTGCTGGCGGTGATGACTGCGCCCTTGCTGCCGTTGTACCAGACCAGCCCGGGACGCGGGCGCACCCCCGCCGTCGACGCGATATTGATCATCGCGCCGCCGCCGTGTTGCAGGAAATAGGGAATGACTGCGCGCGCACTCCAGAAGATGCTTTTGACGTTCACGGCGTACACGCGGTCGAACTCGGCCTCCGTGACTTCGAGCAGCGGCTTGTTGCGATGCGTGGTGCCTGCGTTGTTGACCACGATGTCGAGATGGCCGAAGCGCGTGACGGCTTCGTCGAGCAGGGTGACGTGATCGTCTTCGCGGGATACGTCGCCGTACACGAACGCGGCGCGACCGCCGGCTTCGGCGATTTCACCGGCAACGCGCTCGCCGGCTTCCCGATGCAGATCATTGACGATGACCGCCGCGCCCTCGCGTGCAAACGTCTTGGCGATGCCCTCGCCGAAGCCGGAACCGGCGCCGGTCACGATGGCCACTTTCTCTTGCAAACGCATGCCTTGTCTCCTGAGTTGCCGTGTTGTGACGAAGCGCGCGGTCGATGAAGGGGCCGCGCTTCGCTGCGATCTGAATCAGGTCGGGTGCTGCGGGAAGCCGTGAAGCAATCGTTATTGATCGTTGTCAGTCTGGCGAGCGGTATTACCCGTGACGGATGGCGACCGTCTTGAGCGTGGTGAAGCCATAAAGCGCTTCGAAACCTTTTTCGCGCCCGTGACCGGAGTGCCGCATGCCGCCAAATGGCAACTCCACGCCACCGCCGGCACCGTAGTTGTTGATGAAGATCTGTCCTGCCCGAATGGCGCGCGCGAGTCGCATCTGACGCCCGCCGTCGCGTGTCCAGACCCCTGCCGCGAGTCCGTAGAGCGTGCCGTTGGCCAGCCGCACGGCGTCGGCCTCGTCGGTGAACGGCATGGCGGCGAGCACTGGGCCAAACACCTCCTCGCGGGCGAGACGATGGGTGGCGGGCACATCGCGCAGCAGGGTGGGGGCCTGATAGAACCCGGCCTGCGGCGCACTGCCCACGACTTCGCCTTGCGACATGACGGCAATGCCGTCGTGTTGCGCTTCGGACAGAAAGTCCCACACGCGTTGCTGTTGACGGGCGTTGATCAGCGGGCCGAGATCGAGGTCGTCGTGCGACGGCCCCACGCGCAAGTGCGCGAATGCCTCGGCCAGATGCGCGAGCACGGTTTCGTAGGCATCGCGCTCGACCAGCAGACGGCTGCCGGCCGAGCATGTCTGCCCGGCGTTTTGCACGATGGCGTTGACGACCACAGGCAACACGGCCTCCATGTCGGCATCGGCAAAGATGATCTGGGGCGACTTGCCACCGAGTTCCAGCGTGACCGGCGTATGGTTTTCGGCCGCCATTTGCGAGATCAACGTGCCCGTTGCGGGCGAGCCGGTGAACGAAATATGGTCGATGCCGGGATGCCGTGCGAGGGCCGCACCGGCTTGCGCGCCATACCCCGTCACGATATTGAGTGCGCCGGGAGGCAGCCCGGCGTCGAGCGACAACTCGGCCACGCGCAGCAGCGACAGGCAGGCGTCCTCCGCCGGTTTGACAACGCACGCATTGCCGGTCGCGAGCGCGGCGGCCACGCTGCGCCCGAAGATCTGCAACGGATAGTTCCAGGGAATGATGTGGCCGGTCACGCCATGCGGCTCGCGCACCGTGAACACGGTGAAGCCCTGCTGGTAGGGGATCGTCTCGCCGTGCAGCTTGTCGGCGGCGCCTGCATAGAACTCGAAGTAGCGCACGATCGCGGCGGCGTCGGCGCGCGCTTGTTTGAGCGGCTTGCCGGTGTCGCGGGCTTCGAGTTGCGCGAGTTCTTCGTGATGCCTTGCCAGGGTATTCGCCAGCGCGTACAGCATGCGGCCACGCTCGGCGGCGGCAGTGCGTCCCCAGTCGCCCTCGAAGGCGGCTCGCGCGGCTTTGACGGCGCGGTCGATGTCCTCGGCGTCGCCCCGGGCGATTTCCGCAAAGGGCTGTCCGTCGGACGGATCGATAACAGGAATGACGGCGGTGGCAGGCGTGGCAGAAATGCCGGGCCGCCTGGCGGATGCGACCCATTGATTGCCGATGAAGTGTGTAGCTTCGGGCATGTCGACGTCACCTCGTGTGGGGGTGACGCTCATTATCACTTAACTCATGAGGCGGTTGACCGCCGGAAAGGCGGCATCCGCATAAACACCTAAAATGAGTGCATTGCAATTAAAGATATTTTATTGCAATTTTTTCTCGCCTATCCTTGATCACATCGAATCGCCAGACGTGCGTCTGGTGCGGCATCCCCCTCGCTGCGCACCGTCTCAGACACCGTGGCGACGCCGTTGAACCGATGCATTCACGCAATCCAGGAGTTGGCAGGAAATGAACGATGCAGTGACGCGCGAGACGCTGATCCAACACTTGCAAGAGGTGCTCGGCGTGGACGCCGTGCTCAGCGACGCGTCCGATACCTCGGGCTATACGGAAGACTGGCGCGGTCGCTATCGTGGCGAGGCGCTGTGTGTCGTGCTGCCGTCCTCGACCGCGCAGGTCAGCGACGTGGTCAGGCTGTGCGCGGCGGCGGGGGTGTCGGTGCTCCCGCAAGGCGGTAACACCAGCCTGTGCGGCGGTGCGGTGCCGCCGACCGGCGGTCCGGCGCCTGTCGTTCTGAATCTGGCGCGCATGCGCCACATCCGTCAGGTCGATGCGGCAAACGGCTCGATGATCGTCGAAGCCGGGTGCGTTCTGAAAACCGTGCAGGATGCGGCGGCCGACGTCGGCCGCCTGTATCCGGTGAGTCTCGGCGCGGAAGGGTCGTGCCAGATTGGCGGCACGCTCTCGACCAATGCCGGCGGCACCAGCGTGTTGCGCTACGGCAATACGCGCGAGAACGTGCTGGGCCTTGAAGTCGTGCTGGCCGACGGCACCGTATGGGATGGCCTGCGCGCGCTGCGCAAGGACAACACGGGCATCGACCTCAAACATCTCTTCATCGGGGCGGAAGGCACGCTGGGCATCATCACGGCGGCGGCGCTCAAGCTGCATCCGTTGCCCACCGCGCATGCGCTCGCGTGGTTTGCGCCGCGCGATCCGGCGGCTGCCGGCCAGATTCTCGGCATGTTCCAGAACGCCTGCGGCTCACGTCTGTCGGCCTTCGAAATCATGAATCGTTACCAGCTCGACACGGTGCTGGCCAACGTGCCGAATCGCCGGAATCCGCTCACCGGAGCGCATGACTGGCATGTGCTGGTGGAGTTGGCCGACACGCGCGATGCCGAAGGGCTCGAAGCGGTGCTCACGCAAACGCTGGGCGAAGCCATCGAACAAGGACTGGTTGCAGACGCCGTCATCGCGGCAAACGAAACGCAGCGCGCCGATCTCTGGGAAGGGCGCCACAGCGTGAGCGAAGCGAACAAGAAGGCCGCGATCGGCCTCACGACCGATTGCGCCGTGCCGGTGTCCAGCGTGCCCGAGTTCATCGCTGCGGCTACGCGTGCCGTGCATGCCGTCGTGCCGGGCCTCGACATTGCCATCGTCGGCCATATGGGTGACGGCAACGTGCACTTCATCCCGATGTTCTCGTTTGCCGCATGGGCGGCGCTGCCCGACAGTGCGTCGATGGGCGACACGATGCGTGCCTGCGTGAACGACGTTGCCGCACGTCTGGCCGGCACGTTCAGCGCCGAGCATGGGGTGGGGCAGACGGGATTGCCGCTCATGCAGCGCTACAAGTCGCCGGCCGAACTCGCGCTCATGCGCACCGTGAAGGCCGCGCTCGACCCGAACCAATTGCTCAATCCGGGACGCCTCGTTCCCTGAGTCATTTCAGTGTTGCTGTTTGTTTTGCCATAACTGCGCGCGCGGCGGCTGTGCCGAAGCTGCGCTCCGTCGCCGCGCCCACCCTCCCAGTCAAGACCGGAGACCATGATGAAACGCAAGACCTCCGCAAGCCCGCTCGACATCAACGACAACCACGCAGCGTCGCTCGCGCAACCGGGCCGTCGCACGGCCATGAAGACCGCACTCGTCGGTGCGGCCGCCGTGGCATTCCCGTTCGTGTGGACGCCCTCGCGCGCGGCCACCAAACGCATCGTTGTGCGCGACGACGGCGGTATTTACACCAAGGCGTATGACGCCGTGTACTACAAGCCATTCGCCAAGGCGACGGGCATCGAAGTCGTCGGCGTGCAGGCCAACGCAGAGCCGACCGCGCAGATCAAGAGCATGGTCGAGGCGGGCAGCTATACGTGGGACATGGCCAAGATCAGCCAGCCAGCGATTCTGCTGCTGACCTCGGGCGGCAAGGAGTATCTGGAGCGCCACGGCCTGGAGTCGGACCCGACCATCGCCAAGATCCCGAAGCAGTACATGTCGCCGTTCGGCGTGGGCACCAACGTCTACTCGACCGTGCTCGCCTATCGCACCGACGCTTTCAAGGGCCGCAAGGCCCCGACGTCGTGGGCCGATCTGTGGAACGTGAAGGACTTCCCGGGCCGCCGTTCGATCCGCAAGTATCCGTTCGACACCATCGAAGAAGCGCTGATGGCCGATGGCGTGGCACCGGGGTCGGTGTACCCGTGCGACTTCGACCGCGCATTCAAGAGTCTGGACAAGATCGCCAAGCAAGTGGCGGTGTGGTGGACCACCGGCGCACAGGTCGAACAAATGCTCGGCTCGGGCGAAGTGGACATGGTCGCGACGTGGGCCTCGCGTGCGCAGTCGGCACAGGCCAACGGCGTGCCGGTCGAGATCGTGTGGAACCAGAACATCTGGGGTTGCGACAACTGGTCGATCCTCAAGGGCACCCCGAACGCGGCGGCATGCCGCGAGTTCATCAAGTTTGCGAGCGATCCGAAGCGCCAGGCCGAACTGGTCAAGTATTTCCCGGCCGGCATGACACAACCCGAAGCGTTCAACTATGTGAAGCCCGACGTGGCGAAGCATTGCCCGACGTTCCCCGAGAACATCAAGAGCGGCGTGCAGATCAATGCCCAGTTCTGGCAGCAGAACCAGAGCGTGGCGCTCGAACGCTTCAACCGCTGGATCCTGACCTGATCCTCACCTGCCGTTTTGTTTCACGTTTTTTGGGGTGCTGATCTCATGACCGTTGCCAATCTCCAAGTCTCGGGCCTGTCCAAGCGTTACGGCGATTTCGTCGCGCTTGCACCGACCGACCTCGATGTCGCCCAGGGCGAATTCCTGACCTTGCTGGGCCCGAGCGGCTCGGGCAAGACCACGTTGCTCTCGCTCATCGCCGGTCTGTCGCAGCCCGATGCGGGCGCTATCCGCATCAACGGGACCGATGTCACCTACGGCGCGCCCTACGAGCGCGACATCGGTATGGTGTTCCAGAACTACGCGCTGTTTCCGCACATGACCGTGGCGGAGAACATTGCATTCCCGTTGCAGATGCGCCGCACCGACGCGCAGACGGCTCGCAAGATGGTCATGAACGCGCTGGAAATGGTGCATCTGCCGCATGTGGCAGAGCGCTATCCGCGCGAGCTTTCGGGCGGTCAGCAGCAGCGCATTGCACTGGCGCGCTGCATGGTCTACCGGCCGTCGATCATTCTGATGGACGAGCCGCTGGGCGCGCTCGACAAGAAGCTGCGCGATCACATGCAGCTCGAGATCAAGCGCATTCACCGCGAGCTTGGCACCACCATCGTGTACGTGACGCACGATCAGGAAGAGGCGATGACGATGTCCGATCGCATCTGCCTGATGAACGCTGGTGAAATCGCGCAACTAGGCACGCCCGACGACCTGTATTTCCGTCCGAAGAGCGTGTTCGTTGCCGACTTCCTCGGCGAGTCCAACCTGCTCGATGCCACCGTGCTAGAGCGCGCGGGCGATCAGGTGCGCGTGGCGATGCCGGGCGTGCAGGGATCGAACGGCGCCGGTGCGATGGTCTACGACCCGCAGGTCGAGCAGGGTCGTCCGGTCAAGTTGATGCTGCGTCCGCAGAATCTGCATGTCCACGACGGCCAGAGTCGGGGCGACGGTGTGTCGACGATCTCGGCGAAGCTCACCGACATCATGGTTACAGGGGGCATGACGAAGCTGTATCTGCAATCGGATGTCACCGGCGGCAACGCGGGCGAGCCGGGCAAGTCGCTCGTGGCGGCATTCCCGACGCATCGTCAGGGCAACCGTTTCGAGATCGGGCAGACGCTGGGTCTCGCGTGGCATGCCGACGACGCCGTTGCGATCGCGGGGTAAGCGATGAGTGCATCCGCCGTGGTTCGTCCTTCGTCGTCCAGTCCCGTCCAGCCGGCGCCGCGCCGCTCGCGTTGGCGCGCACGCCTGCGCCCGATGCTCATGGCGGCGCCGATCGTCATTTTGCTGACGGTCATGCTGATCTATCCGGTCGGCCAGTTGCTCTTGCTGAGCATTCGTGGCGAGAGCGGCTTCACGCTCGCCGAATATCAGCGTCTGTTCGCCTCGTCGGTGTATGTCGAGGTATTGCTCATCACGCTCAAGGTCTCGCTCTACACGACCTTCTTCGCGGTGCTCACGGGCTATCCGATTGCCTACCGGCTCTCGACGCTTACCGGCGCGCGCAAGCAGCGGCTGCTCTTCTGGCTGCTGGTCTCGTTCTGGACCAGCTTCCTGGTGCGCACGTTCGCGTGGGTAGTGCTGCTCGGTCGTAACGGTGTCGTCAACCGCACGTTGCTCGATCTGGGTCTGATCGACGCGCCGCTCTCGCTGCTGTACAGCTTCCCCGCCGTGATTCTCGGCATGGTGCATGCGCTCATGCCGCTGGCGGTGCTGACGATGCTCTCCGTCATGGAGAACATCGATCGCCGTCTGCCGAGTGCGGCATCGACACTGGGGGCGCGTCCCGGCACGGTGTTCTGGCGCGTGTATTTCCCGCTCTCGCTGCCGGGGGTGGCGGCCGGTGCGCTGATGGTGTTCGTCACGTCGATCGGCTTCTTCATCACGCCGACGCTGCTGGGCGGACGTCATGAAACCATGATCACGCAGCTCATCATCGATCAGGTGATGCAGGCGTTGAACTGGGGCTTTGCCGGGGCGATTTCGGTGTTGCTGCTGGCCGTGGTGCTCGTGGTGTTTCTGGTCTACGACCGCATGGTCGGGCTGTCGACGATGGCTGGCGGCGCCGGCGATGTCAAAGCGGGCAAGCGTCGCGGCGGTTGGAGTCGCACGCTGGGCGAGAAGGTGCTCGGCGCGTTGGGCAGCGCCACGGATGTGCTGCTGCGCGCGATGCCGCGTTACAAGGGCGAGCAGGGTGACGGATTCGTGCTGCGCGCGATTGTCTTTTTGCTGGTGGTGTTTCTCGCCGCGCCGGCGCTGCTGATGATTCCGGTGTCGTTCGATTCGGCCTCGGCACTGGCATGGCCGCCGAAGGGCTTCTCGCTGCAGTGGTATCAGCAGGTGTGGGATTCGCCGCTGTGGATGCAGGCGATCACGCGCTCGATGCTGGTGGGTATCGGTGCGGGGCTGCTGTCGATGCTGATCGGCACGCCTGCGGCGTTCCTGCTGGTGCGCGGCGGCATGCGCGGCAAGTCGGCGATGCTCGCCTTCGTGCTCGCGCCGATCGTGGTGCCGCGCATGATTCTGGCCGTCGGCGTGTTCTATTTCTTCGCCAAGATCGGTCTGGTGGGCTCGAACGTGGGGCTGACCATTGCGCATACGGTGGTGGCCGTGCCGTATGTCGTCATCACGATGATGGCGGTGCTGCGCAACTACGACACGCGTCTCGATCTGGCGGCTTATAGCCTGGGCGCCCGTCCGTGGGCCACGCTGCGCCGCGTGACGTTCCCGATTCTCGGTGCGGGCCTGTTGTCGTCGTTCCTGTTCGCGTTCGCCACGTCGTTCGACGAACTCACGATTGCGCTGTTCACGTCGGGCGGTCTCTCGACCACGTTGCCCAAGCAATTCTGGGACGAGTTGACGATGCAGATCTCACCGGTGATTGCGGCGGTCTCCACGTGCCTGTTCCTTTTCATCGCCGCACTGATCTGGGTGGCCGAGCGTTTGCGCCGGCGCAGCCTCGCGACCTGATGCGGTATTCGACTTCTCCGAACTTACGATTCACGGACGTTTAACTCATGCTTCGCTCTGCACAACTCAAGGGCATTCTGCCGGCGATTCCTACGCCGGTGAATGCCGACGACACGATCCATACCGACGCCGCACGTGCGCTGATGCGCTACCTGCTGGGGCAGGGCATCGACGGCGTGGTGCCGCTGGGCGGCACGGGCGAGTACGGTGCGCTCTCGCGCGCCGAGCGCGTGCGCATGGCCGAACTCGCGGCGCAGGAAGTGGCGGCGCATGGCCGCGACGTGCCGGTGATCGCGGGCGTGCTCGACCCGGGCTATCACGACGCCATCGACGCCGGGCGCGACTTCGCTGCGGCCGGCGCCGACGGGCTGCTCGTGCTCACGCCGTACTACACCAACCCGACGCAAGCCGGTATCCGCGACTACTTCCTGCGCTATGCCGACGAGTCGCCGCTGCCGATCCTGATCTACGAGATTCCGTACCGCACGCGCATCGCCATTGCGCCGGAAGTGCTGCACGAGCTGTCGCGCCACGAGAACATCATCGGCATGAAGGCCTGCAACACCGATATGTGGCATTTCCTGCGCACGGTGGCGGGCGTCGACGAATCGTTCGCGGTGCTGAGCGGCGAAGACACGCTGTTCCCGCTGCATGTGGCCGCAGGCGCACGCGGTGGCATCGTGGTGACGGCGTCGCTGCTGCCCACGGCGTGGCAACGTATTTTCGCGCTCGCCTCGGCGGGCAAGACGGCCGAGGCGCTCGAACTGCATCGCTCGCTCATTCCGTTGATGAATCTGGCGTTCGCCGAGACGAATCCGGGGCCGATGAAGTCGGTGATGGATCTGATCGGCGTGACGGCGCCCGCGATGCTCGCGCCGCTGGTGCCGCCCGCGCCGGCGCTGTCGGCGCAACTGCGCGAGGAACTGACCCGGCAACTGGCGATTTTTGAAGGGCGCTGAGACGTCAGGGCATTGAGGGGGACGAGGGGATAGTCCCGTCCGTCCCCTGAGTTTGCTTAGCGGCGGAACGTCGAGAGCCGCGACTTCGAGATCGACGTCGCGGCGACCTGAATGTGCTGGGCGAGTTCGGCTTCTGCACGCTGACGTGTCCAGCGTGACGTCGGCACCGAGATGTTGATGGCCGCGACGGCATGGCCGTCGTGATCGGTGATCGGTGCGGCGACTGAAATGTCGCCCATCACCGTTTCGTTCTCAACGATGGCGAACCCCTGCCGCGCAGTGAACCGAATCCGCTCAAGCAGCTTCTTCTTGTCGGTGAGGGTGTACGGTGTCATCGGCTCAAGCGGTGTATTGGCGAGGATCTCGTTCTGGCGCGCCTCGGGCAGTCGGGACAGGATGGCGATGCCCGACGCCGTGAACATCGCGGGCAGACGCGCGCCGACCACGATATCGATGTTTACCAGATGCTGGCCGGGGAACCGGGCGACGAAGACGATCTCGTGGCCGTCCAGTTCCTGCAGGTTGGTGGTCTCGCCCACGCGGCGGCTGATGTCGAGCAGATACGGCGAGGCTTTGTCGACCAGTTCGTTTGCCCGAATGTAGTTGTACGAGAACTGAAGCACCTTGGTGGTCAGCCCGTAAGTGCGCGTCTCGGGCACCCGGTAGAGATAACCGAGCGTTTCGAGCGTGTGCACCACCCGTTGCGTGGCGCTGCGATCGAGTTCGGCCGCTCTGGCGATGTCGCTGAGCGTCATGTAACGCGCGGGGCCGTCGAAGGCGTGCAGCACCTGAAACGTCTTTTCCGTCGAGCCGACGAAGAGCGAGGAGCGCGGCGCAAGCGGTGTCGCTTCGCTGGCGGATTGGGCAGACGCGTCGTCGGAGGGACGGGACGACCGGGCAGGCAAGCGCGGCATGGAGTGTGCGTAAGTGTTCGAATTGTAATGATTGTGATTGTAATGCAATTGTTTGTGCCCAACTAGCGAACTTCGCCGGATGGCCAGGCAGGCGGCACGGATCAAGGCCTCGTGGCGATGCCCACGAGCGGACATGAGGACAGGGGGAGCAATGCACGCGTTTTCCTGCGTGGAGGATTACCGCCGGGCAGCCCGGCGGCGTTTGACGAAGCTGGCATTCGATTATCTGGAAGGCGGGGCGGAAGACGGCGATGCGTTGCGACGTAATCGAGAGGCCTTCGGGCTGTGGGGCTTTTCGCCGCGCGTGCTTGCCGATACGTCGCAGATGTCGAGTGCGGCGACCTTCTGGGGACGTGAGACGGCCGCGCCGATGGTGGTCGGTCCGACCGGACTCAATGGCTTGTTTTGGCCGAGGGCGGACGAACTGCTCGCCCGCGCGGCGGCCGATGCCGGGCTGCCGTTCGTGTTGTCCACAGCGTCGACCTCGTTGCTTGAGGATGTGCGTGCCGCCGTGCCGGAGGGCGAGTTGTGGCTTCAGCTTTATGTGCAGCAAGACCGGCGCATTGCCGAGAGCATGATGCGCCGCGCGCGTGAGGCGGGCTTTCGCACGTTGCTGCTCACGGTCGACACGCCGGTGCATGGCAAACGCGATCACGACACGCGCAACGGGTTCAAGCTGCCCTTGCGTTTCACGCCGCGCCTGGTGGCGGATTGCATACGGCATCCGCACTGGAGCTGGCAGATGCTGACCCACGGTGCGCCGCAACTGCGCAATATCGCCAAAAGCGTGGGCGAACGGGCGGATCTGGCGCGTCATGCGGCAATGCTGAGCCGTCAGATGGATCTGTCGCTCGGTTGGGACGATCTGGCCTGGGTGCGTCGCCACTGGCCGGGCGAAGTGCTCGTCAAGGGCATTCAGACGGTGGACGACGCACGGCTGGCGCAGGCGCATGGCGCCGACGGCATCGTCGTCTCGAATCACGGCGGGCGGCAATTGGGCAGCACGCTCGCGCCGCTCGAAGTCTTGCCGTCGATCGTCGAGGCGCTGAGCGCGACCGGTCCCGCGATGGCCATCTTTGTCGATGGCGGTGTGCGGCGCGGTGCGGATGTGGCCAAAGCGGTGGCGCTGGGCGCCAAGGGCGTGCTGCTTGGCCGGGCACCGCTGTATGGCGTGGCGGCCCGTGGCGGGCAGGGGGCCGCCGAAGTGCTCGCGCTGTTGCTTGGCGAGTTGCGCACGACCATGCAACTGCTGGGCTGCCGGCAGGTGGACGAACTCACGCCGCAGCGGCTGGCCCGTCTGCCGGCAATACAGGCAATTCAGGCAAACCCGCTATAATGTGCCGCGCCCGATTGCCGTCGGGCGGCGTGACATCCGGCAGATTGGCGGGCGTGCACGCCGTGCGGCGGCGATGCCCCTTTTCATACACAGGAATGCGATCATGAGCTTCAACCACGTGCCTGCCGGCAAGGACATCCCCAACGATTTCAACGTCATCATCGAGATCCCGGCGCAAAGCGACCCGGTGAAGTACGAGGCCGACAAGGATCTGGGCCTGCTGGTCGTTGACCGTTTCATTGGCACGGGCATGCGCTACCCGGCCAACTACGGCTTCATTCCGCAAACGCTGGCTGGCGACGGCGACCCCGTCGACGCGCTGGTCGTGACGCCTTTCCCGCTGCTGGCTGGTTCGGTCGTTCGCTGCCGCGCACTGGGCATGCTCAACATGACCGACGAGTCGGGCGTGGACGCCAAGCTGGTGGTCGTGCCGGTCGACAAGATCTGCCCGATGACGGCGCACATGAAGTCGATCGACGACGTGCCGGGCTACCTGAAGGATCAGATCAAGCACTTCTTCGAGAACTACAAGGCGCTCGAGAAGGGCAAGTGGGTCAAGATCGAAGGTTGGGAAGGCATCGACGCCGCCCACAAGGAAATCGTCGACGGCGTTAATAACGCCAAGAAGTAAGCGATTTTCGCCTGCGACGTCGCGCGTCGACGCGAGAGAAACCCGGCCGAGTGCCGGGTTTTTTTATGCGTTGCGCTATCGCTATCGGTGCACAGACAAGGCCATTACGGCTTGTGACGTTTGACCATCGCCAGAATGGTCTGCATCAGTTCCGCTTGCGCTTCCTCCTGCGTGATGTCGCCGGCGACGGCGGCGTCCGAAAGTGTATCGGCGGCCCCCAGCATGGCCCACAGGGCGGGGGCGGGAATGCCCTGCGATCTGGCATACGGCGCCAGCATGGCCGCACACTTTCCGATGAAGGTCCTCTGGTACTGCCGCTTCACGGCGGCAAGCTCCGCCGAACCGCTGAGCGCGGCCAGTACCCCCGAAATCTCGCGCCCTTGCGACAACACGCAAGCCACATAACTTGACGCGATGACACGCGCCTTGTCCTGCAAGGTCGGTTTCGCGGCGGCCACCGAACTGTCGAAGATCACCGTCTGACGCTCGTCATAGTCCTGATACAGCGCGGCCAGAAGCCCGTTGCGCGTGCCGAAGTGGTCATACACCACCGGCTTCGTGACCCCCGCCGCGTCGGCCAGCCGCCCCAGCGTGAGGGCGTCGGTGCCCTCGTCGCCGATGAGCGTCCACGCCACGTCGAGCAACTGTCGCGTGCGAGCCTCGCGTGGCATGCGACGGCGGGCGGAGGAATCGGCGGCTGGGTTCATGACAGGGCAATACGCAACGTGTGGAACAGATCAGGGGACGCTCGCGAAGACCCGTTGGCCAATCGCTCGCGCGGTGTCGAGATGTGCCTCAGGGTAGCCGGTATCGGAGGCCAAGAGCAACTCGGATGTGACGACCTGCGCACCGCAGTAGCCAAAAATGCCATGATCGATCTGGGTTTTCATCGCGCCGAAATAGCCGTGCCGGGCCATCGTGCGTTGATCGGTACCTCCGACGGCCACGAGATGCACGCGCATTCGTTGCAGCTTCTTCTTTACTTTGCCGTCTTCCCCATCTTCATACGCCCAGCCTTGCGTGAATACGCGGTCGATCCATCCCTTGAGCAAGGCGGGGAACGACCACCAGTAAATCGGGTAGACGAGGACCAGCGCGTCGGCGCGGTCGACGCGGGCGTGCTCGGCGGCGATGTCGGCGGGGGCCGTTTGCGTTTTCTGGAACAGCGCGAGATCGGCGGCAGAGAATCGCGGATCGAACCCCTCCGACGCCAGATCGGCGATCTCGACGGTATGCGCGCCAAGCGCGTGTGGCTGCAACGGCGTTGCGATGATCCCCTCGGCAACGTGCGAGGCAATGGCATGGGTGAGCGATTGGGAATCGGGATGAGCGACGACGACGAGGGCATGCATGACGAACAATTCCTTAAAAAAATGTAACCTACCAATGGTAACCTACTTTTGGTAAGTTGTGTTTCGTCGCATCAATGCTCTGAAGGCGGCGTCGAGTTCGGCGACAATGTCGGCCAGTGGCGGCGTTCCGTGCCGGCGGGTGCCGTGCGGTAGCCGTGCAGCAGCCGTGGATTGGCAAACGAGGTGGGATGTGAGCAGCGACGTAGTCATCCGTGTAGTGCAATCGATTGAAGACGTGCCGGCCGACGCGTGGGATGCCCTCGCGGGTGGCAATCCCTTCGTGCGGCATGCGTTCCTGCATGCCATGCATACGAGCGGGTGCGCGTCGAAGCGCACCGGGTGGCAGCCGGCCTATCTGCTGATGCATGCCGGCGACGTGTTGGTGGGGGCCATGCCGCTTTACGTCAAATCCCATTCGCGCGGCGAATACGTTTTCGATCACGCTTGGGCCGACGCGTTTGCCCGTCACGGTCTGGACTACTACCCGAAGCTGCTGTGCGCCGTGCCGTTCTCGCCGGTCACGGGGCCGCGTCTGCTGGCGCGCACGCATGCCGACCGGGTTGCGCTCGCCCGGGGAGCGATTGCCTTCGCGAAGCAACTCGAGCTGTCGTCGATCCATGTGCTGTTCACGCACGACGACGATCTGGCGGCGCTGACCGAGGCGGGCTACCTGCTTCGCGAGGGCGTGCAGTTCCACTGGGAGAACCCGGGCTTCGCCACGTTCGACGATTTCCTCGCGCAGATGAATCAGGAGAAGCGCAAGAAGCTCAGGCAGGACCGTCGACGCGTGCGCGATGCGGGGGTGACCTACCGGTGGCTGCGCGGTGCCGAGATCGACGACGCGGCGCTCGATTTCTTCTATCGGTGCTACGACAACACGTATCGCGAGCACTGGAATGCGCCGTATCTGAGCCGGGCCTTCTTCGGTCAGTTGCACGCGGCGATGCCGGACACCTTGCTGCTCGTCATGGCCGAGCGCGATGGTGCGCCGTTGGCATGTGCGCTCAATGTGGTGAGCGGCGACACGATGTACGGGCGGTATTGGGGCACCACGGATTTCGTCTCCGGCATGCACTTCGAGACGTGCTACGCCCAGGGTATCGAGTACTGCATCGCGCACGGGTTGCGCAGCTTCGAGGGCGGGGCGCAGGGCGTGCACAAGATGTCGCGCGGTCTGTTGCCCACGCCCACGTGGTCGGCGCACTGGATCGCCGATCAGCGCTTCGCCGACGCCATTGCCGAGTTCCTCGATTCGGAGACGGCGGCGATGGACGAACACATCGGCGAGCTGGAAGCGCATACCCCGTTCAAACGTCCGGCGTCCTGACGCTGCGACCGGTGTCGAGGTCCGGTGTACCGGCCCCGGCACGGCGGGGCCTCGCGTAATATACTGGCGAATCTAACGTCCGCCGCTCGCGCCGGGCGGGCGCCAGCCCTCGGCTGCATCGCCTGCCGACGCAACGGCACATGGGCGATGCATGGTAGCCGCCGACATGACCAACCGATTTCTCAATCTCTACAATCACGATTTCGCACGTGTAGCCGTCGGGGTGCCGCAGTGCCGCGTGGCCGATCCGGTCTACAACGCTGCGCAGACCATCGCGCTGGCGAAGCAGGCGGACGCCGCAGGCGCGGTGCTCGTCGCTTTCCCCGAACTGGGCATCCCCGCCTATAGCTGCGAAGATCTGTTCCAGCAACGCGCGTTGCTCGACGCCTGCAACGTGGCGCTGGCCGACATCGTGGCGGCAAGCCGCGAGCTGGGCGCCGCGCTGATCGTGGGCATGCCGGTGCGCGTGCAGCAGCGACTGTTCAACTGCGCCGTGGTCGTCGCGCGCGGGCGCATTCATGGCGTCGTTCCCAAGACGTACCTGCCGAATTACAGCGAGTTCTACGAAGCCCGTCAGTTCAACGCCGCGGACGACGCCGGTGTCGATACGGTGACGTTGCTCGGCAGCGATGTGCCGTTCGGCTCACTCATCTTCGAAGCTGCCGATCAACCGTTGCTGCGCTTTCATTGCGAAATCTGCGAAGACGTCTGGGTGCCGGTGCCGCCGTCGTCGTTCGCGGCGCTGGCCGGCGCAACGGTGCTGGTCAATCTGTCGGCATCGAACGTGGTCGTCGGCAAGTCGGCCTATCGACATCAACTGGTCGGTCAGCAGTCGGCGCGATGCCTCGCGGCGTATCTCTACACCTCGGCCGGACAGGGCGAATCGACCACCGATCTTGCCTGGGACGGACAGGCGCTCATCTACGAGAACGGCGACATGCTGGCCGAGTCGGCACGCTTTGCCAGCGAGTCGCATCTGATTTATGCGGACATCGATCTGGAGCGGCTGGCGCGTGAGCGCATGCATCAGACGACCTTTGGCGTGTCGGTGCGCCGTCATGCCGACGAGGTCGCGCGTTTTCGCACGATCAAGGTCGATGTGACCCTGCCGCGCGATGCCGAGTTGCCGCTTGAGCGCGCCATCGAACGTTTCCCGTATGTGCCGTCCGACCCGCGCCGGCGCGATGAGCGTTGCCACGAGGTCTACAACATCCAGGTGCAGGCGCTGATGCAGCGTCTGGCATCGTCGAAGATTCAGAAGGTCGTGATCGGTGTGTCCGGCGGCCTCGACTCGACCCATGCGTTGCTTGTGTGCGCGAAGGTCATGGATCGCCTCGGTCTGCCGCGCACCAACATTCTGGCGTACACGATGCCGGGCTTCGCCACGAGCGAGCGCACGTTGCGTCAGGCGCGTGAGTTGATGGATGCGGTCGGGTGCACGGCGCGCGAAATCGATATCCGGCCGAGCTGCATGCAGATGCTCAAGGATCTCGACCACCCGTTTGCCAGGGGCGAGGAAGTCTACGACGTCACGTTCGAGAACGTGCAGGCGGGCGAGCGTACCAATCACCTGTTCCGTCTGGCGAATCATCTGGGCGCCATCGTGATCGGCACGGGCGACCTGAGCGAGTTGGCGCTGGGCTGGTGTACTTATGGCGTGGGCGACCATATGTCCCACTACAACGTGAACGCCAGCGTGCCCAAGACGCTCATCATGCACCTCGTGCGATGGGTGGCCGAGACGGGGCAGTTGGGCGGTGCGGCGTCGTCGAAGCCCGCGCCGGTCAAGGGTGGCAAGGACGCCGGGGCGCGTCGTAACGTCCTCATCGACATTCTCGAAACGGAAATCAGCCCCGAGCTGGTCCCCGGTAAGGCCAACGGCGCGCCCGAACAGCGCACCGAGCATTTCATCGGCCCCTACGAGTTGCAGGACTTCAACCTCTATTACACGTTGCGCTTCGGTTATGCCCCGCGCAAAGTGGCGTTCCTCTCGTGGAGCGCGTGGCACGACGCCTCGGCAGGCCGCTGGCCCGACGAAGGGCACCTCGCCCGCAACGCCTACGATCTGGTCGCGATCAAGCGCAACCTGCGGATTTTTCTGGACCGGTTCTTCCGCACGAGCCAGTTCAAGCGGTCGTGCATTCCGAACGCGCCGAAGGTCGGCACGGGGGGCTCGCTCTCGCCGCGCGGCGACTGGCGTGCGCCAAGCGATTCGGAGTCGGTGGTGTGGCTCGCGGATCTGGACAAGGTGCCAGACGACCCGCGCGCCTGAGCGCAGTGCAGCGCCAGGCGGGGGCGGGCACTGCGTGCCGTCATCGGCGCGCCGTCCCCGGCCCGGTACAATAGCCCGGCGAATTTTCAGAACAAACCAACCAAGATATCGAGGCGACAATGAAACGCGTAACTGCCATCATCAAACCCTTCAAGCTCGACGAAGTCCGCGAAGCGCTGGCCGAAGTCGGCGTGACCGGCCTGACCGTCACGGAAGTGAAGGGCTTCGGCCGTCAGAAGGGGCACACCGAGCTGTATCGCGGCGCCGAGTACGTCGTCGACTTCCTGCCGAAGATCAAGATCGAAGTTGTGGTGAGCGCGGCGCAAGCCGAGCAGGTCATCGATGCGGTGCTGGGTGCGGCGCGCACCGGCAAGATCGGCGACGGCAAGATTTTTGTGACCGACGTCGAGCGCGTGATTCGCATCCGCACGGGCGAAGAGGGCGAGCAGGCGGTCTGAGGCCGGTTCGGGCGTCGCTGTACCGCGATGGCGACGACGAACGGATGCAGGACCAGGAAGGGCGACGGCTGCGCAAGCGGAGTCGCCCTTCGGCGTTTTTCCCCTCGTTCACCGGTGCATTTGCCGCGGCGTGAATCGAGTGGGAATGGCGACATCAGGCCTTGAGCCGCACGTCGAACGCGACAGTGATCAGACGCACGAAAATGACGGAGAACGCGCTGATCGACAAGGTGTAGACGGGATCGAGGTCCGCGTAGGTGAGCGCAATGTAGATCCAGCCACCGATGAAGGCGCACACCGCATAGGGCCGTGTGTCTCGCAATACCAGCGGCACTTCATTGCAGAGGATGTCGCGCATCACGCCCCCGCCTACGCCGGTAATCACGCCCATCATCACGGACATGAACGCCGACATGTCGGTCTGCAACGCCAGCGACGTGCCCGAGGCGCTGAAGAACCCCAGACCGATCGCATCCGTAATGAGCAGCACGCGCTCAGTGGCCACGCGCGAGACGAGCCGCAGTACGCCGGACGTCGAGAGCGAGAGGACGAGAATGATGACCGTGTACCACTGATGTTGAACCCAGTAGAAAGGGCGGTGATCGAGCAGCACGTCACGCAACGTGCCGCCGCCGAAGGCGGTCGCGAAGGCCAGCACGAATGCGCCGACCGGGTCGAGGTGCTGCTTGCGGGCTTCGGCGAAACCGGAGATGGCGCACGACAGTACGGCAATGGCCTCCATGACGGCCAGTATCGTATGCAGTTGGGCGCTCATCTCGTGAATCATCGGCGAATCCTGTCGGTGAAACGTCGTGATCTGCGGCGGAGTTCAGCACGGTGGCCGCGCGCTCGCCGAAGCGATGGCCCGCCGGGGCGGGTGTCGATTACCCGCGCGGCGCTCGCGTTTGCGCAGCCTGGAGCAATACTACCAGTGCGCCACCCCCGCCGTCGCGTCCCTGTGCTTGCGCCCATGCCAGCACTTCGTTCTTCTGTGCCAGCCAGCCGCGCACTTTGTCCTTGAGCACCGGTTCGCGATTCACCGAGCCGAGTCCTTTGCCATGAATCACACGCACGCAACGCAGGCCTCGCTTCACGGCGTCGTGCAGGAAGGCGGAGAGCGCTTCGCGGGCTTCGTCGCGACGCATGCCATGCAGGTCGATCTGCGCCTGCACCACCCATTCGCCGCGTTGGAGTTTGAGCACGGCGTCGTGACTGATGCCGGGACGGCGATACGACAGGCGGTCGTCGGTGTCGAGCAGCGCTTCGGGGTCGAATTCGTCCGAAAGCGACTCGAAGAGCACGGCCGCTTCGTCTTCCTGAGTCTGACGGGCGACGGGCTCGGGCGGCTGGCGCGGGTGCTCCACGCGATTGGTCGCGCCCTTGCTGGAGAGCGGGGCGATGTCGCCGATGCTGTCGCGGAACACGTTCGCGTCGCGCTTGGCTTGGGCGGCGCGTTTGGCGGCGGCGAGGCGTTCGGCTTCGCGCGCCGCCGTTTCCTTGGCGAGGGACTCGCGCAGGTTGGCGAGATCGCCGAGGCCGAGTTTGGGGGGCTTCTTGCTCATGGTCGTGCGAACAAGGACGGTGGAAGGTCAGACGACAACGGCGCCCTGGCTGCATGAAAACTCACACAGCGAGGGCGCCGCGGCGGGGCGCGCAGGCGTTACTGGTCGAGATTTTCGAGGTAACGCTGGGCGTCGAGCGCGGCCATGCAGCCGGTGCCGGCGCTGGTAATGGCCTGACGGTAGATATGGTCCTGCACGTCGCCTGCGGCGAAGACGCCCGGCACGCTGGTGGCCGTGGCATTGCCGTTCAGGCCGCTGTGCGTGACGATATAGCCGTTCTTCATTTCGAGCTGACCGTCGAAGATATCGGTATTCGGCTTGTGGCCGATGGCGATGAACACACCATGCAGCGCGATGTCCTCGTGGGCACCCGTCTTCACGTTCTTGATGCGCACGCCGGTCACGCCCGAGTCGTCGCCGGTCACTTCGTCGAGCACGGTGTCGTACTTGAGCTCGACCACGCCTTGCTTGGCTTTTTCCAGCAGGCGGTCGATCAGGATCGGCTCGGCACGGAACTTGTCGCGACGGTGGATCACCGTGACCTTGCTGGCGATGTTCGAGAGGTACAGCGCTTCTTCGACGGCCGTGTTGCCGCCGCCGACCACGCAGACTTCCTTACCCTTGTAGAAGAAGCCGTCGCAGGTGGCGCAGGCGGACACGCCGCGCCCGGAGAACGCTTCTTCGGACGGCAGACCGAGGTACTGGGCCGAAGCGCCGGTGGCGATGATCAGGGCGTCGGCCGTGTATTCGCCGGAATCGCCGATCAGACGCAACGGGCGCTCGTTCAGATGCACCGTATGAATGTGATCGAAGATCATCTCGGTGTTGAAGTGCTCGGCGTGAGCCTGCATGCGGGCCATCAGTTCGGGGCCTTGCACACCGGTCGGGTCGCCGGGCCAGTTCTCGACGTCCGTGGTGGTCATCAACTGACCGCCCTGGGCGATACCCGTGATCAGCACGGGCTTGAGGTTGGCGCGCGCGGCGTAGACGGCGGCGCTGTAGCCGGCGGGGCCGGAACCGAGAATCAGGACTTTGGCATGCTTGGCAACGGACATGGACGGACTCACCGGAAAGGGGGATGGGGACTGGCGCCGGGCCCGCACCGCGAGAGGGCAGCAGGGGGCGAATGGCGCAAACCGACATTATAAGGGGCCGACGTCGTTTCGTTGATCGAGCCTTGCAATCGACGCGATAGCCTCCAACCCACGAGGTGCCGCCGGGGCTGAGCGTCGACAGGTGCATGATTGCGACGTCGGGACGTCTCCTAAATCTGGGGGCAGAAGCGCCGGATGCAAGGCGTTGGCGTGGCCGGCAGCCAGGCGGTGCGACCTTGTCTGACTTCCCCGAACCGGGCGGGAAGGCCCGGCGTTACTGCTTGTCACCTTTTCATGCATTGAGCCATGTAATAGTTGTTTACAATGGAGCCTGCTGCGCGGCAGGCCGCCCGTCTGCCCGCCCAACCGTATGGCTTGATGACGACGAAATCTTCCTACTCTGCTGGTGCCGGATCGTCGTTGCCCAATCGGGTGACGCACCTTTTCCATGAAATCCGCTGGATGGCGCAGGTCGCGCTGATGGTGTTCCTGTTGATGGCGTTGTTCTCTTACAGCCGTCTGGACCCCAGCTGGACGCATGCGGCGCATGTGGAGCGCATCGCCAACTGGGCGGGGCGTGTCGGCGCGTGGGTTGCCGATATGCTGCTGCTCATGCTCGGTCTGTCCGCTTACTGGCTGGTGGTCTTCATCGGCCGCCGCGTGGTTGCGGGGTACCGGCGTATTTCGGCCAGGCGCGAAGCGCCTCCGCTGCGCGAGCGTCTCGCCAGTGGCGGATGGGTGGAGATCGTCTCGTCCCTGATGGTGCTGCTCTCGAGCGCCGGCATCGAATCCCTGCGCCTTTACCGTCTTAAAGCCCAATTGCCGCGTGCTTCGGGCGGTGTGATCGGCGAGACCGTCGGCGGTTTCTTCCAGCACGCGCTTGGCTTTACGGGCGGCACGCTGGCATTGCTGCTCATCTTCGCCTTCGGGTTGTCGCTGCTGTTCCACTTCTCATGGCTGTCCGCTGCCGAAAAGCTTGGCGCACTGATTCTCGATACCGGGACCGTGATCCGTCGTCGCCGCGAGGCGCGTCAGGATCGCCGGCTGGGCGAAGAGGCGGCCATCGCGCGTGAAGGCGCGGTCGTGCAGAACCGCGTGCGCACCGAGGTCCACGAGCCGGTGCAGATTGTGCCGCCGGTCAAGGTCGTGCCCAAGAGCGAGCGTGTGGAGAAGGAAAAGCAGGCACCGCTCTTTGCCGATCTGCCCGATTCCATCCTGCCGCCGCTGGCGCTGCTCGATCCCGCGCCGGCCGTGCAGGAGACGGTCTCGGGTGAAACACTCGAATTCACGTCGCGCCTTATCGAGAAGAAGCTCAAGGACTTCGGTGTCGAGGTCAATGTCGTGGCCGCATATCCCGGGCCGGTGATTACCCGTTACGAAATCGAACCGGCCACGGGGGTGAAGGGCAGTCAGATCGTCAATCTGGCAAAGGATCTGGCGCGTTCGCTTTCGCTCGTGTCGATTCGGGTGGTCGAGACCATTCCGGGCAAGAATTTCATGGGGCTGGAGTTGCCGAATCCGCGCCGCCAGACTGTGCGCCTGACGGAGATTCTGGGCTCCGAGATCTACAACGACTCGTCGTCATTGCTGACGCTGGCACTGGGTAAGGACATCGGCGGTAAGCCGGTCGTCGCCGATCTGGCGAAGATGCCTCACTTGCTGGTGGCCGGTACGACCGGCTCGGGCAAGTCGGTCGGGATCAACGCGATGATTCTGTCGCTGCTCTACAAGGCAACGGCCGAACAGGTCCGGCTGATCCTGATCGATCCGAAGATGCTCGAAATGAGCATGTACGAAGGCATTCAGCATCTGCTGTGCCCGGTGGTGACGGATATGCGTCAGGCCGGTCATGCGCTGAACTGGGTGGTTGCCGAGATGGAGCGCCGTTACAAGCTGATGAGCAAACTCGGCGTGCGCAATCTTGCCGGGTATAACAACAAGATCGACGACGCCGCGAAGCGCGAAGAGCACATTCCGAATCCGTTCTCGCTCACGCCCGAGGAGCCCGAGCCGTTGCAGCGTCTACCGTACATCGTGGTCGTGATCGACGAGTTGGCCGATCTGATGATGGTGGTTGGCAAGAAGGTCGAAGAATTGATCGCTCGTATTGCGCAGAAGGCGCGTGCGGCGGGGATTCACCTGATTCTGGCAACGCAGCGTCCGTCGGTCGACGTCATCACTGGCCTGATCAAGGCGAACGTGCCGACGCGTGTGGCGTTCCAGGTGTCGTCGAAGATCGACTCACGCACCATTCTCGATCAGCAGGGCGCCGAGACCTTGCTGGGGATGGGCGACATGCTCTACATGCCGCCGGGCACCGGGCTGCCGTTGCGTGTTCACGGCGCATTCGTGGCCGATGACGAAGTGCATCGCGTGGTCGAGCGACTCAGAGAGCAGGGCGAGGCCAATTACGTCGAAGGGCTGCTGGACGGCGCTGTCGAAGGTGAAGAGGGGGGTGTCGACGGCGTGGCCGGCGGAACCGGCGAGGGCGGTGGCGAGTCCGATCCTCTTTACGATCAGGCGGTGGCGGTGGTGCTCAAGCAGCGCCGCGCGTCGATTTCGCTGGTGCAGCGGCATCTGCGCATCGGGTACAACCGGGCGGCGCGCCTGCTCGAACAGATGGAACAATCCGGCGTGGTGTCGGCGATGGCGAGCAACGGCAACCGGGAAATTCTGGTGCCGAATCGCGAAGGAGAATAAGGAACATGCTGGGATTCAAGCGAGGCTTGCCGCTGATCGCGGGTGCTGTCGGTGTGACGCTGGCGGTGCTGGTCGCGCCGGCTTATGCCAGTGGCACGGCGCAGCTCAAGGCGTTCGCCGCGCAGGTGAAGTCGGCGCGCGGCGAGTTTGAGCAGAAGCAGGTCAAGGGGCAGCAGGACGGCGCCATGAAGGTGACGAACTCGGCGTCGGGCACTTTCGAGTTTTCGCGTCCGGGCCGCTTCATCTGGCGTTACGTCAAGCCTTACGACCAGTTGTTGCAGGCCGACGGCGAAACGCTCTATATCTACGACAAGGATCTGAACCAAGTGACCGAGCGCAAGCTGGGCACTTCGCTGGGCGCAAGTCCGGCGGCGATTCTGTTCGGTAGCAACGACATCGAAAAGAACTTCACGCTCAAGGATGCCGGCGTGAAGAACGGTATCGACTGGGTGGAGTTGAAGCCGAAGTCGCAGGACACGCAGTTCCAACGCGTGGGCATTGGCTTTCGCGATGGCAATCTGGCGGCGATGGAACTATATGACGCATTCGGCAACGTCACGTTGCTGACGTTCGACAAGATCCAGAAGAATCCGCCCATGCCGGCGGACAACTTCAAGTTCACGATGCCCAAGGGCGCCGACCTGATCAAGGGTTGAGCGTGACACGTCCGCGTTGCCGCCAATGAGCTTGGCTCACGAGTCGGCCAGCGGGCTGGCATAATGGGGGCATCTGATTATCTGAATGCGGCCGGGGACTCCCCGGCCGCGCTGCTTGAGAACATGCCAGACGACACCCCGCTGTCGGCTTCGGTGCCTTTGGCCGAGCGCCTGCGCCCCCATACCATCGACGACGTGATTGGCCAGCGCCACTTGCTGGGCAAGGGGAAACCTTTGCGCGTGGCGTTTGAGGCTGGCCGTCCGCACTCGATGATTCTGTGGGGGCCGCCGGGGGTGGGCAAGACGACGCTGGCACGTCTGATGGCCGACGCATTCAAGGCGTATTTCATCGCGCTGTCGGCGGTGCTCTCCGGCGTGAAGGACATTCGCGATGCTGTCGAGGCGGCGCAAATTCAGCGCGCGCAGGGCAAGCAGACGCTGGTGTTCGTCGATGAGGTGCATCGATTCAACAAGGCACAGCAGGATGCTTTCCTGCCGCACGTCGAGTCGGGGCTGTTCATTTTCGTGGGCGCGACGACGGAGAATCCGTCGTTCGAGGTGAACGGCGCATTGCTCTCGCGTGCCGCCGTCTACGTGCTCAAGAGCCTGAACGACGAAGAACTCGGCGAGATGATCACGCGTGCGTCGCGCGAGTTGGGGGATATCGGTTTCACTGATGAGGCGCGACAGGGCCTGATCGACTCGGCCGACGGTGATGGCCGCAAGCTGCTCAACAACGTGGAAATCGTCGCGCAGGCGGCGACGTCGCAAAACCTCGACACCATTGACGACGCCCTGCTGGCCAGCGTGCTTGCCGAAAACCTGCGTCGCTTCGACAAGGGGGGCGACGCGTTCTACGATCAGATCAGTGCGCTTCACAAGTCGGTGCGCGGCAGCTCGCCGGACGGTGCCCTTTACTGGTTCTGCCGCATGCTCGACGGCGGTGCCGATCCGCGGTATCTCGCGCGCCGGATTGTCCGGATGGCGTGGGAGGATATCGGTCTGGCCGATCCGCGTGCGGCGCGCATCGCCCTCGATGCGGCAGAGACGTATGAGCGTCTTGGAACCCCCGAGGGCGAACTCGCGTTGGCGCAGGCCATTCTGTACCTGGCGTCGGCCCCCAAATCGAATGCGGGTTACAACGCCTACAACCAGGCGCGGGCTTTCGTCGGCAAGGACAAGTCGCGCGCCGTGCCGATTCATCTGCGCAATGCGCCGACGAAGTTGATGAAAGAGCTCGGCTACGGTCACGAGTATCGCTACGCGCACGACGAGCCCGACGCGTATGCAGCGGGCGAGACGTATTTCCCCGACGACTTGCGCGCCCAGCATTGGTACCGTCCTGTGCCCCGTGGTCTGGAGGGCAAGATTGGGGAGAAGCTGAATTGGCTGAAATCGCTCGATGCCGAGTGGCGACGGGCGAATGCCAAAGGGCGTAAGGCCGATGCGTCGGCGAAGCCGTCCGGGGCGGGTGCAACGCCCTCCGGAAAGTCCGTGCCGGGCGAGCCATCCGACGACGAGACGGCTTGACGCGGACGTCGTCGGCATCATAAACGCGCCAAATGGCGAAATCGCGGTGCGCGTTTGGTAAAATCCCCGCTTTGATGCTGCATCCGGCGCCTTGAGGGCGTGGGACGGCCAGAACGAATTCCAAGGCCCAAGACTGTGGGCCACTAACGACAGACATCCCACCATGCTCGACATTCAACTTCTTCGCAAGGACCTGGACGGCGTTGCTGCGCGACTCCAGGCGCGTGGCTATACGCTGGACGTAGCGGCGTTTGCTGCGCTTGAGGCGGAGCGCAAGCAGATTCAGACGCAAACCGAAGAACTGCAGGCACGCCGCAATGCACTTTCGAAGCAGGTTGGCATGAAGAAGGGCAAGGGCGAGGACGCCTCGGCCGAGATTGCCGAAGTCGGCAGTATTGCCGACACGCTCAAGGCGTCGGAAGTGCGGCTGGGCGAGGTTCAAGCGCGTCTGTCGGATCTGTTGCTGGGCGTGCCGAACCTGCCGCACGAGAGTGTACCGGTCGGTTCGGACGAGACGCAGAACGTGGAAGTGCGCCGCTGGGGGACGCCGCGTGAATTCGATTTTCCGGTGCGCGATCACGTCGATCTCGGTGCGGCGTTGGGGTTGGACTTCGATGCTGCGGCCAAGCTGGCGGGCGCACGATTCTCGGTAATGAAGGGCGGCATTGCGCGACTGCATCGTGCGCTGGCGCAGTTCATGATCGACACGCACACGTCGGAGCACGGCTATACGGAAATGTATGTGCCGTACATCGTGAATGCGGACTCGATGCGCGGTACGGGCCAGCTTCCGAAGTTCGAGGACGACTTGTTCAAGGTGCCGCGCAAGGTGGGCGGTGACGACGGCGAGCGTATCGAGAACTTCTATCTGATTCCGACGGCAGAGGTGTCGCTGACGAATCTGGTGCGAGACGAGTTGCTGGCGGCTGATGCGGTGCCGATGCATATGGTGGCGCACACGCCTTGCTTCCGTTCGGAGGCGGGGAGCTATGGCAAGGACACGCGCGGGATGATTCGTCAGCATCAGTTCGACAAGGTCGAGTTGGTGCATGTGGTGCGTCCGGAGGCGTCGTATGACACGCTGGAGATGTTGGTGGGGCATGCGGAAGCGATTCTGCAGAAGCTGAAGCTGCCGTACCGCACGCTGGTGCTGTGCACGGGCGACATGGGCTTCGGCAGTGCGAAGACGTATGACATGGAGGTGTGGATTCCGGCACAGAACACGTATCGCGAGATCTCGTCGTGTTCGAACATGGAGAGCTTCCAGGCGCGCCGGATGCAGGCACGTTTCCGCAACGCGCAGGGCAAGCCGGAGCTGGTGCATACGCTCAACGGTTCGGGACTGGCTGTGGGACGCGCACTCGTCGCAGTGCTGGAAAACTATCAGAACGCCGATGGTTCGGTGACGATCCCCGATGTCCTGCGTCCGTACATGGGCGGCATCGAACGTCTCGAGCCCGCTGCGTAAAAAAATCGGAAAAAAGGGGTTGGCAGCGGAAGAAATTCGGCTATAATCTCTTTCTCGCTGCCTGAGGCCACTCAGACAGCGAACCAAAGCAGAAAGAACGCTTGGAGAGGTGGCAGAGTGGTCGAATGCGCCGGACTCGAAATCCGGTGTACGGTTATACCGTACCGTGGGTTCGAATCCCACCCTCTCCGCCAAGCATCCTGCTTTGAACGAATCAGCCCGCTAACTAGCGGGCTGTTTTGTTTCTGCGGTGGGCTTCTTGTGGCGATAGCCATACCCCGTGCTCGTCAATCGTCGAGCGATTGTCTTGTCGACGACAGCCTTTAACACGGGGTCGTTCTTCGGCAGCATGCAAGCAATGGCTTCAAACGTTTGGGGCTCGCCGGTAATGACGTACTCGTTAGTCTTGTTCGCTTTTGCCAGTTCCGCAGACAGAACGTCAGAGTCCATGAAGAGCGCTGCCGCCCGGCCCTGCTGCACCATCATGAAACCCTGCGTGTGATCCGTGGCCGCAACGATCATCACGTTCATCTTCGTTTCAGCCACCCGTTTGCGTAGATAGCGCGCGGATGTCGTGCCGGCCGTAACCGCGATCGTCTTGCCATTGATGTCGTCGAACGAGCGAATGCCCGAGCTTCGTTTGGTGAACAAGCGCGTCTCTGTAATCGAAATCGTGTTTGAGAACTCGACCTGCTTGCGTCACCCGGCGTTGTTTGTGGTGCCGCCGCACTCAGTTGATCGTGCCGCTTTGTACCAGGGGAATGCGGTTCTGCGCAGTGATCGGCATCATGCGGACCTGCAAACCGGGAGCGTCGATTTCCTTCTTGATTTCGTCGACGATTCGCATAGCGATGTCCTGCGAATATCCAATGACATTCGGGCCATTGTCGTAGTACGAATACGGCACGGACGACTCTCGGTTGCCCAGTACGATCACATTGTTTTCCTTGATCTTCTTGAGGGTCCCGCTGCGTTGCGTGGCGGCGCCCGCGTCCGCACCGACTCGTCGATGCCGGTCGACGACGGCTCAGGAGGCCCCTTTCAGGTCGCGCGCAGACATACCGAGTTGTTGCCGGAATGCGGCGCTGAAGTGGCTGGCGTTGGTGTAACCAAGCTCGGCGGCCATAGCGACTCGGCCCTCTACCTCGCACGACACGTAGAAACGTGGGGGGGAGGGGACCAATCACGGATTACCTAATAGTGCAACAGCGTCTTGTTATAATTTTCGTATGACAATGCCCACATTTCAACGGGCTCGTAGCCGCGAGGCCAAACAGGAGCGAATCGACGCGATCTTGAAGGCGGCTTACGCGCTTGGCGCGAAGCAGGGAATCGGTCGCGTTTCCCTCACCGACATTGCTAACGAAGTTGGCATGCACAAGTCGGCACTACTGCGCTATTTTGAAACGCGTGAGCAGATCTATCTGATTCTCGCGGCGATGGCGTGGCGAGAATGGGCCACCGACGTAATTGCTCGTCTTGCAGCGGATGCTCAGTCTCCGGCGAAGGCTGCGGCGGCGTTGGCCACGTCGCTTGGCGAGCGGCCGATCTTCTGCGATCTAGTGGCTCATTGCGCCATCAGTCTCGAGCGGCATGTCTCGCTTGAGGCGATTTGCGAATTTAAGGAGGCGGCGCTTGAATCGACTTACGCCGTTGCCGCGCAACTACAGGCACGCTTGTCCATCACCGAGCGTCAGGCCGTGGACGTGATTGCCACGGCTACATCGATGGCTGGCATGTTCTACCAGTTTGCGACTCCCGCGCCGGATGTCCTGCGGATGTATCAGAACCATCCTCGATTGCGGCACGTGGTTGGCGATATCGCACCAAGACTTCGCGCCATTCTTGAGGGTTTGCTCTGCGGATTCGAACGGATGAACGATAGAGGTGATCCCGGGCACGTCGCGGATTGATGGGAAATACTTCGTTCATGGCCGTTCTCGGTGCTCCCTGAGTCGCCCAGGCATCCAGTACCTTGCCAGCGAACTCCGGCCCGTTGTCCACGGTGATGGATAACGGCAATCCGCGCATCTCCCGCAAACGTTCCAACACTTGCCTCACGCGCTGCCCAGGCAGTGAAGTGTCGACCTCGATGACAAGGCATTCACGCGTGTAATCGTCGACCACATTCAGGCACCGAAACCGCCGACCGTACGCCAAGCCGTCAGAGCCGAAGTCCATTGACCAGCTTTGATTCGGTCCTGTTGGTAGCAGTCGAGGTGTCCGTTCGACTGCGGCAATGCGCTTGCGCCTTCTTTCAACACGCCAATGATTTGCTCTTCGCTGAATCGCTTCTTCACTTCCGTTCCCTTTCGTTGGAACGGACTCTACACCGTCTGCGGACTATTCAGGGGGAGCAGGTCAATTGCAGCTCGTCCCCTTGGCAGCGCGTAAGCAGAGTGAACTTCGAGAGATAGCGCGGGTGCCCGGGCCGTGTTCACAGACCGTTTCGATGAATTATCGAATTCGCTGTCTTTCACCTCGTGACTTCGACAGTGCTGACAATCGATTTCGGATTGGTTTTCATTTTAACAAAACCGTGTTGCGTTAAGTGTCTGGCTGTGCTCAAATCCGATCAATCAACCGAAAGGATCTGGCCGCGATATGTCCATCGACTCCGATTTGCCCAATCCGCAACGTAGAGGTTTTCTCCGAGGCTCCGTGTTGGTCGCTGCTAGTCCACTGGCCGCGACCGATGCGCCACTGAGCGCTACTGACACTGCCAAACCTTTGGAGGACGCGAGAAAGCTGCAGCGGGTGACGCTGCAGATCAATGGGCACCAGAGGCAATTGTCGCTTGACTCCCGGGTTAGTTTGCTCGATGCGCTGCGGGATCACGCCGGCCTTTGCGGGACCAAAAAGGGTTGTGATCAGGGCCAATGCGGGGCCTGCACGGTGCACGTGGATGGGCGCAGGGTGCTCTCCTGCCTTACGTTCGCGGCGGCGGTCGACGGTTCGCGGGTCACGACCATCGAAGGCCTTGCGGGCGAGAGTGGCGAGCTGCATCCGATGCAGGCAGCGTTTGTGGAGCAAGACGCGTTGCAGTGTGGGTTCTGCACGCCCGGTCAGATCATGTCGGCGATTGCCTGCGTGTTTGAGGGGCATGCAGGGTCCAGCAATGAGATTCGAGAGTTCATGAGCGGCAACATTTGTCGCTGTGGCGCCTATCCCAATATCGTCGCTGCGATCGAGCAGGCGAAGCAACAGATGGCGTGAGGGGGAATACCATGCAGCCCATCTCGTATGAAACGCCAGATCGCGCAACGGTGGCGATTGCCGCCGCACGCCAGCCGGATAGCCTGTTCGTGGCAGGCGGCACCACCGTCTTTGATCTGATGAAACTGAATGTCCTGCGCGCAAAGCATCTGGTTGACGTGACACGGCTAGACATGCCAGCGCTTCACAGCATGAAGGTGTCGGCCGACACCATTTGGCTAGGTGCAATGGTGCGCATGGCCGATCTGGCTACGCATGCCGAGATCAAGGCAATTTGCCCGATGATTGCGCAATCGCTCGATTTGGGAGCCTCCCAGCAGATTCGCAATATGGCGCGGCTTGGCGGCAATGTGCTTCAGCGTACCCGTTGCGCCTATTACCGCGAACCTAGCTTTGCGCAGTGCAACCGGCGTAATCCGGGGTCGGGCTGCGCGGCACGCGACGGCCATAACCGGCAGCACGCTGTGTTGGGAGCAAGCAACGCATGCATCGCGGTCTACCCGGGGGATTTTCCGCAAACGTTGATCGCACTGGACGCCACGGTGCATACGCTGGCGAGTGGCGCAAAGGTGCGCGAGTTTCCGTTCGCGCAACTGCATCGTCTGCCCGGTGCTCGACCGGATATCGAGACAGTTTTGCAGCCCGGAGAGTTGATCGTCGGTTTCAGCATCCGGCGCGGAGCGTGGATGCGCCGCTCGCTCTATCTGAAGATCAGGGATCGCCAGTCCTATGCCTTCGCACTTAGCAGCGCGGCCGTGGCCCTGGAGTTGACGCAGCAAGGTATCGTGAACGAGGCACGCATTGCGCTTGGCGGCGTGGCGACCGTGCCGTGGCGAGCGCATGAGGCTGAAGCCGTGTTGAAGGCCAGTCTGTTCTCCGAAGATGTGGCTCGGAGGGCTGCCAGAGCAGCGTTTCAAGATGCGACGGTTCATTCGGACAATGCATATAAGTTGCCGCTCGGCGAGCAGACGTTGGTCCGCGCGCTATTGAGTGCTGCGGCTTTGGAGGTTTCGGTATGAATGCCGCACCCGAACATGACCTCGAAGCCCCCGACCAAGGGCTGCGCAGCTTGCCACTGATAGGCTTGCCGCTTACGCGTTATGACGCACTCGCCAAGGTCACCGGTCGCGCGCAATACGCGGCAGACTTCCCTGTACTCAATCCCGTGCATGCGTGGCTGATTCTGAGTAGCCTTCCGAGGGGGCGCATCGCGGCGATCGATGTTACTGGCGCCTTGGCCGTACCCGGGGTCATCGACGTCGTGACGCATGAGAACGCGCCCGTACTCTCGGCGCCGGTTAGCAAGGCCGCCGGCTCATGCACCAGTTACCAGCCACTCACAGGGCCGGAAATCATGTTCGACGGGCAGATCATCGGCGTAGTGCTCGCCGAAACGCCCGAGGTGGCAAGAGAGGCGGCTGCGTTAGTGGTTACGCAATATGCTGCGCGACCGGCGGCGACATCGCTCGACGCGCCAGGCGCTGCCACACAACGCTGGTCCGCGGTCAGCCCTGGATTCCGGGACCCGATTGTGGGCGATGCCCATTCTGCATTTGCTCAGTCAACGGTGGTGGTCGATGAGACCTACAGAACGCCGGGCCAGGTGCATAACGCCATGGAGCCGTTTCCCACCACTGTGCAGTGGGAGGGCGATAATCTCGTCGTCCATGAACCGAGCCAGTATGTGCTTGGTCTGCAGAAAGGTGTTGCGCGTCAATTGGGGCTCGCACCCGAGCGGGTGCGAGTGATCAGCCCATATGTCGGTGGAGCGTTCGGCAGCAAGCTCAGCCTGACACCCAGAACTGCGTTGCTTGCGGCGCTGTCTCGAAAATTGCGCCGACCGGTCAAGCTGGTCGCCACGCGGGCTCAGGGGTTCACGCTTTCGACATTCCGCGCGGATAGCCGTCATCACGTTCAGCTCGGCGCGTCGGCGGACGGTAAGCTGACCGCTTATTTGCACGAATCTTGGGAACTGTGCTCGCGCGTCGACGTGACAGCGAGCGGCGCAACCAAGCAGACGGCCGATATGTACGCCGTACCTGCCATTGCTACGCGGGTGAATATCGTTCAGGCGGACCGGATTACACCGGGTTTCATGCGCGGGCCCGGCGAAATGCCGTATATGTTTGCGCTCGAAACCGCCATGGACGAATTGGCGTATCGCCTCAAGCTCGACCCCATCGAACTGCGCCTGCGCAATGAACCCACGCACAGCCCGGTGGATGGTAGTCGGTTCACGAGTCGTTCACTTGCAAAGTGCTTTGAAGAGGGCGCACGGCGTTTTGGCTGGAGCCACCGGAATATCGCGCCTTATGCGACGTGCGATGGCGATTGGGTCATCGGCCACGGCTGTGCGGCGGCCATCTTTCCGTGCTTCAACTACGGTGGTAACGCCACGGTGACGCTCACGCGTGGCGGCCGGGTGCGCGTGGAAGTGGCCGCGTCAGAGATCGGTACGGGTTCCTGCACTGCGCTGGGACAGGTTGCTGCCGAGCTGCTGGGTGTGCCCATGGAGGACGTAGAGGTGCATGTGGGCGATAGCCTGCTCCCACCCACCGCGCCTGCGGGGGGATCCATGCAGACGGCAAGCACTGCGCCCGCGATTCGGATGGCCTGCGAACGGATCATTGCTCGCTTCGGAGGTGTCATGCCTTCGTCAGCCGAGTTGGAGAGTGTGTTCGATCGGTTGGGCACTTCATCCGTTCAGGAAACGGCGCAATACAAGGCCTTCGACGGCAAGGGGGCGGATGGGCGAGCCACGCTTTCAACTCGCGAGGCGAGCGAACGGGTGGCCGTTTATTCCTTCGGCGCACAGTTCGTAGAAGTCAGAATTCACCGCCTCACGCACGAAATCCGTGTGCCGCGCCTGGTCGGAGCATTCGCTTGCGGGCGTATCCTCAACGAACGCACAACGCTCGCTCAACTGCGTGGTGGCATGGTTTGGGGTCTGTCCTCCGCGCTGCTGGAAGCCCTTGAGATGGATCCGCGCTTAGGCCGAGCAATCAATACAAACATGGCCGAATACGTGGTGCCGGTGAATGCAGACGTGCAGGACGTTGAGGCCATTCTGATTCCTGAAGACGACAGGGAGGTCAATCCGCTGGGAATCAAAGGCGTTGGGGAAATCGGAATTGTTGGTGTTGCCGCTGCCATTTCCAACGCAATCTTCAATGCCTCCGGAACACGCGTGAGGGATTTGCCGATCACACTTGACAAGCTGCAGAGGCCTGTCGCGGGAGAATAGGGCGCGTATGTCGCACCTGCAATCGAATGATCAAGTCAGGCGATAGCCAGGTGTCGAGATGATAGGGAGAGAAAGTGTTTGAGCATGTCGAGCGCGGATTGGGATGACCGACGCGCGCGCCTCTGTGCCAGTAAAAGTTTCGCACTCAAATTGTTATGATGCATATAATTAATCGAACTAGTACGGTTAATCCACTCATCGACTGGAGTGTGGTAGATGGCCGGGGACAGCAAAGAAGGCGGAACGGCAGGCGGCAGCGTCGAGGAAATGACGGATACCTCCCAAGGTTGGCTGAATGGCCTGACGGAAGGACTTCCCAAGTACGAATCGGTCGTTGAGGCGATTGCAAAAGGCATCGAAACCGGCGAATTGAAACCCGGCGCACGGCTACCACCACAGCGGTTCCTGGCCCGCCAGTTCGGTGTGACGGTTGCAACCGTCACCAAAGCCATCGAACACGCCACGCGCCGGGGCCTGATCGTGACGAAAACCGGCAGTGGAACGTTCGTTTGCCGCAAGACCGTCGAGGAACCCCTCGAACACGACGGCTTCGTCGATTTATCGCTGAACACGTTGCCGACGTCCGTTGCGGGGCCCATCCTGCAGCACAGCTTTCGCGCCATCGCGACCACGGGGGAGCCCCAGCAACTCTTCGGACATTCGCCCCTGGAGGGTGCACTGCGCAACCGGCGTGCTGGCGCCGCATGGTTTGCGCTGCGCGGGCTTACCTTCTCCCCCGATCAAGTGCTGATAACGCAGGGTGCCCATGAAGGCATTCTATGCACACTGCTCGCACTGGCATCGCCAGGCGATGCCGTTCTGTGCGAGCGACTCAACTATGTCGGTCTAAAGCGCATTGCACAGCTCTTGCAGCTTCGCCTGATTCCGGTGGACGTGGACCATGAGGGCCTGAATAGCACTATGCTCTGGCGCTTTCTGCGCGATAAATCCATCAAGGCCGTCGTCTGCACCCCCGTCACCCACAATCCCACCACAGCCAGCCTTAGCCCGCCCCGGCGGGCGGAGTTGCTGCGTTTCGCTCGGGAAGCCGCGATCCCGATCGTGGAGGACGATGTCTACGGAATGCTTGCCGGCGCACACGCCCCGCCTCTGGCCAGCGAATGGCCTGAGGGGGTCGTGATCGTCAGCAGCCTGTCAAAGTCCGTATCCCCGGGCATCCGGGTGGGCTACGTCGCGGCGCCGGCAGGACTCGTCTCGCGCATCAGGGATGCGATGTCCATGCTTGGATGGACCGAGCCGTCGACCCAAGCCACCATCGCAAGCCAGTTGATTCATTCGGGTGACGCGTTCCAGAGCACGCTACTGCATCGGATGGAAGCCAGCCGACGTGTCGCGATTGCTGCTCGCTCTCTTGGGCCACGCATGGCCTCACCCTCAGGCGCACCTTCGTATCACGTCTGGGTCGATACCGGCTCGACACCTCCGGAAAACGCCATCGCCGAGCTTGCCAGGATTGGCATTCTGGTGTCGGCGTCAACACAGTTTCTGATCGGCGACGGCCCCGTCGATCATGCTTTGCGAATCAGCCTTGGCTCGGTGGCGTCCATCGATGCGCTCAAGCCGGCCCTGGACGCGGTGGCCCGCGTTCTATCCCGGCGAAGCCCGCCGAAATCTGCCTGATTCTCGACTCACACGCCCCAATGATCGAAATCGCGATGCGTACCAGTACGCATTGACAACGTACCCCTTGGTTTTCCCGAATATCTGATAACGCCGGCGCTCCGTCAAAGCGGCAATCAATGCGCGAAAGCCTTGATAAAACAAGCGGTTCAGGTGATTCCACGTCTCCGGAATCACTTGTCGACAATGAAATGCTCGACATTATTGCCCTCTTGAAAACGATTTTGAACTAGTCCACCATGAATAAACAATGAATGTGTACTGGTTCGATCGATATGCCTCCGATCAACCACCCGGGGCGCAAAGTCAGCCCCTTAACCGGAGATGGCCATGAAATCGGAATTCAAGCATTGGGGCGCTGCCCTCGCGTTCGTCTGGGCCGCGTCGTGTCTGGCATCGGCTGCCCATAGCCAGGAACTGACGGGCACGCTTCAAAAAATTAAGTCGTCGGGAACGATGACCCTTGGCGTGCGCGAATCGTCCGTGCCTTTCTCCTACCTCGACGATAAACAGGTGTATCGCGGTTACTCCATTGACGCTTGCATGAAGATCGTGGACGCGGTGAAGGCTAAGGTAGGGCTACCCAACCTGAACGTGAAGTATCAGCCGATTACCTCTGCCACCCGAATCCCGCTGATGCTCAATCAGACGATCGACCTGACATGCGGCTCGGATGCGAACACGCTGGATCGACAACGACAGGTAGCGTTCTCCTACACGCTTTACGTCGGCAACGAAGCCGCTGCGTCACTCAAACGGTCAAACATCCGCACGCTCGACGACCTCCGCGGCAAGACGGTTGTTACCTCATCGGGCACCACGGACATCGCGCACATCAACGAGTTGAACCAGCAAGACGGCCTCGGCATGAAGTTGACCGTTGCGGCTGATCATGCTGCGTCATTCATGACGATGAGTAGCGGTCGCGCCGTCGCCTTCATCATCACCGACATTCTTGCGGCCTCTCAGATTGCCAACGCAAAAAATCCCGACGATTACGTGATGTGGAACATCGAGAAAATGCCGGTCGAGCCCTGGGCACTCATGATGAGACGCAATGACCCGCAGTTCCGCGCACTTGTGAACGATACGCTTGCCGACATGTTCAAGTCCGGCCAGATGAATGCGCTTTACCAGAAATGGTTCGAGTCGACCCTGCCATCGCTCGGTATCAACCTGCGCATTCCGATGAGCGAAAAACTCAAGCACGCCATTGCGGTTCCCAACGATTCGGGCGACCCCAAAGACTACAAATGAGCTTGCGACGGCGGAGGTCCGAACATGAATTACCACTGGGACTGGCAGGTATTTTCACAGCCATCGCCTGACGGCAACGGCACTTACCTCGAGACGATCCTCAACGGGCTTTGCTGGACGCTGGCAACCGCCGGCGCCGCATGGATTCTGGCTCTCGTTCTCGGGGTAATTGTCGGTGCGTTATGCACGCTCAGGAGTCACTGGGTGTCACGGCTGGCACACGGGTATATCGAGGTGTTTCGCAACATACCGTTGCTGGTCCAGATGTTCCTCTTCTATTTCGTGGCGCCGGAGCTACTGCCACGAGCCCTCGGTGTGTGGCTGAAGGCTTACGAATACTCGGCATACGTGACCGCCGTCGTTTCTCTCGGGTTTTACACGTCGGCACGCGTTGCCGTTCAGGTTTCGGCGGGCATCAGGAGTCTGTCGCGGGGGCAGGAAATGGCGGCGTTGGCGACCGGGATGACACTTTGGCAATCCTATCGCTACGTGTTGCTGCCGCAGGCCGTGCGCATCATTGTCTTGCCGCTCACAGGCGAATTTGTCGGCGTTATGAAAAATAGTGCGGTCGCGCTGACCATCGGCCTGATGGAGCTGACGGCGCGCACGCGCGCCGTGACTGAGCTCTCGTTTCAGACGTTTGAACCATTTATTGTGGCAACGGCGCTATATGTGCTGATCAATCTCGCGGTGATTTACGTCATGCGCCGCGTAGACGCCAGATTCTCAACGCCTCGCGGATAAGGGTGAATTCATGTTGGAAGGTTTTGACACCGGAGTCATCACGCGCTCGCTGAACTATCTGTTCGTCGATGGAATGACCTTCACGATCAAGCTGACACTCATGGCGATGGTGGGTGGGCTTGTGGCCGGGACCGGGCTTGCGCTGATGCGGCTGTCTGGCAATGCGGCGGTGAGAAATATCGCTTCTGCCTACGTCAATCTGGTACGCGCGGTGCCGCTCGTCCTGGTGATCTTCTGGTTCTATTTTTTGGTGCCTTATATCGGCGCCTGGCTCACCGGGGCACAAAATCCGATTCAGGTGGGAGCCTTCACGTCGTCGCTGACGACCTTCGTTATGTTCGAGGCGGCGTACTACTGCGAGATCATGCGCGCAGGCATTCTGTCGGTACCCCGCGGCCAGTTTTATGCCGCCCGCGCGCTCGGCATGCGCGAGACCCAGATCATGGCGTTGATCGTGATTCCTCAGGCAGTCCGGAACATGCTGCCGGTCTTGCTCACACAGACCATCATCCTCTTCCAGGACGTGTCTCTTGTGTACGTGATTTCGATTACCGATTTCGTCGGTGCCGCCTCCAACGTGGCCCAACGCGACGGACGCCCCATCGAAATGTATGTTTTCGTCGCTGCCGTGTATTTCGTTATCAGCTTTGGTCTTTCGCGCGTCGTGGGCCGGCTCCAGCGCCGCATCCAGATCGTTCGTTAATGACCCGACTCTCCCTGAACTGACCACCATGATCGAGATCAAGAACGTCTCAAAAAATTACGGCGCCTTCAAGGTTCTGGAAGACTGCAACGCGACTGTCGCCCGAGGCGAGGTCGTTGTGGTTTGCGGGCCATCGGGCTCCGGGAAATCCACCCTCATCAAGACAGTCAACGGACTGGAGCCGGTTCAGGCCGGTGAAATTCGCGTCGACGGCACGCTGGTCAGCGACAGGCATGCTTCGCTTCCGGCCCTGCGCGCACGTATTGGCATGGTTTTCCAGGGATTCGAGCTGTTTCCTCACCTGAGCGTACGCGACAACCTGACGCTCGCTCAGATCAAAGTTCTGCGCCGTTCGCCCGACGAGGCCATCGCCAAGGGCTTACGGTATCTCGAACGAGTGGGATTGCTTGCGCAACAACACAAGTTCCCGGCGCAGCTCTCGGGTGGACAACAGCAACGGGTTGCAATCGCGCGCGCGTTGTCGATGGACCCGATTGTCATGCTCTTCGACGAGCCGACGTCCGCGCTCGATCCGGAAATGGTCAACGAGGTGCTGGACGTGATGACCGGCCTTGCAAACGATGGCATGACGATGATGGTGGTCACCCATGAGATGGGATTCGCTCGGCGCGTAGCAAACCGAGTGCGGTTCATGGATCAGGGGCGCGTAGTCGAAGATCGCAGCAAAGACGCGTTTTTTGGCGCTCCCGTATCTGACCGTGCCAAGGATTTTCTGGGGAAGATATTGCACTGAACTGCAACGATCGCGAGTGTATACTAGTTCGCATGCGAAAATTGCTCCGCAAGCGCATCCGCCAACCTCGTGCACACGACCATGAATAACAAGTGGATTCCCGAGACGCGGGACCCGAATACTCCGAAGTACCTGACGCTGGTGACCTCCATCGAGAACGCCATTACCAGTGGGGCGCTGCGTCCGGGCGAAAAGCTGCCGTCGAATCGCGAGATCAGTGAGGAGTTCGGCGTCACCGTCGCCACCGTTTCTCGCGCCATGGGCGAGGCGGCCCGACGTGGACTGGTCGAAGCACGCGTGGGTAGCGGCACCTTCGTGTGCAATGCGTTCGACGCCACGCCACAACACGAAAATGCCGTGGCGGATCTTTCGCTCAATACATTGCCGACCAGCGTAGTGAACGGCGCGCTGGCAAAAGCCATGAGCCGACTTGCGTCGGAGACACTGCAGGAAAGCCTGTTCTCGTACCGATCTTACGTCCCGTCACACCATCATCGTCAGCTCGCGACGCAATGGTTAGCGGCGTCTAGCCCATCTGCGGTGCCCAGCCGGATGCTCTGCACGGCAGGCGTGCATCAGGGGCTGCTCGCGGCATTCAAAACGCTCTTGCGCCCCGGCGATCGTGCAGTTTGCGAAGCGTTGACGTATACCGGCATCAAACGCATTGCCGAGTATGCGAACGTCGAACTGGTGGCCGCGCAGTGTGACGACAACGGTGTCATTCCCGAATCGGTTGACGAGGTATTGAAGCGCACGAAAGCGAAGGTTGTCGTGCTGACGCCAACGATGCATAACCCGACGACCGCGACCCTTTCGCTTGCCCGGCGCGAGGCGTTGGTCAAGATCGTTAGGGCACACGATGCAATGCTCATCGAGGACGGCGTGAATGTGCCACTTGCGAACGATGGGTTGCCCACACTGACGTCGCTGATGCCTGATCGTTCGCTGTATCTGACAGGACTTTCGAAATGCGTGGCGTCGGGCTTCCGACTCGGCTACGCGTTGGTGCCGGATGTGTACTTCAACGTGTTCCACGAGGCACTCGTCAGCACGCAATGGATCGGACCGGGCGTCTATGCGACGCTTGCCGAATCCATTCTTGCCGACGGCTCTCTTGCCGAGTGCATCGAACTTCACCGCAAAGAGTCGCTGGCACGTGCGCGTCTCGCTCGGAAGTTCATTCCTGCCGTGCGCGAAACCGAATCTGTCGGATACCATGTCTGGGTGCCTGTCGCTACCGTTGGCCAGGTCAACGATTTCTGCACGCGGGCACTGCAAGCAGGGGTGCGCGTTTCGCCGGGCCCGCATTTCGCAGTCGCCGCTGATAGCACGCAGATCGGGTACCGAATCAGCCTCGGCACCGTGGGCGCGAGAGACGATCTTGAGCGGGCGCTGCGCGTGCTCGCTAGCATCAGCAATGTGCCCGATACCACATTCGCCACACTTATCTGATCGGCAGATGCTCTCGCAAGCGCTCGAATTCGAGCCAGATCATCTCACGATGCAACGACTCCAACAGGCGTTCTCGTCGAATGGCTTCGTGGTTCTGAGAGGCATTGCGAGTGAACAAACCTGCGACGAACTGGAGGCTGTGACACGCGCAGAGCTGCGCCATCCGGCCCCGCCTCTTGAGTTCGAAGCAGACGTAGGATATGCGGGGGCACCGGCCTCGCGCGAGGCGACCGGCGGGAATACCATCCGCCGGTTGCGTAACGCTTATGGTCGTCACGAGGCGTTTCGCCGCTGGGCTTCCAGCCCGCAATTGGTAAACACCGTCGCCACGCTTCTTGACGAAGAGGTCTGTCTGACATTGGCACATCACAACTGCGTGATGACCAAACATCCTCATTTCGGCAGCAAGACCGGATGGCATCGAGACATTCGGTATTGGTCTTTCAAGCGCGCCGAGCTTGTCGTGGCCTGGCTTGCACTGGGCGATGAGAACGAACACAACGGGGCACTTCGTGTCATTCCGACTTCCCATCGGACGGTACTCGCAGATTCTCAGCTCGATGATGCCGCTTTCCTGGTTGAGAGCCATCCGGATAGTGCACCGCTGCTACGCAGCGCATGCAGCATCGCGTTGCGACGCGGTGACGTGCTGCTTTTTCACAGTCAACTTTTTCACGCCGCCGGGCAGAACCTTTCCGACAGCGTAAAGTTGTCGATCGCCTTCGCCTTTTTCGGCGCTAGCAATTCTCCTCTCGAAGGAACTCGCTCGCATCAGACCGGATTCGTAGCGCTTGGACGCGGCGACAACAACACATCTGAGTCTGCCCCGGACCAGTCGTAACGACGGCCGCACTGCTTTGGCCTCATTCCGAATTCCCCGGAATCAACGCGCCAGACCTCCTGCTTTCCTGAAAACCACGTGGTGTGCCACTGCGCGCGATGGCCATCCGTTCGCCTGCCGCCGAGCCGCGTCTGATTGACGGTCGGCGCCGACGGAGACGGAACGATTTTTGTATTGAACTAGTACGATTGTTGGGTATTTTCTTGTTCTGCTCAATTAATCTAGTACATATCAATCAACGTGGTACCCAAACAGGAGTGCAGTCATGTCAGTGCAAGCAAGTTCTTCCGCCCTCGTCACCGGTGAAATCTACGTTCCCGGTCTTTCCGCCGAACATGTGGCAAAGCAATATGGCATTTCGCTCGAGGACGTTGCGAAGCTGGCCAGCGCAGAGAATCCGCACGGGGCATCGCCTGCGGCCGAAGCTGCGGTCAAGGAGGCCTGGGGGCGGCTCTCGATCTATCCCGATTGGACTGCCAAGGCATTGCGCGAGGCGATCGCCGAGAAATATGGATTTGCTCCCGAATGCGTGGTTTGCGGTTCCGGGGAGACGGAAGTGATTTCGATGGTGATCCGAGCATTCGCGGGCGTCGACCAACCGGTGTTGATGCACAACCCGTGTTTCCCGTTGTACCGAATTTACTCGAACTGTGAAGGCCGACGCCCCGTTTTCACCCCGATGGGTAAAGACTTCGAGCCGCTGGTAGATGAGTACATCGCCACCATGAAGAAGTCGAAACCGCGCATTGCCTTCATGACGAACCCGCATAATCCGAGCGGTCGTCTGCTGAGCGAAGCCGAGGTTCGACGCATTTGCGATGCCGCGGACAAGGACACCTTGCTGGTGCTCGACGAAGCGTATGTGCACTACAGCTCAGCGACCTTCGGTATGTCGCTGCTGCATGAATACGACAATCTGATTGTGCTTCGCACGTTCTCGAAAGCGTTTGGCCTGGCCGGCCTTCGCATTGGTTTTGGCATCGCGAAGAATCCGGATCTCATCACGCCGCTGCGCAACATCAAGCCGACATGGAATATGGGACAACTGCAGATCGCGGGCGGCATTGCAGGAATCAACGACGACGCGCACGTTGCCCGCGCTGTAAAGACCGTTAGCGAGATGCGTCCGTATGTGATGAATGGCCTGAACAAGATTGAGGGATACCGCTCTGTCCCTGGGTCCGAAGCGAACTTCTTCCTTGCCGAGATCCTGAACGAGGATCAAGACTCGACGTTTGTGTTCAATGAATTGCTCAAACGCGGCGTGATCGTCAAGGACGGCACAGACATTCCCGGACTTGGGGCACGCTATCTGCGCGTTGACGTGAATTTGCAGCGCCACATGGACCGCTTCCTCTGGGCCATGGGTGAGATCAGCGCGCTGGGGCAGGCGAAGTCACGGTAACGGCCTCAACTTGGGCGAGCCGGCGCGTCAGCGCCGGCTTTGTCTAATGTAGAGCATCACAGTTGAATTTTCCGCCCGTCTAAGCCGCAGCTAACCCGGCATTGGCTTCTCGCAGAACCTGAATGAGCTGATCTTCGGTGAGCTGCTTCTTCATGCTCAATCTCCTGACTACGTGGTTGTCCCCCGAATCGGCGCGCGACTCAATTCAGGGGAGACGCCGGTCAGAATTCTTTGACGAACGTGGTCAAGACCGTGGTGACACGGTTGTAGTTGCGCTGCCAGATTGGCAATGCAACCTTCAGTTTGATGAGACTCTTCCACGCCGGAATCTGGTATGCGATAACCGGGCCGATAGTCGCCGCGCCAAGCCTGTTCCCATTGCCGTTAACGGGGACGCCGTTGATCCGATCGTCGGCCACTTGCGTTGCATAGTTGCCAGCGAGACCTACCTGCCACTTTCCGATGCGTTCGCTCACAGCCCAGTCGAAATCGACCACATCGCCCGTCTGGTAGTTGTTCGCATGATTCTTGGTTGCGATGTCGTACCAGATGGTCAGCGAAAACTCAGTGCCATCACCGAGCAGATTGGGTTGCGTCAGGTAGCTAAACGACGCGTTCGGAATGAAAAAGAAAACATTGTGACCAGGTGATCCCCATGGGCTCGCCACATTGTATTGTCCCGTGGGAAAAATCATTGAATACGCGAGCTTGACCGTAAGGCCATAGGGCAACCGCTTACCGGGATGGCCGTCCTCTTCGCCGCCACCGATATGCTTGCTCCAGCTCAGCAAGTCAGAGTACAAGTCGGCGACGCCGCGCACGTATCCGGAGCGGCCGTACGCTGTCATGTGATATTCGCCGGCTTCGTCAATGAGCGTGGTGGCCAGCGTGCCTCCGGCGAGTTTGAAGGGGTAGACGTACATGATGCCCGCAACGCCAGTTGCAACGTGCACGCCGTATCGGGCCGCGGTTTCCTCGCGTGCATCGTTCCCGTAGATGGCAGATCCATTGACGAAGTCCGTCATCAGGATTCCATAGAATCCCGATGACGGAGGTAGATACGCGGAACCGATATCGGCGCCTCCCGTGATTCCTCCATACATGAAACCCTCTGAAGCACGGGCCGGGTCCGTAAGGCACGCCCCAACGAGGGAAATCAGCAAAAAAAGTCTCCATTTCATAGTTTTAGTTTCCTTTATTGGTATCGATCAGGATCGAAGAGATGATCCAAAAGCATCGTCCGGAATTCGCGAATGGACGACTTGACATGGTTCCGCGGAAAGAGCCGAGGTCGATCATGATCTAATGGGTGACCCAAATGAAGCTGGGAAATACCATTAGTGGCTAGGCCGTAACGTCGTTGATCAGAACGACATGTCTTCGTCTCATTCGCGTCAATCCGTAGCCGGCTCTACGCGCGTGGTAGATGCAATGCCGCCAATTGAGCGAAGAGGAAACAGGCGCGATTAAGGGAAAACGCCAGTAGCGGACAGCGTCTGTGCAAAAGCATCATCCATTTAAATGGATGAGCCATTTTGCGCTGAAGTCACTTCGGACTCTTGAAACGCAGAGGCTGCATCAAAGGGGAAGGGGGGCGGGGTCTCGGGGCGCCTTTCCGAACCGGCCACGGCCTCCGAGAATTCTTCCGTTTTCCCTATGGAACAAACGTCAGAACCCTCGCACGCGCCCATACGTAGTCAACAAGCGCCGCTTGCGGGACCACAGCTCGTTATTGCTACCATCTTTGTCGCGATGGCGACGTTCATGACGGTTCTGGATACGTCGATCGCAAACGTTGCTATCCCAAGTTTGTCAGGCGAACTTGGTGTCTCGGTTGACGAAGGTACGTGGGTCATCACGATCTTCGCGGCGGCCAACGCGGTTTCGATTCCGCTGACCGGATGGCTCACGCAACGCGTGGGGCAGGTAAGGCTTTTCGTCGGTTCCATCCTGGGCTTCGTCATTGCCTCGTGGTTGTGCGGGATCGCGCCAACCCTGCCGTTTTTGCTGGGCGCCCGAGTCCTTCAGGGCATCGTGGCGGGGCCACTCATTCCACTGTCTCAGGCTCTGCTGCTCAGTTCATGGCCAAAGGAAAAGTCGGGGACAGCGCTGTCACTGTGGGCCGTGACCGCTACCGTCGGGCCTATCGCCGGCCCCTTGCTCGGCGGATGGCTGACCGATCACTACAGCTGGTCGTGGATTTTCTACGTCAATATTCCGGTGGGCATCGCAGCGGCCTCAGTCGTTTGGATGATCTACCAGAAACGTGAAACGCCGGTCGTGAAGCTGCCGATCGATCTTGTCGGACTCGGGCTGCTTGTCGCCTGGGTCGGTGCGTTGCAGGTAATGCTCGACAAGGGGGAGGATCTTGACTGGTTCTCGTCGCCTGTCATCGTCGCGCTTGGCATCCTGGCGCTTGTTTGCTTCGCTTTTTTCCTGGTGTGGGAGTTGACGGAGCCGCATCCGATCGTTGACATAAAGCTGTTTCAACAGGTTAATTTTCGATGGGGAACCATAGCCATTTCGGTATCCTATGCGCTTTATTTTGGAAACCTGGTTCTGTTGCCCCAATGGATGCAGTCGTACTTGGGATACACCGCTTTCGATGCCGGAAAGATCACTGCGCCGGTGGGTGTGTTTGCCTTGCTGCTCAGTCCTGCCATCGGACGACTGATGTCTCGTATCGATGTCCGGCTGATGGCGACGTTGGCATTTTTAGGCTATGCAGGTGTTTTCTTTCTGCGCAGCAGCTATGTTTCCCAGATCGATGCCTTCCACCTGGTGCTGCCCACCTTGCTACAGGGCATACCGGTTGCGTTATGGTTCGTCCCGCTAACCGCGATCATTCTTTCCGAACTCCCACCGGAACGTATTCCCGCCGCCGCCGGACTATCGAATTTTGCGAGAATATTTTGCGGGGCGGTTGGGACATCGATCTCGACAACCGTCTGGAACAATCGGACGATCCTGCATCACGCCCGTCTTATCGAACAGGCCAGTGTCAATAATCCCGTCTTTGCCCAACAGATCGACGCGCTGCAAACCTTGCTTCACGTAGACCAGTCGACTGCATACGCGATGTACAACACGACCGTGACGGGGCAGGCCGTGGTCATGGGGCTTGACGACTTCTTCTACATATCGAGCGTCATATTCGTGCTGATGATCCCGCTGATCTGGTTCACCAGATCGGTAGGCAACGGGGCGAACGTCGATGCTGCAACTGCAGCACATTGAGCGCCGCTTTTAACCCCGATGTCTCGCATTCGGGGTTGGCGCGACGATGCGAGCATCTCGCCGATCCTGATCCAGCCCGCTTATTGCGGCGCCGCGTCACGATGATTCCTCAGCACCTTCTGCGCGCGATTCAGGGAAAACTCTAGTAGCGAATTGGATCGTCAGAAAGCATCATCCATTCAAATGGATGAGCCATTAAGAATGATTGGTCCGGATAAGTCCGGCGCCGGGTTGTCGCGAGTCGGGCGGCAGTGGCGCCAGTACGGATTGCAAGCGTGATTCTTCGAGGGGAAGTCAAGTGTCAGTGAACGACATCAGATACAAGCGGCTGGGATACGTCGCGTTGAATGTAACGAACGTCGAACGTTCGGCCAGGTTTTATCGGGAGATCGTGGGCTTGACCGCGGGTCCCGTCCGGGGCGCAGGGTGGGCCTCATTTCGCTGCAGCGACAGGCTTCACGATCTGATCCTTTTCCGGGGCGCGCAGCCAGGCCTCAAGCGCCTCGGTTGGGAAATGGAGGATCACGAAGCGTTGGTCGCGGTGGCCAAGAGTCTTGGGGAAGCCGGGATTGCCGTCAGCACGGTGCCCGAGGCCGAGTTGGCACTGTTGGGGGTAGGTCACGCGATCCGTGCGATCGATCCCGTGACGGGCGCGACATACGAGTTCTATGTCGGGATGGCTGCGGCGGATGAGCCTTTCGTCAAGTCTCACACGGCTATCGCTCGTCTCGGGCACGTCGTGGTGGGGAGTCCCGATCGGGAGGCTTCCGAGCGTTTCATGATCGATCGCCTGAACTTTCGTGTCTCCGATCGCATTCAGGATACGGTGACCTTCATGCGCTGCTTTCCCAATCCCTACCACCACAGCTTCGGCATCGGTCGTGCCAGTGCATCGACGTTTCACCATATCAACTTCATGGTGAGTTCGATGGACGACATCGGCATTGCGCTGAATCGTCTGAAACGTAACGACGTGCCGATTGTTTTCGGCCCCGGCAAGCACCCACCTTCGGAATCGGTCTTTCTCTACTACCTGGACCCGGATGGCCTGACGGTTGAGTACAGCTTCGGCATGGAGGAATTCCCGGAGGTCGCTCCCCGTGAACCTCGCGCCATGCCACTGGGAATCGAATCGGTTGACTACTGGGGTGGGACGCCTCAGCCGGGCATGGGCTGGAAAGGGGTGATCGAGAAAGAGGTGGCATCCGATGAATAGTCAGTTCACCGGCAAGGTTGCGCTCGTGACGGGGGCAGCCAGCCCGATCGGGCGCGCAATCGTTCGTCGACTGGCGGCCGGTGGGGCAAGGCTTCTGTTGGCCGATGTTGACGAAGCGGCGTTGCAGGCCACGGCTCGCACAGTCGAGGTGGAGACAGTGTGTGTGACGGGAGATCTCAGTCAGCCTGAGGTTGCGCTCGCGTGCGTCGAGCGCGCTCGCGAGACGCCCTTCGGGAAACTCGACATTCTCGTGAACAACGCAGGCGGAGGAATCATCCTCCCATTTCTTGAGCACACGCCGGACACGATGCGCACGACGGTCGACCGGAATCTGTGGACGACGGTCTGGTGTACTCGGTTCGCGCTGCCGCTCATGGTGCAGAGCGGATACGGCCGGATCGTCAACATCGGCGCTGACTCTGTGCGCAATGGCCTGATTGATCACGCGATGTACAACGCGGCGAAAGGTGGCGTTCACGCCATTGCAACCGGCATAGCGCGCGAATTCGCGCATCTCGACATTACAGCCAACGTGGTGGCGCCCTGCATGATCGCGACCCCACGTGTGGAGGAGGCCCGGGCAGCAGGTAACCCCAAGGTGCGCCTCATGGAAGAGGTCATTCCGAAAGGCCGGGCGGGGGACCCCGATGAAGTCGCGTCGATGGTGACCTACCTGGCGTCGGATGAAGCGAGGTTCGTGACCGGTCAGGTGTTCAGCGTCAATGGCGGCAGCACGATGCTATGACCGTCTTATCGATTGAAAATCAGGAGTGGATCAAATGATCGAAGAACAGCAATGGGAGAGTCGGTACCTAAACAGTGCGGCTGGCCGGATTCATTATCAGGATGCAGGAGCAGGCGACACGCCTCCGCTCATTCTGATCCACGGCGGGGGGCCGGGAGCTTATGGATGGAGCAACTACCGCCGCAATGCCGGCCCTCTGTCGCGCAACCGCCGCGTCATTGTCATCGATCTGCCCGGCTACGGTCAGTCTGAGGCACGTCCTGTCGATGAAGCCGGAATCTACGGCGCAAATGCCCGCGCCGTACTGGAACTGATGGATGCGTTGAACATCGGCAAAGTGAGTCTCGTCGGTAATTCGCTTGGCGGGGGTATTTCGCTGCGGCTCGCACTGGATCACCCGGAAAGGGTTGACCGCCTGATTCTCATGGGCCCTGGTGGAAGTATCGGTGCAACGTCGACGTTCCCGTCAGAGGGCTTGCAGCGGATGCTGGACTTCTACGAAGGGGAGGGCCCCTCGCTCGAGAAGCTGCGCAAGGTCGTCGACCTGCTTGTCTACGACCCCTCCGTCATCACCGAGAGCCTGCTGGAAGAGCGACTCGCAACGGCGCAGTCTCCACAGACGCTGAAAAATCCTCCTCTGAGGCGCCAGGCGGCGAACCCCAGGAATGAGCTATGGCGAGAAAACCTGGCGGGCCTGACACATCGGACGCTCCTGATTTGGGGACGCGAAGACAAGGTTTTGCCGCTCGACATGTCGTTCATTCTGCTCAAGTTGATTCCAAACGCCGATCTGCATGTGTTTTCGAAATGCGGTCACTGGGCGCAATGGGAAAAGGCGGACGTATTCAATCAACTCGTCGACCAGTTCCTGCTGGCGTCGTAAGTGACATCCGGGATATCGAAGGAGATCTGCAATGGCTGAAGTTTTCATCCCACGTGAGGTGGACGGCACCTACCGCCTCATTCTGGATGACCGGGAAAGCGGGCTGTTCAAGGTTGCGCGACGCGCGTTCACCGATCTGGACGTGCTCCAGCGCGAACGGGATCAGATTTTCGATCGCTGCTGGCTCTATGTTGGGCATGCGTCTGAACTGAAAGCGCCGAACGATTTTCTCACGCGTAGCGTGGGCGGACGCGATCTGATATTCAACCGCGACCGCAAGGGGACGTATCAGGCTTTCCTGAATACGTGTCCGCATCGGGGCGCGTTGATTGCCCGCGAGAAATGCGGAAACGCATTGGGCTTCAAGTGTTTCTATCACGGATGGTCGTTCAACAACAACGGCAAGTACTCGACGCGAACGCCAATCGGCGTCTATCCGGAGAATTTCGGCGCCGATTGCAGTGTGGATCTCTACCGGGTTCCCCGCCTGGAGGTTTACAAGGACTTCTATTTCGTCAACTTCGACGCGAACGCCATCAGCCTGCCCGACTATCTGGCGGACGCAAAGGAGATGCTCGATCTGCTATACGAGCAATCTCCAGATGGCATGGAGATCATTGGGGGGGAACAGCAATACAGCATTCGCGCGAACTGGAAGCTGCTGGTCGAGAACAGTGTGGATGGATACCATGCGGCCGAAACTCATTCGACTTATTTCGAATATCTCGTGGATTCGGTCGGTTCGTCCGTGACCGAGAACATGGAAGAGCGTATCGCGAAGTCGCACGTGCTTTCGTTCGGAAACGGTCACGCGGCCATTGAGCAGCAGGGGCCCTGGGGGCGCCCTATCGCCAGATGGATTCCCGCCTGGGGGGAGGATGCGCGCGCGGAGATCACGAGCCTCGTCTCGGAGCTGGAAGGGCGAGTCGGGCCGCAGCGAGCCGAGCGGATCTACGGCCTCGACCGCAACATCATCATTTTCCCGAATCTCGTGATCAACGACATCATGGCGATCACGGTCCGCACCTTCTTTCCGGAGGCGCCAGACCAGTTGAACGTAACGTCATGGGCGCTGGCGCCGAAGGGTGAAAAGCGGGAGTTCAGAAAACGGCGCCTCGACAACTTCCTGGAGTTTCTCGGCCCCGGCGGATTCGCTACCCCAGACGATGTCGAAGCGCTCGAATCGGCCCAACGAGGCTACCGCAACCAGCAGTACGCGCCGTGGAACGATATCTCGCGCGGCATGCTCAAAGCGGCGCCCGCGGTCGTGGATGAAGCGCAGATGCGTTGTTTCTGGCGTGAATGGGCAAAACGGATGGAGAGTGCCGAATGAGCAACGTAATCAGCAATCCGACGGATGCCGATGCCACGCATCGTCCACTTTTGCGGCAGGACTACGAGGATTTTCTCTTTCAGGAGGCTGCGTTGCTCGACGAGTGGCGGCTCGACGAGTGGTTCGCGTTGTTCGAGGCTGGCGCGACGTACGAAGTGCCGACCGCAGGAGCCCTGGACGAGGCCGATTCGCACGACAGTCTGTTCTACATCGCGGACGACTACACCCGGTTGGGCTACCGCATTGAGCGGTTGAAAAAGACGGGGGCGCATTCGGAGTTTCCACGCTCGATCTGTACGCGACTGATTAGCAACGTGCGCGTGCTTGGCACCACGGAACAAGGGGTGGCGGTAGGTTGCAAGTTCGTGACTTACCGATCGAAAGACAACGTTACCCATATATTCTTCGGGCACCATCGGTACGTGCTGGTCAACGATGGCGGTGCTATCCGGATTGTTTCGAAGCGCTCGCATCTGGACATGAGCAGTCTGCGGCCTCAGGGGCGAGTCAGCATCATCCTGTAAAGATGCTTGCCGGCCGCCGGCGCGAAATATCGTGCCAGCGGCCACTTATGGCGTTATCGAGGGAGAAGGAACCCGGATATGTACGATGTCTCGACAGACACAGGCGCGAACGATCAAAGGGCGGTGCGCGATGGATTGATCGATATCCACGCTCACTTCGTTCCCGAAAATTTCCCTTCCTACAAGGGACGGAAGCCGGACGCCCGATGGCCATCCATGCAACCAGGCGATGCAGGATGGCGCAATGTCATGCTGGGCGGTGTTTTCTACCGCAGGGTGCCTGCGCAGTGCTGGCGCGTGGACGAAATGATCCAGGGCATGGTGCAGCGGCAAGTATCGCTCCAGGTGCTATCGCCCATGCCGGAGTTGCTGTCCTATTGGCTCGATCCGGAAGACGGGGCAGTGCTGTGTCGATATCTGAACGAGGAAGCCGCGAGGCTGGTTGCCATGGCGCCGCAGAGACTGGCCGGCCTGGGCGCAGTGCCGCTACAGGACGTGGGTCTCGCGATTCGCGAGCTGGAAGTGGCGGTTGGAGAATTGCAATTGGCGGGCGTGGAAATCGGCACCAACGTTAACGGTGTTCCCATTGGTCATCCGCAGTTCGCACCATTTTTCGAAGCCGCCGAAGCGCTGGGTGCATCGCTCTTCATTCATCCCTTGCGGCCTGCTGGACTGGATCGTCTAGTGGGGCCGGTGGGGCTTGAGCAGGTCGTTGCTTTCCCCGGTGAAACGGCATTGGCGGCAGCGTCATTGATAACCGGCGGAACCCTCGCAAAATTCCCGGGCTTGCGGATCGCGTTCAGCCATGGCGGTGGGTCATTTTCCTCGGTACTGCCGCGCCTGCAATATGCATGGGAAACGTTTCCTTCGTTTCGGGAGCAGGTTGCCGTCGAGCCGTGTCTTGCTGCGCGCAAGCTGTTCTATGACTCTGCTGTCTACGATGCGGGCGCCTTTCAGCACCTGGTCCAGGTCTTCGGTGAGGATCAGATCGTGATCGGGACAGACGCCCCGTTCGCCATCATGGAAAGGAACCCGCAGGGGCGTCTGCAGGCACTTGAAGCCGACACGACGGTGAAGCAGCTCATCGGGCGCGATAACGCGTTGCGGTGGCTTCGCCTGAACGGGAGAGGATAACGTGGAGAAGTCCATTGTCGTTGTGGGGGGCGGGCATGCGGCGGGCCAGCTATTGGCGAGTCTTGCCCAGAAAAACTGGAAGGGGCCGGTTACGGTGATAGGAGATGAGGCTTATCTTCCGTACCAGCGACCGCCCCTGTCGAAGAAGTACCTGGCAGGTGAGTTAGGTATCGAACGGCTGTATGTGAAGCCGGCAGAATTCTATGCCCGTCACGGGGTTCAGTTCGTGCCCGATACACGGGTGGTATCTATTGACCGTGATTGCCGCGACGTCTGCACGGAGGACGGGCGTCATTTTTCGTACGCCACGCTAGTTCTGGCCACTGGCAGCCGGCCACGTCCGCTGACCGTTCCCGGCGCGGGGCCGGCCACCGTGTCGTATCTCAGGACAATCGACGATGTGGAGGCGATTCGGGCACGTTTCGTCGCCGGGCATCGACTCGTCATCGTTGGGGGCGGGTACATCGGACTCGAGCTTGCCGCAGTGGCCGTGCGGGCAGGTCTGCACGTGATCGTGCTTGAAGGCGGTGACCGGATCATGGCTCGCGGAGTCGGTCCTGCAACCTCGGAATTCTTCATGCGCAGTCATTGCCGCGAAGGTGTGGAGATCCGAACCGGCGCGAAAGTGCTTGAGCTCAGGCAGACCGGTGGCGTGGTGGAAGTCGTGTGTGAGAGCGCAGTCCATGAAGCCGATCTGGTGGTGGCGGGGGTGGGTGCGATCCCGAATGACGATCTGGCTCGGCAATCGGGTCTCAAGATCGGCAACGGTATCGTGGTCGACGATCTATGCCGGACATCAGATCCGGCGGTATTTGCGGTAGGAGACTGCGCGGACCACCCCAATGCCATTTTCGGCAGGCGCATTCGTCTCGAATCGGTGCATAACGCCGTGGAGCAGGCCAAGACCGTCGTGTCCGCCATTGTCGGAAGCCCGGTGCCTTATTGCCAGGTGCCTTGGTTTTGGTCTGATCAGTACGAGTTGAAGTTGCAGATCGCGGGCTTGCCGGAGGGCTATGAGCAGGCGTTGGTTCGCGGCGATCCAAATGGCAGCGATGGATTTGCCGTGCTCTACCTGCGTGGCGGTACCCTCCTCGCGGCAGAGACGGTTAACCGCAGCGCCGACTTCATGGCGGCGCGGCAGATGATTGCGGCGCGCATCCCTGTCGATACGACCAGATTGATCGATCCGTCGATACCCTTGCCAGCCTGTGCGATCAGTGCGGCCGCAGTCGCGGCAGGGGAGAGCGTTGCGGGCGCACGCGGATCGTTGGTGGGTAACGGGCCTGCACGGATCGCAGGCAATCATTCGATATAAAGGATGGATGTTCGATGGTGACGATTTTTTTTGAAACGGCAGATGGCGACCGCCATGCGGTCGACGCCGTTGCGGGCGTGTCTCTGATGGAAGCGGCAGTCTCGGGGATGGTCGATGGTCTCGATGCGGATTGCGGCGGCAATTGCGCGTGTGCGACGTGCATGGTGTACGTATCGCCGGAATGGGCATCGAGATTGACGCCCCCGGACAAAGCTGAGGAGGCAATGCTCGCGTTCTGCCCACATTTCAGCGAAAACTCGCGACTGGCCTGCCAGATCTTCGTTAGCGAAGCGCTGGATCAACTCGAAGTGTCACTGCCGCCAAGCCAGCAATGAGAGTCGACATCGGCCATGATGGTCACCCGGAGCCGGGCCTGTAGCGCCCGGAAGGGGGCGCTGCCAGATGCTAGAATGAACAAGTCTTTTTCATCCCTCGGGGGCGGGTTTTGAACCAGGTAACGCCAAATGTTCTCGGCATCAGGCCAGTCGAGTCAGATCGTGCTTTCATCGATGTCACTTCGCAGTTGCGCAAGCTGATCTCCTCGGGGAGGCTGAAATGCGGTGACCGGTTGCCGAGTGAGCGGGAACTATCGGTCTTGTTCAATATCAGCCGCAATACGCTGCGCGAGGCGCTGCGCTCGCTCGAAATTGCAGGGCTGATCGAGATGCGCAAGGGCGTGAAGGGCGGCGCCTTCATTCAGCAAGGAAATCCATCGGTCATCGTCAACGGATTTCTTGACCTTTACCATGTAGGCGCAATCACACCTGACCAGCTTACGGAGTCGCGTCTCTGGATCGACGACCTCGCCATCCGGGTGGCCTGTCTTCGGGCAACGGACGAGGACCTCGATGCGCTGGAGGCCAATATTGTCGAGACGGTCCAGGCTGCCTCGAACAACGATATGGATCGCTGGGTTCGGGCCGTGCTTGAATTTCATTCGCTGCTCGGACGGACCACTCACAATCCGGTGTTGTCCATCTTTATGGACTCGACAGTTGAGCTGATGCGCCAGTTCGTCAATGCGTTTGGCCCGGTATTTGTCGAAAGCGTCGTGGCGTCACGACGTCGCGTGCTCAAGCATCTTCGCGCGCGTGACGCGCAGGGCGCGGCAGAAGAAATGAGTCGCCATCTCAAGCGCGTGCATCGCCAGCATCTTGCGAAGCTCTCGCCACTGCGGCCTTTCGACGGCGACACACCAAAGAACGATCGCTGAATGGCCCGAGCCAACTCAATTCCTGGCACCGCACTGCTGTAAAGCCCTTCATACATTGCGTGGCTGGAATCAAACGCGCAACCCGCCTGTCTTCCCATAGCTTGCAAAATCGATCAAATTGCGTGAATAGCGCAAGTTGATCGGCAGGCTATTTAGTTAGAACTCCAATCTATATTTCAAAAATCTTCGATCGACGGGAGTCGAGCGAGCGCATTCAGTTTTTCGAGAGTTTCGTCCTCATACCGGGTTTAGGGAAAACTCTAGTAGTGAGCGTTCTCCAACGAATGCACAATTCGTCGTAATGGATCACCCATTTGGGGGTGATAAGAAAACGGAAGTTATCGGGGTGCCATGCCCCATCGAACTTTTGCTCAGACAGAGAAAGAAAATGCAGAGACAATCATTGGAAGGTGCGCTCGTCGTCGATTTCACGACGATGGTGGCCGGCCCCTGGTGCACGAGATTGTTGGCGGATTCCGGTGCTGAGGTCGTCAAGATCGAATCGGCGGAGTCGGGCGATCCCATGCGGCTAGCGCGCCCGATTGCCGGTGGCGATAGCCGTTCGTATGCGCATTTCAACTGCGGAAAGAAAAGTCTGTCGATCGATCTCAAGAATCCGTCCGGTATCGACATCGCCAGACGTCTCGTCGATCGTGCGGATATTGTTGTTGAGAACTTTCGCCCGGGCGTAATGAAGCGGTTCGGCCTGGACTATGCAAGCGTGTCCCAACGAAATCCGGGCCTGGTCTATTGCTCCGTCTCAGGTTTCGGGCAAACCGGCGAGCTGGCAAACCGGGCGGCATATGCCCCTGTTGTGCATGCCTACAGCGGATACGACCTCGCACTTGCATCCTGCCAGGGCGGCGGCGAGGTCGCACCGGCAGTTTCCGGAATCATGATCGCCGACTTCGTGACCGCCAGTTATGCGTTCGGGGCAATCATGTCGGCAATGCTGCGACGTGAGCGCCAGGGGGCTGGAAGTTTTGTCGATGTGACGTTGATGGACTCCATGGTCAGCTTGATGGCCTTTCAATATGCGGAAGCTCAGGGGCCCGGCAACGACGTGAGTTGGGTCTTCCCTCCTTTCCGGTCCTGCGACGGTTATGTGACTGTTCCATTGATTTCGGAAAGAACATTTCACGCCGCGTACAAAGTGATCGGAAAGTCCGAATGGATCTCGAACGTCGAGTTCGGAACGATGGAAGGGATCTCGAGGAACCGCGTTCAGATTCTGAGCGAGCTGGAGAGCTGGATCTCCGTTAGATCAGGCGCCGAATGTGAACGGTTGATGAGTGAGGCGGGTGTTCCCTGTTCAAGATACTGCTCTCCGTCGGAACAACTGTCGAACCCGCACCTCGCCGAACGAGGCATTTTCAGAGAGCTATCCGATTCGACGGGGAGCTTCAGGATATTAAATGCACCCTTCAAGATGTCGGGTGTGAGTCAAACGACATCCACCCTGGTTTCAAAATTGGGAGAACACAATAAATACGTTGTTACGAAGATTCTTGAAGGGAATGACGGTGAGTACGACCGTCTCGAGATCGAACGAGCATTCGGCTGAGTCCTCTGCCTGGCGCGTCTTCTGAAATCAACCTCGACTACTGCATCGGTGGCACCCATTGGAGTGGGCTTCGCATGCTGGTAGGACTCAGGTTCAATATAGTTGGAGAGTGGGTTCTGTGCGCAACACAAACGTCCCCGAAGAAAATCTCGCCATCCATCGCGAGTCGATGGAATACGATGTGGTGATCGTAGGTGGCGGCCCGGCGGGCCTTTCCGCGGCGATTCGCCTGAAGCAGTTGGCAGCCGAAAAAGGCGCCGAGATTGGCGTGTGCGTCCTGGAAAAGGGCTCGGAGGTCGGTGCGCACATCCTTTCAGGTGCGGTCATGGATCCGCGTGCGCTCAACGAACTGTTTCCCGACTGGAAGGAACGGGGCGCGCCGCTCACCGTGCCTGTCACCGAAGACCGTTTCCTTTTTCTTTCGAAAACCCGCGCGAAATGCGTGCCCAACTGGGCACTGCCGCAGAGCTTCAAGAACCACGGCAACTATGTCGTCAGCCTCTCGAACGTCACGCGTTGGCTTGGCCAGCAGGCTGAGGCGCTGGGGGTCGAAATTTTCCCGGGTTTCCCCGCGACGGAAATTCTTTACGACGAGAACGGCTCCGTCAAAGGCGTTGCCACAGGCAACGTAGGTGTGGGCAGGGACGGCCAGCCTACCGGGAACTTCCAGCCCGGCATGGAGCTGCACGCCAGATACACGCTTTTTTGCGAAGGTTGCCGTGGTCATCTGGGGCGGCAACTGAACGAGAGGTTCAATCTTGGCAAGGATGCAGATCCGCAGGTCTATGGCATCGGTATCAAGGAGCTATGGGAGATTGATCCCGCGAAGCACAAACAGGGCCTCGTGATCCACACGGCGGGCTGGCCGCTTGACACCGATACTTATGGCGGCTCTTTTCTCTACCACATCGACAACCATCAGGTGATGGTGGGCTTCGTCGTGGGCCTGGCCTATACGAACCCGTATCTCTCGCCCTTCGAGGAGTTCCAGCGCTACAAGACACACCCGGCGATCCGCCACTTCCTCGACGGCGGCAGGCGCGTTTCCTATGGAGCCCGCGCGATCACGGCCGGTGGCCTGATGTCGCTGCCGAAGCTGGTGTTCCCGGGCGGCGCATTGGCGGGCGACGATGCGGGCTTCCTGAACACCTCGCGCATCAAGGGCAGCCACGCGGCGATCAAAACCGGCATGCTTGCCGCCGAAGCGGCATTCGAAGCCGTGCTGGCGGGATGCCAGCGTGATGAACTTGTTGCTTATCCGAAATTGTTCAAGCAATCGTGGCTGCATGAAGAGCTACATAAGGCACGCAACTTCAAGCAATGGATGAGCAAGGGCCTCTACCTGGGTACGTTGATGGTCGGTATCGAACAGAAGCTCTTCGGCGGCAAGGTGCCCTGGACACTGCATCACCGTCACTGCGATCACACGATGCTCAAACCCGCGTCGCAGTGCAAACCGATTGAGTATCCGAAGCCCGATGGCAAGCTCACGTTCGACCGTCTCTCTTCGGTGTTCATTTCCAATACGAACCACGAGGAGAACCAGCCTGCTCACCTGACGCTAAAGGACGCGAGCGTGCCGGTGGACGTGAACCTGCGCATCTATGCGGGCCCGGAGGGGCGGTTCTGTCCGGCAGCGGTGTATGAGTTCGTGAAGAGCCACGATGGCCGTGATCGACTACAGATCAACGCGCAGAACTGCGTGCACTGCAAGACCTGCGATATCAAGGACCCGACGCAGAACATCGTGTGGGTCACGCCGGAGGGCGGCGGCGGTCCGAACTATACAAGAATGTAGAGAAGGGTACAGGGGGCGGAATTCTATATATGAAAAATTCTATGTAAATGATTAGTAGTACTTATATTCAAATTTTTAAATTGAAAGTTTCTGTATTGAGAATCTCCACTCGCGGGTCTGGCAGACCAAGAGGAAATCTCAATTGAATGAGCTTGTGTGTCGTCGGCGTTGGTAGTCACGGCGCCAATAAAAGGAGGAGTCAATATGATCAGTTTCGAATTGTCTGACGATCAGAAAATGGCAAAAGATGCCATGCAGGATTTTGCTGATTCGTTGCTACGTCCCGCAGGCCGCAGGCATGACGATGTTTCTGGAATCGATGGGGCCACGCTGGATGAACTCTGGTCCACAGGGATCGTGCAATTGCGCAATGACGATGGTGGCGCGCCGCCCGCGCTCTTGACCGCGGTAGCTCTGGAGGAGCTTGCGGTTGGCGATGTCTCGCTCGCATTGGCACTCGCGGCGCCCCTCGCTTTCGTGCGAGCCGTTCTGGAGCAGGGATCTACGTCGCAGAAGGAGGCGCTACTGCCGCTGTTCGAAGGCGCAAGCTATCGGGCGGCTTCCATTGCGGTAATGGAAGGTGGTTTCCAGGCAGACATCGGTCTGTTGACCACCACAGTGAAAGCTGATGGAAATGGCTGGATTCTTGATGGTCGAAAGAAGCTGGTACCGCTGGCGCACTCGTGCAGCCACTTCCTGGTAGTCGCGCAAGTCGGGGCATCGCAGGAAGCCTTCATCGTTGAGCGTGATGCGCCCGGTGTGCATGTCCAGAAGGTCGTTCCCTCCGTTGGTCTGCGTGCGCTGGGGATGGCCGACGTAGTGTTCGAGAGTGTGCGCCTTCCGGTCTCTGCCCGGCTTGGAGAGGATGCTGGGAGCAATGTGCGCCGCATTGTCGATGCTGCGCGAGTTGGCTCGGCCGCGGCAATGACGGGGCTCTCGCGAGGCATCATGGAATATGTGATCCCCTATACGAAGGATCGGGTGGTTCACGGGACGGCTCTCGCACGAAAGCAATCGATCGCCTTTCGGATTGCGGACATGCACGTCGACGTGCATGCCATGCGCTGGATGGTATGGCGCGCGGCGTTCGAACTCGATCAACGCAGTGACAGTGCCGCGCGATCGGCACAGCTTGCATTCATCTACGCCGCCCAGCACACCATGTCGATCGCCGACGAGGGCTTGCAGGCCTTTGGGGGGCACGGTTACGTGCGGGCTCATCCGATTGAAATGTGGTACCGCAATGCTCGCGCAATCTCGATGCTGGAAGCCCTGGCAAGCGTCTAACTTTATGGGAGAAGGAAATGATTGATTTTACCCTTACCGCCGAAGATAACCGGCTCGTGGCGCTCGCCAGGGAAGAAGCGGCGATCTCGCGGAAATACGCCCGCTACTACGACCAGAATGAAGACGAGCTCAAGCCGAAGGAGTTTCCGGAGCTGATGGGACGCCCGAGTCCGATCGACCAGTTACGTGCGAATCCAGAGGGTACCAGCGGGCTGGCCATTACCGAATCGCTGATTCACCAGCAATTTGGCGATGTGCACATGCGTCGTCCGACCGAAGGGTTAGGCAACATGATTGTCCGATATGCCGGTACTCCGGAGCAGGTGGAGAAATTCGAAAGCAAGCTCCTGTCCATCGCGATGACTGAGCCTGGTGCGGGTTCCGATCCGGCCGCTATCCAGGCGACCGCGCGTTACGACGAGGCAAGCAGTGAATGGATTCTGAACGGCGAAAAAATCTACTGTTCCGAATTTGGCGCAGCCGACGGCGCCGTTGTGATGGTGCGGGGGCCGGTCGATGGAAATGGCGTCAAGCCCTTCCTGGCGTTCGTTGTCGAGAAGGGGATGCCGGGTCTTCAGGAACTCGGTCAGGTGAAGAAGATGGGGCTTCGCTCCTGGGATACCGCCGACTTCGTGATGCAGGACTGTCGGGTACCCCGGTCGAATCAGCTTGATCTGGATTTCAGGCGGGCCATGTTTGTATTCAACGGCACCCGTCCGGCCGTGGCGGCCATTGGGTTGAGCATTGCCCGCAATCTGCTGGATCTGCTGAAGAAGAAGTTGCAGGAGGCTGACGAATCAATCAACTACGAAAATGGACGATTTCGCCAGTCGTCAATTCAGTCGCGCGTGCTGGCTCTCGAGGCGCTTCACGATGCGACCACGTTGACGATTCTGCATTGCAAGTGGCTTGAGCAGCGCGACGGTGGCGCGAACGGGTCGACGATGGTCGAAGCGGCAACGGCCAAGGTCATTGGCGGCCGGGCGGCTCGCCAGATTACGCAGGAATGCATGGAGATGCTGGGAGTCGATGCCCTTACTGAAGAGGCGTTGGCTGAAAAGTGGTTTCGCGATGCGCGCATCTTTGACATTTTTGAAGGGGCGGGCGAAATCAACCGACTGATCATTGCACGCTCGCTGTTGGGTTATTCGAACAAAGAGCTGAATTGACCCAGGTCATGGTGATGGAAGTTGAGGATCTGTTTGCGTAGGTATTTCTAGGAGCGGTGGTAATGAAGGTTCTCGTACCCGTGAAGCGGGTTGTCGACTCGAACATCAAGGTCAAGGTAAGAGCGGACGGTTCTGGCATCGAACTGTCCGATCTGAAAATGAGCATCAACCCGTTCGACGAGATTGCGGTTGAGGAGGCTGTTCGCCTGAAGGAGTCGGGGGTGGCGACCGAAGTGATTGCTGTTTCCGTCGGTGTGGCGCAGGCGCAGGAGACGCTGCGCACGGCTTTGGCCATTGGCGCGGATCGGGCGATTCTCGTTGAATCGAACAGCAGTGTCGAGTCGCTTGGTGTCGCGAAGATCCTGAAGGCACTGGTGGACAGGGAGCAGCCTTCGCTCGTGATTCTCGGCAAGCAGGCCATCGATAACGATTCGAACCAGACCGGTCAGATGCTTGCCGCGCTCGCGAATCTGCCTCAGGCCACGTTCGCCTCCAAGGTGGTCGTCACCGACGGCAGGGCCATCGTGTCACGTGAAGTGGATGGCGGTGCGCAAACGCTTTCCTTAACGCTCCCTGCGGTCGTTACCACTGATTTGCGTCTGAATGAGCCGCGCTACGTCACGTTGCCCAACATCATGAAGGCGAAGAAGAAGCCGTTGGAGACGATCAAACCCGAAGACCTCGGTGTGGATTACACGCCGCGTCTGAAGGTGCTGAAGGTCGTTGAGCCACCCAAGCGCAGCGCCGGTGTGAAGGTGCCGGACGTGAAGACGCTGGTGGAAAAATTGAAGGCCGAAGCGAAGGTTATCTGAAGGTTCAGGGAGCAAAGAGACATGACGATTCTGGTGATTGCCGAACACGACAACGCTAGCGTGAAGGCAGCAACGCTGAACACCGTGGCAGCTGCGCACGCTGTCGGCAAATTCGTTGACACCGACGTGCACGTGCTGGTCGCAGGTCACAACGCACAGGGCGCCGCCGACGCGGCGGCGAAGATCACAGGGGTTGCGAAAGTGCTGCTGGCTGATGCGCCACAGCTCGAGGCGGGGTTGGCCGAGAACGTCGCGGCGACGGTGCTCGCCATCGCAAAGGACTACTCGCATATCCTCTCGCCAGCCACGGCAGCGGGCAAGAACGTTTCTCCGCGTATTGCCGCGAAGCTGGATGTCGCCCAGATCAGTGATATCACCGCAGTCCGCAGCGGCGACATCTTCGAGCGCCCGATCTACGCAGGCAACGCTATAGCAACGGTGCAGTCGACTGACCCGATCAAGGTGATTACGGTCCGTGCGACGGGTTTCGATGCCGTTGCAGCAGATGGCGGCAGCGCGGCGGTTGAGAAGATCGAAGCGGCGGCCGACAGCGGTCTCTCGCAGTTCGTGAGCAGCGAAGTCACGAAACTTGACCGCCCGGAACTCACGAGCGCGAAGATCATCGTTTCGGGCGGCCGCGGTCTGGGCAGCGGCGAGAACTATATCAAGGTGCTGGAGCCGCTGGCCGACAAGCTGAACGCGGCATTGGGCGCCTCGCGTGCCGCCGTGGACGCAGGCTACGTGCCGAATGATTTCCAGGTGGGGCAAACGGGCAAGATCGTCGCGCCGCAACTGTACGTGGCGGTCGGCATCTCGGGCGCGATTCAGCATCTGGCCGGCATGAAGGACTCCAAGGTGATTGTGGCGATCAACAAGGACGAGGAAGCACCGATCTTCGGTGTGGCCGATTATGGTCTCGTGGGCGACCTGTTCACACTGGTGCCGGAGCTTTGCTCCCATATTTGACGCGCTGGCCCCTTCGCGCAATGGCGTGGTCAGACAGCACAAGCATTGCAACAGCCGTCTCGCTCCTGCGTTGCCGGGGCGTTATCCGGTGACGAAACATTCAAGGAATTTTCTATGGACGCTGATCAAATTCGGGTTGCGGCAGAGCGGTTGCGCCACGCAGAACGAACCGGCGATTTCATCGAACCCCTGCGTCGAAGCGATGAGGGGCTCTCGGTGGATGACGCCTACGCAATTCAGCAGCTGAATATCCGCTATCGGACTGACGCTGGACGACGCAAGGTGGGCAGCAAAATTGGCCTGACCTCGTTGGCTGTCCAGAAGCAGTTGGGCGTCGATCAGCCGGATTTCGGCGTGCTTCTCGACGACATGGCGTATGGCGATGGTCAGGCCGTTCCCTGGCACGTTCTGAACCAGCCGAAAATCGAGGCCGAGGTTGCGTTCGTGATCGGAAAGGACGTGACGTCTCTCAATCCGGGCCACCTGGATCTCATGAACGCCATCGAATATGTGCTGCCTGCGCTGGAGATCGTCGGTAGCCGCATTCGAGACTGGGATATCGGCATCGTCGACACGATCGCGGATAACGCATCGTCGTGCGCATTCGTATTGGGGAGTCGTCCAGTCAAATTGACGGACGTCGACCTCCGACTGTGCGGCATGGTCATGGAGCGCAGGAAAGAGGTGGTTTCGCTAGGCGTCGGAGCCGCGTGCATGGGACACCCGGTTAACGCACTCGTCTGGCTTGCGAAAACCATGGCAGCGCGTGGTGCACCACTCCAGCAAGGCGATGTGGTGCTCTCCGGCGCTCTCGGGCCGATGGTGAGCGTGCGCCCGGGGGATGTGTTCGATGCTCAGATCCAGGGGCTCGGCGCCGTGCGTGCGGTTTTTGACGACGCAGAGGTTTGACCGCGGCATGTGCCACGCTGCCATGCGGCGCGGCAAGTGTACGCAGCAGGAAGCATCAATTCTTTTCCGATCGGGGTTGCCGGTGACGCATGGGCATCAAAGATGCGTTGGATTCGCAAACGCAGACTGGCATGCACGCCCGTCACAACCTGAGTCCAGGCGTGGCGAATTCTCTGATCGTTCAACGTTCCCGGAGATTCCTCCCGGGTGGCATCAATCTGTGCATCAGAGATGCTCTGCAATGGATCATTGATTATGGGACAACTTGAAAACAAGGTCGCAGTCATTACCGGAGGTAGCAATGGTTTGGGACGCGCGGTGGCCGCTCGCTTTCTCCAGGAGGGAGCGAAGGTCTGCGTGTTCGACCTCAAGGACGATGGGGTGCCGATTGGAGCGCTGTGCGTGCGTGGCGATGTTCGAAGCGCTGATGACTTGCGTCGCCTTTACGCTGCGGTAAGCGAGAACTTCGGGGCGTTTGACATTCTTGTTGCAAATGCCGGAATCGGTGAGCAGGTCGATCTTGGTGCGATTGACGAAGCGCACTTTGACCGCCTTTTTGGTATCAATGTGAAAGGGACTGTATTTACCGTTCAGACCCTGACGCCGCTCATCCGCGAGGGTGGCTCCATCGTGCTGATGTCCTCCGTTGCGGGACGTCGAGGTGGCGCAGCCATGAGCATTTATGCGGCCACGAAGGCGGCAATTCGTTCGTTTGCCCGCGGATGGACCACAGATCTCCGGAAAAAAAGCGTTCGGGTCAACGCGATAAGTCCCGGTCCTATCGATACGCCAGCGCTAGCAGATTTTCTTTCGGATCAGCCGGAGAAGGCTGCATCTTTCAAGAAGGCAATGATTGCCAAGGTGCCGATGAACCGGCTGGGCGTGCCAGAGGATGTCGCCGCAGCCGCATGCTTTCTCGCGTCGGACGAGGCCAGCTTTATCACCGGGATTGACTTGCGGGTGGACGGTGGCCTCTCGTCAATCTGAGGTGGGGAAGTCGCGTCCCGATCTGCTAGTCAGCCGTTTTGATGGTAGCTGACTGTCAAATCAAATTCAGTCTTGAGACGTGCGCGAACACCGCTTCGGCGAACGCATGCGGATACCGGTATTCCGGCACCCCGCCAGAGAGATGAACTGACCCGGCGGGATTTCTCTGACAGTGCGTACCTTCACGTGTAACGCCTGCATACATCTAAGTGATTGATTTGTATGGCGGCGGGGGTTTTTCCACCCTCTCCGCCAAGCATCTGGCTTTGCAAAGAAGTGCCCGCTAATTTAGCGGGCATTTTTTTCGTCTGTAGGCTTCGAATATTTCAAATCAATCCGCGTGTTTCGGTGGCTTCCTGAGGGGGGGGGGCTGATCGCCTAAACCACGGCTTGACGGCGGGTTGTCGCCCCGAGCTTCTTCGTAACGTTGCCGATAGAAAGGATGCCCGTCCGTCCGGATGACCCGATGGGACAGGTCATGTGGCAATTCCCTCTCCCAGAAAACGTCTGACGGGAAAAGCAGAGGGTTTCTCCATCATCGAACAAAATTAAAAAACTGATTGTTAATCAGTTTGTGCTCGCCTATTATTCCGATTGTCCGGTGAGACGAATTTTCATTTCCGTCTCACCGAACTGCCAACATACCTGGAGCGAGACACACGATGAAGATTGGTGACGTTAATCTGGCGGACCCCGATGCCTTTTTCACGGCGGTCCCATACGACTACTTTGCGATGATGCGGCGTGAAGCACCGGTTTCCTGGGTTCCGCGCGTCGGGGATGACGGTTTTTGGTCGATTACGCGCTATGCAGATATTGCGGATGTGGAGAAACGTCCGGAAGTCTTCAGCTCGCGCGCCAATATTCTGCCGCTGCCTATCCCGGAATACACACTGGCGCGGGATATCGATCACAACATCATCCTGTCCGATCCGCCTCGTCACGGCTTTCTTCGACGCGTCATCATGAGCGCATTTACGCAGAAGGCGATTCTGGGCATCAATGAGCGCGTGCGTGTCCTGACCACGCGCATCATCGACTCGGTAATCGAGTCCGGTGAGTGCAACCTTGTCGACGTGGCGGCCTATGTTCCGATCGAGATCGTGGCGGAAATGCTTGGCGTGCCCGAATCGGATCGAGCTCGATTGTTCGCGTGGGCCGATGCAACCGTCGGCAGCGCAGATCCGGACGCCACGCGGCATATCAGCAGCAAGCAAGCCGCCGAAGAGATGTTCGAATACGCTAGCCGCCTGGGGGCCGAGCGTCGGCGCAATCCTCAGGGCGATATCTTCAGCACCATCGCGGCAGCCAAGGAGAACGGCGAGAGGCTGTCGGACGTGGACCTCGGTTGTTTCTTCCTGTTGCTTGCGACCGCGGGCACCGAAACCACGCGCACACAGATATTGCAGGGCTCACTGGCGCTGATCGAACACCCGGATCAGCGCCGCAAGCTTATCGAAGATCGCAGTAAATTGCCCAACGCCATCGAGGAAATGCTGCGCTGGAGTACGCCGGCCATGTGTTTCGGACGCAAGGCTTTGGTCGACACCCAGGTGGGCGGACAGGCCATCAAGGCTGGACAGCAGGTCGTGCTCTGGTATTGCTCCGGCAGCCGTGATGAATCGGTGTTTGCCAATCCGGATGTGTTTGACGTTGATCGGCACAACGCGCGTGAACATCAGGCGTTCGGCGTGCGCGGCAGCATCCACCAATGCCTGGGGTCGATGCTGGCCCGATCTGAACTGGTGGCGGTTTTCGACGCGCTTCTGGAGCGTATGCCAGATATGTCGCTCGCCGGGCCGGTCGTGCGTTTGCGCTCAAACTTCGCCAACGGAATCAAGCAGATGCCTGTTCGTTTCACGCCCGGGATCGTGCTCGGAGACGGCCCGAGCGCGCGCTGGTATGCGGCGGAAAACGAGGGATGCCCTGCGCATTCGTCACCCTCTGCGACGCGGTGTCCCGTGACTTCGCATGGCGAGTGAGGCCGACATGACGCCCCCACACACCAAGGCACGAGAACCCATGAGCGATCAGGGTATCGACATTGAGCCGGTACCGCCGAGTGCTTTCCATCAGCGAGTGATCGACGCGACCCAGGAATGTGTCAACCGTCTTGGGTTGGATCGCACAAAGGTTGACGATATTGCCGAGGTCGCGGGGATCTCCCGCGCCACGCTCTATCGAAGATATGGCAACAAGGATGCGATTCTCGAAGCGTTGATTGGCGAGCAGGTTGGCCCGGCAGCGCAAGCCGCCATTGGCATATTGATGGCCAGGGAAGGGGGCATAGCGCAGCGCATCGAGTTGGCGCTTGTGCGTGGCGTGCTGGAAATGCCTCGTCAGCCCTGGCTGGAGAATGTATTCGAGGCGACATCGCATACCCAAGGGCAAGCGCTTTTCCACGCCACTTATCGACAGCGTATCCGAGCCGTCCTGCATCTGTTGCTCAAGGAACCCGGGATACGTACCGGTCTCGATCTCGAGGCCACACTTTCTTGGTTTCTCAGGGAGTTGCTGGCGCTACTCGCCATGCGACCGTGCGATGAGGCCACATTACGTCGACATATTCGTTGTTTTATCTTGCCGGTGTTTGTGCCGGATCACGCGTTCGCGAAGACGCTTGTCAACTAGACATATGTGAGGGGAGAGCAATGCCGACAATCTATTTTGTCGAACCGGGTGGTGTGACGCATGAGGTGCCCGCTGACGCTGGATATTCGCTGATGCAAGCGGCGGTGAAGGAGATGGTGCCCGGCATTCCGGCGGAATGCGGCGGGTCTTGCAGTTGCGCGACTTGTCATGTGTATGTCGACGACGTGTGGTTTGCGCGCCTGCCGCCACCGTCCGAGGACGAGAAGATGATGTTGGAGGGAACGCTGGAACCTCGACCCACCAGCCGTTTGACTTGTCAGATCATCGTGCACACGGAGATGGATGGCATGGTCGTCCACGTGCCCGCAAACACCTGGTGATTCGTCGCCGGCCCGCATGAATCGGGCCGGCGACGCTCATTATTGAACTATCGAACGCCCTCGAGCAATTCCTTCAAATTGGTACTCATGACGCGCTGCGTCTGTTCGGCACTCAGGCTCTCGATATCCTTGAAGAAATCGAGCGGATGTGCCAGCCCTTCCGGATGGGGCCAATCACTACCGAAGAGAACGCGCTCCACGCCGATCAGCTCGATCACTTTCTCGACGGGATCTTCATAGAACGGCGCAACGTAGACATGCTGACGGAATGTCTCAACCGGATGCCGGCGGAAGGCCTTCGGCATCTTGTGATACGTCATGTTCAGGCGATGCAGCAGCGGCTCCAGCCAACCGGAACCGTTCTCCAGTGAGGCGACTCGCACATTCGGGAATCGATCGAATACGCCGTGGCAGATCAATGCGCCCAATGAGTCAGCGATCGGACGTCCCATCCAGTCGAGAATTTCGCCAAAGGGGTCCTTTTCGAACGGACGGAACTCGCCTTTCCCGCCCGCCGTCCACCACTGATAGATCTTGTCGTAACCGGAGTCGGATACGTGCATCACGACAAAGATCTTTGCTTCGTTGATGCGTGCCCAGAACGGATCAAACTCCTCAAAGCCCATGGATCGACCGCCCGTGAGCCCGGTGACGGGGGCCGGACGAATGCCCACGACTCGCGCGCCGGCTGCCAGCAGGTAATCCAGTTCCTCGCAGGCGGCATCGACGTTCGACAGATTGATCATCGGCACCGGGAACAGGCGGCCTTGGTGCGCGAATCCACACTCATCGGCAGTCCAGCGATTCACGCTCTGAAGCAGCGCATGAATCACGTCCGGCTTATGCGCCAGGCGCTCTTCGATGATCGACGCCAGCGTCGGGATGAACAGGCCGGCATGAATGCGCTGCTCATCCATCACCTTCAAATGCGCATCGCCACTGTGAAACGCGGCTTGAGAGGGCACCGGTGCGCCCGTGCATTCCCGGAGCGACAAGCCTTCCGGGTTCTGCCCGCGATACCACTTCTCATGTGAGCCCGGCGCCGCCACGACTTCAAAGGTCGGGTTCGGAATGTAGTCCGAGAGCACGCCTGCTACGGCCAGCTTGGTCCGGCCGTTGACCTCTACATACTGAAACTCTTTCTGAAACTTCTTCGGAAGATGGCGCAGAAAGGCCTCGGGGGGCTCGTAGAAATGTCGATCAGCGTCATACACCGGGTAATTCGCGACAGTCATCTTGGTCCTCGCTATACAAAATGGATTGGGTGTGACGAATTCTAATAACTAAATATATGTCAGTTATTGATGGCGGTCAATTGATGGGGGGCGAGCGAAATCGTTGCGGATCTGATGGGGTTGAACGAAAACTAACGATGTGTTAGTTTGTAAAAAGATAACGATCAGGCGAAATGCCAAGGAGATAGCGATGTCCAAAGGAGCGGTCGTGATGGTGACCGGTGCCGCTGGCGCTTTGGGCCGGGCGGTATGCGAGATGTTCCTCGCTCGTGGCGATATGTTGGTGGCGGTGGATCTTGACGCGCAGGCGTTGCAGATGCTCTACGGCGATAACGAACGAGTGCAAACCGTCGCGACCGACCTCACGCGATGGGACGCCACCGATGCCGCGCTCGCTCGATTGCCGGGCGTCTCCGTGCTTTGCAATATCGCAGGCGGTTTTGACATGGGGCCGGCGGTGCACGAAACCGCGGATGCGCTGTGGCAACGGATGATGGCGTTGAATGTGACGACGTTGATTCATGCTTGCCGGGCGGTCGTGCCGGGCATGATCGCTGCCGGAGGAGGAGCGGTCGTCAACGTGGCGGCAGCCTCTGCGTCGAGCGGCAAGGCGTCGATGGGGGCCTATTGCGCCGCCAAGGACGCCGTGGCCCGACTCACCGAATCGATGGCGCTTGAGGTGCGAGAACACGGCGTGCGTGTAAACGCCGTGGCGCCGAGCATCATCGATACCCCTGCCAACCGTGGCGCCATGCCCGACGCAGACCCCACGCGGTGGGTCAGTCCACGAGACCTTGCCGCGGTGATTGCCTTCCTCGCGTCGGATCAGGCGTGTGCCGTCAACGGTGCCGTTGTGCCGGTGGTCGGCCTGTCGTGAATTTTTGGCGGCGCTCGCGCCTAGCCGCGCCGCTCATTTCCGCTTAACGAAATCTCACATGAAGAAGATTCCGGTTCTGATTGCTGGCGGCGGGCCCGTTGGCATGACCCTTGCCCTCGCGCTGGCACGTTATGGCGTGCGCAGTCTTTTGGTGGAGCGCAACCCAGGCACGACACGTCATCCGAAGATGGATATCACCAACGCGCGGAGCATGGAGTGTTTTGCGCAGTTGGGCCTGGCCGATGCACTGCGGGCCGTCGCCGTGCACCCTGACCACAACTTTGATGTGTCGTGGGTCACACGCATGAACGGCCACGAATTGCATCGTTTCCGTTATGCGAGTGTGACGCAATGGCGTGAGCGCATTCGCGAGATCAACGACGGTACGTTGCCGTGCGAAGCGCCGATGCGCGTCTCGCAGGTGGAGATCGAGCCTGTGCTGCAACGCGCCATTCTCGATGAACCGTTGGTGGATGCGCGTTGGGGAGTGGCGTTCGAAGCGTACGCCGCGTCAGACGAACAGGTCGTCGTGACGCTGCGTCGTGAGGAGGACGGGACGATCGAACAGGTGGCCTGCGAATTCCTCGTCGGATGCGATGGCGGCGGCAGTCGTGTGCGCCAGCAAATGGGCGTGGCGCTCGACGGACAAGCGGCCGTGATGCAGCGATTCATGACGCACTTCCGGTCCGACGCGCGTCATCTGCTGCAGCGCTGGGGTGTCGCCTGGCATTACCAATCGCCGAGAGGCACGTTGATTGCGCAGAACGACCGCGACGTCTGGACGCTGCATACGCGCTGGCCCGAAGGGGTGCGTCCTGAAAACGTTGATCCCCGGGCGTTGGTGCGGGATTTCATCGGCGAGGATATCGATCACGAGGTATTGGTGTCGAATGCCTGGACGCCTCACTTGCTGGTGGCCGATCGCTACTCGGACGGCGAGCGCATTTTTCTCGCGGGCGATGCCGCCCATCAGTACATTCCGACGGGTGGCTACGGCATGAATACGGGTATCGGGGATGCCTGCGACCTCGGGTGGAAGTTGGCGGCTCGCGTGCGTGGTTTCGGCGGTGCGGGTTTGACGAGTTCCTATGAGACCGAGCGACGGCCTGTCGGCTTGCGCAACCGAGAGGGCTCCGGGCGGCACAACGAGATGCGAAAGACGATCGCGGGCCTGTACGACGACCGGCTTGATGGTGACGGTGCGCAAGCCGATGCCCATCGCCTGTCCATCGGAGAGCGTATCGGCGAGCTGGGCAACGCGGAGAACGAAAGTTTTGGGATTGAGCTGGGCTACGTCTACCGCGATTCGCCGATTGTATGCGCCGACTCAGGCACGCGTGACGCCTCCGACGATCCGCTTCATTACGTGCCGAGCGTCGCGCCGGGGGCGCGGTTGCCCAGCGTGTGGTTCGACAACGGCACCTCAAATCACGCCACGCTGGGGCCGTGGTTCACGTTGGTCTGCGTTGGCGGCGCCGTGCCGGGCAATGCGCTGGTATCGGTGGCTGCCCGGTTGGGGATTCCTCTTGCGGTGGTCATGCACGATACATCGCGCTGGCATGCGCTGTTTGGGCGGGGGCTGCTGCTCGTTCGGCCCGACCGGCATGTGGCCTGGCGCGGCGAACAATGTGACGACGAACGTCAGGCCGAGGCGATTTTCTCCCGAGTACTGGGGCGCTTGGCGAAAGGCGACTAATTTCGGTATGGGGCGACGGCCTGTCGCCCACGCATTCACGTTAATGAAGTGAACAGAGAGGTTTCATGAAGCTTGTCTCCTTTGAATTGGCCGGAAAAGCCGGCTATGGTGCGGTGCGCGAGAACGGCATTGTCGACCTCGGTCGGCGATTCGGCAGTGATGCGCCCACGTTGCGCGCGCTGCTCGAAATCGACGGTCTGGCGGCTGCTCGCCGCGTCGTGGAAGAGAGCGCCGCAGACTTTGCGTTGGCCGATGTCAAGCTTCTACCGGTGATTCCCAATCCTGACAAGATCATCTGCGTCGGGCTCAATTACCACGATCATTTGGCGGAGACGGGGCGTACTCAGACTGAAAAGCCGGTGTTGTTCGCGCGATGGCCCGGTAGTCAGGTCGGCCATGGTGTCGATATGGTGAGACCGAAGATCTCGAGCGATTTCGACTTCGAGGGCGAAATGGCCGTGATCATTGGCAAGCGTGGTCGCCACATCTCTCGCGCAGATGCACTTTCCTATGTGGCAGGCTACAGCGCCTATAACGACGGCAGCGTGCGCGACTGGCAGAAGCACACGAGTCAATTCCTGCCGGGCAAGACGTTTGCCGGCACGGGCGCGTTCGGCCCCTGGCTGGTGACCACGGACGACATTCCCGACCCGACCCGGTTGACGCTCGAGACCCGACTGAATGGCCAGGTCGTACAGCACACCACGACCAATCTGATGATCACGGACATCCCGGCGTTGATCGAGTACTGCTCGACCATCCTGCCGCTGGAGCCGGGAGATGTGCTGGTAACCGGCACCCCGGGGGGCGTTGGCGCGAAGCGGACGCCGCCGTTGTGGATGAAGCCAGGTGACGTGGTCGAAGTCGAAATTTCGCAGATTGGCGTGCTGCGCAACTCGATTGCCGATGAAGTCTGATCGCAAAGCGCCGCGAGGTGCGCCTGCGCGCCTCGCGCAGTAGGGGGAATGATGGAGCTCAAAGCATTGGGATATCTGGGGTTGCGCACCTCGAAGCTCGCTGAGTGGAGCGACTTCAGCACGCGGCTACTGGGCATGCAGCAGGTCGACGGCAGCGCTGGGACCCGGCTTTTTCGTATGGATGAGCGTGCCCAGCGCCTGGTGGTGAGTGAAGGCGCCCACGACGCCTTGGACTTCATGGGTTGGGAAGTCGACAGTGCCAACGATCTGTCAGCGCTCGCGTCACGTCTTGAGAATGCGGGAGTTCGCGTCGAGGTCGGCACGCGAGCACTGTGCGAGCAACGTCATGTGAGCGAGCTGATTGCCTTTTGCGACCCGGTGGGTAACCGCCTTGAGGCATTCTGTTCGGCCGCGTTGGCCACGGCACCCTTTGCGCCGGGGCGTCCGCTGTCTGGATTCCGTACCGGCGCGCTTGGCATGGGGCACGTCGTGTTGCATGTTGAAGACGTCGATGCGCTGTTGCCGTTCTATCGGGACCTGCTCGGTTTTCGGACCACCGACTATGGTTTGACACCTTACAAACTGTACTTTTTCCATCTGAACCATCGGCACCATAGCTTTGCCATGGTGGGCTCCGGGCGGCGTGCGTTCCATCACTTCATGGTGGAGTTGTGCAGTCTGGACGACGTGGGGCAAGCCTATGATCTCGCACAGCAGGAGTCGGGGCGTGTGGCCTACACGCTGGGCAGGCATCTCAACGATCAGGTCACGTCGTTCTACGTGCACACCCCTTCCGGCTTCTTTGTCGAGTACGGTTGGGGCGGCTTGATCATCGATCCCGAGAGCTGGTCGCCGCACGAAACCTTTGGCGGGCCCAGTCTGTGGGGGCATGATCGGCTGTATGACATGCCTGAGCAGCAAAAAGCACATCTGCTGCAAATGCGACTTGAGGCCGCGGCCAATGGTCTGCGTGCCCCGAATCCTTACGTCCCCGGGTTCTGACAGCGTTCCTGCATCCGCATCCCGCGCGTTCGCGGGGTGCGGTTCGCTGCCGACCTGTTACGTCACGCCCAGTCCACCTTGATTTCCGACATCAGATAGCGATCCGCCCGCTCCAGCAAAGCGGGCTGGTGGGCATGCCGGCGAGTACGAATTCGCGTGTCTATGGCCGCCTGTGCCGCGACGCGCTGTTCGGAATCGTTCCAGCCGATGAAATAGACGGCGCTGGGCGAGGTATAGCCGCTGGTGACATCAAACGCACCATACAAATGGGCACCAGAGCCCTTTACTTCGGGCGCAAGCCCGTGGGTAATCTCGTCTCTCACCGGGCCAGAGAGTCCGACTGTCGTCGACTGAACCACCATCTCGGTGAGTGCCGGGCGCACTCCGTTTTCGGGCAAGTGCCACGGTACGATCGCTCGGAGAAACAGGATGTCAAAGCGCTCGACCAACTCACTGCCCGCATTGGTTCGCGCACGGATCTCGGCCCAGTCGGGATCTGCGTAGAAGCCAGCCCAGGCCCGGGTGCGGGTCGCCATGTCGGGCCAAGGCGTCACATATGCCAGAAGCGGCGTGTTTGGGCCGGCCAAGACGTCCCACGTCGCCGCAGGGACGATGCCGTGACGCGGGAAGACACGACACAAATCTTCCTGAAGGCGCGCGCGCATATCGGGCATGCGTCCCGATGCGACGTGATAGAGGCGAAGTTCGACGAACGATTCGTCCAAAGTTTCCATAACGTCATCTCATAGGTAAAAAAAGAAGGGCCCGGGCATCGCCGCGTTTCCATGGGTTGCGGGGCTTGCGATCGGGTTGCTGAACTCCAATAACTGATATAATATCAGTTATTGGAGTGAGCATCATACGGTGTTCAGCGAAGAACTGCTTGGGGACGAGATGAAGATTCTGGTGCCGGTAAAACGCGTCACGGATTACAACGTGAAGATCCGCGTAAAGCGCGACGGGAGTGGTGTCGATATCGCCAATGTGAAGATGTCGATGAACCCCTTCGACGAGATCGCGGTAGAGGAGGCGGTGCGATTGAGGGAGGCCGGTGTGGCTACGGAGGTGATCGCAGTGTCTGCGGGGGTATCTCAAGCGCAGGAGACGTTGCGCACGGCGCTGGCGATCGGTGCGGACCGGGCGATTCTGATTGAATCGGATCAGGCGCTGGAGCCCCTGGCCGTCGCCAAGCTGCTCAAAGCGTTGGTGGACCGTGAACAGCCGCAGTTGGTGATCCTGGGAAAGCAGGCGATCGACGACGACTCGAATCAGACCGGGCAGATGCTCGCGGCGCTGGCGAAACTGCCCCAAGCAACGTTTGCATCGAAAGTCGCGGTGGTCGGCGATCGGGTTGAGGTGACACGCGAAGTGGATGGCGGGTTGGAGACGCTGTCGTTGTCGCTCCCCGCCGTGGTGACGACGGATCTGCGCTTGAATGAGCCGCGTTACGTGACGTTGCCCAACATCATGGCAGCAAAAAGGAAGCCACTGGCGGTCATCAAGTCAGCGGATTTGGGCGTGGACGTGTCGCCTCGTCTGAAGACTCTGCGGGTTGCGGAACCGCCTGCGCGGGGGGCGGGAGTGAAAGTGCCGGATATCGGGGCGTTGGTCGAGAAACTGCAAAACGAAGCCAAAGTGCTTTAAGGAGACACAACGATGAGCATTTTGGTAATTGCGGATCACGACAATCAAACGATCAAGTCGGCCACCTTGAATACGGTCACCGCGGCGCTGAACTGTGCGTCGGGCGACGCCGACGTACACGTGCTGGTGGCCGGCGCCAATGCCGCGACCGCGGCAGAGGCCGCCGCAAAGATTGCGGGTGTCGCGAAGGTATGGCTGGCCGACGCGGCACATTTGGGCGACGGGTTGGCTGAGAATGTGGCGGCGCAGGTGGTCGCAATGGCGCATGGCTACACGCACATTCTGGCGCCGGCCACACCCTACGGGAAGAACGTGGCGCCGCGCGTGGCGGCGTTGCTCGACGTGGCTCAGATTTCAGATATCACTCGCGTCGAAAGTGCCGATACGTTTGAGCGTCCGATCTACGCGGGCAATGCTATCGCTACGGTACAGAGCGCCGATGTCGTCAAGGTCATCACTGTGCGCGGAACCGGATTCGATGCGGCCTCACCGAGTGGTGGGGACGCTTTGATCGAGTCAGTGCCGGCGGTCAAGGATTCGGGCCTGTCGCAATTCGTGGGTCGACAGGTGACGAAACTTGACCGTCCGGAACTGACCTCAGCAAAGATTATTGTGTCGGGTGGGCGCGGCCTGGGGTCGTCGGAGAACTATGCCAATGTGCTGACCCCGCTGGCCGACAAGCTTCACGCGGCGTTGGGGGCCTCTCGCGCTGCCGTGGACGCAGGGTATGTCCCCAATGACTACCAGGTCGGCCAGACGGGCAAGATCGTCGCGCCAGAGTTATACGTGGCGGTGGGTATCTCGGGGGCAATCCAGCATTTGGCCGGAATGAAGGATTCGAAGGTGATCGTGGCGATCAACAAGGATCCGGAAGCGCCGATTTTTTCGGTGGCCGATTTCGGGCTCGTAGACGATTTGTTCTCTGCGGTTCCGCTTCTCGTAAAGGCCATTGCCTGATCGGGTTCGGGCTGTCCGCGCGAGAGTGCAGCCCGAATGCGATGCGCGGCGCGGACTAGGGATGTAACCGATTTTTTGAGGGCATCGCATGCGGGAAACTGTGCGTTCTTGCATGCCATCGATCTGGATGACAGGCCCATTGCCACCCGCCATTCCCGTTTGAGACTATCCGATGCGACCGGATGACCACATCGCCGCCACCCCCGCCAGGGCGGCGCTTGTCGTCGCCAATGCCAATGGCGCGACCACGTTAGATTATCGGCGTCTGAGTCAGCGCAGCCGTCAACTCGCCGCTTACTGGGCGCGAGAGGGGTTGCGTGAGGGCGACACGGTTGCCGTTCTTTTGGAAAACCGGGTCGAGGCTGCCGAAATCATGTGGGCCGCGCAGCGATCCGGCCTGCGTTATACGTTCATCAATCACCATCTCTTGCCCGCCGATGTCGCTTATATCGTGCAGGATAGCGACGCTGTCTGTGTCGTGACATCGGCCGATCTCGCCGAGTCCTTGCTTCCCGAATTCCCCGCTCTGATCCGGGTGGCACTGTGCATGGATCGCGATGTGAGCGGGTATGCCCGTTACGAAACGATCGTGGACGCCGCCGAGAAGATATTCGCGGATGCACCGGCGGTGGAGGGGGCCATGATGCTCTACTCGTCGGGCACGACCGGGCGCCCCAAGGGCGTGAAATACGACCGGCCGAGGCAGCGGTACGGGGAGTTTGTCGCTATCGCGGAGCTTCTGCGCGACGGATTCGGTATCGGCCCCGACAGTGTGTTGTTGCTGGCAGGGCCGCTGTACCATGCCGCCCCGCTTAGCTGGATGGGGGCGGCCCAGCGACTGGGGGCGACGGTCATTGCGTTGGACAAGTACGACGCGCACACCTGCCTGCAACTGATTTCCCAGCATGGGGTCACACATGCCCTAATGGTGCCGACTCACTTTGTTCGATTGCTGAAACTGGACAGCGAAGTTCGCGCCAGGTATTCGACGGCGTCCCTCCAGCGGGTGATTCACGCGGGTGCGCCGTGTCCGGTGGAGGTCAAGCGCCGAATGATGGCATGGTGGGGCCCCATCCTCCATGAGTTCTACTCCAGCACCGAGGCCAACGGATTTGTGATGATCGGGCCTCATGAGTGGCTCGCCCATCCCGGGTCGGTCGGCAAGGTGACTCGGGGAAGCATTCGCATCACCGACGACGCAGGGCAGCCGATGCCACCGGGAGAGCCGGGATTGATCTGGTTCGAGTCGGCGGGCGTCGCTTTCTCGTATCACAAGGCGGAAGACAAGACGCGTGCGGCATACGATGCCCAGGGACGAAGTACGGTTGGCGACATCGGCTACGTGGACGCCGACGGGTATCTCTACCTGACGGATCGCAAGGCCAACATGATCGTATCGGGCGGTGTGAACATTTATCCTCAGGAAATCGAGAGCCTGCTCACCTTGCACCCCGACGTACACGATCTTGCCGTTATCGGCACTCCCGACGAAGACCTGGGTGAAATCGTGACAGCCGTTGTTGTTCCCACGCCGGGCGTGGCGCCGGATGAGCGCCTCGCCGCCGCGCTGAGCAGCTACTGTCGTGCGCATTTGGCGTCGTTCAAGTGCCCGCGCAAGGTGCGCTTCGTCGAGGCTGTGCCGCGAACACCGACAGGAAAGCTACTCAAGCGGCTGATCGCGCTCGACTAAGCGCGGCGGGCAACCGGGACGGCCGCTGGGCAGCTCAGGAGAGCAGGAAGCCGCCGTCCACGGTGAGGCTGGCCCCAGTGGTAAAGCTCGCCGCATCCGAGACGAGATAAAGGGCGGCACCGACCATGTCGCTTGGTTGCCCGACGCGACCCAGCGGTAACCGAGGCATCAGCGACGCCATGGACGCTGGGTCATGGATCAGGGGCGCGGCGAAGCGGGTATCGGTCGGCCCCGGTACCAGGGCATTCACACGGATGTTGTCAGCCGCGCATTCGCGGGCAAACGCCAGCGTCATGGAAATGACCGCTGCCTTGGTAATCGAATAGATACCCTGTTGATCCCCCGGGGCGAACGCGTTGACCGACGCCACGTTCAGAATCGAGCCACCGCCTCGGCGAGCCATCTGCCGGGCAGCACACACGGAACTGTAGAAGAAACCCCGGACGTTGACGTCGACCGTCTTCGCAAAGACGGCGGGCGAGGTATCGACGATGGGGCCCTGGTACGGGTTGGCTGCGGCATTGTTGACGAGTATGTCCAAGCCTCCGTGAGTGGCTTCGATCTCGGCAAAGGTCGCTTCGATTTGCGTCAAGTCGCCCAGGTGGCAGGGCCTCGCACTGGCTTGCCCGCCCGATTCGCGGATGCTGTGGGCAACCTGCTCGCACGCGTCGGCCTTGCGGCTGGCGATCACCACATGTGCGCCATAGGCGGAAAGGGTTCTCGCGATGGCCTCACCAATACCCCGGCTGCCGCCGTTGACGAGGGCCACCTTTCCTGCAAGATCAAACATGGAATCTATGAGCATGAGTTGTGTCGGCGAAATGAGGGAGGCTTGCGGCATCAGCAACGGAGTTCACGCGGGGGCGCGCCGGTGGCGCATAGCGCGACCACCGCGCTATACGCCTGATTCACGGCGTCGCCGATACGTCCGCCCCGACGGGCATCGCCGATCGTGACGACGGGGATGCCTGCCTCGAGCAAGGCTTCGGTCAGCGATGTGTCGGGGGTTCGTCCCTGGGCGATCAGGACGGCATCGGTCTGTACCTCTTTGGACTGGCCGCTCGGTGAGACCAATGTGACGGTGCCGTCGGGGGCTATGCGTCGGATTTCGTATTCGTCGACGATCTCAATCGCAGGATTGGCCTGTAGGCGGGCGAGCAGCACCTGTCGGTAGATCATTTCTGCGGATCGTGCGAGTTGTTTGGCCGCAGAGCGCGATACCAGCACGACTCGATAGTGGCGTGCAGCCAGGTACTCGGCGGTTTCGCAGCCGGTTTCTCCGCCACCGTAGACCATCACCGGGTGTTGCCCCGGAGCGGGCAGGGCGCTTGCGTCACCCATTAGCAGCGCATAGGCATCATGCACGTTCGGCAGGCTTATGCCGTCGATGGACATCGGCTTCGGGGTGCCGCCGCCTGCCACGACAACGATTGCCGGTGGAGCGCTCAATAAATCTTCACTCCGCACCCGGTGCCCCAAATGAACCTTGATATCGGCGCTTGCGAGGCATTGCTCGAGGTATTGCTGATACCAACCAAGTTTCTCCTTGTCGGGAGGCGCTGCGGATGCGATCAGGCCACCCCCCAACTGTTGGCGCGCCTCGAAGAGCTCGGTGCGAAACCCGGCAGCATCGAGCATGAGTGCGGCCGACATGCCTCCCGGGCCGCCACCGATCACCACGGCTCGCGCACCTCGCAATGCCCCCGCATCGGGCAGAGCATCGAGCTCGCGGCCGGTGCGTGGATTTTCAGCACACCCGATGCCGCCGTGTTCTCCGGCGTGCATGGAGACGCAATAGTTGCACGAGGTGCATGGCCGGATCGCTTCGATCTCCCCTCGTTTGGCCTTGTTGGGCCACTCGGGATCCGCGAGCAGAGGGCGTCCCAAGGCAACCAGGTCGGCGTCGCCACGGACGATTGCTCCCTCCGCGGTTTCGGGCCAACGTATCTGGCCGACCCCAATGACAGGCACGTCGACAGCGGCGCGAATTCTGCGTGCGTAGGGCAAGCGCCAGCCTTCGGGGACCGACATCGGTTCGATGACCTTGTCCAGTCCGGTCCATCCGGTGCCGATGGAAACGTGCAACGCATCTGCACCGGCTCGTACCAAAGCCGGGGCGATTCGCACCATGTCGTCGATGTTCAGTCCGTGCGGGCTGAATTCGTCGGCGGACAATCGATAGATCAGCGGACGGTTGCCAATCGCGGATTTCACCCGGGCGATCACCTGCGAGGGAAATTGCAGACGGCGGGCTTCATCGCCGCCCCAAGCGTCTTCGCGATGATTGGTCATCGGCGACAGGAACGACGTCAGCAGATAGCCGTGCGCACCATGCAACTCGAAAGCGTCGTAACCCGCGCGAACACCCAACTCGGCCGTGCGTCCGAAACGTTCGATCAGTTGCTCGATTTCGTCTGCCGTAAGGGCGCGCGCCGAGCGCTTTGTGGGGTCCCGTCGAGAGGGGACGTCGCTGGGCGCTACCGCGATGCCGTCGACCAACAGACTTCGAACGGCACCGTTGCCACCGTGCTGTAGTTGTAGTGCGGCCGCCGCGCCCCCCCGGTGAATACCTTCAACCAGCCGTTGATGGCCATCGAGGAAGTGAGGGGTCTCCAGGGTGAGTTGCCGATGCTCCGAGCGCCCGGTGGCTGCGTCGACACAACAGAACTCGACAATGATCAATCCAATGCCGCCGGCGGCCCGCGCCTGGTAGAACGCTACCTGCCGTGGGGAGACCGAACCGTCAGGATGGCTCATGTTGGTTGACATCGGCGCCATGACAGTGCGGTTGCGCAAGGCAAGCGTGCCCAGACGAAATGGGCTGAACAATGACGGGTAAGGCGTGTTTTCGGGGCTGGCTTTCATCGATGACCGACTAAAGAATGCGTGAGTGCCGTAGGACGGCGCAGGCCCGCTACCGCCACCCGTTCTGTTTTTGCCGATTGACAAGTGTACGTCGCGGAATCAACATAAATGATAATGTGTTAGTTTTTAGAAGTCTCATATAAATCGATCGGCACGTCAATTGGTGACGACATCGGTCGTATCGGGAGGAGCGCGTATGCAACGTCGATTCGAAGGCAAAGTGGCGCTAGTGACAGGTGCCGGACGTGGAATGGGGCGAGCGGTATCGCTCGCGTTGGCATCGGAAGGGGCATCGGTGGTCGTCTCGGCTCGTACAGCGCGCCACGGCGATGCCGTGGTGGCCGAAATTCGGGCGCTCGGGAGCCAGGCGTTGCGTGTCGGCGGAGATATTTCGGATCGAGAGGCGGTACAGGCCACCTTCGACGCGGCGGCGCAAGCGCATGCTCGTCTGGATATCGTCGTGCACTGCGCTGCCGATGCGGCCCACGGTCGGGTTGTCGGTATGCCGGATGAGACCTACGATTATCTGATCAAGAGCAACATTTACGCGCCGTTCTGGATTGCGAAGGCTGCGGCTCCCCTGTTGGCCAACGCACCGGACAAGGGGCGCATGATTTTTATTTCGTCGGCGATGGCCAATCGCACGTTCGTCCCCGGATTGATTCCGTACGCGGCGAGCAAAGCGTACCTGAATGCCTTTGCCCGCGGCCTGGCGGTGGAACTCGGAGGGCAGAATATTCTCGTCAACGTCATAGAGCCGGGGTTGATCGCGTCGGATCGTCTCAAGCAGAAATTCAATGATGCCCAGATCAACGCCATGTCGGCCGGATATCCGGTACCACGCGCCGGAACGCCTGACGAAATCGCTGCGGCGGCACTTTTTCTGGCCTCGTCCGACGCGAGGTACATCACCGGTGCCGCGCTGCTCGTGGACGGAGGTGTCAGCATGGTTCCGCTCACGGGGTTGCCGGAGAATATGAGCCGCTAATGACCGTTGTCCTGCACTCACATACGTGTTGCGTTTCGAAAAACTGACGATGTAACAGTTTTGTGTTAATCTGCATTTTGAGATGCAACTGGCCTGAGGACATGCGGTACTTGGGCGCCACTCGATTCAATGGGAACCGTTATGACGACCTTTCGCCCCCTTCCGCTTCTCACCGATATCAACCGCTTCTTCTGGACGAGCGGGGCCGACGGCAAATTGCGAATGCAGCGTTGTCGCGGGTGTGGTCACTGGCAGCACCCGGCCGGGGTAATTTGTTCGCAATGTCTGAGCCGGGATGTGGCGCCCGAAGTGCTGTCGGGGTTTGGCACCGTCGAAGCGGTGACGGTTAACCACCAACCATGGTTTCCTGACGTGGAGGTGCCGTATGCCATCGCTATCGTCAGTTTGCCGGAGCAGCCGGGGCTGAATCTCACCACCAACATTGTCGGCGTGCCGCCCGATCTGGTGAAAATCGGGCAGCGCGTCAAGGTGGTGTTTGAACCGGTGGAGGATGTGTTTCTGCCGCTGTTCACGCCTGTGACCGAATAACGAGAATCTAATGGAAGATCACGACGATCTCGCGCCGATCCGGGACCAGGCCCGGCGCTTTTTGAAAGATGCACTCTCGCACGACCACCTGAAAGCACTGCTTGAGGTGCCGGGGACTTTCGACCACGTTACCTGGCGTGAAGTGGTCGCGCTGGGGTGGCCGTCTGCATCCGTGCCCGACGCTGCCGGTGGTCTCGGGTTGGGGTGGGGGGCAACGTGCATGTTCGCAGAGGAATTGGGGCGAACCACCGGGTCTTTGCCGTTGATCGCGAGTGGGGCACTGGCTCGTGTCTTGCTTGAATGCCACGACGCACCCTCATTGCTTGCGGCCGGGCAGAGGCTGCTCGAAGGTGAGACGCATGCTTGCCTGGCTTTCACTGCGCCCGGCGAGGGAGGGTTGGCCGTGAATCCCTCGGTCTCTCTGACGCCCGAAGGACTGTTTGGCGAAACGGCGTTTATCCCGTTTGGCGCCAGTGCAGATGTCGCGTTAGTACACGCGTCTTGCGACGCCGGCACCTGTTTAGTCTTGGTCGAGCTCGCAGGCGGTGGCGTCACACGGGAAACGGTGCCGATGCTGGACAACAGCCGGGCGTCGGCGCGTCTTCGCTTTACGGGAGCCCCGGCCGAGATCGTCGGCGACGAGGCACTCGCGCTGTTCTGGAGAATCGCGGGCGAGATCGCGTTGGCGACCGCCTTTGAGCAATTGGGAGGGGCGCAGGCGTGCCTGGATCTCGCGCGAGACTACGCCATGGAGCGCACTGCGTTTGGACAACCGATCGGTCGGTTCCAGGCGATCAAGACCAAGCTTGCCGAGATGTATGTACGCATCGAGATCGCGCGCGGTTGCTCGCTCGATGCGCTCGCTGCGCTCGACGCCGGCGAGCCGAGTTGGTTGGGGCTTGCCGCGGGGGCTCGTCTGGCGGCCACCGAGGCGTATGAGTTTGCCGCACGAGAGAGTATCCAGACGCACGGCGCCATTGGTATTACCTGGGAGGCACAGCCGCATCACTATTACCGTCGCTCACGCACACTCGCGCTCGAATGGGGAAATGCTCTGTTCTGGCGGGACCAGTTGATAGCGGGGGCGGGGTTCAATGCTGGCAAGGCGCAGGAGACGACAAAATGATGGACGACGATCTGCAGGCCTACCGAACGCGCGCCGCACGTTGGCTAGCGGAAAATGCGCCTCGCTACTCGGGAGACGCTCGGCACGGGTTGAGCTTCGAGGCCGATTTGGCGCTCGCGCGGGAATGGCAGGCGCTCAAGGCTGTCAACGGCTACGCTGGCATCACACTCCCCACATGCTATGGCGGCGCGGGCGGGAGCGAGCTCGAGAAGATCGTGTTCAGCGAAGAGGAAATGCGCTATGACGTGCCATGGACTTACTTCAGTGTGAGTCTGAGCAATCCCGTGCCAATCATGCTAAGGCATGCGGCCGAGGACGAGCGCCGGCGCTTGGGTCCCCCTGCGATCCGCGGCGAACATATCTGGTGTCAATTGTTCTCCGAACCATCGGCCGGCACTGATCTTGCCGCGTTGCGGTTGCGTGCCGAGCGCAAGGACGATGGATGGGTGTTAAACGGGCAGAAGGTGTGGACGAGCTGGGCTCAGATCGCGGATTGGGGCGTGATAATCGCACGCACCGACGCGACGGTCCCCAAGCATGCCGGGCTGACCTATTTTTACCTGGACATGCGCTCGCCCGGGATCACGGTTCGGCCGATTCGCCGTCTGGTGGACGAACCCGATCTCAACGAAGTGTTCTTCGATAACGTCTTCGTGCCCGATGCCCAGCGGCTCGGCGAAGTCGGCGCCGGCTTCAAGGTTGCCATCGAGACCTTGATGATAGAGCGCTATGCAGTCACCGACGAGTCGGGCTACGGGCCGACCCTGGAAGCGTTTGTCGAGATTGCGAAACACGCACGAATTCAAGGACGCCCCGCCCTGGAAGATGGGGAGGTGCGAGCCTTGATCGCACAAGTGATCACGGAACGTCAGGGGCTGCGCTCGATCCATCGCCGTGCAGTCAGCGCGATGGCACGTGGTCGTCAGCCCGGCCCTGAGGGCGCAATCCGAAAGCTGCTGCTCGGGCGCACACGGCAGCGCATGAGCGCGCTCGCGCTCGATCTGCTGGGGGGCGACGGGGTTCAACTCGATCCAGAGGCATCGCCTCTCAGGGACTTCGCCCGTTCCTGGATCGATCCCAGTCTGCGCATTGCAGGCGGGACCGACGAAGTCCTTATCAATACGCTCGCCGAGCGAATTCTGGGGCTCCCCCAGGACTACCGCCCCGATAAAGGCGTGCCGTTCAACCAGTTGTGATCGTCGGACGCCGGCGCATGGGCGCGGCGTCCATCATTTCCGGAGTTCCCATGAATTTTGACATCGATCCCGATGATGTCGCATTTCGCGACGAAGTGCGGGTGTTCCTTCGCGAGCATCTCCCGGTCGATATGGCGGTTCGCACGCGGCGTGGTTACCATTTTTTGCGTGAAGACCAACGCGACTGGACACGCATCCTGAACCGTCACGGTTGGTCCGGGGCCAACTGGCCGACGGCCTGGGGGGGCACGGGGTGGTCGCCGGTTCGGCAATTCATCTTCGAGGAAGAATGCTTCATGGCGGGTGCGCCCCCTATCGACACCGCGGGCTTCAAGATGATCGGCCCAGTGATCATGACCTTCGGTAGCGATGCACTGAAGCAGGAGTTCGGTCCCCGTATCCTCAATGGAGACGTTTTTTGGGGGCAGGGCTTCTCCGAGCCCAACGCGGGATCCGACCTGGCGTCTCTGTCGACCCGTGCCGTGCGTGATGGCGACGACTATGTGATCAACGGTCGAAAGATATGGACCTCATACGTCGAGACGGCGGAGACGATTTTCCTGCTTGCGAAAACCGATCCGGAAGCGCGCCAGCGCGGGATATCCATGTTGTTGGTCGACAAGAATGCGCCGGGTGTGACGATACGGCCGATCATCGATATCGGTGAGAGCCATACGCTCAACGAAGTTTTCTTCGACGACGTGCGCACACCAGCTCGCTACCTGGTGGGGGAAGAGGGCAAGGGCTGGACCTATGGCAAGTACTTGCTCGACCTGGAGCGTGCCTTTAGTGCCGAGTGGCCGAGAAATAAACGAAATCTCGAGCAGTTGCGCGCGATGGCGCGTCTCGAGCGAACGAACGGCACGCGATTGATCGATGCTCCCGGCTTTGCGTCCAGGCTTGCGCAGTTGGAGATCGACCTCCAGGCGCTTGAGTGGCTCACGTTGCGGGCACTGTACGAAAAGGACGAGGGTTCCACGCTACCCGTGGGCTCGTTGCTGAAGGTACGCGGCTCGGAGTTGCTGCAGAAGATCGGCGAGATGCAAGTCGAAGCGCTGGGTGATTACGGAACCTATATCTATCCCGATCCGGATCGAACGCCGGGGGGCGAAGCCACATGGCCCCCGGGACCAGAATACGCACCGGGGGTATTGCCCGATTTCATGTATCGCCGCGCCACTACCATCTATGGCGGTGCGAACGAAGTGCAGCGCACGATTATTGCGCGTTCATTCCTGGAATTGTGAGCCCATGGATTTTCACCTGAACGAAGAGCAGCAGATGTTGAAGGACAGCGTGCGTCGTTATCTCGCTGACCATTGCGGGTTCGAGAAACGTCACGAACTGGTCGCTCGCGGGAGTTTCGACGCCGAGCGTTGGGCCACGATGGCCGAGCTGGGATGGCTTGGCATGGCATTGCCTGAATCTCACGGCGGGCTGGGCGGCAACGAGATCGATACCGCGATCCTGATGGAAGCGATGGGCGAGGTATTGTTCGTCGAGCCGTTTTGGGCGATCGCCGTTCTCGCGGGGCAGACGTTGGCGGCCTTGGGCGACGATGCTCAGGCCAAAGCGCTGGTGGAGCAACTCGTTGTTGGGGCCGCGCGACCGGTGGTTGCGCATGGGGAAGCGCAGGCGCGCGGGAATCTGTCATGGGTGGAAACCACGGCGAGTTCGATCGAGGGCGAGCGCTGGCGGATCAATGGCAACAAATCCGCAGTCGTGGGCGGCAATGTGGCCGATTGCTTCCTCGTCTCGGCACGCACGGCGTCCGAGGTGTCGGATGCGCAGGGCATTTCGCTGTTTGTCATCAAGCGTGATACGCCCGGCCTGGTGATTCGGGATGTCCGCATGATCGATAACCGATGGTGTGCCGACATTTCGTTGCATGACGTCGTGCTCGACCGGGCGCAATTGCTCGGACCCGTGGGCGGCGCGGCCGATGCGTTGCAGATCGGCGCAGACCATGCATTATTGGCGGCGTGCGCCGAGGCGGTGGGCGTGGCAGACCGTGCCCTTTGGATCACCCGTGACTACCTGAAGGTGCGCAAGCAATTTGGCGTGACGCTCAGCACATTCCAGTCACTGCAGCACCGCATGAGCGAAATGCTGATTGAGTTGGAGCTGGCGCGCTGCATGGTGTTTCAGGCGCTGGCCGCGATGCCTCAGGAACGGCAGGCGCGTGAGGCAGCGCTCAGGGCAGCCAAAGTTCACGTGGGCCGCAGCACCCGGTTTGTCTGCGCGCAGGCCATTCAATTGCACGGAGGAATCGGCGTGACCGACGAGTACGTCGTCGGTCATCATTTCAAGCGGATCACCACCTTCGAAAATCTTCTCGGCAGCTCTCATTATCATCTGGAGCAATTGGCGGAACGCGAGCGAATCGTGGTTGGCTAATCGCAGTGGCTCGCAGCCGCTACTGGCACGCAGAGCGATCTGCGATCCCTGCTGCCGGCGACAGGCGTTGCCGGCTAGCGCTTAACGGGCGGCTGTTCGTTTGGGGGTCTTGCGAGGTGCTTTGGTTGCCGGCGGAGGATTCAGCTTCAGTTCCGCTTGAGCACCCGCGGACTTGAGGACGCGCTTAGGAGCTGCTTTCGCCGGCTTCTTGGCCGCAACGGCCCCCTGTTGCGCTGGCGCTGCGGGTTTGCGTGCCGAGGCCCGCGGCTTCTTCTTCGCAGTTTCCGCGGCTTGTGCGGCCTTGGCAGACGCGGCGGTGGCGGCGTCGAGCAGGGCATCGCCCGGGGGCTGACCACCGGTCATTACCAGCGTGATGATCCGCGCCATATTGTCGTTAATTCGCTTGATACCCAGGCCTCGCTCCATGACTTCCGGGTCAGTCGCGGCCATATGTTCCATGGCCCCCTGGATGATGGAGGCTTCAGCGTAGGCGTCCGCACGCCGGCGTGTGCCCTGCGCGGGATTGACCGCAAGGATGCATTGCGCAAAGCGCTGGATGAAGGGGATGAAGGTATTGAGTCGAAGCTCGGCAAAGCGCGGGTCGCCGCGCGTGGCCTCGAGGTTTCGGTAGCGCAAGACGGGCCGGTGCTTGTCCCATACCGCGTTCAGCGCTTCGATGACATCCATCGCCCGATGGTAGAGGTTGTCGATGGCCCAAGGCTCGTCAAAGATCGCATGGATCTTCGCCATGTCCTGACCGGCGACTTCGCTCAGCGCGAACAGCAAATCCTTGGTGTCGTCGAAATACATATAAAAGCTCGCCGGCGACGTGCCGGCTTCGGCCGCAATCGCGACGGCCGTCAGCTCGACCGGCGAATGGGTATCGAGCAACCTGCGTGCGGCTTCCATCAGCCGTGCACGCGTTTCCTGGCCCTTGCGGCCTAGCTTCTGTCCCTGCTTGTTCTGATTGACGACGATGCTCATGTGCATGTCCGTGATTTTCATGTGGTCCACATACGCGATGTCGCTTTCCATCAAGCGAATCCGCGGAGATATCTTTTTATTTTGACACATCCGGATAAGGGCAGGTAGTTGTCGCGGAATCGCGACTGGCAGGGAGGGCATTACATCAATACAAAACTGATGATACATCATTTATTTGCAGCAATGTCGCGCGCGAATAAATGGGGGGATTCCCTATGGCTAAAAGCTGACGATCTATCTGTTATTCCTTGACGATGACAGGGTATCCGTGGCCTACTTCTGAAAACTGATGAAACGTCAGTAATTGAGCCGCACGGAGCGGCCGAGGTTGGAGACCCTCGGCAATACGACTTCGGTGGCGGGTGTGCCAACAGGAGGAGAGCGAGCGGTATGAAAAGAAATATACGAGTCCGTTTCCCACGAAACAGAATGTCCATCGCCTTGGCGACGGTACTGCTTGGCGTGTCCGGCGCGAGTCAGGGCATGTCGATCGATGTGGGCAATCCCGACATTGATTTGCGCTGGGACAACACGGTCCGTTACACGGGCGCGTGGCGGGTGAACCCGATCAGTCCGGCGTTCTATAGAAGCCCTGGCTACGATGAAACGGAGGGACGTTTCAAATCCGGTGACATGATTATCAATCGGGTCGACCTCTTGTCGGAACTCGATTTCATTTATCAGGGGAAATACGGCTTTCGCGTGAGTGGCGCCGCCTGGAACGAGATGGCATACGGTACCAACTCCGTGCGAAATCCTGCGATTTCGTCGAGCAACTACGCGAACGGGGCGTACAACAGCTATGCCCGACGTTACATCGTTGGCCCTTCGGGAGAACTGCTCGATGCGTTTGTATTCGGCACCTTCGAGTTGGGGCAAACATCGCTGAGCGTCAAGCTCGGTCAGCACAATGTGTATTGGGGGGAGTCGCTTTACTCCGTTAGCAACAGTATTGCCTACGCGCAAGGGGCGGTGGACACCATCAAGGCTGCCACCAGCCCGGGGGCCGAGGCCAAGGAACTGTACTTGCCCCGTAATCAGTTGTCGGCCCAGATGCAGTTGACGGATACCTTCTCCGTTGCCGGGCAGTATGCGTTTGCCTGGGCACCTTATCGGATTGTGCCGGGCGGCACCTATTTCGCGTCAGGCGACGCTGCGCGGTCGGATTATGCGGCCCCGGGTTTGCCTAACGGTCCAGATCTCACCCCGAAGAACCATGGGGATTTTGGTGTCAATGCGCGGTGGAGCCCGGCTGAGCTGGGGGGCACAGTCGGGCTCTATTTCCGCAAGTTTGACGAAAAACTTCCATGGGGATTTACGCAGGTCACGCCTGCGGGCTCGTCGCTTCGCTATAACTTTGCGCGGGGCACCGAGCTATACGGGGTGAGTTTTACTCGCAACATCTCGACGGTTAGTGTCGGTACGGAAATGTCGTTCCGTCGCAATACCGCGCTTAACGCCGTCGGGGGGTATGTGGTGCGTCCCACAAACGGCAGCTCGGCGAGCTATGCGGAGGCGGAAGGGCCACGAGGCAACACGTTGCATGCCGTGATTAACGCGGTCTACTTGCTGCCGCGCTCGCCGCTATGGGCTGGCGGTACGTTGCAGGGGGAAATCAACTACAGCCGCCTGCTTGCCGTCACCACCAATCCGAATTTGTACAACGGCGTTGGCTACGGATGTCCGGCCGGGCAAACCAAGAACGACGGTTGCTCAACCAAGGACGCGTGGGGGATCAATATCGGCTTCACGCCGCAGTGGCCACAAGCCATCGCGGGCTGGGATATTTCGATGCCGATGTCGCTGGCCTACCAGATCGCGGGCAATGGTCCGGCACTGGGCGGTGGCAATCAGGGCTCGATCTCATGGTCCATCGGTGTGACTGGACTGTTGTATTCGAAGTATGAATTAGGTGTGAAGTATGTGAGCGCGCGCGCTCGCTACAACGTGAATCCGATCACGGGCGTTGTCACGACGACGAACGGTAGCAACGCGGTGCAGTCGCAACATGACTGGGTTGCCCTGACGTTCAAGACCACATTCTGACGGGCTCATCGTTGCCGGGGTCAAATCCGGCACCGTCTCTTTGCCCCCGAAGTGACCTTCGGGGGCATTTTTTATTAGCCGGCGAAACGTGTCATCGGGCGTTCGGCTGTAGCATGGCGTCGCGTCGGACCGGCAGCAGATGCCGACCCAGAAATCCGACGACGGTGTTGGTGAAGGCGTCGTTGCGATCGCCGGCGATCATATGCCCGGCGCCGGCAATATCCGCGTACTCAAGGTGAGGAATGTGGGCTCGTAGTTCGTCAACGCCCTCTTGTCCTACGACGTCGCTCTCGCCCCCTCGCACCAGAAGTGCGGGTAGCCGGAGCCGTTCGGCGGCAGTCAGCATGCGCTGCGCCAGCCCATGAAGTTTCGTGCGTGGGTCGTCAGCAAAGATTCTCGGATCCCAATGCCAGTACCAGCGGCCATCCTGATGCTGCCGAAGGTTCTTGCGAAGCCCGTCGGGATTCCTGGGGCGCGGACGGGCAGGGTTATAGGCAGCGACAGCGTCGGCGGCGTCGTCAAGCGTGGAGAAGCCGTCGAGATTGGCGTGCATGAACGCGCGAATCCGATCGACGCCGCCCATCTCCAATCGCGGTGTGACATCGACCAATACCAGGGCGCTGGCGATTCCAGGGTGCTCGCCGCAGGCCATTAGCGCGTTCATCCCGCCCATGGATGCACCCACCAGCGCCGGAGGCCTGCCGATGGCTTTCGCCACGGCGATGATGTCCTGTATCTGAGCGTCGGAAGAATAGTCGGCGTTGGCGATCCACTCCGAATCACCGTGACCGCGCGCATCGAGAGAGACGACAAAAAAGCCGGCGGCGATAAGTTCGAGTTGGGTTTGGCGCCAGGAATGCCGCGTTTGCCCCCCGCCATGCAGCAGCAAGACAGGGGCGGACGCAGGATTGCCGCCGACGTCTGCCGTGAGGCGATTGTGGGTACCGCCGAGAAAGGTTGTCTTGCGAATCACATTGTCCATAGAGAAATCCAGAATGGGCCATGGCGACATCGACGACGGTTGGCGATCGCCGATGCGGAAAGGATGTTGGGTTGACGCATAACCGAGATGGTTATCGGCGAGGTCTGGCCGCATGCAGGCTACGGCCGCAAATCTCATGGAGACATGCCTTTGTATAACTGACAATATAACAGTTATTGGGGTGATTGCGTGCTCGTCGATCCGGCGAGAAGTTGACAACACCGGGTTGAAATGGCACGTTTCGCGCATGAAGAAAAAAGTCCATACACCGGCCGGGGGGCTGGTCGAGAGCCTGATCGACGAAGTACTGCGCCTTAGGGGACGCGTGCTGTCCGCAACACGCGCCATGAACGAGAGTCGCGGGCTCAGCAGCCATTCCCAAGGGTTGATTCTGTCTGCCGTCGCGCGCGCGGTTGAACCGCCGACGGTTGCGCGAATTGCCCGTAGTCTTGATCTGACCCGCCAATCGGTGCAGCGCACTGCCAACGAGCTGGCCGACGCCGGTTTGGTGGCATTTGAAGACAATCCATTTCACAAGCGTGCCAAGCAGCTTGTCATGACGCCGACAGGATGGGCGCTATACGAACGGGACGCTGACTTTCGCGGTCAGTGGGCCGACGACATAGGCGCGGCCGTTGGGGAGGAAGCGCTTGCGCAAGCGGTTCAAACGCTGCGCCGGATGCGCAAGCACCTGGAACATCCGGATAGCGACAACGCGGAAGTCGACGATCTGTCCTGAGTCGTCGGCCCCTGCCGCCGCCCGGGCACGGAAGCGCTTCAGGCAGGCGCTGCCCCGAAGCGGGCGAACAGGGCCTGAGCCCGGGATTCTTCCGTCGATGTGGACAGCTCGGCAAGCTGTATTTGCGCATTGGGATCGCAAGCCCGTTTGAGCGGCCCCGCCACTTCCAGTTGATCGACGACATTGCGTGCGGCATCGTCGGCCGAGATCACACGGCTGCGAATCTGTGCCGGCATGGCGGCATGCTGCTCTGCCATGGGGCGATAGCGTTCGTAATCGATGGCCTCGGGCGGACGGTTGGCAATGCTGGTGCGCAGCATGTCGGTGTCGACACCGCCAATAGGGATTTCGATGACGCGTATGCCAAAAGGGGCGAGTTCGATTCGCAAGCCTTCCGATATCGCCGTCAGCGCAAGCTTGCTGGCGCGGTAGGTTGTATAGAAAGGCATGGGCATATAGGCGCCCATGGATCCGATGTTGCATATGATGCCGTCGCGGGCGTTTCGCAGTGCCGGGATGGCGCGACGTGTCAGGTCGATCAAACCAAAAAAGTTGGTCTCGAAGGTCCTGCGCCATTCGTCCATCGAGGTTTCTTCGATCGGTAGATACGGCCCTCGATACCCTGCGTTATTGATCAGGATGCGTAAATTGTCGGGCACGCGGAATTCGCCCAGTGCTGCCATGTCGAGCTTTTGCAGCCGGATTGTTCCTGATAGATGTTCTGCTTGCTCCACCAGTCCATTTGCCGATGCCAAGTCGCGCACACAGGCAATCACATCGTAGCCACGTCGGGCCAATTCAAGACTGATGGCTCTGCCGAGTCCCCGGCTCGCCCCTGTGACAAGTGCTGTTCCCTGTCCTTGCATGTTCTCTCCTTTGTGGCTGGCGCCCGTTCGTGCGCGTTGTCGCACTCAGCGTGATTCGTTTCGGCATGAAGGCTATTTTCCACATTGACAGCATACTGTCAATGTGGAAATATGCTGTCAACTGTGAGGGCGCACGAACGCTTTGCCCGCGTGCCTCCTCCTGAATCATCAACGCCAGGAAGGCGAGGGGACATTGCAATGTGGGATTTTTCGACGGACCCGGAGTTTCAAGAAAAATTGGATTGGATGGCTGCGTTCGTGAAGGAAGAGTGCGAGCCGCTGGATCGTCTTTATCCGGGCATGGGCGCACCGTATGACATTACCAATCACAAGGCCCGGGCGCTGGTGCGTCCCCTTATGGAAAAGGTCAAGGCGCAAGCGCTTTGGGCTTGCCACTTGGGGCCCGAACTCGGCGGTCAGGGATATGGGCAGGTCAAGCTGGCACTCATGAATGAAATTCTCGGCCGCTCTCAGTGGGCGCCGATTGTGTTCGGGACCGCAGCGCCAGATACGGGAAATGCCGAAATCATCGCAATGTTTGGTACGCAGGCACAGAAGGATCGCTATCTGAAGCCTTTGCTGGAAGGCGAGATCGTGTCGTGTTACAGCATGACCGAACCTCAGGGAGGAGCCGATCCCGGTCAGTTCCAGTGCCGCGCCGTTCGCGATGGTGACGAGTGGGTCATTACGGGAGAAAAATGGTTTTCGTCGAACGCCCGCTATGCGGAGTTTCTGATCGTGATGTGCGTGACGGATCCCGATGTTCCGATTTATCGGGGAGCATCGATGTTCCTGGTGCCCAGAGCGACGCCCGGGGTGAATATCCTGCGTAATACCGGTGTGTTCGGTGAGCCGGAGAGCGATTACTCGCACGGCTACATTCGTTATGAAGGGGTGAGGGTGCCGGCAGATGCCCTGCTGGGCGGTGAGGGACAGGGCTTTGCTGTCGCGCAGGCGCGGTTGGGGGGCGGGCGGGTGCATCACGCCATGCGTACCGTCGGGCAGTGCCGCATGGCATTGGAGATGTTGTGCGAGCGGGCAGTGTCGCGTCATACCAAAGGCTCGGCACTTGCTGACAAACAACTGGTGCAGGCGTATGTCGCGGATTCCTGGATTGAACTCCAGCAATTGCGATTGCAGGTCATGCACACGGCATGGTTGATTGATCAAGGCCACGATTACAAGTCCAACCAGGTGCCGATCGCCGGTATCAAGGTGGCCATGGCAAAGGTCATGCATGACATCGTGCAGCGCACGATCCAGGTTCACGGAGCGCTTGGCCTGTCCGACGAAATGCCGCTCGCCCAGATGTGGATCCATGCCATGATGATGGGCGTTGTCGACGGGCCGACGGAAGTTCACAAACTGACCATCGCCAAGCATCTGCTGCGTAATGCCAAGCCGGCACCGGGACTGTTTCCCAGCGCGCACCTGCCACCGCGTATCGCGGCAGCGCGCGAAAAATACGCGGGGCGTTATTGAGTCCCGAGGGCGCGTGCGAAGTGTTTCCTCACGCGCAGGTATTCACAGTGAAATCTCCGGACGACGATGACAATGCCTCTATCCGATTTTGACGGACTGCTCGCCTGGGAGCCACTTCAGGCCTGGATTGCCCAGCAAGCGCTTCCTGGCCGTGGACCGGTGACTGAATGCGTGCGATTGACGGGTGGCTCGCAGAATAACCTTTTCCTGCTGTCGCGCACCGACGCACGCTTCGTGTTGCGGCGTCCACCCCGACATTTACGTGCCAACAGCAACGAAACCATGGTGCGCGAAGCTCGGGTGTTGGCGGCACTGCGCGACAGCGACGTTCCACATCCGCGCCTGTATGCCGTGTGCGACGATCCCGACGTCATTGGCGCAACGTTCTACGTGATGGCGCCCCTTGATGGCTTTACGCCCATGGGGGCACTGCCCGGGAACTACGCAACGTCTGACGAGTGGCGTCATGCGATGGGGTTTTCGATGGTAGATGCCGCCGCCGCGCTGGGTCGGATCGAGCCAGACCAGGTAGGTTTGACGGATTTCGGCAAGGCTGATGGCTGGCTCGAACGTCAAGTGTCTCGCTGGCGTACACAGCTTGAGAGCTATCGTGACACGCCGGGATATCCGGGAACGTCACTGCCAGACATCGACACGGTGGGCGACTGGCTGGAGCGCCATAGACCCAAGACGTGTCGCATCGGCGTGATTCACGGTGACTTCCAGTTTGCGAATGTCATGTTTTCACGTGAACGTCCCGAATTGATCGGTCTTGTCGATTGGGAGCTCTCCACACTCGGTGACCCGTTGCTGGATCTCGGGTGGCTTCTGAGCAGTTGGACCGAACCGGGCGATCCTCAGGTGGGCGGTCGCACACCGGCGGTGACGCCATGGGCCGGGTTCCCCACGCGCGACGCTTTGGTGCGCAGGTACGGCGAACTCAGTGGGCGCAGCATGACAGACATGCCGTGGTACGCCGTGCTGGCTTGTTTCAAGCTTGCGTGCCTGCTGGAAGGAAGTTATTCCCGTGCGTGCGCTGGCAAGGCGTCGATGGAGATGGGATTGTTTCTTCACAACTACGCGACCTGGCTGATGGCCAGGGCGCGTCAGCTATGTGAGTGAAACGGTTCGCGGGCGGCGCTGCTTCGCAGCGTCGCCGCCTGAGATCAGCCGTGAAATAGCGCCCAGTCGTCGCCGTGCACGTTGCGCGTCCAGCCGGAGGACGCAATCGTGCCCCCATCCACGGGGATCAGAACGCCATTGAGATATGACGCCATGTCCGAGGCCAGAAACGCGATGACATTGCCGAACTCTTCGACGCGTCCCATGCGTCCCATGGGGATATAGCGGTCGCGAGCGGCGTTCTCCGCAGGTTCCGCACGCTCCACGAAACGGCGCAAGCCGGCCGTTGCGATCATGTCCGGGGCGAGGACATGGGTGCGTATGTCGTGAGGCGCCAGCTCAAGCGCCATGGAGCGGGTGAAGCTCACCATGCCTGCCTTGCAGGCCGCATAGACGGCATACCCGGGGGCGGCGCGAAGTCCTTCGCTGCTGGAGATATTGATGATGGTGCCGCCTCGCTTGGCGCCGATCATGACGTGCGCGACCGTCTGTGTCGCGGCCAGCATGCTGACCAGGTTCATGTCGATATGCTTGCGCCAGCTTTTCTCCGGCTGAGACAGGAAGTCGCCTTTTCGTACGCCACCAGCATTATTGACCAGGATATCAATGTGCCCGAAGGTCTTTACCGTGCGTTCGACGGCGTCGTTGATGGCTTCGGTGTCGAGTACATTGGCTTCGACGAAAAGCGCTTGAGTCCCGGTAGCCTGAAGCGCCCTCTCGACACGCTCGCCATTATCCCGATCGATATCGAGGAAGGCGATTTTTCCACCGAAGCGAGCGATGGCCATCGCGGCGGCTTCACCGAGACCATTCGCGCCGGCGGTGATAAAGGCGACTTTGTCATCGAGTCGATACCCGGCATCCGTCATGCTGTTGTCCCTCTGTGGCAGGTTGATTCATCCTCGGAGCAAGGGTGAGCAAACTGCTCACGCAACTTGTGTTTGAGAATCTTGTTAAAGGTTTCATTGCGTGGCAACTGCGCGACGATTTCCAGTTGCTCGGGGATCTTTTGACGCATCACGCCGGCGTCCGAAAACCACGCGATCACGGCATCGAGCGTGAGCGGCAACGCCGGGTTGCGCAGTTCCACGACGGCACAGACGCGTTCCCCGCGCTCCGGGTCGGGCAGACCGATGACCGCGGCTGCACCGACTCGCGGGTGGGAGAGAAGTACGTCTTCGATTTCGCGCGCGGAGATATTCTCGCCCTTGCGAATGATCACATCCTTGATGCGGCTCGTGAGTACGATATGGCCGTCCGATCGGCGCTTGCCCACGTCACCGGTACGGAAATAGCCCTCATCATCGAATGCGCTGCGATTCAGGGCGCGGTCGGTGTATCCGAGACAGACCGTCGGACCCTTGATCCGGATTTCGCCTTCCTCGTCGACGTCGGCAACCCTGCCGTCGAAGCCGATAATCCGGATGTCCATGCCATCGACCGGTGCGCCGTCGGTGTTTGCCAATCGTTCATCACCGTGGTGCGGTGATGCCGCAGTGATCAAGGGGGCTTCGGTCATCCCATAACTGTGGGTGGTCAGACAGCCCATTTCGCGCTTGATGTCGTGGAACAAGGTGGCCGGCTTGGGCGCCCCACCGCCGCAAAGCAGACGCAGGCTCGGGGCCACCGGTGTTCCCGGCGCCTTGCGCTGTTCGCCGAGCAATGTCTGGTAGTGCACAGTGCTGCCGCAGTTGATCGTGACGCCATGACGGCGCAAGCGCGCGACTGCCGTGTCTGCGGCGAAGCGCCGTATCAGCACGGCGGACATGCCCGCCGTTAGCAGCATGACAAGATTCATCGATCCGCCGACGTGCGCATACGGAAAGCCGATGGCGGCAATGTCCTGAGGGACGACGTCGAGTGCCTCTGCAAAAGCGGTTCCCGCCGCGATCAGGCTGGCGTCGCTGTGCAGCGCGCCCTTGGGCTCCGATGTGGTGCCCGAGGTGTAGTAGATCCAACGCGCTGCCCGAGCGTCGGTAGGCGGAGCGGGTAAGGTGAGCGGCGCGTCGTATGCGAAGGCATCCCTGTCAAGCTCGATGATCGCCGGCCCCGGCGCAAGCGTGCGACACACTTGCGCCGAGCGTGCCACTTGCTCGGCGTCCTGCGAGTCGGGGCGAGGCAAGATAAAGTGCGACGCGGCGCTGCGTTGCAGGATGGCGGCGACTTCCTTGGGCCCGTAGAGAGGGATCAGCGGACTTTGGACTACGCCCAGACGCGCGAGCGCCACCGACAGTACGACGGCACGGACATCGGTGGGAAACTGCCATGCAATCACCGACTGCCGGACGATTCCGCGGGTCAGTAACCACGCGGCTACGTTCTCGGCTGCCCGCGCGAACGTGCGAAAGGTCCACACCTGGTCGTTGTCGTCGATCAGTATCGGCGCGTCGGGCGTGAGGGCAGCGCGTCGCGCCACGAGCTGCCAAAGTGTTGCTCCTTCTGCGCGGAACGAATCGGCGTTGCGATGCTCAACGCGCATGGGGTGCTCCGTGTGTCTGATTGGCCAGCAGCGCGTTTATCGTAGCGACCAGAGCAATCGGCTGATCGAGCATGAGATGGTGGTGTCCCGACGGGATCGTGATCGGTCCTCGGGCGTTGACGAGGTGCGTGGCAATCCGTTGCGCCAGTGCCTGGGACACGACCTTGCTTTGCTCGCCAACGACAACGTCTACCGGTACCGAAATCCCGGACAGTAGCGTCTCGCCATCGATCTCCGTGTGGCCGTCGGCTGTCACGGCTGGGTCGAGCTTCCAGCGCCAGCCATCATCAGTGTGTTTCAAGCCGTGGCGCGCGACGTGCGTCAGCAGGAAGTTCGGCGTATCCGGTTGCTCTGGCGTCAAACGAAAGCGCGCAATCGCGGCGTCCGCCGACGCATAAATTTTCGTGCCGAGGGGCTGGGGTGGCATGCGTAGGTTGTCGTCGCGGAAGTACACATGTGCATCGACCGCAATCGCCCGTTCGAACAATGACGGTTGCTCGTAGCATGCACGCAGCAATCGGCCGCCGCCGTAGCTATGCCCCACGGCGTTGACGGGAGCGCCGGCGCCGTATGTTTGTGCGACCGCGATGATTTCGCGGGCAAATTGCGATACGTCATAGGACTCGCGCCGAGCGCTGTCCCCCATGCCGGAGAAGTCCATCGCAACGACGTGATAGCTGGGCGCGAACATAGGGGCAAGAAAATCCCACCAGCGCGCGTGGGCCCGCAAGCCGTGAAGTAACAACAGCAATGGCTTCGCGCCCGAGCGATGCCCCCAATGAAGGCTGTGAATAGCCGCGCCGTCGACATTGAGGAAACGCGATTCCCCCGGTTGCTCCATGGCCTTGCGGTACCACATCGGCGTGCCGTTGCTACCCGGGTGATCGCCTGGTTCCTCAGCTCCGCTGGCGAGCATGCGTTCAGTCACCATGAATTCGAATTCCAAAAGCGCAGCCCATTAGCCGCAGACTTTGTCCCGGTGCCAATGCGCCGGGGTTAGGTGCCAGATTATCATAAAACTAACTAAATGTTAGTTATTGACTCGAGGCTCAGTTACACTTTGTATTCGAGCGCTACCCACAGGGCGCGAGAGTGCATATCGAACGCGTAGACGGAGAATTAAGGAGCATGGAGCAGCTTTTTGGAGACGGCGACTGGCGTCGATTTTTGGCAAGTGTTGGTGAAGACCCGGATCGCTCGGGGTTGCAGGAAACGCCGCAACGCGTGAGGCTGGCGTGGGAGCACTGGACTCAAGGCTATCGTCAGGATCCGGCGGAAGTCCTGAAAGTCTTCGAGGACGGGGCGCAGATGTACAACGAACTGATTATCGTGCGCAACATCCCGGTGTATAGCCATTGTGAACATCATCTTGCGCCGTTCTTCGGGCAAGCAACGATCGGCTATGTGCCGGCAGGGCGTATCGTGGGGCTGTCCAAGTTGACCCGGCTGGTGGACTGTTTCGCCAAGCGGTTGCAGGTTCAGGAGCGTCTGACGACGCAAGTCGCCAATGCTTTGATGACGCACCTGCAACCCAAGGCAGTCGGCGTGATCCTGACTTGCCGTCATTTATGCATGGAGAGTCGCGGGATCCGCACGCCTGGCGAGGAGTCGGTGACGTCTGCGATGTTGGGTGAACTACAACCGAATCTGGCGCTGAGAACCGAGTTCTTGTCTTTGGCTCGTATGAAATGACGAGACGGCGAAACCGGTATTGAGCGTGATGGGAGGGGCGTACCTCATCGACATTAGGTTGCGTCCATGTCCCGATCCCGAGCGGCGTTGCTGCCGCTCGGGGCGGGGCAAGGTCATTTAGCGCTTGAGTACCGTGACGACGCAAGCTCCCCCAAGCCCGACGTTATGCTGAACACCCAGTCGGGCGTGTGGCACCTGGCGCTCGCCGGCCTGACCCCGCAGGTGCCAGGTGATTTCCGTGATTTGAGCGAGGCCGGTCGCGCCGAGCGGGTGCCCTTTGGAGAGCAAGCCGCCGGACGGATTGGTCACCACCTTGCCACCGAAGGTGTTGTCGCCATCCATCACAAACTTCTCTGCCCCCCCTTCGGGACAAAGGCCCAGCGCCTCGTAGCTGATGGCTTCGTTAGGGGAGAAGCAGTCATGCAATTCCACCAGATCGATGTCATCGACGTCGATGCCGGCCTCCGAGTAGGCGAGGGCGGCGGCGCTTCGGGTCATGCCCGCTCCGACGACGTTCATCATGCTTCCTGATCCAAAGCTGTCGGGACTGTCCGTGGTCAGCCCCATGCCGGCGATCGTTACCGTTGCATCGAGGCCGTGTTCTCGCGCGTATTTCTCCGAGACAACCACTACGGCGGCGGCACCGCAGGTCGGAGGGCAGCACATCAACCGTGTCAGGGGGCCGTACACGTGCGGCGCCGTCATCACTTGTTCGAGCGTCAGTGCCTCGGAGAACAGGGCATAAGGATTACGAATCGCATGGCTGCGCGCCTTGACCGATATGCGGCCGAATAATTCGGCGCTCACGTTGTATTTCTCAAGGTATTCCGCGCCGGCATTGCCGAAGTATTGCAGTCCCGTGGGCACGTTGTCGTCGAAGCCCGAAATCGAGCGCATGGCTTCGTCGATGCGCCAGGTGATCGGCGGGCGATCGGTGGACGACAGCGCCAGTGCGCCAGGGCTCATTTGCTCAAAGCCGAGGGCAAGTGCGACATCAACCGCTCCACTGGCGACCGCTTGCCGTGCGAGAAAGAGAGCCGTCGAGCCGGTCGAGCAGGCGTTGTTGACGTTCACAATCGGAATTTGTGTGAGGCCCACACCATAGAGTGCGGTTTGCCCGGAACAGGTGTCGCCGGAGACATAACCGACGTAAGCCTGTTGTACATCCTCATAGCGTATCCGGGCGTCGTTCAGGGCAGTTCGTGCGGCTTCGCAGCCCATGACATCATACGTTTGGCTTTTGCCGGGCTTGGCGAACTTCACCATGCCCACGCCGGCGATCATGACGTGACTCATTTTGGGTATTCCATAAACAGAGGATGCCGCTGGCGTATCCCACGACATCCAGATCCAGGGGAGATGTCGGAATTACTGACTGAAATCCATGATGGTGAGTGCGGGCTCTTCGCGATACAGGCGGCCCTCGTTGGCGGCGATCGCCTGTGCCGAAATCGGCGCGCCGCCTCTTGCCCCAGGGATACCCTCGGACGACAACAGTTTCAACTCGCGAATCGACTGTCCCGAGGCGAAGATCGTATGGCCGGTGCGCGTGCCCGAGAGGTCGCTGACCATGTACAGCAAGACCTCGGCGACATGTTCCGGTGCGAGCTCCTTTTGCATGGCCTCAGACATCAGGCCTGCGGTCAGTGCAGAAGTGGCGGCCGGAGCCAGGGTCCAGACACGCACGCCGAACTTCGCGCCTTCGAGGGCCAGAACGTGAGAGAAGCCCCAGACGCCCGCTTTTGACGCGCCGTAATTCGTCTGTCCGAAGTTGCCGACGATGCCCGACACGGAGCTGGTGTTGACGATGACGCCACCCCCACCGTTGTCCTTCATCCAACTGAAGATCGGCCGGGTTACGGTATAGAGACTCTTGAAGTTCACCTGCTGCACGGCGTCCCAGTCGGCCTCGTCCATTTTTGCAAATGACTTGTCACGCAGAATGCCGGCGTTGTTGACCAGGATGTCGACGCGGCCGAAGTGATCGAGTGCGCACTGCAGTAGCGACTGCCCACCGACGACCGTGGAGATGTCCTCGGTATGTGCGACAGCACGTCCACCGTTGTCTCGAATACTGGCGGCGACCTGCTCGGCTGACGCCACTCCCTGCGCGTCGCGACCCACGTCATTGACGACGATGGCAGCCCCTTCCGCAGCCAGCCGCCTTGCATACACCGCGCCTAATCCGCGTCCGGCGCCCGTTACCACGACCACCTTGTTCTCGAGTAATGCCATTGATGTCTCCCTTGAAGGAAGCGGGACAGCCGACGGGCGCCGTGAGGGCCTTGATCTGCTCCTCGTGCGGGGAGCGTGGGCCGCCTTCGCTAAAAATATAAAACTGATTTAAGATCAGCTTTCGTTCTGCTATGATATCCCATAAAACTGACGATGTAACAGTTTTGTGGCCGGACAGACCGGCAAAACGGAGACTTTGCGCAAAGCGCAGGAGGCATGGCGTGTCCCTGGATTATTCACTTGTGAAGCATTGGCAACTGCCGCCGGTCACTCAGCACTACACCGCCAAGGACACGATCTTGTATGCCCTTGGCGTGGCTGCTGCGACCGAGAACCCGCTGACGGAGGCGGATCTGAAGTTCGTGTTTGAACGCAAGCTGCAGGCGTTACCTACGTTTGCAGCCTTGCTCGCGGGTAGTAGCGACTGGATGGCAGATGCACGTACAGGGATTGACTTGGCGCAGGTGCTGCACGGCGAACAGTTCCTCACGATCTATCGACAATTGCCCGCCGAGGGCGCCGTGCAAGGTGTGGAGACGGTGGATGAGATCTACGACAAGGGGCCAGACAAGGGGGCCGTGATGTACCTGTCTCGCAAGATTCACGATGCGGTGACGGGGGATTTGCTGGCCATGTCGGGCTATTCGATCTTCATGCGAGGCAACGGCGGGTTTGGCGGGAGTGCACAGGGACAGCCCAAACCCTTTCCAATGCCGCAGGACCGCGACCCGGACGCGTCGCTGGCGATGATCACTCGTCCCGAACAAGCGGCCATCTATCGTCTTTCGGGGGACCACAATCCTCTGCACATCGATCCTGCGATGGCGAGGCTGGCAGGTTTTGATAAGCCGATTCTGCATGGTATGTGCAGTTACGGCATTGCCGGTCGAGCCATTCTGAACCTACGTTGCGGCGCAGACCCCTCGCGTTTGCGAAAGCTGAATGTTCGCTTTGCCAGCCCGGTGTATCCGGGGGAGACCTTGGTCACTGAAATCTGGGATCTGGCGCCGGGAAGGCTCGCGTTCCGGGTGAAGGTGCTGGAGCGTGACACGGTGGCATTGAATAACGGGTACGCGGAATACGCGGCCTGATGTGGAACTCTGGAGACGGACAAGATGACGTATCAAGACATTACTTATGAAATGATCGGGCCGGTCCTGCGGATTTGCCACAATCGCCCGAAGATGGCCAACGCGGAGTCGGAGAACCTGTTGGCGGAAATCGATGACGCCCTCGAACGCGCCAGGCGCGACGACAACGTTCGCGTGCTGATTCTGGGCGGTGTCGGCAAGCATTTCTCGGCCGGCCATGATCTGGTGGAGGGCATGGCCAAGCGAGGTCAGTACACCCCGGAGGAGAGTTGGCTCTGGGAGAGCGAGCATTACCTTGGCAATGCGCTGCGTATTTGGGATTTTCCGAAGCCGACCATCGCACAAGTGCAGGGCGCCTGTGTGGCAGGCGGATTCATGGTGGCGAACATGTGCGATTTGATGGTGGCTGCCGACGATGCATTCTTCAGCGATCCGGTAGTGCACAGCCTGGCCGCCGCTTCTGTCGAGGCGCTGTTGCACCCGTGGGTGTTGGGCATGCGCAAGGCCAAGGAGTTTCTCTATACCGGGCAACGCTTGAACGCGAGCGAGGCCAAGGAGTGGGGAATGGTCAATCACGTCGTTCCCCGCGCGGAGCTTGAGGACTTTACCTTGCAGCTGGCCGAGCGCATCGCGCAGGCGCCACCGATCGGCCTTCGCCTGATGAAGCGTTCGCTCAATCGCTCTTACGACATCATGGGGTTCCGTAACTCGCTGATGGCCCACTTCGACACTCACATTCTCTCGACCGAGACAGCCGAACATCACAAGCTGCGCTCGGGCGGCATGGACGCGTCGATGAATACGGCCAAGAAGGTAAGGCAGGATTGAATGGCTACGGAATCGGCGACAGCGGAGGAGCACCATGGCGATTGATTACGCGTCTTTGATGGGACGCCGGTTCCCTGTCGAAACGCGGTGTTACGGGCCGGCCCAGACCAGCCGGGTTGCAGTGGGCTTCGGTGCCGGTATGCCGGGGGAGTTGCGCATTGGCGACACCTCCTTTCTTGGCGGCATCGAGGTTCTGCCGATGATGGCATTGGCCCTTGCAGACGGCCAGTTCTGGCAAAAGTCGCCCGATACCGGTATCGACTGGCAACGCATCGTTCATGCCGAAGAGTCATTGACGATGCACCGACCACTGCCGACATCCGGAGAACTCAGGCTCACGCAGAAAATCGACAGCATTCACGATCGAGGCGTCGGCAAGGGGGCTGTGATGCGGCAGATCCAGACACTTGCGAACATTCAGGGTCAGTCGCTGGCGACCATCACGGTGACGACCTTGCTCAAGGGCGACGGCGGGTTTGGCGGCGAGCCGCCAAGTGGCGAGAGAGTCAGAGTGCCAGATGATCGAGCACCCGATGCCACCTTGGCAATACGCACCCCGCCGAACGACGAGCGAGCCATATTCCGGCTCGATACCAGTCTGGCGGTGGCCGCCGGTCTGCCGCGAGGCAAAGCCATGATGCGCGGCCTGGGCTGCTTCGGTCTGGCGGGTCGGGGTGTGATGCACCTCGTGTGCGGTAATCGACCCGCGCGATTGCGTCACTTGGCGTTGCGGTATGTGGGACCGATGCTTACAGACGAGACGATGTGGCTCGAGCTTTGGCATACGGGTGAGGACAGTGCGGTGTTTCGTATGAGCTCGCGAGAACGCAGTGCATTGGTGGTCGATGGCGGTCGGGTCGAATTCCTGGCGGCCGAAGCTATGATGATGGAAGACAAGGCTGATGCGATTCCTGCCCCTGCCTTGGGCTAACGGAATCGTTGAGCAACATATCCCCACTGGGAAATAGGAGAGAGACGATGGAAATGAACGACATGATCCTGATCAGCGTGGACGACCATGTGATCGAGCCGCCGGATCTGTTCAAAAAACACCTGCCGGCCAAGTACATGGCACACGCGCCGAAGATGGTGCCGCTGCGGGACAACCCCGGCGCCACGGAAGACACGTGGGAATACGAAGGTCGCCGAACCCCGAACTTTGGCCTGAACGCCGTCGTCGGGCGCCCTCCCGAAGAGTACGGCATGGAGCCGGCCTCCTATAGCCAGATCCGCAAGGGTACCTGGTCGCTCAAGGAGCGTTTGGATGACATGGATGTGAGCGGCGTGTTGGCGTCGATTTGCTTCCCCACGTTTCCGACGTTTGCCGGCAGTCTGTTCCTCAATCCGAAAGATCCCGAGGCGACCAATGCGGTGATCAGCGCCTATAACGATTGGCACATCGACGAGTGGTGCGGTGGCGCGCCGGGGCGTTTCATTCCGCTGGCCATCTTGCCGTGCCATGACATCAACGCTGCAGTGGCGGAAGCCAAGCGTGTGGCCGCCAAGGGGTGCCGTACCATCAGCTTCTACGACAGCCCGACGGCCAAGGGGTTGCCGAGCATTCACACGGACTATTGGGATCCGCTGTGGCGGGTGTTGGAAGACAACCGCATTGTCATCAGTATTCATATCGGCTCGGGCGCCAGCGCACCTCCCGTTTCCAACGACTCGCCGATCGACACCTGGATCACGTCGTTCCCGATGTATATCGCCAACGCGACGACCGACTGGTTGTTCTCGCCGGTGTTCCAGAAATTCCCGAATTTGAAGCTCTCGCTCTCGGAAGGTGGGATTGGCTGGATTCCGTACCTGCTCGAGCGTGCGGACTTCACCTACAAGCATCACAAGGCGTGGACCAACGCCAACTTCAACGGCATGCTGCCGAGCGACCTGTTCAAGCGCAACTTCATCACTTGTTTCATTGACGACGCGTTTGGCCTGGCCAACACGCGCTTCATGAACACGGACATGATTGCCTGGGAGGCTGACTATCCGCACTCCGACGCGCTCTGGCCCAATGCTCCCGAAGGTCTGTGGCCGTCGATCAAGCATCTGCCCAAGGAGACGATCGACAAGATCACGCACTTGAACACGATGCGCGAATTCCGTTTCGATCCGTTTGAATTCGCACCGCGCGAGGCATGCACGGTGGGGGCGCTGCGTGCCCGTTCCACGCACGTCGATACGCGCCCGGTGGCCAATATGGGTGGGCACAATCCCTCGAACCGCGAAGGCCGTCCGGTCACCGCGGGTGAAGTCATGAAGCTGTTTGCCTGATCGCGCCCGCCGATGAACATGCCAGTACTGGAACGACAGGCGGTCATCTCCGGGATAGGCCAGTCGGCGGCGGGCCGCCGACTGGGGCGCACCGGTCTCGACCTGACTCTGGATGCGGTGCTCGCCGCGATCGCCGACGCCGGGCTCGATCACCGCGAGATCGACGGGATCTCGAGTTGGCCCGGCTATCGGGTCGACGCCCCGGACTTTTCGCCGGTGACGATCAGCGAGATCAAGGAGGCATTGGGCCTGCGCCTGAACTGGTATAACGCCGGCATTGAAGCCACCCAGATGGCCGGCGTGATCAACGCTTGCATGGCCGTTGCAAGCGGGCAGGCGCGCCATGTCTTGTGTTTTCGCACGGTCACGGAAACGTCGGCCATGTCGCAGCAGGGCGGTCGGCCCAGCCTCATCGGCACCGGGGGCGAGCGAGTGCGTGGTTTCGCAGAGTACATGGCGCCGTTTCTCGCGCCTTCGGGCGCGAATTGGGTTGGGCTTATCGCGAGCCGGTATTTTCACGAATTCGGCGCGCGTCGCGAGCAGTTGGCGCAGATCGCCATCAATGCGCGGCGCAACGCCGGATTGAATCCGGCCGCCATCTATCGCGATCCATTGACGCTGGACGCCTACATGCAGGCGCGCATGATTTCCACGCCGCTTTGCCTGTACGACTGCGACATTCCGATCGATGGTTCGATTGCCGTGATTGTTTCTCACGCGAGCACGGCACGCGACCTCAAATCGAAGCCGATACGTGTGGAGGCCATGTCCGGTGCCTTGCACACGCGAGACTCGTGGGATCAGTTGGATGACCTCACACGGTTTTCCGCAGAGGGTTGCGGCAAACAACTGTGGGCGCGCACCGACCTCAAGCCGCACGATGTCGATATGGCGCAGCTCTACGACGGTTTCAGTTTCCTCACCTGGCTGTGGTTGGAAGGATTGGGGTTCTGCCAACGCGGCGAGGCGCCCGATTTCGTCGGCGATGGTTCCCGGATCGCACTTGACGGCGAGTTGCCGATGTCCACCGGTGGTGGGCAACTCTCGGCCGGCCGTCTGCACGGCATGATCCATGTCGTCGAGGCCGTCACGCAATTGCGGGGGCAGGGCGGCGCTCGTCAGATCCCGGGAGACCCACGCGTGGCAGTGGTTTCCAACGGCGGCGGTCCGATCGCCGGGGCCATGCTACTCACATCGGATTGACCTCTTCCTCAGATGCGACGTGTCGTTCTGACACGCCGCATCCTCATTGCGATTTCTCGCTGGCACCGCTGACTTGCGATGTATCCGCTGGCGTCCGATAGTCGATTCCCGTATTGCTACGCACCGTCGTCGTGCGTGTTCTCGCATCCCCGCTTCAACTCCCCCAGATTCTGCCGAAACCCGCGCCATATCAGGGTATTCGAGCATTCAACGGAATTTTCAAATCTCATTTGACACGTGTTTGGAGATTGGATATTCTTTGAAAAAATGATGGTGTATCAGTTTCTTGGATGCGATGTCGATTCAGTGATGAGTACGGCAAACGTGTCTTAAATTTCGCCACAAAATATAAGCAGGAGACACTCATGCATTACTGGAGGCATTGCATTGCCATCGCCAGCGGAATTCTCATCGGCGGGCATGTCATGGCAACCCCGACGCCTGAAGAGGCGAAGCAATTGGGGACCACGCTGACGCCGGTGGGCGCTGAGAAGGCCGGCAACAAGGACGGAACGATTCCCGCCTGGGACGGTGGGATCTGTACGCCGCCTGCCGGGTACAAGCCGAAGATGGGCGCGGCCGCCGGCGGTGCACCATACGTCGATCCGTTCGCCAATGAGAAGCCGCTGTACCGCATCACTGCCGCCAATCTCAGTCAATACGCCGACAAGGTGGATGCGGGTACGAAGGAGCTGTTCAAGCGCTATCCGAACACCTATGTCATGGACGTGTACCCTTCGCATCGCACGGCGTGCATGCCGAAGTGGGTCTACGAGAACACGGCCAAGCGGATCATGAATCCGAAGCTGATCGGCTCGGCGCCGGGTATCACCGGCGCACACGCGCAGATTCCGTTTCCCATTCCCAAGAATGGCTATGAGGTGATGTGGAACATGGTGCTCAAGTGGGAGCCGACCAATTTCCGCTTCGGTCTCGATGCCGGGTTGATGGACGCCTCGGGCACTTTCACGCGCGCGTCCTACCAGATCGCCGATACCCAAAATCTCTATTGGGACAACACCCTGACAACGGTGCCCGAAGACCGCCCGTATCGCAATCTGCTTGCCTGGAGCAAGGAGCCGGCTTCGCAAGCCGGGCTGGCACAGTTGCGCACGACCTACCTGCGTCAGGATCTGCATGAAGACGTGGCCTGGAGCTACGTTCCGGGGCAGCGCCGTGTCAGACGTGCGCCGGAATTCACATACGACACGGTCTCGACGACCTCGGGTGGCCTGCTGATCTTCGACGAGATCAACGGTTGGGACGGCCGAATGGACAAGTATGACTTCAAGCTGGTTGGCAAGAAGGAAGTCTACCTGCCATACAACAACTACAAAGCGCTTGCGGCACCGATCGAGGAGGCCATGGCCAAGGACCACGAGAATCCTGCGGTCATGCGCTGGGAGCTGCACCGCGTGTGGATGGTGGAGGGTACGCTCAAGCCGGGCGAGCGCCATATTCAGCAGAAGAAGGTCTTCCTGATCGACGAGGACAGCTGGATGTCGCCCGTGTACTACGCGCTCGACCATTCCGGCAAAGTTCACCACCTGATGCACTTGCCGCTGATCCAGGAGTATGAAAAGCCAGGTCCCCGTACGCTGGGTTTCATCTTGTATGACATGAGCCGCGGGATTTATGGCTTCCAGACGAAACCGCAGGGGCGACCGGATCAGTACGGCGTGATAACGATCGACAAGTTCCCTCAGAACCGCTTTCTCCCAGACGCGTTGGCGGGCGCCGGGGTGCGTTGATGTGCAGACGGAGGCGGCGCAGGTTGGCCGCCTCCGGCCGCCCCGGCGTTCGTCGGAGTGGGGTCAATCCCGGAGCCGGTCGTTCTGGCAAGGAGCAGGGAAGTGCAAAAGCAGGTTTTGGCAGTCTTGGCTGCTTTCATGATCGGCGCGCCCGCTTGGGCGGTGAGTGACGCAGCGCGTGACTCGCTGGATGTGCCCGCGTCAGCGACTCGCCTGACCACGACCACTCAGGTCAATGGTGTCGCCCACGCGGGCAAGCGGTTGGTCGCCGTGGGTATTCGGGGCCTGATCGTCACGTCTGACGATAACGGTGCGACGTGGGTACAGCGTGCGGCACCCGTATCGTCGGATCTGCTTGCGGTGCAGTTCGTCTCGCCTACGAAGGGTTGGGCGGTCGGTCACGACGGCGTAATTCTTCACAGTGAGGACGGTGGCGAATCCTGGATCAAACAGTTCGATGGTCGCCAGGCTGGGGAGATGTTCATCCGCCATTTCCAGCAATTGGCCGATGCGGGCGACGCCAACGCTCAACGCTTGCTCGGTGAAATGAAGCTGAACTACGAGAGTGGGCCCGAACAGGGGTTGCTCGACTTGTGGTTTGCCGATGAACGTAACGGCATTGTGTGCGGCTCGTTCGGCACGCTTCTGGCGACCACCGATGGTGGCAAGACCTGGCAGTCCTGGGTTGAGCGTCTGGATTACGGCACTTTGCTGCACTTGAATGCGATTCATGGCGTTGGCCAGGACATTTTCATCGCCTCGGAAAAGGGCCTGGTATTCCGTCTCGATCGCGATAAGGGCAAGTTCATCGCTGTCGAGACTGGCTACATGGGCAGTTTCTTCAGCTTGGCGTCGGTGGGCAAACAGATCATCGCTTCGGGACTACGCGGCACGGCATATCGCTCAAGCGATGCAGGCCGAAGCTGGCAAAAGCTCGAAACCGGGCAGGGCTCCTCGATTACGGGGGCCGTTGGTATCGGCGCGGCGAGAGTGTTGATGGTCAGTCAGAACGGCAATCTTTTGGTATCGGACGACGCGGGCGAGCATTTTCGATCGATTCGGGTGCCACGGCCGGGCGTGTTGACCGCCGTGACCCAGGTCGATGCGCATACCGCCGTCGTCGCCGGCTTAAGTGGCGTGCAACAAGTACCACTGAAGTAGCGTCCCTGTTATTGAGCGGTCTAGTTTTCGGAGCACAGCAATGGCAATGTCCCCCCGGGTCGCGGATCTTCCGGTCATTACGGACCCGGCACAATTTGATCGCAACAGCGGGTCATGGCTCGAACGCTTCATTTTCAACCATCGGGCCTTGATGGTGCTGGTCTGCGTGGTCATGACCACATTCCTCGGTTGGCATGCGACGCGCCTGCCGGTCAACGCGAGCTTCGAGAAGATGATTCCGAGCTCGCACCCCTACATCAAGCATTACTTCGAGAATCGGGACACGCTGCGCGGTATGGGTAACTCCTTGCGTATCGTGCTTGAGACCACCGACGGCGACATCTTCGACAAGGCCTACCTGGAGCGCCTTCAAAAGATCAACGATACGGTTTTCCTGATGCCGGGAGTTGATCGCGCGTGGATGCGCAGCCTCTGGACGACGAGTTTGCGCTGGACCGAGATCACCGAGGAGGGCTACCGAGGTGGTCCTGTCATGCCTGATCGGTGGGACGGTAGTCCTGCCGCAATACGTCAGCTTCAGGCGAATATCGCAAGGGCGGGCATCATCGGCAGCTTCGTCGCCGACGATCTGAAGTCGTCCATGATCGTGGTGCCGCTGATCGAGAAAGATCCGGAAAGCGGAAAACCCCTGGACTACGCGGCATTCTCCCGTCAATTGGAGAAGCAGATTCGCGCTCAGGAGGGCGGGCCGTATCGCATTCACATTGTCGGATTCGCCAAGTTGGTCGGGGATCTGATCGACGGCCTCTACGCGGTAATGGCGTATTTCGCGGTGTCCATTCTGATTGCCGCCGTGTTCGTGTTCCTGTACACGCGGTGCTGGCGCAGTACCTTGCTGTTGGTGGCGAGCGCGGCGCTGGGCGTGGTTTGGCTGCTCGGCATCATGCAGCTCTTTGGCTTCGTGCTGGATCCGTATTCGATTCTGGTGCCTTTTCTCATCTTCGCCATCGGCCTGTCCCATGGCGCACAGAAGATGAACGGCATCATGCAGGACGTCGGACGCGGTACTCACAAGTATGTGGCTGCGCGCTACACCTTCCGACGTTTGTTCATGGCCGGACTGACGGCACTCCTCACGAATATCGTCGGTTTTGCCGTCCTGATGATCATCGATATTCCGGTGATTCGCGATATGGCGCTGACGACCAGTATCGGTGTCACTGTCCTGATTTTCACCAAGCTGGTTCTGATACCGGTGCTGTTGTCCTATACCGGTGTGAGCGAGCGGGCCGCGCGCCGCAGTATCCGGGTCGACGCATCCGTTGGCGGCGGCGCGGCGGCGTGGATTCGCCATCGCCTGGTCGGTCTGACCGAGCGCCGCAATGCCATCATCATGATCGCGATCGCTGTAGCGCTGGCGGGCACGGCATTGTCGGTGCGCAAACATATCGCCATCGGTGATCTGAGTCCGGGGGCGCCCGAGCTACGTGCGGAATCGCGTTACAACCGCGACTCTGCATTCCTGACGGCTCACTACGGGCTGGCGAACGACCAATTTGTGGTCATGATGAAGACGCCGCCGGGCGAGTGCTTTGCTTACGACAACGTAGTGGAGATCGATCGTCTGGGGGCCGCACTGCGCCAACTCGACGGGGTTCAGACCACCTTGTCGATTGCGGATGGCGTTCGGCGTGGCACCTCGAGCCTGTTCGAGGGCAACCCGAAATGGCAGACGATCTCGCGCAATACGACGAATCGCTCACAAGCGTTCGCCATCTTTCAGGGAGACCGTCCCGATCTGGCCGACCGGACTTGTGCGGTGACGCCCCTTGTCGCCTATCTGACCGATCACAAGGCAGGCACATTAACCCGGGTCATGGACGCCGTGGAAGCATTCTCCGCGACTCACGACACCCCCAAGCGCGCGTTTCAACTGGCCGCGGGTAACGCCGGCATTGAGGCGGTCACCAATATTGTGGTGAAGAAGAGCTTCTGGACGATGCACTTCGTGCTGTACGGCGCTGTGATCCTGCTATGTCTGCTGACCTTCCGCAGTTGGCGTGCAACGCTCGTCGCCATCATTCCATTGATGCTGACCTCGATTCTGTGCGAGGCGCTGATGGTGTGGCTGCACATCGGTATCAAGGTGGCTGTCCTGCCGGTGATTGCGGTCGGCGTAGGCGTAGGCGTGGACTATGCGCTGTACTTGTTGAGTATCCAACTGGACTTGCAGCGTCAGGGAGCCTCGTTGCGCGACGCCTATCGTGGCTCGCTCGACTTCACCGGGAAGATTGTCGGACTGGTAGGCGTGACCATGGCTGCCGGGGTGGTGACTTGGGTCTGGTCTCCCATCAAGTTCCAGGCCGACATGGGCATTTTGCTCACCTTCATGTTCCTGTGGAACATGATCGGCGCGCTCATGCTGATTCCCGCACTCTCACACTTCCTGCTGCCGAGGGTTTCCGCCAAGGGGGTATCGCAATCCGATGCCCCCGTCGTGGATGACACACGCCGGACGGATATCACAGGTGCGTTGCGCTCCGTTACCAACGAATGACGCTGTGGGGTCATCCCAAGCGAGCGCCGATCACACTCATCACCGTGGAAAACAACTCATGAAAAATTTGTTCGACCTGACCGGGCGCGTTGCGCTGGTCACTGGCGCAGCATCCGGCATCGGTCGCGAGACGACACTTGTGCTCTCTCACCTTGGCGCAACCGTTTATGCCACCGATCGCGACGAACCGGGCGTCAAAGCCCTGGTGGAAACGTTGCCTACGCCTGGGGTCGCCCTGGCCCACGATGTCACGGATGCGCAGGCCTGGGCCGCGACGATCGAGCGTGTCGGCAGCCAGTCACAGCGGCTCGACGTGCTGGTGAATAACGCCGGCATCATGCTCAAGCGAGGCTTTCTGGAGACCTCGCTGGACGATTTTCGGCACCAGCAGCGCGTCAATGTCGAAAGCGTGTTTATCGGCATGCAGACCTCGCTGCCCCTGATGCAGCGCACCGCTCGTGACAAGGGGGCATTGCCGTCGATCATCAATGTGGCATCGGTGTTCGGTCAGGTGGCCGGCCCGACGTTTGCCGCCTATAGCGCGTCGAAAGGGGCGATCCGTCTGATGTCCAAGGCCGTGGCGTTTGAATTCGCGCGCGCCGGCATCCGAGTCAATACGATCCATCCGGGGGCGATTCTCACCAACCTGAGCGCCGATTGGGACCCGCCCAAGGATGCTGCCGGGAATGTCATCTCGCTTGAGCAGGCACGCGCGAATATGGAACGGATTATCCCGCTTGGCCGCATGGGGGTGACCAGCGACATTGCCGGCTGCATTGGCTTTCTGGCGAGCGACGCCTCTTGCTACATGACCGGAAGCGAACTCACGGTCGACGGCGGCTATACGGCAATCTAAGGACGAAAAACATCATGACACGCACTCCTTTTCTGGATGGCAAGCAGAAGCAACTGCTGATTGACGGCAAGTGGGTCGAGGCTCAATCGGGCCGCACCTTCGATACGATCAATCCTTACAACGGGAAAGTCCTTGCTACCGTGGCGCATGGGGATGCGGCCGACGTCGATCTGGCGGTAGCTGCCGCGCGCCGCGCGTTCGAAGGGCCATGGAAACAGTTCAAGCCGGTGGATCGGCAACGTGTGCTGTTGCGTCTGGCGGACCTGATCGAGCAGGACTTCGATGAGATCGGTGTGCTCGACGTACTCGACATGGGCGGCCCGATCTCCAGCCTGCCGCGCCGTCGCGAGCGAGCGCTCACGACGCTGCGGTATTACGCGGGACTGGCGACGGCCACGCATGGACGGACCATCGAGAACTCGCAGCCCGGCAACATCGCGTCCTATACGGTCAAGGAGCCCCTCGGCGTGGTCGGGGCGATCATTCCGTGGAACGGTCCGCTGTTCATGGCGTTGTGGAAAGTGGCGCCCGCTCTCGCGGCAGGATGCACGGTCGTACTCAAACCGGCTGAACAGGCACCGCTATCCTCGTTGCGACTTGGCGAATTGTGTCTAGAGGCCGGAATTCCGCCGGGTGTCGTGAACGTCATCACCGGTTTTGGTGAGGCGGGCGCGGCGTTGGCCGAGCATCCGGATGTCGACAAGATTACGTTTACCGGATCGACGGAAGTCGGTCAGAAAATTCTCCGGGCGTCTGCCGGCAACGTGAAGCGCGTGACGCTCGAGTTGGGGGGCAAGTCGCCCAATATCGTATTTGCCGATGCCGACCTCGATCTGGCCGTGCCCGGTGCTGCGATGGCAATTTTCGCGAATTCCGGGCAAATCTGCAGTGCCGGATCGAGGTTGTACGTAGAGCGCAAGATTCATGACGAGTTTGTCGAGCGTGTCGCCGGCTATGCAAGCCAGCTCCGCCTGGGCGACCCGATGGATCCCGCAACGCACTTGGGGCCGGTGGTCTCGAAAGAACAACTCGACCGCGTTCTCGGTTACCTCGACTCGGGGCGCGAGCAGGGCGCGCGTGTTGCCGCGGGTGGGGAACAAGCGACCGAAGGAGACCTGGCCAACGGTTACTTCGTCAAGCCAACGGTCTTTTGTGGCGTGGATGAAAGCATGCGCATCGCGCGGGAGGAGATTTTCGGCCCCGTGGTGGCGGCGATGCCATTCGACTCCGTCGAGGAAGTGATCGCTCGCGGCAATGCGACCCAATATGGCCTGGGGAGTGGCGTGTGGACCACGAATCTGAACACTGCCCAGCGGGTGTCACAAGGCTTGCGCGCGGGGTCGGTCTGGGTCAACTGCTATCAACTCATGGACGCCGCGGTGCCGTTTGGTGGCTACAAGATGAGCGGGTTCGGCCGCGAAGGCGGGGTGGATCACATCGATGAGTTCATGGCCGTCAAGGCCGTCTGGATTCGTTCTACCTAAAGAAGTACAGGTATTTCGCCTCGTAAAACACTGACGGGGCGAAAATCCCCTTTAAAAACTGACATAATTTCATTTATTTGAAATTTATGGCATGATCGCTGCATACAACCTGATGAGAAAGGTTGAATGCGGGAGACACGGAGTAGGCGGCATACACAGGTGCACTGATGCACTGGCGCTTGCTCCAACGAACTATCTGGAGGAGTTCGCCACAATGAACGCAGTCTGCGCTGAAACCTGGAAGCCGACGGAACAAGGGACGGTGAACGATGTATTACGTCGTGCCGTGCACACCTACGGCGATCGAATGTTCCTTGAATTTCTCGGCGACGAGTATTCGTTTATTGACGTCAACGATCATGCCTGCCGTTTGGCAAACGGGTTGAAAGCCTTGGGCGTCAAGCACGGTGATACCGTCGTCACGATCCTTGATACCTCTCCCGACGCAGTGTTCATCTGGTTGGCCATCAACAAGTTGGGCGCCATCAGCGTGCCGGTCAACACCGCGCTGAAAGGGGAGTTCTTGCGTCATCAACTCAGTGATGCCGACGCCGCGGTCGTGCTGGCCGAGCACGACTATGCTGAACGAGTGGCTGCGGTGGCCGATCGTCTACCGTCGTTGCGCACGCTGGTCTATCGGGGAGCGAAGCCGTCGCTGGGGCAACTGCGTGCCGATGTGCTGCCCTGGGCGGAGATCGTTTCCGACGACAAGACCGATCAGGACGTGGTGGTCAAGCCCACGGATCTGGCGATGCTGGTGTATACCGGTGGCACCACCGGGCCGTCGAAGGGGTGCATGCTCAGCCACAATTACACCTACGTCTTCTGCCAGCAAATGCTGAAGATGACCAACCGCAATAGCGAAACCCATACATGGACGCCGTTGCCGTTGTTCCACATGAACTCGATTTGCTCGACGGTCATGGTCAATCTGATTGTCGGCGCACGAGTCTCCCTGTATCCGCGTTTCTCCGTGTCGAATTTCTGGCCGGAAATCGAGCGAACGAAGGCCACGGAGGTCTCCATTCTCGGGGCCATGTTCCCGATGCTGGCCAACGCTCCGGACAATGAGGCGATGAAGCGTTGCAAGGGACAGCTCAACGCCGCCTGGGGGGCACCGTTTCCGGCAGAGATCCAGCAGGTCTGGAAAGATCGTTTCGGCTTGCGCTATACCGCATCGGGGTGTTTTGGCCTGACGGAGTGTTCGCTGATGACGGTGCTGCCATTCGGCACGCCCGCCAAGCCCGGCAGTTCGGGCATGCGTAATGAGTGGTTCGACGTGCGTATCGTCGACGAGAACGAGAACGAGCTGCCGGCGAATACGCCGGGCGAGCTGATCGTGCGCCCGCGCATGCCGAACATCATGTTTGACGGCTACTGGCGTCGTCCGGAAGAGACCCTCAAGGTGATGAAGAACCTGTGGTTTCACACCGGTGACATTGGCAGGTTCGACGAGGAGGGCTATTTCTTCTTCGTTGATCGGAAGAAGGATTATTTGCGTCGTCGCGGAGAAAACATCTCGAGCTTCGAAGTTGAGAATGCGTTTCGAGCTCATGAGGCGATCGAAGATGTGGCGGCCCATGCCGTGCTCGACACACTCGGTGAGGACGAGCTCAAGGTGACAATTGTCTTGCGCGACGGGGCTCAACTGACTGAAGAGGCCCTCTGTCGCTGGGCGATCGACCAACTCCCTTATTACGCCGTGCCGCGTTACATCGAGTTCCGGACGGCGTTGCCGCGCAGTCCGGTTGGCAAGGTGCAGAAGTACGAGTTGCGCGATCAGGGCGTCACGCCAGGCACATGGGATCGCGAAAAATCCGACATCGTACTGATCAAGCGCTAGTTTGAACGCAGGGTGTGCAGGTCTCATGACCTGCACACCTATTGCGCCCCCTTCGACTTCACCCGTCGGTGCGACGGAGCCTTGCACGGCATGCTTGCCGGGGATTCGTTCGTCCCGGTGCCGGGCTTGGGACTATGGAGACATGTTCATGTCGACACCAGATTCACTCACAGCAAGTTCCGGTACCGATCATGGCAATACCGTGCCGGCCGATGCGCTCAAGCCGGGTTCGACGGTCGCGAGCAAGGTGGCACGAGCCAGTTGGTATGCATTGGCGATCATGACGTTGATCAATGCGTGCCATTTCCTCGATCGCACCATGATCTCGATCATCGTGGAGCCGGTGCGTGCCGAGTTCGGCCTTCATGACAGTCAGATTGGTCTTTTGACAGGCCTGGCATACGGCGCGACATTTGCGCTGGCAGGAATCCCGATCGGGCTGCTGGTCGATCGGGTGAATCGGGTGCGCCTGCTCGCGGGGCTAGTGTTCATTTGGAGCGGCATGACGGTGTTGGCGGGCTTTGCGCAGTCCTTTCATCATCTTCTGCTGACTCGAATGGGTGTCGGTGCCGCAGAGGCGGGAGGATCGCCGACGTCCATGTCATTGATTGGCGATCTGTTTCCCCCGAACAAGCGTTCCACGGCGGTCGGCTATTTTTTCCTGGCAACGGGTATCGGCGCGCTTGCGAGTTTCCTGATCGGCGGTTTTGTGTCGGCACACTACGGTTGGCGGGCTGCCATGATGGTCGCGGGTGTCCCCGGTGTGCTGCTGGCACTTATCACGCTGCTCACCGTGCGCCATCCGGTGCGTGGTGCGAATGACCCAACGATGGGGGGCGTCAAGCGCGAATCTGCCGGCATTTGGGATGTGTTGCGTCACGCTTTTGCCAACCCGGCGATGCGAAACCTGTTGCTGGGGGTGTGTTTTGCGGCAGGAGGAGTGTCGACCATCGCGGCTTGGTTACCGTCTTACATGATGCGTTTTCATGGATTCAGCCTGAAGGAAGCCGGTTTTTCAGCCGCGATCGCAGGGGGTTTATTTAGTTCTCTCGGTTCTCTGGCCGGGGGATTCCTGAGCGATCGCCTCGCCAATACGGCCGTTCGCCGCCGTATGGATCTCTCGGCCGCAGCTTGTCTCGTGGCAGTGCTGCTGGCGATGTGCGGGTTGTGGAGCACCTCCGAGTACGCGGCATTGGGCGCACTGTGTCTGACGATGTTCTGCATTTTCGTGGTCTTCCCGGCGGCGTTCGGCACGATGCTGGGTATCACGGCACCGCAAATGCGAGGGACGACCTCGGCAACGCTTCAGATCGTGTCCAACTTTGTGGGCTATGGCGTGGGCCCGTTCGCAGTCGGCTGGTTAAGCGACTTTTATGGTGGCTCGCAATCGTTGCGATTGGCGATGATGACCGGTGGGGGCGTTTCATTGGTGCTGGCCGCCGTTACCTTTGCATTGTCCGCCCGGGCTTGCGGGCGGCGCTTCGGCACGCGAGCTCCTTAATCCAGGCGCATTTCAAAACACTTCGAATGGTTTAGGAGACACCGATGCCCGTGAGCTCAACTGTGGCCTTGCAAGACCGTCCCGTGGTCATTGAGGCTGCCATCTGTCCGTACCGCGCAATGGCGCCCGTGTGGGATGTGCACGGCATGATCAACGAGTCGAAGGCATGCATCGCAGCGGGGGCCGCCATCATTCATCACCATCACGATATGCGCTTTGACAGCGCGGCGTCGATTGATGAAATGCTCACCATGGGCCGTGCCGTGAAGGCGGCGCATCCGCAAGCCATGCTGTACCCGGATTTTCTCAGCGGTAACGTGGTTGGCGAATGGATTGCCCATTTTGCGCCGCTGACCCATGCGGGCGTGATGGATTTCTGCCCGGTGGATCCCGGTGGCGCATTCTCAGGACAGTTGGACGACGCGGGCGCGCCGATGGGGTCCAACAAAGTTCGCTTCACGTTTGACGATGCCAACGCCACGCTGCGTGCGGCCAACGACTGCAAGGCGCCGTTGACCGTGGGGGTGTCGGAGCCGTTCAATCTGCGCTGGGCGCTCGCGCAGCATGCCATTGGCGCGCTGCCGGTCGGTTCAATGATCAAACTCTACTTCGGTGGCGAGTACAGCCTCATCAAGATTGGCAAGCGTGCGCTCAACTTTGGGTTGCCTCCGACCACGGCCGCGCTCGATGCCTATGTCTCAATGCTCGAGGGTACCGGGTTGCCCTGGAGCGTGGGCGTGATGGGCGATGCGCTTCTGGACACACCTATCGCCCGTCACGCGTTGCAGCTTGGTGGGCATTTGCGGGTGGGAATCGAGGACGCGGCCGGGCGCTCGGATATGACCAACCGAGAGATGGTGGAAGTCGCGGTGGCCCTGGCACAGTCCGTCGGCCGTCCGGTCGCCACACCCGATCAGGCGCGGTGCGTATTGGGGCTTGATCCCGTCACCGAGAGATTGGCCGGTTGACGTTCGACGCAAAGATTTGTGCGCCAACCAATGATGTCATTTACACCAACACCCGATTCAGGAGCTACCCATATCATGGCCAATAGTGAGAAGCATTATGGCGCGCCGGTGGTGATCGAGGCTGCGGTGACCCCGCTTCGCAAGGGGGCACCTCTGCAACCTGCCGACGTTACGATTGCCGAGGCGAAGGCCTGTCTGGCGGCCGGCGCGGCCGTCATTCATCATCATCATGATTTTCGACTGTCGCGAGAGGAGGCAACCCAGCAGATTGTCGATATCGGACGAGGAATTCTTGACGCCTATCCTTCGGCATTGATCTATCCCGACTATATTGCCGGTCGTGATTCCGATCGTGCGATTGGCCGACGTTATCAGCCTGACGCGCTGCTACAGCCGATGTACGACGCGGGTGTGCTCAGAATGTTCGCGCTGGATCCTGGTTTCACGCTTTTCGGTCAAATGGATGCGGAAGGTTTGCCGTCGGCCTCCGTCACAGGGGGGGCGACCTATGCGGAATCGGACGCGATGGTGGCTTTCGGGCGTAAGGTGGGCGTGCCCATCTCGATAGGGGTGTATGAGCCGGGCAATTTGCGATGGATTCGAGCCTATGCTCGTGCCGGGAAGTTCCCGGCCGGATCGATCATCAAGCTGTATTTCGGCGGTGATTATCTGATGGGCCAGGATCGAGTGCCTGGCGTGACCTTCGGTCTTGCGCCGACCCCGGAAAGCCTCGACACGTACCTGGGCATGCTGGCAGATGTCGACATGCCGTGGTGTGTCAGCGTGCAGGGCGGCGCGTTGCTTGATCTTCCCCTGGCGCGATATGCCCTTGAACTGGGGGGGCATTTGCGCGTTGGCGTGGAAGACACGGCTGGCTGTACCACCCTGACGAACGCTCAGACGGTGGAGGCTGCGGTGGAATTGGCAAGACAAGTCGGCCGCCCCATTGCAAGAGGGGCTGAGGCGCTTGACGTGCTGAAGCGACCCCACGCAGCGCTCGCTGCTTGATTTCTTGTCTGAACGGAAGTTGCCGTATCCCTTTGGCACGGCGCTTCCCGTCATGACGTGTGGATGAGTTCACATACAAAATCCCCCAATTTACTGACTAAGATATATGGCCCAGTCGGACATCATGGATGCCCGTTTCTCAAACAAGTCACCGCGGGCGTAGGCTGCTTCTGCCTTGTCCTTCAGTAGGTGTGCCAGTGCGGCCTCCGCCACTTCACGTGGGTAGTGCGTGGTTTCTCCGACCCAATCGCGAAACGTGGAGCGGAACCCGTGCGCAGTGAGACCTGACCGGTCCATGCGCTTCAGCAGCTGGAGGAGAGCCATATTGGACAGCGGCCTATTTTTGCGCTGGCCCGGAAAAACGAACTCGTTCTGCTTAATGGCCTGCATATGTTTCAACAACGTCACTGCGGATGGTGACAGCGGGATGCGGTGCTCCTTTCCGGCCTTCATTCGTTCCGCTGGGATTCGCCAAATGGCAGTTGCGAGGTCGAACTCGTCCCAACGCGCTTCGATGACTTCGCTGGTCCGCGTGGCCGTCAAGATCAGTAGCTCCAACGCCTTCGCGGCCATCGTGTCGATGGTCCGAAGCTGCGTCATGAATTTGGGGGCGTCCGCATAAGGTAGCGCTGCGTGGTGAACCACTGCTTGAACTTTGGAGCGATTGGGAAGCAGATGGTCCAAGTGGCCTTTCCATCTTGCAGGATTCTCGCCGGTGCGATGGCCACGTACGGTAGCCCAGTCGAGTACAGATTCGATCCGGCCACGAACGCGCGAGGCAGTTTCGGTCTTTGAGGCCCAAATCGGCTCGAGTGCCTTCATGACTAGGTCGGTGTCGAGTTCAGTGATTGGCAGGGACCCAAAATGAGGGGAAGCGTAGGTCGCGAGCGTATTGCGCCACTGATCAGCGTGCTTCGCGTTTTTCCAGCCACTCGAATGAGCGTCAATGTAGGCTGCAGAGCATTCGTCAAACGTGGTTGCCTTAACTGCACTGGCCTTGACTAGCGCCTGCTCTTGTTGCTTCGCGTCGAGCGGATCGATTCCCTCGAGAAGCTGCTTGCGGACTTCGAGGGCCTTGATGCGGGCTTCCGACAGACTGACTGTGTGCACCGAGCCGAGACCCATGCCGCGCGCTCGGCCGCTCCTCATGTATCGGAACAGCCAAGATTTCACTCCGCCCTTAGTGATCTGCAAGTAAAGGCCGGCTCCGTCGCCGTACAGTCCAGGCTCCGACAGTCGATTGACCTGAAGCGCGCTAAGTTTGTTGATTGCGTTTGCCATGTTGCCAGTTTACCTCGTCGACTATCAAAATGACTATCAAATTGTCGCTGGATTTATCTGGAACATGTCGGACGATAGGGGATGGAAAACCACGGAAAGCCCTTTGAAATAAGGGGGTGTGTGGATCTTGTTGGAATTTTTTGGAATGCAGTTAGAAAGACACCCTCTCCGCCAAGCATCTGGCTTTGCAAAGAAGTGCCCGCTAATCTAGCGGGCATTTTTTTCGTCTGTACGCTTCGAATATTCGACATTTGTCTAATATTCCCGAACTTACGATGCCTTCTGCGTCACGCGGTTGGGTTCGACCACACCGCGCCAATGTGACTTCACGTAGATCTCTGTCCCGGGCTTGCCCGTATCGATCAATCGACCGGCATCATGTTGCGCGGACGCAATTCCTCAGCATGCTCGTCCACGCTCAGATTGAGCAACGTCGCCGCGTGAATGAGCTGCTGCTTGAACCACTGTTGTGCGGCAATGGTATTGCTGCGCTGATGCCAACTCAGGTACATGACCACATCGGGCACGGAGAACGGCATCGAGCAGATGTCGATCTGCTCGCGCGCACGCGCGGTGATAGCGAAGCGTGCCGGCAGGGCAGCGATCAGATCGGAGTCGAGCAGAATGGACGTCGCCACCGAGAACTGATTGACCGTAATCTGAACGTTGCGCACCAACCCGCGATTAGCTAGTGCGTCGTCGATGGCGCTCGGATGGTCGTCTTCTCCCGCGAGATTCACGGCGAGTTGTGGGGCCTCGCAAAACTGCGCGAGGGAAAGCGGTTGCTTGAGCAAAGGATGATTGCTGCGCGCGACGATCACGTACGACTCAGACCATAGCGGCATCGATTGCAGGACGGCCGCTCTGGGCGGCGAAACACTCACAATGAAGTCGATTTCCCCGCGCATGAGTTTGGGGCCGGAAATTGCCGGCTCGTTAGGCATGACGAAGATGCTGGCGTCGGGTGCGATCGGATGCATGTTTCTGTAGAGACGCGGCAGGAGCAACGATGCGCATAGGTCGACCATCGACAGGCGAAATCGCTGCGACGTGTGCGGGGCATCGAATTCCGCCGGTATGACGGTGTTGTAGATATCCTCGATCGACTGATGAATCGCGGGCCACAGCGCCACGGCTCTGGGCGTCGGATTCACGCCGCGTACGGCTTTTACGAACAACTGGTCTTTAAAAAGATCACGCAGACGATTCAGTGCATTGCTTACGGCCGACTGCGTCATGTCGAGCTGCTCGGCAGCGCGCGTGACATGACGCTCGATCATCACGACGTCGAAAACTCTCATGAGGTTGAGGTCAAGCCTCATGCGCGCAAGGTCGACCTTGGCCGCGTGCGGGGAATCCCCAACTCCGTGTTGTGCAGTCACTGCATGTCTCCATCGTTATCATTTTGATTAATGATGATCATATTGCTGACCACTTTGATCAATGATTGTTAACTAAATATTCTCTGCCCATCAACACATTTAAAAATGGGTGGAGAAAAATGAAGCAATGTCAGGCGACAACCGCCCCACACACCAATGTCTTGCGCAACCTGGTATATCGCAGCGAGGGATAACGAGGTGGACATGCGAGACGAGCAAGGACGCATCCCGGCTTGCATCACTCTAGCTGGGACGGCATCGGGCGTCGGTCTGGCCCGTAACCCGCAAGTGTGGATGAAGCGCGGGAGACGTCTGCGAAATCGAGATCGAAGGCGTCGGCCTGCTTCGCAACACGGTGATCGAAGAGGCGTGACGTCACGCCTCGCATTTCACGAAATTCGTTTGACGATAGCGCAGTATTCAGTCGAATGCCCAATGAAGCAGATGAGCCAGAAAGCGGGTTCATCTGCTTCGTCGTTTTAGGGTCGACATTCGCAGTCGCGTGTTCGTGAAACCCATCGATGTATGAAACTTGAAGACGCGCGCCACCATCATCATTTCGACGAATGACGATGATATTGCCAACCATTTTGATCAAAATTTATTAGCTAAATATTCTTTGCCCATCAACACGTCAAAAGGGTGAAGAGAAGTGAGTCAAAGACTGGAGACAGCTACCGGCGTTCAGGCGGCGCGCAATGCAGGTGCGAAGGATCTGTACGACGTTGCGATCGTCGGCTACGGGCCGGGGGGCGAAGTCCTGGCATCCACACTGGGTGCCGCAGGCGTGCGCGTGATCGTGGTCGAGCGTTGGCCGCAGCCATATCCGCTTCCGCGCCTGACCTCGCTCGACGGCGAGGCATGCCGCGTGGTTCAGGCGACGGGTATCGGCATCGACGAGGCTTTTGACGATGCAGTGGATCTGCCGCAGGCCTATTTCGTCGACGCGGCAGGGGACCACCTGATGGTCGTCAATTACCCGGGCAAGCTGGGTGGATGGCCGTCGCGCGTGTCGATCTTCCAACCTGACTTTGAACGCGCAGTTGCCGACAAGGTGGCAACGATGCCTAACGTCGAGCTGTTGCGTGGTTGGGAAGCCAAAGCGATTGTGCAAACGGATGAACAGGTTGCGCTTAGCATCGAGCCGTTCTCACGTGACGGCGCACAAAGCCCTTCAGAGGCTCGCGTGATCCGCGCGAAGTATCTGGTCGGTACGGACGGTGCCCGCAGCTTTGTGCGATCCGCCATGGAAATCCCGATTCGCGATTTCAACCTGCACGAGCGCTGGCTGAACTTCGACGCGGACATCCTGCGTGAACTTCCCGAGCGATTCAAGGAATTGCGGATCTACATGGATCCGCAGCGCCCGCATATGTTCATGCCGATCGGCAAACGCCGGCTTCGTCTTGAATTCCGGGTCATGGAGGGCGAGACCGATGAAGCGATGGTAAAGCCCGAGGCAGCCTGGGCGTTTCTCGGAGGAGAGCCCTACGGTTTGGGCGAAGACGACATCAAGATCATGCGTCACGTGGTCTATCACTATCACACCCGAATCATCTCCCAGTGGCGCAAGGGCCGTGTTTTCCTCGGTGGCGATGCCGCGCACACCATGCCGCCGTACATGGGGCAAGGCGGGTGTTCGGCGATGCGCGACGGCCGAAATCTCGGCTGGAAGCTTGTCGAGGTGCTGACCGGTCGCAGCGACGCTGCGCTGCTTGACACATACGGACCTGAGCGCGAACCGCATATGAGGACGATCGCGATGGCTTCGGACCGTCTGTCGCGCGTTGTGAACATCATGGATCCGGCGCATGCGGCAAAGCGCGACGCGGGAATGCGCGGACAGAAGGAAGCGCTTCCGCCGGAACTGCCGGGCCTAGTCACCGGAGTGCTTCACCACGACGCCGATGGCAACGTCGCCAATGGCGCGGGACTGTTCACACCGCAGGGCCGCCTGCACCGCGATGGCGTCGAGGCGCTGGGCGACGAGTTCCTCGGCAGCGGCTTCCAACTCTGGTGCCGCAAGGATCCGGCAAACGATCTGAGCAGCTATGCGCGCAAGGTACTCGACCGCCTGGGCTGCACGCTAGGCGTTTTCGACGACGTGGCTTCCAGGCATGCGTTTGACGACACCGAAGGCGTCTACCTGTCGTTTCTCGATCAGCTCGACGCCGATGTGGCGCTGGTTCGTCCCGACTTTTATCTGTTCGGTGCAGTGAAGGCCAGCGAACTCAACGACCTGATTTCGGAGCTCGCGGAGCGTCTTCACAGCAAGGGGCTTGACGCATCGGCGGCTGCGAGCGTCACGGCCATGGCATTCACTGATCGGGAGGGAGCATGACCTACAACGTTGGCGGCCTTAAGCAGAATCAACCTTTCCGCATCCGACGCATCGGGCACTTCGGTTTTCATTCGCCGGATGTCGACGCGACTGCGGCATTCCTGTCACGGTCGCTGGGACTGGCCATCAGCGACGAAGACGATTTCACCTCACGTGTCCCGAGTTTGCCGAAAAAGGATGCGACCGGTTGGTTCCTGCGCTGCGGGGCTGATCATCACACGCTGGTCATCGGCAGCCAGAACATGATCGACACACGCGAACCCGCGCGAAAGGGGGCAATCGTGGGGCAGATCTCGTGGCAGGTCGGCAGTCTACGCGAGGTGGTCGAGGGAACGAGCTTTCTGGAGAAGAACGCGCACCTTCGCCGCGTGGGGCGCGATGCCCCGGGATCGAACTGGCACGCGTACGCGTACGACCCGGATGGCTACATCAACGAGATCTACTACGGCATGGAGCAGATCGGCTGGGATGGGCGCAGCAAGCCGAAGTCGATGTACGACCGCGCGTTTCATTCGACGCCGCCGTTGCCTCAGATAGCCGAGTACCAGGAGGTCGACACAGCACTCGACCGTGGCGACTCGCTGGACGGCTACAGGAACCTCGAGCGTCGCGACGCCGCTTACGACGTCGAAGGCGTATGGATGCCGCAACCGTTCAAGCTGACCCGTCTCGCCCGAATCAGTTTGTACGTCTCGAATATGGAAGCCTCGCTTGGCTTCTATCGCGACACACTGGGTCTGACGGTGAGTGAGCGCCTGACCGTTCAGGGGCACGAGTGCGTATTCCTGCGTGCGGACGACGAGCATCACACGCTGGCACTTTATCCGCGTGCGTTGCGCGAGCGCTTTGATTTCGCCGCGGCCTACGGCTTTGCCGTCGCCAGTTATCAGCAATTGCTCGACGCGCGCCGGTTCCTGCAGAGCCAACCGGGCGTAAAGATTCTGGCGTTGCCCGCGGAGTTGTCTCCGGGCGTGCATTACGGCTTCTGGGTACAGGGGCCCGATCAACTCGCGATTCATATCTTCTACGGCATGGATCGTGTCGAGCGCAATGGCGACGCGCCACGTCCGACGGTGTTCCCCGCAGCGCCGGACAACTGGCCAGACACCATCGTGCATGGCGGATGCGCCTGGTATGACCCGCCCTTTACCGGCCCGCTGGCCTGAGGATTTCACGATGCCGTTTCTCGATGTACCGGGCGCGCGCCTACGCTACGACGTGGTGGGCGGCGGCCCGCCGATGATCTTCGTTCACGGCGCGGGCGCGAACTCGATCGTGTTTTTTCAGCAGGTGGCGCACTTTCAACGCAGTCGAAGGGTGATCTGTCTGGACATGCGCGGCTTTGGCGGTTCGATTTGCGATGCCGCCACGTTCCATCCGCGCTTGTTCAGTGAAGACCTTGCGCGTCTGATGGACGTCGAAGCCCACGAACCTGCGGCCGTCGTTTGCCAGTCGATGGGTGCCTGGTCCGGCCTGCCGCTGGCCGTACGGGAGCCCGAGCGATTCACGGGCCTTGTGCTCTCGGGGTCACCGACGCCCGCGTACGGACCTCATCACAAGGTGCTTGAGCAGGTATCGGAGCGGTTTCGCCGCGTGGCGGCGGGGGAGGCGGTGCCGCCCCAAGACCTTGGATTCAGCGAGCGGTTCGTCGCCGAGCGCCCCGACCTGATTGCGCTGTATCAGATGCTCGCCCGCAGGAACCAGAAGGTCGACCTTTCCACCATCACGGACGAAGCGCTTCGCCTCATGCCCGAGCATTTCGCAGGGTATCGCCTGCCCACGTTGGTCATGGGCGGCGTCCAGAACCGACTGATCGGCGGACAGACGCACCTCGTCGCGGCGAGCTGCATCCCTGGGGCACGTGCTTACACATTCACGGAATCGGGACACTCGTCGTATTTCGAGGAACCCGAACACTACAACCGCGTGGTCGAGAGCTTCTTTGAAGAAGTCGAAGGCGCCGGGGAGGAAAAGCATGCTGAATAAACCGTCGTTGGGCTTGGGCGATGCGCAGGCGCTGGTTGAATATGCGCGCGCCTATGCCGCCGAACGCGGATTTCCCGTGTCGATCGTCGTCGTCGACATAACAACGTATATGCAGGCGGCGGCGCGCATGGATAGGGCGCCGCTGATGAGCGCGGAAGGTGCGTTTGATAAGGCGCGCAGCGCTGCGGAAGGCGGTCATCCGACGACGTTCTTCGAAAAGCCGCTGAACGAAGGGCGCTTCTCCATGGTCACGATGCCCCACACCCCGCTGGAAGGCGGCGTGCCGGTGTTTGTCGACGACCAGTGTGTCGGGGCAGTGGGCGTGGCGGGGGCACCGCCGCACGTCGACGCGCAGATCGCCGAATTCGCGATCGCGGAATTCCTGAGAACCCTGAAAGGATAACGATGAAACTGATGAGCTTTTCCCATGGAGGCCGCTCAAGCTGGGGCGTGGCGAGCGAGCAGGGGATCATCGACGTACGCGCACTGAGCGGCAATAGTTGGCCGACCTTGCGCGACATGCTCTCTGCCGGTGCGTTGCCGCATGTTGCCGAACTGATCCGGAACGCCGAACCGACATTGAAGTTCGAGGACGTCGTATTCGAGCCGGTGATTCCGAATCCGCCGAAGATTTTCTGTATCGGAATCGCTTATCACGATCACCGCATCGAAACGGGACGAGACGTTAGCGCAAGGCCGATGGTGTTCGGCAGATTCGCGAACTCGCAAGTCGGCCACGGACAGCCGATCCTGCGTCCGCCCGAGTCGGAGCAACTGGACTTCGAGGGCGAGATTGCCGTGGTCATCGGCAAGCGCGGGAGGCGTATTGACGTGGAAGATGCCTGGGAGCATGTTGCTGGCTACTCGGCCTACTGCGACGGGACCATCCGCGACTGGCAGCGTCACACGCAGCAATGGACGCCGGGCAAGAACTTCTACGGCACGGGCGGTTTCGGTCCCTGGATGGTGACGCGCGACGAGATTGCCGATGGGGCCAATATCAGTCTGGTGACCCGATTGAATGGCGTCGAAGTGCAGCGCACGAGCACCGATCTATTGATCTTCAGCATTCCGGAAATGATTGCATACCTGTCCACCTTTACCGAACTGGAACCGGGCGATGTCATTGCGACCGGCACGCCAGGCGGTGTGGGCGGCAAGCGGGTTCCGCCGTTATGGATGAAGGATGGCGGCGTGCTGGAGGTGGAAGTCGGAGGTGTCGGTACGCTGCGTCATCCGATCCGGAACGAAGTCGTGTAGGCAGGCGCGGGCATTGCCCGCAAAACCCTGGCCCCTGGAGGGGGGGGCGGGGGGGAGCTGCTGGATCGGGTAGTTCGGTTTTTGTTGTGTAGGTAGTAGTACTAATTATATTGATAATGAGACGGAGACTTCATGAAATCGAATACCTTCAATGGCAGCTTGCGTGCCATTGGTCTGGCGGCAATGCTGACGTGCGCCGCGGTTCCCGGCATGGTGCGTGCGTCGACCTACCAGCCCGGGGGGCTGAATCTCGGTGCATCGTCGTTTCACGACGGGTTCGGGGGGCTCGAGCCGGGGTGGGCCACGGTCCAGCTTCTGCAGTTCAAGAATAACGACAAGTTCTACGACAACAACGGCAACAAACCGGGGACCTTCAGGAATCCAAAACTGACGTCATTCCTCTGGCTCCCTCAGATCGCCTACACGTCGCCGATCCGCGTGTTCGGCGGGGCGCTCGGATTTACCGTGCTGTTGCCGGTGATGTCGATGCACGGCAGCTCCGACGCGGGGAGCATGCAGCAACTGACGGCACGCTCGGGCGTCGGCGACATTATTTTCGGGCCGTACTTGCAGATGGCGCCTGTCATCAGTGGTGGCCGTCCGGTGTTCTCGCAGCGTTTCGAGTTTGACGTGATCGCGCCGACCGGTGCGTACAACCCGAGCAAGTTGGCGAACCCGAGTTCGGGATTCTGGTCGTTGAACCCTCATTGGGCCATGACGTTCCTGCCGACGGCGAAAACGGAGATTTCGCTGCGTCTGCACTATCTGTACAACTTCTCCAACCACAATCCGGGCGTGAATCTGTCGGACGGTCCACAGTTTTCCCAGCCGAACCCGTTCGTGATCGATCGATTCCGTGCGGGGCAAGCGGTATGGGTCAACTTCACGGCGTCGTACAAGGTGCTGCCGAATCTGAACGTGGGGATCAACGGCTTCTGGTTTCGCCAGATCACCGATGACACCGTCGACGGCCGTCCCCAGACGGGATTTCGCACGACGAACCTGTCGATCGGCCCTGGCGCGCAATGGACGGTCGACAACAAGAATTTCGTTTTCATGAACATCTATCTGCCGGTCAGCGAGCGCAACACGTACTCCGGCTTCCAGATGGGGTTGCGCTGGATTCACGCGTTCTGAACGCACGGGCCGGGTTGGCAGGGAATGACTTAGGGAGCGAGGCATGACAGGGGAACAGGAACTGGCCGATCGATTCGCCATTCGCGAACTGATCGAGAACTGGGTGGTGTGGCGTGACGCCGGCGAGTGGGAGCGGTTCGCAACCGTCTGGCACGACGACGGCGTGATGATGGCCACCTGGTTCCAGGGCCCGGCGCGTGAGTTCATCAACGTCAGCCGAGAAGGTTGGAAGAAGGGCGTGAGCATTCTGCATTTCCTCGGCGGATCGTCGATCGATCTCGAGGGGAATCGCGCCGTGGTGCAGACGAAAATGACCATTTCGCAGAGAGGCGAAGTCAACGGTGCGCTGTGCGATGTCGTGTGCACGGGACGCTTCTACGACTTGCTGGAGAAGCGCGCGGGTCGATGGGGGATGGTCTGGCGCCAGCCGATCTATGAGAAGGATCGTGTCGATCCTGTCGATCCGGCGATGCGTCTCGCCTTCGATCAGTCGGCACTGGCCCGATTCCCTTCGGGGTATCGGCATCTGGCGTATATCCAGACGCAGGCAGGCTTTGAAGTGAAGCTCGACATGCCTGGGATGACGGGGCCTGAGATCGACCTGGTACTGGAGCGTGGGGCTCGCTGGCTGGCAGGTGATGCGGCTTAGGGAAAGTAAGCTGCCAACGCATATCTGACGCAACAGGCCTTCAGAAACGGCTCGTGCGCGTGTGCCACATTCAAACCATTCTGCAATGGGGGGCATGGCAGGGGTTGAATCGGAGACGATCGGTCGCGCCTTCGCCCTTCAGATCGTACAGAGCAAAGTCCGCAACGCCTGCTTTCGTCCGGGCCACTCGGAACATCGCCGTTCCTCCTTTACTACTACTGCAACCACCGCGGACGTGAATTTTTAGATGCCCGTGGCACGAAAAGATCATTCAGATCAATCCGCGTGTTTCGGTGTCTTCCTGAGCAGGGTTGATCGCACACACCACGGCTTGACGGCGGGTTGTCGCACCGAGCTTCTTCGTTACTGGCCTCGGAGAAGCCGTGCTCGAGGCATAGTTCCATGACCGGCAACCTTCGCCTCGGCATCCTGCTGGAAACCGATGATTTGCTCGTCGGTGAATCTCTTCTTCATGTCCAATCTTCTGACTGCGTGGTTGGACGCCAAATCGCCGCGCGACTCAAATCGGGGAAACGTCGCATGCCGACGATGCGGTTTTCGCTCTGCGTGCGTTGCCGATTCCGCTTTACGCCACTCGATAGCGCCGCTGCAGCTTGAACGTCAGAGCGTCGCGTCCCGGAGTCAATCCCTCACGCCAGAACAAGCGCGTGTTCAGGCGCTTGATGTCCGTATTGATCGACTAAATGATCAAAATCTGAAAATCGCCTCAGGACTCCGGCCGTAAGATGTTGCGCTTCGCTCGTTTGCGCGGGGGGTAGGTGCAAAAGATTGAATAAAGAAAATATAGAACGACTGGCTTAAATAATATAGGGGTCTATCGCAAACACTGCCAACGCCTTTCCATTTGACTCATGAAAAATGAGTTGCATCAATGTAAAGATTCTATTTTCTAAGAAAGTAAATATGAAAAAATCCGTCGTAAAAATTGCAATGTTTGCGCTCGCCAGCGCTTCGATGTTTGCCAGTCCGGCTCACGCCGATCAAACGAACCGAAAATCGTTTGATATTCAACTCCAGGCGGTCGTGCCTTTCGTCCCGAGTTTTGAGGTTACCCCTGTCAACTGGAATCAGGCGGAGGTTCAAAATCTGACCTGGGATAACATGCAAAAGAGATTCAGCGACATCGCTCTGGGTATTAAGGTGAAAAGCAACGTTGGCAATGTCAGTGTGAAGCTTGCTGACAACCAAGAGCCTCGTGTGACTCACGAAACGGATGCTGATGCCTACTACGCGCTCGCTCCCCGAGTGAATGGCAAGGCGCTGACCGACACGTCGACCTCGATTGTCAATGCAGTCGACGCAAAGCAAGGAAAGGAAATCCAACTCCTGATTTCCTCGAAGGCCGAGGGAAAGACGGAGAGTGGCGCTGTCCCGGGAAAATACGCGGCGCAGCTTCGCCTGGTTTTCGAAACGACGATTGAATAATGCTGATAAAACACATTGCTCTGGCCACCATGGCCGCCTCGTTGGCGTTTTCCGCTGGCGCCGAAACCACACCGCCCTCTGCCAACCTGAACGTTGCTCTCGCCGGCGAAGTCCCTGTAGAGCGGGATTTTCTCAGGGTCACGCCCAGTGTGAATTTGAGTGCTCCGCTGAATGTCTCTTTTTCAGACCTCAGTATCCAACAACTCTTGTCGTTTGATATTGTCAGTTCGTATGAAAGGGTTGGAATTACGTTGCTAAATCAGGCAACTCTCATCAAGGGCTCAGTAACGCGCCTATTTCATGACGAGAACCCTGACTACTATCTGTCGAGCAATCTTTTAGCAAAGCTCGGATCCACTCCCACCAGCGACGACATCCTGTACGACAAGAAAAAGCCGTTCGTTCTAACAAATTTCCGTGCTGCCCGAGGTGAAAAACTTTATTTCGGCATAAAAAACATCGGGCGACATAGCCACGAGACGATGTTGCCTGGGAAGTATGGTATCAATTTCACCCTTGTGTTCGAGCCCAGGCTGGGCGTTCATTAACATAATGATTGTGTCCTCCCATCGGATTCGCGAAGAGTGAATTGCATCAACCAAATTCCTGTATTTTTTCTGAAAGTAAAGATGAAACACTCCGCCGTAAAAGTCGCAATGTTTGCGCTCGCCAGCGCTTCGATGTTTGCCAGTCCCGCTCACGCCGATCAAACGAACCGAAAATCGTTTGATATTCAACTCCAGGCGGTCGTGCCTTTCGTCCCGAGTTTTGAAGTTACCCCTGTCAACTGGAATCAGGCGGAGGTTCAAAATCTGACCTGGGATAACATGCAAAAGAGATTCAGCGACATCGCTCTGGGAATTAAGGTGAAAAGCAACGTTGGCAATGTCAGTGTGAAGCTTGCTGACAACCAGGAGCCTCGTGTGACTCACGAAACGGATGCTGACGCCTACTACGCACTCGCTCCCCGAGTGAATGGCAAGGCGCTGACCGACACGTCGACCTCGATTGTCAATGCAGTCGACGCAAAGCAAGGAAAGGAAATCCAACTCCTGATTTCCTCGAAGGCCGAGGGAAAGACGGAGAGTGGCGCTGTCCCGGGAAAATACGCGGCGCAGCTTCGCCTGGTTTTCGAAACGACGATTGAGTAATGCTGATAAAACACATTGCGCTGGCCACCATGGCCACCTCGTTGGCGTTTTCCGCTGGCGCCGAAACCACGCCGCCCTCTGCCAATCTGAACGTTGCGCTTGCCGGCGAAATTCCCGTGAAGCAAGGCACGCTTGAAGTTGACTCGCTTGATCCATTCGTTTTCGAACACGAACCGGTACCCCTTCGGATCCCGCAAAGCTGGGATGGAAAACGCCAGCTACTCCGCAGTTTTGACTTTCGCTTCAAAACCGACTGTGATGCGATTCGAGTGAAGTTCGACTCCCCAAACTGGGGAGAAAAGGGCCCACTCCTGACACACACGGAAATGCCGGACGCCAAGCTCGAAGTCATCGTGGCAGATGCTGAGGGGGACGTGGCGACCGGTGACGTCCGAGAGGTGCCGGGGGGCACCTACATCTCCGGAATCCTGCTGGCTCCTCGCCCCGTTGGCAGTCAGCCCCTGAGAGCAGGCGAGTATCGAGGGGCTCTCACCATCACATTCGAGCCCAAGCTGTAGACGGCGGAGCACCGGAGCGAAAGCAGGTTTGTTTACTGCGACCGAGTCCGCCAGCAGTCGGGCCGCCTGGCCTGGGAACCTCATCTCCTTTGGTCAGGCGGCTCCGCAGGGGCACCCTTCGCGACGGAAACATGGTACGAGGGGTGAATCTGCGTGGCGCGCCTCAAATGCGGCTTCCGCAGGTCGACTCGTTTGCACCGACGCCCCGAGGCGTTAGTTCGTCGAACGTGTAGCGCATCGCGCTCGATCAGCGGCTGGACGAGCGCAACAAAGTCATCGATGAAGATTCGTCCTCAGATCTCTCCGCTCAGGAGCGCCCTTGCTGTGATTCCGCTTGCCATGAGGCTCGAAGTACACAGCGTCGTAGCCGCTTGTGCCGGCGACGAGAAGAGGATCAGCGGCGTCATCAGACCGGGCCAATTTACCGAGACCTTCTTGATCGGAGGAGGAGCACATGTTCGGAAGATGTACTGACCGAGCATGTGAGAGTCGTTTCGCTTGAGATATTGGATTGAGTGGCAAAAGTGAATTGCGCAGTTTTCTGTAGGGCAGCTTGTGTCGCCCTGGGATTGGCTCTCCCGTTCGAGGCGCGCGCAAACATCGATGCGAAGCAACGCGGCACGGAGTTGTTGACCCAAGCGGAGAATCTCCCGACGGATTTCGCGGAGCACTTCTTTGACGTTCCTTTGATGGTCAGCGTTGATTACAACGGCCACCCTGCGGGAAGCGCAATGATTACTTTGAGCCGGGAGGGAGAGGTTCATCTCATTGAGTTGGAGCGCCAGGAGCATGGCACAACGTTAAGCGATGCCGACCGAGAGAAAATCATGCGGTTGTTAAAAGGTCCGCGAACGTTGGGGGCATGCGAGGAAAATTGCGGCGATCTGCTTGCCATCCACTACAACCTACAGGATTCGGTACTGTCCATCGTGACCCGCCGAGCGGAGCAAAGTGGAGCCAAGCAGAAGTACCATGCTCGCCCGCAAGGTCATAGCAACGGCCTGATCCTGAACAACTTCCTGAATGCCGTCGGCGGCAATGGGCAAGGCGTCACCGGCCGCTACTCCGTCGATGCGTTAGGCAGTATCGGTCAGTGGGGATTTTCGGGGAGCTTGCTGACAGGATTAACTGGCGGGAAACGCTCGGAGCAACAAGCCTATGCGATCCCCAGCCTGTATGTGCAGCGGGAATTCGAAGGCCGATTTCTCCGCGCAGGTGTTTTTGTTCCCGACCTTGCTTCCGGTGTGCGAACTCCTCGCACCCCCGGTGGGTTGGCTGCAACAACACTTGGCGTTTTGTACGGCACCTCCGATACGCTCGTCATCGACGGTCAGCGACCCAGCCTCTACCCGGTGTACGTCACTGCCAATCGCCCCTCCGTGGTCGAAGTGCTTCGTGATCGCGTATTGATTTTTGCCCAACCCGTTCAACCCGGACTGCAGGTTGTAGACACGTACTCACTGCCCGGAGGAATCTACGAGGTCGAGATTCGCATTGTGGAGGACGGAAAAGTCGTCTCCTCACAGCAGGAACTTATTTACAAGCCGAATAACTGGCTGGATCCCACGCAATCATGGCGTTATGCGCTGTTCGCGGGACAGGAGCGCGATCTGGTAGGCGACACCGCTTCGCATGCGCTTTCGGCTGGCGCCGCGTTCAACTATTTGGCGACGCCACGAGTAGTGCTGGGCGCGACCGTGCAGCGCGGGGGCGGCGCCAATGTGTTTGGCATTTCGATCGATTGGCAGATTTCCGAACTTGCTCGCTGCTACGGCAACGTTTTTCGTTCGAGCAAACATGGCATGGGGGGCGATATACAGCTCCTTTTTCCATATCGCAGCGGCAGCATCAGCCTGAGCCACAATCGAAGCTGGCAGCACGCCAGCAAACACAACCGTTCGCAGACGGGAACCGTACTCGACACGGCGCTTACGTGGAGCCACCGCCTATCCACAACTTCCAGCCTGACATCACGCGCAACATTCAGTCGGGGAAGAAGCCGGGGATTCGGCGGCGAACTGTCCTTGTTGCATCGACATGCCGTATTCGGTGTGGATTGCACTTGGCGAGCTTCCCTGTTCGATCGTCCAAACAGTGCCTTTGCTCACTCCCGCAATCGGGGGGCGGAGCTGGGGCTTAGCATCTATTTGAGCAAAGATCGCAACAACTACAACGCCAACCTGGGTCTCAGCGGCGGGAAAGAGAGAGGCAATCAGTTCGCATCGATCGGTGTGCGACGGGATTTGGACGGCGGGTTCTTCACATCCGTTGGCGCTAATGCCTCTATCGATAGCCTTGGTTTCGGGCTAGGCGGCACAACACAATTTCAACATGAATTCGTCCGCGGTGACGCGTATGCGTCGCGCTCGTCCAACCGTGGGGGAGCCGGCGGGGGTATCAATATGTCCAGTACCGTAGTGGCCAGTCCCGATGCCATCGCCGTGTCGGGATTATCCAATCTGGCCACCAGTCAGGCCGTCATGATTGTTGATGTCGAAACCGAGAGCAACGACATCAAGCTGCATGCGCGAAATGTGAATGGGACGGTCATCGACATAACGCGGGGACGAAATATCTTTCCAGTCAGTGCTTTCGAAAAAGGCAGTGTTCACTATTACTTCGACCAAACCTCGGCCCCTGCCGCGTCACTGCAACCGGCAACAAGCAGCTATCACGTCAACAAGGGCGGCGTGGCCTACCAGAAGGTTCGAGTGATGAAAACCGTCACAGTCATGGGGCGCCTCGTCGCGCACGACAGGGCGCCCGTGCGCGCCGTGCGAGTGGCTTCTGAGGTGGGGCGAGCCGTCACGGAAGCCGACGGGTTTTTCGCCATTGAGGCAAGCGAGCGTACGCCGCACATTACCGTGGAGCGAGGGGGGAGGCGACTGTGTGAACTTACGCTGGACACGAATACCTATCTCCGCGAAGGAGACTCGCTAATTGTCGGTGATCTGGTGTGCGCGGAATCGCTCAGTACAACAACGTCACAGGGGCATGACAATGGCTAACCGATCGAATCGCGCGTGGTATCGAACGTCTCACCTTTGCAGAACAATTCAAGGGTTTGTAGCGTCCGTTGCTCTGCTCATTGGCGTTGGTGGTTACTCGCTGTTTGCCAACGCCTCTGACGTCACCATCTCGGCGGAGTACAGACCGTCCACGCGAGCAGTCAAAGGTAACGGTTTCGTGAACGTTACCCCGGCGAGCCGACTATGTCGTAGTGGCGCATGGTCGTGCCAGGGCATGAACACCATCGATTTACCTGTCGGTCCAGTCGAATATGGTCCGATAGCTGCCGGTGCGGCATCTCGCGAGGCATTCTTCGTTCGGTGGTCCGATGCTCAAACGCGGATCCTTCTTCGCGAGGAGAAGAGCAACCGAGTGGCATATGCAACGTTCCGGGTGACCGGCATCGCTGGCCAGTACGTTGCCCGCGGCAAGACCGACATAGCGGGAATTTTCGGCAGTGACATGCATGCGCTTTCAGGGCGTTGCGCAGCCATCCCGGCGCCTAGACCAACGTCGCCCAATGTCATGACATTTTCCTGGGCAATTCCTTCCAATGGCGGGTGCGCCAGAACGCCGCTGCGCGACGTTTCCGCTGGTGAGATTTCAATTCCGAGCGGGTCGCTTGCTTTGAGTTACGAACTGGTGCCGCCTTATCCGGTGGATTTGCCTAGTGGCATCTATCGAGGCTCGCATACTTTTTTTGTGGGGCCCGGACTGGACTTCGATTTCGGAGACCAGGCTCGCGTGAGCCGCGAGTCGGTCGATGTGGAATTCGTTCTTGTCGTGAATCACCCATTTCACCTCTCCAATCAAAGTAGCCTCATCGTTGTCGATCTCGCCCCCCCACAGGGCTGGCATCAGTGGTTTAACGGGGGAAAACCCAGAGGCCGAATTGATCGCCATGTCGACTTCGGTTTGTCCAGTGGCTCCCCGTTGCAGGTGAGCATCCGCTGCGGCACACAACCCGCCCGGGATGGGCGATGCGTGCTTCGCAACGAAAAGTCGTCTGAAGTGCCGCTCGATTTGCGGTTGACGATCCTTGGAGCCACCACGGAGTCGAGCCTTCCCTTCTCGAGCATCCCTCTCACGGCACATACCCCCGTCAAGATGATGGTCGACAGGTATCTGAATAATGCGCAGAGCCTTCTCAATATAGGGGTCGACAACGACGGGCTTGCCGAGATGGGGAGAAATATGGAAACCACATACGCAGAGCGAATCTCGGTCATATTTGATGCGCTCACGGAGTGATCCATCGTCGCCCGAATCCATGTTGACGCTGTAGCCCTCACCAGTACCTATGCGTTATCCACCGGTCCTGATGACGCCAACACATTCACTCCGGGCAATGAATTTGCCACGGATCAAAGGAGCAATTGTTAATGAAAGCACGCCTACTTATTTCCACTTTGGTTGGACTACTTCTCGGGATGCCCGTCTGCGCGAATGCGGCCGCCCCCTCCATCAACATCGGGACGATGTTTGACTATCTGGGAGGAGGCAATTCCTCGCTCCTCAAACAAATCCGTAACACCGGCGATGCAACAGCTTTTGTACGCGTGGAAGTGGTCGAGATACAAATCAAAGGCGATGGAACTCAGGTCGAAGTTCCCATCGATCCAGCCTTGCTAAGCAAGCCCGATGGGCAAGGCCTGGTTGCAAGCCCGGCGAGACTGATCGTTCCAGCGAACGGTATGCAGGCAGTGCGATTGCTGTATCGCGGAAATCGGGATTCGGAACGCTACTATCGCGTCCGCTTTGTTCCCGTGGTCCCAAAGGCGAAGGACGACTTTGTCTTGAATAACGATGAAATCAAGACGTATCAGGACTCGCTATCGGCCGGGCTGAACGTGCTCACCGGGTTCGGGGCAATGGTCATCGTTCGCCCGGCCGAGGAACGGTATGCGACGAGCGTCAGGAAAGAAGGGAAAGACTATGTAGTGGAAAACAGCGGCAATTCGATTATTGCCGTTGAATCGTATCGAACCTGCAAGGGGCCTGGCACTGAGTGCGAACAGCCTACGACATATCATGTTCGCCCCGGAAAAAATAAAACGCTGACCTGCGATCAAGGCATGGTTTGCGAATTTGATCTCCTGGAAGGCAAGACTCGAACTCGAAAACGCATAATTTTGGAAAGTGTTGAGAATGTTTGAGACGGAATATAAGTCAGATGATCAAAATATGAAGATGCGAAGCATCTAAAGTTGTTATCGTTAGATTCGAGTTTTCTTGGATATCGCAATGGCGGTAATCAAGGTTGCTTCGGTGTTATGTTAAATTTAAAGAGAAATAACAGAAATGTCCCTTTATTCAATCAGCGGCCATCGTCGGAATGACGAAGTTTCTTATCTTTTGAATTACGCAAATTCCCTCCTGGAGGTATATAAGAGGCCACCAAATGAATGGCATCACTCTCCCTATGCGGCCCTATGTCACGTTAAAAATAATATTAGGAAAATTGATGTTAACATTCAGGAAAATGCGAAACATTTGGACGCCGCGGAATCGTGCCTGCCGACCCTCGCGAAAATATCTCAAAATAGCAACCCCGGTGCCTTTTTGCGATTAAAGAATGGATTCATAAAAATCGGGCATGAGCCGGGTAAAATTAGAAATTATTTATTCCGGAAGCGTTACGAGAAAGAGCAGGCAGCTGCAGCCAGGCGCCTAGGGTTGTCTACAGACAGAATCGCTTCTAGTGAAGTCAAAACAATGATGGAGGCAAGAATAAATTGGCTGAAAAATGACAATGAACGCCTGCTTCCATGTAGAAACGCATTCAAGCTATGTGAGGCAGAAGTTATTAAACATGTATATGCGAATGAGGAGTTATCGGATTCCTCCGATGAACATGTATATGTGAATGAGGAGTTATCGGGTTCCTCCGATGAACGAAGCGTACGGATCAACGAAAAACTACCAAATCGAAATGTCGTAGTTTGGACTGAATCGGACGTACAGAATGCTTTGAAGAAAATACGCGAAAGAGAACGCGGCGGGAAGAAAGTCGCCTCTTTTGCCCGATAACATCCAGAGGCTGGGACTAACGCAACGCTCAGGCTTTTGCGGGTGGGGGCGTCCTTAAATTTTTCCGTGTACTGGGTAGCACTACCTAGGCCTATCCGGCAGGCTCCGTCATCCGACGGGCATTTTTTGCAACTGCAAAAAAGGAAGCTGTGCGATCTTGCGTCAAAGTCTGAATTTCCCTCGCATGAAACCATGATGCAAACATCCACCGTCGGAGCAAGTCGCCCTAGCCCTCAAATGATGACGTTGCCGTCGACGCACCTTCCACTGAGTGGGCGGCAGGCTGTCATGGTCGATCTGCGATCGGTGTGTAGTGGTAATCGACCGTCCGGCATGTCATTGAGTTGTAACCAGGGGCCAACATGTTCTGAATCTGCGCATCCGATTCGACAGGCGCTTTGCGATGTCCGGAGCATTTACGCGCCATCGAATTCGGCTGGGCAACCGTTGCACGTCTATACCCCGCATGCCGGCCCGCAGGCACCGCAGGACGTGGAGATGCTCGATATTCCGTCGAGGTCGGATCTACAATCGCGGTGCCCTGAGCTCCCCGAGATCGCCCAATTGATGTGGGAACTGGAACAGGGCGGCCAGCCGACGGCAGACTCAAGTCCCCGTCGCCCCGAGATCGCCCAATTGATGCGGGAACTGGAGCAGGACTGCCAGCCGACGGCAGGCTTAAGTCCCTGTCGCCCCGAGCTCCCCGAGATCGCCCAATTGATGTGGGAACTGGAACAGGGCGGTCAGCCGACGGCAGACTCAAGTCCCTGTCGCCCCGAGATCACACAATTGATGGAGGAACTGGAGCGCGATTGCCGGGCCACGTCGGACCAATACCCATGGGGCCGCACGCTGCTGAACGCTGGCCACCGCCCATCTGTTCTCGACGCACCGGAAACCTCGACAATCGAAGCGCAAGAGCGTTCGGCCCCGCAGGGCGCTAGTCGCGTAATCGACGGTACGTCGATGCCACCACTGGACAAAATCGCTCGGTGGAAGCGAACTTCCGCGGCCGTAAAGCGATACACGCCCAGACGAAGATCCACGGCAACGGGTGGTTTAAGGATCAGGGCGGACGTAAAGGTCTCGCCAAGAAGTACGGTATCAAGGTTGAAGTTTTGAACCACTACTTTTTTGAAAACGGCGACCTGCGCTCCCTTGGCAACGACATCGTCGACGGGCCCAGCAAAGAACAAATCACTAACAACAAGCTGCTACAGTGCATGCATCTACATTCGACGGGAGCGTGGCCGGAGGAGGGGATCCAGGCTGTAGCCGAGACGTTGAATGTCAAGCACGGCACACTGAGCAACTATTTCATGGCCGATGGTACGCGGAGGCACGGTCGCGGCGAAAAACGCCTCGAATCGATCGAAAAGTGGATATCGGTCGCGCAACGGGAAAGTTATTCGACTGAGGGCTCATATAAGCCGGATATGCTGCCGAACTCTGGTCACCGACCATCCGGTCTCGCAACACCGGAAACCTCGACAATCGAAGCGCAAGAGCGTTCGGCCCCGCAGGGCGCTAGTCGCGTAATCGATGATACGTCGATGCCACCACCGGACAAAATCGCTTGGTGGAGGCGAACTTCCGCGGCCGTGAAGGCGATACACGCAAAGATGGAGGCGCACGGCAAAACATGGTTCACGGATCAGGGCGGGCTCAAAGTTCTTGCCAGGAAGTACGATGTCAGCCGTCAAAACCTCGCAACCTATTTTCTTGAAAATGGCGACATGAGAGCGCCTGCCGACGACATTATCAATGGGGCCAGCAAAAAGCCGGTCACCGACGAGATACTCCTACAATGCGATCACCTACGCTCAACGGGAGCGTGGCCGAAGGGCGGGCTTCCAGCTGTAGCCAAGATGTTTAATGTCAGTTACATCGTACTGAAGAACTATTTTTCTCACAACGGTACCCCGACGACCCCTCGCGGCAAAAACCGGCTCGAATCTATCAAAAAAAAGATATCGGTTGGGTTGCGAAGAGTCCAATGACTCGCATTGCGGAAAAGGTCATTCTCAAGTCGGCTGGCGAGATCTCGCGACTAGCACAATGCATCGTTACCTTGTGCAGGCGGCTGCCGGAAATGTCCATGCCGTAAGTTTTGTATCCTTGTTGTGTATTAAATGAAAATCGCAATACCTTCATTTTTTTGTCGGACCATTCGCCCTTGGGATGATCTCAACACCATGGTTCAGCGTAAGTTGAATCACGGACGCATGGACAGGGTATCGGAAACATCGCTGAAAAAGGTGGTTTCCTGTGCGCGCAAGTCGCCCTCAAATACCACCAACACGGTGCTCAAATCTCTGGAATCCAGTCACAAGCCCATCGCCGCACAATTGCGAGCGGGCATTTCACATGGACTCCGCTCGGTTGGTGCTGCTGGGCGCAGCGAGCAAACACTGGCGCTGACCCCTATTGCTTCACGGGCCTATGCGATCACGGAAAAAAAGCCGGACGAAGAAATTCGGACTCCGAAACGACGTCCGTATTTATCTGAAAAACGGGATGCCTCGATCAACTGGAATGGTGTTGTGAGCATGCGGGCATCTCATGCTGGTGTGATTGAATGCCGCCATCTTGCCCAAGTGTGGGCGAGAAACTTCGAGAGTACCCGCGGGCGCACCGAATACAGGGATTTCGAGAGTCCGGAGTCCATCCGCCGGAGTGTTTCACCGCTGGCGGAACGCAATTTCGAGGCGCGAGTCCTTGGCGCGTATGGATACCTGGTTGAGAACGGCGGGTGGGGTAACGTCCTTGCTGAGTGTGTGCGTGAAATGGTCGTCAGCGCTGAAGACCGCAGGAGTCTTCTTGCCGTGACACCTAATCATGTCCTGGCATTCGGCATAAAACTCAAGCATGAGGGTGCGCGGCGACATTGTATTGTTCAGTTCTACGACCCGAACCAGACGGTTACACACCTGCGTGCCAAGTTGCGTGTGGATTCGATTGATCGTGACGGCCTTGGCGAGATTCTGGCATTGAGAGCGGAGGACTTTCTCTCCCCGTTTGACATGAAGGAATACGACCTGCCTCATGATGGCTCCACGCTGTTTTTAGGAGAGCCAGCGACTCATGGCGCCAGCCGCCTGCGTTGTATGCCGGAGGGGACCCCCTCGGCCATTACGCTAAACCAACTGTGCTTCGCAAATTTGTCCGGTGAATTGGGTACGGCGATTTCCCAGATTTTTGCGTCGGGTTTGTCTCCGGAGCAATGCTCTGAGCGACTCTCCGCTAAAGATTCGGAGGGAACCAGCGGTCTCCACTTGGCACTCCAGGGCGGATATGTCGCCACTGTGCATACCTATGTGGAGTCGATCTTGAAATCTCAATTGTCGGACGAGCTGAAGGTGAGCCTGCTCGCGGGTACGGCCGCGAATGGCTTGCCAGGGATATGTATGGCGCTTCAGAAGGGTCACGCTGAAACAGTTCGGGCATATGCGGGCCTGGTCCTCGGCTCTGACCTTTCCTCCACGCAGAAGTTGACGCTGATGGCAGCACATAGGCCTGACGGTGCACCGGGTGTATGGGCTGCATTCAGATGCGGCCATGCAGATGCAATACGTGCATACATGAAGCTGATTGCAACTTCGCGCTTGTCAGGTGAGCAGCGATGTGCGTTGCTAGCGGCAAAAGACCCTGACGGAGAGCCGAGTGTTATTGAAGCATTTCGGTGCGGGCACACTAACGTTGTAAGGGTGTATGTTGAGTCCGTTCTGACTTCGGGTCTCTCCAATGAGCAGCAATTCGATCTTCTGGCTGCGATGGACAGGGAAGGTATATCGGGCATGCGTCACGCATCCATGAGTGGACATACAGATACCGTTAGCGCATTTATCGACTTGATCGAAAGTTCGACGCTGCCAGCCCAGCTGCGCATGCAATTGCTAGACGGATTGGGGCGGCAAAAACACGGCGCGTCGTTGCGGATCCCGCGACATCATTCCCATGAGGTGAGTCGTATGCATTTTTCAACTCGGCTTTGATCTGTTCCAACGGCTTCATGCGTTGTCACCTCGACGAGGTGTCACCGCGCACCAATTTCGGGCGCCGGACGCAACATCGGTGGACGCTTCCAAGGAAAAATGTCCGTAACGGACTGAACGGCAAGGCACATCGCGGCACAGGACCGCGCTGCCGCGGTTGCGTTTATGTCGACAACTGAAGCCACTTGAGACCCGATTCGCCTCTGGCGCCGCTTTGCCAAAGTGCTCCTCGTACCAGCCCCTGCTTTTTCTCCTCCCCCGTTGTTGCCGTTAAATAGCGGTCTCGCAGAATCGGAATATTCCTATGTGCGTGGGAGATTGCGATCCCAATAATGAAATTGATGGCTCATTTTTTGAGTCATCATGATTCATTAGCGTTGGGTAAGTTTCCTGAGACTTTGCTAAGTGAGGTATTTATGAGAAAAGCGATTTTTCTTGCTATTTGTCTTTTCCCAATCGCGGCCTTTTCTGTTCACGGTAGGAGTGGCGACGAGGCTAATCAGATGATCTGCGAGGGGAGTAAGGAGAAGGCGGATCGGGTATGTGAAAATAATCCAAATTCTGTGGAATGCTTTTTAAGTAGATTAATTGAGAAATTTAATTGCAAATTCGTGGGAGTAAAGTGAAGTAATTCTCATGGGGAAATTTGTGTGTGAAGTTTTTCGGGGATTATTTTCCCCGTTTTTTCATCCGCGGAATCGTGTTACTCGCTTTCAGCGCTCTGGCATTGGCAAGACAAGTCGGTCGCCCGGTCGCAAGAGGGCCTGAGGTGCTTGAGGTGCTGAAGCGACCCCACGCAGCGCTCGCTGCTTGATTTTGTGTCTGGGGGACGTTGCGATATCCCTCCGCCCACTTGCGAGGGAGGGCTCCGACTCAATCGTGAAACGTGGCACGCAAGCCGTGCGCCGTCAGATTCCTGATGACACGGCCCCCCGCAGCAACCCAACGACCTGAGCTCCGGCGACATGTTTCTTCATGTCCAATCTCCCGACGACGTGATTGGACGCCAAATCGGTGCGCTACTCAAATTTGGGCGGCGTCGGGGGCGAGGGATTCTCCCTCTCATGGTGAATCGTGTGAAACCGCTTGGGACGTAAGCCGTAGTGAAACCACTCGATCATTGAAACAATATCGAACACCGGAATTTTCAGGGTATCGGCGAGTGCGGCCGAGTAGGGAGAGAAATTCGTACATTCGCTGACGATCGCGCCCACATCCGGGTGCGCCGCGAGCAGTTCCTGGGCACAGCCAAGCAGGTCAGAGAAATTCCGCGAGGGGTCTGCCGACGCGGCATTGTGCAGTTGGCTATTGAAGAAGTGCGACGTCTCACGCAGGCCCGCGATGGGCAAGTCGAGCGGTGCGCCTACCTGCGACAGGTGAGCGGGTGTCATTGCCTCTCGTCTCGCCGTTAATACACCCACGCGCTTCCCGAACGGTAGCACTCTCGAGATCATCGGAATCTGTAACAGGCTCGACGTTGCAATCGGCACAGGACATCTCGCCTGCAACTCACTCTGGTACGCCGCCAGAAATCCGCAGCTCGTTGTGATCCCGTCCACGCCCAACGCCACAAGATCATGCGCTGCCTCGACAAACCTGTCGAGACAGCCACCGGCGCCCGGTGACATGACCTGTGGCCCGGTCACGCCTTTGACTAACGCGTACTGAACCGGAAAGTCCCATGTCGATGCGTGACCGATATCGCCGGGCAGCCGCTCGAAGCCGGTATCGAGCATCAAAATGCCCAGCGTCACGCCATGCACAACCCGTTTGCGAACGTGCTCATCCGTGCTGTTTTTCATCGCAGGGGCTCTCCGATTATTGGGGATCGACGAAGCACTTGCAGTCCCGCATATCGAGAGGGACGGCCAAGCCGAGTTGCTCAAGCTTTTTTCGATTGACCAGTGCCAGATAGTCGCCGGGCTGCGGGCGATAGACGGCCAGTTCCGACGGCTTCTTGCCATTCATGAGTGCCAGCGCGAGATCGGCAGCATGCGCGCCTTGCGATTCATACGAAGGCGCGTAAGCAACAGCGATGAGGTTGCCCTTGCGAATCAGTTCGTGCTCAGCCGACAGAATGGGCATTTTGAGTCGATCGGTCACGCTGGCAACGGCGGGAAGCGAAGACTGCACGAGATTGGAGCCAATCGCATAGAAGAAGTCGAGCCCCTTCATCGTGCCGGTGCGCTGCGGAACATCGATTGTCGTATCGACGCTGGTCGCGACCATCTTCATGCCGGCCTTTTCCGCAGCGGCCCCCAGGCTCTTGATGGCCGCCACGTCGTTGACTTCCCCTGCGTTATAGAGAACGCCAAAAGACTTCGCGCGCGGAAAGATCTTCTTCGCGAATGTCAGCACCGCGTCGTAGTCGGTCACGCTTGCCGTGCCGACAATGCGCTCGCTCCCGTGCTCCCAATCGGGCACCAGTCCGGCGGCAACGGGATTGGTGACTTGAGAAAACACGAGCGGAATTCGAGTATCGGACACATTGCGAACGGCAGCCTGCGCAACGGGGGTTGTTACCGTGAGAATCACCTTGGGCCGCTGCGAGACGATCTGAGCCAGGGTTTGCGGGATGAGGCCGGGCGTGAAATTGGCGTCGCTGTAGGCATAGGTGACGGTTTTGCCTTCGATGAACCCATGTTTTGCCAACTGTTCCTTAAAGCCGGAAATGGTTCGCGACAGTGCCGGGTGAGGGCCAAAATTGGCGATCCCGATGACGGTCGTTTCAGCGTTGGCGATAAGGGAACTGGCCAACAGCGAGAACATCAACGTGACGCCAGACAGTCGCTTGGCAAAGAGTTTGGGGAGCATGGGCGTTCTCGATAAGCGGTAAAGGGAGATGCCGTCGCCGAATCGCTTGGCTTCGGCGACGGAGTGCGGTCGAAAGTACATCCTCGCTTCATTCTGGCGAACGCCAATATTCGTAGCGCGGCGGAGTGAAATTCACGCCCGAAATCCTATTTCATTCGTCCGACGTCGAAACTCGGCCACAACGCGGAGGGATATCGGATCCGCGCATACGGGTTATCCCGCGGTAGGCGACGAAAGGGGCGATGCGCTACCGAATCAGTAAGTCATAGTTCCGATATCCAACGCAAACCGCTGTCGAGTTCCGTAACTTGTTGGCTGATCGTCGCCATGTGCGGCGCCCTTTTGCCTGTTACGGAGCGACCATGTCTTCTCTTCGCGCCTCCCTACCCCCTCGCATCGGTATCGACATAGGCGGCACCTTCACCGACTTCGTGCTTGAGCTTGGCGACGAACGGCACACCTACAAATGCCTGTCGACACCGCAGGCGCCGGAGCAGGCGGTCATCGCGGGTATCGCCCACCTTCTGCAGCTTACCGACACGCCGGCGAGCTCGCTTGGAGCCGTGTTGCACGGCACGACGCTGGCGACCAACGCCGTAATCGAACGGCGCGGCGCCAGGACGGCGCTGGTGACAACCTCAGGGTTTCGCGACGTCATCGAAACCGGGTGCGAGGCGCGCGCCGATCAATATGACCTTCGGGTCAGGAAGCCGGAACCGCTTGTGCCCCGCGATCTCAGATTGACGGTTGTCGAGCGTATGGGAGCAAAGGGGCAGGTGCTGCTCCCGCTTGACGAGGCAAGTGTCGATCGCGTCGCTGATGTGCTTGCCGCGCAAGACGTGCGTAGCGTCGCAATCGCGTTCCTGCACAGTTACGCGAACGCAGACCATGAAAAACGAACGGCCGAACGTCTGATGAGGCGACTGCCCGAGTTGTCCTTCAGCCTGTCGTCAGACGTGTCTCCGGAGATTCGCGAGTTCGAGCGCTTCTCGACCACCTGTGTCAATGCTTATGTCCTGCCGCTGATGGCCTCCTATTTGCAGCGCTTGTCGGCAGCACTCAAATCGATGGGCATCGATGTTCCCCTATTGTTGATGACCTCCGACGGCGGGTTGTGCGATGTCGAGACGGCACGCCGCTACCCGGTCCGGCTACTCGAGTCGGGCCCCGCCGGAGGGGCGCTGCTGGCGTCTCACGTCAGCCGGACGCTTGGCCTCGATCGCGTGCTTTCACTGGATATCGGGGGCACCACGGCAAAGTTGTGTTTCATCGATGACGGGAGCCCGCAAATGTCGCGCGCGCTCGAAGTCGCACGCCTCTATCGCTTCAAACCCGGTAGCGGAATTCCGCTTCGGATCCCCGTTGTCGAGCTGTGCGAGATCGGTGCGGGCGGCGGGTCCATTGCCGGCATCGATAGGCTCGGCCGCGTGAAGGTCGGCCCGACCAGTGCGGGGTCACAACCGGGCCCCGCATGTTATGGCCTGGGGGGCGCGCACGCGACATTGACCGACACGCATCTGGTGGCCGGACGTCTGGACCCCGAGTATTTCGCTGCGGGGTCTCTGGCGCTCGATACGGATGCTGCGCTTGACGCGTTGGACCGGACCATCGCCTCGCCGTTGGGTGTCGGTCGGGACACTGCGGCCTACGCGGTTGCAGAGGTCGCAGACGAGGCGATGGCGGGCGCCGCACGCGAGCATGCGATTGAGCTTGGAAAAACGTTGGCAGGAAGAACGTTGATCGCCTTCGGCGGGTCCGCGCCACTCCATGCTGCGCGGTTAGCGGAGAAGTTGGGGATCGACAGAGTCGTGGTGCCGGTCGCGGCGGGGGTGGGCTCTGCTTACGGGTTCCTCGTGGCCCCCGTGTCTTTCGAGGCGGCGCGAAGTCTCTATCAAACGCTGAGCGAACTGGATGCCTTGCAGGTCAATGAGTTGCTTCAGGAACTTCGGAACGAAGCCGCTGGCGTCATCGGTCATGCCAGTCCGGCGCTGGCCGCCGAGACGGCAACACAAGCGTTTGCGTATATGCGGTATCGCGGCCAGGGCCATGAAATACAGGTTCCGATTCGCGCGTTGAGGATCGATCAAACGAGCGTCGTCGTGCTGCGAGCCGACTTCGAACATCAATACCAGCAGCGATTCGGTCGCCTGATCCCGCATGCGGATGTCGAGATACTCAGTTGGAGCGTGCGGGTATCGCATACACCGCCCATACCCACGAATGCCACGAATGCCACGAATGAGGTGCGCCCGCTCACGGCTCCGGACGCTCGAAGGCTGGCGGCAACGGCGCCCTTGCCCGCCGATGTGCGATCGGTGTTGGATCAATCGTCCCAGACGCGTGTCGACGCGGCGTTCCATCGTCGCCACACACTCTTGGACGGTGCTGTGATTCTGGGGCCAGCGGTGATTGTCGACGACGAGACAACGATCGTCGTACCACCGGAATTCACTGCTCGCTGCGTGCCATCGGGACACCTCGTGCTCGAACGGCAGCGTTCCTCGACCGAATTTCAAGTGTCACAGGAAGCATATCAATGATGAATGCAAAGGATCCCGTGAGTGACGTGCTGCCTGACGATCCGTCCTCCAACCAAGCGATTCGCCTGCAAATTATCTGGACTCGTCTGATTTCGGTGGTGGAGGAGCAGGCACGGCTGCTCATGCGCACGGCCTTCAGTCCAACTGTCCGAGAAGCCGGTGATTTGTCGGCGGGCGTCTTCGATACGCGTGCCCGACTGGTGGCGCAGGCCGTCACAGGAACGCCGGGCCACGTCAATTCGATGGCCGCTGCGGTCGGCCACTTTCTGGATGCGTTTCCGATCGAGACCATGCGTCCCGGCGATCACTTCATCACGAACGATCCGTGGCTTGCCTCCGGTCATCTGCATGATGTGACGGTGGTTTCGCCGGTGTTTCGCAATGACTCGGTGATTGCGCTATTGGCTTGCACCTGTCATCAGGTCGACATCGGCGGGTTGGGGCAAGGCCCCGACGGCCGCTCGGTGTTCGAGGAAGGGCTTTGTATTCCGCGTTTGCCGCTGGCCCGTGCCGGAGAGGTGAATCAGGATCTGCTGGATATCATTCGCGCCAACGTGCGCCAGCCAGACGAGGTGATTGGCGACATTCTGTCTTACATCGGTGCGAACGAGGCCAGTGCACGGCGACTCATCGCCATGCTGGACGAATTCGGTGAGTTCGGGCTCGACGCCATCGCGAACGACATCATCGACCGATCAAGCGCCGCGATGCAGCGCGCGATCGCACGATTACCTCGGGGCCGGTATCGCTATGCCATGCGAATCGACGGCTTCGATACGCCGGTCGATCTGGTGGCGGAACTAGAAGTCGTTGGAGGACGCATTCGTGTCGATTTCGCGGGGTCGTCGGCTGCGAGTCATCGCGGGATCAACGTGGTACTCAACTACACCCGTGCCTACACAGCATTCGGGGTACGGGCCGCTATTGCACCGGAGGTGCCCAATAACGCGGGCTCACTGGAGCCGATCGACATCACGGCACCGGTGGGCTCGATCCTCAATGTCGAACGGCCGTGGCCGGTGTGTGCGCGCCACATCATCGGACAATTTCTCCCCGACGTGGTCTTTGGCGCCCTGGCGGCCATTCTTCCGGAGGAAGTCCCCGCAGAGGGGGCGTCTTGCATCTGGGGGGCGCAATTGCGCGGGGGCGCCGTTGCCGCCATGGCTGCCGGGGAAGACGCAGAACGAGCGGGACAGAGCTTCGAGACGCTCTTCTTCAACAGCGGCGGTGCTGGCGCGCGTGTCGGCGAAGACGGCATGTCTGGCACCGCCTTTCCAAGCGGTGTGAAGTCGATTGCCGCAGAGATCGTGGAGTCGAACTATCCGGTTGTGATCTGGCGTAAAGAGCTGCGATGCGATAGCGGCGGAGCAGGTCGCTGGCGCGGCGGTCTAGGGCAGAGCCTCGAAATCGGCACAGTGGACGGCGCACCTTTCCAATTCTTCGGGATGTTCGATCGCGTGAGGCATCCGGCGCGCGGGCGCGATGGCGCGCTCGACGGACTGTCCGGGCGAGTGGCGCTCGACGACGGGACTCTCATGGCGGGAATGGGGCTGCAAACCGTACCGCGAGGTCGTCGCCTGTGTCTGGATCTCCCCGGCGGGGCCGGGATCGGACCGGCTACCGAACGCAGGCGGGAAAGCGTCGAGGCTGACCTGCGGCTCGGCTATATCAGTGAGGGCCGCGCGGCAAGCGACTACGGGTTCGACGCAGGGGAGGCGTCGTTGTGTCGGAAAACAGATCAAGGTTAAGTGATTTCGGTTCTTCTTATTTTGGCGACGTTGGTCTGGTGAGGGCGTTTTCTTACGCTGCATTCGACGATGCACACACACGTCAACCGTCTCTCACTTTCGTCAATCACGGGATCGACCATGAAAAAAAGCCTTTGTACCCTGGTGCCGTTGATGTTGCCATTTGTCCTTTGTTCGCCCGTCCAGGCGCAGCAGAGTAGCGTCACGTTATACGGTGTGCTGATGGGCGGTGTCATCTACGCCAACAATTCGCTGGGCGGGAAATCCGTTGGCCCGGCTAACGGCCCGAGCCGCTGGGGATTCAAAGGGGCGGAGGATCTGGGGGGGGGAACCAAGGCGATCTTCACGCTCGAAGGTGGTTTCAATCCGAATACCGGCACGTCGGCGCAAGGGGGACGTGAGTTCGGACGGCAGGCGTTCGTGGGTTTGCAAAATGAACGATGGGGCACCCTCACGACGGGGCGTCAATATGACCTGACGCAGGACTGGCTGGCTCAGTACTCGGCCCCGGTGCGTTGGAACGGCTACACCGCGCACGTGGGCGATAACGACAATTTCAACTATCAGTTCCGCGCAAACAACACGCTCAAGTACGTATCGCCGCGCTGGGCCGGCGTTCAATTGGGCGCAATGTACAGTTTCGGCGGGCAAGCCGGGAGTTTCAATAACCAGAGCGGGGTGAGTTTTGGCGCGAACTACCTTGGCGGCCCGGTTTCCGTGTCCGCGGCGTACATGCGCTTGAACCGGCCGTCGATAGCGGCGAGCGAAGGGATTTGGAATACGGCCCTGTTCCCGTCGATTTCCGCTCAGTCCCCCACGTTCTCTTACAGCGTATCCCCGACGAGCATGGAGATCTGGGGCGCAGGGGGATCTTACGCGTTCAGCAATTCGACGAATGCCGCCCTGATCTGGTCGCACAGCCGATATGAGAATCTGGGCGTGACCCAATTGGGGCTGGGGGGCGCGCGAGCCGACTTTGACAACATCGAGGCCAACGTCAGTCATTTCCTGACGCTCGCCAATCAGATCAACTTCGCTTACACGTACACCCGAGGAAAAATATCCACGACCGGCTTCACGCCCCAATATCATCAGTTCAGCCTCATCGACAACTACTTTCTTTCGAAGCGAACAGCCTTGTTCCTCGTCGGCATATTCCAACTGGCCGCTGGCGACGCCAAGCATGCCAATATCGAATATGCGTCGAGTGGAGGAGCTTCCACGACGACCCGGCAAGTTGCAGTCACCGCAGGCGTTTTTCATCGCTTCTGACAGACTCGGAAGTGCGGCACTGGTAGCGCCGCACACCACCAATACTTGGAGAGCCGCCATATGACGAACCCGCGCTCGGGTGCTGACATCCTTGCCGATACGCTGGCCGAATTCGGCGTGCGCGTGGTCACGCACGTACCGGGGGAGGGCATCCTGGAAATCCTCGATGCATTGGCCTCTCGTGCGCCGCAAATACGGCTGGCGAGTTTTCGGCACGAAGCGGGCATGGCTTTTGCCGCTCAGGCAATTGGGCAGCTCAGTGGCACGCCCGGGATCTGTCTGGCGGCGCGTGCGCCGGGGGCATTGAATACCTGCCTCGCGCTGCATACCGCCGATACCGATAGCGCACCGATGATTTTGATCATCGGTCAGGCGCCTACCGAGACCGCAGAGCGCGAAGCGTTTTTGGGCAATGAATTTCACGCAGCGTTCGGTCCGCTCGCCAAGTGGGTCGCTCAGATTCCGGATGCGGCTCGCATTCCCGAGTTCCTCAGCAGGGCCTGGCATACCGCCATCAGCGGAAAACCCGGGCCCGTCGTGCTGGTCCTGCCCGAGGATGTGTCGCTGCAACAAAAGGTCGCCCCTTCGCTTTGTGCGCCACGACGTGCCGTAGCCTCCGTTGACATGGCCGACGCGCATGCCATTGCCGAAGCACTCAGCCGCTCGGAGCGCCCGATCGTGTGGGTTGGCGGGACAGGCTGGACATCCCAGGGGATCGGGGATTTGGTCAAGGTGGCAGAGCGATATCAAGTTCCGGTTGTCACTTCGTACCGTCGTCGTGATCTGATGGACAACGGGCATTCCCATTTCGGTGGAGAGGTTGGCATTGGCATCGCTGCACCGCTTGCGCGTCGTTTCGAAGCGGCGGATCTCGTGCTGGTTCTCGGCGCGCGAATGGGCGAACTCAATACGTTCGGTGCCAACGTCTTCAAGGGGTTTTCACTGCTGCGGCCTCCGAAGCCGGCTTGCAAGCTGATTCACGTCCATCCTGGTGAGGGGGAACTCAACAACGCCTACCAGGCGGATCTTGCGATATGTGCCCGACCTGAGGCAGTACTCGCGGCACTCGTTCTCATCGCCGACGAACGGCGAGGGCGCGATGCTTCCTGCACTGACACGCCTAGCGCGACGGAAATTGCACGATCCACCTGGGTGGCATCCACCCGTCGGGAGCGAGCGCAGTTCGTGGCGACGGGCGAGTGCCCGGGGCCGGTCGATCTGCGCGCCGTCTACGCCCACCTTCGCGAGAGGCTACCGGACGAAACGGTCGTGACGTCCGGCGCGGGTGCCTATGCCATGTGGCCGCAACGCTATTTCCCGCATCGGCTGCCCAACACGCAACTCGGCCCCAAGAGCGGAGCGATGGGATATGGGTTGGCTGCCGCGATTGGCGCGGCCTTGCAGGGGAGCTGTGACAGGCCCGTTGCCATAGCCGGAGACGGGTGTTTTCTTATGCATGGGGAAGAACTGGAGTCCGCCGTGAGATTAGGGCTGCGCTTGCTTGTGCTGGTGGCAAACAATCGCGCCTATGGCGCGATTCGCGCATCACAACAACGGATGTTCGGCCGAGAGGTCGGCACGCGTCTGGGGAGCGTCGATTTCGTTGCCTATGCTACGTCGTTCGGCGCGATGGCATGGCGCGTAACGGCGACGGATGAGTTTGCGCCTGCACTCGATGCCGCGCTGTCCCACGACGGCGTTTCCCTGATCGAACTCGTGCTTCCCGATACCTTGACCAAGCCTGTTCAATCGTGACTTCCACTATCGTTATCGGCGCCGGCATTGCCGGCTTGAGCGCGGCTTGGGAATTGCAGGCCGCCGGGGTTTCTGTACGCGTCATCGAAGCGGCTCCCGTGGTCGGAGGGCGCATGGGGGATCGATTCGAGAATGGCATTGCGTACAACAGCGGCGCAAGGCTGATCTATCCCTTTAGCCGCGACCTTCACCGAATCATCGAGGCAGTGGGCATTCGGTCTTTACTCGTGCCGCTAAAGGGCCTTAGCGCGCTTTGCGATAGCCCTGACGGACCGTACTCCATCGAGCTTATGCCGTCGTCGAAAGCGCTGTTGACGCCTGGCTTGTCGCTGGTTGAGCGATGCCGTCTGATTCTTGCGGCAGTCGCCTTGCGCGCACGCAAACGCCGGGTTGACCCGGATTGGGCTGTATCCGCACTGGATTGGGATCACGTCACGCTGGCCGAATGCATACGGAAAGGCATCGGCGATGGTGTTCTCAAGCGGATGATCGAGCCGGTGTTCCGAGGCACACGCAGCTTCGATGCCGATGCTATTTCTGCGTTGTTCTATCAAAGCACGATGCCTCATTTGGTGGGCGAGGACACCGTCTTCACCTTGGCCGGGGGCATGGGGCAACTGTGCGCGGCGCTGGCCAACAGGTTGCCGGTCGAGACAGGCGTCGCGGTGACGGCTGTCGAGCAACATGCCGATCAATGTGCCGTAACGCTGGCCGACGGTCGTGAACTGTTTGCCGATTACGTGGTGATCGCAACCGAAGGGGCGAGAATCGCGCCGTTACTGGTCAAGCCTTCAAGACAGGAGAGCGAGATGCTTGCGGCGATTCGCTATAACGCGTTGGGCGTTGCCCATTTCGCCGTCTCCGGCTCGCTTGAACCCGGCATCGAATTTGCCATGCGTGACTCTCCCACCCGCATCGCAACGTATCAGCAACTCGATGCCGCCCCTCAACAGGGCCGCCCGAACGCCCAGGTCTACTGCCAACTGACGCCGGAGGCCATCCGGGAAGTGCAGGCGCAATGCGCGACGGATCGCCTTGATGAGTGGGTCGTCGATGAAGTCAGGGCGCGCATTCCCGATTTCGATCGACGGCGCCTATCGACAGTGAATCAGTGGATTCCGCACAAGATTCCCATCTTCTATCCAGGCTACGGGAGCGTGCTTCGTCGCTTCCTCGATTGGCAGGATACGGGGACGTCGCGTATCCGTTACTGCGGGGATTGGGTTTCCCAAGCCTTGCTGGGCGGCGCTTGCGCAAGCGGCGTTCGCGTCGCGGGCCAAATTACCGGTCAATGAGGCTGGCGCGGTTTGTCGATTAGCGTATGGCGACAGCTTTTGCGGGAAAAGATTGGGTGACACGCCACAAAACTTAGGTTTTCGGCACAGACGTCGACCTCAATATGTTCGCTGCCATGTTAGGTGCTAAAAAGACGGTCAGATGTCTGCGCTGAATCGGCCGAGACGAACGCAGATTCCCCCTAATTCATGAAGCGCGCACGCGAGATCACCGAACCCAACGCGCCGCAATGGAGATGTCACGCATGAGAGCAATATCCCGACGGACGCTACTTTCCCTTGCGATGGGCGCTGCCTTGGGCATTGGCCTGTCCGGGGAGGCGGCGTCACAAGCGGCCATCGCGCCGACGGTCATCGGCATTGCCAACCTGGGACCGCATCCGTCACTCACACGAACGATCGCCGGCTTCAAGGACGAAATGGCGAAGGCGGGCTATGTCGAGGGGAAGAACGTCAGTTACGTGTACAGCGACGCGAACTTTACGCAAGCGTTGATGCCGCAGATGTTCGCCCAGATTTTGACGAAGAAGCCGGCCTTGATTCTGACGTTGACAACGTCGGTCTCGCAGGTGGCTCGCTCTGCCGTTCCAGACCCACGAATCCCGTTGATCTTCGCGGAAGTGACCGACCCTGTCGCCGCAGGTCTTGTACCGAGCTGGACGCATGGTAGCGATCGCTTCACCGGTGCGTCGGATTTGCAGGATTTCGACGCCATGCTGGCTTTTGCGAAGCGCCTGTTTCCCGGATTGACGTCATTTGGTGCGTTATATAGCCCGGGCGAGGCTAACGATGTCGTGACGAACCAGGCGCTTGACGCCGCGGCCAAGCGCGCAGGACTCACGTTCAAGGCGGTGAGCGTCGATGCCGTGAACGATCTGGCACAGCGAGCCCAATTGCTCAAGGGGGTTGGATTCGTCTATCTCACCGGATCGAATCTGGTCCAGTCGGCGATTCCGACCGTTGCGGCATCGATGGCGCGCCTGCGCGTGCCAATCATCAGCTCCGAGACAGAGGCGATCAAACAGGGCATGGCAACCGCTTCGTTTGCGGTATCGCTCGAATCGGTTGGCGCAAATGCGGCGCGTCTTGCCGCACGTGCGCTGAAGGGAGAGGCGACAAATTCGCTGCCGGTGGCCAAGCCCGCATCAAGCGATTACATCACGTCGATCAGCCGTCGCGAGTTTGCCAAACTCGGGCTACAGGTTCCGTCATCCTTCGAGAGTTGCCAATGCTTTATCAATTGAATTTAAAACGCAATCGGGCAGGAGAGAACGTGAAACAGGACGCATTGCCCATGCTGTCGGTCTCAGGTGTCAGCAAGACGTTTCATGCGGGCACGGTGGATGAGCGCATTGCGCTGACCGATGTTTCGCTGGAGCTCAACGCGGGGGACTTCGCCGTGGTCGTTGGCGGCAACGGTGCCGGTAAATCGACGTTTCTGAATCTGCTCGCCGGAGAGGTCGAGTCGGATACCGGCACCATCAATGTCAACGGACGTGACGTCACATCGCTGCCCACACACCGGCGAGCCGAATTCATCGCGCGTGTATTTCAGGACCCGTCCGTCGGTACCGCGGCAGCCTTGAGTCTCGAGGAAAACCTGGCGGTGGCTGCGCTGCGCGGACAACGCCGGACTTTCGCCAGAGGGCTTACCAGCGCGCAAATGAGTGACTTCGAGGCGCGCATTGCCTCGTTCAATCTTGGGCTCGAAAAGCGATTGAAGGCGAAGGCGTCGCTGCTCTCGGGGGGGCAACGTCAGGCACTGTCGCTCCTGATGGCCGTGCTGCGTCGCCCCCAATTGCTGCTGCTCGACGAACACACCGCCGCGCTCGATCCGCGCACCGCGGAGATCGTCATGCGGGTGACGGAGCAAGTGGTCCGTGAACACCAACTCACGACGCTAATGGTCACGCATAACATGCAGCATGCGCTGGACTATGGAAATCGACTCATCATGATGTCGGATGGGAAAGTCGTGGGCAATTTGACGGGGGATGCGAAGCGCCGCATGACGATGGAAAAGCTGATCGCAACGTTTCACGAAACCGCTGAGCATGAGGCGCCGCAAACGGCGAATATCTGATGAATTTGATTTCGGGGTTCCTCGACCTGGTTCCTGTCGGCATTCTTCAGGGGCTTACGTATGCGCTGATTGCCATCGCCATCATGATTCCGTTTCGGATACTGAATTTCGCGGACATGACCGGAGAAGGGTCATTCCCGTTCGGGGCGTGTGTTTGCGCGAAATTTCTCATGCTGGGTCTCGACCCGGTCACGTCGCTACTTGCCGGCGCATTGGCAGGCTTTTTAGCCGGCCTGCTCACCGGATTCATTCACGAGAAGGTGAAGATCAATACCCTCTTGTGCGGGATTCTGGTGCTCTCGATGCTCTACTCCGTTGATATTCGTGTGATGGGGCAACCCAATGCGGCATTGTTCACCTTTGCGAGTATCTTCTCCGCGTTGCCCGGCGATGACGGCGGTTATCTGCCACGGATTGTCATGCTCGGCGCGATTGATGTTGCGATTGCAGGGCTGGTGATCTGGTTTCTGGGAACGCAGCACGGCATGGCGATGCGTGCCATTGGATCGAGTGCGGCGATGGCGAAGGCGCAGGGCATCAACGTGAAGGTGTACACCTTGTGCGGTCTCGGGCTCGCGAACCTGTTCGCGTCCATGGGAGGTGCGGTGCTCGCTCAAAACCAGGGTTTTGCCGATGTGAATATGGGGTTTGGGGTGCTTGTCAACGGATTGGCGGCGCTGCTGCTCGGTGAAGCGCTCATCGGGAATCGATCGATGACGCGTCAAGTGATTGCCCCTGTGATTGGATCGATCGTGTATTTTCAGTTGATCTCCATCGTGCTGACCTTGGGTTTCCAACCATCGGATCTCAAGCTCGTGACGGCCGTCTTCGTATTGGCAACCCTGCTGGCCATGGCAGCACGCAAGCGCAAGGGATCCACGTCACGCAAGCTCAGACCCGTGACCCCTTGATACATGGTGGTATCGCGGGAAACCGCATTCGCGAGAAGTCCGAAGGTTCTGCCGCCCGGTTTCCAAACTAGCCGGGCGGTCTTTTTTTAGCGGGCGAATCCGTTCCAGCGAGGGTAGGCGTCTTCGGCGTTGAGCCCAAACTGGTCCAACATTCGGTTGACGGTATAACCGACCAGATCCTCCACCGTCCTTGGTTTCGCGTAAAACGCCGGCAAGGGGGGCATCACTACACCTCCCATCTGCGTGACCATCGTCATGTTTTGCAGATGGGCCAGCGTCAGTGGCGTTTCGCGTGCGAGCATCAGGAGCTTGCGACGCTCCTTTAGCGTCACGTCGGCGGCGCGCGTGATGAGGTTGTCATCGAATCCATGGGCGACTGCCGCAAGCGTTTTCATCGAGCACGGCGCGATGGCCATGCCGTCATGCACGAACGATCCACTGGCGAGGGTTGCGCCTACGTCGTTGATGTCGTGCATGAAGCTCGCGGCATTTTTCATGTCGGCTTTGTCGAGATTCATCTCGTCATGAAGCGTCATCCACCCGGCTCGCGAGACCACCAGGTGGGATTCGACCTCCCTCTCGCGCAATGCCGAGAGTAGACGCACGCCATAGACGGCGCCTGTCGCACCGGTGATCGCGACAACGATTCGGCGCGTCATTGTGTCAGCCCCTCGCCGGCCAATTGCGGCAAGTAGTCGAGCAGATCCAGTGTGGTGGTACCGGGAATCGATTTACGTTCGAATTCGGATTCTCGTCCCCACGGTTTCGTTGCGTCGATCGCAAGGCGTCCCCAGTGGTCCTTATGCGGGTCGCGATAGAAGCCGGGTACGTCGGGAATCACCAGCGTGCGGGTATCCGCCCGCCCTCGGGTAAGAAAGGCCCATATCACTTCATCGAGGTTGTAGATGTCGATATCGCTGTCGACGACGATACACAGCTTGCTGTAGTCAAGATGTGCGCCCATCGCTGCCAGCAGGACATGTTGCGCGTGGCCGTCATATTGTTTGTCGATCTTGATGACCGTATTCATCACCGTGGGCTGGCATGACACATCGAGAACACCGCGGACCTGCGACGCGACTGACTTGTAGATCCTTGCTGCGGTGGCAGCCTCCAATGGCCTCAAATCTTCGTTCGAGCCGCAGATCAACCCGTGGAACACCGCGTTTTTTCGCCAGCCGACATGCGTGACTTCAAAAACGTGGTTGTCGCCGACGTCGACGTAATAACCCATGAATTCGCCGAACGGGCCTTCTGGGCGTCTCACATTCGGCAAGATCCGGCCTTCTATCACGATGTCCGCTGCGACCGGCACGTCGAGAGCGACCGTGTGGCCACGTCGCATCGCGATGGGGCCGCCGCGCATGGCCGACGCCAGCGCTATCTCGTCGCCATCCGGGGGGAGCGACACGCATGCCGCCATAAAGAGTTCTGGCGCCGCGCTGATCAGAATGGCGGCTTCCAACGCCTCGCCGCGTGCCTCGGCGGCGTGCTGGTAACGGGCAAGGTCGTGTGAGCTACCGAGTCTGATGCGCAGTTCGGTGTCGGATATCACCATCGACCGGTGAAACGATAGATTGGGAATGCCGGTGTTCGGATCTTTGGCCAGGAATAGCCCGGAGGTAATGTACGGCGCGCCGTCGCGTTCGTGGTACGTGAGAATCGGGAGGTCGGAGAGCTTGCCCGTCTCCCAGTCGTCGGGCTGTGTCACGAACTCGACAGATTTCTCCAGTGTGGCGGCAAGCGTGATTTCTTTGTCGAGGCGAGCGCAGAAAGTCTCGTCGTCGGCGCACCGAATGATCTCGCGAAGGCGCTGATGATCGCTATATAGATTCATTACCACCGGCATCGCCGAGCCGCGTACCCGTTTGAAGAGCACCGGCCGGTTGCTAACGGTTTGGAGGCGGCGCGCCACGGCTGCGGCCTCGAAGCGCGGCTCCACCTCACGTTCGACAGTCAGGAGTTCGCCGCGTGAGTGCAGCTTGGCGAGGAAGTGTCTCATGCAAAAGCCTCAATAGCGTTAGGGAAACGGTGGCTGGCTCAATGTCGTACTGCTGGCAGCCACGTGTCTGAAGACATGGGTATGCCGAACTGCGTTGCGCTGGTTCGAGGCACGAAAGAGATATATCGCAGGGCAGGGAAGGGGATATTGGCGAAGCGTATGCAGAGTTAGGGATCGCGACTTTTTTGAGATTCCGGCACTCGAATTTGACCGAATTTGGGGGGAACCAGAATATCGATCGGCCAACGTCGCCTTCTATAATCCATGAACGCCTTACGGACTGGCAGGGACTTATGACTCACGCACAGATATCTGTTTCCACCCCCGAGGCCATTGCGTCATCGCCCTGCTCCGGGTTGTTTCGCACGGCGCTTGCCGGCACGGGTTCGCGCTTGACGGAAGCGTTTCATCGAGTGCGGGCCGCCGCCGATTGTGTGGTTGCGGCGGAATTGGGGCTTTATGGCCGTACCGTACACGTACCGGGCGAGTCCGAAGAGGGCACCTGGAAGATGATCAGCGTGCGAGACGAGATATTTATTGTGGTGTCGGACTGCCACTACGCTCGCGCCCGCTCGGAAATGGTTCCACCGGAAGGGTTTGTCGAGTTCCACTATCTCGTATCCGGTCCGGCGGAGGTCGATCTTAGCGAGACGGGACATGTCCATGTCAGCGCGCCCAACCTGATGATTTGCTATCAGGGTGCCGATTTACGATACCAGGTCACTTGCGCTGCGGGCGTTTGGCGCGCGATTGGTATGTACGTGTCGCGGAAATACTTCGACAAGGTGTTGCGTTCGCTGGGAGAGGAGGCGGATGGCATTCGAGCGAAGCTTGCCTCGGTCACCAGTGACCAGATCTATCACTCGCAAATGCGGTTGAGCATGGAGGCGCTCCATGTGGTGGAGCATTTGTTGGCGAGTCCCTACCACGGCGCTCGCGAGTTGATATACGTGGAAGCAAAGTGCGCCGAAATACTATGCGCGAGTATCGGCATGTGGATTGCCAGCCTCGACGTCAGTCAGTCAGGTGAGATATTGTCATCGCGCGATTTGCGCCTGATCGGACGCGCACGCGAGCTTATCGTGGCGGATCTGCAAAAGACGATGACAATTCCCGAGCTGGCTCGCGCCGTGGGGACAAACGCGTCAAAACTGAAGCGTGGCTTCAAGTTCCTTTACGGGGTGACGATATTCGAATACAGCCAACGGTGCCGTATGCACGAAGCCCTCAGGTTGCTGGTGCAGGAGCGCTTGCCGGTCGGACAGGTGGCGTTGGCGGTCGGTTACCAGCATCAGACGAGTTTCACTACCTCATTTCGCGACTTCTTCGGCTTCTCCCCCAAGGACGCGCGCCGCCTCAATGGCTCGGACAGTGCGGCTCCCACTCGAGAGATTCCGGATGAGGACAGCCTTCCCGAGCGCCCCGTCGGCTAACAACGGGGCCTCTTCGGAAATCAGCTTCGTCGGTACGAAAGAGACGACGACATTGCGGCCTGAGTCTTGCGTGAGCATTTCGACTTCGGCGACGTAAAGTATTTGACTCACGCATTTAGAAATAGGAAATCGGGCGCTTCGCTATTCCCCTTGTTTTTGCCCACGGATTGCCTTGTTACGATCAAAGGAAGGTTTGCCGTGCCGATGCCGAGAGCTTCGCGCCGAGCATGCTTCTTCTGAAATTTGCTTAAATGAGGCGATCATGTCAGCAATGGAAGTTCGCAATCCGCGAACGGGACAATACGACTATTCTCTTAACGCCGCGTCGGCTGAAGCCGTCGGCGACATGGCCGATCGCGCCCGCGCAGCGCAGCGGCAGTGGGCCGAGCGTGGCCTCGAATATCGCACGCAAATTCTGATGGCCTGGGCCGATGTGCTAAAGGCGCATGGGGCCGATGTCGTCGCGGCACTGTCGGTCGATACGGCTCGTACGCGCATCTCCGAGGAAGAACTGGGCGCCGTAATTCACTTCATCCACGGATTCTGTGAAGCGGCGCCTGAGGTGCTCGCGACACCTTTTCGTAAGGTCGCTTCGCATCCGGATGTCGTTTTCAAGGTGACTTACGTTCCCTATTCGCTCGTTGGCGTCATCAGCCCGTGGAACTTCCCGTTGGTGCTCTCTTTTATTGACGCGATTCCAGCGTTAGTAGCCGGTGCGGCCGTCATTATCAAACCGAGCGAAGTCACGCCACGATTCGTCGAACCGCTTCGGAGAACGATTGAAGCAGTTCCGGGACTGAAGGACGTCATCCAACTCGTTCAGGGTGGCGCGAGTACCGGGCAGGCGTTGGTAGCCAATGCCGACGCGGTAGTGTTCACGGGCAGCATCCCGACCGGGCGAAAGATTGCCGTCGCAGCGGCCGAAGCATTTATTCCGGCATTCCTGGAGCTTGGTGGCAAAGATGCCGCCGTCGTGCTTGAAGGGGCCGATGTCGAACGCGCGGCTACCAGCATCTTGCGCTCGGCGCTCTACAACTCGGGGCAGGTGTGTTACGCCATCGAACGGGTTTACGCACACGAGTCACTGCATGATCGGCTGGTCGATGAGATGGTCCGACAGGCCGGCACGCTTAAACGTAGTCTGGCAGCAGGGGATGGGGGCCATTACGGTCCGATGATTTTTTCGCGGCAAGGCGCGATCATCGATGCCCAACTCGATGATGCCGTGGCAAAAGGCGCCCGCATCGTATCGGGCGGCAAGAGTCAGACAGTGGACGGTGCCGTCTGGATCGATCCGACCATTGTCGTCGGTGTGAGTCATGAGATGACGTTGATGACGGAGGAAACATTTGGCCCCGTCGTGCCGGTGATGAAATTCGCGTCGGAGGACGAAGCTGCGCACCTGATGAACGATAGTCAATTCGGGTTGTCCGGTGCGGTATTTGGTCCCGATACGCATGTTGCAGGGAATTTTGCGTTGAAGATGGAGGCTGGTGGGGTCAGCATCAACGACACCGAATTGCCACGTGTGATGATGTTCGATGGCGAAAAGACGGCATTCAAGCAATCGGGCATGGGCGGGTCTCGATACGGCGCGACCAGTCTGTTGCGATATGTGCGCAAGCGGGCATTGCTCGCCAACGAAGGTGCTGTTCCGCCGCTGTCAAAGTTGGAAGAGACGTTGTCGTAAGGGCGGATTGCCGAGTTTCCATGTCGATGCTTGTCGAGAGCGGATTCCGTTGCAGATCTTTCGCAACGGACCGCTCTTTGTGTTCCTTCTTCCCTTTCCACAACCCCCTGAATTTGCTTATACGAATACGGTGGTTCGCGCGCAGAACACCCTGCGATAGGCTTCTGACTTGTTCGTGTGGCGGGATTTCCTCGTGATATCCGTGTTAGCGCCACGCAGTCTTGTCGGCCTCTCGGAAAGCATTCGTCATGTATATCGTTGTCGGTGCCGGAATCATCGGTGCTTCGGTCGCGTATTTCCTTGCTCGCGCCGGCGCTCCGGTCACCGTGATCGACGCCGGTCGAATTGCCGGGGGCACCAGCAGTGCTTCGTTTGCCTGGGTAAATTCACACAACAAACCGCCACGCGCGTACCACGACCTGAACGTTGCCGGCATGCGCGCGCATGCGACCCTGCGAGATCAGTTCGAATCTGCACCCTGGTGGCATAGCGGTGGCACGTTGGCGTGGGAGGGCGGTAACCCGCAAACCTATCGCGCCAAGGTCGCCACCTTGCAAGACTGGGGGTATCGCGTGCGATGGCTCGATCACGCGGAGGTAAGCGCGCTGGCACCGGATATCGACATCGGTGCCATCGGCGATGCGCCGATAGCGTATTTTCCCGATGACGGTTGGGTCGACCCGGCCGTGTATTGTCAGGCGCTGCTGGCTGCGGCTTGTGAACGCGGCGCGCGCCTACTGACGCACACGCCGGTGGCGGGATTGATTCGCCGAGGCGAGCGCGTCGTCGGCGTGCGTACCGAAGCCGGTGAAGCATTGGATGCCGACACGGTCGTCAATTGCACTGGCCGCTGGGCCGGCCAGCCGGCCTTTGCTGACGTTCAGCCAATTCCCCTGAAGCCCTCGGCAGGACTGATGGCCTTCACGCCGCCGTTGGCGCACAGCATCAGACGCGTGATTTTTTCCCCCGAAGTGCATATCCGTCCCGATGGCGCCGGGCGTCTGATGATCTGTCACAACGATCTGGACCTGCCTATCGACGCCATCGCGTCGCAGCATCTATCCGATGCGCAACGCTTGCTTCATGCGGCCAGCAAGATCCTGCCGCTGCTCGCAGGCGTGCAAGCCGAAGCTTTACGCGTGGGGGTGCGAGCGCTGCCTGCCGACCAGTACCCGGCTGTGGGGCCAACGCCGGAGGTACCAGGCTTTTACTCCGTCATTACGCACAGTGGCGTCACCCTTGCGCCATTCCTTGGCGAGGCTGTCGCTGACGAAATCCTCCATCGGATCGCGCGACCTGAACTCGCGACTTTCCGCCCCGAGCGCTTTCGCGCCTGAGGGTTCCGATCCTGCGATCCCCGGACTTACTACCTCTCAAGAAAGGATTTCCATGGCACGTATCAAACGGGTCGAACGCGAGACCCTCGACGCTCAACGCCAGCTGGCTTACGACGAAGAGATCGCGCGCGTTGGTCGCGTCACCAACATGAAGGGCACGATCCTGCATTCCCTTGCGGCCCATCAGGCCTATCACGGGTCGTATCTGATCAAAGCCGAACTGATCAAATTGCTGGGTAAGCGGGCTTTCAATGTCTACGCCTTCGCGATCTCCTCCGGCTCGGACTGCCTGCTGTGTTCCACCTTTTTCCGTCAGGCACTCAAGGCCGAGGGCGTCGACGCACGCGACTTTGAACCGACCGAGACGGAGCAACTGCTCACCGAACTGGGCAGCACCATCGGCGGCAAGCGGGCCAAGTCATTAGACGACAGCCTGTGGGTTCGCCTGAAGGATCGGTTCGACGATACCGCCATCGTCAACCTGATCGGTTTCGGCGGCACCATGGTCGCCACCAATATCTTCAACAGCCTGCTGGAAGTCGATATCGACAGTTACCTGCAAGACCCGGCCGCTCAATAGGAAATGACGATGAACGCCCCCATCCGCTCCAAAACCTACTACGGCGCGAGCGTCGGCATCCTGATGGTGAAGACGCATTTCCGGCGCTATCTGGGAGACATCGGACACGCTGGCACCTGGCCGTTCCCGGTGCAATACCGCATCGTGGACGAGGCAGTCCCTGCGAAGATGACCGAACTGCACAACATTAGCCTGCTGGAACCGTTCAAGAAGGCGGCGCGCGAGTTGGTGGAGGCGGGTGTCGACGGCATCACGACCACCTGCGGCTTCCTCTCCATCTACCAGCAAGCGTTGGCCGACGATTGCGGCGTTCCTGTGGCGACCAGTGCGCTGCTTCAGGTGCCGATCGTCAAGCGTTTGATCGCCTCCGATAAGCAGGTCGGCATTCTCACCTACAACGCCGAATCGCTGAACGGCAGGTATCTGGAAGCCGTTGGCATCGATCCCGACACGCCGGTATTGGGCATGCCACAGGACTCCGAGTTCGTGCGCTCCATTCGCGAGGGCGACGACACGGTGCCGTATGCAACGCTGCGCCGGGAGGTGCTGGCGTTGGCTGGCCGTCTTGTAAGCGAGCACCGGAGCGTGGCGGCAATCGTCCTTGAGTGCACGAATCTGGCGCCGTTTTCTGCCGATATTCAGGCCACTTATGGCGTGCCCGTCTATGACACGGTTTCGCTGGTGAACTGGTTTCAGGCGGGACTGCGCCCTCGGCGTTTTGCGCCGGAATAAGCCGTCCCGGGGTTGCCGGCGCCTATCCGCGGTTGACCCGACTAAGAGACATGCGCATGACGGCGTGCGAAACGTTTCGCGTCCAGCGCCATTTCCATCGACAGACTTCTCATCCACTCAACGCAACTTCGACCTTCGGAAGACCATCGTGAATCTGCTTCGCCTCGCCAAGACAAGCTTGTTATATGCCGCCGTCTCTCTGGCTTCGGTCGCGCCGGCTATTGCTGCCGACAAACCGCTGCGTGTGGGCGCTTCGCCCGGTCCCTACAGCGACTTCCTGCAAGAGGCCGCCAAGATTGCCAATGCGGAAGGATTCCCCGTGAAGGTCATCGAATTCACGGAGCCGACGCAGATCAATGAGGCGACGCAGGCCGGCGACATCGATCTGAACAATTTCCAGCACGTACCGTACATGCTCAGACAAAACGAGTCGCGCGGGTACAAGATCGTGTCGATCAAACCCAGCTATGTGGCTCCTGCCGGCATCTACTCGGTCAAAGTGAAGTCTCTCGATCGTCTGCCCGACGGCGCCAAGATCGCCATTACGAATGATCCGGCTAACGAAGCGCGCGCCTTGTTTCTGTTGCAGAAGGCTGGACTGATCAAGCTCAAGCCCGGCTCGGGCATCAATGTTGGCTTGTCCGACATTGCCGAGAATCCGAAGCACCTGAAGATCGTGCTGCTTGATGAAGTCCAGGTACCGCGCGTGTTGGTCGATGTGGATGCCGGCGTTGTGAATCTGAATAAGGGCGTATTGGCCGGCCTCAATCCCAAGGACGCGCTGTTGCTCGAAGACAGGACCTCGCAGTGGGCCATCATCTGGGCAGCCCGGGCCGATCGCAAGGACGACCCGCGCATCGCCCGCTTCATCAAAATCTTCGAGTCCGACCGAATCAAGCAGTTGATTCTCGCCAAGTTCAACGGGACGGTCATTCCTTCCTGGTAAGCAAAGGGATTGCCCTTGAAAGAGGGGGGCTTCCTCGCCGTGCCGTCGAGCGTTCGTCTTCGGCACGGCCGCATCGCACTGGCCCCTGCGGCGTGATGCGCGGCCGACCGATCCGGCGGCGGCGAGCCGTTCGCTACGGCTCGCTAATTGCTCTGACTCCCCGGCACCATCCGCGCCATGATCTGCTCCCGCACGCGGATCAAATGCTCGCGCATTGCCGTTTCGGCCAGATCGGGAGCCCGATTCCGAATGGCTTGCGCTATCGCCTGATGCTCCCGGTCACGCTGCCGGATACGGTCCGGGCAATGCGGCACCGGTTGCTGCACGTGTAGGCGAATGTCGGAGCCGACTCGCCGGATGATCTGATAGATGTCGGCAGCCAGGGCATTGCCAGACGCCGCGGCGACCGCTCGGTGAAACGCGAGGTCCGTCGATCCCCGATCGGCGCCAGGCGATGTCGTGGCCGCGCGCTCGATGCGCGAAATTTCGACCGGTGTGGCCCTGACCGCCGCCAGACGCGCCAGAAATGGCTCGAGCGCCAACCGAAGTTCGATCACCTCCAGCACATTCGTGTGCCCGGCCAATATTTCTCCGTTGCGCCGGGACTGTCCCTCGCTTCGCCCGCGCGGAGATTCGAGCTCGCCTTCATCGCGCAGCACCTTCAGTGCATTACGCAACTGGTGACGTTTCACGCCCAGCTCGTCTGCCAACTGACGTTCTGCCGGCAGCGCGTCGCCGTTGGCGAGGCGACTTCGCAAACTCTCAACCAAATCGACCATCACTTTTTCTCTTTGCCACAACCAAGGCATCTGGTTGCATGCCAAAAAAATCTTCGAGGCAGCATGATAGCGGAATTTGTAACCATCGGCTAACGCACTGGATGCTTTGCTAATTCGTCATCAAGCTTTGCAGTCAACGTTCTGGTGAGTTTTTTTCGCCTCCCATGGTTGGAGGTTGGTTCAACCAAAAATTCAACCAAAGTATATCAACCAAAACGACCAAATACATTTTTGGTTGACACAAAAAATTTGTATTGATCTAATCGTTTGCATCAGCGGTTCGTGAAACCCCACTCGGAGGTAGCGCAGCATGATGCAAGCCACGCAGGACGCCACCGTTCGCTCCAGCGAACAGGAAACCCGGCAGATGTATGAGGAGATTGGCAACGCGCATCTGTTCCCGTTTTGGGCCAGAAGCTCGGACGTCGAACACGACGAGATCAAGCAACTGATGCAGGGCCAGCGTGCAGTGCCCTATGTCTGGCGGTACCAGGAAGTGCTTGAACCGCTGTTGCAGCAGTCCGCGCGCTTGATTTCCACCGCCGACTCAGATCGCCGCTCGTTGATCCTGACCAATCCGGGGCTCAAGCCGAGACGAGCGACCGTGACCACCATGTACACGGCCTACCGGCTCAACGATCCGAACGAGATCATGCCGCCGCATCGCCACACGGCGAGTGCGATCCGGCTCGGGTTGACCGGATCGCAAAACTTCACCGGCGTCGAGGGCGAGGACGTGGTATTCGGGCCGGGCGACATGGTGCTCACGCCGCGCGACACCTGGCATAACCATGGCAACGTCGGCAATGAGCCGGCCATCAACCTGTCGGTGCTCGATTACCCGCTGGTCGAAACGCTCAACGCACTCTCGTTCGATCACGACTACAGCGAAGGCGGTGCCGTCATGCGCAAGCAATCCGCGCGCTTTCCTGCGGATTACTCGGCGATCACCTATGGCGCTGGCGGGCTGATGCCCCGCTTTGTCGACCACCGGCGCGGCGCCAATGGCTCGTCGCCGATGTTCATCTATCGCTACGAAGCCGTGCGCGAGCTGCTGGAGAAGCATCGCGAGTGGGCGGAGAACGCATACGAAGGATTGCGTATCGAGTATGTCGATCCGCTGCGAGGGGGCCCGGTCTACAAGACGATGACGTTCTTCATGCAGATGCTGCGTCCCGGCGAGCGCACGTTGCCGATGAAGCAGACGGCCAGTCTGCTGGTCTCGCCGATGGAAGGCGAAGTGCGGGCCGTGCTCGATGGCGAAACCTTCGTGACGAAACAGTTCGACACGCTTGCCGTACCCGGCGGGACGTGGGCCGAATACGAGAATACGAGCACCACGCAGCCGGCCATCGTATTCATCGCGAGCGACGAGCCGGCCTTGCGTGCGTTCGGCCTGCTCCAACGCTGGGGCAAGACCGCTGGCGGCGACGTCATGCTTCTCGACTAAGGGGCGCCTCCATGGCCAAGGCGTGGAACACGCGGCTCGTGAGCCACATCGACTGCCCCGGTGGCGGGCAGGTGTGGATCGATCGCAACATCCTGTATGTCTCGCACATGCGTCCGCCAGCGGGCACGTCGATCTACGACGTCTCCGATCCCAAGCATCCACGCTTGCTGGCAACGCTTGAAGTGCCGATGGGCTGGCATTCGCACAAGGTTCGCGTGCAGGACGGCGTGATGCTCGTGAACTACGAGAAATTTCGCGAAGGCGCGCCGGACTTTGGCGGTGGGCTCGGCATTTTCGATATCACGCGACCGTCCGAGCCGCGGCTGATCTCGCGCTGGTATTCCGGCGGTGAGGCCGGCGGAGTGCATCGCTACGACTTCGATGGCCGCTACGCCTATATCTCGCCAACGGCGGAAGGCTTCGTCGGCAACATCGTCAAGATCCTCGATCTGGCGAAGCCCGAGTGCCCCGAGGAAGTGGGGCGCTGGTGGATTCCGGGGCAGAACGTCGGCGCAGGCGAGGAATATCCGTGGGACGACTACGTGCGCCCGCGGTGTCATCACCCGCTGCGCATGGGCGATCGCCTTTACGTTTCCTATTGGCACCACGGCTTCTTCATTCTCGATATCTCGGATATGTCGTCGCCGAAGCTGGTCTCCGGCATCAACAGCAGCCCGGCCCATCCGCACCCGACGCACACCGCCTTGCCGATCCCGGGCCTCGTCAAAGGGCGTCGCGTCATGGTGGTGGCGGACGAAGACGTCGCCAAACTGCGCCCGTCGCCCCCGTCGTTCGCCTGGGTCTACGACATCACCGACGAACGCCAGCCGATGCCGATATCGACGTTTCAGGTGGCCGGTGTCGATCCCGACGGCGCGCCGCGCGAACCGATGTCGGGGTGTCACCAGCCCTCGGAGCGCTTTGTGGGAACGACGTTGCCGTTTGCATGGTTCGCCAAGGGCATGCGGCTGGTCGATATCGCCGATCCGTTTGCGCCCAAGGAGATTGCCTTCTACGAACCTGACGCCCCCGCCGGTTGCGAGCGTGCCTCATCCAACGACGTCACGATCGACGACCGGGGTCTCGTGTATCTGCTCGACCGGCAGCAGGGCGTCGACATCATCGAATGCTTCCCGGGATGACCGCCGGACGCCCACGACAACGAAGAGGACGGTAATGACGATTTCGGTACATGGCAAAAAGAACCCCAACCTGCCGTTCCATCCGGCGGTTCGGGCGGGGGACTACGTTTTCGTCTCGGGGCAGGTCGCCAAGGACGAAGAGGGGCGCATGGTCAGCGGCACGATCGAGGAAGAGACCCGCGCAACGATCCTGGCCGTGCAACGCGCACTGCGCGAAGCGGAGTGCGATCTGGCCGATGTCGTCAAGGCGACGGTCTATCTCGAAGACGCCCGCGACTTCGGCCGATACAACGGCGTGTTCAAGGAGTTCTTCCCCGACGGTCGCCTCGCGCGGACCACCGTCGAGGCGCGCGCCGTGATTACGACGCGCATCGAGATCGAATGCATCGCTTACCGGCCGCTGTGAAGCCATTGAATCGGCCAAGACACTGAACATCACCTGAGGACACCGACATGCTGAAGCTCTACGGACGTGCAACATCCGGCAACGTGCAGAAAGTCATCTTCCTTCTCGAGGAACTGGGCAAGCCCTACGAGCGGCTGGATTACGGCCGCCAGTTCGGCAACACCGGCACGCCGGAATACCTTGCGATGAATCCGACCAACAAGGTGCCCACGCTCGCCGACGGCGACCTCGTCATCTGGGAGTCGCACACGATCCTGCGCTATCTCGCGAGTCGGCACGCGTCGCTGTATCCGGACGATCCCGCGCAGCGCACGTTCGTCGAGCGCTGGATGGACTGGACACTGGCATCGCTCAACCCGGTCTATCTCGCGGGTTTCAAGGACGCGAAGAAGCCGAAGGATGAACAGTCCGCCGATACAGGGCCGAACCTCGCTGCCGAGCTGAAGATTCTGGACACCCATCTGCGTGAGGTGCCGTGGTGTGCCGGGCAGTCGTTCAGTCTCGCGGACGTGGCGTTGGCACCGCTGGTCAAGCGCTGCGTGAATTTCCCGTTCGAGTTGCCGGCGTTGCGCGGCATTACGGCATGGCTGGCCCGCATCGAGCAGCGTCCGGCGTTCGTGAAAGCCACGAGCGCAGGGTAAGCGGGCATCGATGCAGACGTGCTTGCCGCGTGCTCACCGGGGCGCGGCGATATTCCAATAAAACAGCAAGACTGGAGTCTCCCTATGGCAAGTCCCGATCAGCCGGAGATGTCGCCGCGGACCCGCTCGACGGCGACGGCGACGACATCGTCTGAGCCGTACATCAGCGTCAGCGGTCTTTGCGTCGATTTCGAGACGCAGGGGCGTATCAATCGTGTGCTCAACGACATTCATTTGTCGGTCGAGCGCGGCGGATTCACCTCGCTGGTGGGGCCGTCCGGCTGTGGCAAAAGCACGCTGCTCAAGGTGCTTGCGGGATTGCAGGCGCCCACGACCGGCCGGGTAAGCGTGGGCGGCATGACGCCGGCCGAGGCGGTCCGGCAGCGTCGCATCGGCCTGGTGTTTCAGGATGCGGCGCTCATGCCGTGGAAGAGCGCGTTCGATAACGTCTGTCTGCTGATGGAATTGGTTGGCACGCTGCGCGACAAGGATGCCATTCGCACGCGCGCGCTCGAATTGCTCAACATCGTGGGGCTGGGGCATGCGGTGGATCGCAAGCCGTCGCAGTTGTCCGGTGGCATGCGGCAGCGTGTCTCGATCGCGCGAGCGTTGGCGCTCGATCCGGAAGTGCTGATGATGGACGAACCGTTCGGCGCGCTCGATGCCATCACCCGCGAGGAGATGAGCGATTTTCTGCTCGATCTCTGGAAGCGCACAGGCAAGACGATCGTTTTCGTGACGCACTCGATTGACGAAGCCGTATTCCTGTCGCGCGAAGTCACGGTCATGGCGACCGGGCCCGCGCGCATTCTCGAATGTCTGACGGTGCCGCTGGCGTATCCCCGCAACGAAGATAGTTACGCCACGCTGGCATTTGCCCAGACGGCCTCGCATCTGCGCAAACGTCTCAAAGAGGGCCATCGGGCCGGGAGGACATCATGAGTGCGTCGCCAACTGACGTCGTACCGGCTGGCGCGCGCGGCCGTGCCGCCCCGAAACCCTTTCGCGGTCTGTGGCGCGCCGGGCCGGGAGTCGCGCTGATGATCGCGTTGCTGGTGCTGTGGGAAGCCGGATTACGCGTGTTCGATGTGCCGGCATTTGTGTTGCCGACACCCACGCAGATCGTCGGTGCATTGGTGGCGAAGCAGTCCGAACTTGCCGCCGCCGCGTGGGTGACGGCGCGAGAGGTGCTTTACGGATTCGTGCTGTCCTCCGTGGTGGGCGCGGCCCTTGCCATCTGTATCGCGCGTTTCGAGCGGCTGGGCAGCGCTGTCTATCCGTTGATGGTGGTCTTCCAGAACGTGCCCAAGATCGCGCTCGCGCCGATATTCGTGCTCTGGTTCGGCTACGACCTGATGCCCAAGATTCTTCTCATCGTCGTGATGGCGTTCTTCCCGGTGGCACTGAACATGCTGGTGGGCCTGCGCTCGGCCGATCCGAATCTGGTGGCGCTGCTCAAGTCGGTCGGCGCAACACGAACCCAGATTCTGATGCGCGTGCAGATCCCTCACTCGTTGCCCGCGTTGATGGCCGGTATCAAGGTCGCGATCACGTTGAGCGTCATCGGCGCCATCGTCGGTGAATTTGCCGGCGCCTCGGCAGGGCTGGGCTACGTGATTCAGTTCGCCTCGACACAGATGCAGATGCCGCTGGTCTTTGCGGCACTCGTCGAAGTATCGCTGCTCGGCGTGCTGTTCTATTACGCCGTCGAGTGGTTCGAGCACCGCTTCATTACATGGGGAGGCGAAGCGCGTCACTGAACGCCATTCGCCGGGATGTCGTTGCGTCAACTTTCTTAGCGTTCCTTCTTGCAGGAGTACCAGCGTGAGCAGATTGAGCAAACTGTTTTCGGTTCTTCTCGTGTCGATGTCGTTGCTGGGGGCGGCAGCCCCGGCGGTGGCCGCCGACGACGTTATCGTCCAACTGGACTGGATCGTGCGCGGCAACCACGCGATGTTCTTCGTGGCGCGCGACAAGGGCATGTTCGCGAAGCAGGGCATCAACGTGACAGCGATCCGCAAAGGCACCGGCTCGGTCGACGCACTGCGCATGGTGGCCAACGGCAGCGCGCAATTCGGATTCGGCGACCTCTCGACGTTGATGGTTGCCCGCACACAAGGGGCATCGAATACCACGCTCGTGGCCGTGAATCAGAAAAGCCCGCTGGCGATGGTGTCGGTCAAGTCGCGTAAGCCGCTCAATTCGGCCAAGGATCTCAAGGGCATGAATGTCGGCGTGCATCCTGCCGGTTCGACATATGTGTTCCTCAAGGCCTTCCTGAGCAAGAACGGCATGTCGCTTGCGGACATCAAGCAGAGCACGGTGGCACCGCCCTATGAGAACTATCTGGTGATGGGGCGCGTCGATGCCGTACCGGGGTATATCGACGCCGAAGTGCCGTTGCTCGAAGAGAAGACCGGCGGGCCGGGCTCGCTCTCGATATTGCAGGCGGCCGATCATGGGCTGAACGTGTACGGCTCGGGCATGTTCGCCTCGGACAAGATGGTGGCGGCGAATCCGCAACTCGTTCAGCGCTTCGTGAACGCCTACATGGAAGCGTTCGCCTATGTCATCGCCCATCCCGACGAGGCCGTCGCCATCGTGGTCAAGGCCAACCCCGAATACAAGGGGCAGGAGAAGATCCTCGCCGAGCAGCTCGACGCGGATTTCAAGCACACGATGTATTCGGCCGACACGGCGGCGAACGGCATCGGCTGGGTCGATGGCAAACGCTGGGGCGAGATGTTCGACATCCTCCAGAAAGAGGGTTCGATAGACGCGGGCGCGAAGCCGAGTGCCGGTTTCGACATGAAGTTCCTGACGGCCGCCAAGCCGTTGCGTAAATGAGGTGACCGGAGATGACAGCCATGACGTCTGAGATTTCCCCGACTTCCGGAAGCTCCGCAACGCGAGACAGTGTTCCAGGGTTGGTCCTGCCGGCACATGACGGGCTCTACTACGGCGGCGCATGGCACGCTCCGCGTTCGGGGCGCTATGCCGACGTTTTTAGCCCTGGTGACGGATCGCGCATCGGCCGTGCGGCGATCGGCGACGCCAGCGATGTCGATGCCGCAGTCGCCGCCGCCCGCGAGGGATTTGCCGTGTGGCGCGATACGCCGCCGCTGGAGCGGGCGCGCGTGCTCAAGGCGGCCGCCGTCGAAATGCGCAAGCATGCTGCCGATCTCGCGTTGCTCGACGCCGCCGACTGTGGCAATCCCGTCGCCGAAATGGCGGGCGACGTGATGGTCGCGGCGGCGCTGTTCGAGTTCTTCGCCGGACTCGTCACCGAGATGAAGGGGGTGTCGATTCCGATGGGGCCGGAGGCGCTCGACTTCACGGTGCGCGAACCGGTCGGCGTCGTCGCCAGAATCGTGGCGTTCAACCATCCGTTCATGTTCGCCGCGGGCAAGATGGCGGCGCCGCTTGCGGCGGGTAACGCGGTGATCATCAAACCGCCAGAGCAGGCCCCGCTGTCCTCGTTGCGGCTTGCCGAGATCGTTGGCGGTCTATTTCCGCCTGGCGTCGTGTCGATTCTCAACGGCGGGCGAGAGGTGGGCGAGTCGCTGGTGTCGCACCCCGGCGTGGCGATGCTCGGGCTGGTCGGCAGCATACCGACGGGGCGGGCGGTGGCGCGGGGTGCCGCAGAGCGCATCAAGCCGATGTTGCTGGAGCTGGGCGGCAAGAACGCCCTGATTGCCTACCCCGATGTCGATCCTGACGCGCTTGCTGCCGGGGCAGTGGCCGGCATGAACTTCACTTGGTGCGGCCAGTCGTGCGGGTCGACCAGCCGGTTGTTCCTGCACGAAAGTGTCTACGAGGCGGTCATCGAGCGTATTGCCGAGCGATGCAAGGCCTTTGTGCCCGGTCTTCCGACCGACCCGAAAACGAGCATGGGCGCGATCATCAGTCATGCGCAACACGCGCGGGTACTGGAATACATTGCATCGGCGCATGAGCAGGGGGCGCGACTCGTGTTCGGCGGCAAGGTGCCCGACAACCCGGCGCTGGCAAACGGCTACTACGTCGAGCCGACGGTGTTCTCCGATGTCGATCCGCAAATGCGCATCGCGCAGGAGGAGATCTTCGGTCCCGTGCTGTCGATCATCAAATGGCGCGACGAAGCGCAGATGCTTGCCGACGTGAATGCGCTTGACTATGGGCTGACATGCGCCATCTGGACGAACGATCTGGAGAAGGCCATGCGCACCGCGTCGCGCGTGAATGCCGGGTACGTGTGGATCAACGAAGTCGGCAAACATTTTCTCGGCGCACCCTTTGGCGGTATGAAGCAGTCGGGCATGGGGCGCGAGGAATGTCTCGGCGAAATGTTGTCGTTCACGCAGGAAAAGAACATTCACGTCAGTCTGCGCCGCGTTGCCGCGCCTTGCTGACCCGTCAACCGATTGCAGGACGCAGGCATGCAAACCACATTTGATTACATCATCGTTGGCGCGGGTTCGGCGGGTTGCACGCTCGCAAATCGTCTGACCGAAGACCCCGACGTTCGTGTGCTCGTGCTGGAGGCCGGCGGGTGGGATCGCGACCCGTGGATTCATATTCCGCTCGGCTGGGGAAAGATCCTGACCAAGCGGTTGCACGACTGGATGTACGACTGCGAGCCTGAGGAGAATGTCGGCGGACGCAGCGTGGAATGTGCGCGGGGCAAGGTGGTTGGCGGGTCGTCGTCGGTCAACGCCATGGCGCACGTCAGGGGCAATCGCGCCGACTTCGACCGATGGGCGCGCGACTACGGCGTGCGCGACTGGTCCTTCGAGGCGGTGCTGCCGTATTTCCGCAAACAGGAGCGCTGGGAGGAGGGCGGTGACGCATTTCGTGGCGGCGACGGGCCACTGAACGTGCAGCGGTGTCGCTACGAGGACCCGTTGCTGGGGGCGTTTGCCAAAGCCTCCGTGACGGCCGGGCACCCCTGGATCGATGACTACAACGGCGCGACACAAGCCGGCTTCAGCCGTCTCCAGATGACGATTCACAACGGCCGTCGTTGTAGTGCCGCCAGAGCCTATCTGCATCCGGCGCGTGCGCGTGCGGGGCTGTGGGTCGAAGTCGATGCGCTCGCCTCTCGCATCGTGCTCGAAGGCGACAAGGCGGTCGGGGTCGAGTACTGGCAGAACGGCGTCAAGCACGTGGCGTTGGCTAGCCGCGAAGTGTTGTTGTCGGGCGGTGTCATCAATACGCCGCAATTGCTGATGCTCTCGGGCATTGGCGACCCCGAGCGACTATCGACGATCGGTATCCGGACGCAAGTGGCAAGTCCGGGCGTTGGCCGCAATCTTCAGGATCATCCGTCGGTGATCGTGATGTATCGCCGCGCGACACCGGGGCCATTCCACCGCATGATGCGTCTCGACCGAATCGGCGTGCAATTGATCCGCGCGTATCTGACGGGCAAGGGATTTGCGGCGGATGTGCCGGGCGGCGTCGTCGGTTTCATGCATAGTGGCGAGGCGCCGGTGTCCAGCGATGCTCCCGACTTGCAACTGTTGCTGACCGCTGCCCCGCTCGGGGCATGGCCCTACTTCAAGCCGATCAAGCAGCCGTTCAACGATGGGTTTGCGTGCCGCACGGTGTTGCTGCATCCGGAAAGTCGAGGGGAGGTGCGGCTCGCCTCGAGCGATCCTTCCGCCAAAGCACGCATCCATCAGAATTTCCTGTCGACGCCTTACGATTGGGCGGCGTTGCGCGCATCCGTGCGAATTGTGCGCGATCTGGCCGCGCAGCCGAGTCTTGCCCCGTATATCGGGGCGGAAATCGCGCCAGGACCGTCGAGCTCGTCCGACGCCGATATCGACGCATTCATTCGCAAGACGGCGATTACGGTCCACCACCCGGCGGGCACCTGCCGGATGGGGCGTGACGATGACCCGATGGCGGTGGTCGATAGCGAACTGCGCGTAAAGGGGGTCCGAGGGCTGCGCGTGATCGATGCCTCGGTGATGCCGGATCTGACCTCGGGCAACATCAACGCGCCGGTCATCATGATTGCCGAACGCGCGGCCGACATGATTCGCGGGCGTGTACCGATGCGTACCGACGAGGTGGTGCGCGCAGACACCGAAGCGGTGCCGGCATGAAGCTCGCGCTCGCCGGACTGCGGCGGCATCGCGTGGTCGTCACACAGCCACTGGATGAGGCGGCCATCGAACGTCTCGACCGTTTTTTCGATGTGGCGATGTGCGACCCGGCAGAGGCGATGTCGCGCGACGTTCTGAGCGCGCATCTTCGCTCGGCAGCGGCCGCGCTGGTGGGGGCGAGCGATGTGATCGATGCGCAGATGCTCGCCGGTCTCGACGCACTTCAGGCCGTGTGCTGCCTGACACCGAGCGAGCCGCAGATGGACATCGAGGCGATGACGCGAGCGGGCGTGCGGGCCATGTCGTCGCCCGATATTGGTCGTGCGGTGGAGAACCTTGTCGCCGCGTTCGGTTTCGGCAGGTTGGGCGGACGCCCGCCCGACCTGCTGAATCCGGAATTGCTTTGCGATTGTTGTAGTTTCTGAGCCTGATAGCCCGCGCTTGCGGCGCTCGTCAGCCTTGCCGCCTGGCGCCACCCACGGCTCGCGAGGCCGACGCGGGGTATCGCGCCACGCGCGCACCCCGGGCCACCCCGTCGGATGACTCCCCCTGCGGTAATCCCTTCCCGAAATAGCGCATGTCAGCATTGTTGTTATTGAAGCAACACGATGCTCCCTTGCCGGGGCCTTCTGCTGGCTTTCTTACGGGCCTACGATTCAGGCGTTGTTCAAGCTTTTGCGACGCCCGTCAGGCATTGCCGGGACGCGCCAACCCATCGAGGTAGTCATCATGAGTCAACGTCTGAACGCTTTTGCACAATCGCCCGAACTGTTCAAGAAGCTCGTCGAATTGGGCATGCTCCTGAAGTCGAGCGCGATCGAGCAGTCGATCCTGGGTCTCGTCGAGATCCGTGCTTCCCAGATCAACGGCTGCGGCTTCTGTCTGGACATGCACGTGAAGGAAGCCAAGATTCGCGGCGAACACGAACTGCGCCTGCATCACATTGCGATCTGGCGCGAATCCACCGAATTCACGCCGCGCGAGCGCGCCTGCCTCGCCTGGACCGAAGCGCTGACCACGCTCGCCGCTCACGGCGTGTCGGACGAAATCTATGAACGCGTGCGTGCCGAACTGACGGAAAAGGAAATTTCGGACCTCAGTTTCGCGATCATGGCAATCAACGGCTGGAACCGTCTGAACGTAGGCTTCCGGACCGTGCCGGGTTCGGCCGACAAGGCCTATGGCCTGGACAAGGCGAAATTCAACTGAGGAGCCGTCATGAAAATTCTGGTCATCGGTGGGACTGGGTTGATCGGCAGCAAACTCGTCAGGGTGCTGATCGAACGTGGGCATGAGGCCATCGCCGCGTCGCCTGCCACGGGCGTGAATACCCTGACCGGCGAGGGGCTCGACGATGCACTCGTCGGCGTTGACACCGTGGTCGATGTGGCCAACTCCCCCTCGTTCGAGGACGAAGCCGTGCTGACGTTCTTTCAGACGTCGGGCCGCAATCTGCTCGCGGCCGAGGCGCGGGCCGGCGTGCGTCATCACGTTGCGCTCTCGGTGGTGGGCACGCAGCGTCTGGCCCAGAGCGGGTATTTCCGCGCCAAGATTGCGCAGGAAGCCCTTATCGAGCAAGGCGGCATTCCGTACACCATCGTGCATTGCACGCAGTTCTTCGAGTTTCTGGGCAGTATCGTGCAATCGGCGGGGCAAGGTGGCGAAGTGCAGCTCTCAACCGCGTTCATTCAGCCGATCGCCTCCGATGACGTGGCATTGGCCATGGCCGATGCGGCGCTGGCTGCCCCGGTCAACGGCATCGTCGAAGTCGCAGGACCGGAGCGGGTACGATTGGCCGAGCTGGCGCAACGGTACCTGCGCAAGATCGGCGACTCGCGCACGGTTCACGCCACTCCCGGCGCACGTTACTTCGGTGCGGCGCTCGACGACGACACGCTGGTGCCCGGCCCGGATGCGCGTTTGGGCAAGATCGACTTCGAAACCTGGTTCAGCCGCACGAACGACAAAAAGTAGCGGAGAACACGGGGACCTTCAATGAGCAAACTGCGGCCTCCTCCTCACAGTCTTCTGGACAAGTACCGTGGCGAGGATTTTCATCCTCTGTACACCACGAGCGTGACGGTACGCGGCGGGGAGGTCGCGGATGGCCGCGCCTCGGGCATCGCGATCTCCGACGACGGCGAGTTGTTCGTGGAGTTGCGCCTGCCCGTCGAGCTGGGCGGTGTGGGCGGCGGCACAAATCCTGAACAGTTGTTCGCCGCTGGCTATGCGGCCTGCTTTCATGGCGCGCTCAGCATGCTGGCCGAACGCGCGGGCCTATCGATTCCCGACGCTTCGGTGACCGCGACGATCACCTTTGGCCGGGATCCCGTTGACGGCTTGTTTGCCCTCACCGCCGACCTCAACATCCACTTGCCTGACATCGCCAAGGTCGTGGCCGAAGAACTGGTGCGCAACACGGAACGCCTGTGTCCGTATTTCAAGATGACGCAGCACGGTATTCAGAGCGTCGTGGGGCTGACCCAATAGCCGTCTACGCTTGCTTGAGTTGCCGGTCGTCCAGAATCTGCAAGTCCATCGCACGTATGTGCTCTGTCATGTAGTCGATGAAAACGCGAATGCGTGTCGGCAAATGCTGGCGACTCAGAAAGCACATGAAGTGTCCCCGGTCGTCGGGGGCGAACTGTGGCAGACAGGTGACCAATCGTCCGGCCCGTATGTGGTCGCACACCTGATACGCCGCCATTTGCGCAATACCCTGAGCGTCGAGCACCGATTGCAGCACCAGATCCGCGTCGTTGAACGTCAGCATGGCGTTCGGCGAGACCTTGCGCAACTGGCCGTCGAGCTTGAACTCCCATTCGTACACGCGTCCGGACGCAAACCGGAAATTCACGCACTGGTGCCTGGCGATCTCGTCGACGGTCCTGGGAAGGCCGTGTTTGGCGGCGTAGTCGGGGGCGGCGCACAGCATCATCTGCATGGGAATGACCTTCTTCGCGATCACCCGGCTGTCTTCCATACGGCCGTTTCTGAACGATACGTCGATACGGTCCGTGGTGAAGTCCGTGGGCCCGTCGTCAAGCACCAGATCGATCGAGATGTTCGGATTAGCCGCCCGAAACCCGTGGAGCAGGGGTGCCACGATCTTTCGCCCGAACCCTACCGTCGAGCACACTCGCAATTGCCCCGAAGGGGGTCCCTGGCGCATCTCTCGCATGTCCTCCAGGGCCTGAATGATCCGTTCCACGCCCGGATGGCACTGTTCGTAGAAGCGCTTGCCTTCCGCGCTCAGTGAGGTGCTGCGGGTGGTACGAATAAAGAGTCGCGTGCCGAGCTGATCTTCCAGTTTCTGCACGCTTCGGCTGACCGCCGAACGTCCGATGCCCAGACGGTCGCCCGCCTTGGCAAAGTTGCCTTCCGCCGCCACGGCGATGAAGGCCACGACACCGGCATAGCTTGTCGTGAAGCTGTCGGCCAGAGCGTCCGCACTATTGGAGGGCGGGGCGAGCGGTGAGGCGGGTAAGGGCGTCGGCATGATGACAGATTCGCGGTTGGTTGTTCCTGCTGGTAAGACGGCCCAGCAACGCGTTCTGTGACATCAGACAAAAAAAACTGGCCCTCCCAAAGGAAGGCCAGCTTCAAGGCACGCCCGGGAGCGGGGCGCGGGGAAGCGGCGTAGGGGAAATCGGGGGGAGGGTTACTTGACCGGAATCAGGGCAGGTGCGCCTTGCTGCTTGATCAACACCACCAGAAACCTGGCCGGCTTGGTCTGGCTGGCATTGCGGCCGACGGTATGGATGTCTTCGGGACCCTCGTAGAACGTCTGACCGGCGTTGAGCGTGACTTCCTTACCGCCCTTGACCTGCATGACGATGCTGCCTTCGAGCACGTACACAAAGCCATAGGCGTTGTGACGATGAATCGGATCGGCTGCGCCGGGAGGGTAGTCGACGGTGAGCATCAGTGCGTCTTTGCCGGGAAGGTCCGGCAGGGCCTTGTCCATCAGCTCGGTCACGATGGGTTGTGGCGGTGCGGCGTGGGTGACCGGTCCGAGGAATGCGCCGGCAGCGGCAAGGGGTAACGCGCGTGTGGCGAACTTCATGAACTTCAGCATGGCATGTCCTCGGCAAGGGAAGTGAGGTCCTCATCGTAGGAGCGCCTGCGGTGCTGCGGTAGCACCGCGCAGGGGATCACCATGTTGCGCGCCACGCACCAAAGCCGGCCCGTGCGTCAGGGTTTTGCCATCTCGGCGGCGATACGCGCGAGTTTGTCGGGGTTGCGTTGCACCAGTGCACGCGTGAGGCGTTTGCCATCCGTTTCGTAGGACTGTACGGACTCAAGCTTGTCGTCGATGAACCGCAACAGAGCCCATTGACCGTTGACCTGAACCACCTCGGTGCGCAGCGCGTCGCGGAACCTGCGCTTGCCGGCGTAGAACAACTGCGCAAGGCGCTTGCCTCCCACCAGACTGCTGAAGCTCGTGGCCTTGCCGCCACCGTCGCCGATCAGTTCGGCGTCGTCGCTCAGCAGGGCGTGGAGACCGTGAAAGTCGCTGCGCTGCATGGCGTCTGCGAAGGCCAGCAACAGTCGATGCAACGTGGCGCGCGGCACGGCTTCGCGCGGCGTTCCCTCGCGTAACTGCAGTCGGGCGCGGCGCACGAGCTGACGCACGGCGGCCGGCGTCTTGCCTAACGTTTGTGCGATGTCCTCATAGTCCGCATCGAACACGTCGCGCATCAGGAAAGCGGCACGAGCGTCGGGGGAGAGGCGCTCCAGCATGTACAGGAACGCCACCGAAACGTCGTCAGCAAGCTCGTGGTCCTGCTCGGGGGTCGACGGCGGAGACATGAGCATTGGCTCGGGTAGCCACGCGCCTGTGTAATGCTCGCGTTCGACCTTTGCGGCCCGCAGGCGGTCGATGGACAAGCGCGTCGTGATGGTCACCAGCCAAGCCTCGGCGTTCTCGACGGCGAGACGGTCGGTGCCATCCCAGCGCAGCCATGCTTCCTGCACCACGTCTTCGGCCTCGGCCACGGTGCCCAGCATCCGATAGGCGATGGCATACAGGCGGGGGCGCTGACGTTCGAAGAGGAGTAGGGAGTCGGTCATGTGTCGTGGCCAACGCCAGCGGCAGTGAGATGGAAAGCGCTTCATTCTGCCGCAGCGCCTGGGTGTCGGCAAGCGAGTGTCGCGTCGTCTCGCCAAATCGAGCGCCGATCGCGGCGCGCGAGGCGCTGTCGCCGGAGTATTGGTGCGCGCAGCACAACAGCGCGCTTCCTCCCGCAGATCTACCGCCCGTATGCAGCCGCACCTACGATGCCCTCACCAGACAGAAGAACGCCTTCGAATACGCGAGGGCCTTTTCCGAGGTAAGCGAAGGGAGTCGACGACTCCGGTGCTTCGCATGGCCGACGGCCGCTGCAAGACAGCATCAACGCCGGCTGGACCGCGTTCCCGCGTGTCCGGCACCGCTGACGTTTCAACGCAGTTCCTCCCACGAAACAGAGTCCGGTCGTCCCGGCTGGTCATTATTCAGGAGATTTACGATGCCCACTTCAGACAACATCTTGTTTGCCAGCGGCAACCGCCCTGTCGATCTGGTGCCTTCCCGTTACGCGCTTCGCGTCGGCGATATCGATGCGATGGTGATCAGCGACGGCGTGTTGCCGCTGCCGACCTCGACCATGGCGACCAATGTCGCGCCGTCCGATCTGGCGGCATGGCTGGATAGCATGTGCATGCCGCCGGACGCTTTCGACTGGCCGCTGAACGTGATGGTGGTTCGCAGCGGCAGTCAGACGATTCTCATCGACGCCGGACTGGGCGGGCAGTTCCCGGGCTTCCCGCGCGCGGGGCAGTTCCCCAGCCGACTGCAATCGGCGGGAATCGATCTGGAGTCTGTCACGGACATCATCGTGACCCACATGCACATGGACCACGTGGGCGGGCTGCTGGTCCCGGAAGTCAAGGCGCGCCTAAGCCCGAATGTGCGCATCCACGTGTCGGCGACCGAGGTTGCGTTCTGGACCTCGCCCGACTTCTCGCATACCGTCATGCCGACGCCGGTGCCGGCAGTCCTGCGTACTACCGCGACAAGCTTCTATAACGAATATCGTGAGCAATTGCATGTATTCGAGGAGACACGTGAGGTCGCGCCGGGCGTGATCGCACGTATCACGGGCGGCCATACGCCGGGGCACTGCGTGGTCGATATCGTTTCGGGCGACGAACGACTGACCTTTGCCGGCGACGCCATGTTTCCGGTCGGCTTCGATCATCCCGATTGGCAGAACGGCTTCGAACACGACCCGGAAGAGTCGACGCGCGTTCGCATCGGGCTCTTCGAAGAGCTGGCGGAAAACCGAGGGTTGCTCGTGGCGGCGCATCTGCCGTTCCCTTCGGTGGGACGCATTGCACGCAACGGCGACGCTTATCGTTGGGTGCCGGTGCTCTGGGACTTCTGAGCGTGTGACGGGTTTTCAGGTATCCGGGGCGTGAAGCGCCAGGCCTAGGCCGGGCGTGCCCCATGCCGTCGGCGGGAGGATCCGTAGGCACCGTCCCGCCGATCGAGTCTGCATTGTCATGGGGCACTTATCGAGTCCGAAAACGGCCACCTCGGCGTAGCGTCATAAGCATTCCACAAGCGATTCGTTCCCATCGGGGCGGTGGCTGATTAGTCTGGACGACACTGTCAACTTCGATGGATTCTCCATGGCCGCCTCCTTCTCCCCCTTCCGCCGCCGCTTGCTTACGACCGGCGCCGCCGCGCTAGCGGGTGCCGTCGTCGCCCCGGGCACATTCGCACAATCGAGCACAGGCGCCGCTTCCGGGGGCCGGGTGCTGCGTATCGGCAATCAGAAAGGGCTGCTGACGTTGCTCAAGGGGCGCGGCACGTTGGAAAAGCAACTCGCGCCGCTCGGTGTGCACGTGACGTGGACCGAATTCCCGTCGGGGCCACCACAGTTGGAGGCGCTCAACGTCGGCTCGATCGATTTCGGCGACGTTGGCGAAGCGCCCCCGGTGTTCGCCCTCGCGGCCGGTGCGCCGTTTGTGTACTACGGTCAGAGCGTGAAGCGGCCCAGGAGCGAAGGCCTGCTCGTGCCGAAGGGCTCGCCGATCAGCGCGTTCGCGCAGCTCAAGGGCAAGCGTGTCGCGTTCACGAAAGGCTCAAACACCCACTATCTTTATGTCCGTCTGCTGCAACAGGCTGGCCTGAGACCGCAGGACATTACGCCGGTTTTCCTGCAACCCGCCGACGCGCGCGCCGCGTTCGAGCGCGGCTCGGTCGACGCCTGGCTGGTGTGGGATCCGTTCCTCGCCGTCGCGCAGAAGTCCCTCGACGCCCGTCTCGTGACCGATGGCACTGGCCTCGTCGGGAACCGGTTGTACTTCTTCACGTCGCGCACCTACGTGCAGCACAACGAGGACGTATTGCGCGTGGTGATCGAAGAGCTCAATGCCGTCGACAAATGGGTCGAGGCCAATCGTGCGGCCGCGGCTTCCGAGTACGCGCAATTGTGGGGTGTGCCGCGCGATGCGGTTGAGTTGGTACTGTCGCGTCAGCAGTTCGGCATCGATCGCATCACGCGCGCGACGCTGGCCGAGCAGCAGCAGATCGCAGACGCGTTCCTTGAACTCAATCTCTTGCCCAAGCGTATCGACGTCGCACAGGCGGCACCGCCATCGCTTGGGTGAGTGCTCCATGGCGGGAATCCCGCCATGAGTTCGCCACACCGAGTGGCCGTCACCGGGCGTAACGGGATGATCGTGTCTACGGTCATCCTGCCCGTCACGCATGTCGGGCTTTCATGAAATATCCGAAGCGTTCGGCATCGTTGCCGGGCGCCGCGTTTGTCACGTGGGCTATCCGTTCCACCCTCGCGCATTTCCTCATCGATTCGTCGAACTTCGCCATGAAAAAGCCATGGCAAATTCACCGCGACTGCAACGCGATCCGACCTGCCGTTTCAACACGCACAACGCCACGAAAACCCCGCCGAGCCCCGCAGTTCCAGGGTTCCGTGCCCGCCCGGCAAAACCTGCGTCGATGGGCTAGAGTGCAAATCAGTGGCTAGTCAATACGCATCAATCCAACGAAAACGCGAGGAGAGACACGCAAATGCGGTTACTGCTATTGCTGCCGTTTATCGGCTTGTTGTGGGTCCCGTTCTACAACCGGGAATTGCCATCGCTCTGGGGCTTTCCTTTCTTCTACTGGTATCAATTCGCCTGGGTGCCGCTGACGTCGTTGCTGATCTGGATAGTGTTCCGCAACGGTCTGAAGAAAGGGGAAGAGTGATGGACACTTCGGGCATCAACTGGACTGCGCTGGCGGTCTTCGTGTTTTTCTTCATCCTCGTGACCGTCATGGGTTTTTGGGCTTCGCGCTGGATGACGGGCGACGCACCGAAAGGCAAAGCCAACCTCGACGAGTGGGGGCTGGGAGGGCGAAACTTCGGTACCTGGATCACGTGGTTTCTTGTCGGGGGTGATTTCTACACGGCTTACACGGTGATTGCCGTGCCCGCGCTGGTCTATGCCGTGGGCGCCTACGGCTTTTTCGCGCTGCCGTACACGATTCTGGTCTATCCGATTGTTTTCCTGATCATGCCCAAGCTGTGGCATGCAGCGCACAAGGCCGGGCATGTGACAGCGGCGGATGTCGTTTTCGGCCGGTATCAGTCGCGTCCGCTCGAGTTCGCCATTGCGCTAACGGGTGTCGTGGCAACGATGCCTTACATCGCGCTGCAACTGATCGGTATGGAAGTGGTGATCAAGGCGCTGGGCCTTACGGGCGAGTTTCCGTTGCTGGCCGCGTTCGTGATCCTCGCGCTTTACACCTACGCCGCCGGTCTGCGCGCCCCGGCGCTGATCGCGTTCGTCAAGGATTTGATGATTTACATCGTCGTCCTCGTGGCGGTGGTGGTCGTGCCGGCGAAGCTGGGCGGTTACGGCGTTGTGTTCGATTCGGCACGTGACGTGTTTGCCAGGAAGGGCGGCGCGACGGGGTTGACGTTGCAACCTGCACAGTTCCTGCCGTTCGCGACGCTCGCGCTTGGTTCTGCCTTGGCGGCGTTCATGTATCCGCACACGCTGACCGGGGTCTTTGCGGCGAAGGATGCGAACACGATTCGCAAGAACGCCGTGTTCCTGCCGGCCTACACCGTGCTGCTCGGCCTGATCGCGTTGCTGGGTTTCATGGCTTATGCCGCTGGCGTGAAGGTGCAGACGAACAACGATGTCGTACCCGCACTGTTTAACAGCCTGTTCCCGAGCTGGTTTGCAGGCTTTGCATTTGCCGCGATTGCCATCGGGGCGTTGGTGCCGGCCGCCGTGATGTCCATCGGCGCGTCCAACCTGTTCACGCGTAATTTCTGGAAGCCCTACGTCAACCCGAATATTTCGCATGAAGGCGAGGCGAAAGTGGCCAAGATTGTGTCGCTGGTCGTGAAACTCGGGGCGTTGGTGTTCATCCTGTTCCTGCCGACCCAGTTCGCATTGGATCTGCAGTTGCTCGGCGGTGTCTGGATTTTGCAGACATTCCCGGCGCTGGTCTTCGGCCTGTTCGTTAGCTGGTTTGGGGCGCGTGCGCTGTTGTGCGGTTGGGCCGTCGGTATCGTGTACGGAAGCTGGCTGGCATTCGCAGACGGGATCAAGCCGGTACACACGTTTATGTTCGGTGGGGACAAGATATCCCTCTACACCGGCCTCATCGCCTTGGCGGTGAATGTCGTCGTTGCCGTGATCGCCAACGTGGTGCTTGGCAAGGGGGCGCATCCGGCGCTGCGCAGCGCCTAAACCTTTTGATGCTCGTTCGGGTCGCGCGACATCACACGCGACTCAAGGTGCCACACGTCATCGGCATGTGTGGCACCGGTTCTCCTTCGCTCAGTCCTCTTCGCGCGCTTCATCCCGAGCCGCATCTACACGGTGCAACGCACTTCGCTCGACGACCAGCGTGCGCCATTCAATGATGCCGTTGAGTTTTCCGATGCAGCGCGGCCTCTCGCCACGGCCGTCGCCCCTCTTTTATCTCCCCGTTTGCCGCATCGCGCCACGACGAATGTCGGCGCACTTGCTCGCTTCGTCAGCCATCATCGCGTAATTCCACAACATTTTTCCGCTTCGCAGCAAAAATGGGTGCTTACCCTATAAATGTATAAAATCGTTTACACATATATGTGATGTGACTAGCATGCATTTAACCGTGCGGCGTGAGACATCGAACCTTGGTGTTGTGATCGCGCACGGTGGTCCGAACAACATCGCGAGGAACGAAAAAATGGTGTGGTACGCATTGGCGAATTACCGGAACGGCCTGACGGAGCGCGCGGCGCTGGTGCTCAGTGGCGAACAACTTTTTGATCTGGCCAACGCGGCACGTCTCGTCTTCGACGGGGCGTTGCCCGCCTGGGCGGCGCTGTCGGTTGACGGTCTGATTGCCCAATGGCCCGACGTTTCGCCGGAATTGGATCGATTCGCGGCGAAGGCAGAGGCGAAGCGTAGCGAGATGCGTCCGCTGACGATCGGGGTGAACGACATCCTGCCGCCGGTGCGCCCGCAGCGGGTGTTCTGTGCGGCGTCGAATTTCGTCGAGCACGCGAACGAAATGGGGACGGTGCTGGCGGCCAAGGCGGACAGCCAACCCTATGTGTTCTTGAAGCCGAATACGTCCGTGATCGGCCAGAACGATGTCGTGCGCATGCCCGCTGCGTCCAAACAGGTCGACTGGGAGATTGAACTAGGTGCGGTGATCGGTCAGACGACTCGCAACATCAGCGTCGAGCGCGCGCTCGATTGCGTGGCGGGCTACACGGTCGTGAACGACGTGTCGGCACGCGATCTGAACATGCGCACCGATTTCCCTTTCAAGTTCGACTGGTTCCGCGGCAAGTGCTTCGACACCTTCGCACCGATCGGCCCGTGGATCGTGCCGGCCAACCAGATTCCCGATCCGCAGGACGTTCACATGCGCCTGAAGGTGAACGAAGACGTGATGCAGAACGGCTCGACCGCCGAGATGATCTTCAACGTGCGCGAGCAGATCGCTTATCTGTCGACGATTCTCACGTTGCAGCCGGGAGACGTGATCGCGACCGGCACGCCGACCGGTGTGGGCATGGGGCGTGGCATCTATCTCAAACCGGGCGATGTCATGGAAGCGCACATCGCGGGCATTGGCACGCTGCGCAATCCGGTGGCTGCCGCATAAGCCAGTCGATCGTCAGTCCGCAACCTCGTGTGCACTGCAAGAAGCCATCTCACAGGAGACACCATGAAGTGGGGCAAGCGAATTCAGTACTGGGCCGCGTGTGTTGCGGGCGTCGCGTTCACCGCCGGAGCGGCGCAGGCGGGACAGGCCGTGACGTTCAATCTGGCGTGGGTCCCGCAAGGCAGTACCGCTGGGGTGCTGGTGGCGATCGACAAGGGGTTCTATCGTGACGTGGGGCTCGACGTCACGGCGGTGCGCGGTTATGGCGGCAATCGGACCGTCAACGAGGTGGATCGCGGCGCGTTTCAGTTTGGTTACGGCGATCCGGTGAGCGTGTCGCTCAACCGAGCCAACGGTGGCCAGACACGCATGGTGGGGGCGATCAACACCCGCTGGCCGGCCGGCCTCTGCTACGTGGAGGAGAACACCAAAGCCACGTCGCTGAAGGATTTGGCGGGCAAGCGCCTTGGCGGCGGCGCGGGGTCCCCGGTGCAGAACATTGCACCGGCATGGCTCGAAAAGAACAAGTTGCCGCGCGACTATCTCCGTCTTGTGCAGATGGACCCCTCTGTGGTGGATCTGTCGCTCATTCAGGGCCGCATCGATCTCGCCGAATGCTGGCGCGGCTCGAACCGCGCGGTGATTCAGAAAGATGCGCGTCAGGCGAAGCTGACCCTTCGCGCCATCGAGTATGCCGACTATGGGCTGGACATCTACGGCAACGGCGTCGTTACCTCTGACGAGCTGATCAGGAAGGACCCCGAGATGGTTCGCAAGTTCGTGCAAGCGACCTACAAGGGCTACGACTATCTGGTGGCACACCAGAAAGAGACGGTCGACATCATCGTGAAGCAATACCCCATGCTCGATCGAGACGTGCTTGCCCAGCAAGTGTCGGAGACGGCCGACCTGATCGTCGACAAGACTGCGTCGAAGAAGCAGCTCGGCTGGATGTCGCCGGAGCGCATGAACAAGACGGCGGCTTTTATCGACAGCGCGTTCAGGCTGGGGGGCAAGGTCAAGAGCGAGGACATCTATACAGACGCGTTCGTTGACTGACTCGCTGATGAACCGGTGTTGAAGGATTTGGCTCGACTGAAGCACTTCAGCCCTCATGAAGCCCGTTTTCCCAAACAACCACAAACGACAGACAGGAGCACAACCATGGCCAAGCTGCGCCACATTGCCCTCGCCGTGCCTAACCCGGCCGAGACAGCGAAGTTCTACTGCGAAACGTTCGGCATGACGATTGCGGGGCAGACCGATTCTCCTCTGGCGAGCGGGGTCTATCTCACGGACGGCACGGTGTGTCTCGCGCTGTTGAACTACAAGAACGACGCGTCGGCAGGCCTGGACAAAGGTAAGGACTTTGTGGGCTTTCACCACATCGGCTTCTGGTGCGACGACCTCGATGCGCAGTCGGGCGCCATCACGCAGAACGGTGGCGAGTTCTTCATGGATCTGCCGATCGACAAGACATCGCTGTACTACGAGAAGAAATTCCGGGATCCGCTCGGCAACGTGTTCGACATCTCCCATAACGGCTGGGTTGGCGCGCGCAAATGAGGCACGCCTCGCACATTCCTCGCAAGGAGCGCGATGTGTTGACGATGAAGGTGATGAGTTCGCCCGAGGCCGACGCCGTGCGTCCGCGCGCCACAGCGCCCGGCGACGGGATCGCAGCGCAGGCAATTTCGCTGCGTAAGGTCGCAAAGACCTTTGAGGGAGCCGGAGTGCGGGCGCTGGAGCCGCTCTCGCTGGAGGTGCCGCGTGGCGAGTTCGTCGCGGTGCTCGGCCCCAGCGGCTGCGGCAAGAGCACGTTGCTACGACTGATCGGCGGGCTGTATCCATGCGACCCGTCCGGAGTGGTGAGGGTGTTCGGCAACGAAGTCAAAGCGCCGTCCCCGCATGTTGGCATCGTATTCCAGACATACAACCTGTTGCCGTGGTTGAACGTGGTCGAGAATCTTTGCTTGTGTGCGCAGACACGCGGCATACCTCGCAATGTGATCGACGAGCGGGTGCCCGGCATGCTGAAAGTGCTCGGTCTCGACGACTTCGCGACCCGCTATCCGCACGAACTATCCGGCGGCATGCGGCAGCGGGTGGCGTTGGGACAAGCCTTGATCACGCAGCCGGATCTGCTGCTGCTCGACGAGCCATTCGGTGCACTCGACGCCCTGACGCGCGACCGCCTGAACGTAGAGCTGCTGCGGCTGTGTCAGGCGAACCGGCAAAGCGTGCTGCTGGTGACGCACAGCATCGACGAAGCCGTGTTCATGGCAGACCGGGTGCTGGTGATGTCGCCCCGTCCGGGACGCGTCGTGCATGACATTCGCGTCGACCTGCCGCGCCCTAGAGATCCCAAGGTGACTCGCCTGCTCCCCGAGTACGGGCGGTTGGTCACCGAGCTGGGCGAAATCATGGGTGTTGCCTGACGTCGCGCGGCAACCGGACAGAGACACATCAACACAGAGAGACCCATTCATGAACCGCATTCGATCGGCCACGGCGCTTCTGGCGCTGTGCGGGGGGACCGCTTTTGCCCAAAGTAACGTCACGCTATACGGCAACATCGATGCCGGGGTGATGTACGTGAACAATGTGAGGGGCAATGCACTGTTCGCGGCACAGGAAGGCAATCTGGTGCCCAACTTCTGGGGCATTCGCGGCGGCGAGGATCTTGGCGGTGGCAACCGCGCCATCTTCAACCTGCAGGGCGGGTTCTCCGTATTGAACGGCAACATGATCCGCTCGGGCGTGATGTTCAACCGTCAGGCGTTTGTGGGGCTGGCGTCGCAGAGTGCAGGCACGTTGACGTTCGGGCATCAGACCACCTTCAACTTCGACATCCTCGCGCCGTTTTCCACGGGCTTCAATCTGGGCAGTTTCTATGCCATGCACCCGGGCAACTTCGATGAGTTGGCCAACACCTTTCAGTACGACAACTCGGTCAAGTACCGCACGCCCAGCATTGGCGGCCTGACGGCGGGAGCGATGTACGGGTTTTCGAATCAGCCGGGGGCGTTTGCGCAGGGGCGCAATTACGCGTTTGCGCTGGATTACGCGAACGGGCCGTTCAAGATTGGCGCGACTTATGAGAGTGAGAACAACCGTGCGTTGAATCTGGGCGGTGGCCTCGGGTTGCCAAGCTATCGGGGCATCAGTCTGGCCGGCGGTGCGACGTTTCCAACGGACAACGTGCGCAATTACGGCGTGGGCATGTCGTACCGGATCGAGCGCTGGTTGTTGCATGCGCTGTTCACCGCCACACGCATCGCCGCGGGCGGCAATGCCCAGACGATGACGAACTACGATTTGGGAGCAAACTTCCAGTGGACCCTCACGAATGCCGTCAACGCTGGCGTGGCGTACTCGCGCTTCAACGGCGGGCGGTGGACGCAGTTCAGCGTCGCGGATGTCTACTCGCTCTCAAAACGCACGTCGCTTTACGTGAACGTGCTGTACCAGATGGCGTCGGGCAATGGCGCGGTAGCCGTGCTTCAGGGCATCGGCGGCCCGTCGTCCACGAATCGTCAGGTAGCCGTCGTCACCGGTATGCAGCATGCATTTTGAGGCCGGGAGTCCAGCGTGGATCCCCGGTTTGCGAGACACATACGCTATGGAGATATCGCAATGACACGCCCTCGTCCCCGCCGCCTCGGCCATCTGGTCATGATGGTGCGCGATCTGCAGGCGTCCGCCCGCTTTTACGTCGATATCGTCGGCCTGGAGGTGTCGGACCGCATTGGCGACCAGATGGTCTTTCTTCGCTGTGGCGAAGAGCATCACGATCTGGCGCTCGCGCAACTGCCGGCCGACTCCCCGAAGTTCGACGACGGGCCCGACACGCGGCGGCCCGGCCTGGAGCACTTCGCCTATCAACTGGCCGATCTTGACGAAATCGAACGCGCCGCCGCGTTTCTGAAGACCAAGGGGGTCGAGATCGTGCGTGGCATCGGCAAGCACGGTCCGGGCGAGAACGTTTTTCTGGTGTTCAAGGATCCCGATGGCAACTATGTCGAATTCTATTGCGACATGATTCAGATGAACGCGGCAACGCCCCATGTGCCGCGCACGTGGGAGAACAACCTCGATGCCTTCGATCAATGGCATTTCGAGCGCTTCCTGGTGCCGCCTCCTGCGTGGGGACCGCGCAGCGGCGATGACGAAGACAATCGCAACAACTAAGGAGGGGCCATGCGCAAGTCATTGCGTCGTTTCGACGCCGCTATCGGGTTCGTGTTGCTGGCGATCGTGTGGGAAATGGGGGTGGCGCTGTTCCATATCAAACCCTATCTCCTGCCGTCGGGCAGCGCTGTTGCGAGTGCGTTCTGGGAGAACCGGACGGCGCTCGCGCATCACGCCTTCATCACGACGTGGCAGGTGCTCGCGGGCTTTATCGCGGCAGTGCTCGGGGGCGTGCTCATCAGCCTGCTGGTGTTTTTCTTCGACGGCTTGCGGCGCACCGTGATGCCGATGATCGTGGCGATCCAGGGCATTCCGAAAGTGGCGCTCGCGCCGTTGCTCATCGTGTGGTGCGGATACGGGGCAACGTCGAAGATCCTCATGGCGTTCCTGTTTGCCTTCTTCCCCATTGTGATCTCGACGTTGGGTGGGCTGGCGGGCACGCCGTTGCATCTGGTCGAGCACTTCAGGGCGATGAACGCATCTGCCTTGCGCACGTTTTGGAAGCTGCGTGTGCCGAGCGCACTGCCGAGCTTTGTCGACGGTTGCAAGATGGCGATGCCGCTGGCGGTGATCGGTGCCATCGTCGGCGAGTTCGTTGGCTCGGAAAACGGGCTGGGGAGCTTGATTCTGCTGGCAAACGCGTCGGCCAAGACCGACCTCATGTTCTCCGTGATTGTGACCATCACCGTGATATCGGGGGCGCTTTATGCCCTGATCGATCTTGCCGGACGCAAGATCTGGTGGCGCGCGCTGTGAGCGACTTCGACTTCAATGGATAGGGACGATTTCATGACGCAACATTTTCACGGGGTGATCCCCGCCATGGTCACGCCGTTCGATGCGAATGGCCATTTCGACGAAGCCCGCACACGCGAGTTGATCGAAGGCTATCTTGCGGCCGGCGTCCATGGCATTTCGGTGGCAGGGAGCCAGGGCGAGTTCTACTTCCTGAGTTTCGAGGAGCATGTGCGTCTCATCGAGATTGCCGTTCAGACAGTCAATGGGCGAGTTCCGGTCTACGCGGGGACTGGCGCACCGTCGACACGTCAGTCGATTGCGCTGACGCAGGCGGCCGAGTCGATCGGCGCCGACCTCGCATTGGTGATCACGCCGTACTTCGTGCAACCGAACGACGACGAGCTTTTCGGCCACTTTCGCGCCGTTGCGCAGGCGACACGGCTACCGGTGATGATCTACAACAACCCGCCGAGAACGGCGGTCGATGTCTCGGTCGGGTTGTTCAAACGGTGCATGGAGGTGGAGAACATCGTCGGCATCAAGGATTCGAGCGGCGACCTCACGCAGTTTGCCGAGTACATGCGTGTGGGCGGCAAGTCGACGCTTGGCTTCTGCGGACGTGATACGTTATTTCTTTCGATGTTGCTGCACGGCGGGTCAGGCGCGATTTCGCCGGCGGCGAACGTGTTTCCGGAGCGAGTGTTAAAACTCTACGAACTTGCGCGGGCGGGGCAGTGGGAAGCGGCGCGTGCTGTGCACAATGTGCTCGCTCCGCTACGTGCTGCGTGGGCGTTGGGCTCGTTTCCCGTGGTGATCAAAGAGGCGATGGCGCTGGTCGGGCGCGACGCGGGCCCCGCGCGCGGGCCCATCGAAGGGCTGCCTCAAGCCCGGCGAGCGAAGTTGCGCGAAGTGTTGGAAACCATTCAGGCGAGCGCGTGAGCGCAGGAGAGGACTCGATGACGGAACCCGCACATCCCTACGACAATCGGGGCTCGGTGGCCGATTGTGACGACTATTTCGACGACTGGCGTGCGCGCAGCGCACTGGCTTACGAAGATCCCGGGGTAGTGCGAGGCATTCGGTACGGCGAGGGCGAACGCGAGGCGTTCGATCTGATGCCGGGCGAGGCGCCGAATGGCGATGTGCTGGTGTTTATCCACGGGGGCTATTGGCAATGGTATTCGCGGGAAGTCTTCGCATTTGTCGCCCCTGCCTGGCGAGCGCGGGGCGTGCATGTTGTGAATCTGGGCTATCCGCTGGCGCCGGGGGCGAGCCTGGCGGCGATGATGGCGGGCGTCGGCAAGGCGTTGTCGGGTCTGCGCACGGCGCTCGTGCCCTATGTAGGAGCGGTGGGTAAGGTGGTGGTGTCGGGTTGGTCGGCAGGCGGTCATCTGGCGATGAGTGCGGGCGCGCAGGCAGACGCCGTCATCGCCTTGTCGGGCTTGTACGATCTAAGGCCGCTGACGGGGACGTCGCTGAACGAAGCGCTGGGATTGACGCCGGCATCGGCCGAAGCGGCGAGTCCGGCGCTGTGGGCAACGTCGTCGCCCGGGCCTGTGATGCTGGGGGTGGGGGCGGGTGAATTGCCGGCGTTACAGGGGCAATCGCGTACCATGCATGACCGGCGCGTGGCGCTGGGTTTGCCGGTGTGCTTGGCAAGCTGGGCGGCACTGCATCATTATTCGGTCTTGGACTCATTTTCGAAGCCCGGAACACCGGTATTCGACGACGCTTATCGTTTCTACACGACATGTACATCACGCTAACCCCCTATTCCACGGGAGACGAAAATGAATGACACCCGGGAAGAAACCACACTGTCGCAGAGGGTCGTGCGAGGGCTGACCGAGGACATCATCAGCGGGCGTGTGCCAAGCGGCGACAAACTGGAAATTCAGGTCATCGCGGATCGGTTCGGAATCTCGGCAACGCCTGTGCGCGATGCGCTGCGGGAGTTGGCCATTGCAGGGTTGGTCGAGATCGTGCCGCGACGCGGCGCGACGGTGCTGAGCGTGGATGTCGCCCGGCTTCGCGACATGTTCGAGACCGCCGCCGAAATCGAGGGGCTATGCGCGCGTTTCGCTGCTGAACGCATGACCCGCTCGGAGCGGTTGCGTCTCGAGATGGTCGCGAAGCAGGCGCACGAAGCGGCCGATGCCGGCGACGCCGCGCTATACGCGCAGATTAACGACAAGTTTCACGAACTGTTGTTTGACGGCGCGCGCAACGTGTCGCTGGCCGAGTTGGCTCGCAGTTTCCGGGTGAGGCTGTCGCCGTTCAGGGCAAAGTTGTTCTATCAGAAGAAGCGCGTGGTGAGCTCGGACAACGAACATGAACGCATTGTCGAGGCCATTGTTGCCGGTAAGCCGGATGACGCCCAGAATGCTGCCCGAGAACACTTGAGCAATGCAAGTCTGAACGTGATCGAGTATTTCGAAGCCAACGCCTGAGGGTGTTGCCACACGTGTGATCTGCCATGCTGGTCTGGCAGACAACGCAGATCGGCGGTGCGATGGGCGCCATTGGCCAGACGTTACCGCTTGCGACCTTCCTGTAGTCCCCACAGCGCGTCGAGAACGTGTTGCGTCGCGCGTTCGACGTGCCCGGTCCGGTGGGCGATTCCGAGTTGCCGCCACAGCGCCGGGCGCAGCTCCCGCATAGCGATGCGCTCGTCCAGCGTTGCGCTTTGCGCTTCGTTGGGTAACAGCGCCGCGCCGTAGCCCGCCGCGACCAGACTTTTGATGGCGTCGTTGTAATTGATTTCGATGCGGGGCGTCGGGTGATGTCCAGCGGCGGCAAACCACTCGGCCGTCAGTCGCGACAGACGCGTTGTACTGTCATTCAGGATCAGCGGCTGCGTGGCGAGCCACTCGGGCGTGACCCGCTTGGGGCCATTCCAGTGCGCAGGCAGGAACGCCATGACGGGATCGCGTCGCCATTGTTTGATCACGAGCCCGGCCACCGGCGGCTGAGGCAACGCCACCAGTCCTAAATCCAGTGCGCCCCGACGAATGCGGCTTAGCGTCTCTTGCGACGTCAGAATGGCCACCTGAACGTCGATGTCGGGATGGTGCAGGCGAAGCGCTTCGAGTGCCTGGGGCAGGAGATGGGCGATGGCCCCCGTCGAGGCGCCAAGACGGACCCGTCCGGCAAGTCCCTGAGCATGGCGCTCGATATCCTCAAGCGTTTGTTCCGCCTCGGCGAGCAGGCGCCGTGCTCGCTCGATTAACACCTCGCCCACGGACGTTGGCTGTATCTGCCCGCGCTTGCGCGACAGGAGCAGTGCGCCGACCCGTGCTTCGAGATCGGCAACATGCAGACTCACCGTCGGCGGTGACAGATGCAGCGCCTGTGCGGCGTCGGCAAACGAGCCGCTGTCGGCAACGGCGACAAGCGTTTTCAATCGGTCGAGACTGATTTCTCTCATATCGGCATCATCATTCAGAAAATCCGAATTTAAGATTCACGAAATTCAACTTTTCTAATTCTACGCGTCGCGGGAACATAGCGCATCGAGCACGGCTCATGACCCAATGACAGGAGGGTTGCGCAAATGTCTTCTCCGCTTATCTTTATCGACGGTGACCAGGGGACCACGGGATTGCAGATCCACGGCATGCTCCGGGATCGCCAGGACATCACGCTGCTGACATTGCCCGACGCTCAGCGCAAGGACCCGCAGCGCCGTGCCGAGGCCATCAACAGTTGCGATATCGCGATTCTCTGTCTGCCGGACGGCGCCGCGCGCGAGGCGGCGGCATCCATCGTCAATCCTCGCGTGAGGGTGATCGACGCGAGTTCCGCGCATCGCACGCATGCGGATTGGGTGTACGGTTTTCCCGAAATGACGAAGGATCAGGCGGAGCGCATTGCGGGCGCAAGCCGGGTCTCCAATCCGGGCTGCTATCCGACGGGGGCCATCGGATTGCTGCGTCCCCTGCTCGACGCCGGGGCGATCCCCGCCGATTATCCGATCAGCATTCATGCCGTTTCCGGATATTCCGGCCGGGGGCGTGCGGGCGTCGACGAACACGAAGGGCCGAATGCGACGAAACCATCGGCGTATCGGCTGTACGGACTGGAACTTGCGCACAAACATCCGCCCGAGATTCAACAGCGCTCGGGGCTGGCGTTTCGCCCGATGTTCGTTCCTTCCTACAGTTCGTATCGTCAGGGCATCGTGCTGACCATCCCGATCGAGACACGTCTTCTGAGATCCGGTGCAGACGCCGCCACGTTGCATCAATGCCTCGTCGATCACTACGCCGGACAGGACTATGTGCAAGTCATGCCGATGCAGGCGCCCGGTGCCGTGAAGCAGATCGATCCTGAAGCGATGAACGGCACCAATGTCATGCAGTTGAGCGTGTTCGGCAATGCGGAGCACGGGCAAGTGCTGTTATGCGCTGTTCTCGACAATCTCGGCAAAGGGGCATCGGGGGCGGCGGTTCAGAACCTTGCGTTGATGCTCGCGTAGTCACGGCGCGACATTGTTCGAGCGAGGGATGCCCGGCAGAAGGGCACACCTCGCTCGTGGAGAATTTGCTTAGCACCGATTCGAATTTGTCATCCTGCCGGGCGCCCATATACTGCATGCGAGCCGGCGGCACGATCACGTACCGCCGCGCAACGTATTCGCAGTGGTTCGGGAAGACTGAGATAGGCGCAGCCCATGACTCTTCCGCGCGCCGATCCATGAACAGGTCTTTTCGGGTTGTGTGGCATGTCGAATGTTTCTCCGCGTCAAATGCATCTGGCCGCCTATGTCATGGCCGGGCCGGTTTCCGGTCACCATGGCGGGTGGCGCTATCCCTCTGCACAGCACGACATTCTCTCGGTAGGCTTTTACCGGGAAATCGGCCGCCTGCTCGAAGCGGGCCGGTTCGACATGATCTTCCTGCCCGACATTCAGGCGCTACCGCGACGTCTGGGCGACAGTCTCGATTCGCAATTGCGCCATGGTGCGCTTGGCGCGCTGCGTCTCGATCCGATGGTGGTGCTCTCCGCGTTGGCGGCAAGCACAGAGCATCTGGGGCTCGCCGCCACGATCTCGACGTCCTACTTCACACCGTTCCACGTCGCACGCGCACTGGCGTCGCTCGATCATCTGAGCGCGGGGCGTGTCGCATGGAATATCGTCACGTCGTTTCAGGACGCCGAGGCTCGCAACTTTGGGCTCGACGAGCAACTCTCCCGTGAAGCGCGCTACGACCGCGCCGACGAATTCGTCGAAGTGGCCTGCAAGCTCTGGAACAGTTGGCGCGACGGTGCGCTAACGCTCGATCGTGCTACGCCGCAGTTCGCCGATCCCGCGCAGGTCAGCCCGATTTCTCACCGCGGCAAGTGGTTCAACGTGGAAGGGCCACTGAACGTGAGCCGTCCGCCGCAAGGACGCCCGGTATTTATTCAGGCGGGGGCATCGAGTCGTGGACGCGACTTCGCGGCAAAGTGGGCAGATGTGATCTTCGTCACGCATTCTTCGCAGGACTCGGCGCAAACGTTCTATCAGGACATCAAGGCTCGTGCGGCGCACCATGGCCGCAATCCCGACGACGTGAAGGTCCTTCTCGGCATGGTCCCCGTGGTCGGCGAGACCGATTCGATCGCACGCGACAAGCAAGCGCTGCTCGACGATCTGTGCGATCCGCAGGCCGGTCTCTCGACACTGTCATACCAGCTCGATATCGATCTCTCGCCGTTCCCGCAGGACGATGTCCTTCCCGATCTCGAAGTCGGCGGCGTACAGGGGCATTACAAGGAAGTGGCGGAACTCACGCGCAAGCAGGGCCTGTCGTTGCGCGAGATCGGCAAGCGCTACGGCATCGGTCCGCTGCGCGATTTCAACGGCACGGGGTCGGCCGTGGCCGGCACCATGCAGCAATGGTTCGACGCACGTGCCTGCGATGGCTTCATGGTGCAGATGCCGTATCTGCCGGGCGGCGTCGAAGACTTCGTGCGGCTGGTGGTGCCGGATCTCCAGTCGCGTGGAGTCTTCCGCTCGGAATACCGCGGCGACACGCTTCGCGATCACCTCGGACTCGCGCGTCCCGCGCACTGACACCACGCTCACCTCACGTCACTTCTCGCAGAAGATTTCACTCATGGCACAAGACCATTCGTCGCGGCAGTCTCGCCGTCAGTTCATCAAGCAGGGGGCGGTCGTGGCTACGGCACTGTCCTTCCCCATGATCGCGCGCGCCGCGCCCCCGGTCATTCGCTACGCCACGGCCGGTGTCGTCGGCCCGGGCGAGCTGGAAACCGTTATCACCAGCGACTGGTTCAAGGCGAACGTGCTCAAGCGTCACGGTAAGGAATACGTGATCGAGACCACCACCGCGCGCGGCACGCCCGGCGTGGCGACCTTGCTCGCCGCCGAGCAGGCCGACATCGGCACACTTGCATTCACTAGTTTGGCAACGGCGGTGGCGCAAGAGGCCGTTCCCGGTGGCGTCACGGCGATCGCCGAAATTCATCGCGACGCCGTTCAGGGCTATGCGTCGAACCCGTTTGTCGTGCTTGTCGATAGCCCCGTGCGCTCGATTGCGGACCTCAAGGGCAAGAGCGTGGCGGTGAACGCCTTCAATGGCAGCGTCGACATCATCCTGCGCATTGCGTTGCAGAAGCACGGCCTCGATCCGCGCAAGGACGTGCGCGTGGTCGAAATGCCGTTCGGCAATATCGGACCGGCGCTGCGCCAGAAGCGGGTCGACGTCGGTGTCCTCGCCATGCCGTTTCAGGTGGACGAAGCCAAGAAGGGCGGTATTCGGACGGTGTTCGATGCCGTGGGTGTCGTGCCGCCATACCCCGTGCTGTTCCAGAGCGCGCGCACGCGTTTCCTGTCGGAAAAGTCGGGCGCCGTGCGCGCGTGGCTCGCCGACTACGTTGACGCGCAGCGCTGGATTTACGATCCGGCCAATCGCAAGCAAGTCATTGCGCTGACGGCCGATCTCGCCAAGACACCGGCGGCGTCGCTCGACGAATACTTCCTGACGCCGAAGGACTTTTACCGCGATCCGAGTGCAACCATCACGGCCGCGAGCCTTCAGCCGCCCATCGACGCGATGGCCAAACTGGGCCTGCTGCCCAAGCCGGTGAACATCACGGCGTATGTCGATGCGTCGTATCTCCCGCGCCGAGGCTGAACATGAGCGCCGCAAACGAAGCGCCAGCCGCCATTCATGTCGCAGGATTGTCGAAGTTTTTCGACAAGGCGGGTGAGCGCGTCGTCGCGCTGGAGAACATTGCGCTGGATGTGCCGGCCGGCAAGCTGGTCTCGATCGTGGGGCCGTCCGGCTGCGGCAAGAGCACGTTGCTCTATATCCTCGGCGGCTTTGTCGAGGCTTCGCAAGGCACGTGTTCAACCTTCGGTTCGCCCATTCGGGGGCCGGGGGTCGACCGCGGTGTCGTGTTTCAGGAATATGCGCTGTTCCCGTGGCTGACTGTGGCCGAGAACATTGCTTACGGATTACGCCGCAAGGGTGCGAGCGCCAACGACATTGCGCAAACGGTCGAACGCTACATCGATCTGATTCACTTGAAGGGATTCGAGCGACGCTACCCGCGCGAGCTGTCCGGCGGCATGCGCCAGCGGGTGGCGTTGGCGCGCACGTTTGCCTGCGATCCGAAGATTCTGTTGCTCGACGAGCCGTTTGGTGCACTCGATGCACAGACGCGCGAATTCATGCAGGACGAACTGCTGCGCCTGTTCGATCGCTCAGGCAAGACAGCGCTCCTCGTGACGCACGATATCGACGAGGCGGTGTATCTGTCCGACACGATCTACGTGATGTCGCGTCGTCCGGGCCGGATCGTCAAGCGAGTGGACGTGGATCTCGATCGCACACTGGGCCGCGAAGCGACCATGCTCTCGCCGCGCTTCTCCCAACTGCGCAATGACGTCTGGCTATCCGTGCGCGAGCAAGTCCGGGGTGTGCTGACCGAGGACCCGGTATGAGCGCCTCGCTCAGGCTGGGTCAGCGCTACGCGCCTGCGCTCACCGGTACGTTTGCGGTGGCCGTGTTGTTCCTTGTCTGGCAGGCGGCCGTTCACTGGCATTGGTTGGCCGAAGGCTTTGTGCCCTCTCTCCAGGACATCTGGCGAGCGGTAGTCCATCTCGTGCACACAGGAGAGCTTCAGTCCAATCTCGCGGCGACGTTGATCTCCAGCGCGTGGGGGTTGGCTGCCGGATTGCTGATCGGTGTGCCGGTCGGGTTGCTGATGGCGACGGTGCCGGGTTTCGAGCGCATTGTGGCGCCGGTGGTTCGTTGCACTTACGCTTTGCCCAAGACAACCCTCATTCCGCTGCTTGTGCTGTGGTTCGGTGTTGGCGGCGCGACGAACGTGATCGTGATTGCGGTGACCGCTGCGTTGCCGTTGATCGTCTATTCCCTGCGTGGTGCGCGCGAAGTGCCACGTGTGTTGCTGTGGAGCGCGCGATCGCTCGGCACGTCGCGAGCCGGGCTGCTGTGGCGAGTGGTCTTGCCCGCCGCGTTGCCGCAGATTCTCACCGGTACACGCGTTTCGCTGGGGTTCACGCTGCTGGTCGCCATCTCGTGCGAGATGATCGTCTCGAATCAGGGGATCGGAAAGCTCATCGGGCAATACGGCGATCAGGGCAGCTATGACTATCTCTTCGCTGCGCTGTTCGCGACCACGCTCGTCGCCTATGGACTGGATACGTTGCTGAACGCGTCCACTCGCGCACTGCTGCGCTGGCATGAAACGGCACAACGACATGGCTGATACGCTTGAACTGCAAGACAGTCCCGTTCCGGCGTCTGCCCGCGAGGGCCGTGCTGGCCGTGCGATGGCGGCGCGTTGGTTCCGCGTTGCACAGCCGTGGCTGGCGTTGGCTGTCATTCTGCTGGCGTGGCAAGTCGCGACCGTGCATGAGTGGGTGCGCGCAGTCTTCCTGCCCGCGCCCTCGGTTGTGTTTGCGACGCTGGGCCATCTGATCGCGACCGGAGAGCTTCCGGCGGCGCTCGGCACCAGTCTGCTGCGTGCGGTAGCAGGTGTGGCGCTCGCAGGCGTGATCGGTATTCCGCTAGGGTTCGCGATGGCCGAGTCGCGTGTGTGCCGCTGGCTGTTGTCGCCCTACGTGGCGTTTGGCTTTCCGTTACCCAAGATCGCGCTGATTCCGGTGTTCACGGTATGGCTGGGGATGGATAGTCTGTCGAAGATTGCGCTTGTCTTTGCGACTTGCGTGTTTCCGTTCATGGTTGCCGCAGAGTCGGGGGCCTCGCTTGTCTCGCCCAAATTGCGTTGGGCGGCGCAGTCGCTCGGGACACGTCCCGATGCGCTGTTCCGCTACATCATCTTGCCGGCGACGGTGCCGGCCCTGCTCTCCGGCGTGCGCATCGCCTTGCCCATTGGCCTGATCACGGTGTTCACTGCGGAAATGGTCACCGGCGGCGGACTCGGTGAGGCGATCGTGCAGGCGCAGCGCTATTTTCAATCGGCGCAGGTCTACGCTTACGTGCTGGTCACGATGGCCGTCGGCTATCTGGCCGATGCCGGTATCGCATGGACGCAGCGTCGCTTCGCCGCGTGGGCCGACGCCTGAATCACGTCGCTCAATTGGAGCTTTTGCATGTCCCTGACCCTATCGTCTGCCGGCATTGAGCCCGGCTTTCTCGTCTCCACCGCGTGGCTGTCCGATCACCTCGACGATCCGACGTTACGTGTGTTCGACTGCAGCGCGACGATGGTGGTCGACCCGGTCATCAAGCAACGCGTGCAGCCAGAGCGCGCCGCCTTCGAGGCGGGCCACATTCCCGGTGCGCGATTCATCGATATCGATGCTCAGCTTTCGGACCCGGATCATCAGTTCCATTTGATGCTGCCGCCGCCCGCGGCATTTCGGGACGCTGTCGAAGCGTTGGGCATCGGCGACGACAGCCTCGTGGTGATCTACAGCACCGGTTCGATCTGGTGGGCAACGCGGATCTGGTGGATGTTGCGCGTCTACGGTTTTACCAACGCGCATGTCCTCGATGGTGGTCTGGCGCGTTGGCGTGCAGAGGGGCGCGCATTGGCGCAGGGCGATGAGGCGAGCGTGCCGAGGGGCGACTTTACTGTCGCGCCGGTGCGGCCTTTCGTCGCCGCCCGCGCCGACGTCGAACAAGTCGTGCGGGGCATCGAACCGACGCGTCTCACCCGATTGGTCAACGCGCTTCGACCCTCTCAGTACAGTGGCGAAGAGTTACCGCGCAAGGGGCGGCCCGGCCACATTCCCGGCAGCATCAACATTCCGGCGGCGAGCCTGCTCGACGCCGATAGCGGCCGCTTCCTCGACGACGACGGACTGCGCGAACGCTTCGCCGCGGCCGGTATCGACGAACAAACCCCCGTCATCGCCTACTGCGGCGGCGGTGTCTCTGCCAGTCTCGTCGTGTTCGCCCTGATGAAATTGGGCCATGCGAACGTTCGCCTTTACGACGCCTCGCTCGGCGAGTGGGGGAGCGCGCCCGAGTTGCCGATGCAGGTTGAGTGACGCCGTCGACCGTCGACGACTCAGGGCGCAACCGCTGCGCCGGAAATCTGATGGCGACGTAGGGCGTCGGCCACGAATCCCGACGCTTTCATGTCTTCGACGAAGGCGGCGAGAAACGCGTCGGCCTGCGCCCCACGCCCGATTGCCAACCCCATCGCCTGACGAATCACCATGAAGCGCTCGCCCAGCAGGCGGTAGCCGGGCGTGCCTGCGATATCGGCTTCGATCTGCTGCTTCACGCCAGCCGCGACTTCGTAACCCCCTTCGAGGAACGTCTTCACGACGGTGGGCGATGTCGGTGCCCGCACAATCTGCGCATGTTGCAATTCGCGTGTGAGGAAGAGGTCGTATGCGCTGCCTTTGCCGACCACCACACGCGTGCCGACCTGATCGACGTCCGCGTTGGTCTTCACGGCGGACGCCTCGGGCACGAGGTAGTAGCCTTCGATCAGCACGTAGGGCGCGGTGAAGGTAATGGTCGCTGCCCGTTTCGGATCGACGGCGAAGAAGCCGACATCGGCGCCGCCCGCCGACACTACGTCGACGGACTTCCCGGCGGCATCGACCGTGATGAGTTCGAGGGGCACGTTCAGCCGCTGTGCCAGCGCTGCCGCCAGAGCGACCGAGATGCCGCAAGGTCTGGACTGTGCGTCCAGCCCTGCGAGGATGGGGTTACCCAGATTGATGCAGGCACGCAGCACGCCGGTCGGTGCGAAGGTGGCAGCGAGAGAGGGATCGAGTGTCATGGCGCTCAGGGTGGGTCGCAATATGTGCCATCTTACCGATGGCGATGGCATTGAGCACCCCCCATCCAATGGCGCTAAGCGAACGTCTTGGCCGAGAGCAACGTCAGCTTGCCGATTCGATCGTGATGTCCGGGGGGAGGGAGTCCGAGCGCGCGTCATCACGCGGCGCGCACGTCGGTCGATCACTCGACACCCATATGACCGCGATCGTTAATTTCGCGGATGAGCGAGCGCAACGCGCTGACGATGCGCTCGGTCAATCCTTCAGGCGGACGTCGCTCCGCCCACACGAGCCCCACATCCATCGAGGGCACGCCCGTGCTCAGATCCCGCCGCAAGATTCGTCCACCATCGATCGACCAGGGGCGATAGACGAGATCCGAAAGAATCGACACGCCATATCCCTGCGCGACCAGACTGCGAATCGACTCGATGGAGCGCGTGCGGAAATGCACGACCGGTTCGACGTGCGCCGCATGCCAATAGCGCTCGACGGTCTGCACGTGTTCGTCCATATCGAGTAGCAGGAAGCGCTGGCCGCGCACGTCGTCGAGTGTGACGCTCGCCTTGTCGAGCAACGGGTGTCCGGGATTGGTCCAGAGACGGCGCGTTGAGCGCAGCAGCGTATGCGAGACGAGTCCGTCGGCCACTACATTGGACACCAGCAACAGCGCCAGATCGACGTCGCCCGCGAGCACCGCCGTTTCCACGGCCTCACGGTCGCCCTCGATCAGGGTGAGTTCGACGTTCGGAAAGCGCTTCGACAAGGTGCTCGCCACCGAAGGCAACAGATAGGCGGAAATCGTCTCGGTGACGGCAAGCCGCAGACGCCCGCCCGCATCGTCCGGCAAGGTGCGCGCTTCGTGAAGGGCATCGTCGGTGGCGTTCAAAATGCGATACGCATGCCGCAGAAACCGTTCGCCGGCCTCGGTCGGCCGCAGTCCTTTCGCGTGCCGGACGAACAACGGCGCGCCCACAATCACCTCCAGATTCTGCAACGCGATCGTCAGCGATGACTGCGACGCACTGCACCGTTCGGCGGCCCGCATGACCTGCCCGGTCTCGGCCACGGCCACGAAATACTCGATCTGACGCAGGGTTGGCTTCATTTAAAAAATCAATATTGCAAAGTATATTTTTTATATTAGTAATAAAACGAGCGGCTGTATAGCATCGGAATCTCGATACCTATAGAGATGCACGGGACATGGTTCAGGAGGTCAAGCCCGGGTTCTGTACGTTGTGCAGATCCCGCTGCGGCACGCTCAATCGCGTGGAAAACGATGCACTGATTGCGGTCGAACCCGATCCGTCGCATCCGAACGGCGCTGCCATGTGCCGCAAGGGGAAGGCTGCACCGGAACTGGTGCATCACCCCGACCGGCTGACCACGCCGTTGCGCCGGACAGCGCCCAAAGGGGCGGACGATCCCGGCTGGGAACGTATCTCGTGGGACGAAGCCCTGACCGAGATTGCCACGCGACTGGGCGACATCCGTCGCGAAAGCGGGGCACATGCCGTGGCCTTCGGTGTGACGACGCCGAGCGGTACGCCACTGTCCGACAGCATCGACTGGATCGAGCGTTTCATCCGGGTGTTCGGCAGCCCGAACACTGTCTATGCCACGGAAATCTGTAACTGGCACAAGGACTTCGCGCACGCCTTCACGTTCGGTTGCGGCATGCCGACGGCCGACTACGCACAGGCGGACGTGATCATGCTCTGGGGCCACAATCCGACGAGCACATGGCTGAGTCAGGCCAACGCCATCGGACGCGGACGTGGCCGGGGCGCGAAGCTGCTCGTGGTCGACCCGCGCAAGACGCCGCTCGCCGCCGACGCCGACGCGTGGCTACCGGTGCGACCCGGCACCGATGCGGCATTGGCACTCGGTCTCGCCCGCCGGCTGATCGACACCGGCCGTTATGACGAGACCTTCGTGCGCCGGTGGACCAATGCCCCATTGCTGGTACGTAACGACAATGGCCTTTTCCTGCGGGCGAGAGACCTGACGACGTCGGCGACCTGTGCGGTGCCCGATGCCTTTGTGATCTGGGACGAGGTCAACAGTGCACCTCAGACCTACGACACGACGCAGGCGCTAAGCCGCGACGCCGCCAATCACGCCGCGTTGCGCGGCGAATTTGCCGTGAAGGCCGATGACGGTTCGCGCATCGTCTGCCGCCCGGCGTTCGATCGTCTGTGCGAAGGACTGGCCGAATACGATCCGGTGACGGTGAGTGAGTTGTGCGGCGTTTCGCCGGCACAACTCGATGCCGCGGCGGACCTCTTTACGGGCGCCCAACGTGTGGCTTATCACGCGTGGTCCGGTGTGGCGCAGCATGCGAACGCCACGCAAATCGAACGCGCCATCGCTGTGCTCTATGCGCTGACGGGCAGCTTCGACCGGCGCGGCGGCAATCGCGTCATGACACGTCAACCTGTGAACGCCGTGAGCCAGCACGATCTGCTGAGTCCCGAGCAGCAAGCGCGGGCGCTGGGTATCGATGCGCGTCCCCTGGGGCCGCCAGCGCGAGGCTGGGTGACGGCGCGCGATACTTACCGTGCGATTCTCGAGGGTGATCCCTACCGCGTGCGAGCGCTGTTCTGCTTCGGCACCAATGTGCTTGCGTCGCAGGCCGACTACGAGATGGCGCGCAACGCACTCGAAGCGCTTGAATTCCATGTCCACTGCGATTTGTTCGAGACGCCGTCGGCACGTTATGCCGATATCGTGCTGCCAGTGAATACGCCCTGGGAGCGTGAAGGATTACGTGCCGGTTTCGAGATCGACGACCGGGCCGATGCGCTGATTCAACTGCGTCAGCGTATGGTGTCGCCGCGCGGCGAATCGCGCAGCGACAACGACATCGTGTTCGATCTCGCCGTGCGTCTGGGGATGGGCGACGCCTTCTTCGGCGGCAGTCTCGAAGCGGGTTGGAATCACCAGTTGGCCCCGACGGGGCTCGACGTGCAGACGCTGCGTGCGCATCCCGAAGGCATTTCGCGTGCGCAGCCGCAGTACGAGCGCAAGTACGCGCGTGTCGAGGCGGGCGGCGTGCGCGGGTTTGCCACCGACACCCGGCGCGTCGAACTGTACTCCGAACGGCTCGCACGTCACGGGTATTCGCCGGTGCCCGTGCATGTGGCGGCGCGCGCCGCGACCGAAGACGAGGCCAGGCGTTTCCCGCTGGTCCTCGGCTCGACCAAGAATGGCTACTACTGCCACAGTCAGCATCGCGGCCTGGCGAGCTTGCGCATGCGTGCACCCGATCCGTTGGTGCATCTGCATCCGTCGCTGGCAGCACAGAAGGGCATCGCAGAAGGCGACTGGGTGAGGGTGATGACGCCGGCAGGTGTCGCACGCTTTCGTGCCGCGTTCGACGCGGGCCTCGGCGCCGATGTATTGCTCGCGGAGTATGGCTGGTGGCAGGCATGCGACAGCGTGGGCCGTCGCGGCTACGCCATGGCGGGTGAGCCGTCGAGCAACTACAACGCACTGGCGACGACGCAGGAGATCGATCCGATCAGCGGATCGTCGCCGTTACGCTCATTGCGTTGTGACATCTCGCGCGACGCGGCGAGCGATCCGGCCCGTCGCCCGTGGCACGGACTGGCGCGCTTTCGCATTGCCGAACTCCACGCCGTGGCCGACGGGGTGCGCGCCATCGCACTCGAGCCGCTCGACGATGTGGGCTTGCCCGACTATCTGGCGGGACAGCACGTGAGCGTGCGCGTGCCGATTCCGGGCCACGCGCAGCCCGTGACACGCGCCTATTCGCTCACGGCGCCGGCCAATGCGCGCGAGCGTCGCGGCTATCGCATTGCTGTGCGGCATCAACAGGGGCGCACTCGCGAGGGCGAGGCGTTCGAGGGAGTGGTTTCCAGTTGGCTTAACACCGGTGCTCGTGTGGGCGACGTCATCGAACTGGGCGCGCCGTCGGGACGCTTCGTTCTGCCGCTGCAAACGCGTCAGCCAGTGGTCTGCTTCGCGGGCGGTATCGGCATCACGCCCTTTCTCTGCTATCTCGAGTCGCTGGCGGAGCAAGCGGATCGGGGGACGGCGCAGACCCCCGAGGTGTGGTTGCACTATGCCAACCGCAACGGCGCCACGCACGCGTTTCAGGCAAGACTGGCGGCGCTCGCGCAGCGGCTGCCCGACGTGCACATCGTCAATTATTACGACGCTCCACGCGAGACCGACGTGCTTGGCCGCGATTACGCATCTGCGCAACGGCTGTCTGCCGCTGTGGTGTCCGACGACCTGATCGCACGCCGCGCACGCTTCTACCTGTGCGGTCCGGAGCCGATGATGGCGGCCGTGACGGACGGACTTGTCACCCGTGGCGTGCCTGCGTTCGACATATTCAAGGAGGCGTTTCGCTCGCCCCGCGCGCCGCGTGTCGATGCCAATGCGGCATGGCCGGTGACGTTCGCCCGGTCGGGACGCGAAGCCGTCTGGACCGCCTCGCACGGCAGCCTGCTGTCGTTTGCTGAGTCGTTGGGGCTAACGTTGCCCAGCGGCTGCCGCGTCGGGCAATGCGAGAGCTGCGCGGTTCGCGTGCTGTCCGGCGAGGTCGATCACATGACCGATGTGGCGCTCGACGAGCCGGGCATGTGTCTGGCGTGTCAGGCCGTACCGCGCGAAGCCGTCGTGATCGACGCCTGAGATTTCCATCCCACTTCAGAGAGGAACCTAGTTCATGAAAATCATCGACGCTGCCGCCACCCGCGATGCACTGGCGTTCGGCCCGTTGCTGGACGCGTTGCGCACCATGTTCGTAGCGGGTTGCGAAGTGCCGTTGCGCCACACGCACGTCATTCCGGAACCGGACACGCAGGCCGCGATGACCGTGCTGATCATGCCGGCCTGGCAGCCGGGCGGCCTGATGGGGATCAAGACGGTGAACATTGCGCCGGCCAACGCGCAGCGTGGCGTGCCGGGGCTGCATTCGACCTATCTGCTCTACGACGCGACGAGCGGTGTGCCGCTCGCGCAGATGGACGGCAACGAGATCACGTCGCGCCGCACGGCGGCCGCCTCGGCGCTGGCCGCCTCGTATCTGGCGCGTGAAGAGGCTTCACACCTCGCGCTGCTTGGCGCAGGGCGTGTCGGGTCGCTGGTGCCGCTGGCGTACCGTGCCGTGCGTTCGATCACGCGCGTGAGCGTCTGGGATCGCGACGCGCGGGCCGCCGGGCGTCTGGTCGAGCACCTCCAGGAGCAGGGTTTCGACGCCGTCGCTCGTGACAGCGCCGAAGCGGCTGTCGAAGCGGCCGACATCGTCACCTGTGCGACCCTCGCCACCGAGCCGGTGGTGCAGGGCGAATGGCTTGCACCGGGCGTGCATCTGGATCTGATCGGCAGTTTCACGCCGCAGATGCGCGAGGCAAGTGACACGTGCTTCGCAGGCGCATCGTTGTTCGTCGATACCGAAGAAGCTCTGGCGAAATCGGGCGAACTGCTCGGTCCGATGTCACGCGGTGTGTTCTCGGCGCAGGACGTGCGCGGCACGCTGGCCGATCTGTGTCGCGCGGGACGTTTGCGTCGCGAAAGCGCCAGCGAGCGGACGGTGTTCAAAGCCGTGGGCACGGCATTGGAAGATCTGGCGGCGGCCAGACTCGTCTGGCAGGCAACGCAGCCCGCCTGACAGCGTCAACGTAAGGCGTGACACGGGGAAGGTGGTGGCGGGGGACAACACGGGAACACGGGGCGGGCAGTATGTGACGCAGCGTCGCCGATCAATACACACATAAGGGAACGCAGAGCATGAAACCGGGAACTTCACTATCGAGCATGACGGAGGCGCCGCAAGACGGCGGTCTTCTGGAGCGTCTGGCGGCGTCGGTCACCCGTTGGTCCGAACGCTGGTTTCCCGACGCATATCTCTTCGCCGCGCTGGCGGTCATTGTATGCGCGGGCGGCGCGCTGGCTATCGGTGTGCCGGCCGTCAAAGTGGGCGTGGCATTCGGCGACGGCTTCTGGAGTCTGATTCCATTCACGATGCAAATGGCCATCGTGGCCATCTCGGGCTATGTGGTGGCGGTCTCGCCCCCGGCGGCGTTGCTGATCCGCAAGATGGCGGCCTTGCCGCGCAGCGGTCGCAGCGCCGTGGCCTACGTGGCGTTCGTAAGCATCGTGCTCTCGCTGTTCAACTGGGCCATCAGTCTGGTGTTCTGTGGGTTGCTGGTACGGGCAATTGCGCGACGCGAGGACATCCGCATGGATTACCGTGCCGGCGGGGCGGCAGCATATCTGGGCATGGGAGCAACGTGGGCGCTGGGCCTGAGTTCGTCGGCTGCGCAGTTACAGGCTAATCCGGCGAGTCTGCCGAAGGCGCTGGTCGAGATCACCGGGGTGATTCCGTTCTCCGACACCATCTTCCTCCCGCAGTCGATGGCGATTGCCGCCGTGCTGACCGTGGTGTCCGTGTTGCTGGCGTATTTTTCGGCACCGCGTGACGCCCGTGCGACGGTGGCTGCCGACCTTGGCGTCTCGCTCGACGACACCACGAAGACCTATGCCAGGCCGCAGCGCCCGGGCGATTGGCTCGAGTACAGCCCGATCGTCACGGTGCTGATCGTGGCGCTCGGCGTGCTCTGGATCGGGCACGAGTTCACCACGAAAGACCCATTGCTGGCGATCTCGAACCTGAACACCTACAACTTCGTGTTCCTGATGCTCGGCATGCTGCTCAACTGGCGTCCGCGCCGCTTTCTCGATGCCATTGCGAAGTCGGTGCCTTCGGTGGCGGGCGTGTTGATCCAGTTCCCGCTGTACGGCGGCATCGCCTATCTGCTGACCAAAGCGCCCGGTATCGATGGGCAGACGCTTTCGCATCATCTGTCGAGCTTCTTCGTGGCGATCTCGTCGCAGTCGTCCTTCCCCGGCGTGATGGGCGTGTACTCGGCCGTGCTGGGCTTCTTCGTGCCGTCGGGCGGAGGCAAGTGGATCATCGAAGCGCCTTACGTCATGCAAGCCGCCAACGATCTGCAGGTGCATCTGGGATGGGCGGTGACGGTGTACAACGCCGCCGAAGCACTGCCGAATCTGATCAATCCGTTCTGGATGCTGCCGCTGCTCGGCGTGCTCGGTCTGCGCGCTCGCGACGTGGTGGGTTACACGTTCACGCAACTACTGGTGCACTTTCCCGTGGTGATCGTCATGTTGTGGCTGTTGGCGCAAACGTTGACTTACCATCCGCCGGTCATGCCCTAAGGGTGTCGAGTGTGTCATTCCCCCGACGTCGGACAGTCGGACGGCGACGTCAAGGGGAGTGCCATGTCGGAGGGACGGTGCCGTGGAGATACCGGATACCGTCGCGCCGATCCTCGCTCAATCGCCGCGCAGTGCTGCGACCTGACGTTTCCACAATGTCCACGGGCGTTCGATCACACCCAGATTGGTCGCGTTGGCGCGGTTGCCCTCTTCGGGGTCGAGGTAGGTCACCTCGCCACCGAGCGCGATGGCCTTCGATTGCATGCCCGCGTTCAACTCGGTGTAGATGGCCCGGTACACGGCGGCGGGTAGCGACGGGGCGGTCGCCACGAAGCCGTGTCCGCGCATGAGTGCCACGTCGGCGTCGCCCAGCGACTCGGCGAGCGCTTTGCCTTGATCGCCATTGCGGACCAGCATGTCCGTGCAGCCGAAGCAATGCCGGATGTCGAACACCGGGGCGCCGCTGCCGAGAAAACCTGCCATGTGATAGACCGGACGCAGCCGCACGGACGACGCCGCGAACGGGATCACCGACGGCGAGTGACTGTGCACGATCGCTGCCACGTCCGGACGCGCGCGGTAGATCTCGCTGTGAATCCACGTTTCGAGATAGCGCTTGCGCGTGTCGCCATCGACCGGTTGGCAATCGAGATCGAGCGTGAGAATGTCGCCGGGCGTCACCAGTTCGGGCGCCATCGATTGCGCGATCAGAAAATGAGCCGGATTGCGCGGGTCGCGAACGCTCACATGACCGAAGCCGTCGAGCACCTCGTGATGCGCGAGGATGTGGTTCGCCGCAGCGAGGTCTTCGAGGAGTTGCGCCATCGACCGGGCATCGTGTTCGGTGGGCGCCGGCGTGTAGGGAGTAGCAGCTTGCGTCATGATCGGGACAAGTGAAATACCACTGAAGAAGGATGGGGCGGAATGTTGGCAGCGAGCGGATCTCAGACCCGCACGGCGGCAGCCACCTCGGGAGGAAACAGTTCGTCGGCCTGCATCGGGCGGTGACAGACACCTTGCTCGAAGGCGAACCGCAGAAAGGCGTCGAGCGTCACGCGGTTCGGCGCAATGCCATAGGGCCATGGGTCGCCACCGAACATCGCGCGCGCCTGCGCGGCGCGCTGACTCATCCACGGCAGTGGAAAGTGTGAGCAGGTGATGTCTTCGAGACGTGCGATGCTGGCGTCTTTTGCCTGCGTAAAGGCCTTGAGCAGGTTGCCCGCGATCCATCGATTTGCCGTAAAGACATCGCGCCGCATCACGATCAGATGCATGATCGGGAAGATGCCGGTTCGCTCGAAATAGGCGCGCTCGGCCGTCTCGAAGTCTGGCAGCAGCCGGACGATGTCCCGCTCGCGACCCGGCGGCGGTGCCGGCGGACGCGCGCTGAGAATCGCATCGATGTCGCCGTCGAGCAGCATGGCCGTGAGCGACTTCTCGGGCGAGGGGCGATAGCGCACGCCGTCCGGTACGCGCACGGCGACCTTCTCGCGTCGCCCGGCCTGATTGACGCCACCCTGCACCCATTCGACATCCGTGAGCGCAATGCCCTGATCGTGCGTGAGCCATCCGCGCGAATAGACGGATGCCGTTTGCGCCCACTCCGGCACGCCGATTCGCTTGCCGCGAAGATCGGCGCTCGACGCCACACTGGCGTCGCCCCGCACGTAGAGAGACGACAACCGGAACACGCGCGACGGAAAGACCGGCAAGCCGATCAGACGATCGTCGCCCTGCGAGCGTAGCGACGCGTACTTGGCCAGCGACATCTCCGAGAGATCCCACTCCTGAAAGTGGGTGGTGCGATAGAAAATCTCTTCGACCGGCAGCACCGATGGCACGAGATCGATCCCTTGTGCGGCCACCCGGCCGTCGAGCAGGTCGCGCACATGATCGTAGTCGTTGACGGCGAGCGAGAGAGTGAGCTTTGACATGACGCGCTCCAATGCGCAGTCTCCAGCGTGGCGCGAGCGCCGGAACGGCGCTCGCCCATTCGCAGAGGATCAGTGGCCGAAGGCCGGGGCCTTGGGCAGGGTTTCGGGGCGAGCGACGAGGAACACGAGTACGGCCGCCGTGACCAGTGCGGCGCCGAGCACGAAGAACATCACGCCGGCGCCACCGGTCGCCTGTTGCAGCAGGCCGGCAATCGCCGGACCGCACATTGCCCCGACGCGGGCAATGCCGAGGTACAGGCCGACGCCGGTGCTGCGAATCTCCGTCGGGTAGCTCACGGCGACGAGGTTGTTCAGCACGGTCTGCGTGCCGATGACGAACATGCCGGCAACCACGATGCCCACAAACGTCACGGAGCCGCCGGTGATGGTCCCCAGCACGCCGATGGCCGCCGCACCGCACAACCAGGCGAGCGACATGGCCAGACGGCGATTGCCGATGCGATCCGCCACAACGCCGGTGAGCAGACTGCCGAACGCCGACGCGAAGACGAGCAGCGAGCCGTAGGCAAAACTCGTCGACAGGTTTTCGCCGCGTTTGAGCATGATCGTCGGCAGCCAGCCCGACAGGCCGTAAGACGAGAACAGCGACAGCGCGCCCATTGCCCACAGGCAGATCGTCTGACGGCGGAATTCGCTGGAAAAGAGCGCGGCGACCGAGCCGGCTTTCACACCGGCATCGGGTGAGGTGAACGTCGCGTGCGCGAACTCGCCGGCCCGGGCGGGCCAAAGGCGTGTGAGTTGTGCCCGCACTTCGTCCTGACGGCCGCGACTGGCGAGAAACGACACCGACTCGGGCAGCGCGAATTGCAGCGCCAATGCCAGCACGACTGAGAGCGCGCCGACGTAGTACATGCTTTGCCATCCGTACTGCGGAATCAGCCACGCGGCAATGAAGCCGGATGCCGTTGCGCCCCCGATCCAGCCGCAGGAGAAGAACACAATGGTGAAGACGTTGGCGCTGCGCTTGGGGGCGATCTCGTTGATGTAGGTGACGGCCACCGGCATCAACAGGCCCAGCGAGATGCCCATGACGAAGCGCAGCGCGATGAAGGTGCGCAGATCATGCGCGAACAGGGCGATGGCGAGACTCATCAACCCGGAGAGCCAGATGCCTGTGAGCAGCACGCGGCGGCGTCCGATGCGATCGCTGAACAGTCCCGAGACGGCCGAGCCCGCGGCGAATCCGGCGAGTCCGCAGGACAGCAACACGCCGATCTGGCTCGGTGACAGATGCCACAGCGCGCTCACGTCGTGAACGATATAGGCCGCGTTGTAGAGGTCGAAGCCGTCGAACAGCAGGATGAGCGCGAGCAGCGTGCCCAGCCAGTAGTGAAACGCCCCGAGCGGGGCGGATTGCAGCGCGTCGCGAACGTCGATACGTTCCGATGGCCGCGACGGGGTCTCTTGGGTCATGCCTTGTCTCCGAATGGGGCGACCTGTCGGGCGTTCCGGAAAACCGGGCTCGCAGTGTCTTTGTCTTGTGATCCGGAGTTGACTTTACTGGGCGATTTTTTGTTTATCAATATTGATTTTTAAAGTCAATATGAATGTGGCATGATGTGCCGAAAAGTCGTCGCAGCGGGGCGATGACGATTGCCGAGGGTACCCATGACGCAGCAAACCGATTTGATGACGCGCGAAGATGTGCTGGCCATGCTCGACATCAAACCCGCCACGCTTTACGCCTATGTCAGCCGCGGATTGATTCGGGCACGTCCGCATGAAGACGGCCGGAAGAGTCTCTATCTGCGTCGCGATGTCGAGCGTCTCGCGACCCGCAAGCGCGGGCGCGCGCCGACTGGCGCCGTGGCGGAGTCGACCATGCGCTTCGGCGACCCGGTGCTGCATTCGGCCATCACCCAGATCACGCCGCACGGTCCGCGCTATCGGAATCGGCTGGCGATCGATCTGGCGAGCGGCGGGGCATCGTTCGAGTCGGTGGTGCATCTGCTCATGACGGGCATCTGGCAGGACAGCATTCCCGAGTGGCCGATGCAGGAGACACCGTCCGACGTGTTGCGTTTTCTGTCCGTCTACGATGGCGAAGTGGCGAGTGCCGATATCGGCAATTTGCTGGGCATGGTGCCGTTCGCGCTGGCCATGCATGGACGTGGCGCCCGCGAGCTGGCCGATGGCACTGCCGTGCAGGCGGCGCGCGCCATGCTGCATTGCATGGCCGGGTGCGTCGGCTTTCTCGGCCCGCAGCGACGCTTTATTGCGCGTGGCAATGACGAAAGCATCGCTGCGCACATTCTGCGGGCGGCAGGCAGTGCCGTGACGACGGCGAGGCTGCGGGCGATGAACGCCGCGTTGGTCGTGCTGGCCGACAACGAACTGGCTCCGGCGACGTTTTCGGCGCGTGTCGCGGCGTCGACCAATGCGGACTTGTTCGGTTGCGTGGCCGCAGCGATTGGCTCGCACATCGGCTTCACTACGGGCACCAGCACCGAGAAGATCGAGACGTTGCTGCTGTGCGAGCCGTTCGACGCCCTCGACTCGCGCGTGGGCCGTGTTCGTGAATACGGCGCGAGCCTGCTCGGCTTCAATCACCCGCTGTATCCCGGCGGCGACGCGCGTGCGGATCTGATGATGCAGATCGCGGGCGAACTGATGAACGAGACCGACGACCCGACGATTGACGAGACGTTGCGAACGAACACCCGTCTGACGCTTGATTTTCTCGGGCGCATGCGCACCGAAGCGAATGCGCATGCAGGCCTGGCAACGGGGCTGGTGGCACTCGCACGCGCGCTGGGACTCCCCGACGGAACCTCGACCGCACTCTGGATCATCGGCCGCTCGGCGGGATGGGTGGCCCATGTCATGGAGCAACGCACGCAGGCCTTCATGTTGCGTCCGCGTGCCAAGTACGGATTTGGTGGCCCTGTGGCGGCCGATACGTTCGAGCCCTCCGTCGCGCGATAGCAAGCCGGGGAGATAGCCCTGCGAGAGGGTCGGCACCGCTCAGGTGTCAGACGCGGGGGGGGGCTGACAGATACGACGCTTGTAACAAAAAATTCATGTCGGACTGCTAGCCTGCGCGAAGCATTCACTCTCGCACGCCCCCAGGGGTTCCCACGTGATCCCGGGGCAGCCGTGCGCCAAGTAGCGCGGACATGCTCAGAACCATAGCGATAAGCACGCCGCGGCCGATATTGTTACTGTGCATCGCGATGATCTGCTCCTGCGCTTGCTCTGCCCGTGTCTCGGCGACGGAGGTCGCGCCGGGGAGCGTGACCGCCGTCGATGCCGTGGCGCAGACGCCGCTGCATTTCGATATCCCTGCGCAGCCGCTGCAGTCCGCGCTCGAGTCCTACGGCGCATTCACGGACGTGTCGCTGCTCTATGACAGCACTCTCACCGCTGGACGACTTTCCGCGCCTGTGCAAGGTGATATGACCGACCGCGCGGCGCTGGCGACGTTGCTTGAAGGCAGTGGCCTCACACCGCGATATACCGGCGCGAAGACGGTGGCGCTTGTGCCCTTGCGCACCAGTGCCTCTGACGTTGTCGACACTGCGCCTGTAGCGGCCGCTGCCGCGCATCGTTACTTCGGGCTGGTGCAGGCACGTGTGCATGACGCGTTCTGCGCGCAGCCGGTGTTGGCGCTGGGTGCCCGACGCATTGCACTGCGTCTGTGGATCGACGCTACGGGACGGATCGGCCCCGTCTCGCTACTCGGTTCTAGCGGCGACGCGAGCGTCGACAAGCTGGTTGTCGCGTCGCTGCAAGGCGTGCGTGTCGAGGAAGCCGCGCCGCCATCGCTTGCCCAGCCGTTCACGTTCGTGATTCTGCCGAAGGCCTCCGGCCGCCGTTGGGGGTGCGACCCGGCCAACGACGCCCGGCCCGTGACGGGAGGGTCGAATGGCCGATAGTGCGCGCGCCACACTGCGTGAACTGCTCGTGGAGCGATACGGGCAGCTCAAGACGTTGCTCTCGCGTAAGCTCGGCTCGTCCGATCTGGCGGGCGACGCCTTGCAGGACACTTGGGTGCGTCTGGAGAACACGGAGAACATCGAGTCGGTGCGCAATCCGGGCGCGTATCTATACCGCATGGCCTATCACGCGGCGATCGACAAGCAGCGTGCCGAAGATCGCCGTCTGAGCGTTGGCGAGATCGAGACGATGCTCGATCTGGTGAGCCCCGATCCCGGCCCGGCCCAGATCGCGGAAGCGAACTCGGACCTGAATGCACTCGCGCAGGTTCTGGCGCAGATGCCGCAGCGCCGTCGCGACATTCTGCTGGCCGTGCGTCTAGATGGCCTTGCACAACGGGAAGTCGCCGAGCGTTTCGGGATTTCCTTGCGTTTGGTCGAACTGGAGTTGAAGCGAGCGCAGGCGTTCTGCGCCGAGCACATCGAACGGTAGAAAGCTGGCAGCGGGCGTGGCACGACTTTATGACGGTCGTGCGACGCGCTAGACAAAAATTTGAAAAAAATGCGGAATCCGGCAATGGGAAACGTCATGTAATCAAGACGCCCGGAAATTTAACGACATTGCGTGGATACGCGCGGATTGGCGGGCCGTATTGTGGGCAAAATAGCCGCCACCGCAAGCAGAGGATCGACAGATACCCCGACATGAAGGCAGCACCCGACAGCCCGAACCGATTCGTCACCCGGCAGGCCGCGTCCGACGCGCAGGCCGTGCAACGTGACGCCCATGCATGGGTGCGACGTCTCACGTCCGGCGAAGCCACCGTGGCGGATGCGCAGGCGCTCCAGCAATGGTGCGATGCGAGTCCCTCCCATGCCGCGGCATTCGCCGACGCGCGTCGCCTGTGGCGCGACCTCGGCCCGGCCGGCGAGATGGTGCGCGCCCGCGAGCGTGCCGAGGCGCGTCGTCCTGTGCGTGTCGGGCGTCGCGTGCTCCTCGGTGGCGCACTCGCATCGGTGGCCGGCATCGGGGCCGCCGTGGTCGCCCCGGTCGGCCTCTGGGGGGCGATGACGTCGTTGGCCCATGCCGACTACCGCACGTCGGTCGGCGAGCAGCGGCAGATCGCGCTGCCCAATGACGTCACGGTCAATCTGAACACGCGAACCAGCATCGCGCTGATGAGGACGGGCGCGCAGGCCAGTGGGCAGTCCGCACTGAGCGCACGTTCCGGCATTGACTTGCTCGATGGCGAGATCGCCGTCGACAACTCGCGTAGTGCCGGGCGGTTCGTCGTCTCGGCGGGCGATGGACGTACCATCGGCACGCAGGCCAATTTTGAGGTGCGCAATCTCGATACGTGCGTATGCGTGACATGTGTGTCCGGTAACGTTCGCGTCGAACTGGGCAGCAATTACGTGCAGTTGGCGGCGAACCAGCAAGTGATCTATCGGGGGCAACACCTCGGGCGCGCGACGTCGGTCGATGCGACCGTCGCCACCGCGTGGCGCTCGGGCGTGCTCGTGTTCCGCGACACGCCGCTCGCCGACGTCGTTGGCGAGATCAATCGCTATCGCTCGGGGCGTGTGGTGGTGATCGACAGTCAACTGGCGCAAAGCCGTCTGAGCGGACGATTCCGCATTGACCGGCTGGGCGAAATCTTCGCGCAGATTCAGGAAGTGCTTGGCGCGCGGGTGACGCAACTACCCGGTGGCATCGTGGTGGTGGGCTGACTCACGCCATGGGTTGTGGGTGAATTTTGGGTGAAAAGGCGCACATCGCGATTTATTTCGTGCCGGGCGTTGCGGGTTTCGCAAGTGAGCGTCGTCATCAAAGGGAAGGCTACCTGCATCGATCGGATGGGGAGGGCCGCTAACCGATTGCCACTGCAAAACCGACATGCAACCGAACCCTTTCGTCTCGCTCGCTTCGCCCGATTCCGACACCTTTGCCGACTCGCCGCGTAAGCGCCAACGTCAGCGACTCGGACGCGTCATTCGCAGTCTTCATCGAAAACCACTCGTACAAGCGGCAGCGCTCACACTCCTCGCGTCGTCGGCCGCCCATGCACAGCAAGCCTTCAGCAACGCGTGGTTCGCCGCACGCGGCGCCGCGCAGGCAACAGCGTCGCAGACGGGACGTTTGCCCAACGGCATGCCGGTCACGTCGCTCATGGACCCATCGGCGCAGCAACAGCAAGCGAACGCGCAACTGCAACGCTCGATTGCGAATCTGGGCTCGGCGGCCCAGAACATTGCGGCGATGCAGGCCGCGCAGGCCAACGCCCGCACGGCTGCGGCCAACAGCGACGCCACGATCCCCGACGGACTGACCGAGGGCGGCCTGAAGGTCGACACCAACAGCCTGACCAAAGGCTGGATCAACGCGCAGGCGCCGACGCAAACGTCACAGAACGGCAAGACCAACGTCAACATTCAGCAAATGGCCGACAAGGCAATCCTGAACTGGGAGACGTTCAACGTCGGCCGTAATACGTCGGTGAATTTCGCACAGCAACGCGACTGGGCAGTGCTCAATCGCGTGAACGATCCGAATGCACGTCCCAGTCAGATTCAGGGGCAGATTCACGGCGACGGCACCGTACTGATTCTGAACCGCAACGGTGTGATCTTCGGTGGCACGAGTCAGGTCGATACGCGCAATCTGGTGGCGGCGGCGGCGCGCCTGAGCGACGCGCAGTTCCAGACCGGCGGGATTTACGGGGCGAACGGCACGACGCCGAGCTTTACCGATGCGCTGGGCAGGGTCGAAGTGCAAGCGGGCGCGAACATCACGACACGCGCGCCGACATCGGTGACGCAAGGCGGTGGCTATGTGCTGCTGCTGGGCCATCAGGTGAGCAATGCGGGCACCATCGTCACCCCGCAGGGGCAGGTGGCGCTGGCCGCCGGCGACAGCTTCGTGATCCGCAAGGGCGTAGGCACGGATGCCAACACGCCGTCGACCACGCGCGGCAATGAAATCTCGCCGCAGTTCGTCGCGCAGAGCACAGCAGGGCAGGTGGTCAACATAGGCCTGCTGATGGCGACGGAAGGCGACGTTACGATGGCGGGCCGCGACGTTCAGCAACTAGGCACGGCGGTGTCGACCACGACGGTGAACACGCGCGGCACGATTCACTTGCTGAACTCGGCCAGCGACACGCAGGGCAAGGTGACGTTGGGCAGCGGGGCGCTGACGTCGGTGCTCATCAGCGACACCGGGGCGACGGCGCTGGACAGTCAGCGCACGGCGCTCATTCAGGATTCTGCGGCGCAAGACCTCCTGCGGGCAGGCATGTCGCAGGGATTGTTCGATAACCTGTCGAAACTCTCGGATCGCCGCGATCAGTCGCGCGTCGAGGTCGTGAGCGGCGGCAGCGTGGAATTCCAGAGCGATTCGCTCACGCTGGCGACCGGCGGGCAAATCGCGGTGAGTGCGACCGGACGCAGCTTCGTTGCGAATCGCGCACAGCTCGACGTGTCGGGGGCGGTCGGCGTATCGCTGTCGATGGACAGCAACAACGTGAAGGTCAACGTGCAGGGCAACGAGCAACGCGACGCGCCCGGCAACCGGGATAACGCGGCGTTGAACAATGCCAATGTCTGGATCGACCGTCGCCGTTTGGTCTATGTGCCCGCTTCCGTGGGCGGTTACGCCAACGAACGCTGGTACACCCCCGGCGGCCTGCTGGAACTCGGCGGCTATCTGTCGAATCAGGCGCATCGCGTCGGTGAATGGGCAGCGCAGGGCGGCGCCGTCACGCTCGGCGGCAGCGAAGTCGTCACGCAAGCGGGCGCCGCCATCAACGTATCGGGCGGCTCGCTCGATGTGCAGACAGGCTTCCTGAATCAAACATGGCTGCGCGGTGCGGACGGCCAGATCTACAACGCCAATACGGCGCCTGCGAACGTCATCTACACGGGCGTGTACACCGGCTTCGACGTGGCGCACCCGCGTTGGGGCGCGAACACGACAGAGTCCTATGCCAACCCGCTGATCGCGCCCCAACGCGTACTGCAAAATGGCTACACCGTGGGCCGCGACGCGGGCCGTCTGTCGATTTCCGCGCCAACGGCCGTACTCGAAGGCGATGTGATCGCCAACGTCTACACCGGCCCGGTGCAGACGCAAGTGCGCCCGTCGAGCCTGACCGATGGCTACGCGTTGAGTCAGTTCGCTGTACCGCGTGCCGGTTCGCTTACGCTCGGCCAGTACACGGGGGCGGGCCGCACGGGGGTCTTCACGACGGATGTCGTGATCGGCGACATTCCCGATATCACCTCGGCGTTGTCGGCGGCCGGCACGCTGGACCCCTCGCGCGCCAGCACCCTCTGGCTCGACGCTTCGCGCATGAACGCCACGGGCTATGGCGAAGTGGATCTCGTGACCTCGGGCGACGTGAAGGTGCGCAGCGATCTGCGTCTGGACAACGGCGGCCGCTTGTCGCTGGTCGCACCGTATGTCGATGTGTCGGGCACTCTGACGGTGCCGTCAGGGACGGTAACCCTCTCCAACACATACCTGCGCGCGGGTGATAGGTACGCCACTGCACTCTTCTCGGCCAACGGCACGGTCGGGCTGACGTTGTTGCCCGGCGCGCGCATCGACGTGCGCGGCCTGTGGGTCAATGGCAGCACCGACCCCGGCTCGCTCTCCAAGGTGGCATTCATCAACGGCGGCAGCGTCACGCTCGACTCGACGAGTGACCTGACGCTCGGCGATGGCAGCGTGATCGATGTGTCCTCAGGCGCTGCAATCCTCGCCAACGGCAAGACCCGGGGCGGCACGGGCGGTAATGTGACGCTGATCGCCGGCGATTCGGCGGGTAACGTCAATGTGAACGTTGGCACGCTCATCCTGAACGGTACGATCAACGCCTACGGCGTGAACGGCGGCGGCAAGCTGACCATCTCGACGCCCGACGCCATCATGATCGGTGCGAACGCGGCGCTCGCGGGCGGCGAACTGGCTGCCGGCACGTCGGCGGATATTGCCGTGAAACTGGCCGAACCGTATACCGTGCCTGCCGGCACGCCGCTGCCGTTCTCCTCGATCGACGCCCATACCCGGCTGATCATGGACGTCCCGTTCCCGGTGCCGATCCAGTTCGACGTCGCGCCGACCGTACCGACGGCGGCGGACTGGGTCGTGCCGGACGGCGTGACGGTGTTTGCGTACCGGGCAGGGCCGAATTCGGACTACGATCGCTATTACGCTGGCGACACGGTGCCGAAAGGCAAGCTGATCAACAACATCTTCGGCACGAACAACAGCGACGGCTCCCTCCCGGTCGGCACAATCATTCCGTCGAGCGTGTTCCCCGTCGGCTTTGCGATCCGTCCGTACCGGATCGTGTACACGGCAGGTACGGTGAGCAACGTCGATGTGACCTATCCGGTGGGCGTCGTCATTCCGGCGGGCACAACTCTGGCGCGCACCGTCGCCGTCACGCTGGTCCCGATGTTCAATGCGGGGGCTTCGGGCAGCAATACGCCGTTCTTCAGCACGGGCTTCTCCAGCTACGACATCAATGGCGGCCAGGGTGTGCGTGTCGATAACGGCGTAACGCTCGAACCGGTCATGCCGGTCTATCGCTTTACGGCGGACAGCCCGACGGCACCGACGGGCAGTGATCCGTCGAAGGTCATGACCCTGACGCTGCCGCCGCTGGTTGCCGAGAATGCCCGGACCGCCACGCTCACGCAGCGCGCCGGGGCGAGTCTCGCGCTGCGCTCCGTCGGCAAGGACTATCAGGGCAACATGGCGGGTAGCGAGGTCAACATCGGCAAAGGTGCGACGCTCGCCGTCGACCCCGGGCAGAGCCTCACGCTCGATGCCTTTGGCCGCATCACTGTCGACGGCTCGCTCATTGCTCGCGGCGGGAAGATCGCGTTGATGTCGGAAGCGGACAACGTACTGGCGAGCGCGCGCAACTTCGACGCGAGCGGCAACAACCTCGGCATGTCGATCTGGCTGGGGCCGACGGCGCTGCTCGACGTCTCCGGCTTCGGCTACACGGCCACGGATGCCACGGGGCGCCGGTACGGCATGGTGTCGGATGGCGGCAGCATCACGATCAACGGGGGGCCGTCGTTCGTGATCGTGCGCCCGGGGGCCGAGCTCAATGCCGACGGCGCGGCGGTGAGCGTCGCCACGTCGAGCGTGTCGGGACAACCGGCGAACGCCATAGGCACGACGACGCTCGCCTCCAGCGGCGGCACCGTCTCGCTCAGTTCGATGAGTGGATTGATGCTCGACGGCAACGCTCATGCCAAAGCGGGGGGCGCCGGCGCTTTGGGCGGGGATCTGTCGCTCTCGCTCGTCACGCCGCAATTCCAGGATCCGTGGGGACAGTTGCCAGGCAACGTCACCGTGCCGGGGCAGTTCGTGGTGACGCAAACGCGCGCCGTACCCGCGGCACTGTCGGGACCGGATGCTGTCTCGGCGCTCGTGTTCGGCAACGCTGCCGTGAGCGTCGACCAGATCAGGGACGGGGGCTTTAGCGGTGTGTCGCTGATGACCACCGACATGATGATCTTCCCGGGCGACGTCTCGCTCTCGCTCGACAAGAGCCTCAAGCTCACGGCGAATGCCTTCACGTCGTCGGCGCCGCAGACCGGCACTGTCGTGCCGTCGAGCAACATGGTTCGCCTCGCCGCGCCCTATGTGAACCTGACGGGCACGCCGTCCATCTACAAGGACGGCTATCGCAGCGGCAGCATCGGCGCGCCGAGTTCGGCCGCGGTGCCTACGACGGCGACGTTCGAAGTCGATGCGAATCTCATCGATCTGCAAGGCCCGCTGTCGTTCTCGCCGAGTCTGTCGGTACCGGTGACAGGCTTTCTCACGACACGTCTGGTCAGTCAGGGCGATATCCGCTTCCTGCCCACGCCGGCGATCCAGCAGGGCACGACGTTGCTCTCCGCCTGGGACATCGAACTCGACGGCGCGCAGATTTATCCGACGACCGGTGCGGTAGCGAACATCGTGGCGGGCCAGCGAAATCGCGACTACGACGGAACGCTCACGTTCGGACGCACCACGTCGAGCGTGCCGGACATGCCGATGTCCGCATTCGGCACGCTGACCATTTCCGCACCGAATATCCGTCAGGGCGGCATCCTGCGTGCGCCGCTGGGCCGACTGATTTTCGGCCGGACGGACGCCGCAGTGCCGGGCGACGGGGCGCTCGAGGTCAAGTCCGTCGAGTTGCTGCCCGGCAGCATCACCTCGGTGTCGTCGAACGGCCTGACGATGCCTTACGGCGGCACGTTAGACGGCGTGACGTACAGCTTCAATGGCGCGAGCGTCACACCGCTGCAGGCAGGCGGCTTCACCGCTGGCGGCTGGGCGATCAGTTCCGGCATCGGCCTGAAGGGCGACGTCGTGACGGTCGGCAGCGGCGCGGTGCTCGACCTGTCCGGCGGCGGCACACTCACCGGCGCGGGATTCGTGTCCGGCCGAGGCGGTTCGGTCAACGTACTCAACACGCCGTTGGTCAACGCGAACCCGACCATGAAGCTGAGCAGGGCGGGCGACAAGGTCTACGCCATTGTGCCGGGCTACGCGTCGAACTATGCACCGGTCTCACCGGATAACGGTGCGGGCGATCCGGCCGTGGGCCAACGCATCACCATCGGCGACGGCGTGCCGGGCCTGCCGGCCGGCACCTACACGCTGCTGCCGTCGAACTACGCGCTGCTGCCCGGAGCGTATCGCGTCGAGATCGGCGGCACCGGACAGATCCTGCCGGGCACGCCGACGGCCGCGGGCAACGGCACCTATCTGGCGGCGGGCTATCTGAGTACCGCCAACACCGGCGCGCGCAGCCAACTGCCGTCTACGCTGCTGGTCACGCCGGGTGCCGCCGTGCGCAAGTATTCGCAATACAACGAGCAGAGCTACGGCGACTTTCTTTCGGCGCAGGCAGCGCAATTCGGCAACCTCGTGCCGATGCTGCCGCGCGACGGACGCGTGCTCGACATCTCGTTCACGTCGCCTGGCACACCCGTAACGGGCCCGGTGTTCTCGTTCCAGGGGCAGGCCAACTTCCAGGCGGCGCCGGGTGGCATCGCCGGGCAGGTGGCTGTGGAGAACGTCGGCGAAATCACCGCAGGCACACCCACGGCCGGATTCAGCGGCGTTTCGGTCGGTGCGAACGATCTGAGCGCTATCAACGCACCGCGCCTGAGCATCAACGGTTATGCGTCGGCGAAGGTTGGGCAGTACATGTTCGGCAACAGCGGCGTCGGCGGCAACGATCTGTTCGTGCGCGACGGCGTGACGCTATCGGCCGGAGAGCTCTACCTGGTCGGCAACAACATCACGCTCGGCAACGGCGTAACGCTCACGACCGTCGGCAAGGGACCGGCCCCGTTCGACACGGCGTCGACCGGCATGCCTTACGTCGCCGGCAACTACACGGTGCTTGGCCTTTCGAATGGCGAGATCGAATTCGGCGGCGCGCAAACGAGTCGGGGCAGTATCACCATCGGCGCAGGCTCGGGTCTCTTCGCCGAGGGCTCGCTGGTCTTCTCGACCAACGGTGCCTCGACGCTCGACCCGACGTCGCGCTTCGGTGCGCGCAACATCACGCTGGCCGTCGGCGCGCTCAATGTCGGCGATGCGGCGCAAGTGGCCGCCGCAGGCAATCCGGCAGGCATGCTGTTCAATCAGGCCATGCTCTCGACGCTGATGCACGGCGACCCGGCGAGCGGGGCGCCCGCACTCGAGAAACTCACGCTGGGTGCAGCAGGCGCGATCAATGTCTTCGGGAGCAGTCGCCTCGATACCCGCGGCTCCGGCGTGAGTGTCGTGCTCAAGGCCCCGGCGATCTACGGTTACGGCGCGGTGGGCGACCATGCGACGATCGCGGCCGATCAACTGACATGGAACGGTGTGGCCGATGCGCCGGTACCGGCGCTGGTCGGCGCGCCGGGCAGTGGCGCGTTGAGTCTGATCGCGAAAGAAATCGATCTCGGCACATTCGCGCCGGTCGACACGACAAGCGCTACGCGCACGATGTACGGTTTCGGCAACGTCGATCTCACCGCCAGCGACCGCATCGTCTCGGCAGGCAACAGCAAGCTCTTCGTGTATCAGGCGCCGAGCACGCAAAGCGGGGACGTGTTCGGTCAGAGCGGCACGGGCGGCAACCTGACGCTCGCCACGCCACTGCTGACCGGCGTGCAGAAGTCGGTCATCGGCTACACGGCAGGCGGCACGCTCGACATCGTAGCCCCGGCGGGCACAACGCCAAGCGCGGCCACGTCGAGCGTGGCGGGGGCGGAGATCGATCTGACCGGCGACACCGTCCGTCTCGGCACGACGGTCCTGTTGCCGAGTGGCAAGCTTGCCGTCGACGCGACACATGACATCGTGCTCGCCGACGGCAGCCGCATCGACCTGAGCGGCCAGACGTCGCGTATTCAGGCGGCGACCCTTTACGGCTTTGGCGGCATCGCAGTGTTCACGAGCGCACAAGGCGGCGTTTCGCAGTCGTCGGGTTCGATCATCGACGTCTCTGCTCAGAACAATCATGCAGGCACGATCACCGTCGACGCCAGTACCGGCGCCGTCGTGCTGGGCGGTCAATTGCGCGGCAACGCGAACGCGGGGTTCGTCAGCGGGGACTTCGGCGCGTCGGCCGGGACTTTCGCGGATTTCGCCGGACTCAACACGCTGCTCAATGGCGGTGGCTTCTTCGATGCGCGCAGTTTCGTGCAGAAGCAGGGCGATCTGGTGGTCGGCGACGGCGTGAAGGCGCACAAGGTCAATCTGTCGGTCGATAACGGCAGCCTGACGGTGAGCGGCACCATCGATGCGTCCGGCGCCGCGCCGGGCACGATCCGGCTTTCCGCCAGCACCGGACTCACGCTCGCCAGCACGGCAGTGCTCGACGCGCACGGCACGAAGCTTCAGGTCGACAGCTACGGCGCACCCGTCGAGTCGAAGAATCGCGGTCATATCGAGCTGACGACTTCGGGCGGCCGAATGACGCTCTCGCCGGGGGCAACACTCGATCTGAGCATGCCGGACGGCAAGTCCTACGGCGACGTTGTGCTGAACGCGATGCGCACGGGCGAAACCTCGGGCGACATCGCCATCGACGCGCTCGGGCCACTGACAATTCGTGGTGCGAACAGTATTGCGCTCAACGGTTTCTGGACGTACAACCTCGCGCCGGGCAGCGAGATCTCGCAGGCAACGCTCGACGGCTACGATACCGCGAGCACGACGTTCATGAACGCCGCAGCGGGCAATGGTGCCCTGGCGGCGCGCACCGCGGGCCTGTCGGCCTACGGCAACGCCTACCACCTGCGCCCGGGCGTGCAGATCGCCTCGACCGGCGATCTTTCGACGCTCGGCGATATCGATCTCGCGAAGTACCGTTATGGCGCATTTGCCAACCGCGACCCGAATTCGGCGACCTACGGCGCAGGCGAGCCGATGGCGCTTGCGATCCGGGCGGGCGGCAATCTGACCATCGGCGGCAGCATCTCGGACGGGTTCCGGTCAACGAGCGGTACGCCGGCGGTCTACAGTACGATCGATTACGCGAACGATTCGAACTCCGAGCTGTGGCCGCCCAGTTACTCCGGTCTGGGCAATTCCAGCTACGCCTTCCAGATCGCTGTCGCATTGATGTCCGACTGGACCGTGCCGAACGACGCGTTTTATCTGCAGATGGTGTCGGACTACGGCGTTCCTTTCGTGGATACGAATGGGCGCTCATACGGACCCGGCGATACGATCCGGGCAGGCACCATGCTCGACCCCGGCCCGTCGTCGGGGGGGAATGACTACCTGATGTTCGAAGTCTCGAACCTGCCCGCCATCGGGCGGGTGGCGTCCCCCGCCGTCCCCGGTGCCGCGCCCACCTCGCCGATGGCAGCCATGCTCGCCCCCGGTTCGCTCTCGGCGTCGGTGCGCCTCGTCGGTGGCGCCGATCTCGCGGCCGCCGATCAGCGCGCCATGCAGTCGACGCGTGCATTGGCAGGCAGCGGCAACGTGACGTTGAGCGACGCCGCGTATAACAACGCGCAACGCGCCACGGCGTTCAGCGTGCTGCGCACCGGTACCGGGAGCCTGGATATCCTGTCCGGCGGTAGTTTCAGCGAAGCTACGCCTTATGGCGTCTACACGGCGGGCACGGCGTCGGCGCCGATCCTCGCAGCCGACGGCAGCAATCCGTACAACCTGCCGGGCGCGGCGTCGGGCGGCGCCGTGCAGGTCTGGTATCCGGAGCACGGTGGCGACATGCTGCTCATTGCGCAGCAGGACGTCACCGGCAATATCCAGATCGCGGATAACTCGGTGCGCTACAACAACAGCAATCTCACGTCGAACTGGTTGTGGCGTCAGGGCGGTGCCGGGCTGACGCCGGACGCGGCGGCTTGGGGCATCAACTTCGGCTCGATGGCGCAGATCAACCCGAACAGCCTCACGCAGTCGATCGTCGGGTTCCAGGGCATCGGCACGCTCGGGGGCGGGAATCTGACCGTGGACGCCGGGCGCAACGCCGGTGTGACGATGTCGGGCAATGTTTCCCAATCGACCGGTCTCGACCTCGCCGTCGCCTCGACCGGACGCGTGTTATCCGACGGCACGGTGGTCCAGACCGGCGGCGGCGATGTGAGCCTGAAGGTCGGTGGGATGCTCAATGGACGCTCGTCTCTGGCGCAGCAGTCCGACCGTCCGTCCGACTACTTCGGCAATGTCACGAACCTGCGCGGCGATGCAAGCATCGATGCGGGCTCAATCGGCACGATGGCCCCGTTCGGCAACGGCAGCTACTGGAAGTCGTTCGATCCGCGTGTGCAACCGCTGACGACGATCAAGGGCGTGACGCAAACGCGCGGGCCGACCCTCGTTCCAGGGGACGGGACGGTCAGCATGAGCGCACGTGGCGATCTGGTGCTCGGCGGCGTTGGCGATGCGGGCATGATCCCGAGCTCGGACGTCAATGGCGGGTACTACACGAACAGCACGGGTACCGTTGGCAAGGGCGGGTATACGCAGTTCACACTGTTCCGGCCGTCCAGCAAAGTGTCGTTGTTCTCAGCCGGCGGGGATGTGATGCCGATGGACGGCGGCACCTCGGGCAACGCGCTCAACAACGCCGGCACGTTCTTCCCGGGTAGCCTCAGCGTGACGGCTGCCAATGGCGATATCCGCTTCAAGACGGGCATGACGCCCGATGACCCGAGAACCGATCTGGAACTGATCGCCTCCCCCGTGGGGCAGCTCGAGATGTATGCGGCAGGTACGATCTACGGTCAGGGCGGAACCGTCTCGATGTCCGGCGCCGACATGGCGGCGTTGGCCACGCCGCAGCACGTCTTCTTTCAGACGTTCAACGGTGGAGCGCTCAACAGCGCGTCGATCGATGCGGCCATCCGTCAGAATGCCCGCACGCCGCTCGCCTACGGCGAAGACACGGTGACGTCGGCGCTCCACGCAGGCGACAGCGTGCCCGCACGCATCTATGCAGGCGTGGATATCGACGATCTGGGACTGGGCAAGACGCTCAAGATGGTCAATGACCCGGTGGCGCAGTTCATCCCGTCGCACACTACCTGGTACGTTGCCGCCAAGCCGTTCGAGGTCATGGCGGGGCGAGACATCGTCGGCATGGGCACGGTGCCGGACACGTTCGCGAATGTGACCGGCAACGACATCACACTGAAGCAGGCCGGACGCGACATCCTTTACCAGTCGGTGAACATTCTCGGACCGGGGCTGTTGCAGATGCAGGCCGGGCGAAATCTGTATCAAGGCTATTACGGCATGCTGACGAGCGTGGGCGATGTGATTCATCCGTCGAACACGAGCGGCGGTGCAGGGATCTCGGTGTTGGCTGGGGTAGGCGCCAACGGCCCGGATTACGCCGGTTTTGCCAAGGCGTACTTCGATCCGGCGAACCAGTTGCCCGGTGGCACCGCGCTGGCGGGCAGCGGTAAAGTGGTGCACGCCTACGGCGATGAATTGGCGACATGGCTCAAGGGACGTTTCGGCTACGACGGCACCCCGGCCGATGCGCTCGCGTACTTCCTCGCGTTGCCCGCCGCCCAGCAAGGCGTGTTCGTACGCGACATATACTTCCGGGAGTTGCTGCTCGGCGGCCGTGAATACAACGACTCGGGCAGCCCGCGCTACGGCAGCTATCTGCGCGGACGCGACGCCATTGTGACGCTGTTCCCCGCGAACGATGCCGCAGGCCACCCCAACGACTACAAGGGCGCGATCACGATGTTCAGCAGCGTGGTCGGGATGAACAACGTCAATGGCGTGAACATTCCGGTTACCAGCGACGCCGGTGTGCGTACCAACTTCGGCGGCACCATTCAGATGCTCAACCCGGGCGGCCGCACGCTGGTCGGGGTGGAAGGGGTCACGCCGGGCGCCACGGCCGGTGTCGTCACGCAGGGTGAGGGCGATATTCAGCTCTACAGCCGGGACAGCATTCTGCTCGGTCTGTCGCGGGTGATGACGACCTTCGGCGGTGCGATTCAGGCGTGGTCGTCCGACGGCGACATCAACGCGGGGCGCGGTTCGAAGACGACGGTGCTCTATACGCCGCCCAAGCGGGTGTACGACAGCATGGGCGACGTGACCCTCTCGCCATCGGTGCCGTCCAGCGGTGCGGGTATCGCCACGCTGGCGCCGTTGCCGGAAGTCCCGGGCGGCGACATCGATCTGGTCGCGCCGCTGGGCACGATCGATGCGGGCGAGGCCGGGATTCGCGTCTCGGGTAACGTCAACTTCGCCGCACTGGCGGTGGTCAATGCCGCCAACGTTCAGGTGCAAGGCAAGTCAACCGGGTTGCCGGTGATCGCGGCAGTCAACGTTGGTGCATTGACGAATGCGAGCGCCACCGCGGCGCAGGCAGCGTCGGCCGCACAGGAGGCAATGGCCCGCGAGCGTGTCGCGCAGCGTCAGAACGCCCCGTCCATCTTCTCCGTGCGCATGTTGAGCGCGGGCGATGCGAACGGTGTGTCGCCCGACCAGCGCGGGGCGGCGCTCGCGACGCCCGCCAAGGTGAGTTACGACCCGTCGAGCGCATTCCAGCTGGTGGGGAACGGGGAACTGACCGAAGCCCAGAAGACACAACTCACGCGCGAGGAAAAGGCACATCTGTGACAGCGTCGGCGCCGTTACAAAAAATAATCTGCGGATTTGCCCGTCGATATCCGTCTTGTCATTGAGGCTTGCCGTCAGCCGGCAGATCGAAGCGTTCATGGGGATCGGGGGCACACAATGTTCGCGCAGAAGTCACACGAGGAAAGCAGGGCTTGGGGGGCGTCGACGTGGAAATGAGCACAAGAAGCAACGTCGCCGTCGCCATGGCCAAAGTACAGGAGGGCAGCGAGGGCGACCGGGCGAGCGCTGCGACCCAGATGCTGCGGGAGTGTCTGGAGTCGAACTACGACCGCCTGCTGCGGCGTTTGTCGCGCCGCGTCGGTTGTTCCGACACGGCCAGCGACAGCCTGCATGAGGCGTGGGTGCGGCTGGGCAGTGCAACGCTACCCGACGCCGTGCACAGCGCCGAGACCTATGTATTTCGGATGGCTTACCACTTGGCGGTCGATCAGATGCGGGGACGCAGCATGTGGGCGTCGCTCGCCGACGAGAACGAGGTATTCGACGTGTTGCCGGATCGGGGGCCGGGCCCCGAGGCTGTCGCGGGCGCGCGCTCGGAGCTGGCGGCGCTGGTGCAGGCGCTGGAAAAGATGTCCGGCCACCATCGGCGCGTGCTCATGGAGTTGCGTGTCGACGATCTGACGCGCGAGGAAGTGGCCGCACGTCATGGCCTGTCGCTGCGCAAGGTCGACACGCTGCTGCGTCAGACGCTCGATTTCTGTGCCACGCAGACGGGGCGGCAAGCGTGCGGTGGGATCGGTGAATCGCGTCGTCCGCTCAAGCCGACGGTCATGCTGGCGGTGGGCAAACCGTAGGTCGCGAGCAGCGGCGTTCGCGCCGGGATACCTAATGCATCGGCTCGGCCGGCGTTTCGTTCTCGAACGTGCGGAAGCGCCAGCCGAACCACACGGCCAGCATGCGGATGACGAAGCCTGCGGCGAAGCAGATACCCGTCGCAATGCCGTTCTCGACCCCCAGACGCAGCATGACGACGTACATCGCGCCGGCGATGCACGCCACGCTCGCATACATCTCCCGGCGCAGCACGAGCGGCACCTGACCGCAGAGCAGGTCACGCAGCATGCCGCCGCCAATTCCCGTGAGTACGCCCGCCAGCACCACAATCACCGGGCTGGTGCTGACCGTCATGCCGATGTCGCAACCCAGAATGGTGAAGGCGGCGAGCCCGATGGCGTCGACGGTAATGAAGGTCATGCGCAGTCGGTGGACGTGACGCGCGACGATCGACGTGAGCGTAGCCGCCCCCAGCGTGAGCAGCAGGTATTCCGGGTGAGCGATCCAGACCAGGGGATGACGGCCGAACAGCACGTCACGGATGGTGCCGCCGCCCAGCGCCGTTACCATGCCGATAAAGGCGAGCCCGAAGCGGTCCATGCCGCGCTGCATTCCCATGATCGCGCCGGACATTGCCTCGGTCACGATAGCGATCAGATAGAGGGCGTAGAAGATCTCTGTTTTCATAATGTCCCTTCAAGTGCCGGGGAAATATATCACTTCGTGAGATTTCCACCGGTATTTGCGCGCTTGGGCGGCGCAGACTTCCCGGCGGCTGTGATTTGTACAAGTTCTCAGAGGGGCGGCGCAATGCGACACTGTTCCCCATGAGACGGCGCATGCCAACGACTGCCCAACTTCGGACGTCGAATTTCATCGTCTTTTCCCATCGTCAAGGAGTCCGCTATGTCTTATGTTCCCGGTCTGTTCTCCCACTTCGTCACGGCAGTGGTGGGCGTTTTCCCGTTCGTCGGGAACCTCTGATGCGGGCGCTTTTTCAGGTTCACAGTCTCTTTGTCGTGGTCGTTGGCGGTCTTTCTTTGCTGCGCTCAGTGGCACGGATGGTCGCTAAAGCGGTCAAACGCCTTAAACTCTCAACTTTTTGTGCGCAGAACGGTGCCTCGCGGCGGTGACGTTGCCGGTGACTTCCACTAGCAGACCAACCGGCCGGTCGGCGGCAGCCGATTTACGCAGCGTATTCTCCGACGTGCCTCTTTGATCGCCCACTTCGCTCCATGATCCAGTTCATTCGCCGCCGACGTTATCTGGTCGCCAGCCTTGTTGTGCTCGTCGTTCTCGTGGTGCTCGGTCTGCGCAGTCTCGCGACCCCCAAGCCGCCGCAGTACATCAGCGCCAAGGTCGAGCGCAGCGATATCGAAAACACCGTTCTTGCGACCGGCACGCTTCAGGCGTTCCAGCAGGTCGACGTCGGGGCGCAGGTCTCCGGGCAGTTGAAGTCGCTCAAGGTCAAGCTCGGCGACAAGGTCAAAAAGGGGCAATGGCTCGCACAGATCGACCCGGTGCTGGCGCAGAACAGCCTGCGTCAGGCAGAGGCCGACGAACAGAACCTTCAGGCGCAGAAGCGCTCGACCGCGGCGCAACTCAAGCAGGCGGAACTGGCGTTTGCGCGCCAGCAGCAGATGCTGCCCGACAATTCGACCTCGCGTCAGGACTACGAAGCGGCACAGGCCGCGCTCGACACCCAGCGCGCCGCGCTCGCGGGCCTCGACGCTCAGTTGCGCAAGGCCGGTGTGGCCATCGAGTCGGCCAGAGCCAATGTCGGCTACACGCGCATCGATGCCCCCATCGACGGCGAAGTCGTCGCCATCGTCACGCAGGAAGGCCAGACCGTGATCGCGCAGCAGCAGGCGCCGGTGATTCTGAAGCTCGCCGATCTGGACACGATCACCGTGAAGGCGCAGGTCTCCGAGGCGGACGTGATCCGGGTGTCGCCCGGCCAGACGGCGTACTTCACGATTCTTGGCGATCCCGACAAGCGCTATTACGGCAAGCTGCGCGCGATCGAACCTGCCCCGCAGAACTTCCTCGACACGCAGAGCACGCTCGGCGGCGGCGCGACGCGAAACAACACGGCCGTGTTCTACAACGCACTGTTCGAAGTGCCGAACGCAGATCATCGGCTGCGCATTTCGATGACGGCGCAGGTCAATGTCTTGCTCGGCACGGCCAAGCAGGCGCTGGCCATTCCCGTGGCGGCGCTCGGCAAGAAGGTCGGGGCCGACCGCTACGAGATTCGTGTGTTGGGCGACGACGGTAAAGCAGCGACGCGTCAGGTCGTCACCGGCCTGAACAACAACGTGCAGGTCGAAGTGCGCGAAGGGCTCAAGGCCGGCGAGCGTGTCGTGATCGGTGAGGCGGGGGAATCCACCTCGGCGGGCGACACCTCGGCGAACGCCGGTCAGTAACGACGTGAGGACGCCAGAGATGTCGAGCGCCGTCGCCCAATCCCCTATCGCCGCAAGTCCGCATCCCATGCTTGAGCTGACCGGCATTACCCGGCGCTTCCCGGCGGGGGATCGTGATGTTGTCGTGCTGCACGACATCAATCTCACTATCGAGGCGGGTGAGATCGTCGCCATCATGGGCGCGTCGGGCTCGGGCAAGTCCACGCTGATGAACATTCTCGGGTGCCTCGATCACCCGAGCGAAGGCAGCTACCGCGTGGCGGGCCGCGAGACGCGCGACCTCGATGCCGACGCGCTGGCCCAGTTGCGTCGCGAGCACTTCGGGTTCATCTTTCAGCGCTACCACCTGTTGCCGCATCTGGACGCGGCATCGAACGTCGAAATGCCGTCGGTCTATACCGGCATGCCCCAAGCGGCGCGCCGAGCGCGTTCGGTGCAGTTGCTCGAACGACTCGGCCTCGCCGACCGTACCGGTCATCGACCGAGCCAGTTGTCGGGCGGTCAGCAGCAGCGGGTGAGTATCGCCCGCGCGCTGATGAACGGTGGCGAAGTGATTCTGGCCGACGAGCCGACCGGTGCCCTCGACACGCGCAGCGGCAAGGAAGTCATCCGCATTCTCAAGGAACTCAACGCGCTCGGTCACACGGTCATTATCGTGACTCATGACGAGAGCGTTGCCGCACACGCCCGCCGCATCATCGAGATTCGCGACGGTGAGGTCGTCGATGACCGGCGCAATACCCCGGTGGAAGATGCGCAGATCGATGACGAGCGGGCCGCCGAAGGGGAGGTCGTTACGCCGGGCGCCAAGGCGGTATCCATCGCGCGTTCGACCGATCCCGCTGCTGCGCACGCCAGCCATGGCGGCGCATTGCCGCCGCGCCGCTGGGCCGGGGGGATCGGCCGGTTTGCCGAAGCCTTCCGCATGGCGTGGATCGCGCTGGTGTCGCACCGCCTGCGCACGTTCCTGACGATGCTCGGGATCATCATCGGCATTACGTCCGTTGTCTCCATCGTTGCCATTGGCGAGGGGGCGAAGCGTTACATGCTGGCGGAGATCGGCAGCATCGGCACCAACACGATCAACATTTATCCCGGCAAGGACTGGGGCGACAATCGCGCCACGACGATTCAGACGCTGGTGCCGGAAGACGTGAACGCGCTGTCCGAACAGGTCTATGTCGACAGCGCCACGCCGGAGACGGCGCGAAGCCTGCTGCTGCGGTATCGCAACATCGACGCCAGTGCGATGGTGACCGGCGTGGGCGAGCACTTCTTTCAGGTGCGCGGCATGAAGATTGCGCAGGGCATCGCCTTCGGGCCGGATGAAGTGCGGCGTCAGGCGCAGGTCGCGGTGATCGATCAGAACACGCGCCGCAAGCTGTTCGGCGCGAATCCGAATCCGCTGGGTGAAGTGATCTTCGTGGGCAATCTGCCGTGTGTGGTGATTGGTGTGACGGCGGAGAAGAAAAGCGCCTTCGGCGACATGAAGAGCCTGAACATCTGGGTGCCGTACACCACGGCGGCTGGCCGGCTGTTCGGGCAGCGCAATGTCGACAGCATCACGGTGCGCGTGCGCGACGGTCAGCCGAGCAAGGCAGCCGAGAAGAGTCTGGAGACGCTGATGACGCAGCGTCACGGGCGCAAGGACTTCTTCACGTACAACATGGACAGCATCGTGAAGACAGTCGAGAAGACAAGCCAGTCGCTTACGCTGCTGCTCTCGCTGATTGCGGTGATTTCGCTCGTCGTGGGCGGGATCGGCGTGATGAACATCATGATCGTGTCGGTCACCGAACGCACGCGGGAAATCGGTATCCGCATGGCAGTGGGGGCGCGGCAGAGCGACATCATGCAGCAGTTCCTGGTCGAGGCGGTGATGGTGTGTCTGATGGGCGGCGCGATTGGTATCGCGTTGTCCTTCGGGGCGAGCTTCGTCTTCTCGCTGTTCGTCGAGAAATGGAAAATGGTGTTCTCGATGGGCTCCGTGGTAACGGCTTTCCTGTGTTCGACGCTCATCGGCGTGGTGTTCGGTTTCATGCCTGCGCGCAATGCTGCGCGGCTGGACCCGGTCGAAGCGCTGGCACGCGATTGAGGTACTGCCTGATGATCCGAATGATTCCGACGAACGGTATTCCGATGTTGACCCGTACCGTGCTCGCATTGGCGAGCGCGGCCATGTTGCTGGCAGGGTGTGCAGGCGCACGCCACGCGCCGCTGCCGGCAGTGCCCGTTCCTGCGCAGTGGACGGGGGCGCCGGGGGTGTCCGCGCCCGCTGCGGCGTCAGGCGCCGTGGCGGGCGCGATCGCTCCCGACTTCTGGCGTGCATTCGGCGACCCGGTCCTCGACCGTCTGATCGCCGACGTGCTCGCCGTCAACAGCGACCTTGCTGCGGCGGGCATCCGGGCGTACCGAGCGCAGTTGCAGGCCGGGCTGGTGGACACCAACCTCACGCCGGGCGTGGCGGTGCAAGGCCAGGGAAGTGTGTCGCGCCGGCTGGACAACCATGCGATGACGCGGGGCAGTGGGCTGACGGCGACGGTGAGCTACGAATTGGACCTGTGGGGCAAGCTCGCCGCGCAGCGCGACGCGGCCCGCTGGGAGTTCGAGGCGACCGAGGCCGACCGCGAAGCGACGCGTCTTGTATTGATCAGCCAGACGGCGCAGTACTACTGGCAGATCGGGTATTTGAATCAGGTCATTGCTTACGCGCAAAGCGATATCGCTTATGCGGAGCAGGTTCTCGCGTTGGTTCGCTCGCGCTTCGCCGCAGGCGCTGTCTCGGCGCTGGACGTGGCGCAGGCGGAACAATCGCTCTCGGATCAGCGCGCGGCGCTCACATTGCTGATGCAACAGCGCACCGAGAACCGCAACGCGCTGGCGATCCTGTTCGACCGTCCACCGCAGCAGGCGGCCGACGAGCCGTCGGCGCTGCCTACGCAGGCATTGCCTGTCGTGCCGGCGGGGTTGCCCGCCGAGTTGTTGAGCCGTCGCCCCGACTTGCAAGCTGCCGAGCTGCGCCTGCGGGAAATGCTGGCCAATGTCGACGTGGCGCGCACGAGCTTCTATCCGACGTTCACGCTCACGGGAACGCTCGGGACGACAAGCACATCGCTCGAGCGCGTGCTGGCCAATCCGTTGGGGACATTGGGACTTGGGCTGACGTTGCCGTTCATCCAATGGAACACCATGCAATTGCAGATCAAGGTGTCGCAAACGCAATTCGACGAAGCGGCCCTCAATTTCCGGAAGAGCCTCTTCACAGCCCTGGGCGAAGTCGAGAATGCGCTTTCGTCGAGAGACCAACTCACGAAAGAGGGCGAGCAGCGCGCCTTGTCGCTGGCGCAGGCGCAGCGCGCGGAAGGTCTTTTTCGCTCACGCTATCTGGCCGGCGCCATCGATATTCAGCCGTGGCTCTTGCAGCAAAAGAGCCTGCGCGACGCCCAGACCGCAGACGCGCGCGTGCGATTGAACCGGCTGAACAATCGTATGGCGCTTTACAAGGCGCTGGGCGGTTCGGGCAACCCTGCGGACGTGGCGCCGCCCGCCTGACGTGGCAGCGAGCGGATGGGCTTGCGACGAAGGTGAGTCGGACGCCCCGGGGACGAAGACAAAACAGGCCGGCATTGCCGGCCTGTTTTTTTTGACGCCGTATGCGCGCCGAAGACTTCAGGCGGCAGCCTCGCCGGCATCGGGTGATTTCGGCAGCGTGATCGTGAACGTGGTGCCGACGCCGACCTGACTCGTCACCTCGATGGTGCCCTTGTGGAATTCGATGGCGGCGTGAACGACGGCAAGGCCGACGCCGGAGCCGTCTTCCAGCACTGCATTGCTGCGCGAGCGGAACGACATCTGGAAAATCTCCTTTAGCTCGTCTTCCGGAATGCCGGTGCCGTTATCGCGCAAGACTACGCGCAGGGCTTGCCCGGCATCGGATACGCCGATATCGATGGCCGGCGCGACCATCGTGTACTTGGTGGCGTTGCTGATCAGGTTGATGAAGGCATGGAACAGCACGTTGCTGTCACCGATCATGCGGCTGTCGAGCCCTTGCGCGGTCTGCACGGTAATCGTTGCGTTCGGGAACATGTCCGAGCCAACGCCGCGCACGTCGTCGAGCAGGGCAACGAGCGACAATTCGGCACGCTTGCCGAATTTGGGATCGTCGAGCGAAGCGCTTTGCGCGGCATCCAGCCAGTTCTGAATCAGGTGGTTGAGCTTGGCGACGGCCTCGCGAATCTTCGTATAGCGCGGGCTCGAATCGGTCTCCTCGTTACGTGGGCTCAGCAGCCGCTGAGCGTGTCCGTCGATCACATTGAGCAGCGTGCGGAACTCGTGTGTGGCCATCGACCGGAAGGTCTTCTGGAAGTTGTTGAGGCGTTCCTCATTGGCGAGTGCGCGTTGCAGGATCGTGTTCTTGGCGGTGGCGAGCTTCTGATTGCGCACCAGCGACGACGTGCTTTCCTGAAACTTGGCGAGCGAGCGCGAGAGCGTGCCGATTTCGTCGCCGCGCGAGAGCCACGGCAGGCGCAGTTTTTCCTTACCCGATACGGCATTGCCCGACATCCGGATCAGGCGGGTCAGCGGTTTGAGGATGGCCGTGTCGACGTAGATCAGGCAGAGCAGCGTCACGACAATCATCGCGGCGATCAGTCCGTCGATTTGCAGCAGGCGGTTGCGGGCAGCCTTGTTCTTGGCCTCGACTTCCTTGATGAGCGCCTCGGTGCTGCGAAACACCAGCGAGCCGAAAGTGCTGTTCGCTTGCGTGTACTTATTGTTCGACTCGCCGCGATAGAGCCGGGCGGCGTCGTTCAGTTTGCCGCTCTGGGCGAGCTGGAACACCTGATTCGAGGCGCGGCGGTACTGCGCCCATTGGGTCTGGAATTTCGCGAAGGCCAGTCGGAACTCGTCGTGGACGAGCACCTTTTGATAGCGATCGGTGGCAGCTTTGATCTTGTCGTCGAACTCGGTCGCGGCCGAGCGGATGTCGGCAAGTGCCTTGGGCGACATCGGTGCGAGGGCTTCGGATTCCACCGTGCGGAAGTCCGAAATGTAATCGTTGAGTTCCTCCAGCACGCTGAGGTGCTCGATCTGCGTGCGCTCGGCGTCGATGGCACGGCGCTGAGCCGCATCGACTTCGCGGTGGACGATCCCCCCCACCGCGAGCATGGCGATGAGGCAGAGGGCGAGCAGCAGATACATCCTGCGCCGGATCGGAAGTTGCTTGTGGGGAGATGAAGACGCTTTAGCCATGCGGGCGATCCGTCGCGGAAAGGGAGTCTGAGGCGATCAAAGCTGGATGATATTGAGTAGCGCAGCGCGTACCACGGCTTCCGTGCGCGTGGCGACATTGAGCTTCTCGCGGGCGTTATCGATATGGAAGTCCACCGTTCGCTTGCCCAGCTCGAGAATGATCGAGATCTCGGCGGACGTCTTGCCCCGTGCCGACCATTGCAGCACTTCCACTTCCCGCTTCGTGAGGCCAAACGGCAGCGGCGTGCCATCGGGCGCTTCCTCGTGGTCGGTGTATTTACGGATGACGGTGTCGAGCACGTCGAAGTCGACCGGCTTGAGCATGTACTCGTCGGCGCCGGTGCTGTGCCCGCGCATGATCGACGCCTTGTCGGCGTTGCCCGTCAGGAAGATGAAAGGGATCTTGCGTTCGCCCTGAATGATGCTGCGCGCGCTTTCCAGAAACTCGAAGCCGGTCATGCCCGGCACATTGACGTCGCACAGAATGACATCCGGCATGAACGACGCGAGCGTTGCCAGCGCCGTCGTAAAGTCGTGCGCCACCTTGACGACGTAGCCCCGATCCGTCAGATCCTCGCGAATCAGGTCTGCCGAATCATGGTCGTCCTCGATGCAGAATACTTTGGTGGGAGATGACATCCCTCTGGCCCCGTTTTTTTAATGGAATGGTGGAATCCTACTAAATAATCACCGGATGACGAAATTCCCACCAATGCCACACGGGCGACATAGAGGCCTTCCTTCCGGGCGTTGCCACATCACGAAAGAAAAAGGACCGCTGGTGCGGTCCTTTCTTCATTGTCGTCATGGCGATTCAGAAGGGGAGCGGCAGAAGGTGGCTGACTTTATCGAACAGCTCCAGGGCGGCGTGAAAGAGGGTGACGGGCATGGTGTTTCTCCTTGGTGAACGAGATCTCTGATGGTGCGGGGGCTACGGGTGGTTCAGTAGCCGAAGAAGTGGCCGATGGTCATGGCGCATTGCATGCCGGTTTCGACGCAGGTGTCGTTGGTCAGCAGGCTGTCGATGAAGTCGTAGAGGTGGCTCATGGTGTCGTTCTCCGGAGGCGGGTCGGGTTGAGGCGCGGTTCAGCCGAAAATCGGGGCGATGACGCCGACCAGGCCGAGGAGTGCGGGAAAGCCGTAGGTGATGATGGCGGGCATGAAGTTTCTCCTTGCGTCGATGTGTCGTGGTTTCGGGTTTCGGCTGCCGCTGTGTTGCGTCAGTCGGTGAGTGAAGTATCGTCATCGACCCTCCCCGGCGAAACTGTGATTAGTACAAGTCGGGCCGTTTTCCCCGGGAATGACAGCCTGTAAATTCAAAAAGACTTGATTTAACAAGGGTTTGCGGGCGGTCTCCCCCGAACCCCGTATAAATCGCAGTGACGCTCCCCGGAGCTCTCCGTACCATGCGCTTGGCATTACAAAGCATTACAAAAGCCAAAAAATGGATACGGAGTACTGAATGAGGACGATTCGTATGACTGGCGTCGCGTTTGCGGCGCTTTGCATGATGGTGTCGCCGGGGGCCGGCGCATCCGACGATATTGAGACCATCGCCGACGCAAACGGAGTGCCGTTCATCGTTGCGCGCTTCGTGTCGCCATCCTTCGGCGACTATCGGACGTCGGAAATTACGGGGCAGCCGGTGCCGTCGAGCGGCGTCATTTCGGCAACCCAGAGGGCTCAGACGGTGGCCGCCTTGCGCTACTGGGGCGAGATTCTGAGGTTTGGGCAGGGGCAGACCCCGGCGATCCTTAACATCGGCTTGTCGAACACGGGCGGCACCCATGCCTATAGCCCGTTTGGTGCTGACGAACGTGGTGTTGACACGATGGTGGTCTCAACGCTGCTTCAAAACCGGGTGCTGGACCCGGACTACTTCAAGGCGCACGGAGAAATCACCATCACCGACATGAATTTCTCGACGGCGCCGTACATTCCGTCGCAAGTCCCGCTCAATCGGCAAGCCGATTTGCCAGCGGTGATCTTTCATGAGGTGGGGCATAACCTGGGTATCGGTACCAATATCAAAATGAACTACGCGGGGCCGTCGCCATACGCTGCGTCCTTCCCCGACCAGCTCGATGTCTGGACCTCTCATTTGCGCGACGCGAATGGTAATCCGGCCCGGCCGGGACAAGTCATCTATTGTCCGTTTTGCACCAAACCCCCCGCAAACGATCCATTCGACGTCAGCGACGAGGGGGGGTACTTTACCGGCGATCACGTAAGCGAAGTGCTGGCGGGGGCGATGAAAGGGATTCCCGTGGCCACGACGGCCACGATCGACAACGTCAGGTATGTGGACCTGCCGTTCATGTCCCATATCGAGTTGAAAAACAGCCTGATGAGTCATCAGGCCTATCGCAATTACACCGGGTTCATGGAGGCCGAACTGGCAGCGCTTCAAGACCTCGGCTACAACATCGACCGCCGTAATTTCTTTGGTCGTTCGATATACAACGATGGGCTGAGCCTCGTGAATGACCAGCCGTACTTCGCGCGCAATGCGGACGGTACGGCTTACCTGCCGAACGTCTACAACACCGCCACGCAAGGGCTGGGGTTGCATGTCTACGGCAGCTACAACAATGTTTCGCAATTGGCCGATCTGCTGAGCATCGGCCCCGGGGGCGCGGGTGTTCGGGTTGACGGCGTTGGGAATACCATCACCGTGCTGCCCGGAACGCGCGTGTATGCCGACGGCGCCTATGGCCGTGGCGTGATGTTTGCCTATGGCAAAAACCACACGTTTGTACAGCGTGGCGACGTTCAGGCAATGGGCGAACACGGCATCGCGGCGAGCTTCGATTTCGGCTATAACCCGCTCGGCGATGGTGAAAGCATGGAATATCGAGGCTCGTACTTTCGCGAGGAGCTGAACAAAGCGCTGGCGTTGCCCGACGAAATCAATGGGCCGCTGGTGTCGCAGGTCGACGTCACAGGCCGACTCTCGGGCAAATTCGCCTCGCTATATATGTCCGAGAGCGGTTACGTCGGGCAGATCAACATCATGCGGGGGGCGGCGCTCTACGGCGACATTCTGTCGTCTTACTCGCGGCTCGACGACAACGGCGCCCTTCGTCTGACGCAACTCAAATTCGGTCTGGCACCTGACGCGAACGGCCGTGCGACCGAGCAGCCCGATTCGACCTTCAACCTGCGCTTCGACGGCAACATCATTGGCAACAACCTGTCGGTGTCGATGCTTGGCGGGACCACGCAAATTAACGGCGATCACACCGTCTACGACGTGTCTGTCGCCAACGGCGCGACGCTCAGCGGCAACAGCCGCTACCAGCTTAACGCTGCCGGACGCTTCTTGAACGAAGGCACCGTTGCGCCCTTGTTGGCAGGGAGTTTTATCAGCATCGCCGGCGACTACACGCAGACGAACACGGGACGCCTGCTTGCTGAACTCTCGGGCGACGGCACCTTCAGCAAACTGATCGTCTCGGGCACTGCGACGCTGGACGGCACGCTCGCCATCGCTCCACAGCGGGGTTGGTACGCAAATGCTTTCAGCGTCACGTCGGATCAATGGCTCAATGCGTCGAGCATCAATGGTGCGTTTGCCAACGTGACCACCCTGCTGTCTTCGCCGACGCTGCTGACGAGCGCCACGTCGCTGGGTGGCAACACCTATCGCGTGGCGGTGACGCGTGCGGCGAATGCTTACTCCCAGTACGGCACCGACGGCAACAGCCAGCGGGTGGGGGCGGCGTTAGACAAGATCGCCGGCAGTGCCGGTACGGACTTGCAGCCGCTTGTCACGGCGCTGGACTTCTCGGCGGCCGACGGCAGCGGCATTGCCAAGACGTTGCCGCAACTCACGCCTGCGGCCTATGGCGCCATGTTCACGGGGGGATTGTTGCGTGAGCGTCAGATTACCGACATGGTGGCGGCGGCAGTGGGGGCGGATGGAGTGAAGGGCGCGGGCGACGGTGCACTCAAGGGTGACTGGCGGGCGTTCGCCATGCCATTCGGCAGTGGGTACTGGCGCGGTCGCGATGGCGACATGGCGGGGGCGAGCGGCAACACCTACGGCGTGGTGTTCGGCGTGGAGAAGGTCGCGGGCGAGGGTCGCGACTGGACCCTTGGTGCGCATGGGGCTGTCAGTGGCCAGTCGACCCGTCTTGACGGTCAGACACCGGGTTCGGGCAGGACAACGGCATTCGACGTTGGCGTGCATGCCCGTTATGCGCCGGATCTGAGTGCCGGTCCGCATGCGTTTGCGTCGGTGCGTGCGGGTGTTGAGGATGGCCGGGTCGACCGCACGATTGCGGTGAACGGGTACACGGCGACGCCACGGGGCACGTGGACGGGGGCGACGGCGTCGGCCACGGTGGGTGGTGGATGGCGTTGGCAGTTGAGCGGCACGACCAGTGCGGGTCCGGTGGTGGCGCTTGACTACACGGCCTTGTATCGTCCGAGCCTGACGGAAGGAAATGCTGAGGGTGTGCGTTTGCACGTCGACGGCAAGACCTTCAATTCGGTGCGGAGTCGGCTTGGGGGAGAAGTGCGTTTCGAGTTGCCGATGATATCCGGCAATGCGTTGACGGCGAATTTGCAGGCCACGTGGAACCATGAGTTGACGGGTGGCGCGGTGAATCAGAGCGCGTACTTCGCGGGTTATCCGGGGGCGACCTTCACGACACGGAGTGAAGTGGTGGGAAGAGACAGTCTTGGGATACAGGCGGGGCTGTCGTATCGGGTGGCGCAGCGCGTGGTGATAGGCGCGGCGGTATCGAGCAATGTCTACAAGGCGGGCGATGCCGACGTGGCGGGATCGGTATCTGCGACGTGGCGATTCTGATGAGTGGAGGTGGAGGTGGAGGTGGAGGTGGAGGTGGAGGTGGAGGTGGAGGTGGAGGTGGAGGGGGAAGGAGACGGGGATAGCGAAGGGAGGTGTGAAACTGGGGCGTAACCGGCCGGACCGGGGACTGCCTTCCGAGACGAGTTGGGTCAATGTCTGAGTATCGGAAGGCAGTCTCCGGTTCGGCGCAGCCGAGGCAATCAGTACCCGAAGGGTGGAGAAAAAGTCGGTGTAATCGACTGAAAAAAAGTCAAAAGAAGCCAAGAAAGAAAGACAAAAACCGAGAGGTTCCGACCTGCGTCATTATGTCGCGATGTATGGAATATGCGCATGCGTAGCATTCGTCACGCAAATTGTGTATCCATACATAGAGGCTTAAGATGTCCATGCATAACGTCTCGCCCACCCGGAGAGGAAGGGCGGACATAACATCTGGCACGCGTTGGCGTGAGGGGTGTGCGCGCATCGCAGCGGCGATGGCGATGGTGCCCATGAGCGGTTGCACGCTGGAGTTGCTGGACCCGAAAGGCAGCGTTGGCGAACAGGAGAAGCATCTGATCCTGATTGCGCTGGGCGTCATGTTGCTCGTTGTGATTCCGGTGATCGTCCTCACGCTGGTGTTCTTCTGGCGCTATCGCGAGACCAACACCGCAGCCACTTATTCTCCCAAGTGGGCACATTCGACCAAGATCGAAGTTGTCGTGTGGAGTATCCCGGTCGTCATCGTCGTGTCGCTTGCCGTGATGATCTGGGAGACCACGCACAAGCTGGATCCCTACCGTCCCATCGAGCCCGTGGCAACCGACAAGCCGCCTGTGCGGGTCGAAGTCGTGGCGCTCAACTGGAAGTGGCTCTTCATCTACCCCGACTACCACGTTGCCACCGTCAACAAACTCGTATTGCCGGTCGATACGCCCGTTGAGTTCAAGCTCACGGCCGAGTCGTTGATGAACGCCTTCTTCATCCCGCAGCTTGGAAGCATGGTCTACGCCATGTCGGGCATGCAGACAAAACTGCACCTGATTGCCAGTGAGACCGGGACCTATGCCGGGATGTCGTCTGCCTACAGTGGGGCGGGATTTTCGGACATGCATTTCAAAACGCACGTCACCTCACGCGACGATTTCGACGAGTGGGTCAGGCAAGCGCAGGGCGTGCCCGACACGCTCGACGCGCCCACCTATGTCAAGCTCGAACAGCCGGGTACGGGGGCACCCGTGGCGATCTACGCCAACGTCATGCCGGGATTGTTCGACGCCATTGTCGGCAAATACATGGGGCCGATGGACGGCGCTTCGCAAGACATGCGTGTCACGGGCAATGCCATCGACGACATCATCGCCGCCGCCAACTGCCGCGTGGACGGTCAACTCGATTCATCGGATCGCCGCGCGTTGCTCGCGCAGCGTCCCGAGCGCGACGCCGGTACGCAACCGGGTGCCCAGCGCGCGCTCACGGAGTAAGTCATGTTCGGAAAACTAGATCTCGACGCCATTCCGCTGCACGAGCCCATCATCATGGGCACGCTTGCCGTGGTGCTCATGGGGGGCGCTGCCCTGTTGGGCGCCATCACCTACTACCGGAAGTGGGGTTACCTCTGGAAAGAGTGGATCACCTCCGTCGACCACAAGCGCATTGGTGTCATGTACATCGTGCTCGCGCTCGTCATGCTGCTGCGCGGTTTTGCCGACGCCATCATGATGCGTGCGCAGCAGGCCGTTGCCGCTGGGGGAGAGGCCGGCTACCTCCCGCCGCATCACTACGATCAGATCTTCACGGCGCACGGCGTCATCATGATCTTCTTCGTGGCCACACCGCTCGTGCTGGGCCTGATGAACGTCATCGTGCCGCTGCAAATCGGTGCGCGCGACGTGGCATTCCCGTTTGTGAACTCCCTGTCGTTCTGGCTCTCCGCCATGGGCGCCGTGCTGGTCATGATGTCCATGTTCGTGGGCGATTTTGCCGCCACCGGCTGGGTGGCCTATCCGCCGCTCTCCGAACTGGGGTACAGCCCGACCGTCGGGGTGGACTACTACATCTGGTCGCTACAGATCTCGGGGCTGGGCACCACACTCACCGGTATCAACTTCATCGTCACCATCCTGCGCATGCGTGCGCCGGGAATGAACCTGATGAAGATGCCCGTGTTCACGTGGACCGCGCTCATCACCAACATCCTCATCGTTGCCGTGTTCCCCGTGCTGACCGCCACGCTCGCGCTGCTCACCGCCGATCGCTACCTGGGCATGCACTTCTTCACGAACGAGCTGGGCGGCAACGCCATGATGTACGTGAACCTCATCTGGATCTGGGGTCACCCCGAGGTGTACATCCTGATTCTGCCGGCGTTCGGCGCGTTCTCCGAGATCATCGCCACGTTCTCGCGCAAGCCGCTGTTCGGCTACAAGTCCATGGTCTACGCCACCTCGTCGATCGGCATTCTGTCGTTCTTCGTGTGGCTGCACCACTTCTTCACCATGGGCTCCGGCGCCAACGTCAATGCGTTCTTCGGGATCATGACCACCATCATCTCGATCCCGACTGGTGTGAAGCTGTTCAACTGGCTGTTCACCATGTATCAGGGGCGCATTCGGTACCATTCGTCCACGCTCTGGACCATCGGTTTCATGGTGACGTTCGCCATCGGCGGCATGACCGGCGTGCTGCTCGCCGTGCCGGGCGCCGACTTCGTGCTGCACAACTCGCTGTTCCTCGTAGCGCACTTCCACAACGTCATCATTGGCGGCGTGGTGTTCGGGTGCCTCGCAGGCATCACCTTCTGGTTCCCGAAAGTGTTCGGTTTTACCCTCAACGAACGCTGGGGAAAAATCTCGTTTGCTTGCTGGCTGGTGGGCTTCTATCTGGCCTTCATGCCGCTGTACGTGCTGGGCTTCAAAGGCATGACGCGTCGCATGAACCACTACGTGCAAGCCGACTGGCAGCCCTACCTGATCGTCGCCGCCGTGGGGGCTGCCGTCATCGGGCTGGGCATTCTGGCGTTCATCGTGCAACTCGGGGTGAGTATTCGCGAGCGCAACGCCAACCGCGACCTGACCGGCGATCCGTGGGATGCGCGCAGTCTGGAGTGGGCAACCTCCTCGCCGGCACCGTTCTACAACTTCGCGCATGTGCCGCATATCGACTCGCTCGAACAGCATTGGGACGACAAGGAACGCGGCCTCGCATGGCGTGAACCCAAGCAATACGAAGACATCCACATGCCGCGCAACACCGGTACCGGTTTCCTCGTCTCGGTGTTCAGCGGCGTCATGTGCTTCGCGCTCGTGTGGCACATCTGGTGGCTGGCCGGCGTGAGCCTCGTCGCCACGCTCGCCGTCTTCCTGTGGCGTACCTACGACCGCGACGTCGATTATTACGTGCCGGCGGCGGAAGTGGAGCGTATCGAAAACGCCCGCTTTGCCGACCTGCGTGCAGCGCTTCCTGCGCGTCAATCCCAGCAAAAGGCAGCCTGATGTCCTCGGCATCCCTTCATCCCCATCATGGGCACGGCGCCAAGGCGTCGCCCAACGATCATGCTCACGGTCATCACGACACCGGTGCGACCACCACGCTCGGTTTCTGGATTTACCTGATGAGCGACTGCCTCATCTTCTGCGTACTGTTCGCCACCTTCGGCGTGCTCGTGCAGAACACGGCCGGTGGCCCGACCGGCCGCGAGCTGTTCGAATTGCCGTTCGTGCTCGGCGAGACCATGCTGCTGCTGCTGTCGAGTTTCACATTTGGTCTCGCGTCGCTGTCGATGCGTCCGGGCAATGAAGCGATTGTCCAGCGCTGGCTGTGGGTGACGTTCGCACTCGGTGCGGCCTTCGTCTGCATGGAGGTCTACGAGTTCTCGGCGTTGCTCCACGAAGGCGCAGGACCCGGGCGCAGCGCATTCCTGTCAGCGTTCTTCACTCTCGTGGGCACGCACGGTTTGCACGTCACCTGCGGTTTGCTGTGGCTCGTTGTGATGATTCACCAGATCGGCCGCTTCGGCTTCGACGCCGTGGTGCGCCGCCGTCTGCAATGCCTCAGCCTGTTCTGGCACTTTCTGGACCTCGTCTGGATCTGTGTCTTCACCTTCGTCTATTTGCGGGAGTTCGTATGACGAGCGCTCAAGTCCACGACCATGCGGCGTATGCCTCGCAGAGTCACCTGCGCGATTACGTCATCGGTTTCTTCCTGTCGCTGGTGCTCACGTTTGCGTCGTTCGGCGCGGTGATGCTCAAGCTCGTGCCGCCCGGCATGGGATTGGCGACCATCGTTGTGCTGTGCGTGGCGCAACTGGTCGTGCAACTCGTGTACTTCCTGCACATCGGCGCCAGGCGCAGCCAGCGTCAGAACTCGGCCATCTTCCTGTGTACGGCGGGGTTGATCGCGATCATCGTTGCCGGGTCGCTCTGGGTGATGCATAACGCCAACACCAACATGATGCCGACGCACATGTCCATCGAACGGGCCAAGCTGCGCGATTGATCATGGATCGCCTCAAATGCATGGAGGTGTTCGTGCAGGTCGTGCGTGCCGGCAGCCTGTCGGCCGGTGCGGCGGCTTGCGGCATGTCGGCGGTCACGGCGGCGCGTCACGTACAGGCGCTCGAGGCGCGCCTCGGGCAGCCGCTGCTGCGGCGCAGCGGCCGGCGTCAGGTGCCGACCGAACTGGGGCAACGGTACTTCGCCGAGTGTGCCGAGGTGCTGGCACGCGTGGAGAACGCCGATGCGCTGGGCGACGCCGCACCGGCTGGTGCATCCATGTCGAATGCGATGTCCCGGCCAGTCGGTCAGCTTCGTGTGAGCGCACCGACCACCGTAGGCTCGCACCTGCTGATGCCGATTTTCGCCGAGTATCTGCAATCGCATCCGGACGTGGCGCTCGATCTCGCGCTGAAGGATCGTGCCGTCGATCTAGAGGAGGAGGGGATTCACGCTGCCTTTCAGGCAGGCGGGAGTCCCGAGCCGGGGCTGGTGGCGCATACCCTGCGCGGGGTGACGCGCATGGCCTGCGCCTCGCCGGGCTATCTGGCGCGGCGCGGGGTGCCCCGGCATCCCAATGATCTGGCCGGGCACGACTGTGTGGGGTTCCGGTACGACGACGTGCTGGGCCGATGGCTCTTCGAGCAAGCCGGTGCGGGGCGCGACGTCAGGTTGATCGCACACAATCCGCTGGCGCAGTTGCAGGCGGCCGTGCATGGCATGGGGATTGTGCTGCTGCCGGAGTATCTGCTCGCGCCCGAGGTGGACGCGGGGCGGCTGGTACGCGTGCTCGAAGCCGAAGCGCAACCGGGAGAGCCGATGCATCTCGTGCATCTGGCAGGGCGATACGTGTCGTCGAAGCTTGAGGACTTCGTGCGCTACATGGTGGCAAAGCTCGGGCCGGAGGTGGGCCCGGTCGCGACACCGGGTTGAGTGGGGGCCATCGCCGCGGGGGGGAGGACCGGGGGCTGCGGCGCGTCGGGACGTCACTTCGGCTAAGATGCAGCCATCGACGTCGTGGCCGATGCGATATCTCCGAGAGCGTGGCCGCCCGAGCCCGCCATCCCTTTGAGTGGAACGATGCTACCTGGCAACGCATTGCGACGCCTCGTCGCCTGCGCACTCGCAAGCGCCGGCATCGCATGGGCGACGCCCACACTTGCACAACCGCCGCAGTACAAGAACGACGCAGAGTTGATGGGCGCAGCCATTGCGTCGCCCGAAGGTGTGGGCGTGGTGCTGGAGCGGCTTGTGCAGAAATGCGGCCTTTACGGCGAGTCGACCCGAACGCATGGCAACGCGGCGTTGCGCGCATGGCAGGCGCGTCACCGCGACTATCTCGCCGAAGGCCGACGCGTGCGCGCCGAACTACAGACCGCTTACACCGATGCGCAGGCACGTCAGCGTTTCGACGATTTGTTACGCACGCAGTTGCCCATGCTCGTGGAGCGTCAGTTCGTCGTGTATGCGCGCAGCATCGACGATCAACCGACCGAGGCCGAGAAGGCCGACTTGTGCGATGGTTACTTCAACGCCGTCGACGAGCTTCAGTTCGATCTCAAAGTGAACGATCCGGCCCTCGCCGCATTTTTCGATCGGCGGATCGCGGCGCGAGGACAAACGAGCGGTTTGGGGGCTGCACAGGACGGCGTGGCGTCGCCCGAATCGGCGTCATCAGCCTCGCCGCCCTCGCCGGCAAGTGCGCCGGGCGCGCAGTAGCGGCGCGCACCGTGGCCCGTGTCGAGCTCAGGTCCGTCGCACGACAATGTGCTGACGTTGATGCATCGCCGTCAACTCGGCGGCGGCGTCACGCAGCGGACCCAGCAGCGCTTGCGCGTCGAAACGCGAGACCGGGCCGACCAGTGACAGCGCGGCGTAGCATTGCTGTTGTGCGTCGTTGACGGGCACGGCGAGCGCCATGACGTCAGGCATGTCGCGCTGACTGGACGTGGCGTACCCCGTCTGACGGGCAGCTTCGATGACATGCCGGTCGGCCACCATGCCGCCGGCTCGCACCAGCGTGTCAAGCGTGCCTTGCGGCAGGAAGGCGGCGAGAATCCGTCCGGAGGCACTGCCGTCGAGCGTGAGTACCGCGCCCACGCGCAACTCTGCCTTGAGCACACCGTGCGGCTCCGCCCGTCGAGCAATCCGAATCAATCCATCGTCCACGACGGCCAGCGATGCCGTCTCGCCGGTGGTGTCCGCCAATTGACGCAATACGGCTTCGGCCCGGTCGCCAAGACTCGCGTGCGCGAGCGCGGCGTCGCCCACGCGGGCGGCGTGCAGACTCAGGCGATACAGCCCGTCGTGCGTGAGTTCTACCCAGCCCGCCCGCACGAGCGTGAGCAATCGCTGGTAGACGGTGGCACGGCTGCCGTCGACGCTACGCGCGAGGTCGATCAGCCGCATTGGCGTATCCGACGCGCCGAGCACGTCGAGGACTTCGAGCGTCTTGAGCGCAGACGACAGCGGCCGCACGCCGCCTTCTTCGTCAGGCTTCCCGTTGGCCACGCTGTCGTCGTCGGCAGTCAGGTTGGACTTCTTGTTCACGCAACATCCATCGGAGTCGGGAGGGATCGGGCCGGCAAGCACGGCGTCGCAGGGTGTGGACGTCGGGTATTGTCGGCGATGTCGGGCACGTCAGCTCAACAGCGACGCGAGCTTCGCCAGCGACGGTTCAATCGCTTCATCGGGAACACAACCGTAGCCGAGGACAAGCCCCTGCAACGGTGGTTGCTCCAGATAATAACGGGACAACGGCAGGGCGATCAGGCCGAGTTCCTGCGCCCGTGCCGATAACGAGACGTCGTCGACTTCCGGCGGCAGACGTACCGTCAGATGCAGCCCCGCATTGCTGTCCGCCGAGATCAGTCTCGCCTCGCCCATATGGCGTCGAATCGCGTCTTGCAGCAAGGCGCGACGGCGTCCGTAGGTGAGTCGCATACGGCGAATGTGCGCGGAATAATACCCTTCGCCGATGAAGTCGGCCAGCACCGCCTGCTCCATCCAGCGCCCCTCGCGATAGAGTTCGGCGATCCCCAACTGGAGCGGCTCCACCATCGCCTTGGGCACCACGAGATAGCCGATGCGCAACCCCGGGAACAGCGTCTTGCTGAAGGTGCCGACGTATAGTACGCGCGCGCCCGATTCCAGCCCCTGCAACGACGCAATGGGGCGACCGGCGTAGCGGAATTCACTGTCGTAATCGTCCTCGACGATCCAGGCATCGTGCTTGCGCGCGTATTGCAGCAACTGCCTGCGCCGCGCGAGCGACATCACGTGACCCAGCGGGTATTGATGCGACGGCGTCACGAAAATCAGTCGCGGGGGTTTGCGCCAGTCGGCCGGCGACGGGTTCAGACCTTCCGCATCGACCGGAATCGAGACCGTCTCGACGCCATACGCCTGCAGCACTTTATGAATACCCCAATAGCCTGGGTCTTCCACCCACGCGCGATGACGCACGTCGGTCAGCATCTGCACGCACAGATGGATGGCCTGATGAATGCCTTCGGTGATGATGATCTGTTCGGGCTCGCACTCGACCGAGCGCGCACTTCGCAGATGCTGCGCAAGGGCTTTCTTGAGTGCCGGATGACCGCCGCCGTAACCATAAGTGAGGTTCTCGGGCGTGCGCCGGCGCCAGTGGCGTTCGACGAGACGGCTCCACTGCTTGAGCGGAAAGGCTTCGAGATCGGGCACGCCGGGCATGAAGGCCCCCGCCTGACGCCGCGAGGCGCGCGCGTTCACGATGAGGCCGCGCCCGCGTTGCGAGAGCGTGACCTCGGCATCAGGCGGCACATCGGGGGTGCGGCCGGGCCGGGTCGCCATCGACTCTTCGGGGATGGCATCGGTGACGAACGTGCCGTCCCCCGTGCGCGAGCGCACGTAGCCCTCCGCCCGCAACTGCTCGTAGGCATAGAGCACGGTGTTGCGCGATATCGAGAGCTCACGCGCGAGATCGCGTGAGGCCGGCAAACGGGTGCCACCCGGCAGCCGTCCATCGAGGATGGAGGCCCGCACGATGTTGTAAAGCTGCCGATTGCGCGGGATGTCCGCGTTCGGTTCGAGATGCTGAAGGATCAGATCGGACAGCAATATCTGCATGAAAGCGGCACCTCGACGGGTGATTGGCCCCACAATGAGAGCGATTGCACCACATAGGTGCAAAAAAATGGCATTACCGCCATGTCACCGGCGGATAATACTGCACGATAGTGCTGGAACAGTAGAAAAATAAGGCGCAAGCAGGGATTACCCGAGTTCGTTGCTCGAAAATTGGCTCCATCAAACATTAATTGATCGGCACTATTTGATGTGACCAATTTAAATTCTAATACGTGCAAAGCGCCAGATTGGTACCACCCCGATCGCTCCCTCGGGAGCGTTGAGATGATTGCGAGGAACACGTGAAAAACGAAACATCGAATCCGTCGGCAGGTCGCCGTTCCGTTATCAAATGGCTGGGAGCTGCCGCTGGCGCCTCAGTGTGCGCACCGTTCGTTCAAACCGCGCGCGCCGCCGACCCGTTGTTTGTGAATACCTGGGGTGGCGATTGGGAGAAGGCGGCGGCCGCTCACCTGTTCGAGCCGTTCACCAAGGAATCGGGCATTCCGATTCGCACGGTGTCGCCGGTCTCATACGCCAAGCTCGCGGCGCAGGCGCGCACGGGGGTGTACGAGTTCGACGTCACGACACTGGGGGGCGGCGAACTGATTCGCGCCGTCGAAGCTGGCCTCGTCGAGAAGATCGATACGAGCATCATCGACATGAAGCAGTTGCCACCGGGACAGGCTTACCTGAGCGGCATTGCCACTCATGCGTTTGCGACGGTCATCGCGTCGCGCAAAGACAAGTTCGCCAATGGCGGCCCGCAGAACTGGGCCGAGTTCTGGGACACCCAGCGTTTCCCCGGGCCGCGCAGCCTGCAACGCTATGCCGCGCGCGTGGTGCCGCTCGCCTTGCTCGCCGACGGCGTGCCGACGAACAAGGTCTATCCGATGGATCTGGATCGTGCCTTCAAGTCGTTCGACCGCCTGAAGAAGGACGTTCGGGTGTGGTGGACGCAGGGCCAGCAATCGCAACAGTTGCTGCGCGACGGCGAAGTCAACGCCATTGCGATCTGGCATGGCCGGGCGCTGTCGCTGATTCGTCAGAACGTGCCGGTGGATCTCGTCTGGAACCAGGGGGAGATCGACCGCGCGTATTGGGTCGTGGCCAAGGGCACGCCGCGTGCGAAGCAGGCATGGCAGTTCATCGCGTCGGCGCTCAAGGCCGAGCGGCTCGCCAAGTTCTGCATGCAGGCCGACTACAGCCCGGTCGATCAGCGGGTGTTCCAGTACATTCCCGAAGCGCAAGCCAAGGGCATGCCGACCTACCCTGCGAACTACCGTCTCACCTTCGAACAGGATCTGGCCAAGATGGGACCGCAATTGAACGAACTGTCGCGTCGCTTCGATCAGTTCGTCGTGCGCTGAGCGGGCCGTTACGTCATGCAAAAGCTTCGCCCTTATCTGCTGTTGGCGCCGTTGACCGCGTTTCTGGCAGCGTTTTTTCTGGTGCCGCTCGCGCAGGTGCTCTGGCTGAGTTTTACCGAGCCGACGCCGGGCTTCGCCAACTATGTGCACTTCTTCGCCGATCCGTTCTATCTGCGTGTGCTCGGCATGACATTCCTCACCTCGTTGCTGGTCACGGTGTGTTGCCTCGCACTGGGGTACCCGCTCGCGTATTGCCTCACGCAGGCCAGTGCGCGGTTCGGCGCGGGCATTCTGCTCGTGGTCGGCATGAGTTACTGGACGAGCTTCCTTGTGCGCAGCTACGCGTGGATGATCATTCTGGGCAATAGCGGGCCGATCATCGGTCTGCTGCGCGCGGTGGGCGTCGAGACACCTCCGGAACTGCTTTTCACCCGCTTTTCTTCGACGCTGGGCATGGTGCACGCGCTGCTGCCGCTCATGACCATCACGTTGTACTCGGTGATGAAGAAGATCGACCCTGCGCTCGTGAAAGCTGCGGCCAATCTTGGGGCGAATCGGTTGGCGGCGTTTCGGGCGGTGTTTCTGCCCCTGTCGCTGCCAGGGATCGTCAACGGCTGCACGATGGTGTTTATCGTCTCGTTGGGCTTCTACGTGATGCCGGTGCTGCTCGGCAGCCCGAGCGAACAGATGATGGCCGGACTCATCGGTCAGCAGATGGAGGAGTTCGGCAACTTCGGCGATGCCTCCGCCATGGCGGTGGTGCTGGCGTGCGCGACGCTCAGTCTGTACGCGCTGTACAACCGCTTTTTCGGTCTCGACAAACTCTGGAGCAAAGGCAAATGAAGGCGCTCAAGTGCTTTGCCGTCATCATGGCGATCCTGATCGGCGCGCCGCTGCTGGTCGTGATTCCGATGTCGTTCTCGGCGTCCGAATCGTTCCGCTTCCCGCCGCCGGCCTGGTCGATGCATTACTACTCGGCCTTTTTCAATGACCCCACCTGGACAGGCCCCGCGATCAACAGCTTGCTGATCGGACTGGGCACGGCGGCGCTCACGCTGGCGTTGGTCATTCCGGCGGCGTTCGCGTTGGTGCGTTACGAGTTTCGTGGCCGCGCATTTGGCAGTCTGCTGATTCTGCTGCCGTTGACCGTGCCGAATATCGTGGTGGCGTTGGGTTACTTCTATTACTTCGGTTCGTTGCGTCTGACGCAGACCTATCTTGGCGTGATTCTCGCGCACACCTGCCTGTCGACCCCCATCGCCTATCTGATTTTGTCCGCGAGTCTCAAGGGATACGACCGGACGCTCGAGCGCGCGGCGGCCAATTGCGGCGCAACACCATTGCAGGCGTTCTGGCTGGTGACGTTTCCTGTGCTGCGTCCGGGGTTCCTTGCCGCAGGGATGTTCGCCTTCGTGCACTCGTTCGACGAGGCGATCGTGTCGCTGTTCATTTCCGGGCGCGATGTGTCGACACTGCCGCGCAAGATGTTCGACAGCTTGCGCACGCAGGCCGATCCGGTGATTTCGGTGGTCTCGACGCTGCTGCTGGTGTTGGTGGTGATCGGCTCGCTGACCCCGATTGTCGTGCGCCGCATGAAGGCGCGTCGTCAGGCCGCGTTGCAGCGCTCGGCCATGCAGGCGGTCGCCGTTGTTTGACGACGCCGTCCCGCTCTATGTCACAGAGGTTTCCATGTTTATGAAGTCGATGCATTCCGCCGGTGTCATGGCCACGACCAGTGCGGCGTCTCCCTCGCTGAGCGACGCCTATCTGCATGTCAGCCAGTTGTGCAAGTCGTATGACGGGGTTCACCGTGTGGTGGACGACGTCAATCTGGAGATCCGGCGAGGTGAGTTCATCACCTTCCTCGGGCCGAGTGGCTCGGGCAAGACGACCACGCTGTCGATGATTGCCGGATTCGAGACACCGACGGCCGGCGATATTCGTGTGAACGGACGCTCGCTGGTGCAGATTCCGGTGCATCAACGCAACATCGGTCTGGTGTTCCAGAGCTATGCCCTGTTCCCGCACATGACGGCGGTACAGAACGTGGCATTTCCGCTGCGCATGCGCAAAGTCAACGCGACGGATCAGATCAAGCGAGCGCAACGTGCGCTGGAGATCGTCGGGTTGGGCCAGCATGGGCAGCGCATGCCGTCGCAACTCTCGGGCGGTCAGCAGCAACGTGTCGCGCTGGCGCGTGCGCTGGTGTTCGAGCCGGACGTGCTGCTGCTCGATGAACCGCTCTCGGCACTCGACAAGAACCTGCGTGTGCAGATGCAGATCGAGATCAAGCGGTTGCATACCGAGCTGGGCATGACCACGGTGTTCGTCACGCACGATCAGGGCGAGGCGATGACCATGTCCGACCGGATTGCCGTGTTCAACGCCGGGCGAGTCGAGCAGTTCGCCGCGCCGCTGGATCTTTATGGTGCCCCGTGCACCCGTTTCGTGGGCGAGTTCATCGGGGAGAGCAACTTCATCGATGTGACGGTCGTGGACGGTGCGAAGGGCGAGTATGCGTCGGCAGCGTTGGGCCGGGTGCGTGCTGCCGTGTCCGAGCGACCGGCCGGTGCGACGGTGGCGCTGCTGCTGCGGCCCGAGTGGATTCGTCTGGGAACGGGCGGCGGGACGGCCTGTTCCTCGGGCGTCAAGGATGCGCATCTGGAGGTGAAGAACGTCATTCACTACGGAGACAGCGCGTTGGTGATCGGTGAAAGCGCGGGCCTGCCGCTGCGCGTGAAGGTGCCGAACATCGATATGCAGGGGGTGACGCCCGGCAGTCGTCATCCGATTCATTGGGATCCGGTGCATACGCACGTGCTGGGCGACTAAGCCCGATCCCGACCGGACGGGGACTTGCGGCCTCGTCCGGATTTCGTTCCTGAGTCGTAAAGCGTTGGAGATAACGCCCCCGAAACGAGGGGTGGTGGAAGCGCTTTTGCCAAAGCAAAGGCGTAGGGCAGCGCTCGTTCCGATGCCGGTGGTGCATGCGATGCGGTCAACGCACGCATGGGCGCCGTGATGAGACGAGACGCAAAACACAAATCAAGCCCGCCCGGTTGCCGTGCCCTGAGAGCCAGCCTCGCGTGAGCGAGTTACCAGAGCACACCTATGCAAGGAGCAGGACCATGAAAACGACGGGAGTCCGTATCGGCATGACGGCCCGTACTGCCGCGATTTGTCTCGCGGCCGGAACGGCAGCGTTTGCCCCGGGGGTCAAGGCGCAGACCAATATTCAGTTGTATGGCGTGATCGACACGTATGTCACGGGGATTTTCAGCAGCGGACGTTCGGCGTATGGCGTCGATAGCGGCGGCTTGCAGGTCTCGCGTTGGGGCATGCGCGGATCGGAGGGGCTGGGCGGTGGCGTGAAGGCCAATTTCCAATTGGAGAACGGCTTCAACATGAACAATGGCACGGCGTCGGTGGCCGGCGGCATGTTCAATCGGCAGGCCTGGGTGGGGATGAGCCATGAGAACTATGGCGAGTTCCGCATCGGCCAGCAGAACAGCATTTTCTTCATGTTTCTTGGCAACATTGCGGCGTTCTACGGCGGCACCTACGGCGCGGGACTGGGCACGGAGTCGGGCTATAACTTCCGCAATTCGAACGACATCATGATTGCCACACCGCGCATCTCCGGGTGGCGCGCGGAATTGCATCATTCGCTGGGTAACGACGCGCAGAACAAAGCGAACGGGACGTCGTCGCAGGTCGCCATCGAGTATCGTGGCAACGGGGCGTATTTCCTGGCGGGGTATGTGGAAGCGCGTCCGCTGGTGAGCGCGCCGAACACGTACAAGGGGGTGGTGGATCGTCAGTATGCGATCGGCGGGAGCTACGACATCCAGCCGTTCCGTCTCTATCTCGGCTACTTCAAGAACAAGCAATCGGACGACACGATCAACAAGGATCTGTACTCGGTGAGCGCGGCCTGGTTCATTACGCCCGCGGATCAACTGAGTCTTGGCTACACGTATATCGACGTGAAGGCCGATGCGGCGAACAGCGACGTCGCAACGTTCCCCGGGAAAGGGCACGCCAATCACTTCGGGCTGATGTATCTGCACTTGCTGTCCAAGCGCACAACCTTGTATGCGTCGGCGGCATACATCACGAACTCGAAGGGGCTGCGCTATGCGTTGGGGGCGGCTCAAGCCCCGAGCGGCACACTGCTCAACCGGCCGGATGCCGGGGATAGCACCACGGGTGTGCAGTTCGGGATACGGCATACGTTCTGATATCCGGCGTCGCCCGGACCCGCGGTCAATCGCACGCGCCTTCGGGCGCGTTTTTTTATCCCAAGCCGTCCCGGACAGGCAAAAAAAGAGCCGCTTGCGGCGGCTCGGAAGGTTGCAGTGCTCTTTTGCTGGCGCGTCTTCGGACGCGCCTCGTCATTCGGTCCGTTCGATCAAACTTAAATTCGTGCCTCGATCAGGAAGGGGCCGGGGCGGCGCATCGCCAGCGCGAAGACGTCGTCGAAGCGCGCGATCGTATCCACGAACACCGCTTCCACGCCCATGCCGGCGGCCAGCTTCACCCAGTCCAGCGTCGGGTCCACTACGTCCAGCATGCGGCGCGCGTTATGTCCCGCTTCCCCCGCGCCGACCTGTTTCAACTCGTTGTGCAGAATGGCGTAACCGCGATTCGCGAAGAGGATCGTCACCACGTCAAGCCGCTCGCGCGCCTGTGTCCAGAGCGCCTGGAGCGTGAACATGCCGCTGCCGTCCGCCTGCAAACAGACCACCTTGCGGTGAGGGCATGCCACCGCCGCCCCCGTGCCCATGGGGAGTCCGGCCCCGATGGCGCCACCCGTCAGTGCCAGAAAGTCGTGCGGCGCGGCGCCGCTCGTGAGCTTGAAGAATGCATGGCCCGATGTGATCGCCTCGTCGCAGACGATGGCGCCCTCCGGCAAGTGACGGCCGACCGAGGCGGCGATACTTGCCGGCGTCAGCGCCCCCGTTGGCCGCTCCGGTGGCGTTGGCTTCGCCAACGTGACGGCCGCGTCCGGCGTCACGCCGAGTGCTTCGGCCAGTGCCTGTAGCGATGCGAGCGCGTCGTGGCCACGCGTCGTGTATCTCACGACCTCGCACCCCGGCGGTAGCATGTCGCTCGGTTTGCCGGGATAGGCGAAGAAGCCGACCGGGGCCTTCGCGCCGATCAATACCACCTGCTCGACGTCTGCCAGATCCGCGGTACAGGCGTCGATGTTGTAAAGCACCCGCTCGATGGGGACGCGTCCGGCACCCCGTTCGATGCGCGCGTTCGATTGCTGCGCCAACATCCGTGCGCCCGTCGCCTGTGCAATGCGTCCGGCCACCGTCAGGGCGTCGGCGCGCAAGGCATGTCCGGAAAGCAACAACAGCGTGCGACGGCCATTGCGCAGACGCGTCGCCACCTCCCGCAATATCGGGTCGTCCGGAATGCCTTCGCTGGTTGGCGTCTGCGCGACGGGGGACGTCCGGGATGTCTCGCCCCAGGCGGCATCTGCCGGCAGAATCAGCGTGGCGACGCCGCCACCATTCACCCGCGACGCGGCAATGGCCTGTGCCGCACGCTCACCGACCTCGTCGCTATGACCGATGCGTCCGACCCACGCCGACATCGGCCGCGCGAGCGATTCGATATCGCTGGTGAGCGGCGCGTCGAAAGGCAGGTGATAGGTTGCGTGCTCGCCCACGATGTTCACGACGGGGCTGCCCGCACGTCGCGCGTTGTGGAGATTCGCCAGACCATTCGCCAATCCCGGTCCGAGATGGAGCAGCGTCGCGGCCGGTTTGTCGGCCATGCGCGCGTATCCATCTGCCGCCCCTGTCACCACGCCCTCGAACAAGCCGAGAACGCAGCGCATCGCCGGCTTTCGATCGAGCGCCGCGACGAAATGCATCTCCGACGTTCCGGGATTGGCGAAACACACGTCGACATCGCCTGCCAGCAGCGTGTCGCACAAGACATCGGCACCGTTCATCTCGCGCTCTTCCTCACATCCATTCACACGTTTGTTTCACGATTGCGACCCCGGGGCGCCGACGATTCGTCGTCGCGCCGAGGCAGAAGGGCACCGGACAACGGTTGGCCGGGCGGTGTCCCCACGACACCACGCGCTCGCACCGCACCGCCGCCGGTTGCCCGAATGTCTCCAGGTCAGGCGCCAAAGACTTCCCGATACACGCGCAGCCAGTTGCCGTGCGTGATCTTGTCGACTTCCTCCGGCGTAAAGCCCACCTCTCGCAGCCCGCCATGGACGTCGCCCAGTTGATGGACCTCCTCGAACCACTCGGGACGTGCCGCTTTCCCCGGGCGAGCCGCTGAGCCTGCGCCATAATCCACGCCGCGCGTCCAGTGCCCCATGCGCATCCAGTCGAGATCGACTTGCGTGGTGTTATGGCTGCGGTCCGTGCCGATGGCCACATGGTCGATGCCGGCGATATCTACCGTGCGTGCCACCAGCTCGCACCAGTTACGCACCGTCAGGCAGAAGTAGTCGCCTGCGATATTGCGATACGCGGCGCAGCCGATCACGCCGCCGTTCTCGCGCAAGGCATGCAGCACGTCGTCCGTCTTGTTGCGCTTGTGCGGGAACACCGAGTCGGGATTGGCGTGCGTGATCGCCACGGGCTTTTCTGAGTAACGGATGGCCTCGAGCGACGTCTTGTTGCCAACGTGCGAGACGTCGATGAGCACACCAGTGCGATTCATCTCGCGAATCACTTCCTTGCCGAAACGGGCGAGACCGGAATCGTGTTCCTCGTAGCAACTGCCGCCCAGACCGTTTTGATTGTTGTACGTGAGTTGCATGACACGCACACCCATGTCGGCGAACAACTCGACATAACCGATGCGGCCTTCGAGATGATCGGTGTTCTGGAAGCCCATGAGCACCGCGACTTTGCCTGCGGCGATGAGGGCCTCGATTTCGGCCGCGGTCGTTGCGATGCCGAAGACGTCCGCATTGGCCATCGCCATGTTGCGCCATTTCACGATGGCGTCCATCGAGGCGACCGTGCCTTCCCAGAATCCGAGCGTGTTCGTCACGCAGCCAATATTGCCCCGCTTCAGGCTTTCGAATACTTCACGCGTGAAGTGACCGCATTGCAGACCGTCGATAATCATTGCCTTTGCTCCAGAAGAGCGCGCCGCCAGCCCCTTGCCGCCGGCGCGCTTGTGAATCGGATGTCGTTGTCCTGTCCAGCGCTGTTCGTGGCTCAGGCCGTTGTCTTGCCGGCCGTTGCGGTGCCTCTCTCAACCCGCGTGAGTAGCGAGAAGTCGGTGTCGTCATCGGTGGGGCGGCCAATGACCTGCCCCTTTTCGTCGACGATGTTCGCACCCGCATGCCGGCGCGAGACGATGTTGTCCGGCGCCAGCGCGCCGAGCGCGAGGTGGTACATCGACCACCAAAGCGAGGCATCGACCGGTAGCCCGTGATGGATCACGTCGCGCAACGCCGCGTCGGCGGCGTCTTTCGGCGGCAGACGGCGACCGTGCAGGGTGAGCGTGGCGTTGCCCATGCCACTGCACGCCTGGCCGCATGTCACGCTAAGCGTCGCACCATGTCGCTGCGCCAGCCAGACAATGACCTGAAGCTCGTGCGGGTCGGCCACGTCGATGGCGTTGAGCGTGGTCGCTTCGCGCTCAGCGTGCTCGGCGAGCAGTAAGTCGAGCAGCATCTGTGCGACGATCCATGCGTGCTGGCCTGCGCAATCGACCTGCAAGGGGGCGCTGCCTTGTGCTGCGCCTGCGACGCCGACTTGCAGCGCGTCAGGCCTTGCTTGTCTGAAGCTGTCGTGCAAGGCCATGTAGCGCGCAAAACCGCCTAGCGGGCGTGCCGGGTCGGCGTTGCGGCGAGCCTCGGAAAGCAGCACGCATTCGCGCACGGCATGATTGAACCCATACGGCATGCCGGTCTCCAGCAACGCGCGGTCCAGGGTCAGGCGGGCCTCGCGCAAGCTGATTTGCAGCGCGCCCGTCATGGTGGTGCAGGTCGAACTCATTGCTTGGGCTCCAGTGGGCTGAACCAGTCGTGATCGGCGCCCGCGCGAATGGCATCGGGCGTGGGGGCGCCGAGGAACAGCACGCCGCGCAGGTTGCGGCCGAGATAGTCGCGTGGACGATCCACCCCGTGAATCGCCACATTCAACAGACGCACGATGTGAATCGGGATGAAGTCCTCGCCCATGATGTTCATCTGCGGCGAGTGATACGGCAGCCCTCGCAGCGACTGGATACGGGCGACGATGGCGCGCAAATGCGGGTGGCGAAGCAACACATGCGCCATGCGCGTTTGCGGCGGTACACCGGCCAGCACGCCTTCCAGCTGCTGCACATAGCGCGGCAGGTCGAGGCCTAACTGGTGGGCGTCGCCCACTTCTTCGCGCGGGCCGCGGCGCGGTTCTTCGGCGGTGGCGGACTTGTACCAGATGTAGCGACGCGAGGCCTCCGTGGTCAGGTCCATCGCCAGCGCCCACGCATATTCGGTGTGCAGGATCTCGCGCAGGAAGCCCGCCGTCATTTCCGGTTGCACTGGCATTTCTTCTTCGGCGTCGAGCACGTCGGCGACCAGACGGTCGGCCAACTCGGGCACGAGTTCGATGTACAGCGCGAGCAGCGTCTCGTGGGCTTCGAGATGGATCTCGGATTCGAGCGCGTCGGCGAGCACGTTCAGGGCGTAGGCCGCGCGCCGGCCGCGAACCAGGCCGGTGCGATAGAGCGTATCGACGTCTTCGCGTGCCTTCGCCAACTCGTTGGCCACCAGTGCGCTCGGCGCGAAATGCTCGTATTCCATGCGGTCTTCGCGACGAAACGCGATGGCACGGTCGAGCAAGTTGCGCAGATGCAATATCACCGGGCTACCCGCATCCACCTTGAGCGACTTGGCGGCGACGATGGCCTGTTCGCGTGCCGTCAGCCAGCGGTTGATCAGATGCGGATGGTTGTGCAGGAAGAAGATGAGGCCCAGCGCCGAACCGTTGCCGATGCCGAGAAACTGCTGATACTCGGGCGACAGTTCTGCGGCGTTGGACGAGCGCGCGTGCGCGAGACGATTCACCAGATCGACGGCGAAGACTCGCATCATGTACGCCGAGGCCATCTGCGCGGCGAGCGTCTTGCGCAGCGGATGGCGGCGCTCGAGCGCCTTGTACGAGCGCGTGCCAAACGTGCCGTTGCCGTCGATGCCGGTATTGCGCATGAGGTAGCACACCTGCGCCACGGTCTCGATGTCGGGCTGACGGCCTTGCGCCAGGGCGTCGACCGCATGCGCGAAGACGCGTGAGCTTCGGTTGGCGCGTGCCCAGGTCAGGGTGTTCGGTGTGGCGCGTCCCTCGTAGAGCTTGGGCAACTCCGCGCGGGTCTGCGCGATCTGCGCGTCGGTGGCGGGGCCGTCGAGCAGGCCACCCATCATGTCCCAGGCGCGCCCGATGATGCGCCCGGTTCTGCCTTCTTCCTGATACGCGAACGAACTCAGCACGAAGTCGAGCGGCATGCCGTTCGCATCGATCCGGTAATGCGCGGTGCCGCGCGATTGGCCGTCGATATCGAAGGCGAGCCGCTGAATGTCCCAGCGCTCGTCGACCGCCTGACGCATGAAGCTGCGGGTCATCGACAAGCGGCTGGGTTGCAACGCGGCCAGACGCTCCGGCCGCATCAGCACATCGGGATGTCGCGCACGCGGGGGCGCATCGCGATGATCGGAAATTTCTGTAGGCACGGCGGCCATGAGGAACGTCTCCAGAATCGACCCGGGGGCCGGATGGTCTCCATCCATCTCGGTATCGCCGGATGGATGTATTCTATATGAATACTTATGATTCACATGAAATCATCGTAACGGAAAACTTCGGTGTCGGGAAAGCGTTTTTTCCTGATCGCGTGGGCGATCGGCCGTAAAGCCGCGCGAGACGGGGCTTTGCGGGCCGTGGTGCCCGGGGGGGAGTCAGTGCGCCGAAACGGGGATCGGAAAAAAATAAAGCCCGGCGAAGGCCGGGCTCGGGGGCAAATTTGACAGGACGCTTGCGGGGAATGCGTCGTGAAGTCGGATCGGTCAGTAAGAGGGCGGCGTGATTACCCAGACGATTTCGGTGGGCGTGCTGCCCGGATTACGGTACCGGTGAGGCGTGTGGCTCTCGAAGGTAAAGCTATCGCCTTCCTCCAGAACGAAATGCTGTTCTCCCACCCAGAGTTCCAGTGTGCCGCGGATCACGACACCGCCTTCTTCGCCTCGATGCTGATACGCGTCGCCGCTGTCGGAGCCGGGCGCCATGACGGACCACAGCAGTTCGAGCTGGCCGCTCAGGTTCGGTGAGAGCAGGTAGTCCGCGATGCCCGAGTCGAACGTCAGTTGCCGGCGGCGCTCGCGTCGCACCACGACGCCGCCATCCGAGGGCTCGGCACTCTCTCCATGGGGAAAGAACCAGCTCACCTGCACACCGAGCGCGGCAGCGACGTCGTGCAGGGCGCCAATCGTCGGCTTGCTCTTGCCTCGCTCCAATTGGCTCAGAAAGCCGATGGATTTGCCGCAAAGAGCGGAAAGGTCCTGCAACGACAGGCCGCGTGCTTTGCGCAGGCTTTTGATCTCGGGACCGATCCAGTCGAGCGGGGCTGCCTCGTCGCTGCTGCCGGCACCACGGGGTGCGGCGGGGGTCTTCTTGCGCGCCGCGCTCTGACGTGTCGATGCCGCTGGCGCACGCTGCACGCGCGGCGTCGTTTGCACGGCCGTCTCGCCTTGCGGCGCGTTCCCCGATTTCTTGTGTACTGGCATCCCGATCCCCAACGTGTTGCGCAAACGACACGGCTGTGCGCGTCGCGTCCCGAATTCTAGCCGACACCGTCGCAATGCCATCGTGAAGCAAGGCAGGCGGGCGTTTTTCCGCGGCTTCAAGCCTTGCATGAATTTTAAATGTTCTGTTGAATTTTCACATTAATGAAAATTCATTGCAAAATTTTCACGTCAAATCTACACTGGCCCGGCCGTCGCGTTGTGGTGTCCGAAGCGTTTCCGAGCGTTGGAGGAAGGGGAGCGTTGGATGCCGTGCACTACGCGTAAGCACTCGCGCACTTGATAGGCCCACCCGAATCGCCGGCGCTCCCGGCATGCTTTCTTGACGAGATCTACCGACATGTTGAATTCAGCCCGCAGCAACGCATCGCTCCAGGCGCGCAAGGACGCCGCCTGCGCCAAAGGCATTGGCGTCATGACGCAGCACTTCACCGCCCATGCCCAGAACGCCGAGATCTGGGATGTGGAAGGCAATCGTTTCATCGACTTCGCGGGCGGGATCGCCGTGCTCGCGACGGGGCATCGTCACCCGCGCATCGTGGCCGCCGTGCAGGCGCAACTGGCGCAGTTTCACCACACCTGCTTTCACGTCACGCCTTACGAGGGTTACGTCGCGCTGTGCGAGCGGTTGAACGAGATCACGCCGGGCAAGTTTGCCAAGAAGACGGCGCTGTTCACCACGGGCGCTGAAGCGGTGGAGAACGCCATCAAGGTGGCGCGCGCCGCGACCGGCCGTAGCGCTGTGATTGCGTTCTCGGGGGCATTCCACGGCCGCACGATGATGGGCATGGCGCTTACGGGCAAAGTGGCTCCGTACAAATTGGGTTTCGGGCCGATGCCGGCCGAAGTATTCCATGCGCCTTACCCGGTGGCGTTGCACGGTGTGAGCGTGGACGACAGCATGGCGGCGCTCGAGACGCTCTTCAAGACCGACGTCGACCCACGGCGCGTCGCGGCAATTTTCATCGAACTGGTGCAGGGCGAAGGCGGCTTCTATGTGGCGCCGCCGGAGTTCGTGAAGCGACTGCGCGCGTTGTGCGATCAGCACGGCATTCTGCTGGTGGTGGATGAAGTGCAGACGGGCTTTGCCCGCACCGGCAAGCGCTTTGCACTGGAGCACTACGAAGCCGAGGCCGACCTGATCACCATGGCGAAAAGTCTGGCCGGCGGTTTTCCACTTTCCGCACTCACGGGGCGCGCCGAACTGATGGACGCCGCAGGCTCGGGGGGCATTGGCGGCACATACGCGGGCAATCCGCTCGCCTGCGCGGCTGCCCTCGCGGCCATCGACGTGATCGAAGAGGAAGGGCTGATCGAGCGCGCATCGGTGCTCGGCGATCAACTGAAGTGCATGCTCGGTGGCTTGCGCAATGAGGTGCCCGAGATCATCGACGTTCGCGGACCGGGGGCCATGGTCGCGGTGGAGTTCGGCACGGCGGACACCGGCGCGCCGGACGCCGACATGACGCGTCGCGTGCAGGCCGAGGCGCTCAAGCGCGGGCTGTTGCTATTGATCTGCGGCGTTTATGGCAACGTCATCCGCTTCCTGTTCCCGCTCACGATCGAAGACGATGTCTACGCGCAGGGGCTCGAGGTGCTCGCCGAATCGATTCGTGCCGCTCGCGCGTCATAAGGGTGAAACCGATGAAACCGAACTTCATCAACGGCGAGTGGGTGCAGGGAGTAGCCGCCACGCCGAACGTCAATCCCTCGGATACCGATGACGTTCTCGGCGAGTATGCGCGTGCCGACGCCGCTGCCACGCGCGACGCCATCGCAGCCGCCAAGCATGCCGGTCCCGCGTGGGCACATGCCACACCGCAAGTCCGCGCTGATGCGCTGGACGCAATCGGCACCGAGTTGATTGCCCGCAAACAGGAACTCGGCGAGCTGCTGGCGCGCGAAGAAGGCAAGTCGCTACCGGAGGCGGTCGGCGAAGCGGCGCGCGCCGGACAGATTTTCAAGTTCTTCGCGGGGGAAGCGCTGCGCCCCGGCGGTGAACATCTGGCCTCGCTGCGTCCGGGGATCACCGTCGATATCACGCGCGAACCGCTGGGCGTGGTCGGCATCATCACGCCGTGGAACTTCCCGTTGGGCATCCCCGCATGGAAGATCGCCCCCGCGCTGGCGCACGGCAACAGCGTTGTCTTCAAGCCGGCCGATCTGGTGCCGGCCTCGGCGTGGGCGCTCTCGGAAATCATCAGCCGGGCCGGGTTGCCGGCGGGCACCTTCAATCTGGTGATGGGCCGTGGGCGCGAGGTCGGACAGGTGTTGCTCGACTCGCGTGACGTGACGGGTATCAGCTTCACCGGATCGGTTGCCACGGGCAAGAGCGTGCTGCTGAGCGCCGCGCAGCGATTTGCCAAGGTGCAGTTGGAGATGGGCGGCAAGAATCCGCTGATCGTGCTCGACGACGCCGATCTCGAGATTGCCGTCGAATGTGCGGTACAGGGGGCCTATTTCTCGACGGGACAGCGGTGCACGGCATCGAGCCGGTTGATCGTCGGCAAGCGGATTTACGACCGCTTCGTCAAGGCGATGACGGCGCGTCTGGCGACGCTGCGCATTGGCGACGCGCGCGATCCGGCGACACAGATCGGTCCCGTGGTGAGCGAGGGCCAGTTGCAGACGGACCTCGACTACATCGCGATCGGCCGGGAGGAGGGCGCAACGCTGGCGTTCGGTGGTGAAAGGCTTACGCGCGAGCGGCCGGGGTACTACCTGTCGCCTGCGTTGTTCGTCGACGCGCACAACGAGATGCGTATCGCTCGCGAAGAAATCTTCGGGCCGGTCGCGTGCGTCATTCCGGCCGACGACTACGAGCACGCACTCGCGCTGGCCAACGACACGGAGTTCGGATTGTCGGCGGGTATCTGCACGACGTCGCTGAAGTATGCGAATCACTTCAAACGACACGCGCAGGCCGGCATGACAATGACCAACGTGTCGACGGCAGGCGGGGACTATCACGTGCCGTTCGGCGGCCGCAAGGCGTCGAGCTACGGGGCGCGCGAGCAGGGGCGCTATGCCGCCGAGTTCTACACGACGGTCAAGACGTCATACGTGGCGGCATAGTCGGAGGGCGCCGGCAGTGCCGGCGCCCGTCGCGATGACTTTGCCCGATCTTTGTCCGATGAAGTGGCTCGATCATGTTGCCGTGGCCGGGGCAGGACTTTCCTCCTCCGGCCGCTCCCCTGTGAGCAGATACCGCATGAGGTCGGCTACCGGACGAATGCGCTCGCCGAAGGGCAGTGGGTCGCGCCCACGGAAGAAGAGCCCGCGTGCGACATCGCCACGCACGGCCTGCGCAAGTTTCAGGTCGATGCAGAACTGCCCGATGCGCGCTACGCCATCGCGAAGCCCGCAGGCCTGCAAACAATCGAACCCTTCCAGACACTGTCGTACCTTCGCCTTCGCTTGCAGTGCGGTTTCGCGCGACAGATATTTCCTGAGCCATGGCGTCAGCACGGCGCGCGCAGGCAATCCCGCCACGCTGGTGAATTCGGCAATGTCTTGCGGGCGCGCACTCGCAAGCACTGCCTTGAACGCGGGGTGCGCATCCGACTCTTCGGTCACGGCAAACGCTGTGCCCAACTGCACGCCGGCGGCCCCCTTGTCGAGCCAATGCCGCACCTGTTCATGACGATGGATGCCGCCGGCCACGATAAGCGGCACGCTGGCCCAGTCGATGCCCAGCGCAGCATAGATCTCGCGACACTCCGTGAGCACACGGTCAAACGAGAAGCGCGCATCGCCCAGATCCTCGATGCGCGACGCGCCAAGATGCCCGCCCGCATGCGCCGGATGTTCGATGACGATGGCATCGGGCAGACGGCCCTTCTTCATCCACTTGCGCAACACGAGGCTCACGCCACGTGAGTCGGACAGAATCGGAATGAGGGCGACCTCGGGATGGCGGGCCGTGAGTTCGGGCAGGTCGAGTGGCAGTCCGGCGCCCATGACGATGGCGTCGGCACCGCTTTCGCAGGCCTGGCGCACCAGCGAGGCGTGCGCACTCACCGCTTTCATGACGTTCACGGCCACGAGCCCATTGCCGTTGGCAATGGCTTTGGCGGCCCGCACTTCGCGATCCAGCGCGATCAGATTGACGGCCTCGATGGCCGCCTTGTCACGTGTGCCGTCGACCCGGGCGAGCAGGTCGGGGTGATGGTGACGCAGGTCGATGCTCGCGATCGTGCCCACGCCGTTGTGCCGTGCGACCGTGCCCGCCAGCCGGTGCGCGGAGATGCCGATTCCCATGCCGCCTTGCACTACAGGCACCAGCCGGCGACCCGCCAGCGTCAACCATTGCTCGTTCATGTCAGTTCCGTTCGTCGAAGTTGGCTCGCTCGCGCGAATGCGCCACGATGGCTTCGCGCACGCGAGAAGGCAGTCTGGCATCTGCCTGTCGAACGGATCTTGCGATGGGTCAAGCGCCGGCGGCGCTCAGGCGGTGCTGTCTGTGCGGCATGACGTCGCACCGCCCTGCACGGTGCCGAGCGCAATGCCGCCGACGATCAGCGCGAGGGCGATCCAGACGTCCAGTCCGAGCGACTCGCGCAAGATGAGCGCCGAGGCCAGCGTGCCGACGACCGGCACCCCCAGCAGCCCCAGCGAGGTGACGCCCGCCGGCAACTGTCGTGTGACCACGCCCGCCAGCCAGTAGGCGATGCCGCCGCCCATCACGCCGCCATACGCCAGCAATCCCGAAAATCCGCCCCAACCGGTGATGCGCGGCGCGCCGTCGACCACGGCGGCGAGCGTGCACATCACGCTGCTCGCGAGCAGCAATTGCCACGGGCTGAGTTCGAACGGTCCGTTGACCCAACGATGCGCGCGCATATGAACGATCGCCACCGCCCACACGAAGGCCGAGGTCAGGACCAGCGCATTGCCGAACACGGCGTTGCGATCATGCCAGTCGAACGCGAGCGGGTTGAACATCACCCCGAGCCCCAGCAGGCCGCATGCGAGCCCGAGCAGACGGCGTGGCGTGAGCGTCTCGCCCAGCCACACGCGTGCAGCCGGCATGACCCACAGCGGCGTGGTGTAAGCGAGCACGGCGGAGCGACCGGCGCTGACGTACTGGAGACTCAGAGCGACGAGCAGCGAGAACACCGTCATGTGCAGCAGACCGACGCTCAGGATGACGGGCAGATCGCCCCGGCGGGGTAGCACGAGACGCCCGGTGAGGGCGCAGATGATGAACAGCGTCGTCATGCCGATGACCGAGCGCAGCGCGGCGCTCCACCACGGCGAGACGTGGGCGAGCAGGGCCTTGCTGACGGGCCAGTTCACGCCCCACGCCACGATGACGATGGCAAAGAGCACGCCAGCATGGGATCGCACGGAGGATCGATTCGAGGTCAGGCGTTGCAGACTGGCTGGCAGATTCACGCGCACGGGCTCCCGGAGGTCTCTGACACGCGTGCCGCCGCAGGCGGAACGCGCTATCCCGTCACGTTAGGGCAGCCGTGGAGGGTAGAGAAGCGCCAGAAACGAGGGAATCGGTGGTGCCACGCGCCGCCGGGTCCGGCGCGGCGGCAGCACGCTGCCGGACAGCGGAGCGCCGAACGGCCTCAGTGGGCGCGGGCCTTGGGCGGCGTGCCGCTCAGCTTCATGCCGAGGCCGCGCAGGAACACACGCAGGCCATCGGACTTGCCCAGTTGCGGGCGGTGGCGGAAGACGTCGTAGTTGGCCGCCTCGATCATGTCGAGAATGCGCAGGCCACCATGCACCACGCAGCACAATTCGAGCCCGAAACGGCCCGGCACGCGGTTGGCCAGCGGTGCGCCGCGCAGCATCATTTGACGGGCAAAGTCGACCTCGTAGCGCATAAGGGCGCGCCAGCGGTCGTCGAACGTCTGCGCGCCGATGTCAGCGTCGCTCACACCGAAACGGGCCATGTCCTCCTGCGGCAGATACACGCGTGCCTTGCGCCAGTCGACTTCCACGTCCTGCCAGAAATTGATGAGTTGCAGCGCGGAGCAGATATCGTCCGAGCAGGCGATGTTCTCGGGCGTGTCGAGCTTGAACAGCGCGAGCATGATGCGCCCGACCGGGTCGGCGGAGCGCCGGGTGTAGTCGCGCAACTCGGCAAACGTCGCGTAGCGCTTGACCTCGATATCCTGATCGAACGCCGAGAGCAGGTCGGAGAAGGGCTGAACGCTGAGCCGATGCTCGGCAATGACGCCTGCGAGGGCGGCGAACAGCGGCTTGTCGGGCGACGTCGGCTGTCCGGCGGCGATCTTGTCGAGTTCGGCCTGATAGGCGGCGAGGCCGGCGTGGCGCTCGGCGTTGGTCGCATCGCCCTCGTCGGCAATGTCGTCTGCGGTGCGGGCGAAGTTATAGATCACGCCCACCGGCGCGCGCATTTCGCGCGGCAGCAGGATACTGGCGACCGGGAAGTTCTCGTAATGCTCGATCTTGGCGTCGGAAGTCATCGGCGGGTGAGGCAATTGGGCCAACGCGGCTGCGCTGAGTGACCCGAGATTCTATGCTATCGTTCCAAATCTTGGCGGGAAAGTCGCGCCAATCCCCGGTATACTTCCCTCCTTGCAAGAATCCCCTGAGTTTTTTTCCGTGGTGTCACCCTGTTCCCCTGCACGACGAGGAGCCTCGTGAGCGTCGCCGAACCGATCGAAATTTCGCCTGAGCAAAGCAGTGCACGTGTGGCCTCGGGCAGCAGTTTTTACGCTGCCATGCGCATTCTGCCGCCCGCGCAGCGCGAAGGCATGTTCGAGATCTACGCCTTTTGCCGCGCCGTGGACGACATTGCCGACGACGGTGAGGACACCTCGGCGAGCCGGATGTCCCGTCTGGCCGCTTGGCGGCGCGATCTGGCCGACCTGTACGACGGCCGCCCGGCGCCCTCGCTCGCGAACCTTGCCCGCGTGGTCAAGCAGTTCGGTCTGAAGCACGACGACTTCCTTGCCGTCATCGAAGGCATGGAAATGGACGCCTGCGGCCCCATCGTCGCGCCCGATCTGCTCACGCTCGATCTCTATTGCGATCGCGTGGCGAGCGCCGTTGGCCGTTTGTCGGTCAAGGTGTTCGGTATGCCCGAGCAGGACGGCATCGACCTGTCGTATCACCTCGGTCGTGCACTTCAACTGACGAATATTCTGCGCGATATCGACGAAGACGCCGGCATCGGCCGCGTCTATCTGCCACGCGAAACGCTGGCCGACGCCGGGATCGTCGACGCCACGCCCGCGACGGTCGTCGCGGCCAGACTCGACCGTGCCTGTGCGCCGCTGGTGGCGCAGGCGCGCGATCACTATGCGAAGGCGCGTGCGATCATGGCGCGGCATCCGCGTCGCGTGGTCGTCGCTCCTGCGGTGATGGCCAAAGCCTACGGCGCGATTCTCGACAAACTCATTGCGCGCGGTTTTGCCGCGCCTCGCGAGCGTGTGCGTGTGCCGCGCTGGCGTCTCATTCTGATGCTGCTGCGGCAGATGGCCTTCTGATGGCGGGCACGGTTCACGTCATCGGCGCCGGCCTTGCAGGGCTGGCCGCCGCGGTCAGGCTCGCCACGCGCGGTGTGTCCGTGGTGCTGCACGAGGCCGCGCCTCAGGCCGGCGGACGGTGCCGTTCGTATTTTGACCGGCAGTTGAATGCCGTGATCGATAACGGCAACCATCTGGTGCTCTCGGGCAATACGACGATGCGCGAATTCACGCGCACCATCGGCTCGGAACACACGCTGAGCGGCCCCGATCGTGCCGAGTTCGCGTTCATCGACCTCGATAGCGATGAGCGCTGGACGGTGCGTCTGTCGGAAGGGCGTCTGCCGTGGTGGATTTTCCGTAAAGATGCCCGCGTGCCGGGCACGAAGTGGTCGGACTATCTGTCGCTCGCGCCGTTGCTCCGCGCAGGCCCCGAGGCGACGATGACCGACGCCATGAATTGCCCGCCGACGCTGTACAAGCGGTTGATTCATCCGCTGTTTCTCGCGGTGCTCAACGCCGATCCGGCGGAAGGCTCGGCGCAGATGGCCGCTGCCGTGATTCGCGAGACGCTTGCGGCAGGTGGCAAAGCCTGCCATCCGCTGATTGCCAGCGACGGTCTGGATGTCTCGTTCGTCAATCCCGCGCTGGCGTATCTGGAAGCCAGGGGCGCGCGCGTGATGATGCAGCACCGTGTGCGTGCGTTGCACTACGCGCAGGACGGCAGCCGCGTCGAGTCGATCGATTTTGGCGACGGCCCGGAGACGCTTGGCGCCGACGACGCCGTAGTGCTCGCCGTGCCGCCGAACGTCGCGGCCGCGCTGGTGCCGGCGCTGACCACGCCGGATGAATATCGCGCCATCGTCAACGCGCATTTCCAGGTGCCGCCGCCGCCGGGCTGCCCGCCGATGATCGGCGTGGTGAACGGGGTGAGCGACTGGATCTTCGCGTTCGATGGTCGTCTGTCGGTCACGATCAGCGGTGCGGACCACTTGCTCGACGAATCGCGGGAGTCGCTCGCGCTTCGCATCTGGGAAGAGGTCGCCCGCGCGTGTCAGGTACCGGCGACGCCGATGCCGGTGTGGCAACTGGTGCGTGAGAAGCGCGCCACGTTCGCGGCCACCCCGGCGCAGGACAAGCGTCGCCCGGGCGTGCATACGCGTTGGCGCAATCTTGTGCTGGCCGGCGACTGGACGGCCACCGGGCTGCCCGCGACCATCGAGGGGGCGCTGCGCAGCGGCAACCGGGCGGCCGACGTGCTGCGCCCGGCCTGAGCCCTGTCATCGCCTTACGCGCCAGCCGGGCGGAAGAACCCGGCGCAATCGCAAGAGTGAATGTTTAACCGGCGTGTACCCCGCGCCGCCCATACGCCTTTGAGTAGGCAAGAACGCCATGGATACGATACGCGATGCTTCCGAAAAGGAAGCGCGACGCACGGCCACTGCCACGGCCGTGGACCTCAAACTGCACACGGAGCTTGCTCAGAAGGTGAGCACGGCAATGGCCACGCAGACGCTTGAGACAGGGATCGACCGTTCGATCACCGCACTGCTCGACCTGCAACAGGCCGACGGGCACTGGCTGTTCGAACTCGAAGCCGACTCGACCATTCCGGCCGAGTATGTGCTGCTGCGCCACCATCTGGGCGAAGCGGTCGACGCCGAACTCGAGGCGAAGATTGCGGCCTACCTGCGTCGCATTCAGGGCGAACACGGCGGCTGGCCGCTGTTTCACAACGGCAAGTTCGACATGAGCGCCAGCGTGAAGGCGTACTTCGCGCTCAAGATGATCGGCGAACCGATCGACGCGCCGCATATGGTGCGCGCGCGCGAGGCCATCCTCTCGCGCGGTGGTGCGCAGAATTCAAACGTTTTCACGCGCATTCTGCTGGCACTCTACAGCGTACTCGAATGGAAGGCCGTCCCGATGATGCCGGTCGAGATCATGCTGCTGCCGCAGTGGTTCCCGTTCCATCTGTCGAAGGTGTCGTACTGGGCACGCACGGTGATCGTGCCGCTGCTCGTATTGCAGGCGAAGCGTCCGCGCGCGCGTAATCCGAAGGGCGTCGGCATCGACGAACTCTTCATCGGTAGTCCCAAGGATGTCGGGCCGCCCAAACGTGCTGCGCATCAGAGCCGTTTCTGGTTCACCTTCTTCTCGGGTGTCGATCATGTGCTGCGCGCGCTCGATCCGTTCTTCCCGAAAAGGCTGCGCGAGAAGTCGATCAAGCGCGCCGTCGATTTCGTCGAAGAGCGTCTGAACGGCGAAGACGGCCTCGGTGCCATCTATCCGGCCATGGCCAACGCCGTCATGATGTACGACGTGCTCGGCTATCCGGAGGATCATCCGAGCCGTGCGATTGCCCGCAAGTCGGTCGAGAAGCTGGTGACACCGGCCGATCACGAGACTTACGTGCAACCGTGTCTTTCGCCGGTGTGGGACACCGCACTGTCGGCGCACGCCTTGCTCGAAACCGGCGACAAACGCGCCATCGAAATGGCCGGCAAGGGGCTTGAGTGGCTCATCCCGTTGCAGATTCTGGATGTGCGCGGCGACTGGATTTCGCGTCGCCCGAACGTGCGTCCGGGCGGCTGGGCCTTCCAGTTCGCCAACCCCCATTACCCGGATGTGGACGACACCGCTGTCGTCGCCATGGCGATGGACCGCTACGAGAAGCTCGCCGGTACTTTCGAAAACGACAAGGTAGATGCGAGTACGCGTCCGATGCGCCATGCGATCGACCGCGGCACGGAGTGGGTCATCGGCATGCAGAGCAGCAACGGCGGCTGGGGCGCGTTCGAGCCGGAGAACACGCATCTGTATCTGAACAACATTCCGTTCTCGGATCACGGCGCGCTGCTCGATCCGCCGACGGTAGACGTTTCGGCGCGCTGTCTGTCGATGTTGGCGCAACTGCCGCCGTCGCCGGAGCGCAAGGCCTCGGCGGATCTGGCGTTGAAGTACATTCTCGACGATCAGGAAGCCGACGGTAGCTGGTACGGCCGCTGGGGCATGAATTTCGTGTATGGCACCTGGTCGGCCATGTGCGGCTTGCAGGCAGCAGGCCTGCCGCCGGAGCACCCGGCCATGGCGCGTTCGGCGCAGTGGTTGATCTCGATCCAGAACGCCGATGGCGGCTGGGGCGAGGACGGCGACAGCTACAAGCTCGAATACAAGGGCTACGAGGCGGCACCGAGCACGTCGTCGCAGACGGCCTGGGCATTGCTGGGGCTGATGGCAGCCGGCAAGGCCAACGATCCGGCGGTCAAGCGTGGCATCGACTATCTGCTCAATACGCAGAACGAAGAAGGGCTGTGGGACGAAGAACTCTATACGGCGACGGGCTTCCCGCGCGTGTTCTATTTGCGTTATCACGGCTATCGCAAGTTCTTCCCGCTGTGGGCGCTCGCACGCTACCGGAATCTGACGGTGCGCAACGATTGCCCCGTGCCCTGCGGCATGTAACCCGCAAAACCCTGTGCCGCCGACCCTATGAACCCACCCATCATCGTTGTGACCGGCATGCCTTTCGAAGCGCGCATTGCGCGCGGCGACGGCGTGCTCGTGGTCTGCGCACAGAACAGCACGCTTGCCGCAGATCTCGAGGCCGCAATTGCGCGTGATGGTGCGCGTGGGCTGGTGAGTTTCGGCACCGCCGGTGGCTTGATTCCCGGCGTGAAGCCCGGTCAGTGGGTGATTGCGCACAAGGTGCTGGATATGCCGCAGCACGCGCGTGAGTACGTCGCGGCCATTGGTTGGGCCGAAGCCCTGCGTCGTGCCATGCCCGGCGCGTTGCGCGCCGATCTCGCCGGCGTCACCGCGCCGGTGGTCAGCGCCGACGACAAGGCCGCCTTGTTCCGCGAGAGTGGGGCTGCGGCAGCGGATATGGAGTCGCATATCGTGGCGCGAGTGGCGCAGGCTCACGGGCTGCCGTTCGTTGCTGCACGAGTCGTGATCGATCCGGCCGAGCGCTCTCTGCCCCCGGCGGCGCTTGCCGGACTGCGCAGCGATGGCTCTACCGATATTCTCGGCGTGCTGCGCTCGCTGGCCGTGAATCCGCGGCAACTACCCGCGCTATTGCGCGTCGGCAAAGACGCCAGCCTCGCCAGGCAGGCGATGCGTCACGGACGCCAAATCGTCGCCCTCAAGCTGGGGGATGGCTTCGGCGCGGTGGCCGCAGGGATCTGATCGCATCACCGTACTCTGTCGTCACGCATGAAAAATGCCAGCGCGTCTTCGCAGACGGGCTGGCGTTTTTGTTTTGGGCCGCTGGTGGTGTGAGGGGGGCTACACGTCCGACGATTGCTGTCCGCGAGCCTGAGCGCGTCCCTTCCACATGCCGCCACGACCGCGCCAGTGTTGCAGCGCGGAGTCGAACGTAAAGACGGTGTAGAGCGCGGCGACCAGCGGCAGCAATGGCCCGAAGCTCGACGGCTGGCGATAGAAGCGCAACATCGGCAGGTACGACAGCGTCATTGCGACCCAGGCGAAGAGGCCGAGCCACTGCGCAATGCCCGACGCAAAGATCGTCATCGCCGGTGGCACGATGAACGTGAGCAGCAGCGAAACGATCGTGCCCGCGAGCAGCACCGGCGAGTACTGCAATTGCGCGTAGGCGGTGCGCGACACCATCTTGCGAATCTCGCCGAGGTTGTCGTATGGACGCACGCTCACTGCACGCTCCGTCAATCCCAGCCAGATCGCACCTTGCTTCTTGAGCAGGCGTCCCATGGCGCAGTCGTCAATGATCTCGTCGCGAATCGCTTCGATGCCGCCGCCGGCTTCGAGCGACGCGCGGTGGATCAGCATGCAGCCGCCAGCGGCCGCCGCCATGCGCTTCTTCGGATCGTTGACCCATGCGAAGGGGTACAGCATCTGGAAGAACAGCACGAAGGCGGGGATCAGCGTGCGCTCGAACCACGCCGTGCAGCGCAGCTTCGCCATGAGCGAGACGAGCACTCGCTTGTCGCCCGTGGCGCGGGTGACCAGACGGCGAACGTTCTCGGGGGTGTGTGCGATATCCGCGTCGGTGTGTAGCAAATAGTCGGGGGCGATGCCGTCGTCGTTGGTGCCGGGATCGCTCGCGAACGCGACGCCTTGGCGTACCGCCCACATCTTGCCGGTCCAGCCGCCGGGCAGCGGTTGACCGCCGAGCACGTCGACACGACGCGCGAACCCGTCGGCAGCCGCACGGGCGGCGGCTTCGCGGGCGAGGTCGGCCGTGCCGTCGTTGCTTTGATCGTCGACGACGACGATGCGCAACCGTCCCGCATAGTCTTGCCGGCATAGCGATTCGACCACCTGTCCGATCGATTCCGCCTCGTTGCGCGCGGGAATGACCACGGCCACGGCGGGCCAGGTGTCGGGCACGGGCAAGCGGTCTTCGTCGAGGTCGTCGCGTTCGCGCGCACGCCAGAAGTCGCCCTGGGAGCTAAGCAGATAGATCCAGATGGCCAGCGAAAGCGCGGCGATCCAGGCCAAAACAGTCATGACAGATATCCGGCAGAACCAAACCAGGCAAGCGCGTCGCGCAGGCCTTCGGGATAGGGGCGGGCCGTGTAGCCAAGTTCGCGCTTCGCCTTTTCGGACGAGAAGAACATGTGATAGCGCGACATCTTCAGGCCATCGACCGTGACGAACGGCTCTTTGCCCGTGAAGCGGGCGACGCCTTGCGCTGCCATGGCGAGCGGATAGAGCGGCCAGCGCGGCAGCGCGATCGTCGGGGCCTTGCGGCCGACCATGCCGGCAATGGTCGCGAGCATGTCGCGCAGCAGGACGTCGTCGCCGCCGAGAATGTAACGCTCACCGATGCGGCCTCGCTCGAGGGCAAGCAAATGCCCCTCGGCGCAATCGTCGACGTGCACGAGATTCAGGCCGGTATCGACGAACGCGGGGATTTTGCCCTGCGCGGCTTCGACGATGATGCGCCCGGTGGGCGTGGGCTTGATGTCGCGCGGACCAATCGGCGTGGACGGGTTGACGATCACGGCGGGCAGGCCGTCGCTAGCGATCATTCGCTCGACCAGACGCTCTGCCGCGACCTTGCTGCGCTTGTACACGCCGATGGTCGTGGCTTCGTCGTTCGGGGAGGTTTCATCGACGGGACCGGTGGCGTCGTGCACACGCAGCGTGGCAACGCTGCTGGTGTACACCACACGTCCGACGCCTGCACGCAGCGCGGCTTCCATCACCGTGCGCGTGCCGTCGATATTGGCTCGCATGATGTCGTTGGGATCTTTCGCCCACAGACGATAGTCGGCGGCGACGTGGAGCAGGGCATCCACCCCGGCGAGCGCGCGTTGCATCGAGGCCGCATCGCGCATGTCACCTTCCACGACTTCAACGGGCAGGTCGGCGAGGTTCGCGCGCGGACTGGTGCCGCGCACCAGCAGGCGAACCTCGTGACCGCGCGCGAGCGCCGTGCGTGCTACCGCAGAACCGACGAACCCGGAGGCGCCGGTGACCAGCACACGCGACGGCATTTACGCCTTTGCCCGGCGCAGTTCGTCGAGCTTGATCTCGACGTGCTTCGAGAACACGAACTCGGCCGGACGCTGCTTGGCGAACGAGACGTCTTCGGCCATCGGACCTTCGGTGCGCACGCCCTTGAGCGCCACACCCAGCGCGCGCAGCGGACGCGTGAGCGTCTCGTTCACGGCCGTGGCTTCGAAACCGCTGTGCACCATGCAGTCGGCGCACTTTTCGTAGTTGCCCACACCGTACTTGTCCCAGTCGGTGGTGTTCATCAGTTCCGTGTACGTCTTGGCATAGCCTTCGCCAAGCAGGTAGCACGGACGCTGCCAGCCGAACACGGTACGCGTCGGGTTGCCCCACGGCGTGCAATGGTACGAACGGTTACCGGCGAGGAAGTCCAGGAACAGGCTCGACTGGCTGAACGACCAGTTCTTGCCGCCGTTGCCGCGCTTGAGAATGTCGCGGAACAGTTGCTTGGTCTTCGAACGGTTCAGGAAGTGCTGCTGATCCGGCGCGCGCTCGTAGGCATAACCCGGCGAGACGGTGATGCCGTCGAGGCCCAGATCCTTCGTCGAATCGAAGAACTTGGCGACCTTCTCCGGATCGGCGTTGTTGAACAGCGTGCAGTTGATGTTCACGCGGAAGCCCCGCGACTTGGCCAGCTTGATGGCGGCCACGGCGCGGTCGTACACGCCTTCCTGCGACACGGCGGCGTCGTGCATTTCACGATCGCCGTCGAGGTGAATCGACCAGACGAAGAACGGGCTCGGCTCGTAGTCGTCGATCTTCTTTTCGAGCAGCAGGGCGTTCGTGCACAGATAGACGAACTTCTTGCGCGCGATGATGCCCTTGACGATCTCCGGCATCTCCTTGTGCAGCAGCGGTTCGCCGCCGGCGATCGAGACCACCGGTGCGCCGCACTCGTCCACGGCGTCGAGCGAGTCCTTGAGCGAGACGCGCTGATTCAGAATGGGATCCGGATAGTCGATCTTGCCGCAGCCCGAGCAGGCGAGGTTGCAGCGGAACAGCGGTTCGAGCATCAGCACCAGCGGGTAGCGCTTGTTGCCCTTGAAGCGTTGCTTCATCAGATAGGCGCCAACATACGCCTGTTGCAGGAAGGGGATGGCCAAGTTCGGCTCCTGTTCGTGTTGCGTTAGCCAGCGACCGCGTGTTGTGCGGCGACCGGCTCGTTTTTAATCAATTCCGACGGCAGGCGAAACTGGATGGTTTCCTCGATGCCGTCCATGAGAGTCACTTCGACGGTGTCGATGCGACGCAGTGCGTCGATCACGTCTTCGACCATTTGCTCGGGAGCAGAGGCCCCGGCGGTGATACCGATGCGAGCCTGACCACGCACCCATTCCGGATTCACCTCGGAGCCGTCGGCCACGAGATAACTCGGCAGCCCCATTTCGGAGCCGATTTCGCGCAGGCGGTTCGAGTTCGAGCTGTTCGTCGCCCCGACCACAAGCAGTACGTCCACACGCTCGCACAGCTCGCGCACAGCGGTCTGGCGGTTCTGCGTGGCGTAGCAGATGTCCTTGGTGTTCGGACCGACGATATTGGTGAAGCGACGTTGCAGCGCAGCAATGATACCGCGAGTCTCGTCGACCGACAGCGTGGTCTGGGTCACGTAGGAGAGCGGCGTATTGTCGGCGAGCGGCAAGGCGTCGACATCTTCCTCGGTCTGCACGAGATGCACAGGACCGTCGATCTGGCCCATCGTCCCCTCGACTTCGGGGTGGCCCGCATGACCGATCAGAATGACTTCTCGGCCGGCAGAGACATAGTTCTTGCCTTGAATGTGCACTTTGGTGACGAGCGGGCAGGTGGCGTTGAGCACCTTCAGGCCGCGCGTCTGCGCTTCCTGCTCGACGACACGGGCGACGCCATGGGCGCTGAAAATCGTCACGGCGCCCGCAGGCGCTTCGGACAACTCGTCGATAAAGCGCGCGCCCTTCGCCTTGAGCGAATCGACCACATGTTTGTTGTGGACGATCTCATGACGGACGTAGACCGGGGCGCCGTATTTTTCCAGGGCGCGTTCCACGATCTCGATGGCACGTATGACACCCGCACAAAACCCGCGGGGTTGGGCAAGGAAGACTTGCATTCAGCTCTCCGGCTCAGGTCGGCCGGGATGGCGGTGCTATCGGGTGTCCAAGTCGTGAAACTCTGGCCTCATGGAACGCGCGGCGCCAGTTTTGATGGCAATTCGCGCACACCCCGGGGGGACCGCCGTCCGGTCGTTTGACAAGCAGCGATTGTAACCGCCGCGGCCAAATTCTGCTGACGACCCCCTGTGGGAAAACGCCAGCGACTGTTGCATAAGTGTTGACGAATCGACGCTTATCTGGAACGGATCTGCGTCGATCCTGCCGTCAAGTGGCCGAACGCTGGCCGGGTGCACCGCGGCGCACGCCCCGGGTAGGGTGTGCCAGCCACGATACTTTCCGGTAAGTCGTTGATTTTATTTGCCGAAACGCTCGTTTTTCTCGCGCAGATAGGCGATCAGACTGTCGATCCCACCCTGAGCGATGCGCGCCTTGAACTGCGGCTGATACAACTGGATGAGCCACGCGTTGGCCACGTTCTCGCCCATCATGTTGATGTCGTAGATCTTCCAGCCCTTGTCGGTCTTGGCCAGACGGTAGGCGACCGAAAGATTGTCGCCGGTGCCGCTCACCGATGCGCCCACGACGACATCGGTACTGTTCGCCGTGAGCTTGGCCGGCTCGAACTTGAACGAGATCTGTGTGCCGCGGACCTGCGAGAGTTGCAGCGCAAAGGTGTTCACGAGCAACTGCTGGAACTGTTCGAAGACCTGCTGCTGCTGGGCCGGGGTGGCGGCATCGAATGCCTTCGGGCCGACGGCATAGCGCGTGGTGCGGAGAAAGTCGGTGTAAGGCAGGAAGTCACGGGCCACGACACGCGCCGTCGCGCTTACGTCGCCGTCACGGGCGGCCGGGTCGGCCTTGGCCCCCTTGACGACCGTCTCGACCGCCATTTTGACCATGTCGTTCGGATTGGCGCTGCTCGCCTGTGCCCAGGCGCTTGAGATACCACCGATGCCGCTCAATGCGACGGCAGCGGTTGCCGTCACCAAAAATTTGTTCATACCAGCTCGTCTTCGTCGGTTTTAGTCGGTTAAAACGGGTAGGCCCGTAGTGTAGTGCACGCGGCCTTGTATACTGCTGCGATTTTGCAAATTCACCGTTTCCTCGTTTTCCATGGGCTGATCGACGGATTTTCTGCGCGATTGGTTCCCCGGCGCATCGGATCCATAACGTTTCGTGACCTTATGGATCGACGCGGCCGAAGGCGAGGGCGGCCTCCACTTTCTTCCGGAACCGCTACATGCTGACTTCGCTCGTCGTGCGCATCGTCCGTTTTTCGGCGAAGCACGCGTACCCAGTCATCTTCGCCTCTCTGCTGCTCGTGATTGCGAGTTCTGTGTACGTCGCCAGGCACTTTGCGATCAACACTGACATCTCGAGCCTGATCGATTCGAATACGCCCGCTGCCGAACGTGGTCGTGAAATCGATCGCGCATTCCCGCAAAAGGCTGACATCACGCTCGCCGTGGTGCAGGCCCCGGCCGTGGAATTCGCCGATCGGGCCGCCGCCGAACTGGCCGAGAAGCTCTCGACCGAGACGGACGTGTTCCGGTCGGTGAGCCGCCCGGGATCGGGCGAATTCTTCGCACACAACGCGCTGTTGTTTGCGTCGCTCGACGACGTGAAGTCGCTGACCGGCAAGCTCGAGGATGCCAAGCCACTGCTCAACCGTCTGGCGCAAGACCCGAGCCTGGCGGGCCTGTCGAACCTGCTCTCGGTCACGTTGCAGACCCCATTGCTCACCGGGCAGGTGAAGCTGCCGGACATGGCGCGTCTGCTCGGCAACGCAGCCGATACAACCGAGGCGGTGCTGGCAGGACGTCCGGCGGGCATGTCGTGGCGCGCGCTCGTGGCGCCTGACACCGTGGCGCGCAGCTACGTGCAGGTGCAGCCAGTGCTGGACTACGCCGCGCTCGAAGCCGGCGCCAATGCCGCGACCCGCATTCGCGACGCCGCGGCCGATCTGAAGCTGGCAGAGCGCTATGGGGCAACGGTGCGCCTGACGGGCCCGCGTCCGCTGTCCGATGAGGAGTTCGCATCCGTGCGTGAGGACGCCGGGCCGAACGCCATCATCACGCTGCTGGCCGTGCTCGTGGTGCTGTGGCTGGCGGTGCGCTCGGGCAAGATGATTCTCGCCGTGTTCCTCACGTTGCTGGCGGGGCTGGTCGTCACGTTTGCGCTGGGTCTGATGATGGTCGGCGCTCTCAACATGATTTCGGTGGCGTTCGCCGTGCTGTTCGTGGGCATTGGCGTGGACTTCGGCATTCAGTTCGGGGTTCGCTATCGCGAGGAACGTCATCGTCTGGACGGCGACGGCAAGTCGACGAGTGACGAGGTGCTTCGCGGTGCGCTCGCCGGCGCAGGCAAGGCGATTGCCATGCCACTGTCGCTGGCCGCAGCGGCCACGGCGGCGAGCTTCTTCTCGTTCCTGCCGACGGATTATCGCGGGGTGTCCGAACTGGGTCTGATCGCGGGCGTGGGCATTTTGTGTGTGGCCTTCCCGTCCGCTATCACTCTGCTGCCCGCGCTCATCAGCGTGTTCAAGCCGAAAGGCGAGGCGAGCCCGCCCGGCTTTCGCAGCCTGGGCCCGGTCGACGAGTTCACCGAAAAGTACCGCAAGCCGCTCCTGTACGGCACGCTCGCGCTCGTGGTCGCTGGCCTGCCGCTGTTGGCGCATCTGCACTTCGACTTCAACCCGTTGCATCTGAAGGACCCGAAAACGGAATCGATGGCAACGCTGCTGGATCTGGCCAATTCGCCGGAAGCCGGGGTGAACGACGTGCAACTGCTCGCCCCGAACCTCGATGCCGCCAATACCGATGCCGCGAAGTTGCGCGCTGTGCCGGAAGTCGGTCGCGTGGTCACGCTCACCACGTTCATGCCGGCGGAGCAACCAGCCAAACTTGCGCAGATCGGCACGGCGGCCGCGTCGCTACTGCCGGTGCTCTCGCAAACCCCGCTGGCGCCTGTGCCTGATGCGGCTCGCGTGTCATCTCTGAAGACGGCTGCGGGCCAGTTGGAAGACGCCGCGCTCGATCATCCTGGCGAAGGGGCGAAGGAGGCCCAGCGTCTGGCCGCGGCCCTGCGCAAGCTCGCGGCGGCCGACGCTGCCACGCGTGAGCGTGCGGATCGCGCAATTGCCGAGCCGTTGAAGCTGGCCCTCGGTCAGTTGCGCGATGCGCTGCAACCGCGTGAAGTCACGCGCGAATCGCTGCCCAAGGACATCGTGTCGCAATGGGTCGCCGCCGACGGGCGCGCGCTCGTGAACATCTCGCCGCATGTGGCGAAGGGCGCCGATCCGAGCGACGACGCCATGCTGCGCAAGTTCAGTGCCGCCGTGCTGGCGACCACGCCAGACGCCGTGGGTGGCCCGATCTCGATCCTGCGCTCGGCCGACACGATCATCCGCGCCTTCATCGAGGCGGGCATCTGGGCGCTGCTTTCGATCACTGTGTTGTTGTGGCTGGCGCTGCGCAACTTCGGCGACGTGCTGCGCACCCTGGTACCGCTGCTGGTCTCGGCGGCCGTCACGCTGGAAATCACGGTGCTGATCGGCTTGCCGCTGAACTTTGCGAACATCATCGCGCTGCCATTGCTGCTCGGTGTCGGCGTAGCGTTCAAGATCTATTACGTGATCGCCTGGCGCGAGGGGAAGACGCAATTGCTTGCGTCGAGTCTGACGCAGGCCATCGTGCTCTCCGCAGCAACGACGGGCATCGCCTTCGGGAGCTTGTGGCTGTCGCACCACCCCGGCACGTCGAGCATGGGCAAGCTGTTGGCGCTCTCGCTCGTGTGCACGTTGATCGGGGCGGTGTTCTTCCAGCCGGTGCTCATGGGCAAGCCGCGCGAGAAGGATGCGCCGTCGACGTAATGGCGGCGGATTGACGACGACGGTTCGATGCCGTCGAGGCAATGAAAAACGGCACCGAAAGGTGCCGTTTTTCGTGCTGAACGCGCTGAAACGACGCTCAGGTGGGGGAGGGCACTGCCTCCACCTTGCCGCCAAGACGCTCGGCCAGTGCGCGACGAATCGATGCGGCGATGCCCTGTGCATCGAGTCCGACGGACGCGAGTTGCTGCGCCGGCGTGCCCTGATCGATGTACGTGTCGGGCAATCCCAGTTGCAGCACCGGCACCAGTACGCCATGGGCATTGAGCACTTCGACACAGGCGGTGCCCGCGCCGCCCATCACCGAGCCCTCTTCAAGCGTGACGACGAGGTCGTGCGTGCGTGCCATGTCGAGCAGCGTGGCCTCGTCGAGCGGTTTGACGAAGCGCATGTTGACCACGCTCGCATCGAACTCGCCGGCGACCTGCTCGCCTAGTGCCACCATCGAACCGAATGCGAGAATCGCCACGCGGCGGCCCGCCGGGGCAGCGCTCTCGCGACGCACCTGCGCGCGGCCCACAGGCAGCGTCGACAGGCCGGTCTCGGTGTTCACGCCCGGCCCGGTGCCGCGCGGGTAACGGACTGCGCTGGGACCCTCGATACCGAGCGCGGTCTGCAACATCTGACGGCATTCGTTTTCATCGGCCGGCGCCATGACGACCATGTTCGGAATGCAGCGCAGGTACGCCATGTCGTAGGCCCCTGCATGCGTTGCGCCGTCGGCGCCGACGAGACCGCCCCGATCGATCGCGAACACGACCGGCAGGTTTTGCAGTGCTACGTCGTGAATCACCTGATCGTAGGCGCGTTGCAGGAACGTGGAGTAGATCGCCACCACGGGCTTGAGCCCCTCGGTCGCCAATCCGCCTGCAAATGTCACCGCATGCTGCTCGGCGATACCGACGTCGTAATACCGTTCAGGGAAGCGTTTCTCGAATTCCACGAGCCCGGAACCCTCACGCATTGCCGGCGTGATGCCGACGACACGTTTGTCGGCCGTCGCCGCATCGCACAACCACTCACCGAAGATCTGCGTATAGGTTTTGGCCGAGACCGTGCCCGGTGCCGCAGGACGAATCCCTTCGCTCGGATTGAACTTGCCCGGGCCGTGATACAGCACCGGATCGGCTTCGGCGAGCTTGTAGCCACGGCCTTTGCGCGTCACGACGTGCAGGAACTGCGGGCCCTTGAGCGCCTTGATGTTCTCGAGCGCGGGAATGAGCGCGTCGAGATCGTGACCGTCGATGGGACCGAGATAGTTGAAGCCGAACTCCTCGAACATCGTGCCCGTGGGGGAGACGATGGCCTTGGCGTGTTCTTCGAGCTTGTGCGCCAGTTCGCGCATCGGCGCGGGGGCATTGCGCAATAGATGACGCACGCTCTCCTTGCCGGCCGAATAGAACTGCCCGGACATGAGGCGCGTGAGGTATTGATTGAGCGCGCCAACCGGCGGCGAGATCGACATGTCGTTGTCGTTGAGCACAACGAGAAACGGCAGGTCGTCGTAGACGCCGGCATTGTTCAGTGCTTCGAATGCCTCACCGGCAGTCATCGCACCGTCGCCGATCACGGCAATCGCGTGTCGCTTCTCGCCTTTGACCTTGCTGGCGAGCGCCATGCCGAGTGCAGCCGAAATCGACGTGCTCGAATGCGCCGTGCCGAACGTGTCGTAGGGCGATTCGTCGCGCTTCGGAAAACCCGACAGGCCCTGCCATTGCCGAAGGCTCGGCATGGCGCCGCGGCGGCCCGTGAGGATCTTGTGCGGATACGTCTGATGGCCCACGTCCCACACGATGCGGTCATTGGGCGTGTCGAAGACGTAGTGCAGTGCGATCGTCAACTCGACGGTGCCCAGATTCGACGAGAGGTGGCCGCCGGTGCGCGAGACGCTGTCGAGCACGCAGGCACGCAGTTCGTCCGCCAGACGATGCAAGTCGGCGCGCGAGAGCGCGCGCAGCTCGGTTGGGGATGGGATGCTGGCTAGCAAATCGGTCATGGCTGAACGTCCGTCCCCGCGCTCACTTCACCAGTCTGGCGAAGGAAGCCAGCAGGCGATCGATGTCGGCAGCCGTGAGATTGCCCATCGTCGAGATGCGGAACAGTTCCTTGGACAAGCCGCCTTGTCCCGCGTAGATCACGAAGCCGTCGGCCTTGAGCCAGTCGTGCAGGCGCGCATAGTCGACACCGGCGGGCAACTTGTAGGCCCGCAACACCACCGATGACTCGCTCGCCCGCAATGCGCTATCGATGCCCAGCGCCGCGAGACCGGCGCGCGCCTGCTCGGCGAGTGCGCCGTAATGCGCATGGCGCTTTTGCCAGCCGCCGGCGTCGTCGAGTTCGCGCAGCGCTTCGACCAGCGCGTAGTACGCATGTACGGACGGCGTGAACGGCGTATTGCGTTCGGCCTGAAGTTTGGCGAGGCGCGCAATGTCGAGGTAGTACGTGCGGCTGGCGGCCTTGGCAAGGGCGTCCTTGCGCACCATCACGAACGACACGCCCGGCACGCCGTGCACGCACTTGTTCGCGGTGGCGGCAACGGCCACGATGCCCGAATCGTTGAAATCGATGGCTTCGGCGGCAAAGCTGCTCACGCCGTCGACCAACAGACCGATGCCACGCTCGCGGCAAGCGGCGGCGATACCGCCCAGATCGTTCAGGCGGCCCGTCGTCGTCTCGTGGTGAATGATCGCCACATTCGTGTACGGACGATCCCCCGCCGTGTCGAGCTTGTCCACGATCTGCGCGAGATCGGGCGCTTGCATCCATTCGAAATGAATGACGTCGTGGTCGATACGGTATTGCTTGGCGATCTGCGAGATGCGCTCGCCATACACCCCGTTCTCGACGATCAGCAGCCGGCCGCCTTCCGGCACGAGACCTGCGGTCATGCTCTCGACGGCTGCGGTGCCCGAGCCGGTCATCAGCACTGGCGTCCACACGGCCGGGTCGAGACCATAGACCGCCGTGAGGCGGGTGCGGGCTTCATCCTGCAGGTCGAAGAATTCGGGCTCGCGGTGGCACAGATCGGGTTGCAGGAGGCTCTTGCGGACGCGCTCGGTCAGGGTAACGGGGCCCGGATTCAGTAACAGCATGGCGAAGCTTCCTCGGCAGATTTTGTGAATTGGGGGACGCTCAGGCTTACGCCCGAGCGCGTGGTGCAATGTGGTCCATCAGGCGAGCCTTCACGGCTTCCGGCGTGACCTTCGGGCGCGGCAGCCCGTCGGGCGTGCCCGGACGCGTCGTCAGGCAGGCAAATCGCGGACCTTCGTTCAGGCTGACCGTGCGGCTGTCGAACAATTGTTCGATGACGTCGAGCGTGTCGCCTTCGAGCGCAAGCGCGTAGCCGCTGGCGGCCGCAATGCCCGCAAACGACACCGTCGGCGACACCGTCGCCTGAGCGCCGGTCGAGTCGTGCGACGCATTGTCGAGCAGCAGGTGCACGAGATTGGACGGGCCGTAAGCGCCGAGCGTGGCAAAGGCGCCCATGCGCATGAGCGCGGCACCGTCGCCATCGAGCGCGACCACGCGCAGGTCGGGACGCGCCAGCGCGAGGCCCAGCGCCAAGGTGGTCACGCAGCCCATCGAGCCGACCATGTACAACTGGTTGGCGCGGTCGTCGAGTGCGTACAGCTCGCGGCCGCAGAAGCCGGTCGACGCCAGCACGACCGTGCCTTCGAGCGGTGTGTGGGCGATGACACGCTCCAGCGCGTCGCGACGCGTAGGCATCTCGGACGGGGCGACGCCCTTCACCAGCGATACCGGTGCGGGCTGTGCCGGGCGCGCGGGGCGCTCGACCGGCTGTAGCGGGTAGGGCGCTACGCTGCCCTTTTGCATCACGAGCGCGTAGGGGCGGCCGGTCTCATCCATATGACGGACCGCGCGCTCCAGCGCCGGGGCAATCGCCTCGGGCTGCGTCGGGAACAACTCCCAGGGCACCTCCATCAGATCGAGCATGGCCGGCGTGATCGGGCCCATGAGCGCATGTTGCGGTTCGTCGGTAATCCCCGGCTGGCCACGCCACGTCACGATCAGCAGTTGCGGCAGACGGAAGGTCCACGTGAGCGACGTGAGCGGGCTGACGGCGTTGCCGAGGCCCGAGTTCTGCATCATCGTGACCGAGCGTGCGCCGCGGCCTTCTCCCAGCGTTGCCCCGGCAGCGATCGCGACGGCGTCGCCTTCGTTGGCCGCTGACAGGTAATGCAGCGAGGGGTCCTGCAATACGTAGTTGATAAACGGCGTGAGAAACGAACACGGCACGCCGGTGTACCAGGTGAAGCCGTGTTTGCGTGCGGCTTCGACGAACTGTCCGGCCTCAATCACCTTGCGCCTCCGGGGCGGCGCCGCTGAACGGCGTCTGACCATGGGCGAAGTCGGTCGCGCGGCGGAATTCTTCCATGTCGTTGACACCGCGCCAGTGTCCATGCACGTATTGCACTTCGATCCTGGCGCCATCGGCGGCCAGCGCGTTGATCAGTTCGGGCATGCCGAGTTGATCGAAGTCCGGGCGAGCCTGCAATGCCGCGAAGACGCGTTGCAGTTGCGCGCGGCCGTCTTCGCCACGCACCCCCAGCAGGCCGATCCAGCGGCCATTGGGCGTGCGTCCGGCGTCCTCGGCGTTGCCGCTGATCTTCTCGAGCAGCACTTGCTGGCCGAACAGGCCACGGTCGTCGCCGGCCGAGCAGTACGCGAAGTCGCGCACGCTGGCGTTGGCGGCATTGGCCGTGGTGGCGGCCGTCGAGTCGACGACGACCGTGAAGTCGGCATCGCTCTCGACCAGATCGCGCACGATGTAGCTGCGGAACAGCAGGTCGCCGTAGGAGATGACGGTGTCGTGCGTGAAGGCGTTGGCCACCCGGGCAAGCGAGGCGAGTTCGCCGGTTTCGGCGTGACGCTCGTTCACGGCGAGGGTAATGCCGGCAGTGTCGATGGCATCGGCACGATAGCCGCCCACGACCGTGATGTCGTTGACGCTCTGCTTCTTGAAGCCGTCAACCAGCCAGCGCAGCAACGGCTTGCCAGCCACCGGCAACATCACCTTCGGCCGGTCGGTCGTCACGCTCTCGAGGTTCTTGCCACGGCTGGCGGCCAGCACGATGGCCGAGCGCGGTGCGTTCGCTGCCGACAGGTATCGGTCTTCCGCTTCGGTGTATTCGTCGGCATCTTGCAGGCGGAAGATCTCGTCGACGGTCGCGATACGGTCTTCGACGTTGATGAGCGTCTCGCTGCGGTGGATCTCGGCGGCCACGGCCTGCATGGCCGACGTTGCTGCGCGAATCAGGTGGTTCGCCCAGATCACGACGCTGATGCCCGCTTCGCGGAACACATCGGTCGGCGTGCTGTAGTACTTCGTCGGCACGATCACCAGCGGGCAGCGGTTATCCCACTCGCGGGCGAATTGCACGATTTCGTCGGCACGCTTGAGTTTGCTGTGGATCAGGATCGCGTCGGCGCCGGCCTGACGGTAAGCCTCGGCACGGCGCAGGGCTTCTTCCATGCCCCAGCCGGCGATCAGCGCTTCGACACGCGCCACGATCGAGAAATCGTCGTCGGCCTGCGAGTCCTTGCCGGCCTTGATCTTGCCGCAGAACTCGTCGATGTCGGCAAGCGGTTGGCGCTCGCCGCCGATGAAGCTGTTGGTCTTCGGGAAGACCTTGTCTTCGATACACACGCCGGCCACGCCACGCTGCTCGAGCTTGCGCACGAGGCGTCGCATGTTGTTGAAGTTGCCGTAGCCGGTGTCGCCGTCGAGCAGAATCGGCAGGTCGCTGGCGTCGGCCATGAATTCGAGGTTGTCGACGACTTGCGTCCAACTGGCTTCATTGTTGTCGCGCACACCGAACTGTGCCGAGATGGCAAGGCCCGATGCCCAGATTCCCTTGAAACCCGCCTCGCGCACGATACGTGCGGACAGGCCGTTATGGGCTTCCATCAGGAATTCGAGCTGATTGCTGCGCAGCATGGCGCGCAGTTGCGACGCGCGTGTGGCCGTCGGCGGGAGGGTGAAAGCGTCGGGAGCGTTCATTCGGACACCATCGTGAGCGGTTCGAGTTGCGGCAGCACCTGTTCGGCGGCGCGCTTCACATCTTCAGGGTAGTCGATTTCGATCCACGGGAAGCCCGTGACGTCGGCGGTTTCGAATTGCGCGCCGCGCTCAAGCAGCAGATCGCGCACCGCTTCCTCGTGCGGCATCTTGGCGCGGCCCGATTCGACGTAATCGCGCGTGATTTCCGCGAGACGCGTGGCCGTGGCTTCGTTGAAGCGGAAGAAGCCGACCGATTCGCCCACCGTGTCGTACTCGAGGCCGACCATGACCTGTTTGCGCAGCTCGACCGGCACGCCATCGCGCAGGCACAGCTTGACCGGCTCGTCGCCCACTTCGAAATCGCGGTCGATCAGCAGACGGTTGGCCGTCTTGCCTGCAACGAGTGCATTGAAGATGCGTTGGTCGTAGAGCACGTCGGCATCCATCACGAGCACATCGCCGCCAGCGGTCATCGCGTCGGCGGCGGTATGCAGCGTCAGCACGCTGCCGAGATGGAAGTCGGGGTTGAGGCGGATTTGCGGGCGCGGCGTCCAGTCCAGACGGTCGAGCGCTTCGCTCACTTGCTCGTGATGGAAACCGAGCGCCAGCACGACGTCGGTAATCCCGGCCGCCGCGAGCATGCGCAGATGGCGCTCTAGCAGCGACATGCCGTCGAACGGCAGCAGGCACTTGGGCGACTGCTTGTCTTCGGGCTGGAGCAAACGCAGGCCCATGCCTGCTGCGAGAATGATGGCCCGCATGATGAGTATCCTTCTTTAGAGCGGTGCAGAATCCGTGGCAGCAGGCAGCGGCACGCTTTGTTGCGAGGCACGCTGGCGGCGCCAGCCACGTTCGGAGAAATGCAGATAGACGAGGCCTGGCACACCGAGCAACAGCTCGCGCGTGCGCTTGGCCAGCGAGAGGGCCAGCGCGGCGTCCGCCGGCAGGCCCACGAGCGGGGCGAGCAGCAGATAGCCGCCTTCCTGCACGCCGAGCGAGCCCGGCACGAAGAACGCCGCGCCGCGAATTGCCTGTCCGAGACTTTCGAGCAGCATCGCGTCGACCCAGCTCACCGGATGGCCGATGAATTGCAGGATCAGCCAGACTTCCACGGTCCCGACGATCCAGCCGACCAGGCTGAGCAAAAAGCTCCCGAGCACCTGACGGCGTTGGCCGTACATGCGTTGCACGATGTCGTCGACGGCGTCGGCGCGGTCGAGCAGCGACGACCAGTCGCGCTTGGACGACATCTTCGAGAGCATACGGAATGCCCAGCCGAAGATGCCACGCCGTTGCGCGACATAGAACGCGTAGAGCAGGGCGGAGACCAGCGCAGTGGCGAGCAGCATTGGCAGCCACAGACTGTCGGTTGTGCTTTGCGTGGCGCTGATGCCGAAGATGGCCAGCCCCAGCAGCGCAAAGACGATTTGCGCCACGGCTTGCAGTGTCGTGCTGACGGTGATGGCCGCTGCGGCTTCGCGACCGGCCAATCCGCGTTGCTTCATTTGACGCACCATCGCGATCGGCCCGCCGATCTGACCGGCCGGCAGCAGGCTGTTGACCGACTCTCCGACCCAGCGCGTGAGGGTGGCGCGGCGCAGCGAGCAGGATTTCGCCACCAGCACCTGAATGGCGGCGGCGTCGAGCACCAGCGGCACGAGATGGAAGGCGGCGATGGGCAGGAGTCCCCAGCCGGCGATCGCCAGCGTGGACATCACCGATCCCGTGCCCTGCCAGATCAGCAGGGCGACGAAAAGGGCGAAACCGAGGGTGAGAGATACGATGGCAGTCCGGTTCATTTAGCGTTTCGTCCGTCCCAGTAACTGACGAAACACCTGGCGGAAACCGAAGTAGGCGATGGCGTCTTTCATGTTCGAGATGAAGCGCTGCCATGAGCCCATGCGCGGGTCGGTCACATACTCGAACGTGAGCGAGATTCGCTCCTCGTTGTCGCCGAGCGGCGTGATCCGGTGATGCAGTTTGTCCCCGTCGAAAAACACCAGTGCGCCGGGCGGGTACGCCACGGCGCCATCGACTTGCGGCACGCCGGGATTACGGGTGTGCAGTCGGTATTCCAGCTTGCAACTCGATTGGTCCACCACGCCAAGCAGCAGCGTGTAGCGGCGGCCCTTGTAGTACGAGGTGTCGTAGTGCCAGCCGATGTGATCGCCCGGACGCGTGTAGTAATACAGCGCATACGCATGCGGGTCGTCCTGCGGCGAAGGCAGCAGCTTCTCGCCGGCCAGACGCTCCAGAAAGCGCATCAGGGCGGGCGAGCGGTACAACTCGGCCACGAACGGCGCCAGCTCGTCGAGCGTGTGGCGGCTAACGCTGCCGCCCTGCTTGTGACCGGGAAGGTAGTTCCGGTTCACGTTCGGTGTGACCGAACGCGCCGCTGCGATCAATTGTTCCGTCACCGTCGCCGGCAGGAACTTCTCAAGATAGATGAAGGCGTCCTGCGATTTGAATTCGCGGGTGACAGTGTCGAAGTCGACGGTGTCCAGCGCGCGCTCGATTTCCGCATCTGCCGCGAATGCCGCAGGCGTCATCGGCGTCATCGGCGTAAGCGGTGCTGTCGAGTCGTCATCGGCTACGTTGGCGGCCTTTTCGGTCTCGACCGGCAACGGGCGGCGCATGACGCGCACGTAGTCGGCGATCACGAGCAACGCAAAGATCGGCGCGCCGATGGCGGCGGCGATCAGGAAACCACGCGTGCCGTCGAACAACGTGACGAGCGGCATCAGGTAGAGCACGTCTTCCGTTTCGAAGCCACCGACCGACGCTTGCTTCGTGCCGACCTTGCCGACACGGTCTTCAATGCGCATGCGCAGGAAGAAGATCAGGGCCACCGCAATCCCGGCGATCCAGCCGAGTGTGAAGGCCGACAGGGGCACAGGCAGCGGGTAGTGATCGGGGGACGCCGCCGCCACGCCCATGCCGATGCCGCCGAACAGCAGCACGGTCACGAGAGCGTCCGAGGCGAGGTCGTACAGGTGGCCGATGCGGCTCGTCTTGCCGCTGATGCGCGCCAGTTCGCCGTCCGTGTGGTCGATGAAGTTCGACAGCACGAGCAGCAAGGCGCCCACATTGGCCATGGCATAGCTGCCTTGTGCAAATGCCCAGGTGCAGGCCAGCCCGACGATCAGGCGAAGCGTCGTGAGGTGGTTCGGACTCACCCGGGTATTGACCAGCGGCGTGACCATCCAGCGCGCAAGCCGGGCATCGTATTGACGCGGGCGCGGTGGCGCCGGGCGTGCGGTTTTGCTTGTGGCCGGCGCAGCAGCAGGCGCCGAAATGATTTTCGGTATCGTTTCCATGAGGGGGGAATATATACCCATAAGGCGGTAATGTGCAGTGCACCCAAGGGCTCTGTACCTACCGCGACAACCTTGACGATTCGGGCCATTGACGGGCGACAAACTTTGCACCGTACCGGTGTCCTGAACGTTTCGAGGGTCTCGCCAAATACGTTTTTACTACCTTAGGTTATCAGCGCACCAAGTGCGCGATTATATTCCGCAATACTCCATTTCGCTTTGGAGGTCCCAGGTGTCGTTTTGCCGCACCGGCAGCCGCCTGCACCAACGCTCGCGCCCGGTTCGGCTGGAAAAACGACAATGAGTCGGGATAGCGATCTCAGGACGTTGCGCGGATAATGACGGTCCCGATGGCCTCTTTTTGCGGCGTTTTCCGACCGCACATCTCCCAATGTCCCAAACGATTGCCATTCTGACTGGCGCCTCCCGTGGTCTCGGCGCGTCGCTCGCCCGCGGTCTGCTCGCCCCCGGCACCCATCTCGTGACGCTGGCACGCCGCACGGACGACGACCTCGCCGCACTGGCGAAGGCTCAGGGCGTCACGCTCGAACAAATCGCGGTGGATCTGGCCGACACGCAGGCTGCCGCTCAGGTTGCCGAGCGCATCTTCGCCGCGTTGCCGCGCGATGCCGGTCGCTATCTGCTGATCAATAACGCGGGCACGGTCAATCCGGTCGCCAACAGCGCGGCCCTGACGGATCCGGGCGCCATCGGTGCGGCATTCGCGCTGAACGTGACGTCCGTCATGCTCCTCACGGCCCGCTTTCTCACCGCCACGCAGGGGCTGAACGCCAAACGGCAGATTGTGAACATCTCGTCGGGCGCCGGCCGAAATCCGAATGCCGGCTGGGCCGTCTACTGCTCGACCAAGGCAGCGCTGGATATGTATACGCGGGTGGTGAACGCGGAGCATCGCGACCATGGGGTGCAGGCCGTGTCGCTGGCGCCCGGCGTGGTCGATACCGGCATGCAGGAGACGATTCGCAGCAGCAGCGTCGAGAGTTTTCCTGCGTTGGCACGTTTTCAGGATCTCAAGGCCACCGGCAAGCTCTCCTCGCCGGAAGACGTCGCCCGTCGCATTCTGGCGCTGACCGAGCGCGACGATTTCGGCCAGACCGAAATCGACGACATCCGCAACTACGCCTGATCCGGTTCGTCCGGCGCGAACGTTTGCCGTCGCCGCCCGGCGACCGACAATCCAAAAAAAGCACCGGCCAGCGATTGCCGGCCGGCGCCATCTTGTTTCGGCAGACGTCGGTGTGACGTGCCGCTTACTGCTCAGTGCTGGTGATGAAAACGCTGCCGTTGCGCTCCGGTGCGTACAGAATCAGGGTCGGTGTGTGAATGTCGAACGCGCGCTCACATGCTTCCCCATACGAATCGAATTGCACGGCCCAGGCACCGTTACGCACGTAGCAATGCGTGATGGTGTCGGTACGCCGGTCAAACTCCTGACCGAGAAACACGCCCTGCGTGTAACACCAGACGACGAACCCGTGAAAGTCTGCCTGCTCCGGTGCGCGAAACACGCGCCAGCGGGCATCGTCCCGCCCAGCCTGACGCGCCGTCGCGCCCGCTGCCCAACGCTCGAAGCCGTCGTGTCGTTTGCGTTGCTCCATGTCGTCGTACCCCCTTGGGTGAACCGCCCTCCGGGTGCCGAGATTCGACATCCCCGGGCGCGTTTTCATAGTCGGAATTTGTTCCTGCTATTTCTATCAGGCAATTCCGAAATACGGCAGGGAATTTCTCCAAAGGGGGATGGACGCAGGCCGTCAATCGTAGTGAATCGCCAGCCAGACGGTGGTTTCGCCCTGTGCCGTCCATGCCACGCGATGACGCCGGTGGCCGGCAATGTCGACGGCGTCGCCCGGGCCCAGCACGAGCGTCTGGTCAGGCGTGTCGGCGAAAACCAGGCCCGCGCTGCCGGCGAGCAACACCACCCACTCATGCTGCGCCTGGTCGTACCAGAAGCCCTCGGGTGATGCCTGACCGGTCGAGACAATGCGCTCGACCCGCATGCCCGGCCGGGCGATCAGGGTGTCGAATTGCTCGCCTGTCGTCGGATCGGGGGGCGACGGTAGGCCGGCAAACAGGTTCGTGTCGGGCAGCAGCGGCGTATCCATACGTATTAAGCGTTCTTTCTTGAGCGGGGGGTAGAAAGCATACACGCGCTGCCTCGTCCTCAATCGTCGAGATTTTCGTGGACGGCGGCGTCGCCACGTCGCCAATAGGCTGCGGCCTTTACCCATTTCGGATTGAGCCCGCGTGTGTCGACAAGATGGCGGCGCACGGCTTTGGCCACGCCGGCCTCGGCGGCCACCCAGACATGGACATCGCCATCGGGGAACGAGGCGACCTGAAGCGCGTCGATCAGAGCCGTGCTTTCGCCCGCCGGTTTGCCTTCGCGGTAGATCCACTCCACCACGACATCGGCCTGGCTTGCGAAGCGCAGGCGGTCGGCCGGACTATCGACTTCGGCGAAGACGAATGCCAGCGCGCCGGCGGGCAGTTCAGCCAGACGCCGTGCCATTGCCGGCAACGCCGTGTCGTCGCCGATGAGCACGTAGCCGTCGAAGTTCATCGGGATGACGAAGGAGCCGCGCGGTCCGCCTACGCCGATGCGATCGCCCGGTTTGGCCGAGCGGGCCCACTGCGTGGCGGGGCCGGAGTCATGCATCGCGAAATCGATCACGAGCGTTTTCGACGCCGCATCGTATTGTCGCGGCGTGTAATCGCGCATCAGGCGCGGCGCGTCGCCGGGGGCTGGTTTGGCCACGCCCTCGGCACCGATCGTCGGGAGGGCCAGTTCGCCGGTCTCGGGGTTGGGGAAGAACAGTTTGACGTGGTCGTCGAAGCCGGGGCTGGTGAAACCCTCGAGGTCGTTGCCGCCCAGCGTCACGCGCAGCATGTGCGGCGTGAGCGATTCGACGCTGCGCACTTCGAGCAGGCGCATGCGAAGTTCGTGGCGCACACGTTGCGGCGTGCGGTCGGGGACGGCGTTCGGTGCAGCGGTGTTTGGCATCAGAGTCGCTCCAGTTGTTGTGCGGCCGCGTCGAGAATCGCGGCGAACGCGTTGGCTTGTTCGGTCGTGAGCGGCTCGCCGCCCAGACGCAAATGCACGGCATATTTGAAGTTGTGCAGCGCGCGCATGACCTGCGGCGGCATGTCTTCCGAACGCTCGCGGCGCGCTGCGAGCCGTGCGAGCAGTTCCGTGACCGAGTCTTCGTTCTGCGCCAGATATTCGCGGCCGGTGTCGGTGATTTCGTAAGACTTGCGCTGGCTGTCGCCCGTGCTTTCCTGCACACGGATGTAGCCCATTTCCTCTAGCAGCGTGAGCGTCGGGTAGATCACGCCGGCGCTGGGGCTGTACGTTCCATTCACGCTCTCTTCGATGGCTTTGATGAGTTCGTAGCCGTGACGCGGTTGTTGCGCAATCAGATGCAGCAGCACGAGTCGCAGGCCGCCATGACTGAAAAGGCGGCCGCCACCGCGTCCGCCTCGACCACCTCGTTCGCCGCGCTCTGCGCGGGCTTCGTCGCCGCGGCCGTCACCATAGCCGTCGCCACCGCCGCGCCGTCCATGGCGCGTACCGCGCCGTTCGTCGCCAAAATCCATGCTGTCCAGGTCCAGCGGGCCTCGGCCCATGAAATCGCCACGTGATCCACGCATGATGCGACTCCCTATCGATGTAGTTGAGACATGTTTACGATATATCTAAATTGCATCGAAAGCAAAATTTTTTTGCGTAATGACCCTGGCGAAAGCGGGGAGATACCCTTGTGGCAGGGCTGCAGGGGAGATTTTCGAAGGAGGGATGTCGACGGAAGCTATATCGAAATGTGCATTTCGATATACCGATGTGGGACTTGTCGCGATGCGGGGAGGGGAAGCGTTTCTCGTAGCGCGGACGGATGTATTGCGCGGCGTGTTGCCGTCATCCGGCGGTCGCGAACCCGACATGGGAACGCGACGGCGGATTCGGGACGCCATCGCTAGGGGCGTGATTGTCGCGATTCGTGCAACGTGGGCCGTGCGCCGATGGCGCTTACGCCATCTTCGGCAGATCGGTCTCGAGCCACTTTCGATACAGCTTGTTCAACTCGCCGTTGGCCGTGTTGCGTGAAACGAAGTCGTTGATCGCCTCCAGCAACTCTGGCTGATTGGGACGCATCGCGATGCCCATCGCCTGTTGCAGCAGATTGAACTTCGGCTCGAACTGACCCGGCGCGCGCTGACGAATCGCATTTGCGACCGTCACCGAGCAGCCGATCGCATCGACCTGCCCGCTTAGCAGCGCTTGCATGGCGGAGGCATCGTCGTCGAATCGGCGGATCTCGGTGCCTTCGGGCGCCGTCTTGGTGACGGCCATGTCCTGAGTGCTCGCACGCGCCACGCTGACACGCACCCCTTTCAGATCGGCGGCGGACTTGATCGGTGCACCGGTCTTGCCGAGCAGCAGGATGGTCGCAGCGGCATACGGTTTGGAAAACTGAACCTGTTTGGCGCGCTCCGGCGTAATCGCGAGCGAAGCGACAAGCACATCGACTTTGCCGCTGAGCAGATACGGAATCCGGTTCGGTCCCGTCACGGGCATGAGGTTGAGCTTCACGCCAAGATCTTTGGCCAGCAGTTTCGCGACGTCGGCGTCGTAACCGTCTGGCTGCGCTTGCGCGTTCGTCGTGCCATACGGCGGAAAGTCGATGAGCATGCCGACGTTGATCGTGCCTTTCTTCTTGATGCCGGCAACGGTCTGCGCGTGAGCGGGCGTGGAGAAAAGCGACAGGGTGCCGGTGAGCCATCCACCGAGCGTGCCGCCGAGCGATCCGACGAACGCGGCTGGCATGGCAGCGACGCCGAGCGTGGCGAGAAAGCCGCGACGCGAATTCGTGTTCTCGGCGCCTGGCGTGGTGCGTCGGCTGGCCGGATGCGATGACACGTGTTGCGCTTGTACAGGGTGACGCGAAAACTTGCGAGTCATGCTGAGTCTCCTGAAGCTGCGAAGACATCGCCGAAAACGCCGGCTTGGGGTGCCAGGCGTGCTCTCTGCCGCTGGCTGACGGCTGTCCCGAGCGATGTTAGCGGGCGACACAAGACGCGTCCACTCCGCACAAACCCCAGCGAAAACCCTGAGTTTTCGTCGAACGGTGCAGCGCCACCGAAGTGATGAGGATGACGAAATCAGTCTCTCACGACACGCGAAACAAAATGGCGGACGAAAAAAAACGGTGCCGGAAACCGGCACCGTATTCAGGCCTTGCCTGCCAGGTCTGTGCAATTCACGCTGCCGTGAGTGCCACGGCGGCGCGAGCGCAAGACTTACTGGGCAGCGTCCTTGACCTTCTTCAGCGGGCGAACCTTCACGCGCACCGAAGCCGGCTTGGCCGGGAACCAACGCTCTTGACCCGTGAACGGATCCTTGCCGAAACGCTTCGCCTTGGCGGCGATTTGTTGCGACGTGACCTTGAACAGGCCATGCAGCGTGAATTCGCCAGCGCCCTTCTTGTGCAGCGAGCTGATGATCGTGTTCTCGAGCGCGGCCAGCACAGCCTTCACTTCCTTCACGGCGACAGCCGATTGTTCGGCGAGGTGCGCTGCGAGCTGGGTCTTGTTGAGCGAGTCCTTGATCGGCGAAATCTTGCCGGCGGCTGCCTTCGGAGCTGCCTTGGGAGCGGCCTTCGGGGCTGCCTTTTTCGCTACCGGAGCCTTCTTTGCTGCCGGAGCTTTTTTCGCCACAGGGGCCTTCTTTGCTGCTGCTTTCTTTGCCGTTGCCATATCGATCCAATCGATGAGAATAAGAAAGTGCCGTCGGAGAACGGCCACCCGAATGATACGTCTTGCTGCGCCGACGATTCTACCTAAGAAATCGCTTTGTGAGAGTAGTGCGCGAATTATGTTGCGTGCTTGCCGCACGAGGCTGAGCGACGATCGCGCTGCATTTCGACGTGTTTCGTTCGTCGCGTAGCGCTTCGTCGTTGCCATCGCGAATTTTCAGTGCGATTTTTCTCCGGCTTTCGTCGCATTTTTTTACGCGATTTTTGTGTGCATCCGAAGCGCCGCGAGCCAGCGCAATGTCCCGGAAACCCTTAGAAACGCTGCATTTCGCAGGTTTCGCAGCGACCGTCGCTGTTGCACCAGGCATCGGTGAGTGTCGTGCCGTCGGGGCCGAAAGTGATGTTGTGCTTCGCGCCGTAGCTGCCCGCGAGTTGCAGACGATCACCCGCAAGCGTGCCCTGAACGGTGGTGTGAACATTCGGTTCGACGTCGTCGACGCTGCCGGTGACTTGCGCGCCATTGAGCGCGAGTGCCATCAGTCGTGTCATCGGTGAGCCCCAAAAACCCCACCAGGGAGGTGCATTGGTGCACAGACCGCGCCAACGTCCCGACGGGTTCACCACGCGCAACGGTGCCGGTGCACTTGTTTGGAGCGCCGCGCCCGGGGGGATCGGTGGCGTGACGAGGGTGATGCCTGCGGGCGGCGGCGCATCGATGGCCGCGACGTCGCGCGCGACTTCCGGTGAACTGGCGTTCGTTGCGTTCACTGCATTGAGCCCCGCCGTGTCGCCAATGGTGCTCGGCGGCGGTGCGCTGGGTTGCGGCGCCGTTGCCGCGATGGCCGCGTTTTGCGACGCAGTGGCGGGGGGCGCGTAGGTGCTGACGTTGTTGCCGGGCGAGGGCGGCAATACGGCGGCCGGTGCCGCGCTGAATGTGCCGGGCGCACCGTCGACTCGCGCCATGTCGGGTGACAAGCCGTCGTTTTGTACCGGTGCGGACGCCGCGGCGCACACGTGGCAAGACATGTGAGACAGGCTATTGCGCGTGAGCGGGCGCGTGCCGTAGAGCCGCTGTCCGCCCTGAGCGCCGTCGCGCAGTATCGTGACGTAGGGCGTGTCGTCGAGCTGATAGTCGACCCTGGCGCACGAGGGCGCGTCGGTTTGCAGCATGACGTCGGCGGAGAATACGCCGTTGGCCGCGCGTGTCGGGAGCACCGACACGGAGGCCGAACAATCGGCAATGATCTGCGCGCAGTTGCACGCGGTGACCGGCGCGCGCGGCGCGCCACCGGACTGCGCATGCGCGTGCCCGGCGAAGCCGAGCATGCCGGCGACGAGCCATCCCGTCGCAACTCTCAAAGTCCTGAAACCCCGCATGATGTTTCCCCGAATGTGGCGGCATATCCTATGCCGCCGATAGTCGATCAAAAGACGTCGGCTGACAAGAGCCGAAAGCACTGAAAAACAAGGGGAAACGGGTGAACGAATGCGTATCGCGCGGCATCGCATGCCATCGCAGCGTCACGCAAATATGAGATTCCGCCCGTATCCCGGCATCGAAAGCGCGTTCTACACTGATGTGCATTGGCCCCTCTTTCAACGAGTCTTTACCGTTGGCTTCTGGAGACATGCATGCTTGTCGATCGCACGAATGCCCCCGGCCGTTCCGATTTACCGCTTCCCGACGACTCACCGACGTCTCCCATGCCCTCTGCGAATCGTGTGCTAGCAATGCTCGCGACGCTCTTCTTCGCGATGGGGCTCATTACGTCGCTGAACGACATTCTGGTGCCTCACTTCAAGGCGGCGTTCGCGCTGACATACCGCGACGCAGCGCTGATCCAATCCAGCTTCTTCGCCGCCTATTTCGTCGTGTCGTACCCCGCCGGGCAGTACACCGCGCGTGTCGGTTATCGGCGCGCGCTGGCCAGTTCCCTGTGGCTCGCCGGTCTGGGCTGCGCCCTGTTTTTCCCTGCCGCGGCACTTACCTCCTATGCCTGCTTTCTCGCGGCGCTTTTCGTGCTGGCGAGCGGCATCACATTGCTGCAAGTCGCGGTGAATGCCTATGTCGAGACGTTGGGCTCACGCGGTGCGGCTGCGAGCCGACTCACGCTCGTACAGGCGTTCAACTCGCTGGGCACCACGGTGGGGCCACCGCTTGCGGCCCTCTGGATCCTTGCACCGCAGGCCTCGAGCGCGACCGGTCACGCCGTCGACAGCGTTCGCGGCCCCTACGGGCTGCTTGCGGTAGTGCTTGCCATTGGCGGCGTGGTGCTGTGGCGGTTGACGCTGCCGGAACAGCGCGCCGGTGACGTATTGCCTCCCGGTTTGCTCGGCAACGTCCGCAGTTTGATGGCGCACCGTCCCTTGCGTTACGGCATCGTGGCGCTATTTCTTTATGTTGGCGCCGAGGTCAGCATCGGTAGCTTTCTGATCGTCTACCTGACGCAAACGGGCACGGGCATTCTCGACCATGCGCAGGCGAGCCGTTATCTCGCGTTTTACTGGGGCGGGGCAATGGTGGGGCGATTCGTGGGGGCGTGGCTGCTGCGAAAGGTGTCGCCGGGACGACTGCTGAGCCTGTGCGCGCTCTACAACCTGATGCTGCTTCTGGCGTCGATGGCCTTGCCCGCGTCGTTTGCGATGTGGTTGCTGCTGGCCTGTGGCCTCGGCAACGCGATCATGTTTCCGACGATTTTCTCGCTCTCGGTCGGCGGGCTCGGCTCGCGCGTGAGCGAGGGCGGCGGGTTGATCTGCATGGCCATCGTGGGCGGCGCAGTGTTGCCGTACTTGCAGGGAGCACTGGCGGACAGTGCCGGGATCGTGCTGTCGTTTCTGGTTCCGGCGCTGGCATACAGCTATATCGCCGGGTTCGGGGCATGGTGCGCACGCACCATGCCCGATGCAGACTCGAATGCCGCGCTCGATCAGCATGCAGCGACGTGAGGGGGCGCCACGACGCTATCGAGACTGACGATCAGCCTGGCTTGCCGAACGTGTAGCGCCCGAAGATGAACAGCACGTTGCCGTTGCCTTTGCCCCCGGGGACGTAGGCGGTCGAGACGGCGGCGCGCCCGATGCCGATCTCCGCGAGGGGCAGCGCGCCGGGGAAGGGAATGCCGCCCATGGTGTCGGATCGAGACATCAGAAAGACGGTGTAGCCGAGGCCGAATCGCACCGGTCCTGCATTCGCGATGTTCCAGATGCGGCCGTAACCTGCCATTGGCGACCAGTCGTTATGCGAGTCCTTGAACGCCATGGCGTACAACATGCGCGAGCCGTGCTTGCCATCGGACAGCACGCGGCCGTAGCCGAGGCCCCACGGATTTTCGTTGTACTGGTCGATCTTTTCACGGGTGTACGCGAAGCGCAGGTGATGCGTATGCAGCGGCACGTAAAGATCGCTGGCCCCTTGCGTGGCTACCTCGTGGAGTTCGTCGACGATGGCGCCCGTCCAGGTCGAAATGCCGCTGGGGGCATTGTCGGCATGTGCCGTGAGTGGCGAGACCCACATCAACGCGGCGCCGAGTGCGCTGAGTGCCTTGCGTGCCGCAAGCCCGCGGCGGCGATTGTGTGGCGAAGTCCGGGAGGATGAGGCAAGCGGTGCGAGTCGAATCGGTAGCGCGAGCCGCCCGGTGAATTGGGGGTTCGTAGGCATGGATGAGTGCGTCGTGGTTTGCGAGAAACGTGTCGATGGCAAGCGTCGACATCGTGCGGACGAATGCGGTGCGTCGGGCATTGGCGGTATCGCCTTCGATGTTTCGTGCGACCGGCATTCAAGAGTGACTAGACCTCCCGTCCATCGCAAAAGTTCGAAGCGCTGTCGGTTTGCGTGAATGCCCACTCGCGCAGCACGCATTGACCGAACCTGCTGCGCCGAGAAGTTGTCCTTTCGCGTCAATGAGATATCTCGGATATCGACGTGTTATGCACCGGGTTGTGAACAATTTCTGTGGATAACGTCGCCCGGTGCGGGCCTGAATCGCGAGGGCCTCCCGTCTTTCATTGACTGGCATTCAGTAAGACGCGAGAGCCCGCCGATGGGCGCAGCAAATGCGCGTCGCATTTTTCTCTCACCGGATCAACGACTTGAGTCGTCTATCCGCGAGTTGTCCACTGGCTTGCAAACAGATTCTGTGGATAACCCAACCCGACGTAAAGCCGCGCCACGCCTCGTTTTGCAGCACGTGGCACAACTTTCGCGCGCGGCAATTCTTCCCTGTCGAATCAGCCACTTGCCATGCTTTTCCGCAAGTTATCAACGGGCTTGTGAACAAAAAGTGTGGATAAGCTGCGTCTTTTGTTTATCTCAATATATGAGATCAATGTTTACATATTGACATTTAAGTTGTCGCGGAATTACGATGCGCCTCATACCGGTGGACGGACACGTTCAGGAGACGACAGTGACGGAACGACGCAAACAGAAAGTGGCGATCATTGGCTCGGGCAACATTGGCACCGACCTGATGATCAAGGTGATGCGCAATAGCGAGCATCTCGAAATGGGCGCGATGGTCGGTATCGACCCGGCCTCGGACGGCCTGGCGCGCGCGCAGCGGCTGGGGGTACCGGTGACGGCGGGCGGCATCGATGGCCTGCTGGAAATGCCGGGCTTCGAAGACATTCGCATCGCCTTCGACGCCACGTCGGCCAAGGCGCATGCGCATCACAACGAATTGCTGCAGGCGCGCGGCGTGCAAGTGATCGATCTGACGCCGGCCGCCATCGGCCCGTATGTGATCCCGTCGATCAACCTCGACGCGCATCTGGACGCCCGCAACATCAACATGGTGACGTGCGGCGGTCAGGCGACGATCCCGATGGTCGCGGCCATCTCGCAAGTGGCGAAGGTGCATTACGCGGAGATCGTCGCGTCGATCTCGAGCAAGTCGGCAGGCCCGGGCACACGCGCCAATATTGACGAGTTCACGGAAACGACCTCGAAGGCCATTGAAGTGCTGGGTGGGGCCTCGCGCGGCAAGGCGATCATCGTGCTCAATCCCGCCGAGCCGCCGCTCATCATGCGCGACACGGTGTTCGTGCTGTCGGAGCCGGGTGATCAGGCGGCCATCGAAGCCAGCATTCAGGCGATGGTCGACAAGGTGCATGCCTACGTGCCGGGCTACCGTCTGAAGCAGAAGGTGCAGTTCGAGCTCTTCGACGCGTCGCGTCCGCTGAACGTACCGGGCCTGGGCAAACTCACGGGGCTGAAGACTTCGGTCTTCCTCGAAGTGGAAGGCGCCGCGCACTATTTGCCGGCCTACGCGGGCAACCTCGACATCATGACCAGCGCTGCGCTGGCCTGTGCCGATCGTATTGCCGCCACCCGCCTGGCGCTTGCCGCTTGAGCGTCGCACGCGCTATCAGGAGACACACCTCATCATGACGCAGAAAAAGCTCTATATCTCCGACGTGACGCTGCGCGACGGCAGCCACGCCATTCGTCACCAGTACAGCATTGCCAACGTGAAGGCGATTGCCGCCGCCCTTGACGCCGCCCGCGTGGATTCCATCGAAGTGGCGCATGGCGATGGCCTCGCCGGTTCGAGCTTCAACTACGGCTTTGGCGCACACACCGATCTCGAATGGATCGCCGCGGTGGCCGAGACGGTCACGCATGCCAAGGTTGCCACGCTGTTGCTGCCGGGCGTGGGCACCGTGCACGATTTGCGCGAAGCCTATGACGCCGGCGCTCGCGTGGTTCGTATCGCAACGCATTGCACCGAGGCCGACGTCTCCCGTCAGCACATTGCCTATGCGCGCGAACTGGGCATGGACACCGTTGGCTTCCTGATGATGAGCCACATGACCACGCCGCAGCATCTCGCCGAACAGGCCAAGCTGATGGAGTCCTACGGCGCGACTTGCATCTATGTGGTGGATTCGGGCGGCGCGCTGAGCATGAACGATGTGCGCGAGCGCTTCCGCGCGTTCAAGGACGTGCTCAAGCCCGAAACGCTCACCGGCATGCACGCGCACCACAACCTGAGTCTCGGGGTGGCGAACTCCATCGTCGCGGTGGAAGAGGGCTGCGATCGCATCGACGCCAGCCTCGCCGGCATGGGCGCAGGCGCGGGCAACGCGCCGCTGGAAGTGTTCATCGCGGCGGCATCGCGTCTGGGCTGGAACCACGGCTGCGATCTGTACACGCTGATGGACGCGGCAGATGACATCGTGCGTCCGCTGCAGGATCGCGCTGTGCGCGTGGACCGTGAGACGCTGGCGCTCGGCTACGCCGGCGTGTACTCGAGCTTCCTGCGTCACGCGGAAGCGGCAGCGGCACGCTATGACCTGAAGACCGTCGACATTCTCGTCGAGCTGGGGCAGCGTCGCATGGTGGGCGGTCAGGAAGACATGATCGTCGACGTCGCGCTCGATCTGCTCAAGCGCCGCGCGGCATAACATATCTACGCGACCCGCCGCGCTGGCAGGGACAAGGCATCACGGTTTTCTCCGAGCATCCCCCAAAGCGTATCTGACGCATTACCGAAGTCGTGGCATCTCCAAAGTCGTACCGATGCCGGCCCCTCCCTGGAAGGGCCGGCTTTTTTTGTCTGCGTTTCGTCTGCGGATAATGGCAATCAGCGTGCGTTGCCAGACCAGCCGAGTTGACGGCTGATCTGTGCGGCGGCGTCTTTTACGCGCGGCACGAGTTCCTGCATGCGCTCACGGCTCATGTACTTGGTCGTACTCGAGACACTGATCGCAGCCACGATGCGTTGGCTGGCGTCATACAACGGGGCGGCCACGCAGCGGATCTGCGGCGTATCGTCCTCCAGATCGAAGGCGTAACCGAGGCGCGCGTAGTCGTGCATGCGGGCGAGCCACGCCGTCGTGTCGATGGGGTGCGACGACACTTGCGTCTGGTAGTGATCGAGCTGCGCCTGCCATTCCCCTTCGTCCTGATCGAGCAGCAATGCCTTGCCTACACCGGTCACGCAGATCGGCTTGCGTCCCCCGATGCGCGAGCTGATTTCCACGGCGCGCTGTCCCGGCAGTTTGTCGAGGTACATCACTTCCCAGCCATCGGCGATGGCCAGATGCACGGTGTCCTGCGTGTCGTTCGCGAGCGATTCCAGCGTCGGCCGGGCAACGCGCGGCAAGTCGATCTGGCGATACGCAAGAAACCCCAATTCGATGAGCTTGTTGCCCAGCCGATAGCCGCGACGGGGTTCGAATCGCAGATAGCCCGCATGGACGAGGGCAGAGGCAATGCGGTGCGTGGTCGACGACGTGATGCCGGTGTGTGCAGAGAGCGCGGGCACGGTGTCGATGCCGGCGGCGACGGCCTCCACGATATCGAGACCGCGAAAGAGCGTCTGGCTGGCGAGTGTGCGGGGACGCTCGGCTTCGGGCGATTTCGGCTTTGCCATCAGGCCCCCCCGAGCGCGAGCAGGCGCTCGTAGACGTAGCACTTGAGCGCTACGTAGTGCGAGGGTTCGAGTGCCGGCAATTCGATGCCATGTAGATGACTGCCGTCGTCGCCCTGTTGCACGCCGCGAATCGTGCCGGTCGCTTCGATCGGCATGTCGATATCGCCGACGCGCACGCGAAACGCCAGATGCATGCTGTCGCCCGGGGCGCCGAGTGGCGCGTTGGTCAGCAGCGAAACACCTTCGGCGCTCACGTCCTGCAACAAGGCGAGGTGTCGCGCTTCGCCCAGGGTGACCGAGGCAACGAGCTTCGCGGACACGCGCTGCGAACGGCGCAGCACCTTGCGTCGAATCTGGGCCGGCGCGGACAGCACGACGTAGTCGAACGGCGCGCGCTCCACACGCTCGACCGTGCAGACGAAGTGATAGATGTCTTCGCCGGAGAAAGTCCACAACTCGAGCCGCTCGCTCGTCTGCAAGGTCGGGGGCGCGGCACGGCCGGTCGGTGCCGTGACGAACAGCATCTGATTCGGTGCGTGACCGATGACCCGCGTGCGAACCCGCTGCGACCCGGCACCCGGCGGCAACTGAATCTGTAACCAGTCGCCCGGGCGCAGGTTCAGGTCGGTGAGCGCGTACTGCGGTTGGGTTCCGCTTGCTGCCGATGCGGTGTTGTCCGCGGCGGGCGAGGGCGATGTCTCGGCATCGGACGGTGCGGTGTCGTCCTCGCCGAGGTTCGCAATGCGGTGCGGCGCGAAGGAGGTGAACAACCAGTCGCGCCCGGCCTGCGTGGGAACGATGTCCCCCTCGGCCAGCAACGGCTCGCCATTTCGATCGACGATGGCCCAGGGCAGGGCTTCACCCAGCGGGATCTCGTCGGGCGTGAGCGCGACGAGCGGAAGCGGGGTGGCGGCAGCAGCAGGCGCTTGAGGCGGGATGTTGGACATATGGGCTGGGGGGCGCGCGACGAGGACGCGCTCGCATTCGTCGAAAGGGCTTGAGTCGTTGACCGGCCGGCAGGATTGGCAGTGAAGTCCCGGCTTCGTAGCAATGTCAGCGAAGTGAGGGCTTGCCAGAGCGTGCGAGCAGGACCGCAGACGTCAGGTGTGGCGAAAGTCTACCGCGACGCGTTGGCACTTGGCGAGAGCAGATGCATCCTCTCGCCTGTGCAAGCTACGTAAGTGGGTGCTCGCTGGGGAGGTCGTGAGCGTCACATCCGCTGCCGTCGAGACCGGATGGCCGGGGCTGGCGTGCGTGTCCGCTCGACGCCATGCCATGCAATGCGCGTCGCGCGCCTATAGTCGACGGTTTGCCGGCGCGCCCGGCGATGACCGTAGGGGGAGCGATGTGGTACCAGCAATGTGCAGGCGCAAGTGGTTGGCACGTCGACAGACGCGCGACACTCGACATCGAGTTCGCAGGTATGCGCGAGGCGACGGTGCCGCATCGCGCCGAACGAACCGGATTTGGCGAACGTCTCGCGCACGCGGCCAACACGACGCACAGCGCGAGGCGCCATGGCGTCGATGTGTCGCGTCGCGTCGATCCTGAGATGGCGCGTGCCTTCACCCAGGCGTGGGCCGGATTGTGGGTCAGTACCGGGCCCTGTCAGCACTTCTACCGCAAGGAGTTCGATCTGGCGCACAAGCGAGATGCACGTCTGGAAGACAATCGTGCGCGGGCGGAAGCGATGTTGGCACCCACTCACGCGCAAGGCGGTCCGGACGAGATCGTCCCCGACGTTTCAGACGGTGTCGCGCTCGAGCAGGTGCACCGCGAGATTGCGCAGTGGCTTGAAACGGTGGCGGCCACTGGTCACCGGGGGTGGCATTTCCGTGGGGCGCGCGATGCACTGTCGCTCGTGGGCAATCTGTCGATGCTCGCGATCATTGCCGCCTGCTTTCATCGACAGGGGGCGACTGCGGGGGATGACGCATCAGACACGGTTCGCGGCGCGGCGGTAGCGAATACACCGTTCGGCGTGCCCTGGGCCGACTGGACACTGCTGGCGTTCGAAGGCGCGAAGGGGGTGATCACGCAGTCGCTGGGTTCGCCGACACTGATTCGCCATCATGCGGTCGACGAAGTGCTCAAGCGCATGGACGCAGGATGCCGCTTGCTGGAGGCCTGCGTTGCGATGCCACCGCCGGCAGCGGCTGCTTCATGGCGCAACACCCTGGGCAGACTGACTCGCGCCCGCGATGTCGCCACGCTCTTCACCTTCGCCAACACGGCGATACCGCCTGCCCGGCTGGGGCTCTGGATGCCGTCGTGGTTCGCGAACCCGCCGGCCGAGATCAACGGCTATCGGGGCATCTTGCGTGTGGCGGGCCTCATGCTCGACTCTTGTCGCGCCGTGACAAGTCTGCTGGGCACCTGGGCGCGTAACGCGGCGTTCACACATGACGCGCAACGTTTGACTCACCGCTGGCAATCACTCTGTGCACGGCTCGCCGACGTTCAGGGCAACGATCAGCCCGCTGTGCTTCGCCGTGTGGCGTGCGTGACGCAGCTCGCCACGCATTGCGACACATCGCTTCTGACGACAATCGCCGCGAACGACGCGTTGCGCGAGCACTTACTCGCGTCGGGCGATGCGTTGACGGCAAGTGAGATTGCGCGGGCATGCCGGCAGTTTGACGTCGAATGTCACACATCATGTGTCGATGGTGCGACCTATCTGAGCCTGAACCCGGCGGAGAGTCCATGGGGACAGCGCTGGAAAGACGACGCGTGGCAGTGGGGCGGCGCAACCCCGGCACGCGCGTCGTATCGGTTATTGCTGGGGTATCAGCACTGGAGTTCGGGGTTGCTGGAGCGAGCGGTGTCGTCGTCCTGTATGGGCGCAACGCCCGCAGAATCCTCATTCGACGATCCGGCAGGCATCAAACGTACCCGAACCGGGGTTGCCCACGTCGATATCGAGTCGACGCGCGTCTGACGAAGCAGGGGGGGCGGACGTCAGCCGTTCATCAGACGATGGAGTGCGGAGATGGCCTGTTGCAGGCCGTTTTCCGATGCCATCGTCGCACCCTGGTCTTTGGCGCGGGCCTGTGTCTGCGCCTTCTCGGCAAACGCGACATCCGATGGGAGAGAGGACGCGCGCAGTGCGCGTCCATTCAATGCGCGGCACAGCATCGCAAGCGGTCGCGTGTCACCTTTCGTTCCTTAGGTCGCGACGGCAATTTTTATCAATGATTGTCCTTGCCCAGGGCTTCCATTAGCGCATCGCGCATGAAGACAATGGGCTGTTCGAGACGTCTGGGCAGCGCACTGTGAACGAGCCAGACATGCAGTCCCTTTCGGAAATCAGGGACATCCAGCACTTGCAATTGGTCAGCGTGCGCGCTGTGCGCCAGCACCTCCGGCGCGGCGAGGCCAACGCCGAGGCCTCGCGCCACCAGCGACATTTGCAGTTCGGCACCGAACGCCTCGACGGCGATATTGAGGGGCAAGCCTGACGCCGACATCGCGCGACTGAGCGTCGAGCGCATTCCGCAACCATCCTGATTGAGCACCCACGGATGCTTCGCCAGTTGGGCAAGCGTCACGGGGGTTTCCGGCAAACCGAACGAGCGAGGCGCGATGACTGCCGTGGGGCGATAGGCCAGCCGTATCGCCGTCATGCCGTGGGGCAGCGGCATGTCCTCTGGCATCAGCACAACGACGGCGTCCACCTTGGCGTGGTCCAGACGCTGTAACAGCTCCGGCGACCACCCTGCGGTCACACGTAGTGAGAGCTTCGGGAACGCGCTGCGCAAACCGTCGATCGGGTGCTCCAGCGCGAGTTCGGAAAGAAACGGCGGTACACCGATTCTCAACTCGCCCGTCGGTTCGCTATCGGGCGACGCTACCGCCATCAGGTCGTCGACCGCGCGCAGCACGGCGCGTGCGAGTCCATACACTTCGTTGCCGGCCGCCGTCGGTTTGAGCGGCTTGCTCTGCCGATCAAGTAACGCGATGCCGAGCAACTTTTCCAGATTTTGCACGCGACGCGTCAATCCCGGTTGCGTAAGAAACAGTTTCTCCGAGGCCTGCACCATCGATTCACTCTCGACCACCGCTACAAAGGCCAGCAAGTCATGTGTGTTCAAAATAAATTCGCATAATGAATATGAACATAATTCAATTGTGGCATAACGTCGGCGTTCCTACAATCAGCCGAACCGTGACCCACATGAAGAGAAAATGACGCAGCCGCCCCCCCTCTGTTCGCGCGATCTTTGCGCCGCACCGGTGTCCTCGACATCGCTGCCAACGCCTTCACCCGTTGCAACTGGCGAGGGGCTGAGCCTGCCGATGACGATCTTTTTCGCCGCTGCCGTGGGCATCATCGTCGTGAATCTTTCCGCGGCGCAGCCGTTGACCGGGCCCGTCAGCCGGGCGCAGGGATTGCCTGGCGAATTCGCTGGGCTGATCGCGATGCTGCCGCAACTGGGCTATGCCGCGGGGCTGTTATTGCTCGTGCCGCTGTGCGATCTGCTGGAGAATCGCCGCCTCATTTTCCGAACACTCGCGTGCAGTGCCGTGTTCCTCGCGCTGTCGTCGCTCGCGCATTCGGGCTGGCTGTTTCTGGTGTCGGTGTTCCTTGCGGGGGCGACCTCCAGCGTGATTCAGATGCTGGTGCCGATGGCGGCATCGATGGCGCCCGAGAGTCGTCGCGGACGCGCGGTCGGCAACGTCATGAGCGGGTTGATGGTCGGCATTCTGCTGTCGCGTCCGTTCGCGAGTGTGATTGCGGGCACGTTGGGCTGGCGTGCCTTCTATGGTGTCGAAGCGCTGGCCGACGCGGTACTCGCCGTAGTGCTGTATCTGCGCTTACCTGTTCGCACACCGCAGTCGGGGGCACGCTACCCGGCGTTGCTGGGTTCGCTCTGGACGCTCCTGCGTACTGAACCGGTGCTGCAATTGCGCGCAGCGCAGGCGGCGCTGTCGCTCGGTGCGTTCAGCGCCTTCTGGACCGCCATCGCGCTGCTGCTGGTGCAGCCTCCGTTTTCGCTCGGCATGCAGGGCGTAGCCCTGTTCGCGCTGGCGGGCGCATCCGGCGCCATCGTGACGCCGTTGGCCGGGTATCTGGGGGACCGGGGGCTGGGCCGCATCACGCAGCTCGCTGCTCATCTTCTGATGATCGGTGCGGTGCTTCTGCTGGGCGTGGCGGGCGCGGGTTGGGCCGGGTTCTCGCTGACGGCGCACCCCGGACTGGCGCTCGTGCTATTGATCGTGGGCGCAGCGTCGCTCGACGCTGGCGTGATCACCGATCAGACACTTGGACGACGCGCGATCAATTTGCTCAATCCGTCGGCGCGCGGTCGGCTCAACGCGCTCTTCGTCGGCATCTTCTTCGTGGGCGGGGCGATTGGCGCGGCGCTCTCTGGGGCCGCGTGGGCGGCGGCAGGGTGGGGTGGGGTTTGCGTGCTTGCCCTGGCATTCACCGTCGTGCTGTTTTTCCTGGGCTGTCTCGGCCGCAATGAGCGGGCTGCTCGGGATTGACGCGGCAGTCTGTACGCCAACCCCGGAGCGGTCCTTACCAATTCGTCTCGCGTTCCGGCGTTGCGGTGATCTTGTGGATCGAGAGGTCGGCGCCGTAGTACTCCTGTTCGTCGTCGAGCCGCAGACCGACGACGCGTTTGATCACGCCATAGACGAGGTAGCCGCCAGCGAACGCGATGGCAACTCCCATCACCGTTCCGATGACTTGCGCCACGAAGCTCACGCCACCGAGTCCGCCGAGCGCTGTCTGTCCGAAGATGCCTGCCGCCAGGCCTCCCCAGATGCCACATACGCCGTGCAACGGCCAGACGCCGAGCACGTCGTCGATGCGCAGGCGGTTTTGCGTCACGGTGAAGAGCCACACGAACAGGCCGCCTGCGACAGCGCCGACCACGAGCGCGCCAAGCGGATGCATGACGTCCGAACCGGCGCACACGGCGACCAGCCCCGCGAGCGGGCCGTTGTGGATGAAGCCGGGGTCATCCTTGCCGATCCACATCGCAACGAGCGTGCCGCCGACCATCGCCATGAGCGAGTTGACGGCCACCAGCCCCGAGATGCCGCCCACCCGCTGCGCACTCATCACGTTGAAGCCAAACCAGCCGACGATCAGAATCCACGCACCGAGCGCGAGGAAGGGGATCGACGACGGCGGGTGTGCAGCGACCTGGCCTTGCCCGTTGTAGCGTCCGCGACGTGCGCCCAGATGCAACACTGCCGCGAGTCCGATCCATCCGCCGACCGCATGCACGACAACCGAGCCCGCGAAATCATGAAAGGGCGCGCCCAATACCCGGGTGAGCCAGTCCTGAATGCCGAGATGACCGTTCCACGCAATGCCCTCGAAGCACGGATAAATCACGCCAACGAGAAAGAACGTTGCGACCGACTGCGGATGAAACTTCGCCCGCTCGGCAATGCCGCCCGAGACGATGGCGGGAATCGCTGCCGCGAACGTCAGCAGGAAGAAGAAGCGGATCAGCGCGTAGCCATTGTGTTCGGACAGGACTGTCGCGCTCGACCAGAAGTCGACGCCGTAAGCGAGCGGATAGCCGATGAAGAAATAGGCAAGTCCCGAGACGGCAAAGTCGGTCAGGATCTTGACCAACGCATTGACCTGATTCTTCTTGCGAACGGTCCCGAGTTCAAGAAAGGCAAAGCCGGCGTGCATGGCAAGCACCAGGATCGCGCCGAGCAGAAGGAACAGCACGTCGCCGGGTGTATTGGAATTGGGCATGAATGTGCTCTTTTGGTGCAAACGTGAAGAAGAAAGAAGATATGCAAGAGCAATGCCAGATTTTTTCAGGTGTCTGATTTTTCTCGATGTTTTGTCTGATGAGGCGCAAAGTGCGGCGCGGTATTGCACGCTCGTGGTGCCGCGCGGTCAATCGATGAGCGAAGTCCGTGCATCGGGACGAGGAAGGCATGTCGAAAAACGCTGAAAGCCTGCGATGGTGCGACACGCGATGCGTCACGCGAATGCGCGGTATAGAATCGGACGTTCTCGCGGCACCCGGCCTACCGCTTGGTGCTGACGATTGCGCGATTTCGCCCCGCCTGCGGCGATCGCGCGACGACAACAAGATCGACACAAGCACCATCACGCACAAACCACTGAGGAAATCCGATGATCTTTGAAATTGCCCAGATCGAAGTGAAGTCCGGCACCGAAGCCGCATTCGAACAAGGGGTGGCGAAGGCTGCGCCGCTGTTCAAGGGCTCGAAAGGCTGCCACGGCATGCGTTTGCTCAAGTCCATCGAGCAACCCACCCATTACAGCCTGGTCGTGACGTGGGAAACGCTTGAAGACCACACGGTCCACTTCCGTAACTCGGAAGCCTTCTCGCAATGGCGTGCGCTGGTCAGCGATTGTTTCGCGGCACCGCCGAACGTGAGCCACGTCACGGAAGCGCTGATCGGCTTCTAAGCGCGATGCGCGCAGCGTAAAGGCGTTCGCGCCACCCCGCGGGCGGCGGCGGAGCCAGTCTCCCCGCCGCCTTTGTCATTGATAGCGTGGCAGACTAAGGGTTAACTCGGTAATTGGCGTCAAAAGTTTTCATATAACATGCAAACCAGAAAAGCATGAGATGACGCGAGAGGATGACAACCAAGCCCAAGACCCTGACCGAGCAGGTCGCGCAACAGTTGCAGGACGCGATCCGGCAGGGTACCTATCCCGTCGGCACCAGGTTGCCGACCGGCAAGCAGCTTTCCGAAACGTACGGCGTGAGTCAGGCTGTGATCCGCGAGGTCACGGAGCGTTTGCGCGCTCAGGGACTGATCGACAGCCGGCAAGGCGCGGGCGTCACGGTGAAGGCGCGCACGCCGTCGAGCGGCTTTCAGGTGCCGGTCGGACAGGACGCCGCCGATCTCGCCAGCGTCTACGAACTACGTCTCGATCTTGAGAGCACCGCAGCGGCACTTGCCGCTGTTCGTCACACCGACGAAGACATTCGTCATCTCGAAGACATTCTCGGCAAGCTTGAGACGAATCTGTATCACGCGGAAAACGGCGTGGAATTCGACACCGCGTTCCATGCCGCTATCGCTCGCGCTACACATAATCGCTACTACGCCGACCTTCTGCAGTATCTGAATCTGCAAATCCGTCAGGTCGTGCAGGCGGCGCGCACGAATACGTTGCGCCATGAAGGGCTCGCCGCGCAGGTGCATCAGGAGCACGTCGCCGTGTTCAATGCCATCAAGGCGCGCGATCCTTTGCTGGCGCGTGCCGCGTCGCTCTCGCATCTGTTGCGGGCGTCGGCGCGTCTCGGGCTAACGCTGCCCGGGCGCGACATCATCACCGGCGCCATCGCGCCGACCCGTGCCTGACTCGTCGTCAAATGCGATCTCCTGCACCGCAATTCGCACCGTAACCCCCGACGCGTGACCCTATGACTATCTCCGCCTTTACTCAACGTCTCATCGACGCCGTCGGTGCCGACAGCGTCTTCACGTCTGCCGACGATCTGGCGCCGTGGCTGGCCGACTGGCGCGGCATGTATCGCGGCAACGCGCAGGCCGTCGTGCGTCCACGCACGACGCAAGATGTCGCCAAAATTCTCGCGCTGTGCCAGAGCACGGCGACGCCCGTGGTGCCGCGTGGCGGCAACACGGGCTTGTGCGGCGGCGCGACGCCCGACGCCTCGGCGCAAAACGTGGTGCTTAGCCTCGATCGCATGAATGCCGTGCGCAGTCTGGACACCATCGCCAACACGCTGGTCGCCGAAGCGGGCTGCATTCTCGAAGACTTGCAACGCGCGGCACGCGACGCGAATCGTTTGTTGCCGCTCAGTCTCGCGGCCGAGGGCTCGTGTCAATTGGGCGGCAATCTGGCGACGAATGCTGGCGGCGTGAACGTCGTTCGCTATGGCATGACACGTGAGCTGGTGCTCGGTGTGGAAGCCGTGCTGCCGAACGGCGAAATCCTGCATGGCCTGCGCACGCTGCGCAAGGACAACACGGGCTACGACCTCAAGCAGTTGCTGATCGGCTCGGAAGGCACGCTGGGGGTGATTACCGCGGCAGCGCTGCGTCTTTATGCACCGACGCCCGTGCGTCAGGTGGTGATCGCTGCGGTGACGTCGCCGCGTCAGGCGCTGGAATTGTATGAATTGCTGTTTGCCGAGTGCGGCCCGCGCATGCAGGCGTTCGAGTTCTTCACGGGCGAGTGCGTCGATCTGGTCATGGCGCATGTGCCGGGCGTGCGTGCGCCGTTTGGCGAGCGCCACCCCGGTTATGTACTGATCGAACTGGCCGACACGGCTGACGAAGCGGCGTTGGCGGCGTTGCTCGAGCGTGTGATCGAGACGGCCATCGAGCGCGATCTTTGCGCGGATGCCGTGGTGTCGTCCACGCTGGCGCAACTCGAGGAGATGTGGAAGCTGCGCGAGGAAATCTCCGAGGCACAACGCGCCGACGGTCTGCACCTCAAGCACGACGTTTCGTTGCCCATCGAGGCCATCCCGGAATTCATGACGAGTGCAGAGGCGCGCGTGCGACGCGTTTGCCCACAGGTGCGCCCGTTCATCTTCGGCCACTTCGGCGACGGCAATCTGCATTACAACCTGTCGCGCCCGGTGGGCGAGGCGGCGAATTTCATGGCCACGCAGGGCGAGGCGATCACTGCCGAAGTGCTCGATGAAGTGGCGCGCTTCGGCGGAAGCATCAGCGCCGAGCATGGGATCGGGCAACTCAAGCGCGATTATTTCGCCAAGTACAAATCGCCGCTGGAGCTGCGGTTGATGCGCGAGATCAAGGCCGTGTTCGATCCGGCCGGAATCATGAATCCGGGCAAGCTGCTGTAAGGGCCTGCTTTCTTGCGGGCACCGGCGGTGACGGTGCCCGATCGGTTTTACCCCGGCGTGAGCCCGACGTTGCGACTGTCGCCCTCGCGCCTCCTGAGGAGTCGACATGACCGTAACCCCCGCCGCCGGCGCGCCGCTGTGCCTTGGTCCGCTGCCGGAGATCGATCCACCGACATTCGACGTGCCGTTCGGTGCCGTCGACACGCATGCCCACGTAGTCGCCGCGAGCGACGCGTATCCGATGGTGCCCGAGCGCAGCTACACACCGCCACCCGCGCCGGAAGACAAATACCTTGCGATGCTCGACGCCACCGGCATGACCTACGGTGTGCTCGTACAGATCAGTGTCTACGGCACCGACAACCGCTACATGCTCGAAACGCTGCGCCGTCACCCGGACCGTTTGCGCGGCATCGCGGTTGTCTCCCCCGACATCACCGATGCCGAACTCGAAGCGATGCATGCCGCAGGGGTTCGAGGTTTGCGCATCAACGTGTTGTTCGGTGGCGGTATCGGCTTCACGGCGATGGAAACGCTGGCGCACCGGATCAAGGATCTCGGCTGGCATATGCAGTTTCTGATGGACGTGAATGCATTGCCCGAACTCATGCCACGCATGACGAAGCTGCCGGTGCCGGGCATTGTCGATCACATGGGACATACGCCCGTGGCGCAGGGGCTTGAAGCGCCCGGGTTCTCCGCGCTGCGCTCCCTGGTTCGCGATCACGGGTACTGGGTCAAGCTCTCGGGGGCTTATCGCATCAGCGAACGATTCCCGTCGTTCGACGACGTCACGCCGTTCGCCCAAGCCCTGATCGAAGACGCGCCCGAGCGTATGGTCTGGGGCAGCGACTGGCCGCACGTGTCGCTCACACGCATGCCGAACACGGGCGCGTTGCGCAATCTGCTGCCGCAATGGGCGCCGGATGCCGACACGCGCCGCCGCATTCTGGTGGACAACCCGGCGCGTCTGTACGGGTTCCCCGCCACGGTTTGACGATGCACAGACGTTCTCGTCACTGAATTTCATCCTATCCGGGCGCAACTCGCGCTCTTGCAGTTCAGCGGGTACAAGAGGAGGAGACAAGATGGATTGGTATCGCCAGATGAACAAGACCGAGCGGCGCACCTTTATCGCGGCGTTTGGCGGCTGGGCGCTCGATGCGCTCGACTTCATGGTATTCACCTTCGTGATCTCGACACTGATCACGGTGTTCAGCATCGACAAGGGGCAGGCCGGCATGCTGGCCACCATCACGCTATTGTTCTCGGCCATCGGCGGCTGGGTGGCGGGCGTACTCGCGGATCGCTTCGGGCGCGTGCGCATTCTGCAAGCGACGATCCTGTGGTTCTCCATTTGCACGATCCTGATCGGCTTTGCGCAGAACTTCGAACAGATCTTCGTGCTGCGCGCGTTGCAGGGGCTGGGCTTCGGCGGCGAATGGGCGGTCGGATCGGTGCTCATGGGCGAGATCGTGCGCACCGAGTATCGCGGACGTGCCGTCGGCACGGTGCAAAGCGGCTGGGCCATCGGCTGGGCGGTGGCGGCGCTGTGCTACACGGCGTCGTTCTCGCTGTTGCCGGAGGACTACGCCTGGCGCGCGTTGTTCTGGATCGGGGTGATCCCGGCAGTGTTCGTGCTCTATATCCGTAAGCATGTGCCGGAACCGGAATTGTTCGAACGCACGCGCAAGCAGGAGGAGCGCGCAGCCAAGCGCACGTCGGCCTGGGCGATCTTCTCGCCGTCGCTCATCAAGACGACGGCGCTCTCGGCGCTGCTGTGCACCGGTGTGCAGGGCGGGTACTATGCCGTGACGACATGGCTGCCGACGTTCCTGAAGACGGAGCGTCATCTCTCGGTCATCGGCACCGGCGGATATTTGCTCGTGATCATTCTGGGATCGTTCATCGGCTATTTGACGGGGGCGTATCTGACCGACCGTCTGGGCCGCCGAGCGAACCTGCTGATCTTTGCCGTGCTGTCGGGCGCGAGCATCTATGCATACACGCAGTTCCAACTGAGCAATGACCAGATGCTGATCCTCGGCTTCCCGCTGGGGTTCGCGGCATCCGGCATTTTCAGTGGCATGGGCGCTTATCTCACCGAGTTGTTTCCGTCGGCGGTACGTGCCAACGGACAAGGCTTCGCGTATAACTTCGGGCGCGGCATCGGCGCACTGTTTCCGAGTCTGGTCGGTTATCTGGCCAAGACCAGCGGTCTGGGAACCGCCATCGGCATGTTTGCCGGCGGTGCCTATCTTGTCGTGCTGGTCACTGCATTTTTGTTGCCCGAGACGAAAGGGCGCGAGATCGAGTAAGTTCGTATCTTCCCGCGGGGCGAGCGCCGTCGAGACGGCCCGCCTCCCGGTTTTTCTGATTCAAGGGAGTTGCGCATGAAGATCCTGGTACCGGTCAAACGGGTAGTGGATTACAACGTAAAGGTTCGCGTGAAGAGCGACGGCAGCGGCGTCGACATTGCGAACGTGAAGATGTCGATGAATCCGTTCGACGAAATCGCGGTGGAAGAGGCAGTGCGCCTGAAGGAAGCGGGCGTAGCCACGGAAGTGATCGCGGTGTCGGCGGGCGTGGCGCAGTCGCAGGAGACGCTGCGCACGGCGCTGGCCATCGGCGCGGATCGCGCGATCCTGATCGAGTCGGACGAGGAATTGCAGCCGCTGGCGGTGGCCAAGCTGCTCAAGGCGATCGTGGACAAGGAGCAACCGCAACTGGTGATCCTTGGCAAGCAAGCGATCGACGACGACTCCAATCAAACCGGTCAGATGCTCGCGGCGCTTGCCAGGCTGCCGCAGGCGACGTTCGCCTCGAAGGTGACGGTGGCGGATAACCGGGCACAGGTCACGCGCGAGGTGGACGGCGGTCTGGAGACGGTGTCGCTGTCGTTGCCGGCAGTGATCACGACGGACTTGCGCCTGAACGAGCCGCGTTATGTGACGCTGCCCAACATCATGAAGGCGAAGAAGAAGCCGCTGGAGACGGTCAAGCCTGCGGATCTGGGCGTGGATGTGAGCCCGCGTCTGAAGACGCTGAAGGTGGCCGAGCCGCCCAAGCGCAGCGCAGGGGTGAAGGTGGCGGACGTGGCAGCGCTCGTCGATAAGCTGAAGACCGAAGCGAAGGTCATCTAAGGGAGACGACGAGATGAGCATTCTGGTAATTGCCGAACACGACAACCAATCGATCAAGGCGGCGACGCTCAACACGGTGACGGCAGCGCTGCAATGCGGCGACGACGTGCACGTGCTGGTGGCCGGCTCGAACGCGAAGGCGGCGGCTGACGCGGCTGCGCAGATCGCGGGCGTGAAGAAGGTGCTGCTGGCGGATGCGCCGTACTTCGCCGACGGTCTGGCCGAGAACATCGCCGACGAGGTGGTGTCGATCGCGGGCAACTATTCGCACATTCTGGCCACGGCCACCGCCTACGGCAAGAACATCGCGCCGCGCGTGGCAGCGCTGCTGGACGTCGCACAGATTTCGGATATCACGAAGGTCGACAGCGCCGACACGTTCGAGCGTCCGATCTATGCGGGCAACGCGATTGCGACGGTGCAAAGCGCGGACAAGGTGAAAGTGATCACGGTGCGCTCGACGGGTTTCGACCCGGCGGCGGCGACGGGCGGCAGCGCGGCGGTGGAAGCCGTGGCGGCAACGCCGGACGCGGGCGTGTCGCAGTTCGTGGGGCGTGAGGTGACGAAGCTGGACCGTCCGGAGCTCACGAGCGCGAAGATCATCGTCTCGGGTGGCCGGGGGCTGGGCAGCGGGGAGAACTACACCAAGGTGCTGGAGCCGCTGGCGGACAAGCTGGGCGCTGCGCTGGGTGCGTCGCGTGCGGCGGTGGACGCGGGGTATGTGCCGAACGACTATCAGGTGGGTCAGACGGGCAAGATCGTGGCGCCGCAGTTGTATATCGCGGTGGGGATTTCCGGCGCGATCCAGCACTTGGCGGGGATGAAGGATTCGAAGGTGATCGTGGCGATCAACAAGGATCCGGAAGCGCCGATTTTCTCGGTGGCGGACTACGGCCTGGTGGGCGATCTGTTCACGGTGGTGCCGGAACTGACGGGCGCGCTGTAAGCGTGTCGTGAGGTGACGTTGCGGGAGCGCATGCGAGTGCCTCCCGCAACCGATCCGCATGAGGAGGCGGTCGGCTGGCGATCCGGCGTCTTCATGCGAATCGGAAGGTAACCAAGGAACACCCATGGACAAAGTCGATTGCGTCGTGATCGGCGCGGGCGTGGTGGGATTGGCCGTCGCGCGGACGCTGGCGATGACCGGGCGCGAGGTCGTCATCCTGGAGTCCGAGCGCGCGATCGGCACCGGTACGAGTTCGCGCAACAGCGAAGTCATTCACGGTGGCATCTACTACCCGCCCGGCTCGCTGAAGGCAACATTGTGCGTCGAGGGCAAACACCGGCTGTACGATTTTTGCGCCTCGCATGGCGTGGAGCATCGCCGTTGCGGCAAGCTGATTGTCGCGACCACCGATCATCAGGTGGGCGAACTCGAAGCCATTGCGGCCAACGCGCGCGATAGCGGTGTCGACGACTTGCAGTGGTTGAGCGCGAGCGACGTCACCCGGCTCGAACCTGAACTGCACACATTTGGTGCATTACTCTCCCCGTCGACGGGCATCGTGGATAGTCACGGACTCATGCTCGCCTTGCAGGGCGGCGCAGAAAATGCCGGTGCAATGCTTGCATTCGACGCGCGTGTCGTGGGTGCGCGAGTCGGGCATGCCGATGGCATCGAACTGGATGTGCTGACAGAAGGTGCCACATCGACGCTGCTCGCGAGTACGGTCGTCAACAGCGCCGGACTCTACGCCGTCGACATCGCCAGGACGTTCGTCGGGCTGGCGCCCGAGCATATTCCGCAGCGCTACTACGCGAAGGGAAGCTACTTCACCTGCGCGCAGCGCGCGCCGTTCTCGCACCTGATCTATCCGGTGCCGGAGCCGGGCGGGCTGGGGGTTCACCTGACACTCGATCTGGCAGGGCAGGCGCGCTTCGGGCCGAACGTGCAATGGATCGACGAGATCGACTACACGGTCAATCCGGCGGATGGCGATGGATTTTACGCGGCGGTGCGGCGCTATTGGCCGACGCTGGCGGACGGCGCGTTGCAACCCGGTTATGCCGGTATTCGGCCGAAGATCAGCGGGCCGGGCGAGGCGGCGGCAGACTTTCGCATCGACGGGCCGGCGGTGCATGGTGTGGCGGGACTCGTGAACCTGTTTGGTATCGAGTCGCCCGGTCTCACGGCCTCATTGGCCATTGCCGAAGCGGTGCGCGCGGCGCTGTGACGCGAGATGTGACCCGTGGTGATGGTCGCATCTCGCGCATTGGCTGCTTATCTGGCTAACCCCGTACTTCCTGCCGACGGTGCCGCGAGCGTTGCGCGGACATTCCTGTCGAATGAGAATGCTTGCAATGGCGTTTTGCGGCCAATCGGCCGCTCAAGGCCGATCAACGCATGGCAACCGGGGGCTTCCAGGAAGCCGGGTTCGTCCAGAACACCCCGCGCAGGCGATCGGTGTCGCCGCACGGCGTGCTGCGCGCCGGCTTGCTGATCTGACCTGCGCAGGCGCTGATATCGCGGCCCGATTGTTGCAGGCGTTTCAGAATCGTATCGAGCATGCCCGATTCGCGCCACTCATTGAGTTTGCGGCGGCAAGTCGGCACGGAAGGGTATTGCATCGGCAGTTTGGACCAGCTTTCGCCAGTGAACAGCACCCACAAGACAGCATTGGTCAGCGTGCGCTGCTCGACTTGAGGGCGGCCGCGTCGTTCCGTACGGACCGGTCGGTCGCAAATCAGATCACGCAGGGCGTGCCATTCAACGTCGCTCAGTTCAGTAAACATAACACCTCGACCCAAAACAAACGGAGGCGCCGCAGGGGGCGAGTCCGGGCTTCACGATCTGGCACGTACCGGTGCAATCTGGTGCGGGCTTATCAATGAAACCTCGGCCAAGGCGGCGTCGTTCCCCGATGCTGGAAATACAAGCAACAAGCATGCCAGGGCATCGGGTTCTCTCGTGAAGAACACCGCGGGCGGGTCGAACCACACAGCGAAGGGGGCGTTTAACCAGCAAAAAAACGCCCACTTGGCAGGTGGGCGCAGCTCCTGAGTGGCTATTGGGATAGGCAATCGCAAAAGCGTCAGGAGAAAAGGAATACGTGCCTTTTGGCCCGTCCGGATCGTTTATTGTTCTCGGCTCGGACCACGGTGTCTCGCTCCACATGCGCCAGCTTGTCAAGCTTGCAGGCGCAATGATGACAAAAAGCGGGAGTCGACGCGCTTCGGAATTACCCCCATTGCGGTGCATGGCCCACGCCGAAGGCGGTTCGCCCAAGTTGGGTGCCCGCTTGCGCCCCGATAGGGCACCATGTCGCGAGAATGGGCGCAACCCGTTGCGCATGGGGCGCAACCGAGTCTCGTCAGGTGAGAAAGTGGCCCGGTCGCGGCGTTGTGTTCCGTCATGGCCGGGCGACGGGCCCGTGGCCTATAATGTGCGCCTTCCATGAATATCGTCTATCGGTTGCGCGGAACTGCCGCACCACCGGTCGGCGCCAGTGTGCGCAAACGGCATGAGCAACGACAGCGATAACAAATACTCCGTCCCGGGTCTCGAGCGTGGCCTGCGCATCCTCATGACCTTTTCGGCGCGCGAGCCCGTGCTCGCCGGAGCCGATCTTGCGCGGCGTCTGGATATTCCGCGCTCGACGGTGTTCCGTCTGTTGCAGACGCTGGAAGCCGAGGGCTTTATCGAGAAGGCGGGAGACGAGCGTCACTACCGGCTTGGGGTGGCGGTGTTGCGCCTCGGGTTCGAGTATCTCAACTCGCTGGAGCTGACCGATCTCGGCACACCGGTCATCGAGAAGTTGCGTGATGCCACGGGTTTCTCGAGCCATATTCTGATTCTCGACCAGCGCGATGCAGTGTTTGTCGCCAAGGCGGCGAGCCGCGAACTGGTGTTTGGCACGGTGCGCGTGGGGACGCGTCTGCCGGCGCATGCGACTGCCGTCGGCCACATTCTGCTGGGAGATTATTCGCTGCCATCGCTCAAGCAGCTCTACCCGGAGCGCAAGCTCGAAGCCTACACGGCACACACGCCGACGACGGTCGAAGCCCTGCATCGTGTGGTGCAGGAAGACATCGCTCGTGGCTACAGCATGAGCCAGGCCTTCTTCGAGCAGAACATTTCGACGATTGCTGCACCCGTGCGCAATCATCGCGGACAGATCGCTGCGGTCATCAGCGTGACGATTCCTCAGGCACGCGTCGAAGCGGACTTGCTCGAGAACGGGATCGTCGAGAAAGTTGTGTCCGCCGCCGACGAGCTTTCACACAAGCTCAACTACCGTGCCGAACGTGCCAGCGTTGTATAGACGCGCTCTAGGCACGCCCACGCAGTGACTGACCACGCGGTTCGATAAGCACCGCGCAGGTTGCGCGCGTGCCGACATTCCGGGCGCTTTCCTCGCGCTTCCCTCGCGCTTTCCTCGCGCTTCCCTCGCGCTTCCCTCGCGCTTCCCTCACGCTTCCCTCACGCTTCAACACGCTTCAACACGCTATCGGCTCGCGTAGGGAAGCGCTCGCCGGTCTGCGGCACCCAACCCCTTCCCTCAATTTTTTCCCGCAGACGCGCGAAGGCTTTGTCATTAGCATTTGCGCAACATCAATAAGCGCGGACTTATTTTCTGCTTGTCTCGCCGAATTCCCTTCGCCATAATTGTCTCACCTATTAACCATTGTTTCATAGGTAAGACAAAAACGATGCATCGGCAGGTACGTCCCGAGTGACGACAACCTCGTTGGCATGAGGTGTCAGACAGCCTCGGAGTATCAGGACGCACTACAGGAGTGGAAGGTGAAGAGACGCAGTATCGGCGCAGCCTGCCTTTTGGCATGCGTTGGCGCGGCACACGCCGCAGGCAATTCGTTGCAGATTTACGGAACGATCGACGACGGCCTCACTTACGTGAGCAATCAGGGCGGTGGCCGTCTGTTCAAGATGGATGCCGGCATCGGGCAACCCGACCGCTTTGGCCTGAAAGGCCGTGAAGACCTCGGGGGCGGACTGTCGGCGGTGTTCCAGTTGGAGCAGGGCTTCAATACGAGCAGCGGCGCATTGATCAACAGCGGTGTGGAGTGGAACCGCCAAGCGTGGGTCGGTCTCGCCAGCGATCGATTCGGCACGGTATCGATCGGCCACCAGACAGATTTCATGCAGGACGTTTCGATCCGTTATTCGAACGGATTCTGGCAACACAATCTGTACGCCTATCACCCGGGCAACCTCGACAATCTGGCCAACTCGTCGCAGGTCGACAATGCGGTCAAATGGAACAGCACCAGCTTTCATGGTCTGACCGGCGGTCTGATGTACGGCTTCGCAGGCGGTAACGCGCTCGGCCGCACGGCCGGTGGCTACGTGAAGTACGACAACGGCCCGTTCTCTGTGGCCGCGACCTACGTGAGTATCAACAAGCGGACCTTCGATTTCTCGTCGCGCCTGGGTATCACGTCGATCTTCGGACAATCCGGCCTGTCGGCCACGAATGTGTTCAAGTCCGACGCCGTGAACAACACTGGCATCGGTGCCTCGTATCGCATCTCGTCGCGCTGGAACGTTCATGCGCTCTACACGCGCAGCGAAGTGCGTGCGCCGGGCGGCTCGGGCAACATGTTCAACTACGACGTCGGCACCGAGTACCGGGTGACGGAAGCCAACGCACTCACGCTGGGCTATTCGTATTCGTCGTTCAACCACACGCACTACAACCAGATCGAAGCGGGCGACCTCTATTCGTTCTCGAAGCGCACGCAATTGCAGGCGCAGGTGACGTATATCGGTGCGAATGGCAATAACCACGCCGCGTCGTATCCGATCGGGGCGTCGAGCAATCACGATCAGATGCTGCTGCGCGTCGGTATGTATCACAGCTTCTAAGTTGCGACGCCACTGGGGGCAGGGTTACCTGGCCCGGTGGCGGCAAGCTTTTCGGCGGCCGATTGAAGGTATTGAAGATATCGCCGCCTATTACGAGACTCATCATGTCAGTTTCTCTGAGCCCGTCGTCCTCGCAACGCCCATCGCGGGTGCGCTATTGGATGCTCTTTCTGGTATTCGTCGGCACGGTCATCAACTACGTCGACCGTGCCAATCTCTCGGTGGCCGCGCCGATGCTCAAGCAGGAGTTCGGCCTAGGTCCCGTGGAACTTGGTTTTATCTTCTCGGCCTACGCGTGGACGTATGTCATCGCGAACATTCCCGGTGGCTGGGTCATTGACCGTTTCGGTACGCGGGCCATCTACGGGATCGCCATTCTCAGTTGGTCGGTACTGACGTTCATGCAAGGCTTTGCGACGCGATTCGTCACGTTGTTTGGCATGCGACTCGGGGTGGGGATTGCCGAAGCCCCCACGTTCCCGGTCAACAACCGCGTGGTCTCGATCTGGTTCGCGCAGCGCGAGCGAGGGGTCGCCACCAGCATCTATCTTGTCGGGCAGTACATCGGCATGGCGGCGCTCACGCCGTTACTGTTCTGGATTGCGCACACGTGGGGCTGGCGGGAAATTTTCTACGCGACCGGTCTGTTGGGCATCGTCTGGGCAGGCGTGTGGTACCTCGGTTATCGCGATCCGGACAAGTGCGCGTGGGTAAATGCGGCCGAACTGGCGCACATCCGCAGCGGCGGGGCGCTCGTCGAGACCAAGCCAGCGGATCGGGCCGCGCCTCAGAAATTCCCGTGGCGCAAACTGCTGGCGCTGTTCCGCAATCGTCAGATCATTGCGATCTGCGTGGGCAAATTCGCGTCGCTGTCGTCGCTGTACTTCTTCCTGACGTGGTTCCCGACCTATCTGATTACCGAGCGCCACATGACGGTGCTCAAGGCGGGCGGGATGACCTCGCTGCCGTTTGTGGCTGCGTCCATTGGCGTGGTTTGCGGCGGCTTGCTCTCCGACTGGCTGCTACGTCGCGGTGTGGCGGTGGGAACGGCGCGCAAGACCCCGATCGTGACCGGTCTGTTACTGGTGCCGACGATGTCGCTGACCGTGCTTACCGATGCCAACTGGCTGGTGATCGCCATCATGTCGTTCGCGTTTTTCGCGCAGGGCGTGGCGTCGGCGTCGTGGTCGCTCGTGGCGGACATTGCCCCCAAGGGCATGGTCGGCATCACGGGCGGTGCGGTGAACTTCGCAGGCAATCTGTCAGGCATCGTAACGCCGATTGCGATCGGATTCATCGTCAAGGCGACCGGCTCGTTCGGCTGGGCGTTGGGGCTCATCAGCCTCTTCGCGATTGCTGGCGTGCTTTGCTATCTGTTGCTGCTCGGCGAGGTGAAGCGTATCGAGCTGGACGACGACGGTGACGATGGCGAGAGCGCGACGGTGGGGCAGGGCGCTCAGGCGCGCGCCAAGGCACACACAGCCTGAGTGGAACGATAGGCGTCAGGCCTCCACGGCCTGACGTCGATAGTCGCCGGGACGGGCCCCCGTCCATTTCCGGAAGGCGCGAAAGAACGCGCTCGGGTCGGCGAAGCCCAGTGAGAGGGCAATCTCCAGCATCGGCTGTGACGTATGGCACAGGGCGTGAATCGCGAGATCGCGCCGCAACTGGTCTTTGATCGACTGGTACGACTGTCCCTCGTCTTCCAGCCGTCTGCGCAGCGTTGACGGCGTCGTGTGAAACTCTCCCGCGAGCGCCTCGAACGCCGGCCAGCTATCCGTCGGCATCGTTTTCAGACGCCGCCGCACCCGTGCGACCATGCCCTTCGTGTTCTTGTATTTGAGGATGATGTTGGCCGGGGCCGCCCGCAGGAATTCTTTGACGGACACTTCGTCCTGCACCACTGGCAGGTCCAGGCACGCCGCATCGAATTCAATCGCGGTATGCGGTGCGTCGAAGACGAGGCGCGGCGAATACATCGTCCGGTATTCGTCGCTGTAAGCCGTTTCGGGAAATGCGAAATAGGCGGTGCTCAAGGGCACGCGACGCGCGATCAGCCAGCACGTCAGCGCATAGAAGAGGATCAATAGCGTTTCGTGCCCGAAGATGCGGGGCGCTTGTGCGTCGGCGCGCTCGTGGACTTCGAGGCGGGCGAGTGCGCCGTCTCGCACCAGATGCATTTCGAAATCGTCCAGCAGCAACCCCATGAAGCGCGCTGCGCGTTGCAGCGCTTGCTCCAGCGTGCGGCAGGTGATGACGCTGTGACACAACATCGCGAAGCTGCCGACTTTCATGCGGCGAGAGTCCTGCCCGAAGAACTCGTCGTCGAGGGCGAGGCTGATGAGCCGCCACAAATGGGCGTAACGGTCAGACGAAACGCGGGCTTGCGGATGCGCCAGCAAGGACGGCGCAATATCGGCGGCACGCAGCAATGCCGTTGGATCGCCGCCGAGTCGTTCGACATGCGCCAGCGCGTTGATAACGAAATAGATCGAGATGCTGCCTTTTTCCATGCGTCGCGAAACGGTACGTCGTAGCAGGGGGACGCAAGGATTCTAGCAGTGCGGCCCCTGTCGACGCTTTCGGTGCCGTCCGAAAACGGGGTCGGCGCTTTCCGATTTCGCGTGTGTCGCAGGATCTCGATCCGTTGCGCGACTTATTTCGGTGCCATGCGCAACGCGCCATCGAGCCGGATGACTTCGCCGTTGATCATGGTGTTCTCGACGATGTGGCGCACGAGCGCGGCGTACTCCGACGGACGTCCGAGGCGAGGCGGGAAGGGCACTGAGGCGCCCAGCGCGGCCTGCACTTCCGGTGTCATGCCGGCCATCATCGGGGTCTCGAAGATCCCTGGCGCGACCGTAACGACACGCACGCCGACACGCGCCAGTTCGCGGGCTGCGGGCAGGGTCAGCGCGGCAACGCCGCCTTTCGATGCCGCATACGCCGCCTGCCCGATCTGCCCGTCGAACGCCGCCACCGATGCCGTATTGACGACGACACCTCGCTCGCCTTCTGCATCGGCGGTCCCTTCGGCCATGGCCGAGGCCGCGATACGCAGCACGTTGAACGTGCCGATCAGATTCACGTTGACGATGCGTGCAAAACTGTCGAGCCGGTGCGGGCCTTGCTTGCCCAGAATGCGCTCCCCGATGACGAGCCCAGCACAATTTACGACACCGTTGAGCGCACCGAACTCGCGCTTGCCCGTATCGACCAGACGCTGCACATCGTCTTCCCGGGTGATGTCGGTCGCGACAAAGCGCGCGGCGTTGCCCAGTGCATCGGCTTGCGCGGCACCGGCTTGCGCATTGATGTCGCCGAGCACCACCTTCGCACCGGCGTCGACGAACATGCGCGCTGTGGCAGCGCCAAGGCCTGACGACGCACCGGTCACGAGAAAAACACGATCCTTGATTTGCATGAGCTGCGATTCCTGAAAGAAAGAGGGGGACTTAGGCGGCGTTGGCCGATACCTGCGCGGCCTTGGCGACTTCCTGATTGCGCAAGATGAAGCGCTGGAGCTTGCCGCTCGGTGTTTTGGGCAGTTCGGAGACGAATTCGATTTCACGCGGATAGGCGTGCGTGGACAGACGATGCCGAACGTGGGCCTGCAACTCGCAGGCGAGGGCTTCGGTCGGCACGAACTGCGGATGCAACACGACAAACGCCTTGACCAGTTCGGTGCGCTCCGGGTCGGGCTTGCCGACCACTGCCGTTTCGACCACGGCCGGATGTTCGATCAGCGCGCTCTCAACGTCGAACGGCCCGATGCGATAACCGGCTGAGGTAATGACGTCGTCGTTGCGCCCGACAAAGCTGATGCTGCCGTCGTCGTTACGTTCGACGGTATCGCCGGAAAGGTAATAGTCGCCGACGAACGCAGGCGTTTCACGCTCCCAATACCCGCTGAACCACATCAACGGCGATCGTTTTCGATCGAGCGCGAGAACGCCGGGTTGTCCGACCGGGCATTCGCGTCCGTCGTCATCGAGGACCACCACGCGATGGCCCGGCGAGGCGAACCCAGCGGCCCCGGCTTGCACAGGATGGGCGAGGGCATGGTGATTGCATACGACCATGCCGAGTTCTGTCTGCCCATAGTGGTCGTGAATGGTCACGCCGAGATGCTCGGCGAACCAGCGAATGACCTCGGGGTTCAACGGTTCCCCTGCACTGGACACCGCGCGCAGTTTCCCCTTGACGGGTGCCGCAACCTTGTCGCCGCCCGCGATCAGCAGGCGGAATGCCGTTGGCGAGCCGGCCAGATTCGTAATGCCGAGCTTGTTGATGATCCGGTAGGTGCTCTCGACGTTGAACGGCCCATCGTAAAAGGTCGTGGGGATGCCCATGGCGAGCGGCCCCGTCACGGCGTAATACAGCCCGTAGGCCCAGCCCGGATCGGCAATGTTCCAGAATGTGTCGGTCGGGCGCAGATCGACGGCGTCCCGCATGTAGCCCACGAATGCCAGAATGGCGCGCAACGGCACCGTCACCGGTTTCGCGGACCCGGTCGTGCCGGAGGTGAACATCATGAGGAACGGGTCGTCGCCACGCCGCATGACGGGTTCGAAGTCATCTGCGTGTTGCTCGACTTCGTGCCAGAAGCTGAAGTCGCCGCGCCGCACGCCCTGGCCGCGCGGGCCACCGACCGTGGCGACGGAGGGGCAGTTGCCCACCTCGTCGAGCTTGGCCCGATTGGCGCCGTCGGTGATCACGAGCTTGCTTTGCGCGCTGTGCAACCGATGTTCGATGGCCTTCGGGCCGAACGCGGTGAACAACGGTTGATATACCGCGCCCGCCCGCCAGGTGCCGAGGATCGTCACCAGCAGTTCGGGCGTTCGCGGCAGCAGCCCGCTCACGCGGTCGCCAGGCTGAACGCCCTGTTCGCGCAGGAAGTTGGCGAAACGTGCGGAAAGCGTTTGCAATTGCCGGAACGTCCACGTCTGGCTCGTGCCGTCTTTGCCTTCCCAGAACAAGGCAATGCGCCCGGGAAGCGCATGACGGTCGCAGCACTCGACGCACGCGTTCATCGCGTCGAAATTGCCGGCAAGCGTGGTGCGCACAGCGGCGTCGAGGTCGAACGCCCGATAGGCGTCGGCGTAATCGGTAGTCATGGATCGTCTCCTGTAGTCGGATGCTGGCCGGCGGCGCGCCTATCATGAAAGGACGCGAACGCGCATCGCTGGCCTCCCCTGGCGCCGTCTTTACGGGGCGCGGCGCTCACGGGGCAATGGCGAAATTCATCGTAATGCGTGGCGTCGGCGGCAGGCAATGTCCTATCGGCTCAGAGTTCGTGAGGGATTTATCCACTTCGAGGGTGGGGGAATCGAGGCTGGGCGAGGCCCCCCGGCGAGACGGCGCGGGCCGGTCTGCCACGCCAAGGGTTTGTCCGGGGCGGCTTTCAGACGTTTCCGATGGCAATTCCACTCATGCAATTTGCCGGTTTTGGCTATGGTGCCAACGCGGCGCAATCCCTAAACTGGGCCCATCGACATCGCAAAAGCGCCGGCGATCCCTTTGGAAAACGTCAGGGTGCGGGAGACAGAACATGGATTTCTATACCGAAGACCAACGCATGATTCGCGATATGGCGCGCACGTTTGCCAGTGAGCAGTTGGCGCCGAATGCCGCGCAATGGGATCGCGACTGCGCGTTGCCGGACGCGATGGTGGCGCAAATGGGCGACCTCGGTTTGCTGGGCATGATGGTGCCCGAGCAATATGGCGGGTCGTACACCGACTACACGGCGTATGCGCTGGCGATGGAAGAGATTGCGGTGGGATGCGCGTCCACGGCCACGATGATGTCGGTTCACAACTCCGTGGGGTGCGCACCGGTCCTGAAGTTCGGTTCGGACGCGCAGCGCGAGCGCTGGCTGCCCGATCTGGCCGCCGGCCGTAAGATCGGCGCGTTCTGCCTGACTGAGCCGCAAGCCGGGTCGGAAGCCAACAATCTGCGAACGCGCGCGGAACGTCGTGGCGACAAATGGGTGCTCAATGGCAGCAAGCAGTTCGTGACGAACGGCAAGCGGGCGGCGATGGCGATCGTGTTCGCGGTGACGGACCCCGCCGCCGGCAAGCGTGGCATTTCGGCGTTCATCGTGCCGACGAATACGCCGGGTTTCGAAGTGGGCCATCCCGAGCACAAGCTCGGCATCCGGGCGTCGGATACTTGCCCGATCACCCTGGTCGATTGTGAAGTCGGCGACGACGCGTTGCTTGGCGAGCCGGGGCAGGGACTGAAGATTGCACTGTCGAATCTTGAGGGAGGCCGCATCGGCATCGCTGCACTGGCGCTTGGCGTAGCGCGCGCGGCGTTTGAAGCGGCGCTGCGCTATGCCGGTGAGCGTCAGCAGTTCGGCAAGCCGATCCGCGAGCATCAGAGCATTGCGAACATGCTCGCCGACATGACGACCCGCATCAATGCGGCAAGATTTCTGATTCTCCATGCAGCGGCACTTCGCACGGAAGGGTTGCCTTGCCTGTCCGAGGCGTCGCAGGCCAAGCTCTTCGCGTCCGAGCTGGCCGAATGGGTGTGCTCACACGCCATTCAGATTCATGGCGGTTACGGGTATCTCGAAGACTATCCGGTGGAGCGCCATTATCGCGACGCCCGCATCACGCAGATTTACGAAGGCACCAGCGAAATTCAACGTCAGGTCATTGCCCGCGCGCTGGACTGATCGCGTCGCGGCAACCGCTGTCAATCGTGTCACCGCGGGATTGCGGGATTGGGCATGTGAGCGCGATACGAAGTCGGGGAACTCGGGCATGGCAAGGAGGATGAGCAGTGAATCAGCGTGAGAGCGTCGTCGAGACGCAAGACGAAGTGTTGTTCGAGGTGGTCAACGGATTCGGTGTGATCACGCTGAACCGGCCACGCGCATTGAATGCGATCACGCACGGCATGGTGCGTTTGATGTGGCAGCAACTCAACGCATGGGCCAATGATTCGGCGGTGCGGGCTGTGCTGGTCGAAGGCGCGGGGGAGAAGGCCTTCTGTGCGGGAGGTGACGTCCGGGCGCTTTATGAAAGTCGCGTGAACCATGCCAACGACCATCAGGCATTCTTCATCGACGAGTACCGGCTCGACTATCTGATCCACCGGTATCCGAAGCCATATATCGCACTACTCAACGGCATTGTGATGGGCGGCGGCATGGGCGTTGCCCAAGGGGCTGCGCTGCGCATTGTGACCGACCGCTCGCGACTGGCGATGCCGGAGACGGGCATCGGCTTGTTCCCCGATGTCGGGGCCAGTTGGTTTCTGGGGCATCTGGCGCCGACCGTAGCGCGCTATCTGGGGCTATCCGGCGTGACCATCACTGCCGCCGATGCGCTGTACTGCGGACTCGCGGACGTTTGGATCGAGGGGGATGCGCAGGGGCGACTGAAGGCGATGCTCCGTCAATTCGATTGGGATGGCGGTTCGGTGACACAGCAGACCAGCAAACTTGCGGGCCAATATGCGTCGGAATCGGCAGATTCGGCAGATTCGGCAGAGCTGCTTGAGCGGCTGCGTGCCGCCATTCTGCCGCTGGGGCGCACGTGGACGGACGCCGCGCCGCTGGCGCAAGCACGAGCCACGCTGGATCGGCATTTCAGCGCCATCGATGTGCAGGGCATCGTTGCGTCGCTCACCGAAGACTCAGCCACGCCGTGGGCCGTCGAGACGCTGGCGTTGTTGCGGCAGCGCTCGCCACTGAGCCTGTGCGTGACCGACCGGCAATTGCAGAAGGGGCGTCGCCTCGATCTGGCCGACGCCTTCCGAATGGAGCTGGTGCTGGGGCATCACGCATTCGCATCGGGGGACTTCGTCGAGGGCGTCCGGGCACTGTTGATCGACAAAGACAAGCAACCGCGTTGGCGTTACCCAACGCTGGCGGACGTCCCGGCCGGGCAGGTCGAGGCATTCTTCGTCTCGCCGTGGCCGGACGACGGTCATCCCCTCAAAGCGCTAGGGGAGCATTGAACTCGGGCAAACGCATGCGACAATGCCGGTTTTGCGGGGGACCGCACAATCCGTTGGAGTCCAGATGCTCGTCGAAATCGCCCGTCTGCTACTAGACCTTGTTTTCTCGCTATTCGGCGCCTTGTTGCTGTTGCGTGTGTGGATGCAGGCCACGCAGTTGCCGCCGCGCAACCCGCTCTCACAAGGGGTGTTCCAGTTCACCAACTGGATCGTGTTGCCGTTGCGGCGTGTGGTGCCGGGGATCGGTGGGATCGACTGGGCGTGCGTGATCGCTGCCTGGCTGAGCGCCCTCGTTTATCTGGTATTGATCACGGCCGTGGTGGGGGTGTCGCCGGCCTCGGTGTTTCCGCGAGGCTTGTTGGTGGCGGTGGTGCTGGTCGCCAAGTGGGGCGCCAACCTCGTGATGTGGTTGACGCTGTTGATGGCCGTGCTGTCGTGGGTCAATCCCCGTGCTGCCGCGATGCCGATTCTCCAGCACTTGCTCGACCCGCTGCTGCGCCCGATCCGGCGCGTCATTCCGATGATGGGTGGATTCGATCTCTCACCGCTGGGACTGTTCCTGCTGATGCAGATTCTGCTGATCGTGCTCGCCCGCTTAAGCCTGTTCTTCGCGACGCTCTGATCGCATCGCGACGTCGGCAGGCAGCGCCGCTGCCTGCTGCAACTCACGGACGGTCTCCCCGGCAGCAGCATTCGCCGGTGCAGACCGTTCGCTGATACCCATCCCTGCCGTCCGATCCGCGCGTTGCGCGGTCGTCTCTTTCAGACGCGGCGCCTCTGGGCGCTCGCCGACCGAGCGTTCCAGCCCCAGACGACGCAGTACCCGATGACCGTCTTCGGTCACGATCACTTTGGCTTGTCCTTCGTCGACATCCACATGCACCAGACGCGCCTGTTCCAGCGCCGCGAGGTCCGGTGGTTCGAGCGCATCGGCATCGATAGGTCCAAGGGATGCGGCCGCCAGCAACAGCGTGGCGATTTCATGCGGGCTCAGCATGGTCATGCTCCTTGAGGCGAATTCATATCGTCAGCGTACCGGGCAGATGTAAGCCCACGACTACGCCATGTTTACTGCACGTTACGACTCGCCTCCGACCCAGCCTCCCCAGGCGGTCCTGTGACAGTCCTGTGTTCCGTTGCCTGATTTTTTCGCGACGGCAGAAAACCGTCGCGTCGTGACACCGTAGTTCAGAAGTCGGATCGCAAAGCGTCCGGCAAGTTCGTGCATTCGGGTTTCCCCTAGTATGCCCGCATTTTGCGTATCGATGTGACGTGTCCCCCTTGTTTTGACAGGGCTTGCACGGCGCAACGGGGGGAGACGACGCCATCCCGGCAGCGTTTGAACTATTTTTTTTCTTTTGACGGGGTGCTGATGAAAATATACTTTCCTTCACTCCAATGGATAGCCTCGCACCATGACTGACGCCGAATCGTTGCCCGCCGATCTGCCGCTCACCGAGCGCATCGTGCGTGCCATGCCCGACCTGACGCCCGCGCAGCAGCGCATGGCGGCGTTCGTGCTCGACAATACGTTTCGCGCGGCGACCATGCGTATCGACGAATTCGCGAGCGCCGTTGGCGTGTCGCTTGCCACGGTCAATCGTTTTGCTCGTGCCCTCGGCTTCGACGGCTATCCGCAATGTCGGGCCGCGATGGTGCGGGGGTACGAAGCCACGCTTGCGCCGATCGAAAGTCTGCGCACGAGCAAGGCGCAGGTGAGTGCCAGCGCCGATGTGATGGCCGCGTCGCTGGCGCAAGCCATCGAGAATCTGGATTGGACGCGCCGTGCGCTCGACGCCGCGACCTGCGAGCGTGCCGTCGAGTCGATTCTTCAGGCGCGTCGCATCTATGTGCTGGGGTTGGGCGCGAGCGGGTATCTCGCCGGACTGCTGCATCACGGGCTCGACCCGTACTGCGAGAACGTGCAGGCGGTGGTCGGCGTTGGCGGATCGACGCATGCCGCGCGTCAGCTCTTCAAATTGCGTGAGGGCGATCTGGTGATCGCGCTCGCGTTCCCGAGATACGTGTCGGACACCATTACGCTGTGCCGACGTCTGCGTGGGCGAGGCGTGCCCGTGATGGTGCTGACGGACAGCCCGACGTCGCCGTTGGCGCCGCTGGGCGACATCGTGATTTTCGTGCGCAGCAAGCCGCGTCTGTCGAGCAACTCGGAAGCGAGCGTGCTGGCGATCATCGATGCGCTGTGCGACGCCGTTGCGCAGCGCGCCAAGCACGCAGTGGACCGGGCCACCGAACTCACCGATTTTCTGCTGCCGTGGCTCGATTCGGCGTCGCTTGCCCAGACGACGGGTGCGAGTGCACCGGCCAATGCCCCGGCGGGCCCCGTGGTCGGGCGCGTCGTCGCGCCCCAACGCACCGCTGCCGCCAACGCCACGGCGAACTCGCATACGACCGCTGTTGTTGCTGCTGCGACGGCCGGCACGCAAGGCGCACCGAACCTCGGCCATCAGGCCACGCCTCGCACCGTGCCGGGCAGTCAGGATAGAAAGGACAAAGCATCATGAGTCACGCCCAACGCGCGGTCATCGCCATTCACGGCGGTGCCGGAACGATCAGTCGCGAGACCTCGCCCGAGGAACTCAAGGCCTACCACGAAGCGCTGGCTGAGGTGTTACGTGCAGGGCAGGCGGTGCTCGCCGCCGGTGGCTCCGCGCTCGACGCGGTGACCGAAGCCGTGCGTCATCTCGAAGACTGCCCTCGTTTCAATGCGGGACGCGGTGCAGTATTCACGCACGAAGGCACGCACGAACTCGACGCCGCGATCATGGACGGCGCTACGCTCGACGCCGGCGCCATTGCCTGCGTACACCGTGTGCGCAATCCGATCCTTGCTGCGCGCTCGGTGCTCGAACACAGCCCGCATGTGCTGCTCGTGGGCGAGGGCGCGGAAGCCTTTGCTGCGGCGAACGGGGCCGCCATGGTCGACCCCGACTACTTCTTTACCGAAGCCCGCTACGCCCAATGGCAACGTGCGCTGGCCGACGCCGCCGTGGCGCTCGACCATGACATGCCGCTCAAGAAGGAACCGATCGATCCCGACACCAAGTTCGGCACGGTAGGGGCGGTGGCCTGCGATCGCTACGGTCATGTGGCAGCAGCGACATCGACCGGCGGCATGACGAACAAGGCCGTTGGCCGCGTGGGCGATTCGCCGCTCATCGGCGCCGGTTGCTACGCGAACGATGCCACGGCAGCCGTCTCGGCCACGGGTACCGGCGAGGCATTCATTCGCGCGGTCGCCTGCTATGAAGTCGGGGCGCTAATGGCATACGCCGGTCTGTCGCTCGTCGATGCGGCCGAGCGTGTGATTCGCGAACGTTTGCCGCGCGTGCAGGGCCGTGGCGGTCTGATCGCGGTCGATGCGCAAGGCAATGTCGCGCTGCCGTTCAACACCGAAGGGATGTATCGCGGCGTGGCTCGCGTGGGTGAAACGCCGGTGACGGCGATTCACGAGTAAGGCCAGAGGCAAGGTCGGACAAAGCCTTGTCATTGACGGCAAGACCTTCAGCATCAGATTCAGCAAGCGAAGAATAGCGAGGACAGGCGTGGCAGAGCGCAAGACAACCCCTACGATTTCGTTGCCCGACGAGCGCGTGCTCGACGTGAGCGGCCTTACCGTGCAGTTCGCGACGTCCGAGCGCGTGGTCACGGCCGTGCGCGACCTGTCCTTCCATGTCGACCGTGGCGAAACGCTCGCCATCGTGGGCGAATCCGGTTCCGGCAAGTCGGTGACGTCGCTCGCGGCGATGCGCCTCGTCGAAAACGGCGGCGGAAGCATCACCCACGGGTCGATGATCATGCGTCGCCGCAACGGCAAGCTTGTCGACCTGACGCGCGCGAGTGGCCGGACCATGCGCAGCATTCGCGGCGCCGACATGGCGATGATTTTTCAGGAGCCGATGACCTCGCTCAATCCGGTGTTCCCGGTGGGCGAGCAGATTGCGGAATCCATTCGACTGCACCAGCACAAAGACGCCGCGTCCGCGCGTGCCGAGGCGCTACGCATGCTCGAACTCGTGCGAATTCCGGAAGCACGTCGTGTGCTGGGGCGCTTCCCCCATCAGCTCTCCGGCGGTATGCGTCAACGTGTGATGATCGCGATGGCGCTGTCATGCAAACCGGGCCTGCTGATCGCTGACGAACCGACGACCGCGCTCGACGTGACGATTCAGGCGCAGATCCTGCAACTGATCCGTGCGTTGCAGGACGAGATGCACATGGGCGTCGTGTTCATCACGCATGACATGGGGGTCGTGGCAGAAGTCGCCGATCGGGTGCTCGTCATGCATCGTGGCGACAAGGTCGAAGAGGGCGTGTCACAGGAGATTTTTGCCGCGCCGCGCGAGCGTTACACGCAGGCGCTGCTCTCTGCGGTGCCGCGTTTGGGGTCGATGCATGGCACCGACCTGCCGGCGCGCTTCCCGTTGCTGCGCTACGACGCGCCGGCCGACGCCAAGCCTGCTGCCGAAACCCCGCAGCCCACCGTCAAGACCGACGCCGGCCCGATTCTGCGTGTGAAGGATCTCGTGGCCCGCTTCGACGTGCCATCGGGTTTCTTTGGTCGCGTGAAGCAACGCGTGCATGCCGTCGAGCGCGTGAGCTTCGACCTGTATCCGGGCGAGACGCTGGGTCTCGTAGGGGAGTCCGGCTGCGGCAAGTCCACGACCGGCCGCGCATTGCTGCGCCTGGTCGCGAGTCAGGGCGGCTCGATCGAATTCGGCGGCAAGCCGATTCAGAACCTCGCCGGGCGCGCCCTGCAAACGCTGCGCCGCGACATCCAGTTCATCTTCCAGGACCCGTTCGCCTCGCTCGACCCGCGTCTGACGGTCGGCTTCTCGATCATGGAACCGTTGCTCGTGCATGGCGTGGCGAGTGGTGCAGACGCCGAGAAACGCGTGGCCGAGTTGCTCGAACGGGTCGGATTGCCGACGGAGTACGCGCAACGCTACCCCCATGAATTCTCGGGTGGCCAACGTCAGCGCATCGCGATTGCGCGAGCGCTGGCGCTCAAGCCGAAGGTCGTAATCGCCGACGAATCGGTCTCGGCACTCGACGTCTCCGTACAGGCGCAGATCATCAACCTGATGCTCGACCTGCAAAAGGAGTTCGGCATCGCTTTCCTGTTCATCTCGCACGACATGGCGGTCGTGGAGCGCATCAGTCATCGCGTCGCGGTGATGTACCTCGGTCAGATCGTCGAGATCGGCCCGCGCCGCGCCATTTTCGAGAATCCGCAACACCCGTACACGAAGAAGCTGATGTCGGCGGTGCCAATTGCCGACCCGGCGCGCCGTCATGCCAAGCGGGAGTTGTTGACCGAAGAGATTCCGAGCCCGATCCGCGCGCTCGGCGACGAACCGCAGGTGCAGCCGCTGGTGGAAGTCGGCGTGGGGCACTACGTGGCGCGTCATCGTGTGGCGGGCGCGTATTAGGCCGACGGATGCGGTGGCGCGGCGTCATGCCCGCGCCCCGGCCACCGGCAGGGGATTTTCCGGGGAATGCGTCTCCGGTAGCTCAGGCAGTACCCAGTTGCAACTCTCTTTGTAGCCACAATGTCCGCCAAGGGACGCAGTCGCAAGACTCGCTCGCGGCGGCCCCGTCAGACCAGAAGGAGAAAGACAGATGTCGAAAACCGCTTTGTTGGGCGCTCGCTGGAAAACCGCGTTCGCGTCCGCCGCCGTGGCTTCGGCCTTGCTCGGAGCAGCGCCGGCATTCGCCGCCAAGGATGTTGTGATGGCGGTGCAGTCCACGTTCACCACGATGGACCCATACGACGCCAACGACACGCTGTCGCAGGCCGTCGCCAAGGCGTTCTATGAGGGCATGTTCGGTTTCGACAAGGACATGAAACTCATCAACGTGCTCGCCGAAAGCTATACGGTCTCGCCGGACGGCCTCGTCTACACGATCAAGCTCAAGTCGGGTGTGAAGTTCCAGGACGGCACGACTTTCGATGCCGCTGCCGTGAAGGCGAACTTCGACCGCGTGACGAATCCGGACAACAAGCTCAAGCGTTACAACCTGTACAAGGAAATCGCCAAGACGGAAGCGGTCGATGCCCATACGGTGAAGTTCACGCTCAAGGAGCCGTTCTCGCCGTTCATCAATACGCTGGCGCACCCGTCGGCCGTCATCATTTCGCCCGAAGCCCTCAAAAAGTACGGCAAGGACATCGCTTCGCACCCGGTCGGCACGGGCCCGTTCGAGTTCGTGGAATGGAACCGTACCGATTACGTGAAGGTGAAGAAGTTCGACGGCTACTGGAAGAAGGGCTATCCGAAGGTCGACACGATTACGTTCAAGCCGGTTGTCGACAACAACACGCGTGCCGCCGTCATGCAAACGGGCGAAGCGGGTTTTGCGTTCCCGGTGCCGTATGAACAGGCCGATGGTCTGAAGGCGAGCGGCAAGGTCGACGTGATCGCCGGGCCGTCGATCATTCAGCGCTACGTGAGCTTCAACACGAAGCAGAAGCCGTTCGACGACGTGCGCGTGCGTCAGGCCATCAACTACGCCATCAACAAGGAAGCGCTGGTGAAGGTGGCCTTCTCGGGCTACGCCACGCCGGCCGACGGTGTGGTGCCGAAGGGCGTCGACTATGCCGCCAAGACCGGCCCATGGCCGTACAACCCTGCCAAGGCGAAGGAGCTGCTCAAGGAGGCGGGGTATCCGAATGGTTTCGAGACCACGTTGTGGTCGGCCTATACGTACACGACCGCGCAGAAGGTGATCCAGTTCGTGCAGCAGCAACTGGCGCAGGTCGGCATCAAGGCGCAGGTGCGGGCGCTCGAAGCCGGTCAACGTGTCGAGCTGGTCGAGTCGGCGCCGGACCCCGACAAGGCCCCGGTGCGCATGTACTACGTGGGCTGGTCGTCGTCGACGGGCGAAGCCGACTGGGCGCTGCGTCCGTTGCTGGCTTCCGAGTCGTTCCCGCCGAAGCTGTTCAACACGGCGTACTACAAGAACGACGCGGTGGACGCCGACCTCAACAAGGCGCTGCTCACGACCGACCGTGCCGAGAAGACCAAGCTCTACACGGACGCACAACAGAAGATCTGGAACGATGCGCCGTGGGCGTTCCTCGTGACGGAAAAGCTGCTGTATGCACGCAGCAAGAGCCTGTCGGGGGTGTACACCATGCCTGACGGTTCGTTCAACTTCACCGATATTTCGATGAAGTAAGCATCACGCGCAAGTGTGAAGTGTCCGCGCCGCCGGCGAGACTGGCGGCGCGGTTGACCGCAAGACATGGTTTGGCAAGACGTTCGGCAAGACTGCGATGCTCAATTACTTTCTCAAACGCCTGCTCGGCCTGATCCCCACGCTGCTGATCGTGGCAGTGCTGGTGTTCGGCTTCGTGCACATGTTGCCGGGCGATCCGGCGCGTCTGGCGGCCGGGCCGCAGGCTGACGAGGCGACCGTGATGCTGGTGCGCCAGGATCTCGGCCTCGACAAGCCGCTGCTCACGCAATTCACCCACTTCATCACGCACGCGGTGCGGGGTGACTTCGGTCTGTCGATGCGCAGCAAGCAACCGGTCTCGCAGGAGATCGGCAGCCGCTTCATGCCGACGCTGTGGCTCACGTTGGTGAGCATGATCTGGTCGGTAGTCATCGGCATGGGACTGGGGGTGGCGTCCGCGGTGTGGCGCAATCGCTGGCCGGACCGGCTGGGCATGACGTTCGCGGTCTCGGGCATCTCGTTCCCGGCGTTTGCGCTGGGGATGCTCCTGATGCAGGTTTTCTCGGTGCAGCTCGGATGGCTGCCCACGATGGGCGCCGATTCCTGGAAGAGCTACATCCTGCCCTCGATCACGCTCGGAGCGGCGGTGGCGGCCGTGATGGCGCGCTTTACCCGCTCGGCGTTCGTCGAGGTGCTTCACGAGGACTTCGTGCGCACCGCCCGCGCGAAGGGGCTCAACGAAATGCATGTCGTGTTCAAGCATGCGCTGCGTAACGCCATGATTCCCGTCGTCACAATGATGGGCCTGCAGTTCGGTTTCCTGCTCGGCGGCTCGATTGTCGTGGAAGTGGTGTTCAACTGGCCGGGGCTCGGACGTCTGCTGATCGATTCGGTCGAGATGCGAGACTACCCCGTGATTCAGGCGCTGGTCCTGTTGTTTTCGCTCGAGTTCATTCTGATTAACCTCGTGGTCGACGTGCTGTACGCCGTCATCAACCCGACCATTCGCTACAAGTGAGGCACGCATCATGAACGCGGGTCAACCAACGACTGCTACCTCCACCGCTGCCACCGCCGGCAGCAACCGCGTGCGTACACCGTGGCGCGAGTTCTGGCGCAAATTCAAGAAGCAGCACATCGCCATGGTTGCCGGTGCGTTCGTGCTGGTGCTGGTCATCATCGCGATCCTGGCGCCGCATCTCGTGCCGTTCGATCCGGAGAACTTCTTCGACTACGACGCGCTGAATGCGGGCCCGTCGGCGAAACACTGGTTCGGCGTCGATTCGCTCGGACGCGATATCTTCAGCCGCGTGCTCGCGGGCACACGCATCTCGCTGGCCGCCGGTTTCGGCTCGGTCGCGCTGGGGGCGGTGATCGGCACCGTGCTCGGGCTGCTCGCGGGCTATTACGAAGGCTGGTGGGATCGCATCGTCATGCGGATTTCCGACGTGCTATTCGCCTTCCCGGGCATTCTGCTCGCCATCGGTGTGGTGGCCGTGCTGGGTAACGGCATGATCAACGTGATCGTTGCTGTCGCGATTTTCTCGATTCCGGCGTTTGCGCGGCTCGTGCGTGGCAACACGTTGGTGCTCAAGCATCTGACGTATATCGAAGCGGCACGCTCCATCGGTGCGTCGGACTGGACGATCATCATGCGCCACATTCTGCCGGGCACGGTGTCGTCCATCGTGGTGTATTTTTCGATGCGCATCGGCACGTCGATCATCACCGCCGCGAGCCTGTCGTTCCTCGGTCTGGGCGCGCAGCCACCCACGCCGGAGTGGGGCGCGATGCTTAACGAGGCCCGCGCCGACATGGTCAATGCGCCGCACATCGCGATCTTCCCGAGCCTGGCCATTTTCCTGACCGTGCTGGCGTTCAATCTGTTGGGCGACGGCTTGCGCGACGCGCTCGATCCGAAGCTCGATCGTCACTGATTTCAACGCAGGAGCGCGACATGACGCCATCGTCAGACCCTCGCGAAGCCTTGTTCGGCGCCCCCTACGTCGGGTATTTGCCTGCCGGGCCGCGTCATGCGATCACTGACGTGCCGGGCGTTTTCGTCGGGCATGTCACGCTCGCCGACGGGCCGTTGCAGACGGGGGTGACGGTGGTTTGTCCGACGCCTGCCGAGACGGCAGGGTCGGCCAAGCCGGCCACTTCCCCCGATGTTCGCTGGGACCCGTTTCGCACCAGGATTCCGGCGGCGGCGGCGGTCATCAACGGCTTTGGCAAAAGCGTTGGTCTGATGCAGATCGACGAGCTCGGTGTGATCGAAGCGCCTGTTGCGCTTACCAACACGTTTTCCGTCAGCCATGTGGTGATCGGTCAGTTGCGGGCGGCGCTCGCGGCGAATCCGGACATTGGCCGTGGCAGTCCGTCGCTCAATCCGACCGTTCTTGAATGTAACGACGGCTATCTGAACGACATGCAGGCGTTCGCCGTGACCGAGGCGCACTATGCACAGGCGCTGGCGAATGCGTCCTCCGAGTTCGAGCAGGGCGCGGTCGGCGCCGGGCGGGGCATGTCGAGCTTCGGCCTCAAGGGAGGTATCGGCTCCGCGTCGCGCACGGTGCAGACGGCGGGGCAGACCTTCACGGTCGGTGTGCTCGTGCTGTCGAACTTCGGCCGTGCGCCGCAGTTGATCATCGCAGGACGTCACGTCGGGCCGGTGCTCGACGAGCGACTGGCGCAACCTGACCAAAGCGCTGCCCCCGAGCGGGGCTCCATCATCATGCTGGTCGCCACCGACGCACCGCTCGATGCGCGGCAATTGCGCCGTGTCGCGACGCGCACCGGCGCCGGTCTGGCGCGCACCGGCTCGGTGTACGGCCATGGCAGTGGCGACGTGGCGCTGGCGTTCACCACCGGCTATACGATGCCGCACGACGCGATGGGGCGGGTTGCCCCCGCAGCGCTCGTGCCTGACGCGTTACTCGATCCGATTTTTCAGGCCACGGCCGACGCCACCGAACAGGCGATTCTGCACGCGCTCTTTGCCGCCGAGTCCGTGCTCGGGCGCGATGGTCACGTGCGGCGCGCGCTCGCCGACGTGCTGCCCGACTGGGCATCGCTGTGAGCCTCTCCCTTTCTTGCTGACATCATGCGAATTCTGATCTCCACCGACATCGAAGGCATCGCGGGCGTCTTTCACACCGAACAGACCCGGGCGGGAAACGGCGAATACGAACGCGCGCGCCGCTGGATGACGCGCGAAGCCAACGCGGCCGTCGAAGGCGCCTTCGCGGGTGGAGCGACGGAAGTCATGGTCAACGACTCGCATGGCGGATTTCGCAATCTGCTCCCCGACGAACTCGATCCTCGCGCCCGTCTCGTGTTGGGTAAGCCGCGCTATCTCGGCATGGTGTCAGGGGTGGAAGCCGGTTGCGACGCGCTGTTCATGATCGGCTACCACGGCAAGGCGCAGAGTGCCGGCATTCTGGCGCACACCATCAACAGCTTTGCCTTCGCGCGCGTGTGGCTGGCCGGCGTGGAGGCGAGCGAAGCCATGCTGTACGGCGCACTCGCGGGTGAGCGCGGTGTGCCGATGGTCATGGCGAGCGGTGATGACGTGTTTTGCGAAGAGACGCAACTGATCTTCCCGCACGCCCGTTACGTCCAGACGAAGTCGGCATGGGGGCAGGGCAGTGGCATGACGCTCAGCCCGAGCCAGTCCTGCGACCTGATTCGCGACGCCGCCAAGGCAGCGCTCGCGGAGCCGCGCAAGTGGCATACGTACACGGTGCAGCCCCCCGTCGACGTGCGCCTGCAGACGCAGAGCACCGCACTGGCCGATCTCTTCTGCCAGTGGCCCACGCTTGAACGTGTCGATGGCGTGACACTTCAGTTCGTGGCACCGAGCGTCGAGGCGGCGGTGCGAATGCTGAACTGCCTGTCAGCGATGTCATTCATGTTGCGTTGAGCGACGCTATCCCGTCCGCTTTCGCAACCCCGCCAGTGCTTTCCCCGTCGGACCAAATCGATATTCCCCTAAAGCCCGTCAGGGCATTTGGGGGAGTTTTTGGTTGTGCGCCCGCCGTGGTTTTCCCTGTCAACCGGCCCGGCGAAGCCTGCCCACCCGCGCCGTTGCTGGTTTGCCATCCCATGTTGTTAAGGCGCTACTGAGTAGGGGTTCGCCGCCACAGAACGTCAAGGCCCGGCATGCGATAATCCGTAATATTTTGTAACAGGTGTGCCGCTTTTTGGGGCACGGCGGTGGATTATTGAGTGCCGGTGAGTCCCGGCGGTGGATCATGGATATCAGAAACGCCCGACGTTGGGCGGAGCCCGGCGCGAAACGTTACGTCGGCGCGCTTATGGTGGTACTTGCTGCGTTTCTTATTCGCAGTCTGCTGCATCCGGTGCTGGATCACTCGATGCCGGGTCTTTTCTTCGTCTGCGCCGTCATCATTGTCGAATTCGTGTGGGGGCTGGGGCCGGCGATCATGGCCATGGTCATCAGCATTCCGATTTTCGACTTCTTCTTCGTCCCGCCGTTTCGCGACGTTGCCCAGCTCGACCGGCGCGATGCCATGATCGTGACTGGCTTTCTGATGATCACGCCGCTTGCCGTTGTGCTGATCGAACGCCTGCGTCGCGCCCAGTACCGTGCCGAGTTGATCGCGGAAGTTGCGCAGACGCGCTACGAGATGTTGTTGCGTGCCGAAAACGAACGCATGTTGCTGTCCGACTCGGTGCAGTTGGGCAACGCCTTGATGACGTATCTGACGAAGCATCTCGACACGATCTTCTATCTGGCCAATCCGGCCACGCACTACGAATTCATCGACGAGCATTTCCGCCGGGCGACCGGCGTGGCCCCCGAGGTCGTCAAGCGCGAGGGACTGCGCGCGTTGCTGCATCCGGAGGACGCCCAGCGTCTGGCCGGGCTGTTTGCGGTGGATGGCGAGCGCCCGCAGCACGGCGCGCATAACCTGCGCATGCGCACTCGCGAAGGCGGTTACGAGATGTTCCACTGCGAATTGCAGTATTTCCGCGCCCATGTCGGCACGTATGTGATTTTGCGTTTGCACGCGGGGCCGACCGTGCGTCCGGTCACGCCGTTGCACACGCTTACGCCTGCGGCCAATGCACGCGATGTTATCGAGACGCCGGTCGTCTCTGGCGGAGTTTGAGGATGTTCCAGAACGATATTTTCTATAAAGGCGGCGAACACGCGGTGCTGCTGTTGCCGGGGCTGTCGAGCACACCGCTCGAGATGCGCCCGGTCGCGAAGGCATTGCATCGCGACGGCTACACCGTCTCGGTGCCGCACATCGAGGGCTATGGGCTTGGCACGCCGTGCACCGACTGGCGCTCGTGGATAGCGGCGGCGCGTGCGAAGTATCGCGAACTGCGCGACACGCACGACACCGTGTCGGTGTGCGGTCTGAGCATGGGCGCGACGCTGAGCCTTGCCGTCGCGGAGGAAGAGCCGGATATTACAGCGCTGTCGCTGCTGGCCGTCACGCTCGTGTACGACGGCTGGACCATTCCCTGGTATTACCCGCTCATCGATCTGGTCTACCACACGCCGTTCCGGCATCGTTACCGCTATCAGGAGAAGGCACCGTTCGGTCTGAAAAACGAAGCGCTGCGGGCGCGTGTGGCGAAATCGATGTCGATGCACGACGCCTCCGAGATCGGCTCCGCCTCGTTGCCGCTGGCGCACCTCTACAATGCGCGCCGGCTGGCGGCGCATGTGCGCAATCGGCTGAGTCGCGTCACGGCCGATTGCCTCATCATTCACGCCGTCGACGACGACACGTCGAGCCCGCATAACGCGCGCATCGTCTACGAAGGGGTGTCGTCCGAGATCAAGCAGAAGTGCCTGCTCGGCGAGAGCTATCACATTCTGACGATGGACAACGAGCGCGAAACCGTTGCGGACGAGACGCGCCGCTTTTTCCGCGATGCCGTGGCCCGCAGCACGGGCGCCGCCACGTCCGAGACGCGCATCATTTCCAAGGCGCTGCTGCGCGCCAAGCGGCGTCAGGCCGCAGCCTGACCGGCAGGCGCAGTCGCCGCAGCTGCCAAACGGTGCGCGCGGCGACTGCGGTTTCCTCGCCTTCCCGCTTCCTCGCTTCCTCGCTTTCTCGCTTCATTTCCCACGTACTGCGAAACATATTGAGGTATCCGGTTGCCTGACCGGCTGCCTGATATCGGCGTGCCATCCGGGCGCAGCATCCTGAAGCGAGAGGGTGTCATCAAACTGCCATCGATGGCCGGTTATGGTCTGGGTTTTCCGATCCAGCCTCCTGCATGACCTGCTGGCGGCGCCGCATACCCTCAGGCCATGTCATCGCTCGTCATCGAATCCGTCAGCAAGCAGTGGGGCAATACACACGCGCTTCACGATGTGAGTTTCGCCGCCGATGCGGGCTCGCTGGTGGTGCTGCTCGGACCGTCCGGCTGCGGTAAATCGACATTGCTGCGCATGATTGCCGGCCTCGATACGCCAAGCACCGGACGCATTCTGCTTGGTGGCACCGATGTGACCGGACTGCCGCCCGCGCGCCGCAAGCTCTCGATGGTGTTCCAGTCGTATGCGCTCTTCCCGCATTTGTCGGTGCGCGAAAACCTGTTGTTCGGTCTGCGCGTGCGGGGTGAACCGGCACGCGATTATCCGCAGCGTCTGGCGCGTGTGGCATCGCTGCTCGGGCTTGAGCCGTATCTGGAGCGCAAGCCGTCCCAACTCTCGGGCGGTCAGCAGCAGCGTGTGGCACTTGGGCGTGCCGTGATCGCCGAGACGTCCGTCTGTCTGATGGACGAACCGCTCTCGAACCTCGACGCGCAACTGCGTCAGGAAATGCGCCGCGAGATCCGCGCGCTGCAACAGCAGCTCGGCATGACACTGGTCTACGTGACCCACGATCAGACCGAGGCGATGAGCATGGCCGATCAGGTCGTGCTGCTGCGAGATGGCCGCATCGAACAGCGCGGCGCACCCCATACGCTCTACGCCACGCCCGCCACCCGTTTTGCCGCCAGCTTCATCGGGACGCCGCCGATGCAGTTGCTGCGCCTCGTACGCCACGGCGACGCGTGGGTACCCGCCGGCCAGACCGGTCCTGCGCTGGCTGCCGCACCGAGCGGCACGCCGGACACCGCATTGCTCGGCCTGCGTCCCGAGCATGTCCGTGCCGTTCCGCCAACGTCGGTGGGGGCGGTGCTCGCCACGGTGAGCGCTGTCGAATATCTGGGCGCAGACACGCTCGTCGCCTGCACGTTGGGCGAAGCCGGAGAGGTCGCCACGCGCGTGCCCGGACATCGGCCGTTCGCGCCGGGCGACGCGATCGGTCTTCAATGGGACTCGGCTGACCAGCATCTGTTCGACACCGCCACCGGCATGCGTTTCGCCGAGGTCACGGCCAACTGGCGAACGGCGGACTTGGCCGCTCCGGTGTGCGCAAACGCCGTCGTGGCGCCTGAGCCCGAACTGGCGACGGTCATACCACGGGTGGCCGCGGCCCTCACGTCCCACAAACCCGAGCAACACGTCTGACACAGGCCCGCCGCCGTTGCCGTCGAGTCGACCTGCGTCGTCCCGGCGCGGCGATCGAGAGGCCCGGCATCGGACAACTGTCACACCACCATCACCACGCTTACATGGGGAACCCAACGACATGCGACGCACGATTCTGAAAACGTTTGCGGCCAGTCTGGCCACGCTGGCATTGAGTGGCCTGACGCACTCGGCCATGGCGCAGCAAAAGCCGGTCGAACTCACGTTCTACTACCCGGTCGCCGTGGGCGGTCCGGTCACGAAGATCATCAACGATCTGGTGGCAGACTTCGAGAAGGATCATCCGAACATCAAGGTCAAACCGGTGTACGCCGGGACCTACCAGGATTCCGTGGTCAAGGCGCTGACCGCCGCGAAGGCCGGCACGCCGCCGCAACTGGCCGTGCTCGCCGCCGCAGACGTCTTCACGCTGATCGACGAAGACGCCGTGGTGCCTATCGACAGCATTGCCAATACGGCTGCCGACAAGCAGTGGCTCGACGGCTTCTACCCGGCGCTGATGCTGAATTCACGCATCAACGGCCATACCTGGGGCGTGCCGTTCCAGCGCTCGACCATCGTCATGTACTGGAACAAGGACATGTTCCGCGAGGCAGGTCTCGATCCGGATCGCGCGCCGGCGAACTGGGCCGAACTGACCCGCTATGCGCAGACGCTCACCAAGCGTGACGCGTCGGGCAACGTGAGCCAGTGGGGCATCAAGGTGCCGTCTGTGGGCTTTGCCTACTGGCTGTTCCAGGCGTTTACCACGCCGGCCGGTATCGAACTGATGAACCCGGCGGGCACCAAGACATTCCTTAACGCGCCGCAGGCCGTCGAATCGCTTCAGTACTGGGTAGACCTCGCCGCGAAGTACAAGGCCATGCCGACGGGCGCTATCGAATGGGGCACCACGCCGAAGGACTTTCTCGAGAAGAAGACGGCCATCATCTACACCACCACCGGCAACCTGACCAATATCCGCACCAACGCCACGTTCCCGTTCGGCGTTGGCAAGATGCCGGCCAAGGTGCGCGGCGGCAGCCCGACCGGTGGCGGCAACTTCTACGTGTTCAAGAAGACCTCGCCGGAAGAGAAGCAGGCCGCGATGACCTTTATCAAGTGGGCCACCACGCCTGAGCGCGCGGCGCAGTTCGGCATCGACACGGGCTATGTTGCCGTGACGCCGGCCGCCTGGGAGACCCCGGCGATGAAACAGTACGTGCAGAAGGTGCCCGCCGCCGCCGTGGCACGCGACCAGCTTGGCGTGAGCGTGGCGGAGTTCTCCACGCACGACAATCAGCGTGTGACCAAGGCGCTTAACGATGCCCTGCAAGCGGCGCTCACCGGTACCAAGTCGCCGAAACAGGCACTGGACGATGCGCAACGCGAAGCGGATCGCATCCTGCGCCCGTACGCGCGTTGAAGTGTCGTCGAAGTCTCGCGACGGCCTGATGTCGCCGGACTTCGTTGTCAGCCTCGTTGAAATGCGGGGCCGGTGTAGCGCGGTGACACTGCCGCGTGGGCCGGCCCCGGGTGTTGAATCGATGGACCGTCGATGAACCGTTCCTCTGCTTCGTGGGTGCCCTGGCTGCTGCTGTTACCGGCGCTGGTGCTGCTCATCGCTTTCACTCACTATCCGGCTGTCGCTACGCTGTGGCATAGCTTTTTCTCCACGGCTCGCGCGGGGGCGTCGTCGGTATTCGTCGGCGCAGAGAACTACCAGTTGCTGGTCGATGATCCCGTCTTCTGGCAGGCGCTGCGCAACAACCTGCTGTTCGCGTTGATCACGGTGCCTGCGGCGATTGTGCTCTCGATTGCCATGGCGCTGTGGGTGCACCGGCAGGTGCCGGGGCGCGCGTTGCTGCGCTTGGCATATTTCACGCCGGCCATTCTGCCGATGATCGCGGTGGCGAACATCTGGCTGTTCTTCTATACACCGCAGTACGGTCTGATCGCGCAGATCTCGCAGGCGTTCGGCTGGGGCGATCACAACTGGCTGGGGCAGCCCGGCACGGCGCTGCCCGCATTGATGGTCGTGACGATCTGGAAGGAAGCCGGGTTCTTCATGATTTTCTATCTGGCCGCGCTGCAACAGATTTCGCCCACGCTCGCCGAGGCGGCAGCCCTGGAAGGCGCATCGCGTTGGCAGTTCTTCCGGCGCGTGCAGTGGCCGCTGCTGATGCCCACGACCGTGTTCGTGGTGATCAACGCCGTCATCAACGCGTTCCGCCTCGTCGACCATATCGTCGTGATGACGCGTGGCGGGCCGGACAACGCGACCCAATTGCTGCTGTATTACATCTATCAGGTCGCTTTCAGCTTCTGGGATACGTCTTACGCGGCGGCGCTCACGGTGGTCTTGCTCACATTGCTTGCCATCGTCGCCTTTGTGAAATTCCGTCTGCTCGACTCACGCACGCACTATCAATGACGACCTCTGCCCGCCCGACATCTGACGCCCGCAAGGCCGCGAAGCCGCGTGCCGCGCTGCCGGCGTTTTCCGCGAACGGTCAGGCGAGCCTGACCGATACCGCCGGTGCGTGGCTGCTTGGGCTGTTATGGCTGCTGCCGCTGCTGTACGCCTTCTGGAGCGCGTTCCATCCGTCGGCCTACGCCACACGGTTTTCGCTGAGCGCGCCGCTTACGCTCGAGAATTTCGTGAACGCATGGCAAGCAGCGCCGTTCGGTCGCTACCTGATCAATACGTTCGCCCTGGTGACGGTGATCCTCGCCGCGCAACTGGTACTCGCGACGCTCGCCGCCTATGCCTTCGCCCGCTTCACGTTTCGCGGCAGCGAAGTGGCGTTCATGATCGTATTGCTGCAACTGATGGTCATGCCCGATGTGCTGATCGTCGAGAACTATCGCACCATCGCGTGGATGGGCCTGCGCGACACGATCTTCGGCATTGCGCTGCCGTACTTCGCGTCTGCGTTCGGCATCTTTTTGTTGCGTCAGGCCTTCAAGACGGTGCCGCGTGAGCTGGACGACGCCGCGCGGGTGGAGGGCGCCAACGCATGGCAGGTGCTTTGGCGCGTGTATGTGCCGCTCGCCCGTCCGGTGTATGTCGCCTACGCGCTGGTGTCGATCAGCCACCACTGGAACAACTTCCTGTGGCCGCTTATCGTCACGAACTCCGTCGAGGCGCGTCCGCTGACGGTGGGGTTGCAGGTGTTTGCATCGACCGATCAGGGCATCGACTGGTCGATGATCACGGCGGCAACGCTGATGACAGCGGCGCCGTTATTCATCGCCTTTTTGCTCTTTCAGCGCCAGTTCGTGCAGTCGTTCATGCGGGCGGGCATTCGCTGAGCGGGAAGGGACGTGATTCCGCCGCCCAAAAAGCAAAACGGCACACGCTGGCGTGTGCCGTTTCGTCGAATGCCCGACGCCTGTCGGATCGGGCGGGCGACTTGCGCTGCCGCGACGCTCGGTTTACTTGTCGGCCGCCTTGACCAGCAGTACCGGCAGCGTCGTGATGCGCAGCAGCGTTTCGGCAACGCTGCCCAGCAGCAGGCGGTTGATCCCGCGGCGGCCATGCGTGCCGAGTACGATCACGTCGGCATTCCATTCCTGCGCTTCACGCAGTACGGCGTCGGCGATCTCGTCGGTGCCGGCGTCGAGCGTGATCATCTTCGTTTCGGCGTCGACACCGCGCTTCTTCAGCTCGGCCTGTGCCGTGGCGAGAATCTCGTCCGTTTCCTTCTCGAACGACTCCTGGCTTTCGAGCGGCACGAAGCCGCTGTAGGCGCCGGCGGCGTAGGCGTTGGCAAGCGAGGGAACGACCGACACCAGGCGGATCTTGCCCTGGCTCAGGGCCACGAGTTTGACGGCCTCGTCGATGGCGCGGTTCGAGGGGGTGCTGCCGTCGATCGAGACCAGAATGCGTTCGTACATGATGGTGTCCTCTTGGGGCTGAAAATGCGTTAGGCCTGCATGATGTTGCGAGCTTGCTGCGAGGGCATCGCTAACGCAATGCGCGGCAGTTCCTCGGTATGCTTTCCATTCTCGCACTGCGGGTATCGAAAGTCATCCCGCGCAATGACGGCGAATTGACGCTACGCAATATCGCATCGTAATGCCAACCGCCGACGCGTGCACGCCGAGGTGCAGTGCGTCGAGGTCTCGGATGCGTTTTTGATGCCGGAACGCGGACAGGCTCAGTTCGGCCGGCAGGCGATCACGAGGTTGGCGACGTTGCCGCTCACATCGCGTGTGAGCACGTCGTAGCCCTTTTGCTGGCATTGGGTGCGGGCACGCTGGTCACAGTCGCCGGCGCTGTTGGCCGAACACTGGATCTGCTGCGTGGGACGTCCGTCCGAGGTGAATAGCGGGGCAGACGAGCCGCAGGCAGACAGCGTGACGGTGAGAAGCCCCGAGGAAAGCAGAATGGCGATCTTGGCGAGATTTTTCATGATGGTCGTCTTACAAGCTCTCGCGAGTATAACGCGGCGTCATGGCAGCGAGCGCGTGCCCGTCCAAGGTTGGGATACGCCACAAGCGGACCCCTGGGGGCGCCTTTGGCGGCCTCGTCCGAGCCCCGTTTTCAGCCCCGTGATCGCTCGTTAGCGTGTCGCTTCTTCGCGCGCGGCGGCACTCGCCAGACGCTGACGGCGCAGCGTGCGCAGGCTGTCGAACACGATCAGGGCGACGCCGCACCAGATCGGCCCGTAGGTCCACAGGCCACGCGCCGTGAACGGTTCGGCGAGCAGGAAGATCGACACGGCGAAGAGCAGCACCGGCTCGACGTAGCCGAGAATGCCGTAGAGCCCGATGGGCAATACACGCGCGGCGCCGAGTGTGCTCGCCAGCGCGCTGGCGCTCAGCAGCCCTAGCGCAGGCAGCCAGAACCAGTAACGCGGCTCGCCGAGCACCATGGCGTTTTGCGGCCACGCCTGCCAGAGCAGCACGGCAGCCACCGGTGCCATGGCGAGCAGTTCCATGATGAAGCCGCTGAGCGCGTCCAGGCGCAACCGGCGGCGCAGCATGAAGTAGGGGGGATAGCCGAACATGATGAGGGCCGTGACCCATGACAGCGCGCGCGTTGCCCAGAGTTCATGCGCGACGCCGAGGATGGCGGCGATCACGGCGATCGTCTGCAATGCGTTGAGCCGCTCCTTGTAGACCGTGCGGCCGGCCAGCACCATGGTAAGCGGCAGCAGGAAGTAGCCGAGCGACACATCGAGCAGGCGCTGTTGCAGTGGCGCCCAGACGAACAACCAGAGCTGCACACTCAATAGTGCGGAGCACAGCAATACGGCGCCCAGCAACGCCGGCCGGTGCAGCACGTGCGACAGGGTGCGGCCGAGCACGTTCCAGCGCCGCAGCACCGTCACGATGACGAGGGTGCCGGGCAGCGTGAGCAGAATACGCCAGGCGAACACGTCCAGCCCGGACAGGGGAGCCAACTGCGAGACGAGCGCGGGCATGACGGCGAACATCACCGACGCCGAGACTGAGAGCATCACGCCGCGACCGGAAAGCATGGGTGTCCTGTGAAATAAGGGCCGGGGGAGGGGCGAAGCCCGGATCAGGCCGCGAGCATAGCAAATTTGCACCAGATCGGGGCTTTCTTGTGAGGCCGAGCGCTGCGGGGCGGCGAAGCGCAAGAGGCCCGCGAACGGCCCGCGAACGCGTATGATCGCCATTCGTCACCGTATTCCATTTCTTGCCGCCAAGCGCGGTACTTTTGCAGGAGATTCGTGCATGTCGTCCGTACCCGCAGTTGCTGAATACGCGGCTTTCGCAGCGTCGTTGGCCGATGCCGTCAGGCCACTGTCGCTGGGCTGGTTCCGCCGGCGTCTGGCTGTTGACGACAAGGCAGACGAGAGCCCGGTCACCATTGCCGATCGCGAGGTCGAGACCGCCCTGCGCGAGCGGATCGCGGCGCGCTATCCGTCGCACGGCATCTGGGGCGAGGAGTTCGGCAAGCGCGGCGTGGACGCGGAGTTCGTCTGGTCGGTCGATCCCATCGACGGCACGCGCAGCTTCATCACGGGACACCCGTTGTGGGGCACCTTGCTGGCGCTGTTGCAGAACGGCAAGCCGGTCGTCGGGCTGATCGACATTCCGGCCACGGGGGAGCGTTGGATCGGGGTGAACGATGCGGCGAGCGGCGTGCAAGAAGCCCGCTTCGGCGGCGAGCTGTGCCACACCAGTCCGGTCACGGCGCTGGCCGACGCCACGGTCTATGCAACGTCGCCCGATATCTTCGATGCCGCGGAGTACGCGCAATTCGAGCGCTTGACGAAGGCGGTGAGCCGTCGCCGCTTCGGTGGCGATTGCTACGCTTATGGCTTGCTGGCCAGTGGCCACATCGAACTTGTCATGGAGGCCGGATTGCAGACCTACGACTATCTGGCCGTGGCGCCGGTGGTCGAAGCGGCGGGCGGCGTCATTACCGATTGGGAAGGCAAGCCGCTTACGCTGACTTCACAGGGGCGCGTGTTGGCGGCCGCCAACGCCGAACTGCACGCCGCTGCGCTGGCGTGCATTCGCGCGGACTGACGCCGCACGGCGACGATTACGCGAGCTGGCGAGGAAGCCCTCGCCAGATGCGCGGCAGCAAGACCCCCAACACAATGCCGCGCGTGGCAAGAAACGCCAGCAGCGCGAGCCACAAGCCATGGTTGCCCCATGCGGCGAGCGTGAGCGGCATCACGGCGCCAAACACCAGCAGACCGATCAGCGAGGATGAGAGGAGTTCGCGCGTGCGCGTCGCACCGATGAACACGCCGTCGAGCTGAAAGCACCACACCGCGACAATCGGCGAGAGCACCGCCCACGGCAGGAATTCGCGGGCGGCCTCGCGCAGCGCCGGTTGATCGGTCAGCGTGTCGATGATGGCGCCGCCCGCCAGCGCGTAGACGAGGGCGAACGCGACGGCGCAGCCCAGCGCCCATCCCAGCGATAGCCGGATCGCATGCAGCAATGCCTGCCGCTGACGGGCGCCGACATAGGCGCCCACCAGCGCTTCGGCCGCATGGGCGAAGCCGTCGAGTCCGTAAGCCATGAAGGTCTGGAAGTTCAGCAGCAGGGCGTTGGCGGCCAGCGTGGTATCGCCGAGCCGCGCACCGACGCGGGCGAACCATGCAAACGCGAGTTGCAGGAACAGCGTGCGCAGGAAGATATCGAGATTGAGCCGCAGCAGGCGCCAAAGCGCCGCTCGCTCGACGAGCGTGGCCAGTCGCAGCGGTGGCAGGCCCGGCGTGCGGGCGAGATTGAGCAACCACGCGCCGAGCGCAAAGCCGAGCGTGTCCGCCAGTGCGGTCGCCGAGGCAATGCCTGCCACGCCCCAACCGAAGCCGCGCACGAAGACGAGCACCGCCACAATGTTCACGACGTTGATGAATACCTGCACGGCCAGCCCTTGCCGCACGCGCTGACACGCCAGCAGATAGCCGAGCACAACATAATTGCCCAGCGCCAGCGGTGCTGCGAGGATACGGATGCTCGCGTATTCGCGCCCCAGCGCCTGCACTTGTTCGCTTCCCCCCAGCCAGGACACGCCGACCGACACCAGCGGATGGCGAAAGGCCAGCAATACGGCGCCAATGACAAATGCCAGCGTCAGGGCACGGGCGAGCGTATCGCGCAGACGCGCTGCGTCGTTTGCGCCGAACGCCTGTGCTGCGAGCCCCGTGGTGCCCATGCGAAGGAACGAGAACCCCCAGAAGATCAGGTTCAGCAACAGCCCACCAAGCGCAACGCCGCCTAGATAGGCAGGCCCCGGCAAATGACCTGCCACGGCCGTATCGACGGCCGAGAGCAGAGGCTGGGTGAGGTTGGCGAGCACGATAGGCACCGCCAGACGAAGAAGTTGCCGGTGACCGGCGGCCGCAGGGGCAGGGTTCATGGGTGAGCTGTGCGGCAGCCGTTCATGGCGGCACCGTCGATCCGCGCGGGGCGGTGGGTTATGAGTGCGCCGATTATAAGGGGTGAACGCGGGGGTGAACGCAGCGATGGAGGCTGGGCTGCGAAGCGGGCAGGGAGGCGCGGCTCGGCGGCGGCATCGAGCCAGGCGCGACGCTGTGCCGGGAGGCCTTGGCAAAACACGAACGGTACAATGCCTGACGTCTTCGTTGTCACGGAAAGTTCACCAATGCCATCCGCGTCGCTCTCTATCGTTGCGTTTCACATGACTTCTCCGATCGTCTTGCCCTCACGCCTGGCCCGTCGTCGTTACGCGCTTGCCGTGGCTCTCTGTCTCGCGAGTCTGCCGGTCTTCGCCGACGTGACGTTGCAACGTGGACCACCGCCCCCGCGCTTCGAAGACCCGCACGCGGCGCCGAAGGGCGAGTTCTGGGTGCCGGGCTACTGGCAATGGAAAGACGGTCGCTACGATTGGGTCGACGGACACATGGAACCCAAACGCCCGGGCATGCGCTATACCCCGCCGCACTGGGAGGAAACCGGCGATCACGAATGGACCTTACGTGACGGCGCATGGGAGTCGTCAGGCTGGGGACCGGGCACGATTCACGAGATTCGCGCGCCCAAGTGACCGGTGTCCTGTGCTGCGTCATCGCGTCGCAGTGCTTGAAAATTTTTCATCCGCACCTTCGATGTATTGCGATGGCCGCCATGGCGAAAATTGGCGCTGCGCCATGGCAGTGCGCCGTCTCGCCCGCGCCGCAACTGCGCTTGTCGTATTAGTCAGCAATCCAATGTATTCATTAAAAAGCAGACTTGACGAGCACAAGGCGGAGCCATTACGCGAAACATATTGACACGTCCAGAACGTTGAACAACACTATGCCGACATCGCGTCACCACGAAGCGCGAAACAGTCGCAGATTGCGTAATTTAAATTACTTGTGCAGCGAAATTGCGTGAAATTCGCGCGCCTCGCACAAGTCTTTCCTACGTGTCGCTTGCGGCTGATGGTGTAGCGCCCGAGGTTTTCCGGGGGAGGAGACAGGGCGTAATCGATTATCGGGTTGTCTCAACGTTCCGGGATCCGCTATGTACACCAAACGCATTGTCTCAAGCGCCTCCCCCAGGGCAGCGCGCTTTGCTCGGTTTCTGTCCGTTTCCACGAAAACGCCCGGCGGTCTCACGCACGGGTACATCACGTAAGACCGCACACACGGTCTGCTGTCTCTTCGATCTTCGGGGCAATCGCCACGACGGTCTGCCGTTTTCTGAAGTCTCAAATGCCGGACAAGCGCCGCGAATGTGCGGCTCAGCTCGTCACCGCAGCGTGACATGTGGCAGGAGCGCGTATGCAGTGTTCAGTACCGTTGTTCGATGCCGTGCCGTTGATCACCGTGTTCGTCTGCGTCGTTCTGGGCCAACTGCTCGGACGCATCAGGCTCGGCCCGATCCAGCTCGGTGGCGTGTGCGGCGCGCTGCTCGTGGCGTTGCTCGTCGGCCAGACGGGTTGCATGGTCGAAGGCTCGCTCAAGGACTTCGCCTTCGCGCTTTTCATCTTCGCCATGGGCTTTTCCGCCGGGCCGCAGTTTGTCGAGAACCTGAACCTGCGCGGCCTGCGCTTTGGTGTGCTGTCCATTATCGAAGTCGTGTTTGTGTTCGGCATCGTGATGATCGCCGTGAAGCTGCTCGGCCTGGACCCGGGGACGGCCGGCGGTCTGGCGGCGGGTGCTGCCACGGAATCCGCGATGGTCGGCACGGCCATCGAAGCCCTGAACCGGCTCGGCCTCGCGCCCGAGACCTTCAAGGCGCTGCAAGCCAACGTCGTGACCGCTTATACGCTCACGTATGTATTCGGCCTCATCACCATCGTGCTGTTCACCAACCTGCTGGCACCGCGCCTGCTGGGCATCGACCTCAAGCAGGACAGCGCGCGTCTCGCCCGCGAAATGGAAGACGAGAATGGCGACGAAGCGGGCGCACCCGCCGCCCCCGATCTGGTTGGGCGCAGCTATCGCGTCGCGCATTCGGGACTCACCGTTGTCGCGCTCGAGGCGGCGCTCGAAGGGCGTGTGGCGGTCGAGCGAGTGCGTCGCGCGTCGGCGTCGGTCGCCGTCTCGCAGAGCCTTGCACTCGAGCCGAACGACGAACTGCTGCTGGTCGGCCGGCGCGACGCCATGCTCGAAGCGCATGCTCTCGTGGGCCCGGAAGTCGCGGGCACCGAAACGAACGAGATCGTGCTGGTGGAGCGCGATTTCGTCATGACCAACAAGGAAGCGGAAGGCCGCACGGTGACCGACCTTCGCCGTGAAGCGCCGGTCGACGTGCGCCACGGTGTGTTCGTCAAATCGGTCAAGCGTATGGGCATGCAGTTGCCGTCGCTGGGCAAGATCGCGTTGCAGCGTGGCGACGTGATCACGTTGCAGGGCTTGCAGAGCGATGTGGATCGCGCGGGCGCCGTGCTCGGCAAGCCGGTGCCGTATGGCAACAAGACGAGTCTTGTCTTTGTCGGTCTGGCGCTGATCATCGGTCTGTGCATCGGTCATTTGTCCGTGCGCATCGGCGGTGTGCCGATGACGCTGGGCTCCGGGGGCGGCGCACTGCTCACGGGGCTGGCGAGTGGCTGGCTGCTTTCGCGTCGTCCCACGTGGGGCACGTTTCCGCCGGCGGCCTATGAGTTGCTGAAGGATCTTGGGCTGGCGGTGTTCGTGGTGTGCGTCGGCCTGTCGGCAGGACCGCAAGCGGCTGTGTTGCTGCGTGAGCACGGTCTGGCGCTGCCGGTAGTGGGCATCTGTGTGTCTCTCATTCCGGCGCTGGTGTCGCTGTGGGTCGGCCACAAGTTGCTGCGCATCGATGGGCCGATCCTGATCGGCGCCATCGCCGGTCAGCAGGCGAGTACGCCTGCGATCAGCGCCGTGGTGCAAACGGCAGACAGCGCACTGCCGGTCGTGGGGTACACGGTGACCTACGCCCTGTCGAACGTGTTGCTGCCGCTCATGGGGCCGGCGGTTGTTTTCGTCGCCCATCAGTTTTCGCGTTAGGGCGTGCCGGTGCAGTCGGGGCACCGCCCTGACCGCGCCAGTCGCCGCTCCCATTTCTTGACGGAGGTTCTGCCGTGGAACTTGTGCATAGCATTCTCAACCATGTCCCGGAGGTCGCGATTTTTCTATCGCTCGCCCTCGGGTACGCAATCGGGGCGATCAAGTTCGGGTCGTTCCAGTTAGGCGGGGTAGGTGGTTCACTGCTGGTGGCCGTCGTCGTCTCCCAAATCGGTATCTCGGTCGACGCAGGGGTGAAGAGCATCATGTTTGCGCTCTTCATCTACGCCGTCGGCTACGAGAGCGGTCCGCAGTTCTTCAGCTCGCTCTCACGCAAGACGCTGCGCGAAATCGGCATGGCGTTGTTCCTCGCGGCCTCGGGGTTGGTCACGGTGCTGATCTGCGCGAAGATATTCGGCTTCGACAAGGGGCTGGCAGCCGGTGTCGCGGGCGGCGGCCTCACGCAGTCGGCCATCATCGGCACGGCCGGCGATGCGATTTCGCGTCTGGGGCTGCCCGCCGACGAGGTCAAGCGTCTGCAATCGGAAGTCGCCATCGGCTACGCGGTCACGTACATCTTCGGTAGCCTCGGCGCGATCATTGTGTGCGCATCGCTCGTGCCGAAGCTCATGGGCCGCTCGCTCAAGGACGACGCGAAGAAGGCTGAACTCGAGATGGCCGGTGGTCAGGCCGTGCTCTCCGCCGATCAGGTCGATTCGCTGCCGCCGCTGGTTGGCCGCGTTTATCGCGTCACGACCGGGGCGGGCAAGCGGGTGATCGAGGTTGAGAAGCAGTTGACCGACGGCGTGACCATCGAGCGCCTGCGGCGTAACGGAAAGATCATCATTGCCACCGACGACCTGGTGCTAGAGGCGGGCGACGACGTCATGCTCATCGGACGCCGTGAGGCGGCGACCGAGGCCTGGCGTCTGCTGGGCGACGAACAGCGCCCGTCGCGCGATCTCGATATTCCGCTGCGGATGCAGGAAGTCGTATTCGCGCGCAAGGGCGGCAACGGCAAGACGCTCGGCGAGTTGAAGTCCGGTGTGGAGCGCGACGTCAAGCACGGCGTGTACATCGCGAAGATCACCCGGATGGGCCAGCCCGTGCCGGTGCTCGACGACACCATCGTCTATCACGGCGACGTGGTCACGCTGTATGGCGCCGACAGCGACGTGCAGCGCGCTGCGAAGGAGGCCGGCTATCCGCTGGCCTATTCGGTGAAGACCGACTATGTGTACATGGGCATCGGTATCGTGTTCGGCCTGCTGATCGGCTACATCGTGGTCAAGGTCGGGGGCATTCCGCTCACGCTGGGAAGTGGTGGCGGTGCGCTGCTCGCCGGTCTGGTCTTCGGCTGGCTGCGCGGCAAGCATCCGACCTTCGGCGCGATGCCGCTCGCCGCAAGTTCGTTGCTCAAGGAACTGGGGCTTGCGACCTTCGTGACCTGTGTTGGCTTGTCGGCAGGCGCACAGGCGTGGCAGACCCTGCAGCAAAGCGGCGTTTCGATCTTCATCGCCGGGGTGATCGTCACGATCGTGCCGTTGCTGCTGACGTACCTGTTCGGGCGCTACGTGCTTCGCTACGACAACGTGGCCATTCTGGCCGGCGCGCTCTCGGGCTCGCGCAGTGCCAACCCGGCGTTTGGTGAGATTCTCGACAAGGCCGAGAGCAATATTCCGACGGTGCCGTTCGCCATTACCTATGCCATCGCCAACGTGCTGCTCACGCTGCTCGGACCGTTGGTGGTGTCGCTGACCTGATAGGCGGCATGGCGTTGCCGTCTCGCGACGCCACGCCGCGCAACGTGTTTGATTCATTCGCCCGATCGTCCGTCGATGCCCCCCGCAAGACGGAATCGCAATGGGATGTCACTGGTTGTTCATGGAGAAATTGCTATGAAATCGAAGGAACTCGACGCACTCGCCAAACTCAGCCCGTTCGAATTCAAGGACACGCTGATCGAACTCGCTCAGGACAATGGCGCACAGCGCTCGATGCTCAACGCCGGGCGCGGCAATCCGAACTTCCTCGCGCTCGAGCCGCGCCACGGCTTCTTCCAGTTGGGTCTGTTCGCCCTCTCGGAAGCCGCGCGCCAGTTCACGTATATGCCGGAAGGCGTCGGCGGCATTCCGCCGGGCAAGGGCGTGGAAGCCCGTTGGCAGGATTTCGCGCGCGAGCATCAGCACGAGCCGGGGGTGAAATTCCTCGAGAAGGCGATCTCGTATATTCGCGACCAGATGGGTCTGGTCGTCGAGGACTTCCTCACGGAAATGGTGCACGGCATTCTGGGCTGTAACTACCCGGTGCCGGATCGCATGCTGCGTAACACCGAAAAAATCTCCGCGAAGTATCTGCGACGCGAGATGGTGGGCCGTCACCCGTTCGTGGGCAACTTCGACCTGTTCGCGGTCGAAGGCGGCACGGCAGCCATGACCTACCTGTTCAACACGCTCAAGACCAACCATCTGCTGCAAGCCGGCGACACTATCGCGCTAGGCATGCCGATCTTCACGCCGTATATCGAAATTCCGGAACTGGCCGATTACCAGCTTCACGAAGTGAACCTGAACGCCGATCCGAATCTGGGCTGGCAGTACTCGAAGAAGGAACTCGACAAGCTGCTCGATCCGAAGATCAAGGCGTTCTTCCTCGTGAACCCGAGCAATCCGCCCTCGGTCAAGCTCGACGATGCGTCGCTCGATCACCTGGCCGAGATCGTCAAGAAGCGCCCGGATCTGATCATCCTGACCGACGACGTCTACGGCACGTTTGCCGATGACTTCCGCTCGCTGTTTGCGATCGCCCCGTACAACACCATCCTCGTGTATTCATACTCGAAGTACTTCGGGGCGACGGGCTGGCGTCTGGGGGCCATCGCCACGCACGAGAAGAACCTGTTCGACGACAAGATCGCCAAGCTGCCCAAGGCGCAGCGCGAAGGGCTCAACGCGCGCTATTCGTCGATCACGACGGAACCGGAGAAGCTCAAGTTCATCGACCGTCTCGTGGCCGATAGCCGTGCCGTGGCGCTGAACCACACGGCGGGTCTGTCCACGCCTCAGCAGGTGCAGATGGCGCTCTTCTCGCTGTTCTGCCTGATGGACGAGCCGGACGCCTACAAGCACGCCGTGAAGCGCATCATCCACCGCCGCAAGCGCGCGATGTATCGGGCGGCGGGTATCGAGGAGGAGACCGGGCCGACGGCCGTCGACTACTACAACATCCTCGATCTCGAAGTGCTGGGAACGAAGATCTACGGCAAGGGCTTCGTGGACTGGTTCATGAAGAACATCGATCCGTCGGAGGTGCTGTTCCGTCTGGCCAAGGAAAGCGGCGTGGTGCTGCTGCCGGGCCGCGGCTTCGGCACGTTGCACCCGTCGGGGCGCGTGTCGCTCGCCAACCTCAACGAGCCGGATTATATCCAGATCGGCGTGACGGTGCGCAAGCTGATGGACGAGTACAACGAGCGTTTCCTCGCTGGCGGCAGCAAGGGCGGCAAGAAGAAGTAAGCCGCGCGGAGCGTCGCCCGTTGAATCCGGTGCCGGATCTGATCGTCCGGCACCCGCTGGCCCCCCCTCGGTCGCCCCTCCATGGCGATCGACCATTGCCCGGAATGCGTTTTCCGGGCTTTTTTTATGATGTGAAATCGAAGCGGGGCGTCTGTCTTGTGAATGGGCGCAAAGTGCGTCGACGGCTCGGCAATTTCCGGCGCCCGTGTGTCGTTTGCGTGACCCAATAAAAATGCCCGCACGAGGCGGGCAAAAATCACTACAGGGGAAGTCACGCGATATGAGTGGCGATGTTGGGAAAGAGTTCCCGACATTTTGTGACTGGCAGCGCGTCATTCGATCGACGTAAAATAACCCCTTGTCGCTAAAACACCTCCTCATGTCGGACACGGCGCACGGCGCCGTTGGGCGGCATCAGCGTGGGGTGGGATTTCAGGTGTCGAATGTCGTCGGTAAAGCCGGCCGTGCGGAGTCGCCTCCTGCTGGCCGCGTGCCTGAGCGCCGGAGTTCCGGTGCTTGCGCACGCACAATTGTTTTCGGACCCCAATCCGCCATGTTTCACTGAGCAGAACGCCGTGTCCTACGGATTGTGGGATCGCGGACTTGCGCCTCAGTATTTCGTGCCGCCTCCGCCGCCACCCCCTGTCGTGCAGGACCCGGGGGCTGCGTCGGACCCGATCGCCTTGTTTGCGGGCGCCGATCCGAACGCGGTTGCCGCTGCCGTCGATCGTGAGGCCGCTGAGCGGGCGGCGGCGGGCGCCGTCGCCACGCCGCAGACCGGCTCGGCGGCGCTGGTGCCGAACGCCTCGAACGCCGATCCATCGCAGATGACGCCGGGTGCCGAGGGCGCCGCGAGCGCAGCGCTAGCAGACGTCACGCCTGCCTCGCCGCCGTCGCCTCCCTTGCCTGCCGCCGATTTTGCGGTCGCGCCGGAATTGAGTGCCGATGGCACGGCGATCGTCGCTGTGGATCTGGACGGCGCAGCCTCTGCCGCCTCGGCGGCAAGCGATCCCCCGCCGGCCCCTGAGGTCGCGCCGCCCAACGCTTTCCTCGCGCGCGCTTCGTGCCTGCGGGGGATGCCGCGTCACGAGAGTCTGGCGAACCGGAACCTGCGCATGCTGATGAGCCGGGGACTGGTGATGCGCGAAGAGCAGTTACCGCTCCAAGCCACGCGCAGTCGTACCCCCGGTGAGGGCGCGGTGGGTTTTCAGGTGTTCAACGAGCAGCCGTATCAGTTCAACGTCGGCATGAACAACAGCGGCATGACGACCACGGGCAAGATGCAGGGCACGGCGAACCTGTTGATGAACAACCCGCTGGGCATGTACGGCAAGTTCAATACGACACTGAGTCAGGACTTGCAGAACGCGCGTCGTGATGCAACGAACCGCGATGTCACGGCCAACTACTCGTTGCCGATCGACGCGGACTGGACCGTGGGGATCACCGGCAAGACCAACGCGGCCACGGACCAGATCGCCGCCGGCACCACGCAGACACAGACATTGCAGTGGCGTGTGCGCCGTGCGTTCGACTTCACCGCCAATGGTTCGACAGGGCTGGAACTTCGCTACAACCGCAGTCGCACCGAAGACCCGAACGCCATCCACACGTATGACAGTTACGCCGAAGTGGGACTGAGCCACACCCACTATATGGGCACGTCGAAGCTCGATCTGTCGGTGATGCAGCGGTTGAACGCGCCTTGGATGCCTGCGTCGAGCGGACCGCCGGGCTGGTCGTATCGCTTCCAGTCGATCGACGCGAAACTCACCGTGCCGTTCTGACGAAGTCCATCACGGTATCGAGCGATACCGTTCGCACGAGCGAAGCGGGCATGTCCGCGAAGTGCTCACGTTCCCCGAACAGAATGACGGGCTTGCCGTAATGCACGGCGAGCCCGACTTCGTCGCGTGTGCCGTGATTGCCGGGTAACGCAACGATGACGTCGCTCGACAGCACATTGATGTGATTGCGCGAGAGCGTACCGGCGGGCGCGTCGGGCAGATGGCGCGGTAACGGGCTCACGATGGGCACTTCCACGAACGGATTCGGGTAGCCGGGCAGGGGGCGGAACGTCAGACCTTCGTCTCCGGCAGTCACGGCCTCGGTCGGCACGATACCGATACAGCGTCCTGCGCGCTCGGGTACGGCGCAGAACGCTTCACTCACGCTGGACATCACGCCCTGTCCGCCACCGGTGAGCAGATGGTAGCCGGCGAGCGCGAGTGCGCGTCCGAGGGGCGCAGCGAGTTCGGTCCACGGCTGTTTGCCGGAACCCATGACGCCAATGGTTTTGGAACGCAGGGCGGAGGTCATATCGGTAGGCGGGCCAGAGCGCTGCCGATGATAAACGAAATGGCGTCGACGTATCGGATACCGCGGGAAGGAAATGAAAGGCGGGCGCAACGCGGGCGTGCCGGTGCGGTAGCTCGGCAGCATGAAGGAAGCGTGAAGGAAGCGTGAAGGAAGCAGGCAAAAGAAAACGGGCAAAAAAAACCCGCCGAATGGGCGGGTGAGGAAGCAGGCCTCCCACGGGGAAGTGAAAGCCTGATCTCGCGAGGTGTTTGCGAGACCCGTGTAGTATCGTGATCCAGACGTCTGTTGGCTATGGGCCAAGTCCTAAAGTCCATGTCAGACACTTTCCATTTCCGTTTCTTAACCTTTCTGACGTTCACGGGGCGATAGATGACCGAACCGACCGACATCACACCAGCCTCCGCTGCCCAGATCGCCGCCATGCAGGCGTTGCGCGCGGCGCTGCTCGCCCAGCACAAGGTGCTGATTGCGAACGATCGTCAGCAATACGAAGCAGTCTTCGGACCTGTGCCGACCGGACGCTTCGTGCAGTTGCTGACGGAAGATGCCTGGTTTCGTTGGCTGGATCCGCTCTCGCGGCTGATCGTCGCCCTCGACGAATGGCTCGAGCAGACGCCGCCACTGGGCGACGCGGGCATTGCGCTCGCCGACGAAGCCGCCAAGCTTTTCCGCAACACTGACGCTGAGTTCGGCGAACGCTACCGGCTGGCCTTGCAGCAGGCGCCCGAGGCAGTGCTCGGCCAGAGTCAGGTGGTGGCGGCGCTGCGCAGCGTGCCGCAGTCGCCGCCCGATACCAACGGCAAGACCGATGCATCGATCCGGCAGGACCCCGATGCGTCGGCAAACCAGGGGAATGGCGCTTGAGCAGGGAGGGGGCAGACCGTCAAGCCGAATATTTGTTCCGTTGCTGATCGTTTTTTGGGCAAGGATCTTGACAGCCCCTGTTCATGGGGCATTCGGGAAGGCGATGGCAGGTTATCCAGTGGGTTATCCACAAAGGGTGTGGACAACTTTCGAGGTGGTTATGCCTCACCCGCCGGCTGGCTGTCCTTCGCTACCCGAAGCAATGGCTCGCTCGTTTCGTTGGCGATAGCCGACAGCCGATAGCCGGCGATAGCGGCGGATGGTGAAATCGTCTGGCCCTGTGGGAATCCGAAGCGCTGGCTCTATGTCGACACTCCCCGCGCTGCGACAATACGCCCTTTGCCCCTTACCGGAAGCGTGCCGTGTTAGCCGTCTTCCGACACCTTCCCGCCGCGTTCGATCGCCATGACTACCACGCCCATCGTGCTGCTGGTGCTGCTCTCAGCCCTGATGCACGCCACCTGGAACGCGTTTCTCCACGCGAGTCCCGATCGTCTCTGGCAGGTTGGCATGATGGCCGTGCCGCAATTGCTCACGGCGGTGGTCGGTGTGCTGTGGCTGCCGCTGCCGCCCGTGCAGGTCTGGCCGCTCATCCTGCTCTCTGCCTGCGCGCAGGTGGCTTATACGGCGGCGCTCATTCGTGCGTATCGCGTGGGCGAGTTCGGGCAAATCTATCCCATTGCGCGCGGCATTTCCCCGCTGCTGATCTCCGGGGCGGCCTTGCTGCTTGCCGGGGAGTTGCCTCGCTGGATGGCCGTGGCAGGGATCGCCTGCATCTGCCTCGGCATTCTGACGCTGGCATTGCGCGGGCGCCGCCTGTCGGGCGATAGCGTGCCTGCGGCATTGCTCACCGGGGTGTTCATCGCGGCTTACACGATTGTCGACGGCTTCGGCGTGCGCCTGTCGACGGGCAACGGTTTCGGCTATATCGCATGGGCCTACCTGTTCGCCAGCGTGCCGCTCGTGGGCGCAGTGTGGACATGGCGTGGCGGATGGCGCGGCATGTTTCTCGCGCCGCGCCGCCGCGTGACGGAGGCGTTGGGCGCGGGCATCGTGGCGCAGTGCGCCTACGGCATGGTGGTCTTTGCGCTGCAATACCTGCCGATGGGTGTCGTGTCGGCGCTGCGCGAGTCGAGCGCCATCTTCGCGGTGTTGCTGGGTTGGCTGTTCCTGCGCGAGAAGCTCAACGCCCGCCGCCTCGTGGCATGCAGCCTCGTGGTCGGCGGCGCGGTACTCATCAAGCTGGGCGCGTAGCAGTCTGCGCTACCGAGCGTCACACGGCTTAGCCGCGTGGCCAGAGTTCGGCGCGGTGCGTCGTGATCGCCGCCACCACGATCTCGCGCATGCCGTGCCCGTCGGTGGCTTCGAGGTGTTCGAGAATCGTCATGCGCATGCGCGGGGCCCAGAAGCGTCGCAGGTGGCCTGCAATGTTCTCGAGCGCTTCGCCGCGATCGGGCATCGTCTCGAAGAAGTCCCCGATCTGATTGGCCATCTTGACCAGGTTGTCGGTGTCCATGATCTGTTCTGTCCCCTGAAATCGTTCTCTGTCGGTGTGATGCCGTGTGACTGGCTGCGTTGCGTGGCCAATCTCGCGTCCGCCGCACCGTCTTCTGGCAATAGACGGTGAAGCCCGCCGGAGTGCTCCGGCGCCGGACGCGGATTGTCCGTTACCGCGCGCACCTCGCCGAGATTGCCGACTGCGCAGATCTGCGTCGACGCGGCGCGCGTTTGCTTCCTTTGACGACTCAGCTCGTGCTGGCTTCCGCCTGGCCGTGGGCGTGTCCGAGGAACGCCTCCTGCTGACGGTTGAAGTCCGAGTACTGACGCTGCCATGCCGACGGCTGAGCCACCGGCGTGACCTGCACTGCCGTCACCTTGTACTCGGGGCAGTTCGTCGCCCAGTCCGAGTTGTCGGTGGTGATCACGTTCGCGCCCGACTCCGGGAAGTGGAACGTCGTGTACACCACGCCCGGCTGCATGCGGTCGCTGATGATCGCGCGCAACACGGTCTCGCCGGCACGGCTCTGAATGCCGACCCAGTCGCCGTCCTTGATGCCACGTTCCTCGGCATCGTGCGGATGGAGTTCGAGGCGGTCTTCGCTGTGCCAGTGGTTGTTGTCGGTGCGACGTGTCTGCGCGCCAACGTTGTATTGCGACAGAATCCGCCCGGTCGTGAGAATGAGCGGGAAGCGGCGCGTGACTTTCTCGTCCGTCGGCACGTACTGCGTGATGAGGAACTTGCCCTTGCCGCGCACGAACTCGTCGATGTGCATGACGGGCGTGCCTTCCGGTGCGTCTTCGTTGCACGGCCATTGCACGCTACCCATCCGGTCGAGCTTCTCGTAGCTCACGCCCTTGAACGTCGGCGTGAGGCGAGCGATCTCGTCCATGATTTCCGACGGATGCGAGTAATTCATCTCGTAGCCGAGACGCTTGGCCAGTTGAATCGTCACTTCCCAATCGGCGTAGCCGGCGCGCGGCGGCATGACCTGACGCACACGCGAGATGCGACGCTCGGCGTTGGTGAACGTGCCGTCCTTTTCCAGGAACGACGAGCCCGGCAACAACACGTGCGCGTACTTCGCCGTTTCGTTCAGGAAGATGTCCTGCACGACGATGCATTCCATCTGTTCCAGCGCGTGGGTCACGTGCTGCGTGTTCGGGTCGGACTGGACAATGTCTTCGCCCTGGCAGTACAGCCCCATGAAGGTGCCGGCGAGCGCGGCATCGAACATGTTCGGGATACGCAGCCCCGGCTCGGATTGCAGCTCGACACCCCATTCGGCTTCGAACAGCGCGCGCGCCGTCGAGTCCGACACGTGCCGGTAGCCCGGCAGTTCGTGCGGGAATGCCCCCATGTCGCACGAGCCCTGCACGTTGTTCTGACCGCGCAGCGGGTTCACCCCCACGCCTTCGCGGCCGATGTTGCCGGTCACCATGGCGAGGTTGGCAATGCCGATCACCGTCGTGGAGCCTTGCGCATGCTCCGTCACACCCAGACCGTAGTAGATCGCCGCGTTGCCGCCCGTGGCGTACAGTCGTGCGGCGTCGCGCACGAGATGCGCGGGCACGCCGGTATGCGCTTCGGTGGCTTCGGGCGAGTTCTCGGCACGCGCGATGAACTCGCGCCATTGCTGGAACGCACGGTCTTCGCAACGCTCGGCGATGAACGCGTCGGCCATCAGGCCTTCCGTCACGATGACGTGCGCGATGGCGTTGACCATGGCGACGTTCGTACCCGGACGCAGTTGCAGATGGAATTCGGCCTTGATGTGCGGGCTCTTGACCAGATCGATGCGGCGCGGGTCGATCACGATCAGCTTGGCGCCTTCGCGCAGACGCTTCTTCATGCGCGAGCCGAACACCGGGTGGCCGTCAGTCGGATTCGCCCCCATCACGAGGATCACGTCCGACTGCTCGACCGACTTGAACGTCTGCGTGCCGGCCGATTCACCGAGCGTTGCCTTCAGACCGTAGCCGGTCGGCGAGTGGCACACACGGGCGCAGGTGTCGACGTTGTTGTTGCCGAACGCGGCGCGCACGAGCTTCTGCACCAGGTAGTCTTCTTCGTTCGTGCAACGCGACGACACCAGGCCGCCGATCGAGTCGCGTCCGTACTTGGCCTGAATGCGCTTGAACTCCGACGCGGCGTAATCGAGCGCTTCGTCCCACGACACTTCCTGCCACGGATCGGTGATCTTCTTGCGAATCTTCGGGGTCAGGATACGGTCTTTGTGCGTGGCGTAACCCCAGGCAAAGCGGCCCTTCACGCAGGCGTGGCCTTCGTTGGCCTGACCGTCCTTGTGCGGCACCATGCGCACGACTTCGTTACCCTTCATCTCCGCCTTGAACGAGCAACCCACGCCGCAATACGCGCACGTGGTGATCTTGGCGTGCTCGGCCTGACCGAGATGGATGACCGACTTTTCCTGGAGCGTCGCGGTCGGGCAAGCGGCCACGCAGGCGCCGCACGACACGCATTCCGAGTCCATGAACGGCTGGTCCTGACCTGGCGAGACGCGGGCTTCGAAGCCGCGTCCCGAGATCGTCAGCGCGAACGTGCCCTGCGTTTCCTCACAGGCGCGCACGCAGCGGTTGCACACGATGCACTTCGAGGCGTCGTAGGTGAAGTAGGGGTTCGACTCGTCTTTCTGGGTGTCGAAGTGATTGGCGCCGTCGAAGCCGTAACGCACTTCGCGCAGGCCCGTCACACCGGCCATGTCCTGCAGTTCGCAGTCGCCGTTTGCGGCGCACGTCAGGCAGTCGAGCGGGTGGTCGGAGATGTACAGCTCCATCACGCCCTTGCGCAGTTCCTGGAGCTTCGGCGATTGCGTGCGCACCTTCATGCCCGGCTCGACGGGGGTTGTGCAAGACGCCGGGAAGCCGCGACGGCCTTCGATCTCGACGAGGCACAGACGGCACGAGCCGAACGGCTCGAGCGAATCGGTGGCGCACAACTTGGGCACATTCACGCCACTCTCGGACGCCGCGCGCATGATCGACGTGCCTGCGGGCACCGTGACCTGTTCGCCGTCGATCTCCAGCGTGACTTCCTTCGTCGATTCGCGGCGCGGGGTGCCGTAATCCTTTTCAAACATCGGGTCCATCATGGTGGGCACTCTCCTAGGCGGCCTTGGTCGGCAGATTCGACGGTTCGGCCGCGCCGAAGTCTTCGGGGAAATGGTTCAGCGCAGACAGCACGGGGTAGGGCGTCATGCCGCCCATGGCGCACAGCGAGCCTGCGAGCATCGTGTCGCACAGGTCGCGCAGCAGCTTGATCTGCTTCGGACGGTCGCGTCCGTCGATGATCCGGTCCATCACTTCGACGCCACGCGTCGAGCCGATACGGCATGGCGTGCACTTGCCGCACGATTCGATGGTGCAGAACTCCATCGCGTAACGCGCGAGCTTGGCCAGGTCGACAGTGTCGTCGTGCGCCACGATGCCACCGTGACCCAGCACGGCCCAGAGCGCAGCGAACGCTTCATAGTCGAGCGGCGTATCCCATTGCGATTCGGGCAGATACGAGCCGAGCGGGCCACCGACCTGCACGGCACGCAGCGGGCGGCCGGTGATGGCGCCACCGCCGTAGTCGTACAGGATCTCGCGCAACGTCACACCGAATGCCTTCTCGATCAGGCCGCCGTATTTGATGTTGCCGGCAAGCTGAATGGGCAACGTGCCGCGCGAGCGTCCCATGCCGAAGTTCTTGTAGAACTCCGCACCGCGATCCATGATGATCGGCACCGAGGCCAGCGAAATCACGTTGTTGATGACCGTCGGCAGGCCGAAGAGACCTTCGATGGCGGGCAACGGCGGCTTGGCGCGCACGACACCGCGCTTGCCTTCGAGGCTCTCGAGCAGTGCGGTTTCTTCGCCGCAGACATAGGCGCCTGCCGCTTTTCGCACTTCGAGATGGAACGTGTGCCCCGAGCCCAGAATGTTCTCGCCGAGATAGCCCGCCTTGTTGGCGTTGACGATGGCTTCGTTGAGGACGTCGATGGAATGCGGGTATTCGCTGCGCACGTAGATATAACCGCGCGTGGCGCCCACTGCGATACCGGCAATCGTCATGCCCTCGACGAGCACGAGCGGATCGCCTTCCATCAGCATGCGGTCGGCGAACGTGCCCGAGTCGCCTTCGTCGGCGTTGCAGACGATGTATTTCTGCGCCGCCGGCGTGTTGAGCACCGTCTTCCATTTGATGCCGGTCGGGAACGCCGCACCGCCGCGTCCGCGCAAGCCGGACTCGGTGACTTGCGCGACGATGGCGGCGCCATCCAGCGCGAGGGCGTTGCGCAGGCCGCGATAGCCGTCGTGCGCCACGTAATCGTCGACCGACACGGGGTCGGTGACGCCCACGCGGGCGAACGTCAGCCGTTCCTGCTTCTTGAAATACGGGATCTCTTCCGTGAGTCCGAGCGCGAGCGGGTGATCGCCGCCGGCGGTGACGTTGGCATCGAAGAGGCTGGCCACGTCGTCGACCTCGACCGGGCCATAGGCAACGCGTCCTGCCGGTGTCACGACTTCGAGCAGGGGCTCGAGCCAGAGCATGCCGCGCGTACCGTTGCGCACGAGTTCGATCTCGATGCCGCGCTGAGCCGCTTGCGCGGCGATGGCGTCGGCGACGTCATCGGCGCCGAGCGCGAGGGCGGCGGAGTCGCGCGGCAGATAGAGGCGCACCTTGCCGGTCTTGCCAACCGTTGCAGGCGTCTTGGCGGAAGTGGAGGACTGGCTCATGCGGCATCCTTGGCGCGGGCGACCAGACGGTCGAATTTCTCGGGGGTGACGCGCGCGTGCAGCTTGTCGTCGATCGTGATGGCGGGCGACGTCGCACACTGTCCGAGGCAATACACCGGCTCGAGGGCGACATCGCCGCCGTGGCTATGCATGGCGCAGCCCAGCACACGTTCCGCATGCGCGACGAGCGCATCGGCGCCCATGCTCTGACACGCCTCGGCGCGACAGATCTGCACGACGTGACGCGGCGGCGGACTGGTGCGGAAGTGGTGATAGAACGTGATCACGCCATGCACTTCGGCGCGAGAGAGATTGAGGGCGTTGGCGATGACAGGCACGGCATCCGGGGGTACGTAGCCGAAAGCTTCCTGAACGTCATGGAGGATCGGCAGAAGAGGGCCTTCCTGAGCCGCATGAGCATCCAGAATCGCTTGCACCGTCGCGATGGAAAAAGCCTCGCGCATGGCTGTTGTCTCCTGTTTGGCGCACTGTGGGGAACGGTGCGCCTGAGGGTATGGGTTATCTGTTTTTGTCCTGCCCCGGGGCGAGAGGCCCAATGGTCACATCCGGCGACGCTGCTCGGGTCTAGCGATCAGCGCGGCGCCGGAAGAGCATGCGGCACATAGCCCCCACCATATGCCGCACGGGTTCGGCCTCTCGCCCGTTGCTTACTTCCGTTAACTTTGGTCAACGCTTCGGTCCTGCGAGCCCTTCGACTCGAAAACCGCTCGCCACCCATCGATTCACCCAACGTGTGGCGGTGCCCCGTCACACGTTTTGGATCGCTCGGCAGGCCGCTGCCGCCCGTGTGGCGAAGCATCAGTATGTGAAACACGATATATGATATACGGTATACGTGCAATAGATTGAAGCCCGGTTTGGCAGGCTCGTTTACCCGAAGTCGAGGGGGAGGAAGGTCGGCGGACGTTGACCGGCGCGTGGACGGCGCCGGGCCGTGCGCGGGAGGCGGGGCTACCGGGATAAAGAAAAAGCCAGCGACATTCGCATGCCACTGGCTCTTCGACTGGCGTCGTCCGTTGCCGGACGACGCTGCTGGCTAACGCTAAGGTGACTCGATTACTCGAGGAAGTCGCAGTGCTCTTCCACGAAGGCAGCCAGGCCCAACGTGTGATCGCGCGCGAGTTTCTCGGCGAGTTCCGTGTCACGCTTTTCGAGCGCGGTGATGATCTTCAGGTGATCGACGATCGAGCGTGCGGCCCGGTCATTCTGAGCGATCGTCACCTTGCGGATGGCGCGCACATGAATGAACAGGTTCTTGATCGTGTTGGCGATGGCTTGCGAGCCGCCGAGATTGATCAGCGCCTGATGGAAGTCGATGTTCGCGTCCGAATACTCTTCGATATGATCCGTCGGCGGTGCATTGACGAATTCGTCGAACAAATGACGCAGCTTTGCGATTTCTTCGTCGCTCGCGTGCAACGTGGCCAATCGCGCGGACATCCCTTCGAGGGCGGCCCACATCTGAATCATTTCAACGATTTCACGCTTGGTCTTGCGGATGATGAAAATGCCCCGGCGCGGCACCGTTCGCAGAAAGCCTTCCTGTTCCAGCAGGGTCATGGCTTCGCGAATCGGCGTGCGCGAAACGCCAAGCACCTGGATGAGCTGACGCTCATCCAGGCGAATTTCTTCCTTCTGGTTATAGATATCGGCATCGGCGATGGCTTTTTTCAGCAGCGCATACGCCTGATTGCGAAAACTCGTCGTGGTGTCGATCGGCTCCAGCACGAGTGGAGTCACGCGCGCCGGAGTTGGGGTGATCAGGGACATGCAATAGTCTCCTAGGTATTACGGCCCCTTCAGAGGCGCAATGCTTGTTGCCCCACGATGGTTGCCGGCTTGGTCACGAGTTTACCCGATTCGTTTGCCCGCGTGGTTTCCGCGACATAAGCGAAACGGCCATTCGTTTCGGCCTTTTCGAGCATCGAGGCCGGCAGGGCGACGAAGAGGTGAACCATCGCAACACCGGCAGCAAGTGCGGAAGCAAGGGCAAGCAGAGTAAGCGCAGCGACTAACATGGTGACACTCCTGATAAATGTTTAACGGTCGTAATGTGGGGGAGAACTTGCTTTGCATTGTATGTCGCGCCGCAACAAGTCTCAAGATATACCACATACCGAATATCAAAATTTATCGTTTTTCGGGACGTTCCTTACGTCACCTTGCGTGTCGGCTGCCTGAATTTGTCTCTTTTTCCGATAGTGTTCATGGGATTGATGATGGCAGTGCACCTCCTCAGATGTCCGTCGGGCTTACATTAGTGCGGATTTCGGGACGCGGGTGGCGCGTCCGGTTTTCGAGGGAAGCGGTCAGGCTCCCGGGGTGAGGCTAATGAGGGTTATTGCGTTGCCGCGAAACCACATCCGGTATTGCTTGCATCGGCCGGACAAACCGGCGGTCTTCGGCAAAAAATCGGCCGCGACCGGGAGACCGGCGGCGGCACGTTTGAGCGCTTGCGGGGCAGGGTGGCGGCGCGATCCGTTTCACTGACCGTGCCGTCCATTTTTCTGCTCTCTATATAGATAGCGTCGAATCATCCGGCGGGACACCGTTGCGCGCCCCGCACGCCGCCATCTCAAATCAACGAACCAATGGCGTAAGACTCAGGCGGCTTTGGCCAGTCGTGCCTGCGCAGCGGCAACGGCGTCGGGTTGCGTCATGAATTCGCGTTGCTGAATGAGTGCCAGCACGACATCGAGGGTCGGCGTCGGCACGCCGGCGAGACGCCCCATCTCCTGGACGACAGAGACGAGCGGATCGATTTCCATGGCGCGGCCGCGCTCAAGGTCCTGAAGCATCGACGTCTTGTGCGCGCCGACCGCCCCGGCACCGTTGATGCGGCGTTCGACGTCGACACGGAAGTGCACGCCGAACTTGTCGCCGATGGCTTTGGCTTCGAGCATCATGGCGCGGGCGATGGCTCGCGTGCCCGGGTCGCTCGCAATAATGTCGAGCGTGCCGTGGGTGAGCGCGGAGATCGGGTTGAAGCAGAGGTTGCCCCACAGCTTGAGCCAGATTTCGTCGCGGATGTTCTCGCGGATCGGGGCGTCGAGTCCGCCGGCGATCATCAACTGCGAGAGTTTCTCCACGCGTTCGGTGCGCTCGCCGCTGGCTTCGCCCAGCGGAAACTTGTTGCCGTAGACGTGCTGGATCACGCCCGGCGCGACCACTTCGGTTGCCGGATAGACCACACAGCCGATGGCGCGCTCCGGCCCGAGTTGACGCCACTGACGGCCACCGGGGTCGATGCTTTCCAGCGTCGAGCCCTCGAGCGCGCCGCCATGCTTGTAGAAGTACCAGTAGGGGATGCCGTTCACGGCAGTGACGACGGCCGTGTTCGGCCCGATCAATGGCTGCATCGCGTCGAGTACCGCAGGGACCGAGTGCGCCTTCAGGGCGATGATCACGTAATCCTGCGGACCGAGTTCGCGCGGATCGTCCGTGCAACGCAACTGGGCGACGCGTTCCTCGCCGTCAATCAGCAGCTTGAGTCCGTGTTCGCGCATGGCCGCCAGATGCGGGCCTCGCGCCACCAGGCTGACATCGGCTCCGGCGCGCGCGAGTTGCACACCGAGATAGCCACCGATGGCACCAGCGCCATAGATGCAAATCTTCATGAAGTCTCTCCCTCCAAAGGTCAATCGAAACCTGGGGCCTGGTACTGGCCATTTATTTTTCTAATACCAAATGTTGTATATCGTATATCACAAGGCGAGGAGCGCCAAGCATTCTCCGGGCGATTGCCGTCATGGTTTCCCCGCAGGTGCTCCGGAAAATTGTGGCGCCGATGTGTGAGCGCGACCGGCATGAAGAGCGCCTCGAAAAACGCTTTCGGCTTCCGATGAGTGAATTATTACGGTGTGTTACAGCGAGGGCGGGCCGCCAGGCACATGGACATTTTGTGAGAAAAATTCACAAAAATATCGCCTTGTGCTGGTTTTAAAAAATAGCAAGGAGCCCGATATAAAAGGGCTGAGCGCCTTATCTGGCAGGCTTCGCGGATCAGGTTAACTCCTTAGTGTTTTCGCATTGCGTTGTTGCGCCGCTCCGTCCTACAGTGGCGTTACTGTATCTAGCCGCCACTTAGGACAGTGCCTCGCGTGCCGTAGTTGTTTTCGCTGCAATGGACGAAAACGACTTCGGCACGCGAGGGGGAAAGCGAGGACAGCGATAAATTAGTGTTGACTTATATCTGATATATCGTATATTTCGTTCGGTATATTTACGGGAAAGGCAATGGATTCCCGTGAGCATCAGACACAAGTCGACGAGGCGAAGACCTCGTAAAGCATACCCAGGGGGCATAGACCCCATCCGGAAGGTGTTGTTGTTGTGAAGCTGCCAAACAACTGGAAACCGATGGAGGAGGTACAAGTGGAGACGACAAATCAACACGGCAAACAATCCGTGTTCGCGAGCCCTTGGGTTCAGCTCGTGTTCGGCGTGATTTGCATGGCGATGATCGCCAACTTGCAGTACGGGTGGACGCTGTTCGTCAACCCGATCGATGAAAAGTATCACTGGGGCCGTACCGCCATTCAGGTGGCATTCACGATTTTCGTCGTGACCGAAACCTGGCTGGTGCCGATCGAAGGGTATCTGGTCGACAAGTTCGGCCCGCGCCCGGTGGTGGTCGGGGGTGGTCTGTTGTGCGGTATCGCATGGGTGCTCAATGCCTATGCATCCTCGCTGCCGATGCTGTATTTCGCAGCGGCGGTGGGTGGCGTGGGCGCTGGTGCGGTGTATGGCACTTGCGTGGGTAACGCGCTGAAGTGGTTCCCGGACCGCCGTGGTCTTGCCGCAGGGATTACCGCTGCCGGTTTCGGCGCCGGTTCGGCACTGACCGTGGTACCGATCGCCAACATGATCAAGTCGAGCGGCTACGAGAACACCTTCCTGACCTTCGGGCTGGGACAGGGGATCATCGTGCTGGTGCTGGGTCTGGCGCTCGCCAGTCCGCCCGCATCGATCGAAGCGCTCAAGAAGCTGGCGCCCGGCGCGATGCGCTACAACGCCAAGCCGACGGAAGTCATGCGCTCCCCGGTGTTCTGGCTGATGTATCTGATGTTCGTGCTGATGGCCGCCGGCGGTCTGATGGCAACGGCACAGCTCGGCCCGATTGCCAAGGACTACGGTCTGGATCAGGCACCTGTCTCGCTTCTCGGTCTCACACTGCCCGCACTCACCTTCGCACTGGCTATCGACCGTGTGCTCAACGGGGTGACGCGTCCGGTGTTCGGCTGGATATCGGACAAGATCGGTCGCGAAAACACGATGTTCATCGCCTTTGCGATGGAAGCCGTGGGGATCTACGCACTGGCGAAGTATGGCCAGCATCCGGTGGCCTTCGTGCTGCTGACCGGTCTGGTGTTCTTTGCCTGGGGTGAGATCTACAGCTTGTTCCCGGCGACCTGCGCCGATACGTATGGCTCGAAGTATGCCGCTACCAATGCGGGGATGTTGTACACCGCGAAGGGGACCGCCGCTTTGCTGGTGCCCTTCTCCAGTGTCATCACCTCGATGACCGGTAGCTGGCAGGCCGTGTTCATGGTCGCCTGCGCCATGAATGCCTTCGCTGCCTTCCTTGCCTTGTTCGTCCTCAAGCCGATGCGTGCCCGTCTGGCGCAGCGTTACGCGAGTGATTTCAAGGCGCAATCCAGTGAGCCGGTCGTGAAAGCTGCGGATCTGAGCCGCAGCACCACGTAACGCGCACTGACGATGTGAAGAAGCAGACTGGCTGGCTTGATTAGAGAAATGTTTGACCGGCGTGCAATCCGTGCCCTCGCGGGTGCGGTTGCACGGCCGGGTGAGCAAGTAGAGAAGCAGTACAGGAATACCCACTAATCGTCAGACAAGACGACGCAACACTGAAACCGGAAAATTTGGAGGAGAGAATTATGTCCATTGCGATGACCGTGCCAGTCGGCAAGGCGGAAAACGATACCGCGGGCGACACGCTCAAAGACACCAGCCGACACGCGAACATCGTGTCCGAGGCAGAAACGACGGATGGCTTCCATCTGGTCATCGATGCCCTGAAAGCGAACGACATCGACACCATCTTCGGTCTGGTGGGGATTCCCATCACCGATCTGGCCCGCCTCGCGCAAGCCGAAGGTATGCGTTTCATCGGCTTCCGCCATGAACAACATGCCGGCCACGCGGCCGCCATCGCCGGCTTCATGACGCAGAAGCCCGGCATCTGCCTGACCGTCTCCGCACCTGGCTTCCTGAATGGCCTGACGGCACTTGCCAACGCGACGACCAACTGCTTCCCGATGATCCTGATCAGCGGTTCGAGCGAGCGTGAGATCGTCGACCTGCAGCAAGGCGATTACGAAGAGATGGACCAACTCAATGCGGCCAAGCCGTATTGCAAGGCGGCATATCGTGTGCTGCACGCCGAAGACATCGGCGTTGGCCTGGCCCGCGCGATTCGTGCGGCCGTGTCCGGCCGTCCTGGCGGCGTCTATCTGGATCTGCCGGCCAAGCTGCTCGCGCAGACCATCGACGCACAAAAGGCCAAGGACTCGCTGATTCGCGTGATCGACGCCGCACCGCGTCAGATCCCGGCACCGGATGCCGTCCAGCGCGCGCTCGACGTCATCAAGGGCGCCAAGCGTCCGCTGATTCTGCTGGGCAAGGGCGCGGCTTACGCGCAGGCCGATGCCGACATCCGTGCCCTCATCGAGAAGACCGGCATTCCGTACCTGCCGATGTCGATGGCCAAGGGGCTGCTGCCCGACACGCATGAGCAATCGGCATCGGCCGCGCGCTCGTTCGTGCTGCAAGAGGCCGACGTCGTCGTGCTGATCGGCGCGCGCCTGAACTGGCTGCTCGCACACGGCAAGGGCAAGACGTGGGGCTCGGCACCGAAGAAGTTCGTGCAGATTGACATTTCGCCGACGGAAATCGACAGCAACGTCGCGATTGCCGCGCCGGTCATCGGCGATATCGGTTCGTGCGTGTCGGCACTGCTCGCCGGTGTCGACAGCAAGTTCGGCAAGCCGTCCGCCGAGTGGACTGGCGCCATTGCCGAGCGCAAGAACAAGAACCTGGCCAAGATGGCGGCAACGCTTGCCCAGAATCCGTCGCCGATGAACTTCCACAGCGCACTCGGCGCGATTCGCGATGTGCTCAAGCAGCACCCGGACATCAATCTCGTCAACGAAGGCGCGAACACGCTCGACTACGCCCGCGCCATCATCGACCAGTACCAGCCGCGCAAGCGCTTCGACTCGGGTACGTGGGGCGTGATGGGCATCGGCATGGGCTTTGCCATCGGCGCTGCCGTGACGAGCGGTCAGCCGGTTGTGGCCATCGAAGGCGACAGCGCGTTCGGCTTCAGCGGCATGGAACTCGAAACCATCTGCCGTTACGAGCTGCCGGTCACCACCATCATCTTCAACAACAACGGCGTCTATCGCGGCACCGACGTCAATCCGACGGGCGGCAAGGATGTGGCACCGACCGTGTTCGTGAAGGGCGCGCGCTACGACAAGATGATCGAAGCCTTCGGTGGCATTGGTTACAACGTCACCACGCCGGAAGAACTGACGAACGCGCTCAAGGAAGCTATCGCGGCAGGCAAGCCGGCGCTGATTAACGCCGTCATCGACGAAGCTGCGGGCACCGAAAGCGGCCGTCTGACGAATCTGAATCCGCAAAGCGCGGCGATGAAAAAGTAATCCGAGTCAATCAAGGAGACATGACATGAGCAAACCCCTCGAAGGTATCAAGATCATCGACTTCACGCACGTTCAAGCCGGCCCCGCCTGCACGCAGTTGCTGGCCTGGTTCGGTGCGGACGTCATCAAGGTGGAGCGCCCCGGTTCGGGCGACGTCACGCGTAGCCAACTGCGCGACATCCCCGACGCCGATGCCTTGTACTTCACGATGCTCAACAGCAACAAGCGCTCGCTGACGCTGGACACGAAGACGCCGGAAGGCAAGGAAGTGCTCGAGAAGCTCGTGAAGGAATCGGACGTGCTCGTCGAAAACTTCGCTCCGGGCGCGCTCGACCGCATGGGCTTCACGTGGGAGCGTCTGAACGAACTGAATCCGAAGCTGATCGTGGCATCGGTCAAGGGCTTCTCGGACGGTCACCACTACGACGACCTGAAGGTCTATGAGAACGTGGCGCAGTGCGCCGGCGGTGCGGCTTCGACGACCGGCTTCTGGGACGGTCCCCCGACGGTGTCGGCCGCCGCACTCGGCGACAGCAACACCGGTATGCACCTGGCGATCGGCATTCTGACGGCCCTCATCGGCCGTGGTCAGACGGGCCGCGGTCAGAAGGTCGCCGTCTCGATGCAGGACTCGGTGATCAACCTGTGCCGTGTGAAGCTGCGCGACCAACAGCGTCTGGATCGTGTCGGCTACCTCGAAGAGTATCCGCAGTACCCGCATGGCGAGTTCAGCGACGTGGTGCCGCGTGGCGGCAACGCAGGCGGTGGCGGCCAGCCGGGCTGGGTGCTCAAGTGCAAGGGCTGGGAGACGGACCCGAACGCGTATATCTATTTCACGATTCAGGGACACGCCTGGGAGCCGATCTGCCGCGCGCTGGGCAAGCCGGAATGGATCTCCGATCCGAACTACGCCACGGCACAAGCCCGTCAACCGCACATCTTCGACATCTTCGCGACCATCGAAGAGTGGCTTGCCGACAAGACGAAGTACGAAGCGGTCGACATCCTGCGCAAGTTCGACATTCCTTGCGCACCGGTGCTGTCGATGAAGGAAATCGCGAACGATCCGTCGCTGCGCGCTTCGGGCACGATCGTGGAAGTGCCGCACAAGGAACGTGGTTCGTACCTGACCGTTGGCAGCCCGATCAAGTTCTCGGGCCTGAAGCCGGAAATCACGGGCTCGCCGCTGCTGGGTGAGCACACCGACGAGATTCTGGCCGAGCTGGGTTACAGCAAGGACCAGATCGCGAACCTGCATTCGTCGCGTTCGGTGTAAGTTCGACACACGTACGGTGCGTCGCACGCGCTGAAGCCGCCCCAGGGTGGCGACGGCGTGTGCGAGCGCGAGACGGTGTTCATGGGTGCGGCTCCGCTCGGAGCGAGCACCCATTTTCATTTTCGGGACTGTGTTGTCCTCTAATTGATGTACTTTATTTGCATGTTTGGTAGTCATGCCAGGCGCATTCCCCACAAAAGTCTTGGAGACATCATGAGTGCATCCGTCGACGTCAATCAGTTGGTGCAGGTGGTAGGCGACGCCATCGTGGTCGCCGATCCGCACAACGTCATCACGCTGTGGAATTCCGGCGCAGAAAAGATGTTCGGTTTCTCAGCGGCCGAAGCTGTCGGTCAGCCGCTGGACATCATCATTCCCGAGCGGCTGCGCACGCGTCACAACGAAGGCTATGCCAAGACGATGGAGACCGGGCAGACGAAGTACGGCAGCGATCTGTTGAAAGTGCCTGCCGCGCACAAGGACGGCCGGAGCCTGTCGATCGCGTTCACGGTAGCGCTGCTGCATGGTGCCGACGGCGAAGTGACCGGCATCGTCGCGGTGATCCGCGACGAGACGGCACGCTTCCAGGAGGACCGTCAGTTGCGCAAGCGCCTGGCCGAACTGGAGGCCAAGCTGGCGGCCACGGCAGGCTGATCGCTCGACGGCGTCCTGCCGTCACCTGAACATCGACGAAGCACCGATTCGCGACATCCCCTTGGGGCCGGTGTCGCGAATCGGTGCTTTTTGCATTCTGGTCGGGCGAAGAGGGCGCGGGATCGTTCCGTGGGTATTTTGTATTCAATATATTGAAAGGCAATTTGATGAAACGGCCCTACTGAGGCGCGAATTTCTGGTTCACCTCGCATGCCTGTAAACCCGTAGGCAAGCCGTTCGCCCAGGGCAATGGTGCACTGCATTTTCCCTTTATTCATGAGGGTTTCGGTCATTTTTGAGGCTCCTATGCGGCGCCACAGCAAAAGCCATCGGCAACAAAAAGCCGTTGATAAAATATCGTGTATGAAATACCGTATATCACAACAATCGATCGACGATAGGCATGGCGCCCGAAGATGCGACGGCCATCGTGAGATCCGCGAGACCTGCGCACCGAAACGTTTCGCATACCGATTACATAAACGCCGTCGCATCAGGAGGAGACAAACCATGTTCACCGTCGCCAGCTTCCGGCGCGAAGCCAGCCCCGCGTGTGGCACACACGCACAGCAGACCTCGGCGTGTGCCGCGAGCCAACTTTCGGTGTCTGTCCCAGGCGCGATCGCCCTGGCGGCCTGCTGAACGGAGACGACCATGGGCAAGGCACTTGAAGGTGTGCGCATTCTCGACTTCACGCACGTGCAGTCCGGGCCGACGTGCACGCAGTTGCTGGCTTGGTTCGGCGCCGACGTGATCAAGATCGAACGCGCCGGTCATGGCGATGTCACGCGCGAGCAACTGCGTGACATTCCCGATGCGGACAGCCTCTACTTCACGATGCTCAACAGCAACAAGCGGTCGATCACGCTCGATACGAAGCACCCCGAAGGCAAGGCGGTGCTCGAGCGCATGATTCGCGATTGCGACGTGCTGGTGGAAAACTTCGCGCCCGGCGCGCTCGATCGCATGGGCTTCACGTGGGAGCATATTCACGCGTTGAATCCGCGCATGATCGTGGCGTCGGTCAAGGGTTTCGGGCCGGGGCCGTATCAGGACTGCAAGGTCTACGAAAACGTGGCGCAGTGCGTGGGCGGAGCCGCATCGACGACCGGCTTCGACGATGGTCCGCCGATGGTCACGGGCGCCCAGATCGGTGACTCGGGCACGGGTTTGCATCTGGCGCTGGGCATTGTCACGGCGCTGTATCAGCGCACGATGACGGGGCAGGGGCAGCGCGTGCTGGCCGCCATGCAGGACGGTGTGCTGAACCTGTGCCGGGTGAAGCTGCGTGATCAGCAGCGTCTCGAGCGCGCACGCGTGATGGAAGAGTATCCGCAGTTCCCGAACGGCCAGTTCGGCGATGCGGTGCCGCGTGCCGGCAATGCGTCAGGCGGTGGCCAGCCGGGCTGGATTCTCAAATGCCAGGGCTGGGAGACGGACCCGAACGCCTACATCTACTTCATTACGCAGGCTCCGGTGTGGGGATCGATCTGCAAGGTGATCGGTAAGCCCGAATGGGTCGAGCATCCGGAATACGCCACGCCGCGTGCCCGTCTGCCGCGTCTGCGCGAGATCTTCGACACGATCGAGCAATGGACGATGACGAAGACCAAGTTCGAGGTCATGGCGATTCTCAACGAGTACGACATTCCGTGCGGCCCGATTCTCTCGATGAAGGAAATCGCGGAAGACATGTCGCTGCGCGAGACCGGCACCATCGTCGAAGTCGATCACCCGAAGCGTGGCAAATACCTCACCGTCGGCAACCCGATCAAGCTCTCGGACAGCCCCACGCATGTGGAGCGCTCGCCGCTGCTGGGTGAGCACACCGACGATGTGCTCGCGGAGTTCGGCTACAGCGCGCAACAGATTGCGGCGCTGCGCGAAGTCGGCGCGTTGTAAGCGACGGCGCACGCGCGCAAGTGTCTGCACAAGGCAGATGTGAATGACTTCAAGACATCGTGCCCGGCGTGCGCGCGGCGAAACCTGCCGCACCGCCGGGACGTTACAGGAATGGCAAACGCATGAAGCTCTGGACCCGTTTCAAGACCGCCCATGGCCGCATCGGCTTCGGCCTGCTGCAGGGCGACCACATTCTCGAACATCGCGGCAGTCTCTTCGAGCAGCCGATTGCCACGGGCGCGACGATTGCGCGCGACGCCGTCGATCTGCTGTGCCCCTGCGAGCCCTCGAAAATCGTGGCGCTGTGGAACAACTTTCACGCGCTCGGCGCGAAGCTCGGCAAAGCCGCGCCGTCGCATCCGCTCTTCCTCATCAAGCCTGCGACGTCGCTGTCCGGGCCCGACGCAGTGATTCGTCGTCCGGCGTCGTATGCCGGCAAGATCGTTTTCGAGGGCGAACTGGGCGTGGTGATCGGCAAGCGCGCAAGCCATGTGAGCGAGGAAGCCGCGCGCGATCACATCCTCGGCTATACGTTGGTCAACGACGTCACCGCCGCTGAAATCATCGAGCAGGACGGTAATTTCGCGCAGTGGACGCGCGCCAAGGGCTTCGACACGTTTGGCTGCATCGGCCCGGTGATTGCGCAGGACTTCGACTGGCACGAAGCCGAACTGGTCACGCGACTCGACGGCACGGAGCGTCAGCGCTACCCGCTTGCGGACATGATCTTCAACCCGTGGCAACTCGTCGCGCGTCTCTCGCAGGACATGACCCTGCTGCCGGGCGACGTGATCGCGGTGGGCACCTCGATTGGCGTTGGCTCGATGAAAGAGGGCGCGCTGGTGGAAGTGAGCATCGACGGACTGGGCACGCTCGCCAACCGCATGGGCGGCTAACGAGGCAACCGATTTCACGGTGGTCGGCCGGGGTGGCAATGGCCTGAGTCGATCGCCCTTTTTCATTTGGCCGATGTGGCAACGTTGGCTGCTTTGGCCGATCTGGCCGATTCAGCGGATTCAGCCAGCGGATCAGGTGTCGGTCTGACGCGAGGCATCCGGGCCGATCCCCGGAGCCGCAGGCGATTTTCCGCGGCTTTCGGGCGGCGGCACCGGACTCTTGTAGGCCATCATGCCGTCGATGAGTGCCGCGCCGTCGGTCAGCAGGAATTCCCGGAAGGCTTGCGCGACCGGCGGTAGCCGCTTGCTGCGGCGATGCACGACGTACCAGCTTTGCCACGCCGGAAAGCCCTGCACGTCGAGCACCGTCAACTGACCGGTCTGCAACTCCATGCCGACGGTGTGCGCTGACAGGAAACTGATGCCCATGCCTGCTACGACCGCTTGCTTGATGGTTTCCGTGCTGGCGATTTCCATCGTGATCTTCAGTTGCTGGGTGCGGTGACCGAAGGCGTCTTGCAAGGAATTCCAGGTGTCGGACCCGCGTTCGCGGCTGATGAACGGTTCTTCCGTCAGACGCGAAAACGGAATCTGGCGTTGGCCGGCCAGCGGATGATCGGGTGGCGCCACGATGACATAGGGGTGCGGTGCGAAGGCCTCGTTGATCGTGTCGATCTCGTGGGGCGGTCGCACCATTACGGCCAGATCCGTGAGGTTTTCGGTGAGCTGATGCAATAGCTCCTCGCGGTTATGCACCGTGAGACCCAGCGTCACGCCGGGATGGCGCACGGTGAATGCGGCGAGCAGACGCGGAAAGAAGTAGTCGCCGGCGCTGATGACCGCCACATTGAGCTTGCCGCCCGTAATGCCCTTGAGGTGATCCATCGCCTCTTCGGTTTCGCGAAAGAGCGCGATGATCGCGCGGCTGTAGTGAAGCATTTCGCTGCCCGCCGGGGTCAGGAAGATCTTCTTGCCGAGTTGCTCGAAGAGGGGGAGTCCAGCGTGTGTTTCAAGTTGCTTGACTTGCGTTGAGACGGCCGGTTGGGTGAGGTGCAGTTCTTCGGCGGCGCGTGAAAAACTCAGATGGCGCGCTACCGCTTCGAAGACCTTCAACTGACGGAGCGTGGCGTGTTTCATGCGGCAGGCTTCCAGAGATCGGGATGGACGGTGGAACGATTTCCACTCGCGAAGTGTGGCTCACGAAGTATAAGTAATCGTTGATGGTTTGCATAATTAACTTTAACTGTCTTTTATGGGTTGGGCTGCGTAATCTGCAATGGCAGCCCGCATGAAGGTGATGTGACAAACCAAGCGTCGGTGACATGTCGCGTCAGGCGAGAGCGGGTTTGCGTGTTCTGGAGACGATCACTGTTTTGGGAGAGCGCCATCATGTCTGTCATCGAAACGCACATCAAACCCGCCGCCCTGGCACCGGTTGCCAATGCCCATCTGCACGCGTTCAACAACGCATTCGTCGAGTTGGGGCTGGACTGGTATTGGGATCACCCCACGTACACCCGTCTGTTGCATATGACCGGGAATCAAGATTTGCCGCTGGCGTACCTCGAAGGCGCTTCGGCGCAGGCGTTGCGCATGGCTGAGCTGCTGCTGATCGGGGCCTATCTCGACGGACACCAGCCGCATTTGCTGCGCGCCTACGAGCCGGAATTCCTGTGCGACCTGATTCATTGCACGAAGGTGCGTTGCTTCGAAGCGGCCAATGACGGGCGCTCGATGCAGCCCGCGCGAGCCGCCGTGGCCTGAGTTTCACAACACGACAGGGGCTCAGACCCCGAGACAATAACTATGCATATTGGCATTCCAAAGGAGACGGCCGGCGGCGAATCCCGCGTCGCGGCCACACCGGAAACGGTGAAGAAGCTGGTGAGCGCAGGGCATCGCGTCACCGTGGAGCGTGGCGCCGGCGAGGCCGCGAGCGTACCCGATGCGGCCTATGTCGCGGCGGGCGCGTCGAGCGGTACTGCGGCGCAGGCCCTTGGCGCCGAACTGGTGCTCAAGGTTCGCGCGCCATCGGTCGCAGAAGTCGCCCTGATTCCGCGCGGCAGTGTGGTTGTCGGCATGCTCAATCCGTTCGATGCCGAGAACAATGCTCGCATGGCGGCGGCCGGCATCGTTGGCTTCGCTTTGGAAGCAGCGCCGCGGACCACGCGCGCGCAAAGCATGGATGTGCTGTCCTCGCAGGCCAACATCGCCGGCTACAAGGCCGTGATGCTCGCCGCCAATCTGTATCAACGCTTCATGCCGATGCTCATGACGGCGGCCGGCACGGTCAAGGCCGCGCGTCTGGTCGTGCTGGGCGCGGGCGTGGCAGGCCTTCAGGCCATTGCCACGGCCAAGCGGCTGGGGGCGGTGATCGAAGCGTCGGACGTGCGTCCGGCCGTGCGCGAGCAGATCGAATCGCTCGGCGCCAAGTTCATCGACGTTCCCTTCGAGACCGACGAAGAACGCGAGATCGCCAAGGGTGTGGGCGGCTATGCGCGTCCGATGCCCGCCGCGTGGCTCGCCCGTCAGGCACAACTGGTGCACACCCGCCTCACGCAGGCGGACATCGTGATCTCTACCGCGCTGATTCCGGGTCGTGCCGCACCTACGCTGATCGCTGAGGACACCGTCAAGGCAATGAAGCCCGGCTCGGTCATCATCGATCTGGCCGCCGGACGCGGCGCGAACGGCGGCGGCAACTGCCCGCTGTCGGTGGCCGACGAGGTCGTGAAAGTCCACGGCGTGACGATAGCGGGATACACCAACCTCGCCGGCATGGTCGCCGCCGATGCGTCCGCGCTGTATGCACGCAACGTGCTCGACTTCCTGAAGCTGGTGATCGACAAGGAAGGCAAGCTCGTGATCGATACCAACGACGACATCGTTGCCGCGTGCCTGATGTGCCGCGACGGTGAAGTGCTGCGTGCGGCATAAGGGAGGGGGACGCAAATGGAAATGATCAATCACACGGTGATCAATCTGATCATCTTCGTGCTGGCGGTGTACGTCGGCTACCACGTGGTGTGGAACGTCACGCCGGCATTGCACACGCCGCTCATGGCGGTGACCAATGCGATCTCGGCCATCGTGATCGTGGGCGCCATGCTCGCGGCCGGGCTGACCGAAGGCAACCTCGGCAAGACGATGGGCGTGGTCGCCGTGGCGCTGGCCGCCGTGAACGTGTTCGGGGGCTTCCTCGTGACACAGCGCATGCTCGAGATGTTCAAGAAAAAAGACAAGCCGGCAAAGGCTGCGGCCAATGACGAAGCCGCAAAGGGAGCGCACTGACATGAGCATGAATCTTGTGACGCTGTTGTACCTGGTCGCGTCGATCTGTTTCATTCAGGCGCTCAAGGGCCTGTCGAATCCGCGCATGGCGCGGCGCGGCAACGCGTTCGGCATGATCGGCATGACCATCGCCGCCCTCACGACGCTCGCGTTGATCTTTGAGTTGCGCAAACTCTCGAACGGCAATTTCTCGGGCCTCGGTCTGATTCTCGCGGGCCTCGTGGTCGGTGGCGGCATCGGAGCCTATGTTGCGCGCAAGGTCGAGATGACCAAGATGCCGGAACTAGTCGCGGCCATGCACTCGCTGATCGGTCTGGCAGCGGTGTGTATCGCAGTGGCGGCTGTCGCCGAGCCGGCGGCGTTCGGTATCGTCGCGGCGGGTCAACCGCTGCCGCCGGGCAACCGCATCGAGTTGTTCATCGGTACGTTCGTTGGCGCCATCACGTTCTCGGGTTCGGTCATCGCCTTCGGCAAGCTCTCGGGCAAGTACAAGTTCCGTCTGTTCCAGGGCGCGCCGGTGGTCTTCAAAGGCCAGCACATGGTGAACCTGGCGCTGGCGATTGCGATGCTCGGTTTTGGTGGTGCGTTCTTCGTCTCGCAGAGCTGGACGCCGTTCGTGATCATGACGGCCATCGCCTTCGTGCTCGGCGTGCTCATCATCATCCCGATCGGCGGTGCGGACATGCCGGTCGTGGTGTCGATGCTGAACTCGTACTCCGGCTGGGCCGCCGCAGGGATCGGCTTCTCGCTGAACAACCCGATGCTCATCATCGCGGGCTCGCTGGTCGGCTCGTCGGGCGCGATTCTGTCTTACATCATGTGCAAGGCCATGAATCGCTCGTTCTTCAACGTGATTCTCGGTGGCTTCGGTGCAACGCCCGGCGCAAGTGCCGCCGGCGGCGAACAGCAGCAACGTCCGGTCAAGTCGGGCTCGCCGGATGACGCGGCGTTCCTGATGAGCAACGCCGAATCGCTGGTGATCGTGCCGGGGTACGGTCTGGCCGTGGCGCGTGCACAGCACGCGCTCAAGGAACTGACCGACAAGCTGGTCGAGAAGGGCGTGAGCGTGCGGTACGCGATCCACCCGGTGGCAGGTCGCATGCCGGGGCATATGAACGTGCTGCTCGCCGAAGCCGAAGTGCCCTACGACCAGGTGCTGGAGATGGACGAGATCAACGGCGAATTCGGCCAGACGGACGTGGTGCTGGTGCTTGGCGCGAACGACGTGGTCAATCCCGCTGCGAAGAATGATCCGCAATCGCCGATTGCCGGCATGCCGATTCTCGAGGCTTACAAGGCCAAGACGATCATCGTCAACAAGCGTTCGATGGCAGCGGGCTATGCCGGGCTGGATAACGACCTGTTCTATCTCGACAAGACCATGATGGTGTTCGGCGACGCCAAGAAGGTCGTGGAGGAGATGGTCAAAGCGGCGGCTTGACCCGATCGAAGGACGGGATCGGGGAATCACGGGGCGCGCCGCCCAATGCGGCGCGCCAAAGTCATTGACATGACTCGTTTGCTCACTTTCTGGCAGGGCACAAGCACATGAACGTATCGCTGAGACAACTCAAGGTCTTCATGGTCGTGGCGCGCAGCAAGAACTTCAGCCGCGCGGGCGCCGAGATCGGCCTGACACAACCGGCCATCAGCCGTTGCATCAACGAACTGGAAGGGCAGCTTGGCTTGCGTCTGGTTGACCGCACCACGCGTGAGGTCGCCCTGACCGATGCCGGGGTGACGCTGGCCGGCAATCTCGATCGCGTACTGGACGAACTCGAGATCGCGCTGTTGCAGACCCACGGTGCCGAGGCACGCACGACCGGGCGCGTTCGCATCGGCGCCGCGCCGACGATTTCGGCCACGCTGCTGCCGCGCGTGCTGCTCGCGTCGCAGGCGACGTATCCTGACATTGCACTGGCGCTCGTCGACCAGATGCAGCGTGCGGTGCTCGACAGCGTGCGCGCGGGCGATGTGGATTTCGGCATCGTTGTCGCCCCGCAAGGCGCAGACGATCTGACGACCGAACATCTGATGAGCGAGCCGTTCTGTCTGGTGTGTCGTAGCGATCATCCGCTCGCCACGCAGGCGGCCGTGCACTGGTCGGAACTCTCGGGCGAGAATCTGGTGCTGCTCAATCAGAGTTCGGGCAGCCGCCCGTTGATCGACCGCGCACTCACGACGCAAAAAGTGCAGGGCACGATCACGCAGGAGCTGGGGCATGTCAGCACCATCTTCCGCATGGTGCAGGAAGGGCTCGGGGTGAGCGTGCTCCCGCCGCTGGCGTTGCCGCTGCCGGAGAACTCCACGCTGGCCGTGCGTCCGTTGTTGCCGGCCTTCGAGCGCAACATCGTGCTCGTGCGTCGCAAGAACCGTTCGCTCTCGCCCGTGGCGCACACGGTATGGGAACTGATTCACCGCGTCGTGCGTGAACGCAACAAGGGATTCGCAATGGGCGCCGAGCGCCACCTGGCTGCTGCGGCGGCTTCGGGGGAATGAATCTCTGATTCGAATCAACGACTTGCACCCTGTCATCAAAGACTTTTCCACAGACTTGAACACAAAATCTGTGGATAAATCGGCGGCGCTTGCAGGCCATCTGCCTGCGGGTGCCCCGGTCTGATCCCTTCCGTCAAAAACTCCATACCGATCAATCGCTTGGCGGTTCTCCTCCGATCGTTGTCCACAGCCTTGTGAACAAAAACGGTGGATAACTCGAGCGTCGTCGCATTCGGCGAAGTCAACGCACGCGACAATCGGGACGACGCCATTTGGACGCTCCGCATGCAGCTGCCGAAGCGCAGCATGTGATGATCGGTAGGCCGTAACGTTTAGCGCAATGAGGCCGTCAGTTGGCCCGATGGCTTCAACGCCACATTGACGCGTCGTGCGGCCGATAGACTGCACGGTCACATATAGTGCGTTAGAATTCTCGGCATGGACGGCTCCGCATCTTGCCGGGGCCGCACCGCATGTCTCTTCAAACGACAACGCAGATGTCTCTGCCGCGTCATTCCCGCTTTTCCTGCGATTCCCATGACTTCTGAAACAACGAAGCCACGCACGGGCTTTTGGCCTGCACGCGCGGCGACGATGGCATTGCTGTTTTGCAGCGGATTCCTGTATGCGACGTGGGGCGTTCATGTCCCCACCGTCAAGGCGATGTTCGACCTGAACGACGCCAGCTTGTCCGTGGCAATGTTCGCCGTGGCGGGCGGCGCGCTCGTCACGATGTCGCACATGGCGCGCTGGGTCGGGCGCGTCGGTAGCCAGCGCGCGAGCCTGCATTCGGGCATCGCACTGGCGGTGACGAGCGCCTTCATTCTGTCGATGCCGAGCTACTGGGGCCTGGTGGGCTGGCTTGCCCTCTATGGCGCGGCGAACGCCACCTACGACGTCGCCGTCAATGCGCAGGCCGCTACGCTCGAAGCGCGCTACCGCCAGCCGATCATGGCGTCGCTTCACGGATGCTTCAGCCTTGGCGGCATGGCGGGAGCACTCGTCGGTGGTGCATGGCTCGCGCATCACGGCTCGCCGCAATGGCATATCGGTCTTGCGGCGATGGGGTGCGCGGTCGTGATCGTTGTGGGCGCGCGCTTCATGCAGCCCGACATGATGCCGGGCGAAGCGCCGGTCGCACGCGATGGCACCGACAATGCCGAGCCGCGCGCCCATACGCCGCCTCCCGCGCTGGGGGACGCCGCACGCCGCAAACTACATCGCAAGCTCACGGGCTTCGGCATCCTCGCGTTTCTCGGGTTGGTGGTAGAGGGCGCGATGTATGACTGGACGGCGGTGTACATGCGAGAGGTGGTTGCCGCGCAAGGGGCATGGGTCGGCGCAGGCTACGCCGCTTTTTCGCTGGGGATGGCGGGCGGACGCTTCGGCGGCGACCCGGTGCGGGCACGAATGGGCGGTGCGCGATTGCTGCGTGTGAGCAGTCTGCTCTGTGTGGGTGGCGTTCTGCTGGCACTGCTTTGGCGTGTGCCCGCCGCGGCAGTCGCTGGCTTTGCCCTCGCCGGCCTCGGCTTGTCGAATGTGATGCCGGTGATGTTTGCCGCCTCGGGCGAGGTCGCGCGCGGCGCCGGCATGGCAAGTGCCGAAGCCATTGCGGTGATGGCCCGGCTCGCCTATCTGGGTCTGCTCATCGGGCCGGTGCTGATCGGAGCGATTGCCCACGGCATCAGCTTGCCGGTGGCGCTGGGCGCGGGGTTGCTCTGCATTGTGCCGATTGCGTTGCTCGCGCCGAAGATGCTGGCGGGGGCTGACGGGCGCACCCATCAGCACTGAACCCGCCGTGCATTTCTACTTCAGCGTGACGGCCACTTCGCCAATGCCGTTGATCGCGCCGCGCAACTCACCTTTGCCGCTGGCAGGGATCATGCCGACGTAAGAGCCGCAAGTGACGATCGCCCCCGCACGCATCGTGATGCCGCGCTTGCCGTTGTGATTGACGAGCCACGTAAGCAGGGCGCGCGGGTCGCCACCGGTGTTGACGATGTGCGCCGGGGCGATGTTGGCGCCGTCGAGCGAAAACGAGAGCGTCGGCTTCAGGTAGTTGAACGACGCATCGTAGTCGCGGCCACTGCCGATCACGAGCGCGCCGTTGTTCTGCAAGTCGGCGAGTGCGAATCGGCTGTCGAGGCCCTTCGATGCGAAGCGGCTATCGGTAATTTCAATCGTGGTCAGCATCTCGCCGACGAACATCATTGCCTCGCGCTCGTCGTAGTTGCCGGGCTTGATGTCGCGCGACAGACGAAACGCGATTTCCAGCTCCAGTCCCGGACGGAAAAAGTCGTCGAGGGCCAGTGTGCCCCCGGCGTCGCTCACGACAGAGGCCGGAATCGGTGCGCAATTGGGCAGATCCGACGGCGTCTTGGCCCCGACCTTCCACGCGGCAATCGTCTCGCCAAGCAGGTCGAGCGTGCGCAGTTGCACCGCATAGGCCGCACGGGCATCGACCGGGAGCAGGGCGGGTGCGGGCGAATCGATCGGCGTATCGCCGCGGCGGGTGTCGGCCAGCAAACGGGCCAACGATTCGACAGCGGCTTGGTTCTCGAACATCTTGCAGGTCTCCTCAGGGTAGGGCGATGCGCCGGAACGGGGCGGCGGCACGTTGTCCCACATCGTATACAAAATTCACGCCCCATTGCGCAGTGCAGCGAACGTGATGGCTACTCAGTGAAAACACCACCTAACGTAGTCAAAGTCGCGTTGATCTGAGAGAATCGGACTTCGTAATAATTCGTAATATTTCGTGCGGCCTGGCAGCGATGGCGAACGCCGTTGCCCGCGAAGGTGCAGTGCGTGCAGTCGATGGCCTTCCTTTCAAAGTGAACGACCCGAGCCTATGCACTCCGTGACCCTGAACGCCGTGCGCGATACCCTCATCCATCCGCCTGACACCGGTGCCGCGCAGCCGATCAGCCGTCAGGCGCTGCATCACGCCGTGATGGATCGTCTGCGCAAGATGATTACCGAAGGCGTCCTGTTGCCGGGAGCACATCTGAACGAGCGTGCCCTGTGCGAGCAACTCGGCGTGTCGCGCACGCCGTTGCGCGAGGCGCTCAAGATGCTCGCCGTCGAACGATTGATCGAACTGTTGCCGAATCGGGGGGCTCGCGTCGTTACGCTGTCGGCCAGCGATATTGCCGACGCGTTCGAACTGCTCAGCGGACTCGAAGCGCTGGCGGGCGAACTGGCCTGCGAGCGCATCACGCAAGCGGAAATCGACGAGATTCAGGAACTGCACTACGCGATGGACGCGTGTCACGCGAATGGCGATCTGTCCGGCTATTTCGACTGCAATCAACGGATTCACGACAGGATCAATGCGGCCGCCCGCAATCCTGCGCTCACGCAGATGTATCAATCCGTCAATCAGCGCCTGCAAGCCCTTCGATTCCGCTCCAATCTGCATGCGGGCAAATGGGAGCAAGCCGTCGACGAGCATGTGGCGATGTTGCGCGCGCTGCGCCAGCGCGACGGCGCGACCCTTGGGCGACTGTTACGGGCTCACCTGATGGCCAAATGCGCCACCGTACTCGCCAATGTGCGAGTTGCCGCCTGATCCGCAGAGGCGGCAGGCGGGGCCACGCGAATCATCGCGCGGCGGACTTATGCCGCGCGACTCATACTCACCAACCCTTCATTGAGCATGGCTGCGACGTAGGCGTCGGTCTTGCTGCGCAGGTGCGCTTCCATCAGCGAACGCAAACGCTTGCCATCGCGTCGGCGCAGCAGCGCAAGCATTTCCGCATGTTCGTCGACCGCCTGACGCCAGCGTTCGGGCGTGGGTGTGAGACGTTCGCGCACATGTCGCAAACGCGCATTCAGATTGTGGAAGTACTCCGCCAGCGGGCCGTTGTCCGCCATGCGAAGAATGCTCAGATGGATCTGCTGATTGAGCGCAAAGTAGGCGGCGTGATCGGTGCGCGCGTAAGCCGCTTCCATTGCATTCTGTAGTTGCGTCAACGCTTCCAGATCGGCGTCGGACGCTTTCTCGCACGCCTGTTCTCCCGAGAGCCCCTCGAGCACCGCCATCACGGCGAGCAGGTTCACGACTTCATCGACGCTCACGCGTGCTACCCGCGAGCGGCGCGTGTCGGAGATTTCCACCAACCCTTCGTTCGCGAGCCGCTTGAGGGCTTCGCGCAGCGGCGTGCGCGAGACGGCAAGTTCGTCGCACAGTGCGCGCTCCGAGAGCGGCGCGCCGGGGCGCAAATCGCCGCGCACAATGCGCGCCTTGAGGGCTTCGTAAGCGGCGGCGTTCAGCGAGGCGGACGTGGCCATGCGTCAATGTCATGAAAATGGAATGCCAATTCTGATGGCGATATATGACGTCGTCAATCGCCAATCTCGTGTTTTTGCACGTTAACCCTGATTTTTAGGTTTGTCTCTTGCCAATGTGACAACGATGAATCTATCGTTTACAGAAAATTGGTATACCAAAAATCAAGGCTGGCCCACATCGGGTGCGTGCCGGCGTATGAAGGAGGCCCTGTGACATCGACCGTTCTGACCGAGCGACACGGCGCAATTGCGCTGGTGACGCTCAATCGCCCAGAGAAGCTCAATGCGCTGACCAAGCCGATGTGGCAAGCGTTGGGCGACACGATCCTGACCTTGTCCGAGACGCCCGATGTGCGCTGCATCGTGCTTCGCGGTGCGGGGGAAAAGTCGTTCGCGCCGGGCAACGACATCGCGGAGTTCGAGACGGACCGGGCCAACGTGGCGCAGGCGCGTGCCTATGGCGCGTTGATGCACCGCACGCTCGACGCGCTCGCCAATTGCCCGGTGCCGCTCGTCGCGATGATTCATGGCATTTGCGTAGGCGGGGGCATGGAAATCGCGGCGTCCTGCGATGTGCGCATTTGCGGAGAATCGAGCCGGTTCGGCGCGCCGATCAATAAGCTCGGGCTGGTGATGGCGCATGCGGAACTGTCGGGACTCGTGCGCTTGCTCGGCCCCACGCGAGCGCTCGAAATCCTGCTCGAGGGACGGATCTTCGATGCGCAGGAGGCGTCGCGCATTGGCCTCGTCACGCGTGTGGTGGCAGACGCCGACGTGACACGAGAGGCGTTGGCAAGTGCGCAGCGTATTGCCGCCGGTGCGCCGCTGGTCGCGCGCTGGCACAAGCGTTTCGTGCGCGAACTGGCGAGCGGCCAGCCGCTCACGCCCGCGCAGATCGACGAGGGTTTCGCGTGCTTCGGCACCGCCGATTTTCAGACGGGCTATCGCGCATTCCTGGCGAAGACAGCCCCGGTGTTCGAGGGGCGTTGACATGACCCATCCCGAGAAGAAGGCAGGGCCGTTGCAGGGCGTCAAGGTGATCGAGTTGTCGCACATCATGTCGGGACCGGTGTGCGGCATGATGCTCGCGGACATGGGCGCCGACGTCATCAAGGTCGAGAAGATGGAAGGGGACGATGCGCGTCGTTTCGCCCCGATTCTCCCGCACGGTGAATCGGCGTCGTTCATGATGCTCAATCGCAACAAACGCGGCATCGCGCTCAACCTCAAGACCGACGGTGGCAAGGCGGTACTGCGCAAGATGCTTGTGAGCGCAGACGTGGTGACCGAGAACTACCGCAAGGGAACCATGGAGAAGCTCGGCCTCGGCTACGAAACGCTGCGCGAAACGAACCCCGGTCTGATCTACTGCTGCATCTCCGGCTACGGTCGCACAGGCCCGTATGCGGACAAAGGCGGCTTCGATCTGATCGCGCAGGGACTCTCCGGGTTGATGAGCGTGACGGGCGAGCCGGGGCAGGCGCCCATCAAGGCAGGCTCGCCGATTGCGGACATCAACGCGGGCATTCTGGCGGCGCTCGGTATTTCGGCTGCCTATGCGCATCGACTGCGCACGGGGCAGGGCCAGATTGTCGATACGTCGCTGCTCGAAGCGGGTTTTCAGCAGATGTACTGGGCCGCTGCCAATTTCTTCGCAAGCGGTGAGAATCCGCCGAAACTCGGCTCGGCGAATCCCACGAGCACTCCCTATCAGGCGTTTCGCACACAAGACGGCTGGATCAACATCGGTGCGGCCAATCAGGCGAACTACGAGCGTCTGCTTCAGGTGCTCGACGCGCCCGAGATCGCCGGCGACCCGCGCTTCGCCACGAATGCTGGCCGCACTGCACACCGCGCCGAACTCGTCGAGCGACTCACCACGTATCTCACGCGCGACACCACGCAGAACTGGGTCGAGCGTCTGGATGCGGTCGGCCTGCCCGTCGGCCCGGTGCTGCCGATCTCCGATGCGGTGTCGCACCCGCAGATCGTGGCGCGCGAGATGGTGGTGCAGACCGTGCATCCGCTGGACGGTCCGACGCGCAGCATCGGCCTGCCGATCCGCTTCTCCGAAACGCCGAAGTGCACGGGCGGTCCCGCGCCGCGTCTGGGCGAGCACACCTACGACGTGCTGGGCGAGTATGGCTTCGATGCTCGGCAGGTCCGCGACCTGATCGCGCAGGGGGCGGTGCATGCGTTGGAGACGTCGGCACAGGCGAGCGCATGACGTATGTGTCGCGGCGGCGATGCGGATTCCCCGCGTCTTCGCAAATTGCGTAGAACTTCCCTCCCGGTGGCCGGTCGGTTTTGAGACGGGTGCATGACTGGCCACCGATCAACCTGACACGACGGCAACGTCGCAAGGAGGGAATGCATGACGTTTGGAAGCAGTATCGGCAGAGACGCCGGCAGCAATCCCGGCCACCCACACTTCCCGCCATTTGCCCGATGGCCGCGTACCGGCGACGCGCGTACCATAGGGCTTCACGCGCTCGCGTATCCAGCGACTCCCGCGTCCTACGCGTCCCCTCTCCCTGCGCCGTGTTCGCGACGGCAGCCGGGGGCACCGTTCCTCCCCTTCTCGCGAGGTGAGCATGCCGGCACGTATTGAAGATTACGCAATGATTGGCGATTGCCGCAGCGCCGCGCTCGTCGCGCGCGACGGCTCGATCGACTGGCTCTGCTGGCCCTATTTCGATTCCCCTGCCTGCTTCGCTGCGCTTCTCGGTGGCCCCGAGCATGGCCGATGGAAACTCGCTCCCGACGATCCCCGCGCGACTACCACGCGCCGCTATCACGACGACACGCTGATTCTCGAAACCCGTTTCGAGACGGTGGAAGGCTGCGTTGCCGTGATCGACTTCATGCCGTTGCGCGACGGGGCGGCCGATCTGGTGCGGCTGGTCAGGGGCATTCACGGCACCGTTTCGATGTCGATGGAGCTGATCCTGCGTTTCGACTACGGCGCGTCGGTGCCTTGGGCGCGTCCGCTCGACAGTGACGATCCGACCGGGCCGGGCATGCGGCTCATCGCCGGCCCCGATAAGGTGGTCATACGCACACCGGTCGAGATTCAGGACGTGCCGGGCAGTCTGCGTGCACGATTCGACGTGAAGGCCGGCGACACCGTGCCGTTCGTGCTCTCGCGCGTGGCGTCGCATCACGCCGATCCGCGCGCGATCGATCCGCTCGCCGCGCTCACCGATACGGAGCGTTACTGGCGCACCTGGGCCAACCGTTGTCAGCTCGACGGCCGCTGGGCCGAGGCGATTCGCCGCTCGCTCATTGTGCTCAAGGCGCTCACTTTTGTGCCGACGGGCGGTGTGGTGGCCGCGCCGACCACATCGCTGCCAGAGCAACTCGGTGGCGAGCGGAACTGGGACTACCGCTATTGCTGGTTACGAGATGCCACGCTGACCTTGCAAGCGCTGATGCTCGGTGGCTACTACACCGAGGCGAGCGACTGGAGCCATTGGCTGGTGCGTGCCGTGGCAGGCGCGCCGTCGCAGGTGCAGATCATGTATGGGCTCTCGGGCGAGCGACGCCTTCCCGAATGGGAGGTCGACTGGCTGCCCGGCTACGAAGGGGCGAAGCCCGTGCGTGTGGGCAATGGAGCGGTTGGACAATTGCAACTCGACGTCTACGGCGAGGTCATGGATGCCCTGCATCAGGCCCGTCTGGGCGGTCTGCGGCCCGACGACGCGACATGGGAAGTGCAGACGAAGCTGGTGGCCCATCTTGAAACCGTCTGGCGCAAACCGGACGAGGGCATCTGGGAAGTGCGCGGCGGTCGTCAGCACTTCACGTATTCGAAAGTGATGGCGTGGGTCGCGTTCGATCGCGCGATCAAGTCGGCCGAGCGTTTCGGATTGCCCGGCCCGATCGATCGCTGGCGCAGCCTGTGCAGGGAGATTCACGCCGACGTGTGCACCCACGGCTTCGACAAGGAGCGCAATGCGTTCATGCAGGCCTACGGTTCGCCGGAGATGGATGCGAGCGTGCTGATGATTCCGCTGGTGGGTTTCCTGCCGGCTGACGATCCGCGCGTCATCGGCACCATCGAAGCGGTCGAGCGTGAACTGATGCGCGACGGACTGGTACAGCGTTATCGCACGAGCCGCGTCGACGACGGTTTGCCGGCGGGCGAGGGCGCGTTCCTCGCTTGCAGTTTCTGGATGGTCGATTGTCTGGTGATGATCGGCCGTCAGGCAGACGCCAGAAAATTGTTCGAGCGGCTGTTGTCGTTGCGCAACGACGTGGGGCTGCTAGCGGAGGAGTACGACACCCATCACGGGCGTCAGGTCGGCAACTTCCCGCAGGCGTTCTCGCACATTGCGCTCGTGCACGCCGCGATTCGCCTCGAAGCGCTGGCCGACGACGATCGTGCAGACGACGCCGCAGAAGAACGCGCGGCCGAAGACGAAGCCCGCTTCGAACACGTGGGCTATCGCACCGCCCGGGCCTGACGCAGGGCGGGAGGGGCCGCTGCGGCGTGCGCCGCACGGCCCCTCGTTGGTCCTGCCGCTGGTGGCCTGTCCGTTGTGCCGGTGGCCGGAACCGGCTCAAGGAAGTCGTGAGGATTGCCGTAAATACTTTCGAATCCTTACAATTTTCTCTTTTGCCGAGCCCCCGGTTCCTATGACCATCATCATCCCCACGAAGGGAAGCGCGTCGTCCAACTTGCTGGACGTCTGGCAATCGCATATCCGACAGCAACAAGCCGAAAAGGCGCAGGCGACGGCCAATGTGGCCAGAACCGCCGCGTCAGTCAGTGCCCCGGACGCATCCCCTGCGGCAAAGTCGTCGGATTCGGTAAATTCGTCGAATGCAGCCAATGCAGCCAATGCGTCCGACAGCAGCGGCAGCGACGCCAGCACAAGCAACGAGACGGGCTCGCGCCGTATCGATACCCATATGGTCGATCTGGTGCGTGCCGCCAGGGATGGCGCCAAGCAGACCGGCAAGGCGGTAAGTGGGGGGGACGGCGCCGTCGGCGGCGATGCCATCGTGAACGAGACGATCAGGAAGCTCAAGGCGATGCTGGCAAAGGTCATGGCCCAGCTGGACGCGGTACGCAACAACGATCGGCTCCCGCCGGAAGACAAGCTCCAGCAGACGACGGCGTTGTCCGCGCAGGCGATGTCGATTCAGGCGCAGATTCTCGCGCTGATGGACCCGACCAAGGCGAAAGGCACGAACGTCGACACGACCGCCTGAGCGGTTTGGCATGGCCGGCCGATGCAAGATTCGCATCATTCGGTCAGGCCAGGCGCGCTAGAATTCTGCTTTCGCTTAATTCTTCAAGCAGGCATGGCCTCGCCGCCCTGCCTCGCCAACGTGCCGCATGAAGCAAGACAAGACACTTACCGCCCTGCTATGGATCGTCGCGGCGGGTTTTTTCATGCAGGCGCTGGACACGACCATTGTCAACACGGCGCTGCCTGCCATGGCGGCGAGTCTTGGCGAGAACCCGTTGCGCATGCAGCCGGTGGTGGTCTCGTATTCGCTCACGATGGCCATGCTGACCCCGGCGTCCGGCTGGCTGGCGGACCGGTTCGGTACGCGTCGTGTCTACTTCGTGGCGATTCTGCTGTTCGTCCTCGGCTCGATTTGCTGTGCAATGGCGCACACGCTGCCGCAACTGGTGCTTGCGCGGGTCTTGCAGGGGGCTGGCGGTTCGATGCTGCTGCCGATTGGGCGTCTGGCCGTGCTGCGCACGTTTCCGGCCGGCGAATATCTCGCCGCGCTTGCCTTCGTGTCGATTGCCGGGCAGGTGGGGCCGATGATCGGTCCGGTGCTCGGCGGCTGGCTCGTGCAGGCCGCCTCGTGGCACTGGATCTTTCTCATCAATGTGCCAATCGGCGTCATCGGCAGTCTGGCGGTGCGGCACTACCTGCCGCGTCCCACTCAGGATGAGGTGATTGACACCGGATTCGACTGGATGGGGTTTGCCTTGCTTTCGGTCGCGATGGTGTCGTTCACGCTGGCGCTCGATCATCCGTTTTCGGATACGGGATGGGGCGTGTCGTTAGGGCTGGCATTGCTCTGTGCCGTCACCACGCTGGGGTACTGGCCCTATGCCCGGCGTCGCGCCGCGCCGCTGTTCCCGCTGGAACTCTTCGAGACACGCAGCTTCAGTCTTGGCCTGCTGGGCAATCTCGTCGCCCGTATCGGCAGCAGCGCGGTACCGTTCCTGTTGCCGTTGCTGCTGCAGGTGGCCATGGGCTACGGCCCGCTCGCCTCGGGGCTGATGATGTTGCCGGTCGCCCTGGCGGGCGTGGTGGTCAAGCGCATGGTCACGCCGTTGGTACAACGTCACGGCTATACGCGTTTTCTGATGGTCAACACGGCGGTCGTCGGTGGCTCGATCGCGAGCTTCGCGCTCTTTGGTCCGGGCTGGCCAGTGTGGCTGGGACTGGTGCAACTGGCCGTGTTCGGCGGCGCGAACTCGATGCAGTTCGCCGCGATGAACAGCGTGACGCTCAAGGACCTCGGCGCGCGTCGTGCGAGTGCCGGCAACGGCCTGTTCTCGATGGCGCAGATGCTGGCGCTCGGGCTGGGGGTGACCATCGGCGGCCAGTTGCTGGCGCTGTTCGGTCATCTGGCCGGGCAGGCGGGGGCGGTAGGGGGGGGCGGCACCGTGGCGGGTTTTCGCATGACGTTCGTCTGCGTGGGCCTGATTACGCTCGCCTCGGCACTCGTGTTTCGTCGCGTGGAGGATCCGGCGGCGAGCGCAGCCACCGACGGTGGCGAGACGCCCAGTGCGTCTGCCACCGATCTCAAGCGCTGAGGGCGCGGCTTACTTCTTCACCAGCGAACACTTGGATTCGGCCAATGGGGCAAACGCCTTGTCGGCCGGAATCGTCTCCATGATCTTGTACAGATCCCATTCCGACTTCGACTCGGCCGGTGTCTTGACTTGCACCAGCAGCATGTCGTGGACCAGCTTGCCGTCGGCGCGAATCTGGCCGTTGCGGATCACCGGATCGTCGATCTTCATCGACTTGAGCCTAGCCATGACGGCGTCGGCGTCATCGGTACCGGCGGCCTGCACGGCCTTCAGATAGTTGAGCACCGCGGAATAGACGGCGGCCTGCATCATCGTCGGCATCTTCTTGTGCTGCGCATGGAAGCGCTGCGCGAAGGCGCGCGAGCGCTCGTCCTGATCCCAGTAGAAGCCGTTGGTGAGGATCATGCCTTGCGCGTTCTTCAAGCCCATGCCATGGACTTCCGTGATCAACGACAGCAGCGGTGTGAAGACCTGCTTGCCCCCCTGAATCATGTTGAACTGCGACGCCTGCTTGACGGTGTTGAGCGTGTCCGTGCCCGAGTTCGCCAACGCAATGACCTGTGCGCCGGACGTCTGCGCGCGCAGCAGATACGACGACATATCGGGCGAGTTCACCGGGTGCTTTACCGAGCCGACGACCTTGCCGCCCTGACGCGTGAGAATTTCGCTGGCGTCCTTCTCCAGCGCCTGACCGAACGCGTAGTCGGCGGTGATGAAGTACCACGACTTGAGGCCGCGACGCAGCAGCGCCTGCGAGGTCGAATTCGCGAGCGCGTAAGTGTCGTACATCCATTGCACGCTATGCGCCGTGCATTGTTCGTTGCTGATGGCGGACGACCCGGCGCCGGTCACGAGCGCGATCTTTTTCTTTTCGTCGGCAATGCGATCGACCGCAAGGGCGACGTTCGAGAACGTGAGATCGGTAATCATGTCGACCTTGCCCCGGTCGTACCACTCGCGAGCGATGGTCGCGCCGGTATCGGTTTTGCCCTGCGAATCGGCGGAGATCAATTCGATCGGTGCGCCCAGCACTTTATGGTCGCGCGAGAAGTCGTCGATGGCCATGGTGGCGGCCAGTACGCTGCCCTTGCCCGCGTTGTCGCTCGACACGCCGGACAGGTCGGTCAGCACGCCGATCTTCACCACGCCGTCTGAGATGGCGGCCGGGGCAGCATGGACCGAGGGCGGGACGACGGCGAGGGCGGTGAAGGCGCAGGAAGCGGCGACGGCAATCGCACGGCGCAGGTGGCCGGTGAGGCTGGGCATGTCTTGTCTCCAATATTCGAGTAATGACGCCCCGTCGGCGGCCATCTCTTGAGGATCGCTGACGCCGCGAGGTCTCGAACATCTTAAACATCTCGTAATCGATTGCGCAATCCGTAATGCCCGTCAGGGGCATCGGGATTTTCCTGACCTTTCGCATTTCTGTCGGACGGCGTATGCACCCCTTCCGGGCGCGATGTTGGCGGCTGGCGAGAATCGTGGCGTTCGCTCGGAAGCGAAATCACGACTTTTGGTCAGTAATGCGACATAATCGGCCGCACCGCCAACCCCCGCTACGCCCGTGAGCGCCCCCCAAAGTGCCGACCGTTTTCCTGATCGATGACCATGCGATGTTTCGCGAAGGCTTGCTGCTCGCGCTGTGTGCGGCCGCGCCGGAACTGGATTTCGAAGCATTTGCCGGCGGTGCGCAGGCGGTCGCTGCACTGGACGCACGCCCCGACGTGCGCGCCGTCATGGCGGACTACTATTTACCGGACTTGGCCGGCGCCGCGCTGCTCGGGCGCCTTCGTGCCGTGCGCCCCGATCTGCGCCTGCTCGTGATTTCCGCTTCCGAAGACCGGCAGGATGTGCGTTCGGCGTTCGCGGCCGGTGCCCATGGTTTTGTCCACAAGTCGGCCGACAGCCGGACACTGCTCGATGCCCTGCAGACCGTTTTGCGCGGCGAGCGCTATCTGTCGCCCTGGCAGGACGCGGGGGATCTGGCGGTTGACGATGGCGAGCGCTCGGGAGGCGGGGGCGACGCTCAGGATGACGACATGTCGGTGGCAAAACGGCTGGCGACATTGACGCCGCGTCAGCGCGAGGTGCTCGTGTTGGTCTGCGACGGTTTGCGCAACGGTGAGATCGCTGCTCGACTGGGGATGACCGAAAAGACCGTCAAGGCGCATGTGTCGGCGGTACTTGGCGCGCTGGGCGCACTCAATCGAACGCAAGCGGCCTCGCTGGCGCGTCGCGGCGGACTGCTGGGCAAACCCGCCTGAGTGCAACCCGTCGCAAGCTACCCAACCCCGTTGCCCGCAGCATCAAGGACTTGCTCGATCGTCCGTCGCAGCAACTGGGCATCCACCGGTTTGTGCAGCAGGGGCCAGGCGCGCGCCGAAGCCTCGATGAGCCGTTGCGGGTCGGTATCCCCACTCACCAGAATCGCCGGAATGGTGTCGTCGGCAAATTCCTCATGCAACCGGTCAATGACATCGATGCCGGTCTCATGCTCGCGTAGCCGGAAGTCGCTGACGATCAACGCGGGTTTGGCCTGCGCCGCGACGGCGGCGCATACGATCTCGTCGCCACTGCTCCCGGCCACGGTGCGATAGCCCCAGGCATCCAGCAGCAGGCAAAGACCGTGGAGGTTCTCGGTATCGTCTTCGATCACGCATACCAGCGGCCGAGACGCCGCCGCTTCGCTGCGCGCGGGCATCGATGGCGCCGGGGCCGGATCGAGCGGCTGGCGGGCCGCGTGGGCGTCGGCGAGGGGCACCGTCAGCGCGAAGACGCTGCCACGTCCCGTGACGGAGCGCAGCGTCAGCGGGTGGCCGAGCAGGTCGGCGGTGCGTCGCACGATGGCGAGACCCAGTCCGAGTCCCTTCGAGCGGTCGCGCTCGGGATTGCCGACCTGATGAAACTCCAGAAAGATCTTGTCCAGGTCGGCATCGGCAATGCCCACACCGGTATCCCATACCTCGATACGCACGGTCTGGTGGCGTCTGCGCCAGCCGATCAGCACGCCGCCTTTGGGGGTGTGGCGAATGGCATTGTCCAGCAGATTGCGCAGAATACGCTCGAGCAGCACCGGGTCCGAACGGACTGCCAGCGTGTCGCCGCTGCGCGTGCGATGAACGCGCAGGATCAAGCCTTTTGCGGCGGCCTGCGGTGCGTATTCCAGTTGAAGCTGTTCGATGACCGGGGCCAGACGCAGCACGCGCGGCTTGGGCTGGATCACGCCCGCGTCAAGTCGTGAGATGTTGAGCAGGCCGTCGAAGAGTTGGCCCATGGCGGTGGTTGCCCGGCCGATGTGATCGACGAGTTGACGGCTGCGGGCGTTGAGTTGTTGTTCGCGCAGCACACCGACATACAGGCTCAACGCATGCACCGGCTGGCGCAGGTCGTGACTCGCGGCGGCGAGAAATCGCGATTTCGCCAGATTGCTGCGCTCGGCGGTGTCACGCTCGACGGCCAGTCGCGCCATGAGGTCGTCGTTTTCGAAACGCATCGACAGCGAGTCGATCTGCGTGCGGTACATCCGATACGCGAACGCAAACGTCACGCCCAGGTACACCACGCCGGCAAGGGCCAGCGTTGTCGGAATCGTGCCGCCCAGCAAGCCCAGTGCAACGAAGCTCGGTGCGTAATAGGGCACTTCGAACGCGAGCAGCACGGGGGGGTGAATGCAGTACGCGTAAATGGCACCTGTGCCCAGCGTGAGCAGGCCGACGATCATGAACATCTGATGGAGGGGCGGCGCTTGCCAGAGCCAGAAGGCGTAAGGAATGCCCCACAACAGGCCAGCCGCCAGCGATCCGGTGCGAACGCGCCAGTCCCAGCGCCGCAGGGCGGCGACGTCGATGCCCCGGGTATCGGCCCGGACGGTGCGGCCTACCTGCTTGCGCGACAGACCGGGATAGTGGATCAGGGCGGTGGCTCGCCAGAGGGTCAGGGCAGCCTGCGCGGTGGCCCAGATGAGCAGATCCCGCAACGGGAATACCTCGCGCAGTACCGCAACGATCAGGCATACCGTCAGGAACGACCCGGCCAGCGAGACGGGCAGGTTGGCTCGCAGCGCACCAAGCCTTGCAACGTAGACGTCGCTCGCATGCATCCCCGTCGGTACGTTGTCGGCCGGTGGCGCGTGGGTCGCGGACGCCGCTGAGGGGGCCGGGACAGCAGACGACATAGGCGAAACAGGCGAAGCGGTGTCGGGAGCGTGTGGTGTCACGGGAGGGCAGCGTTAAGCCTGGGCTGACCGGGATGGCCCGCCATCGGACGAAAACCGAGTCTCCCATAGAAAATTCCGCTGCGCATGAGACTTTAGTCCAATGCGCGACGTGCGGCGGAGCACTACGATATCTGACAGGTTCGCTGCCCGGCGCGAGTGTTGGCGCACCCGGCGCGCGTTGGTGGCGAGCCTTGAGTATGACGTTGTAAAGACGGTGGGACGAGGCGTTTCGGGGGGAATGCTCCGATCCCGACGTGAACGGGCCGGTCTTGCTTAGGGGCAAGGCCGGCCGTTCTTTTGGGGGCCGGATGAGCGGGGCGTGTGAGCTTAGCCCTGGCAGCGCGGCGTGGCGCCCTGCGCGCTGGTGGCAATGGCGTTGCCGATGCCGTCCGCAAGCCGGTCGACGAGCCGGCGTTGGGCGGCAACCACCTCGGTGACGCCGCCCGAGGCGGGTTCCGTCCCCGCAAAGCGGCACGTCAGTACGATCTCGCCCGGTACCCGGCGAACACTCCACACGGCGGTGAGCGCGGCCTGTTCGCCCGGTGCGGACTCGAAGCGCTGCACCGATGTCGATACCCGGTACACGGCAAGCCCGTCGGCACGCGGCAGCCCGTAGACGTCCATGGCGCCGAGGCGCTGCGTGAGGTCGCGGGATATCGTCGACGTCAACTCGTTCTTGAGCGGCGCGGCCCAGCGCGATTCCTCGAGAATGTCGACACGTCCGCCCCCCCGGGTTACGACGATTTGCGGCCGATCGACCTGCTCGGGCACGGCCACCGGCGAGACTTCGATGGCGTAGGGGGCGGCTGGCGCGTTGGCACCGGTGGTGGCGCTGCCTGACGTGGCGACGCCGCTGGTGTCCGTCAGGGTGTAGAAGCTCGACGGCGACGATGCGCAGCCGGCAAGCGTCAAGGCGAGGGCGGCCAGGGCGGCACCGGCCATCGGGGTCGCATGGCGGCGCGGGCTGCGGATCATCTCGGTGGGCCTCATCATGGTTGCGGGTCCTTCGGTTTGCCGCGCAGCAGCGCTTCGGGGTGCTGCTGCAGATAGTCGGCGAGCGTGTTGAGTGAGCGCAGGGTCTTGGTGAGTTCCTGCATCGCCTGACGGACGTCCTGCTGCACCGGGGCGTCTTCGGAGAGCGTGCGTTCGGCGGCGCCGAAGCTCTTCTTCGCTTCGCCCAGCGTTGCCTTCGCTTCGGGGGCGATTTCGCCATCGAGCTGACGGAACAGACCTTGCGCGCTATCGAGCGTCTTGTCGAGCTTGCGCAGCGACGAGTCGAGGCTCTGTCCGATGCTGTCGAACGGAATCTTGTCGAGCTTGCTCGCAATGTCGGCGATCTGAAGCTGCAACTGGTCGAGTGTGTTGGGCACGGTGGGCATGACCAGCACGTCGTCAACGCGCTCGGCCTTCGCGGGCTTTGCGTTCGGGAAGAAGTCGAGCGCCACATACAACTGACCGGTCAGCAGATTCCCCGTGCGCAATTGGCCGCGCAGGCCGCGCGCCACGAGCGCATCGAGAATCTGATGACGGATGTCCTCGCCGGGCTCGAGATTGTTTTTCGGATCTCGGCGGCGCAGACGGTCGGGATAGACCAGCACCGTCACCGGCATGCTGATCTGTTTGCTCGCCCGGTCGAACTCCACGCCGATCGACGTCACCTCGCCGAGCGTGATGCCCCGGAAATCCACCGGCGCGCCCACGGCCAGACCGCGCAGCGATTGCTGGAAGCGGAATACGACCGTCACCGGATGGGTGTCGGGCGCTTTCATGGCGGTTGTTTCATCTGGCGCGAGACGGAATTCCTGACCCGGCTTGGCCATCACACCAGCGCCCGCGTCGCCCGGTGCCTGAAAGGCAATCCCGCCAATGACCACCGACGCCAGCGACTGCGTGTTGACCTGAAAACCGCTCGAATCGAGCCGCAGATCGATGCCGCTCGCGTGCCAGAAGCGGGTATTGGAGCCGACATACTGATCGTAAGGAGCTTGCACGAAGACGCGCAGCGTCACGCCCTTGCCATCCTGATCGAGCGAGTAGGCTTCGACCTGTCCGACCTGAATGCGGCGGTAGTAGATCGGCGAACCGATGTCGAGCGAACCGATGTCCGCGGCATGCAGGATGAATGGCTTGCCGGGCTGGCCGGTAGAGACGACCGGCGGCACCTCGAGGCCGACGAAATGGTTCGCGGTGTCGCCCGACTTGCCCGCATCGGCGCCGATGTAGGCCCCGGAGAGCAGCGTCGAGAGACCGGAGACACTGCCGCCGGCCACACGCGGACGCACGATCCACCAGCGCGAGTCTTTGACGGCGAACTTCTTCGCGTTCTTGGTCAGATCGACGGTCACGCGCACATGCGACAGGTCGTCGGACAGCTCGATGCTCTTGACCGTGCCGATGTCGACATCCTTGTACTTGACCTTGGTCTTTCCCGCTTCGACGCCTTCGGCCGACTTGAAGTCGATGACGACGCTCGGCCCGCGCTCGATGAGCACCTTGGCAACGAGCGACAGGCCGATGAGTGCGGCCACCAGCGGAATCAGCCAGACGAGCGATGGTGCCCAGCGCTTGCGCGGCTCGATGGCCGGCGTGGGGAGTTCGTTGGCGCCGGGGGGCGGCGCAGCCTTCGGGTCCTGGGTATCTTTCGGGTCAGTCATGATCGTCCTGTTCGGTATCGTCGTCTCGAATCTGATCCCAGATCAGGCGAGGGTCGAACTGCATGGAGGCCAGCATCGTGAGCACCACCACCGAGCCGAAGGCCACGATGCCCGGGCCGGCCTGAATCACGGCCAGCGATTGAATGTTCACGAGCGCGACCATCAGCGCGACGACGAAGACATCGAGCATCGACCAGCGGCCGATGAACTCGACCATGTGATACAGCTTGGTACGTTGATGGGGTTTCCAGCCGGTGCCGCGCTGCGCGGTGAAGCACAGCAGCGACAGCGCAATGAGCTTGAGCATCGGGACGAGAATGCTCGCCGTGAAGACGACGATGGCTAGATCGTATTCTCCGCTCGTCCAGAAATAGATCACCCCGCTCATGATGGTGTCGCTGGAGTTTCCGAGCAGCGAGCGTGTCTGCATCATGGGCAGTACGTTGGCGGGAATGTACAGGATCGCGGCGGCAATCAGCAAGGCCCAGGTGCGGGCGAGACTGTCGACCTTGCGCTGGTGCAGAACGGCGCCACAGCGCGGGCAGCGCTCCTTTTCGACGGTCTTGACTTCGCGCGAGAGCCGTCCGCACGCGTGGCATGCCACGAGGCCTGCATCCTTGGCGGAAAGGTATTTCATCGTTGCTCCACCCGCGATTGTGAGGCGCGGGCCGCGTTCGGGTCCGGCGTGCGGTCGATCACGATCCAGAGATTGCGCAGGTCGTATGACAGCACCAGTGCCAGCAGCATCGTGAGGGCGCCGAAGGCCCAGAGCGCCACGCCGGGCAGCACGCTCGCCATGGCCGAGAGTTTGACCAGCGAAACCAGTACGCCCAGCATGAAGACTTCGATCATGCCCCACGGGCGGCAGAATTCGATGGCCCGCATGACCTCGAAGACCGCGTAAGGGCGCCGGCCCATCGAGAGCGGGGCGATCAGATGCACCAGGGCGAGCAGTTGCGACAGGGGAAACAGCACGGTCGTGGCGAAGACCAGCAGGGCGACGAGCCACATGCCCTCGCGGTAGAGCGCCCAGGCGGCGCCCACGAGGGTGGTCTCTGTATAGATGCCCTGCACCTCGATTTCGACAATGGGGAAGGCATTCGCAATCGCGAACACGATCAGGCAGGTCACCGTCAGCGCCAGCACGCGCGACAGGCGCAGATCGGGGGAGCGGTAAAGAACCGAATGGCAGCGCACGCAGCGCGCAGTCTCGTGCGGCGGCAAGTCCATGCGACGATGCAGCGTGTCGCAGTTCGGACAGGCGATCAGGTTCGTCACGTCATCTTCTGGGGGCAATGTGTCCATTACCGGGGGGCGCGACCAAAGTGACGCTCAGAATACCAAATTGGCACGGAAGTTCCCTCGAAGTCAGGCTCAACGCATGATGCGGCACGATTTGTGCTAAGTCACGGAAAACATGATGTGTTTGCTCTATACTCGACAAACTCCCGCACAGATTCAAAAGATTTGAGGAGAATTCCCCATGCTAAACATGTCCAGGCGCCAGTTTCTCAAAGTGAGTGGCGCAACGCTGGCAGGGTCCAGCCTGGCAATGCTCGGGTTCGCGCCCGACGCGGCGCTGGCAGAAGTCCGCCAGTTCAAGCTCGCGCGAGCGACGGAAACCCGTAATACCTGTCCGTACTGTTCCGTCGCTTGCGGCATCCTCATGTACAGCTACGGCGACGGTGCCAAGAACGCGAAGAAAAGCGTTTTCCACATCGAAGGCGATCCCGATCACCCGGTCAACCGCGGCACGCTGTGCCCGAAGGGTGCCAGCCTGATCGACTTCATCCACAGCCCGAACCGCCTGAAGTACCCCGAGTACCGCAAGCCGGGCTCCGACAAGTGGGAACGCATCTCCTGGGACGACGCGCTCGATCGCATCTCCAAGCTGATGAAGGCGGATCGCGATGCCAATTTCGTCGAAAAGACCGACGATGGCATGACGGTCAACCGCTGGACGACGACCGGCATGCTGGCCGCGTCGGCGTCGAGCAACGAAGTCGGTTATCTCACGCACAAAGTCATCCGCAGTACCGGGATGCTGGGATTCGACAATCAGGCACGTGTCTGACATGGCCCGACGGTGGCAGGTCTTGCCCCGACGTTTGGCCGTGGAGCGATGACGAACCATTGGGTCGACATCAAGAACGCGGATCTGGTACTTATCATGGGCGGCAACGCCGCCGAGGCACACCCGTGCGGTTTCAAATGGGTGACCGAGGCGAAGGCGCACAACAAGGCGCGCCTGATCGTCGTTGACCCGCGCTTCAACCGTTCGGCATCGGTCGCGGACTATTACGCCCCGATTCGTACCGGCACGGATATCGTCTTCCTTGGCGGGTTGATCAACTACCTGCTCACGAACGACAAGATTCAGCACGAATACGTCAAGAACTACACCGACTTCACCTTCCTGGTGAAAGACGAGTTCACGTTCGAAGACGGCATCTACTCGGGCTATAACGCCGAGAAACGCACCTACGACCGCAGCTCCTGGGATTACCAGAAGGGCGCGGACGGCTTCGTGCTCACCGACCCCACGCTGCAACATCCGCGTACCGTCTTCCAGTTGATGAAGCAGCACTACTCGCGCTACACGATCGATATGGTCGAGCGGGTGTGCGGCACACCGGCAGACAAGGTCGAGTACATCTTCAAGCAGATTGCCGAGTGCTCCACGCCTACGCGCACCATGACCATCATGTACGCGTTGGGCTGGACGCAGCACTCCATCGGCTCGCAGATGATTCGCACCGGCGCGATGGTGCAACTGCTGTTGGGCAACATCGGTGTGGCCGGCGGCGGCATGAATGCGCTGCGCGGTCACTCCAACATCCAGGGTCTGACCGATCTGGGGTTGATGACCGACCTGTTGCCGGGCTACATGTCCTTGCCGAAGCAGGCCGAGCAGAGCGTTGAGCAATATCTGACGGCACGCACGCAAAAGCCGTTACGTCCGAACCAGCTCAGCTATTGGCAGAACTATCCGAAGTTCTACGTGAGCCTGATGAAGGCGTGGTGGGGCGATGCGGCGACTGCCGAGAACCACTGGGGCTACGACTATCTCCCCAAGCTCGACAAGCCGTATGACCTGCTGCAGGTGCTCGAGTTGATGAACCAGGGGAAGATGACCGGCTACATCGCGCAGGGCTTCAACCCGATCGCCGCTGCACCGGGCAAGTTCAAGTGGGATCAGGCGCTTGCCAAGCTCAAGTTCCTCGTCGTCATGGATCCGCTGGCGACCGAAACGTCGGAGTTCTGGAAGAATTTCGGCGAGCACAACAACGTCGACTCCAGCAAGATTCAGACGGAAGTCTTCCGCCTGCCGACGACCTGCTTCGCCGAGGAAGACGGTGCACTGGTCAACTCCGGCCGCTGGTTGCAATGGCACTGGAAGGGGGCTGAGCCGCCGGGCGAAGCGCGCACCGACATCGAGATCATGAGCGGGCTGTTCCTGCGCCTGCGCGAGATGTACAAGACGCAGGGCGGCAAGTATCCCGACCCGATCGTCAACCTCTCGTGGCCGTATGCACAGCCGGCGAGCCCGTCGCCGGAGGAAATCGCCAAGGAATACAACGGCCGAGCACTCAAGGACATCGTCGATCCGAAGGACCCGACCAAGGTCACGCGCAAGGCCGGCGAGCAATTGTCCGGTTTCGCGGAACTCAAGGACGACGGCAGCACGTCGTCGGGTTGCTGGATCTTCGCAGGGGCATGGACGCAGGCGGGTAACCAGATGGCCCGGCGCGACAACAGCGATCCGACCGGCATCGGCCAGACGCTGAACTGGGCCTGGGCCTGGCCGGCCAACCGGCGCATTCTGTACAACCGCGCCTCGGCCGACGTAGCGGGCAAGCCGTTCAACCCGAAGCACAAGCTCATTTCGTGGAACGGCCGCGCGTGGGTGGGTTCCGATGTGCCCGACTTCAAGGTGGATGAAGATCCGGCCGGCGGCATGGGCCCGTTCATCATGAACCCCGAAGGCGTGGCGCGCTTCTTCGCGAAGGCGGGTATGGCCGAAGGGCCGTTCCCCGAGCACTACGAGCCGTTCGAGACGCCGCTGGGCTACAACCCGTTGCATCCGAAGCAGCCCAAGGCCACCAGCAATCCGGGCGCCCGCGTCTTTCCGGACGATCTGGCAACGATGGGTACGGCGGATAAATTCCCCTACGTGGCAACGACTTACCGTCTGACCGAGCACTTCCACTACTGGACCAAGCACGCGTTGCTCAATTCGATCATCCAGCCGGAGCAGTTCGTCGAGATCGGCGAAGCGCTCGCGAAGGAAATCGGCATTGTGGCGGGCGACACGGTCAAGGTGTCGTCCAACCGGGGCTTCATCAAGGCCAAGGCTGTCGTGACCAAACGCATTCGGGCGCTCAAGGTGGACGGCAAGACGATTCACCATGTGGGCATTCCGATTCACTGGGGCTTCAAGGGGGTGGCCAAACCCGGGTTCCTCGCGAACACGCTTACGCCGATCGTTGGCGATGGCAATTCGCAGACCCCCGAGTTCAAGTCGTTCCTGGTGAAAGTCGAGAAGGCATAGGGAGGCGCCATGGCATTGCAATCACTTGATATCAAACGGCGCTCGGCAACGACCTTGCCATCGCCCTCGGTGCGCGAGGCGCACACGGGCGACGTTGCCAAGCTCATCGACGTCTCGAAATGCATCGGCTGCAAGGCATGCCAGACGGCATGCATGGAGTGGAACGACTTGCGCGACGAGGTCGGCGAGAACGTGGGGGTGTACGACAACCCGCGCGATCTGACGGCGGACTCGTGGACGCTCATGCGCTTTACCGAGTACGAGAACCCGAAGGGCGACCTCGAGTGGCTCATCCGCAAGGATGGCTGCATGCATTGCGAGGACCCGGGCTGCCTGAAGGCCTGTCCATCGCCCGGGGCGATCGTGCAGTACGCCAACGGTATCGTCGATTTTCACGAAGAGAACTGCATCGGTTGCGGGTACTGCATTACCGGGTGCCCGTTCAACATTCCGCGTATCTCGCAGAAGGACCACAAGGCCTACAAGTGCACCTTGTGTTCCGACCGCGTGTCCGTCGGGCTGGAGCCGGCGTGCGTGAAGACGTGTCCGACGGGCGCGATCATGTTCGGTACCAAAGACGACATGAAGGATCAGGCGGCCGAGCGTATCGAAGACCTGAAGTCGCGGGGCTTCGACAACGCGGGGCTGTACGATCCGGCGGGAGTGGGCGGTACACATGTGATGTATGTGCTGCACCATGCCGACAAGCCGTCGCTGTATCACGGCCTGCCGGATAACCCGCGCATCAGTCCGATGGTGACGTTCTGGAAAGGCATCGCCAAGCCGCTCGGTGTGGCCGCCATGGCGTTCACCGCGATTGCGGGCTTCTTCCACTACATCAAGACCGGTCCGAACGAGACGACCGAAGCGGATGAAGACGAAGCCCGCCGGTACGATGCATCCCGCAAGGGGGAGGGTCCCGATGGGCAGAAGGGCGCCGTCACGCACGAGGAGGTCTGACCATGTCGCATGAACCAAGCGATCGCAAGGACGATCTGATCGAGCGTTACAACGCTGCGGAGCGGATCAACCACTGGATTGTCGCGGGCACGTTCATTCTGCTCGCGCTCTCGGGGCTGGCGCTGTTCCATCCGTCGATGTTCTGGCTCACCAACCTGTTCGGTGGCGGGCCCTGGACACGGATTCTGCATCCGTTCGTCGGGTTGGTGATGTTCGTCGCCTTCGTGTGGCTCGCGCTGCGGCTTGCCCGCTACAACAAGTTCGAGTCGCGCGACACGGAGTGGATGAAGAAGATCGGCGACGTGCTCAACAACCGCGAAGAAAATCTGCCGGAAGTCGGGCGCTACAACGCCGGGCAGAAGCTGCTTTTCTACGTGATGGTGCTGTGCATGATTGGACTGCTGCTCTCGGGCATCGTGATCTGGCGCGCGTACTTCGCGTTCTATTTCCCGATCTGGGTGATTCGTCTGGCATCCGATGTACACGCGGTGTGTGCATTCGTGTTGATTTGCGGCATCATTACGCACATCTACGCGGCGATCTGGATCAAGGGTTCCGTGCGCGCCATGACGCGCGGGACCGTCACCCGCGGCTGGGCGTGGAAACATCATCGCGCCTGGTACAAGCAACTCAACAAATGAGTCCGGCCCAGGTGGCCGGACGCTCCTACGAGGCCGGCCACCTTGCAACGCATTCTTGAACCCGGACAGATCGAGTCGCTCGATCGCACTTCCATTCCCCGTCTACGCATGCCGCAACGTGCCGAGGTCTTCTCGGCGCGCGCGGCGCGCTTGCGTCAACTCGCCGACGGTCATCCGCTTGGCGACTACCTGCGGCTAATGGCCGCACTGGTCGACGCACAGCAACGTGTGCTCGACAACTTCCAGGCGGAACGTCCGTCTGCGGAATCGATCGAGCAGGCGCAACAGCACTGCATGCCGCTCGTGCCCGCCACCGGCGGATACGATGCCGGTCGTTGGCAACCGCTGCTGACGCCGTTGCTCGACGCCGTGGCGGCGCAGCCGGACTTGCCCGCAGCGGTACGCGGCGTGCTCGACCGGGTGCGTGCGGCCGATCCGGCCACACTCGAGGCCGGAGCGCAATCGTTGCTCGCCGGGCATGGCAAGGGGGTGGACGCCGCGAGTGCGCCATTCCTGATGGCCGCGTTGCAGGTGCTCTGGACAGGCGTGGCAAGCACGTTCGACGCCGGCGAAGTGCCGATGCTCGATGTCCCCAACGTCTGCCCCGTGTGCGGCACGCTGCCGGTGGCGAGCGTCGTTCGCATTGGCGGCGCGCATGAGGGCTATCGTTATCTGGCGTGCGGACTTTGCTCGACCGAGTGGCATATGGTTCGCGTGAAGTGCACGCATTGCGAAGCGAGCGAGCATGTGGCGTATCACGTCGTCGACAAGGCGGGCGATGCGGCGGTCTCCGGCGCGGAAGTATTGACGGCGGCGGATGCCGGGGGCGATGTCGCCAAACGTGCCGACGGGCGGCCGACACTCGATGAGGCTGCCAAGCGCGTCGCGTCATCGCCGATCCGGGCAGAGTCGTGTGACGACTGCCACAGCTATCGCAAGATTTTCTATCAGGACAAAGACCCGTTCGTCGAGCCGGTGGCCGATGACCTTGCGAGCCTTGCCCTCGACGTACTGATGGGCGAAGCGGGATACGCGCGAGCCAACGGGAATCCGTTGCTCTGGCAGAACGCCGAAGACGCCTGAGGGGACGGGGATGACCGAGCAAGATCGTGGGCTCACGGGGGCGGCGAGGGTCGCGGATTTGCCGTCGCTCGATCGCCTGTTGGGAACGCCGGCGTTTGCGTCGGCGTTGGCCGATTTCGGGCGCACGCAGGTCACTGCCGCCTTGCGCCGTGATCTCGACGAATGCCGCGCGGCGGCGCTCGCGGGAGCACTCATGCATGACACGCTGACCCCGGCGGCGTTCGGCGCGCGAGTGACACGCGCGTTGACCGAGCGGAATCAGGGGACGCTGCGTCCCGTCTTCAATCTCACCGGCACGGTGCTGCACACGAACCTTGGCCGGGCGTTACTGCCGGAGGCCGCCGTCGAGGCGGTCATGCAGGCCCTCACCGCGCCGGCCAACCTCGAATTCGATCTCGCGACGGGCGGGCGCGGCGACCGTGATGATCTCGTGGCGCCCTTGCTGTGCGAACTGACCGGTGGCGAAGCGGCGACCGTGGTGAACAACAACGCAGCGGCGGTGCTGCTGATGCTGGCGACACTCGCGAAACGTCGTGAGGTCGTGGTCTCGCGTGGTGAGTTGGTGGAGATCGGTGGCGCGTTTCGCATCCCCGACATCATGACGCACGCGGGCGCAAAGCTCGTCGAAGTCGGCACCACCAACCGCACGCATGCGGCTGACTATCGCAACGCCATGGGTGACAAGACCGCGTTGCTGATGAAGGTGCATTGCAGCAACTACGAAGTCTCGGGCTTCACCAAGAGTGTCGACGTTGCCGAGGTCGTGCAGATTGCCAGACCGCACGGTGTGCCTGTCGCGGTGGATCTTGGCAGCGGCACACTCGCGCCGCTCGAACGCTGGGGCTTGCCCCACGAAACCACGGTGCAGGAGACGATTGCGGCGGGCGCCGATCTCGTCACCTTCTCCGGCGACAAACTGCTGGGTGGCCCACAGGCGGGCATGATCGTCGGACGCAAGGACCTCATCGCTAAAATCAAAAAGCATCCGCTCAAGCGCGCGCTGCGTGTCGGCAAGCTCACGCTGGCGGCGCTGGAGCCGGTGCTACGCCTTTACCGCGACCCCGATCATCTGCCCGAGCGGCTCACCACGTTGCGCTTGCTCACGCGAGCTCGCGCCGACATGGCCGCACAGGCGGAGCGTCTCGCGCCAGTGCTCGCGCAGTCGCTGGGTGATGCTTATACCGTCGCCGCAGCGCCAATGGTGAGTCAGATCGGCAGCGGTGCCTTGCCCGTCGAGCAGCTTCCGAGCTATGGGCTGGCGATTGCGCCTGCGGGTGGTGGCAAGCGCGGCAGTGGCCGTGCGCTCGCCAAACTCGAAACTGCGTTGCGCGCGTTGCCGTATCCGGTGATTGGCCGCATTGCCGATCAGACGCTATGGCTCGACCTGCGTTGTCTCGAAGCCGAGGAGGAAGCACGCCTCGCGCTGCAATTTGCGGAGTTGCGCGCATGATCGTGGGCACGGCAGGTCACATCGACCACGGCAAGACGAGCCTCGTTCGCGCGTTGACCGGTGTTGACACCGATCGGCTGAAGGAAGAAAAGGCTCGCGGCATTTCCATTGAATTGGGGTACGCGTACACGCCGCTGCCGGATGGCGAGGTGTTGGGGTTCATCGATGTTCCCGGTCACGAGAAGTTGATTCACACGATGGCGGCAGGTGCTGTTGGCATCGACTTCGCCTTGCTGGTGATCGCGGCGGACGACGGCATCATGCCGCAGACGCGCGAACATCTGGCCATTCTCACCCTGTTGGGCGTGCGGCGCGGCGTGGTGGCGTTGTCGAAGGCGGATCGCGTCGATACGGCGCGTCTGGCCGCGGTGACGCTGGAGATTTCGCAATGGCTCGCGAACACGCCACTCGCGCAGGCCGACGTGATACCGGTGTCGGCCACGACACCGGGCGACGCCGGCGTGTTGGCATTGCGCGAGTCGTTGACGCAGGCGGCGCAAGCGTTGCGCGACTCAGGCAATGCAGCACGCCGCAACGACGCCTTGTTCCGGCTGGCGGTGGATCGCGTTTTTACGCTCGCCGGTCACGGCACGGTCGTGACCGGCACGGCGTTCGCCGGCACCGTGCGTGTGGGAGACACCCTTACCGTGATGCCGCAGGGGTTGTCGGTGCGTGTGCGTAGCATCCATGCGCAGAACCGGCCGGTGGAAGCGGGCGTGGCCGGAGAGCGCTGCGCGCTGAATCTGACGGGCATCGAACGCGATCAGCTTGGGCGAGGCGACTGGATCGTTGCCGATGGAGTGTCGGCACCATCGACGCACGTGGATGTCGACCTGCATTGGCTCGAAGGCGGCGCCCCGCTGACGCAATGGTTTCCGCTGCACGTTCATCTGGGCACGACACATGTGCAGGCGCACGCGGTGCTTCTCGGGGGCGATACGTTGGCGCCCGGCGGCACGATGCGTGTGCAGTTGGTCTTCGTCACTCCGGTTTGCACGCTGCCGGGCGACCGCTTCATCGTTCGCAATCCGCAGGCGACAGCCACGGTCGGTGGGGGACGCGTGCTCGACCCTGCGGCACCGCAGCGCAAGCGTCGGTCGGCGGCGCGATTGGCATGGCTCGACGCTGTCGAGCAATATCTGGACGGCGACGGCCTCGATGCGCTTCTGGCGCAGTCGGCATTCGGGCTGACGAGTGCGCAAGTGGTGGCGCTCACCGGATTGCCGAGCGGGCGATGGCAGTGGCCGGCGGACGCGGTAGTGCTGGCGGAAACGGCCGATGCGTCGCTCGCGTTTGCACCACGGGCGTGGGACGACATTCGCGGCCGCGTGCTTGACGCGTTGCGCGACTATCACGCCCGCGTGCCGGACGAACCGGGTCTCGATGCTGCGCGTCTGGGCCGTATGACTTGGCCGTCGCTGGAGGCGTCGCGCTGGCGCGTTGCGGTGCGGACGATGTTAGGCGAAGGCGCGCTGGCACATACCGGGGCGTGGCTGCATTTGCCGACGCATCGCGTCGAAATGACGGATGAGGAGAATGCACTGGCCGAGGCGTTGCTGCCTCGTGTGGTGCAGGGCGGTTTCGATCCGCCCTGGGTGCGCGATATGGGGCGCGAGCTGAACGTTCCGGAAGACCGGGTGCGGTCGGTGTTGCGCAAGCTTGCGCGGCAAGGGCGTGTACATCAGATCGTCAAGGATCTGTTTTACGACGCCACCTGTGTGCAGCGGTTGGCGGGCATGATTGCCGGCGCAGACGGCAAGGTCGAAGCGGGCGCGTTTCGCGATGCCACGGGGTTGGGACGCAAGCGTGCGATTCAGATTCTGGAGTTCTTCGATCGTGCGGGATATACTCGCCGCGTTGGCGATTTGCATGTGCGGCGTCCCGGTGTGGAGTGGGAGGCGGCGTAAGTCGGTCGCAGCGCAATCGTCAGGTAGTCTGTGCAATGCAGGCGAGCCTGCGTCATCATCGAGCAAGTGAAATTGCTTCGTCTAAAGGAAGGCATCCGTATCCGGTGATGCGGCCGGGCTTCAAACCCGGTTGGGGGCGTCAGTCGCTCCCAGGTCGGTTCGACTCCGGCTGCTTTCCGCCATCAGGCTTTCGGCGGTTTTTGATTCCCGATTGTTGCCGATTTTCTGTTCAGCAAAATCCTACCTGTTCCGCAAAACTCATTCTGTCGGCTTCAATTTGTCGCCGCGTCGGTTGCGCGCGTAACGCGCTGTCAGACGTCGCGCGGACGACGCGTTGAACAAGCGTGATGGAATTTAAGAAAAGTCCGATTGAAGCAGGCAGGGTGTAATGAAAAAATGCCTCTTGCCCCAGTTCACGGGCCTCTAGTTCATGTGTGGTTAGCGCGGCGGACTCATAAATCGGTGAGGCCGCGTCTGATTCCCGGGAGGCCCGCCATTGTTATCGCGTCACCTGGGGCGAAAGCACTGTACTTCATGCTCCGCCACGTCGAATGGTAGAGCGCCTAGCTCCGATCCGTCGCCAGCACTCTTTGGCGACATAGGATCCCATTGCGTTACTCCCCGTAGCGCGATGGCTTGATGCCGCTCTCCGGGGGGCGAGCGGCATTTTTTTTGGGGCATGGCGGTTTGCGAACTAGCGCAAATTCGCCGAGCGCCCCATGCCCCACCGAGGTGGTTCGCCGGGATCTTGGGTCGTGCCCGCGCCGTCTTGGATCTCCTCGATGCCCTATGAGCCATTCGAGGGCGATCCACTTCGATGTCCTTACTTCTTCCCTCCAGGCCTGATGAGCGATCACGTATGGCTTCTCTATGTCGTAGAGAGCGCCGTTGATATGCTCAGTTTCGCGTCGTAGATAAGCGATACCGGGCACCGGGTACATACAGAGGGATAAGGATAAGTCGTCTGGTAACAAACCAGAATATTCCGACATACATGCCGCCCCGACATTGGAATAATTTGGCCTGTTGGCCTGTTGGCCTGTTGGCCTGTTGGCCTGTTTTCACTATATGGCCGGAGGTCAACATGAGAATTATTCGTTCAATCGTATTGATGCCGTTGCTTGCGATGGCATTGACGCTCGTCTCGGGAGGGGCTGAGGCGGAGAAACTGCTTCCTCATGATTGGGAGGACAAGATCGAGGGGGCATTCGAACGAGACAGTCCGGCGGAAGTGGTCATTTGGAATAACAAGTTGGCTGCGGAAGACGCCAGTCCAGAAGACAATGATTTGAAGCGGAACTACTGGGTTTGCCATTCGGATACTGACGACCAGTATGGGGCGTGTGCAACCAAGGGAGCGTGGAACGCTCCTGCTGGGCCTACCGTGAAGCTTCGGTTTACGGAGGTTGGGAGTCGAGCTACCTACAGCCTGGAGTTGGCTGCATTCAAGAATACGGGTAGTGAATTGAATGCACTCCACGGTGCGATGTCCACTAATGGGATAGCTTGGGTAAAGATCGATGTACGTATCCCCTCATCTGAACTCAGGAAACTGCCCTCAGGCGGAATTTGGAAGGCACATCTGAAGCTAAAGCAGATGCAGTGGGGGACATACAAGCAAGTCGCCAAAACAGAAGCCGAAATCACCCTGCACGTAACGGATACGAAGAACGTCCAAATCTTCCTCCCAGAGCACAGCACGACAACCCCAACGGTAGACCTCGGCCTAACTGGCCAAGTCAGTCGTGACGGCCGCACAACCGGTCGTCGGAATATCGACATGTGCCTGTACGACGGTTTCGGCTCGAATAGTTCGTACTTTGACGTGACGGTTAAGGATGGGCTATCGGTGCCGCAACGTGAGCCGAGCAGTTTCTCGGTGGTCCGCGATGGAACAACGGGGCAATTGTTGCGCGAACGAATCGACTACGGCGTGACTTACCTTCATAACGGGCAGCGTAAGTCGCTGAACAATGGGGAAACAATTCGCCTGCCCGGCGGCAACAACACCGAAGTCAGGCAGGTGTATCTACCGAACATCCCGGTGCCCGTCATGTGTAAACCGATGCCGTTGACGCTGGAAACGCCAGAATTCAGTGCCAAGGAGAAAAGTGCCGGCAGCTATACGGGAAAGCTCAAGATCATCTTCTCACCGTCGGCACAGAGCTTGTAGCGGTACCGAATGAGGTGGGGAGCACCTTGGGAGGCTTTCATCGCGCCTGTCCCCGGATCGACCAGGACTTCGTAGGCCGCGACGCCCGCATGCCGCACACGCATTGAGTGCGCGACGCGCACTGTACCGGCGCGGGTGCTGGCCGGCCGCACCTCCACGGGCAGTCGGTTGCCGCCAGACTTCGCGCTGAAGCCAAGACGAATTATGAGAACAATCTTATTGAAGTCGACGGCGCGTGGTGAAAGAATGCTCCGTTGCGTTGTGCGGGCGCGTGAAGAGGGCGTGGCCACCCTTCAGGGCGGTGGTCAGTGGTCCGATGCGCACACGCGCGACGAATCGGAGTAAATTACCCAAACCTAAATCAAAAGAATATGGGGACCTCGGGGGCACTAACTGGAGGTATTGGGAATGCGAGCAATGCTAATTCTTCTCGGTGTTGCGTGTGTTTCGACGATTGGCCATGCTGGCCCGTCAACGGACGACGCCATATGTGGCGGCGCAAGCGCGATCGTGGCGACTTGGCCTTGCGATAGCGCAGGCGATGGGTATTGCACGCTGTGGGGTGTCGATTCCGCGCATTCGGGGCGTTGGGAAGAACAGAGCATTTTTGTCGTCGAAGGCGCCAAAGGCGTTGATCGCCTGGCGTTCAAGGACGCCTGTTCAAACGGACGTTGCTCTCGCCCTGAATACTCGGTTTGCTCCACTCCGGTGTCCAAGACAGTGACGAGAGCATTGAGCGCGATACCTTCGACGCGCTAACCACCCGACGACGATCAAGCACTCAATGCCGCCGGCGGCGTCTTGCACAAGCGGATAAGTATCCGGTTGAACGCATTCGTGAGGCTGATCGCAATCGTGGGACCGACTAGCCCGCGCTGCTCGAACGCAGCGCGGGCTTTCGCATACTGATGCTACGGCGCGACCGTATGTCGCCACTCGCGTGACCGACTCAGCCCAGGCGAGCGCCGCGCGTTCGCGTCCATCGAACTTCCTTCCCCTAGCCGCAGAAGTCCGCATCAATGTCGCGGATAGCGATAAAATCGGAAATTCCTTCTGCGCGCCGACCGGATGGCTGTGCCCAGCGGCGACGCAAGTCGTGCATTTTGTCCCCCTTTTTGTTTCCCACGCCGAGTCACAACGATGACGAAAGACGAACTGGAAAAGGTCATTTCGATGCGTTTCCAGGAGATGCCGCCGAAGCTGCGTCAGGCGGCGCGGTACGTGCTCGACTCCCCCAAGGAAGTGGCCCTGCAGTCCATGCGGACAGTGGCAGCGCGTGCGCAGTTGCAGCCGGCGTCGATGCTGCGTCTGGCCCGTGATCTCGGGTTTTCCAGTTACGAAGATTTTCGCTCGGTCTATATCGACTGGCTCTCGGCCGGGCCGTCCGGACCGTCGGGGCTGCTCGAACGTGCAGAGCAGGTTCGCGAACATTCCCGTGCCTCGGGCGACGACCAGTTGCTGGCCGAGTCGCTCGCGCATGAGTACGGCAATCTGGAAGCCACGCTGTCCAAGCGCAATGAGCAGAGCTTTCACGAGGCCGTCGATCTGTTGCGCAATGCCAGCCGAATCTATGTGCTCGGCCTGCGCAGTCTCTATCCACCCGCGTTCTATCTGCATTACGTCCTGTCGACCTTTCAGGACAACGTGACGCTGATTTCCGGCGAAGGCGGTGCGTTGATCGACGACATGCGGCGTATCGGCAAGACCGACGTGCTGCTCTGTTTTACCGCGCGTCCGTACACGGTCGCGAGCGTCGAGACAACCCGCTTCGCTCGGCAGCGCGGGGCGACCGTCGTGGCGGTGAGCGACAGCACGCTGTCTCCGGTCGCGGCGCAGGCGCATACGTGCATCGTTGCGCCGAACACGAGTCTGTCGCTGTTTCCGTCGATCCTGCCCGCGCTGGCGGTGGCGCAGACACTCGCTCAATTGCTCATGGCCCACGGCGGCGAAGAGACGTTGGCGGAAGTGGCGAACAGCGCCGCACAACTCCACGAATTCAACATCTATACGGCTGACGACTGAGCGTTGGCCGGACACCGGATAACACAATGCCCGTCGATGCCTTGCGGCCGTCGACGGGCATTTTGCATTGACGGGGCGGCCCGCTCGGGCCACCCACGTCGATTCAGACGATCGCGTCCCCTCAGTTCAGACGGGCGCCGGCATTGAGCAGCCCGAAGTTCGGACGGCGACGCAGCACGAAGTACAGACCCACGATCACGAGTGCCGTCGCCACCATGAACCAGAACTGAAAGCGCGAATCCGGGTTGAAGGCTTGCGAGATGAGCACGGCGACCAACGTCAGGAAGGCAATCGCGTTGGAGAACGGGAAGAACCATGCCTTGAAGCTCGACGCTTCCTTTTCCTGCACCGGCTGGCGCGCCATCTTGAGACGCATGACGAAGTGCGCCACGATGATGAAGATCCACACCGTCATGACGAACGCGCCGCTGCTTTTGGCCAGCATGAGGAACAGATCGCCGCCGCTCACGAAGTGCACCGCGAGAATGCCCAGGCAGATGGCGAAGCTCAAACCGAGTGCGTTGATCGGCACACCACGCGAATTCGTGCGGGCGAACATCGGCGGCGCATAACCGCGCTGGCTCAGCGAGTACAACATGCGCGAGTTCGAGAACAGGAACGAGTTCATCACCGACATGAACGACACGAACAACACGGCCTTCATGGCGAGCGCAGCGTTCGGGAAGCCGGCCATGCTGAACAGCGAGACGTAGGGCGACGCGAGGTTTGCCTTATCGGTCCACGGCAGGCAAAGAATGATGATCGACACCGACCCGATATAGAACACCAGCACGCGGAAGATCACGCTGCGGATGGCGCGCACGACGTTCTTGCGCGGGTTCTCCGATTCCCCGGCCGCGACGGCGGCGATTTCGCTGCCACCCAGCGAGAAAATCACGACCATGATGCCCGCGATCACCGGCGAGATGCCGTTGGGCATGAAACCGCCGTGCGAGGTAAGGTTGCCGAAGCCCGGTGCGGGGATTTTGGCTTGCAGGCCGAACAGGATCGAAAGGCCGAACAGCATGAAGATCACGATCGTCGCCACCTTGGCGAACGAGAGCCAGTACTCGGCTTCACCGAATGAGCGCACCGAGTAGGCGTTGCTCACGATCAGCGTGATGAGCATGACCACCGCGCCGCCCCAGACTGGCAGCCACGGCAGGAATTCGTTGAGAATCGAGCCGAGCAGGATGGCTTCGATGGTGATCGTCATCAACGATTTGAACCAGTACAGCCAGCCGACGGCAAACCCCGCCCACTCGCCGAGATAGGTGCTCGCATACGTGGAGAACGAGCCGCTGTCGGGATTGCGCGAAGCCATCTCCCCCAGCATGAACATCACGAACGTGACGATCAGGCCGCCCACGAGGTAGGACAAAATGGCCGCCGGGCCGGCGGTAGCGATGATCGCCCCGGAGCCGACGAAGAGGCCGGCGCCAATGACGCCGCCAAGGGCAATCATGGTGATATGCCGCTGTTTGAGGCTTTGACTCAGCGAGTTCTGCTGCATGGTCGAATTCCCTGTTGTGTAAGGTTTATGGGACGACGGTGCGAACGGCGACGCGTGTGCTGCACCGGTGTCTCAGCGAAGCAGCACACGTTGGGGGATGTCAGCCGATTGCGGGGCGCACTGCCGCCAGAATGGCGCCTTCGAGCCGGTCGACGACCTGATCGATCTCGGCTTCGTTGATGACGAACGGCGGGGCGAGCATGATGTGATCGCCATGCTTGCCGTCGATGGTGCCCATGGCCGGATAGCAGGCGAGACCACGTGCCATCGCTTCGCGCTTGACGCCTGCATGGACGGCGAAGCGCGGATCGAACGGCGCCTTCGTGGCCTTGTCGGCGACCAGTTCGATACCGACGAACAGACCCCGGCCGCGCACGTCGCCGACAAACGGGTGGTTGGCGAAACGTTCGTTGAGTTGCTGCATCAGGTACCGACCGCGATCGCGGACTTGGGCGAGCAGATCGTCGCGCTCGATGACTTGCTGCACGGCCAGTGCTGCGGCGCACGCCGTCGGGTGCGCGAGATAGGTGTGGCCGTGGTGGAAAAAGCCGCTGCCGGCGTTCATCGCGTCGACAATGTGCTTGCCCGCGAGCACCGCGCCGATGGGCTGATAGCCGCCGCCCAGACCCTTCGCAATGGTTTGGATATCCGGCGCAACTCCCTCCTGTTCCCAGGCGTGGAGCGTGCCGGTACGGCCCATGCCGCACATCACTTCATCCAGAATCAGCAGGATGCCGTAACGATCGCACACTTCGCGAATGGCCTTGAAGTAGCCGGCAACAGGCGTAATGACGCCCGCCGTCGCGCCGCCAATCGTCTCGGCCACGAAAGCGATGATCGAGTCGGCACCGTGTTCGAGGATCGTGGCTTCGAGTTCCTGCGCCAGACGCTGGCCGTATGCCTGCTCGCTCTCCTGCGGCTGCTGATCGCGATAGGCGTAGCAGGGCGAGACGTGCGTGACATCGATCAGCAGCGGTTCGAACTGCGCGCGGCGCCACTGGTTGCCGCCGATGGCCAGCGCGCCGAGCGTGTTGCCGTGATAGCTCTGACGGCGCGCGATGAAACGGCGGCGTTGCGGCTGGCCGATCTCGACGAAGTACTGACGCGCCATCTTGAGTGCCGCTTCGATGGCTTCGGAGCCACCGCTGACGTAATACACGTGGCTCAGACCCGACTCGGCAGGCGTGGTGCGAATCAGTTGCTCGGCGAGGGCTTCGGCCACTTCGGAGCTGAAGAATCCGGTGTGCGCGTAGGCGAGCTTGTCGATCTGCGCGTGCATGGCGGCGATCACATCGGGATGGCCGTGACCGAGACACGAGACGGCGGCGCCGCCCGAGGCGTCGATGTACTCACGGCCCTCGGCGTCGCGGAGGTAGACGCCCTGGCCGCCAACGGCGATGGGCGGCTGATTGCGCAGGTGACGATGGAAGACTCGGCTGGAAGATGCTTGACTCATGGTGGATTGGGGGCATTGAGCAAAAGATGCAAATTGAACAAATGTTCAATTTTAGTAAATGTATAGCACATGTGTTTATTTTATGATGCGTGAAAACCCTGACGCCGAGGCAGGGCGATGGTGACGTTGCCGGATGACAGGGGGAAAGGCTGGTAGGGCTTGAGGTTCTACGGTGGTGTGCGGGGGGCGTGAATGCTGCGCTAATTCAGGTTGCCGCCATCACTTGGACGTACCGTTCGACGTTGCCAATGCGGCTACGCCGAGGCCCATGTAGAGCAGGCCGGCCACATACTTCCCGATCCCCGGACGGCGGCTGCGGTTGGCGAGGGCGCGGCCGATGGCTCGGGCAAGGGCTGCGTAAGTGATGTCGCTCACCGCGCCGACCAGCACAAGCAGCAGGCCGAGCGTGACGATCTGCATCGGCACATGGCCCAGCGACGGGGTCACGAACTGGGGCAGAAATGCGGCGATGAACAGCCCCGTCTTCGGATTGAGCAGGTTGACGAGGAATCCCTTCTTCATCGATGCGCCCAGCGCACCTGCGGGCGGCTGTGCTGCGGCGCTTGCCGGCGCAGCGCGACTGCGAATGACCTTGATGCCGATGTAAATCAGATAGCCCGCACCGAGGGACTTGATCACCGTGAACATCAGCGGCGACGCCAGCAGCAGGGCAGTGAGTCCGGCCGCAGCGAAGCTCACATGAACGAGCGTGGCGAGCATCACGCCAAAGCACGATGCGAGGCCGAAGCGAAATCCCTGGCTGGCGCTGGTCGTGGAAATGTAAATGGTGGTCGGCCCGGGGATGGCGACGAGTACCGCGACGGCAGCCAGAAAGAAGGGCAAAAGGGAAAGATCGATAATCACTGAAGTCTCTGCGGTGGCGGTGTTACGAAATGACCGGCGACCGGCGACCGGCGAGCGGTACGCCGGTTCGCGGCATCCTGACGTCGCGCGGAGACGGGGTTCAGTGTGCCGCGTGACGCACTGCCGCGAGCATGTCGTGCAGGTTGTAGGTCATGAGCGCGAGGAATCCGAGCAGGCCGAGGTAATAGGCCCCGTATGTCACCTTGGTTTCCGTCGTCACGCCATAGTAGCGCACGTTCTCGGGCGCTTGCGGGTCGTAGCGCCAGGCCTTGGCCAACTGCGGGAGTGCGAGCAGGGCGACCAGAATCAGGATCGGGCTGGGATGCCAGAGGAACAATGCGACGAGCACCGGCACGCCCGCGAACCAGATGCGCGGAGACAGCACGGCAGTGATGCGCCCGCCATCGAACGGCGAGAGCGGAATCAGATTGAACAGGTTTAGGAAGCATCCCGCATAGGCGAGGGCGAGCAGCAGATTGCTGTCTTGCTCGCGCGCAGCGAAATAGCAGGCCATCGACGCGAGCGTGCCGACGAACGGCCCGCCCAACCCGACATAGGCCTCCGTCTCGGCGTTGAGCGGCATTTCCTTTAGCTCGATCCACGCACCGACGAAGGGGATGAACGTGGGCAGGCCGACGTCCAGTCCGCGCTGGCGTGCCGCGACGTAGTGCCCGGCTTCATGCGCAAACAGCAGGATCACGAAGCCGAGCGCGAACTTCCATCCGTACACGAATGCATAGACGACGATGGACAGCAGCATCGTGCCGCCCGTCGTCAACACCTTGCCAAGCTTGAGCCCGCCGAATACCAGCAGCAAGAGTTTGGTCATTGCGTTTCTCAGGCACGCGGTGCGTTGCCGTCGTGGGGCGTGGAGGCCGTCTGCGGTTGGGGTGCCGCCACGATGGCGGTTTCGCTTGTGTCGAGGTCTGCGCCAGACGTGGCTTGCGGCGTCACGGGCAGCGGCTTCGGCTTACGCTTGAACAGCTTGGTGAACGCGGCACCCGCACCGAGCAAGGCCAGCAGACCGACCTTGGCGAACTTCGCGAGAAACGCGGCGATCAGCGCAAACAGGCCAAGTTTCTTCGCGGCAACCCCTGCGACCAGTGCGGCGAGTCCGTACTCCGCGACGCGGTCGGTCTTCTCGTTGAAGTCGGCATAGCGCTTGCCGTCGACGAAGCTCAGGCCCGAGAGAATCTTGTCGGCGACGGGCTTGTCTGCGGCCAACAACGATTCGCTCGTGACCAGCGTAGTCGCCAGATAGCCCTCACGGCCGAGTGCCGTGGTGCGGTAGTTCACCGAAGGATCGTTGTCGACCCGAACCCCGGTCTGCTTTTGCGCCACTCGGGCGGCCCACACCAGACGGTGCGTGCTGCTGTCGTATTGCGGCAATTGCGCCCACCCGGTGACTTCCAGTTCGGGGGCGCCAAGCTCGCGTCGTGTGGCGTTCGCGCTTTCCGTGCCTTTGCGCAAGGATTCGAGAATGTCGTCGGCCTTCCAGTCGCGAGCGTCGTCGTCGCGAACATAACCGTCGTTGACATAGGTGATGACGTCGAGCCATTCGCTCTTGCCGTCTGTCGGCACGACGAGGCCGGCCAGCGACGTCTCGTCGATGGTGTTGCCCAGCGCCCGCAGCAGGCGCGCGGCGGTGGCGCTCGGAATCCAGCCCATGCCGCCGGGCAGCGAGAACTTCGCCTGATCGTGGATATCGATGACCTTCGGGCCTTCGATCAGTGCTTCGTTAGCGGCTTTGACAGCGGCGCGAGTTTCGGCTTCCCGGGCTTCGGGCGTGGTCGCGGCAACGGGGGAGGGAGCGGGAGCCGGCGTCTGGGCGAAAGCGCTGGATGCGCTCAACGCGAGAGCGAGAAACAACGTGCGGAAGATGGAAGACATGATTTGACTTTCCCTGGACGGCGTCTTTTTTAAATTTCACATCTGAAGGATGAGTGCCGCGGCGGATTATGCCAGAAGGCAGATCGGATTCCGAAGCGTTGTGGGGCCTGCGTACCTTCATGACAACCGGGCTCATGCCGGCAATGTCCCCGCACTGCCGCGGGTGCCTTGTCACCTGCCACTGGCCACCTGCCGCGACACGAACCACGACGCCTTCCCCGGCGAAATGTCAGCAATCGCAAGGGCAGCATCCGGCGTCGATGGGGCTCGCGCGAAACCGCATGCGGCGCTCTCGCCATCTCGCGACAAGCGATCGCGCCCGCTGGCCAGAACATTCTCTAGACCGCCGCCAAAGCATCCTCGTTTACCCGTAATTCGCATGCCCGGACAGGTTTCGACGTTGACTGACAAATTGTTTTTTGCTGGTATACCAGTCATGAACCAGACACAACGCACCCCAGCCCTGAGCGATTCGGCTTACAACGCCATTCGCGCCCTGATCGTTTCCGGCGAAATCCGCGCGGGCGAGGCGCTCTCGGAGCGAGCCCTGTCGGAGCGTTTCGGCGTGAGCCGCACCCCCGTGCGCGAGGCGATACGCGCGCTCGCCAACGACGGCCTGCTGGAGATCGTGCCGATGCGCGGTACTTTTGTGCGGCAGTTGTCGGTGCGGGATCTGAGCGAGATTCACGAAGTCCGGCTTGCCCTCGAAGGCATGGCAGCGTGGCTGGCGGCCCAAAAGGGCGTGACGCCCGCGCTCGAAGAAGTCGCCGTGCGCCTGCGTGCGCTCAATGCGCAGGGCGAGCAGGATTTGCCGCTCGACGTCGACATCACCCAGCGCGTGGGCTGGCAGTTTCACGAAGCGATGTTTGCCGCAGCCGATAACGCGCGGCTCACCGAGACCTATCACGCGTTGCGCACCCAGAACGGTCTGGCGCTGCAACGCATTCCGCATTACGACGCCGAGCGCACGCGCGCCGCAGTTCGCGAACACCTTGCGATCTTCGATGCCATCGCCGCGGGGCGTCCCGAGGAAGCCCAGCGTCATGTCTGGGATCACCTCACGCACGCCATGCAAGCTCGCTTGCAGGCGCTCGTTCCGCCCGCCGTAGCGTCCGGCACCGGGCGCTGATCGCCTCTGCCAGGCGCGCACCGCGTCGCCACGCCATTTCCGGAGATCGTTGTCATGTCGTCACGTACTGCCAGTAAGAAGCGCCTCATTCCGTTGCCCGTCCAGATGCTGATCGGTCTGGCACTCGGCATTGGCTGTGGCATGGTCGCCCCGGCGCTCGCCACGAAGCTCATGCCCGTGGGCACCGCCTTTGTGCAGGCGGTGAAGATGATCGTCGTGCCGCTCGTTTTCACCGCAATTACGCTGGGCATTTATCAGATGGGACACAATGCCCGAGCGCTCGGACGTGTCTCGGCCATCAGCCTCATCTACTTCTTCATCGCCACGCTGGTCTCGATCGTGATCGGGCTCGGTCTTAACGCGATCTTCCATCCGGGACTCGGCGCGAATCTGGCGGCGGCACATGCGTCGGCCAAGCCGATTGCCGCCTCGGTCGACTGGACCAAGTTCTTTCTGGAGATGATTCCGTCGAACATCTTTGCGGCGATGAGTGGCAGCAACCTGTTGCCGGTGCTCGTCTTCGCGGTGTTGCTCGGGCTGGCGCTTTCCTCCATCGGTGAGCGCGCCAAGCCACTGGTTGGTGTGCTCGACGCGCTGATGGGCGCCGTGTTCAAGCTGACGGACTGGATCATCTCGCTCTCGCCGCTCGCGATCTTCGCGATCATTTCGTGGCTGTTCGCCACGCAGGGCGTGGGCACGATTCTCGCGCTCGTCAAACTCGTGGGCACGATGTATCTCGGCCTCGGCGTGCTGCTGGTCCTGTTCTGGATACTGCTCAAGGCCATCGGTGAAAAGCCGCTCGAGACGACACGCGCCATCGGTGAGCCGGTGATTCTCGCGTTCGCGACGCGTTCGTCGGAAGCCACGCTGCCGCTGCACATGGAGAAGCTCATCGCGATGGGCGTGCCCAAGGCCATCGTATCGGTCGTGTTGCCGCTCGGCTACGCGTTCAACCGCGACGGCTCGATCATGTACTTCGCGCTGGCCGTCGGTTTTCTGGCCGACGCCTATCACGTGCCGCTGGATATGCCGACGCTGCTCTCCATCGTGCTCGTCACCACACTCGCGAGTAAAGGCAGCGCGAACGTGCCGTCAGGCGGGCTGGTGGCGATTGCCATGGTGCTCACGACCATTGGCGTGCCCATCGAAGCGCTCGCGATCATCGCCGGTGTCGACGCCTTCCTCGACATGGGCCGCACCGCCATCAACGTTTTCAGCAACACCGTGGCCATCAAGCTCGTAATGAAGCTCGCCGGCATTCCTTACGAATCGCCCGAGGCCGTGCAAGCCGCGCTCGCTGCCGAGTCGGCGGGAGGCACACCGGTAAGCACCGGCAGCCATGCCCACGGTCAGGAGTTCGCATGACCTCAGGTAACACCGAACGCTTCGTCGATCTGCGCAGCGACACCGTCACCCGTCCCACGGCACTGATGTGGGAAGCGATGCAGAACGCATCGCTGGGTGACGACACCCTCGAAGGCGATCCCACCGTGCGCGCACTGGAGCATCTCGCGGCGGACATGACGGGCAAGGAGGCGGCGATGTTCGTCGTCTCCGGCACGATGGGCAATCTGATCGCTTCGCTGTGTCACGCCACGCGGGGTGGCGAGGCGGTGATCGACGCGCAGGCGCACATGGCGAAGTCGGAGGCGGGCGGCATGTCGCGGCTCGCCCATCTGTATCCCGTGCCGATTCCGTCTGTGCGTGCCGAGATGGATCTCGATCAGTTGGCCGGGGCGCTGCGTCCCGGCTTTTCGCGTTACGGGCAGCCCACGGCAATGGTTGGTGTCGAGTCGACACACAACCACTCGGGCGGCTACGTGCCGTCGCTGGGATATCTGGCCGACGTGCACGCGCTGGCGGCGCGCGCCGGCGTGCCCGTGCATATGGACGGGGCCCGTGTGTTCAATGCGGCGGCGGCGCTGGGTGTCAGCGTTGCGCAGGTCGCTACGCATTGCGACAGTCTGACGTTCTGCCTGTCAAAGGGACTCTCTGCGCCGATGGGCGCAATGCTCGCCGGTTCGCACGCGCTGATCGAGCAGGCGCGCACATTCAAACGCATGACCGGAGGCGGCTTGCGTCAGGCCGGCATCATGGCGGCGGCGGGGAAGGTGGCGCTGGAGACGATGGTGACGCGACTGGCGGACGACAATCAGCGGGCGCAGCGCCTATGGACGGGGCTTGTCCGGATCGATCCCCAATTGGTAGACGCGGTGCCGTCGAACAGTAATATCGTGCGATTGCGCGTGGCAGAGCAGCGAGAGCGCAATCCCAAAGCGTGGGAGGCCGCGCTGGCGGAGCACGGGATTCTCGCGCGCGCGAGCGGCACGGCCATGTTGCGGCTGGTGACGCACCGTCATATCGGCGACGAAGACATCGACCTGACGATTGCCGCCATCGCATCGATACGCGACGCGTTCATGGCGAACCCGGCGCCGCCCGGCGGGCTTTGATTCGCCGAGTTGCGCATGATCGACACCCACCGTGCCGTAGCCGATCTGCTCCATCGGACCGGGGGCGATTGCGGCGGGTGACGCGCGCGGTCAGGGCCGGGAATCCGGGCGGTCGTCGAGCCTTAACCGATTCGGCAGCGGCGTGCAACAGTGTGTTGCACGCCGCTGCCGGCTGAAAATTCGAAATGGCGGTACACTCCGAGCACACGCCACCGCTGTCTGGTGGCACGCAACTCTCCCATTTCGGCCCGTTTGAACGTCATCATGAAGTCCCCTGGTAATGTCTCTGCCACGCCCGCGTGCGACGCTGGCGAATGCGTCGAGCTTGTCGCCACCGCGACCTTGCCGACCCGCTATGGCACTTTCACTTCCCACGCATTTCGCGTCAAAGGCAGCAACAACGAGCATCTCGCGCTGGTCATGGGCGAGGTGTCCACCGATGCGCCGACGCTGGTGCGTCTGCATTCCGAATGCCTGACGGGCGATGTTTTCGGTTCCTATCGCTGCGATTGCGGCGAACAACTCGATGCAGGCATGCGCAAGATCGCGGAGGAAGGGCGTGGCGTCATGCTGTATCTGCGCGGTCATGAAGGGCGTGGCATCGGTCTGAGCAACAAGATTCGCGCCTATCTGCTGCAAGAGCAGGGCCGCGATACCGTGGAAGCGAATCTCGATCTGGGGCTACCCGACGACGCTCGCGAGTACGACTCGGCCGCCGCGATTCTGCGTATTCTCGGCGTGCGCTCGGTGCGTCTGATGAGCAACAATCCGAAGAAATTCGATACGCTCACGAAGCACGGCATCCCGGTCTGCGAACGCATCGCGCTCGATATTCCGATGCGCGAGGAAAACGAACGCTACATTCGCACCAAGCAGGTGAAGTTCGGGCACTACTTCGAAGAGAACGAGTAACGTTCAGATCGGGGCTTGCCGGTCAGCGTGACCGGCGGCGCGCCACCCCGATGAGGGCGAGATACACCAGACCGGCTGCCATGCTGGTCTGGCCGCTGTAGGTCACCAGTCCGAATCCCCATCCCTGATCGGCAACGCTCACACCGAGCGCCACAGTCAGCGCCGTCCAACCGACGCGACGGCCATAGCGTGTTCGCACGTGCGACACGCTGCCGAACAGCGTTGTCTGTTGACGCTCCGTCGCCAGTGCCAACGCAGCAAACCCTACCAGACAGATCGCGAACGTGTAGAGAGGCATCATGCGCGATCCTCGTTCAACGTGGCATTGGCCGCTGCGGCCGGTGCCTGAGTGCCTTGAGCGACCGGTGCGGCTCGCGCGGGTCTCGCCTTGGGTTGATGCCGGGCAGTGCGCACGGCGAGCCAGGCATGCAGTGCCGCCAGCGCCCACATCATCAGGTCGACACCCACATAGACCCAATCGCCTGCGGCCAGACTGTGCCAGAGCCCGCGTGATGTCGTGACGGCGTTGAGTACCGGCAGCCATGCCAGCAGGGCGGTGGCGATCCACAGCAATTCGATCCACGCACGTCTGGCCGGACGTATCAGCGCATACAGCAGCGTGGCGGCCCACACCCAATAGAACAGATCGACCTCGGTGGCGCTGCGTCGCGCAACATCGGCGGGAATCAGGCGATTGCCCCACAGGAATGCGGTCATGGCGATGGAAAGGCCAGCAATCGCGGCGATGTTCAGGCGTTCGACCACGTGAAAGCCGAAGTGCGGCCGCGCGGGGTCCGGCAGCTTGCTACGGCGCTTGACCGTCCACATCACGAGCCCGGTGCCGACCATGGCCGTGCCCCCCAGACTGACGAGGAAGTACAGCCAGCGCAGATGCAGATCACTGAAGCGCCCGAGGTGCAGCGCATACATGACGCCGCGCGTCTCGGCCGCTGCACCGACGTTGTCCTTCACGTCGATCAGCTTGCCGGTCGTGCCGTCGAACAGCAGATACTGCGGGCTCATCGACACGCGTGTGGCCTCGCCGCGTGTCACGGCGACACGGGCCGCAGCGTCGCCGGGGAGGGTGATGGTGACGCGCCCGACATCGTGCGCGCCCCAGCGAGCCTGGGCTTGGCGCACCATGGCGTCGATGGGGGCAAGCGCCACCTTCTCGCCCGTGGCTTTGGCCGGCGGCGGAAAGGCGCTCAGTTGGCCATTCATCTGCGCGCGTTCGACCGGCGTTTTGATCGCGGTTTGTGCGCCCCACGGCATGTACAGCGCCATGAGCGTAACGAGGCCGGTGTACGTGATCATCAGGTGGAAGGGCAGGCCGAAGACCGAAAGCGCGTTGTGCGCGTCGAGCCACGAGCGTTGTCCCTTGCCCCACCGGAAGGTGAAAAAGTCGATGAAAATCTTCTTGTGCGTAATCACGCCGCTGACGATCGCCACCAGCATGAACATGGCGCAAAAGCCTGCGAGCCAGCGTCCCCACAGCACTGGCAGGGGATGGAACTGAAAGTGAAAGCGGTAGAAGAAGTCGCCCCCGAGCGTCTCGCGCGCCTTGAGGATCTGGCCTGTCGTCGGGTCGAACGTCGCTTCTTCGAACGTGCGACGGTTGCCTGCCTTGGCGTTGGATGGCGCATTGCGCCAGAACACCCCGGCGACCGGATTGCGTTCAGTCGGTAGGTAGATGCTCCATTGCGGACTTCCTGCGGCAAGCGTCGTCAATTGACGGCTGACGTTTTGTGCGACCTCGGCCGAATCGGGCAGCCCTTGCTGATGCGGCACTTCGGGGCGCATCCACTGGGAAAGCTCGTCCTTGAAATAGCTCACCGTGCCGGTGAGGAACATGGCGTACAGCAGCCAGCCGACGAGCAGGCCGGTCCAGGTGTGAAGGTCGGACATCGTCTGGCGGATGCCTCGGCCCTGCGGTTTGACTTTGGGTGGGGAGGCCGTTGTCATGCGCCACCTCCTGCCATCAGGCCCGACGACACCGCCCACGCGGCGAGCGCGAGCGGTGCGGCAACGACGAGCAAACCGGCCCAGGCGCGCCATGCGCTGCGCACGGCGAACACCCAGACGACCGCACCGGCATAAATGGCGAAGCTCGCCAGCATGCCGGTGATGACCGCCTGGGCCTTGTCCATCGGCAACGCGAGGACAGCAACGCTCGCCAGGGCCGCGACGACGTAGCCGCCGCCGATGGCCGCAACGATGCGAGAGACGAGCGCGCCGGTATTGGCAAACGCAGCGCGACGAACCTGAGCCATGATGCGTGTCGCTTACTTGTTGGGCGTGGCGGCCGGACCGGCCGGGAGCGGTTCGATACCGTTGGCCTGCATGACCGTCGTGGTCGTCACGTACCGCACACCCTCGTAGCGCTCGGCCCCCTTGGCGCCCGTGCGTTCACCCGGCGTCTTGTCGGTGTGGATGACCTCGGCAACGTACACCCCCTTCCAGGGCATGTCGAACGTCACCAGACCCTGTGCATCGGTGTGTGCTTCCTTGGACCAGCCCGATTGCGTGACGAACGACACCTTCGCCTTGGGCAGCGGCTTGCCCTGGAAGAACAACTGGAACTCGCCCGGCTTGCCGGCGGGCACCAGATCGAGCGTGAGTTGCGGCTTCTGCTTCGAGAAGTCCGTGGCCAGACGCGCCGCCGGACGATACCAGTTCGTGACTTCCTGACCGTCACGCTTGAGGGTGAAGAGCGGGTAGTGCGCATCTTCTGCCACGAGGGCTTCGCCGGCGCCGGCCTTGAACGGCAGCGCGAAGCCGTTTGCCGTCTTCGTAGCGGGGGCCGTCTTCTCGCCCTGTGCGGAACTCAGCGTCCCCGTGGGCGCGCCGAACTTGTCGAGCAGACCGGGCGAGGCTTCGCGCAGGTTTTCACCGAACTCACCGAAGCGAATCACGGCGTTCTGTCCGGCGGGCTGCTCGATCCAGATCTGATGCGCTTGTGCGGTGCCGGTCAGGGCGGCGAGGGCGGCGAACGTGAGTTGCGTCAGTCGGCGGGAGACAGTCTTCTTCATTGCGGTTTCCTTGCAGAAGTGGCTAACGGTGTGAAAAGCGGTGAGACAAACGAAGTGAAAAATGCGCGGCATATCGATCGTCCTCAGAAGTCGATCTGCGCGGACAACAGGAACGTGCGCGGTGCGGCCACGGTGGCGTAGGTGCCGCTCATGAGCCAATAGTTGGAATTGAACAGGTTCTCGATGTTGGCGCGGAACACGACCGACTTGCCTGCGATGCGCGTGCGGTAGCGCGCGCCGATGTCGTAACGCGTCCACGCCGGCAACTCGAGCGTGTTGGCTGCGTTGAAGTACATGCGCGACGTGTTGATGATGCGGCCGTTGAGCGAGAGGCCCGGCACCCAGGGCGTATCCCAGTCGACACCGAGGTTGAAGGCGCGTTTGGGCACGCCGTTGGCGTCGTTGCCGTCGTTCACGCCACCGGCCGTTTGGGTGAGCTTGGCGTCGTAGAACGTGGCGCTGGCCATCAGACGAAGGCCCTTGACGACTTCGCCATACGCCGACACTTCGAGGCCGCGATTGCGCTGTTCGCCGTCGAAGCTATAGAGGTTGGTCGCGGGATCGGTGATGGCGTTCGGGCGTTGCACCTGAAACACCGAGATCATCGTCGTGACGGTGCCCCAGTCGGCTTTCACGCCGGCTTCGTACTGCTTGGACTTGTACGGCGGGAACGCCTGACCCGCGTTACGCGCGGTCGCCGGTGCGATGCCGCCACGCGACAGGCCCGACGTGAAGTTCGCATACACCGAGACGTTTTGCAGCGGCTTGACGACGATGCCTGCGAGCGGCGATATGGCGCTTTGATCGTAGCTTGAGGTCAGCGCGCCGTTGGCCGTGTTGAAGTTGTCGAGTACAACGCGTTGATGACGCAGACCGCCGGTCAGCAGCATGCGATCGTTAAGGAACGACAGCGTGTCGGTGACGGCAATGCTCGTCAACGCCGATTCGGAGGCCTTCTTCGGATCGGTGCGCGGTGCGTTCACCGCGGGCAGCGGCGACGGGTTGTAGATATTCGACGGCACCGACGTCGAACCCGGCACGTAGGCGTTGCCAGCATCCTGCTCCAGACGCGAGGCCTGCACCGTGAGCGTATGGCCAATGTCGAAGGTCTTGAAGTTCGCGCGTGCGCCCACATCCGCCGTGCGTGAGCGTGTGTACGAGTCGTAGTACGAATTCATCACCGTGAAGTTGCCCAGTGCGTCGGCGGGACCGCTCGGGAAGGTCTGGTAGGCAGTGGCGTAGTGATAGCCCACCGCGCCCCAGACCGTGACATTGCGCAGCACGTCGTATTCCAGGCGCGTGGTCACGGCCGAATCGTGCAGATGCAACTCGCTGCCCGGGTAGAAGTTGCGGTAGCCCGACGGCGCCTCCGGCAGGGTCTTGACCGACGACTGGAAGCCGATCTGGGGACGGAAGTTGTCGTCGCCTTCGTGCTGGGTGTAGGCGTCGAGCGTCCAGCGCAGGCGCTGACCCGTGTAGTCGAGCCCGACCGAGCCGAAACCGATGCTCTGCTTGCCGTTATCGAGCGTGGTGTTGCCGTCGCGGTACACGCCGTTCACGCGCACCCCCCATTGCTGATTTTCGCCAAAGCGACGGCCGATGTCGGCTTCGACACCCAGTTGCGACTTGTTCTGGAACGAGGTCGTCAGGCGTGTGATCGGCTCGCTCGTGGCGCGTTTGGTCAGCACATTGATCGCCCCGCCGATACTGCCGCTCGGACCGATGCCGTTCATCAGCGTGCCCGGTCCCTTGAGCACCTCGACGCGCTCGACGATTGCGGCCGGCACCCGGCTGGCGCTGGCCATGCCATACAGGCCGTTAAGGCCGACATCGCTGCTCGAAACCGTATAACCGCGAATCTGGAAGTCTTCGCCGAAGCCACCGCTCGAGGTCAGCATGCGCACCGACGATTCGTTGATGATGACGTCCGCGAGGGTGCGAGCCTGTTGGTCACGCACCATTTGCTCGGTGTAGTTCATGGTGCTGAACGGCACGTCCATCGCGTCGGCCGACCCCAGCATGCCGAGGCCGCCGCCGCGTGCGATCTGACCGCCTGCGTAGGCCGGTTGAAGGCCGTTGTCATACGCGGCGGCCGTCACGTTGACCGCCGGCAGCATGACCGCGTTGTCCGTTGCTGCGCCGCTGGCGGAAGGTGCGATGAGGTAGCTGCCGTTCGATTGCGGCACCACGTCGACCCCGGTGCCTGCCACGAGCGCTTCGAGTCCGTTGCGCGGCGTATAGGTGCCTTTGAGGCCGTGGCTGCGACGTCCCGCCGTGACCTCAGGCTTGAACGAGAGCATGATGCCCGCGTCGCGGCCGAAGCGGCTAAGGGCGTCTTCGAGCGAACCGGCCGGAATGTCGAAGGCGCGCTCGCCCGGTGCGGCGGCGCTTTGCGCTTGCGCGGCGAGTGGTGCGAAAAGGACTGTGCCAACGGGGGCGGCGACGGCGGCACCCAGGGCAATGCGACCCAGTGCGCAGGCCAGCCGCGTGCGGCGATGTACCCAATGTGGTTGGCTTGGGCTTTGTTGCAGCCCCCGGACGTGACCCATGATCTGACCTTTCGTGTGGAAGAGGAGGAGTAGTGCTCGTCTTCCATGACCCGCGAAAAATCGAAACGGATCACCTTTTTTGAAAAAATTTCGGTTGTGCCGACGCTAAGTGCATCGACGGCCAACCGACAGCGAATCGATCGTGATTCACGCCGGTACCAGCCGGATTTCGCGTGCTCCCCAGAACCGGGTGACCGACTCGGTTCGCACCGCCAGCGTGGTGCCGAGCGTGTCGAGTACCTTGCCCACGTCGTCGAGCGGAAATGTGCCCGACACGCGCAGGTTCGCAACGGTGGCGTCGCACGAGAGCGCCGCATTGCTGTAACGCCCGAGTTCGGCAACGAAATCCGCGAGCCGCATGCTGCGCGCCACGATGACGCCTTCGGCCCAGGTGGCGTCGCCTGCCGGCGCGTCGCTCGGATCGGAAATGCTCTGCGCCGTGTAGCGGGCATGCATGCCGGTGCGTAGGATCAGGGACTGCGCCGGGTTCGTCCGGGGACGAATTTCCACGGCACCTTGATAGACGCTGACATGCGTGCCGTCATCGAATTGCCGCACCGTATAGCGTGTGCCGAGGGCGCATGCCGTCCCTTGCGAAGTCTCGACGAGGAAAGGTCGCGACGGCACATGTGTGTCCGGCGCCGTGGTGATCAATACTTCACCTGCGATCAGGCGGACGCGACGCGCGTCGTCTCCATAGGCGATGTCGACTGAGGTGTCCGTGTTAAGCACGAGTTGCGTGCCGTCGGCAAGACGTAGCGTGCGACGTTCGCCAACGGCTGTACGCACGTCCGCCGACCAGCGTTGCCACGGTGACGTGTGCAGCAAGCCCCACGTGCCGCCACCCGCGAACAGAAGCACGGCAAGCGCCTTCACCGCGCGGCGGCGCTGCTTTGACGCAGGCGGCGCCAATGCCGCTTGTGCGACACCGGCTTGCACGGGCGAGGCGAGCGGCGCGAGCTTGCCTTTGACGGACTCGATGCGTTGCCACGCCCGTTCGTGATCGGGATGCGCGTCGCGCCACTGTTGCCACTCGGCGACGCGTTGTGGGGACACGTCGTCGCTCTGCAATTCGATGAGCCATTCGACAGCGCGCTCGGCGACTTCTCCCGGCACAGTGGCGGCATCGGCAGTGGCGTCGTACCAGGTCGAGTGAATAGCGGGCATGCGATGCTCTGTGGCGAGGGTGATGGGCGTTAGCCGAGAAACGACAGGTCGGCGAAATAGCAGCGTTGTAAGGCTTTGGTGAGGTAGCGCTTGACCGTCGGAATCGAAATGCCCAGCGTCTGCGCTACCTGGGCGTGCGTCTGACCATCGAGCTGCGAATGCAGGAACGCCTGCCGGACGATACCCGGCAAGCCATCGAGCAGGCGGTCTAGTTCCAGCAGTGTTTCGAGCACCATCGCGCGTGTCTCGGGCGACCATTCGACGTCGCGCGGCACATGGGCGAGGGCGTCGAGATAAGCGCGTTCCAGCTTCTGACGGCGCCAATGATTCGATACGAGATTCTGCGCAACGGTCGTGAGATAGGCGCGAGGCTCGTCAAACGTCGCGGGCACCCGATCGCTACCCAGCAGCCGCACGAAAGTGTCGTGCGCAATATCGGCGGCCTGCTCGGCACTCCCGAGACGCCGATGCAACCATCCCTTCAGCCAGGAGTGGTGATGGCTGTACAGCAGCTCGACGGTAGAAGGGAGGGTGCCCTGGGTTTGCATGATCCAGCCTGATGTCCGGTCCACTCACGACGCTCTGGACCAGCGCGAACACTGGTAACGGTCATGCAGCCGTTGAAGCGGATGCCAATAATTTGTTAATGATAATCATTATTAATAACCGATGGGAAATATCCCTGTCAATGCCAAGTGCTTTGCAAGGACACCGAGGTATTTGTGAGGCGATGAGGCTTGTGGGGCGCTGAAGCCCGTCCGCTGGCCGTGACGGGCGATCAAGCGCCTGAATTCATAGGCAATTTCTCATCTCGGTGCGATGCAGCATTTAATGCTTGACGCTGCAAAATAGCCTCAGTTACCATCCGCCCTGTCTTCAATTTAAGGGGTTGTCCGTGAATTCCGATGCCAGTAGTAGTCGACCGTTGATCGACTGATTGCCTGAGGATCCACAGCCATTCCCTGTGCCGCGTCCTCATGCAGGATGCGGTGTCTAGCGCCCCTCAACGCTCGTCCTGAGCGTGACTTCTCCGGCGCAGTTCCCGCAGAAATTCCACTGTCGTGCCCGTGATGGGCGTTGTCGTCTTGCGCATGCATTTCGCATCGAGACGGCACGCACACGAGCCGACCGTCCGTGCCGCGTGTGGCAAGGACGATTCGCAGCCATGCGAGGAAGTCATGCGAGTTTTTCAAACGTTTCAGGCTGTTCAAAGCCAACCGACGCGCACCACGCCGGTGTCGCGCCTGACCATCGTTTGCCTGGCCGATGCCCTGGGGGCACTGCGCAAGCAAATGTTCGTCGATCTCACCGAGCTCGGGCTTCGCGCCACGCACGTCAGCATCACGCACTGGAGCGACCGCGACGAGGCCTCGGCCACCGTCACGCTCGATTGTCCGTTCGCCTCGCGTGCGTCGCTCACGTCGCTCGTCATGCGCTTGTCCGGCGAGCGCAGCGTGCGCCGTGTGTTCTGGTCCGACGACGGTGCTCGTTGCAGCGGCGTCAACGTTGGCGCGATGCCTGCACACGCGTAGTGCGCCGTCGCGGATCGATTTGCCGTTTCGCTTTTTCTTTACCGCGCAGCGCGATAACGGCTGCCGGTGTACCGAATAAACCAACCTAAGGAGTCCGATATGGAAGACGGAAGTAGCCGAATGAAGCCCGTCGGAACCGCGCGCGTGTCGCACGGACTTCCGGCGGGCGATCCGATGCCAGATCCAAACATTTTCGTTATTACCGACCGCGTGCCGCGCGGCGCGGCTGGGTGCGTTCGCGCTTTTTTCCGGAGAGATGATTTCCGGTAGCGACTGACGAGACCGGCCGGCCGCCATGCCAGCGTAAGCCGTGCCAGGAAATCGTCATGAACAAGAACCTTCGCTCGCGCCATAAACAGCGTGGCTTCGTCGAACACTCGACAACCTCAGATCTCCCGCTCTCGGGCCCCGACGCCATTGCCAGGCTCGCCACCGAGCCGCTGCCAGACGTCCTTCATACCCTCGGCACCGACACGAGCGGTCTCACGCTCGCCGATGTGGGCCAGCGCCAGACCCGCTACGGCCCCAACGAAATCGCGCACGACAAGCCGCCGCACTGGACGGTGCAGTTGTTCTTCGCCTTCAAGAACCCGTTTGTGATGGTGCTGCTCGCGCTCGCCGTCGTGAGCTTCTTTACCGACGTCTACTTCGCCGACCCGGACGACAAGGAATACACGGGCATCATCATCCTGCTGACGATGGTGACGATCAGCGGACTGCTGCGCTTCTTCTCCGAATTCCGCTCACTGCGTGCGGCCGAGAAGCTCAAGGCGATGGTGCGCACCACGGCGTCAGTTCGTCGCCGTGTGACGGCCTCGGGGAAGTCGGAACGTCACGAAGTCGCCATGCGCGAGTTGGTCGTGGGTGACATCGTGACGTTGCAGGCGGGCGATATGATTCCGGCCGATCTGCGTCTGATGGAATCTCGTGACCTGTTCATCAGTCAGGCGGTACTGACCGGCGAGGCGTTGCCGGTCGAGAAGTACGACACGCTGGGCGCCGTGGCGCAGAAGTCGGCCGAGATGGCCGACGGGCAGGGCAATGCCAACCTGCTCGAACTGTCGAACGTTTGCTTCATGGGCACCAACGTGGTCAGCGGTACAGCCACGGGGGTGGTCGTCGCAACGGGAGGCGATACGTATTTCGGCGCACTCGCGAAAAACGTGGTGAGCCACAAACGTGTCGAGACGAGCTTCGACCGTGGCGTGAACAGTGTGAGCTGGCTGCTCATCCGCTTCATGCTGGTGATGGTGCCGATCGTCTTCATGATCAACGGCCTGACCAAGGGCGACTGGCTGAGCGCGCTGACGTTCGCACTGGCCGTGGCCGTTGGTCTGACGCCGGAAATGCTCCCGATGATCGTGAGCGCCAATCTGGCGCGCGGTGCGCTGGCGATGGCGCGTCGCAAGGTGGTGGTCAAGCGTCTGAACTCGGTGCAGAACTTCGGCGCCATGGACGTGCTTTGCACCGACAAGACCGGCACGCTGACGCAGGACCGCATCATTCTCGAACAGCATCTCGATGTGTCGGGCGATGTGCAGGAAGAGGTGCTGCGTCTTGGCTGGCTCAACAGTTATCACCAGAGCGGTCAGCGCAATCTGATCGACGTGGCGATCATCCGCCGCGCCAACGAAATCGGCGAGTCCGTGCAGCCACGCGCGTTTGCCAAGATCGACGAGTTGCCGTTCGATTTCGTGCGCCGGCGTCTGTCGGTGGTGGTCGCCAACGACCGTGGCGAACACCTGATGGTGACCAAAGGGGCGGTCGAGGAGATGCTGTCGGTCTCCACGCACGTGAAGACGCCGCAAGGCGTGCGCGCGCTCGACGACACAGCCCGCGCCATGCTGCTGGCTCGCGCCGAAGCGTACAACGAAGACGGCTTCCGTGTGCTGGTTGTCGCCACGCGTGACATTCCGGCCGGCGAGACGAAGACGCAGTACAAGACTGCCGACGAAGCTGGTCTGATGGTCTGCGGTTTCCTGACGTTCCTCGATCCGCCCAAGGATTCGGCCGCACCGGCGATTGCTGCCCTGCGCGAGCACGGGGTCACGGTCAAGGTGCTGACCGGCGACAACCCCATCGTCACGATGAATGTTTGCCGTCAGGTGGGCATCGAGCCGGGCACGCCGCTGCTGGGCACGGACATCGAGCCGATGACCGACGCCACGTTGCGCGACGTGGTCGGCCGCACGACGGTATTCGCGAAGCTCGCGCCGCTGCACAAGGCGCGAGTGGTCAAGGCGTTGCAGGCCAATGGTCACACCGTGGGCTTTCTGGGCGACGGCATCAACGACGCCCCGGCATTGCGCGACGCCGACGTCGGCATCTCGGTAGATACCGGTGCGGACATCGCCAAGGAAACCGCCGACATCATCTTGCTCGAAAAGAGCCTGATGGTGCTGGAAGAGGGCGTGATCAAGGGGCGCGAGACGTTTGGCAACATCCTCAAGTACCTGAACATGACCGCCAGCTCGAACTTCGGCAACGTGTTCTCGGTGCTGGTCGCCAGCGCGTTCCTGCCGTGGCAGCCGATGCTGGCGATGCAACTGCTGGTGCAGAACCTCGTGTACGACATCTCGCAGATGTTCCTGCCGTGGGACCGTATGGACCCCGAGTTCCTCAAAAAGCCGCGCAAGTGGGACGCGGGCAACATCCGGCGCTTCATGCTGTGGCTGGGGCCGACCTCGTCGGTGTTCGATATCACGACCTACATCCTGATGTGGACGGTCTTTGGTGCCGGCGCGCTCTATCACGCCCAAGGCGGCGATGCCGGGCAAGTCATCATGAATTCGGGCTGGTTTGTCGAAGGTCTGGTGTCGCAGACGCTCGTGGTGCACCTGTTGCGCACGCAGAAGATTCCGTTCCTGCAAAGCACGCCGGCGCTGCCGATCATGCTGTCCACCACGGTGGCGATTGCGCTGGCCTGCTGGCTGCCGTACTCGCCGTTCGCCGAAGCGCTGGGCTTCGTGGCGCTGCCGGGATCGTACTTCTACTGGCTCGTGGCGACCATGCTCGGATACATCGCGCTGGCTCAGGTGGTCAAGACGATCTATATCCGCCGCTTCGGCCGCTGGTTCTGATCGTGCCCCGATCCGATACCTGGCTCACATGGCACTGACGCCACGCTCCCGGCCATTCGGGCGGGAGCGGGTGAACCCGACGCAAGCGCCGTGCAGGGCACGGCGCAGCACACGCACAAGAAGAGAACGACTCATGAAGAAGCAACTGGCATATCTGGCATTGTTCTGCCCCCTCAGCGCTTTCGCCGCGCATCCGCTGGTCACCGACGACACCGGCACGCAGGGCGACGGCAACTGGCAATTCGAGACAAATGGCGAAGTCACGTCGAAGCAGCAGGACATTGGCCGGCAGACCCTCTGGAACAGCACCCTGACACGCGGTGTGGGCGAGGCGCTCGACCTCTACGTCGATGTGCCCTACACCAACATTCAGACCCGCTCCGATACGGCGGGCAGCGGGATCGGCGATGTGGAGACTGGCGCCAAGTGGCGTATGTACGACGATGGGGCGTTCAGCGTCGGCCTCAAGCCCTATCTGACGTTTCCCTCGGGCAACGACCAGCGCGGTCTCGGCACTGGCCGGGTGAATGCCGGCGCCACGCTGCTCACTCAGTACGTGATCGACGACTGGACGTTCCTGTTCAACGCCGGGGCCGTCTATCAGGCCAACCGTCAGGCGCAGCGCCAATCGGTATGGAAGGTCTCGGGCGCCGTGCTTTACCGCGTGTTGCCGTCAACGCAGTTGATTCTGGATGTAGGCACGTCGCAAAACCCCGATTTTTCACAGCGGACCAATCCGGCATACCTGATTCTCGGCGCCATCTACAGCCCGAAGCCATGGCTGGATCTGGACGTGGGTTATCGGCGCGGACTCAACCCGCAGACCTATCACGACTCGTGGATGGGCGGGATGACCGCCCGCTGGTAAGAACGTCGACCGGGCAACTCACATGGCCGAGGCGTGGCAGGGCGGGGGCCGCAAGGCGGCGAAGCCAAATCCCCGCTCGTCAGGACGTAGATAACTTTGCAGTATAATTTTTTTTCAAAGTGATTGTCCTGGCGCGCCGCGCCGCTTACCCCAAATTCCCATGCCCAAATCGTCGGCCCCGAAGGCCCTTACCGTCACCAATCCGGCCTGTCTCATTGATGGCTCCGATGCTGAATTCCGTCATCTGATCAATGGGTTGCTGCCCTTTGCCGCACGTCTGTTGTCGGTGCGCGACGGCTTCGGCAGCCTGATCGGCCTGACGGGCATTCAATATTCCCTGCTTCAGTCGGTGGTGCATCTCTCGTCGATCGGTGATGTCACCGTCAATCAACTGGCCGAGCATCTGCACCTATCCGGGGCGTTCGTCACCATCGAGACGAACAAGCTCAAGGCGCTCAAGCTGATCGACAAGCGCCAGAATCCGGAAGACCGCCGCAAGATGAGCCTGACGGTCACCGCGGCCGGCGCCAAACTCCTTCACGAACTGACGCCTTCGCAGCAGCGCATCAACGACGTGCTGTTCGAAGGCGTGACACGTACCGAATTCAAGGTGCTGTGTGCCGTTGTCGACCGACTGGTCGCCAACGGCGATCGCGCCACACTCGATCTGAGCCATCTGCTGGCGATCCGCGACAAGCGCTGATCTCCGGACTCCCCTGTGCCCCAATGTCTGGCGCGACCCTCGCGTCAGCTTAGTGGGCAGCCCATTGAATCGTGTTCAGATCCACGCCGTCCTGATACATATCCCATAGCGGACTCATCTCGCGCAGTTTGCCGACGGTGCCGCGCACCTGTTCGATCACGCTGTCAACTTCTGCTTCGGTCGAGAGGCGCCCCAGGGTGAAGCGAATCGAACTGTGTGCAAGTTCGTCGCTGCGCCCGAGCGCGCGCAGCACATACGAGGGTTCTAGCGACGCCGACGTGCAGGCTGAGCCCGACGACACTGCGACCCCCTTGATGCCCATGATGAGCGACTCACCTTCGACGAAGTTGAAGCTCACGTTCAGGTTATGCGGCACGCGGTGGGTCATGTCGCCGTTGATGTACACCTCGTCCATCGCCTGAAGACCTGCCAGCAGGCGGTCGCGCAGCGCGCCCACCCGTGCGGCTTCCGTCGCCAGTTCGAGCTTCGCCAGCCGGAACGCTTCTCCCATTCCCACGATCTGGTGCGTCGGCAACGTGCCCGAGCGCATGCCCCGTTCGTGGCCGCCACCGTGAATCTGCGCTTCGATGCGAATGCGCGGCTTGCGACGCACGTACAGCGCACCGATGCCCTTCGGGCCGTACAGCTTGTGGGCCGTGACCGTCATCAGATCGACCTTGAGCGTTTGCAGATCGATCGGAATCTTGCCGGCGGCTTGCACGGCGTCGCAGTGAAACACGATGCCGCGTTCACGGCACAGTTCGCCGATCTCTGCGATTGGCTGGATCACACCAATTTCGTTGTTCACCATCATGACCGACACCAGGATGGTGTCCGGGCGCAGGGCGTTACGCACCGTATCGACCGTGATCAGGCCATCTTCCGGCACATCGAGGTAGGTGACCTCGAAGCCCTGTCGCTCCAGATCGCGCATGGTGTCGAGCACGGCCTTGTGCTCGGTCTTCACGGTAATGAGGTGCTTGCCCTTGCCGCTGTAGAAATTCGCCGCGCCTTTGATGGCGAGGTTATTGCCCTCGGTCGCGCCCGACGTCCAGACGATCTCGCGCGGATCGGCGCCCAGCAGCGCGGCAACGTGCTCGCGGGCCGTCTCGACAGCCTCTTCCGCCGCCCAGCCGTAGCTGTGACTGCGCGATGCAGGATTGCCGAAATTGACGTTCAGGTACGGAACCATGGTCTCGACCACGCGCGGATCGACCGGGGTCGTGGCGCTGTAGTCCATGTAGATGGGAGCTTCGAAAAGCGACGGCTTGGTAGGCGACATAGGGGACTCCGAAATCGTCCGGTGGACATCTTGAATTGCGGCCGAGTGTAGCACCGCATTTTCCGAAAATTGCACTCTCCCATATTGAAAAAAGGGTTTCATGCCTTCCGTTTTCCCCGCCGGACGGCTCGGGTTAACGAGATAGGTTGCGCGCAATCCGGTTGTGTCTGGTGCATTGCATGATTTGCGAAACCCTATGACTGGCAAGGGTTTTGCGCACTTTCGGTGCGGCGATGCACCAGCGAAATGCATATGCACTTTCCTCTTGCTCAGGGTTTACCTTTCTTGATTAGCTATTTTTGTTAACGTTCAATAATTACTAATAAACAAAGCTAAATGTGAAAGACGGTTCGCTGGATAAGTCGACGGTTTTGGTGTCGCGTTGCCCGAGTGACCGGCTTCAGAAGGAGGTAATCATGAACGATGCATCGACCGCAGTACCGGCAGCGGAAGACGAAGCGCGGCAGTTCCGTCGCACGCTTGCCATGTTCGCCACAGGCGTAGCCGTGATTACGGCGCCTCGCGACGACGGGCCGCCTATCGGTATCACCGTGGCCTCGTTCAATTCGGTTTCGCTTGCTCCGCCGCTGGTGTTGTTCTCGGTCGACCGGCGATGTCTCAGCCTCGACGATCTCTGTGCCGCGGGGCGTTACACGGTGAATGTGCTCGACGAGAGCCAGCGCGATACCTCCAACCGTTTCGCGACCGCCCGGGGCAACAAGTGGGACGGCGTGAGCTTCGAAGGCGAGGGCATTGGCCGCCTGCCGGGGGCGCTCGCCGCCTTCGAGTGTGAGCCATACGCACAGCACGACGGCGGCGATCACGTGATTTTCATCGGACGAGTGGTGCGCCACGCGGCGCGTCACGACGGCCGGCCGCTCATTTTCTTCGGCGGGCAGTACCGCTCGCTCGACACCACGCCGGTTGCGGCGTGAGTTCCCCAGGGTTTCAGGAGAGAGTCATGGTAAAGAACGGTAGTCAACATATCGGCCAATTGCGTGACGGACGCGAGGTGTATATCGACGGCAAGCCCGTCGGCGACGTGACCACCCATCCGGCGTTCCGGAATTCCATTCGCAGCTATGCGAGTCTGTACGACTTTCAGGCGCGTCCCGAGAACCTCGAGGCGATGACCTTCGCGTCGCCGGATACGGGCGATCAGGTCTCGCGCATCTGGCAACTGCCCACCAGCTACGACGAACTGGTGCAGCGCCGCGAGATGCTCGAAGCCTGGAGCGAGTTGCACTACGGGTTCATGGGGCGTTCGCCGGATCACGTGGCGTCGTGCATTTCCGGCATGGTGATGGGCATCGATGTCTTCGAGCAATACGACACCCGGCGCGCCGGCGCGCTGCGCGACTACTACAAATATGCACGCGACAACGACCTGTTCCTGACGTATGTGATCGTCAATCCGCAGGCGAATCAGTCGAAGGCCGCGCATGAGCAGGAGGACAAATACCTCGCCGTCGGTATTGTCGATCAGGACCACGAGGGCATTACGGTGCGCGGCGCGAAGATGCTCGCCACCAGCGGCATCATGGCCAACGAGGTCTTCTGCAGTTGCATCCAGCCGCTCAAGGCCGGCGACGAGATGTACGCGCTGTCGTTCGCGATTCCGATGAACACCAAGGGGCTGCGTGTGCTGTCGCGCAAGTCCTACGAGGGTAGCGCGACGTCGGTGTTCGACAACCCGCTCGCGTCGCGTTTCGACGAGAACGACGCCGTGCTGTATTTCGACGACGTGAAGGTGCCGTGGGAGCGCATCTTCGTGGCCGGCGACACGGCCATGTGCGCGAAGCAGTTCCACGCCACGCCTGCGCACAGCTACCAGAACTACCAGTGCCAGGTGCGCTTGATGGTCAAGCTGCGTTTCCTCGTGGGCATCGCCCTGCGCATTACCGAGGTGAATGGCACCAACGCCTTCCCGCAAGTGCGCGAAACGCTCGGGCAACTGGCGGCCGAAGCGGCCATGGTCGAAGCGTGGGTGCACGGCATGGAGGCAAAAGGTCACATGGAGAAGGGCTACTACGTGCCGGATCGCAGCCTGCTCTACGGCTCGCAAGTCCTCACGCAGCAGCTCTACACCAAGGTGCTCAGCACGCTGCGCGAACTGGCGGGGGGCGGAATGATCATGCTGCCGTCGAGCATCCACGATTTCGAAAATCCGATGCTCGCCAGCATCATCGAGAAGACACAGAAGTCGCCGGTGGTCGATGCCGAAGAGCGCGTCAAGTTCTTCAAGCTCGCCTGGGACGCCGTCGGCTCCGAATTCGCCTCGCGCCATAACCAGTACGAGATGTTCTACGCCGGCGCCACGTTCGTGACGAAGGGCCACGCGTATCGCACCTACGACTGGCAAAAGGCCACGCGTCTGGTCGACAACTTGCTCGGCACTTACGCGCTCTCGGACGAGATCGTCCGGCAGCCGGTCGCTGCCTGAGTCCGGCTTCACCGCCAGGCCCCCACGACAACGTTACGACTGCCGTACCACCACGGCGTCACCCGCCACAGAAAAGGAGTTCCCATGGCGATCAACAAGCTGCACGACGAGTTTCACACCATCGATATGAAGGAAGGATGGGAGGTGCCCCCGGGCTATCCCCCGGGCATCGAGCAGAAGATTCTCGCAGGCTCGCTCGACGAGCCGAACCGCGCCGGCAGCCGCACGCGCTTGCTGCGCTTTGCGCCGGGCATCTACACCAAAGCGCCGTTCGTGCACACGTACTGGGAAGAGGTTTATCTCGTCTCGGGCGATCTGACGGTCGGCAACGACGCGCAGGGCGAGGGCGGCGAAGCCTTTGCACCGAACACCTATGCGTGCCGTCCGCCCGGCGCGTTCCACGGCCCGTTCAAGTCGAACGGCGGCTGTCTGCTGCTCGAAATTCACTATTACGACCCGGCCTGACACGTTCAAGGCAGGGCATCGGGCGCGGCGAACGTGAGGGCGTTGCCGCGCCGTCGGGAGACTGTTTCACCCACACCACACCTCTACAGGCTATCGGGAAAACAACATGTCTACGTTTCGCGCAAGTCGTATCACGTCAATGGCGGCTCTGGTGCTCGCTGCCGCCTTCGCCATGTCGTCTGCCGCACAGGCGCAGCCCGGCAAGATGAGCGACGGTGTTGTGAAGATCGGTGTGCTCACCGACATGTCGTCGATCTTCTCCGACATCGGCGGCAAGGGCTCGGTGATTGCCGCGCAAATGGCCGTCGACGACTTCGGCGGGAAGGTCAACGGCGTGCCGATCAAAGTGATTTCGGCCGACCATCAGAACAAGACCGACGTCGCAGCGACCATCGCCCGCGACTGGTTCGACAACCAGCAGGTCGATGTCGTCGAGGACTTGCTGCCGTCTTCCGTGGCGCTGGCTGTCGCCAACGTCGCCAAAGCCAAACGCCGGATCGCCATCGTGACGGGGGCGGGCACCACTCGTCTCGTCAACGAGGACTGCTCGCCGTACACGGTGCAGTACTCATACGACACATATTCGTTCGCGTCGAACACGGTCAAAGCGATGACCCGCAGCGGCGACAACAGTTGGTACTTCCTGACGGTGGATTACGCGCTAGGCGCATCGCTGGAGAAGGACGCCACCGAAGCGCTGCAACACGTGAACGGCAAGGTCGTGGGCCGCGCGAAGCACCCACTTAATTCGTCGGACCTGTCGTCCTATCTGCTGCAAGCGCAGGCATCACGCGCCAAGGTGATCGCGTTGGCCAATGCGGGCGCCGACACCGTGAACGCCATCAAGACGGCGCGCGAGTTCGGCATCACCGGGCCGGCCAAGCAGAAGATTGCCGGCCTGCACATGTTCATCAGCGACATTCACAGCCTCGGGCTCGACGCGGCGCAAGGCATGACATTGACGACCGCCTTTTATTGGGATCGCGACGACGCCTCGCGCACCTGGGCACAGCGCTTCTTTGCCAAGACCGGAAAGATGCCGACGCTCGTGCACGCCGGAACGTATTCGTCGGTCATGCACTACCTGCAAGCCGTGCAGCGCACCGGCACGGACGAGGCCGACACGGTCATGGCGTCGATGAAGCAAACGCCCGTCAACGATTTCTTTGCCAAAGGCGGGCAGATTCGCCCCGATGGCCTGATGGTGCACGACATGTACCTCGTGGAAGTGAAGTCCCCAAAGGAATCGAAGAAGCCCTGGGATTACTACAAGGTGTTGCAGACGATTCCCGCCAACGAGGCGTTTCGTCCGCTCGCCCAGAGCCAGTGCGCGCTCGTGAAGAAGTGATCTCGGGAAGTCAGGCTATGACCGGAGTTGGCAAGATGAATCTCATGCATTTCGTAGTGCAGACCGCAGACGGTATCGTCGAGCGCGATATCGCCATCAAGCAACTGGTGATTGCGGGCTGGACCGGGCGCGACGTCGAGGCGATGGAACATCACATCCGTGAGCTGGAAGTGTTGGGCGTGAAGCGCCCGGCGGCCACACCGATGTTCTATCGGGTATCGAGTGACCGGCTCACGACGCAATCGCATATCGAAGCGAGCGGGCGCGCGAGCAGCGGCGAGGTCGAGTTTCTGCTCGTGCGCAGCGCGGGGGAGACCTATGTGGGGGTGGCGTCGGACCACACGGATCGTGAAGTCGAGACCTACGGCATCACGGTCTCGAAGCAGATGTGCGAGAAGCCCTGCGCGGCGTTGCTGTGGCGACTGGCCGATATCGAGGCGCATTGGGACAGACTCGTGCTGCGCAGCTACGCCAACATCGGTGGCGAGAAGGTGTTGTATCAGCAGGGGCCGGTCACGGCGATGCGCTCGCCGCAGGACCTGCTCGAGCGCTTCGCCGAGGCCGGTGGACGCTTCGAGGATGGCACGGCCATGCTGTGCGGCACGCTGGCCGCCATAGGTGGCATCCGTTCGGCCGAGCGGTTCGATTTCGAGCTGGAAGATCCCGTATTGGAACGTCGCCTGCAACATGGGTACGGCATTACCCCGCTACCGGTGGTGGGGTAAGCGCATGCATCACGACGACATCATTCTCGAAACCCGGGGGCTGACCAAGGCATTTCGCGGCTTCACTGCGGTGGATAGCGTTGACCTGAAGGTCCGGCGCGGTGCGATTCATGCCCTCATCGGCCCGAACGGCGCAGGCAAGACAACGTGCTTCAACCTGCTCACGAAGTTCCTGACGCCGACCTCGGGCCAGATTGTCTATCGGGGCGAAGACATTACCCGGCTCGCCCCGGCGGCAGTGGCGCGGCGCGGCATGATTCGCTCGTTCCAGATCTCGGCGGTGTTCGGACATCTGTCCGTGATCGAAAACGTGCGCGTGGCACTGCAACGTGCCACCGGTCAGTCCTATCACTTCTGGCGCAGCACACGGGGTTTGGGCGATCTGGATACCCGCGCGATGGCATTGCTCGACGAGGTGGGCATCGCCGCCTATGCCGACGAGTTGACCGTGTCGTTGCCCTATGGACGCAAACGGGCGCTGGAAATTGCCACCACCCTTGCGATGGAGCCCGACGTCATGCTGCTCGACGAGCCCACGCAAGGCATGGGGCATGAGGATGTCGAAAGGGTGGCAGCGCTCATCCGGCAAGTGGCCGCAGGGCGCACGGTGCTGATGGTCGAGCACAACATGAAAGTCGTGTCCGGCATTGCCGACACGATCACCGTGTTGCAACGGGGCGAGATTCTGGCCGAAGGCGATTACGCCACCGTTACCGCCGACGCCCGCGTGCGCGAAGCCTATATGGGCTCGGCAGACGCCGTACTGGAGGGAGCGCACGCATGAAGGCACACGAATCCTCGCTGGTCGCGGCCAGCGTTCCGGCGCTTGCGGTGAGCGGTTTGCAAGCGTGGTATGGCGAGTCGCACATTCTTCACGGTGTCGATCTGGTGGCCGGGCAAGGGGAGGTGGTCAGCCTGCTGGGACGAAATGGCGCGGGCCGCAGCACGACATTGCGCGCCATTCTCGGCCTCACGGATACCCGGGAGGGGTCGGTCAGGATCTTCGGACGCGAGACGGTTGGCCTGCCCACGCGCAAGATCGCGCGATGCGGCGTGGGTTTCTGTCCGGAGGAGCGGGGCATCTTCGCCAGTCTGTCGTGCGAGGAAAACCTGCTGCTGCCGGCGGTACTGGCGCCGAAGCAAGCCGGCCAATCCGGGATGTCGCTGGACGAGATCTACGCGATGTTCCCGAACCTCGCCGAACGCCGGCACAGTCCGGGCACACGGCTCTCCGGTGGGGAACAGCAGATGCTGGCCATTGCGCGCATTCTGCGCACGGGTGTGCGGCTGTTGCTGCTCGACGAGATCTCCGAGGGGCTGGCGCCCGCCATCGTGCGCACGCTCGCGCGCATGATCGGGACGCTCAAGTCGCGTGGCTACACCATCGTGCTCGTCGAACAGAACTTTCACTTCGCGGCCCCGCTGGCCGACCGCTTTTACGTGATGGAGCACGGCCGCATCGCGCTGCAATTCGACGCCGACCGATTGCCCGCCCACACGCAGGCGCTCCAGACGCTGCTCAACGTGTAACCCGTTCAGAAGGTCATTGCCGTGAATCCTTTCGATATTCCTCTGCCGGCGTTGCTCAGCCAACTGATGCTGGGGCTGGTCAACGGCTGCTTTTATGCCGTGCTGAGTCTGGGCCTGTCGGTTATCTTCGGCTTGCTCAACGTCATCAACTTTGCCCACGGAGCGCTCTTCATGATCGGCGCGCTTGTTGCGTGGATGGGCGGTCAGTACCTCGGGCTGAACTACTGGGCGATGCTGGTGATCGCGCCGCTGACGGCCGGTTTGCTGGGCGCGGCCATCGAGCGCGGGCTGCTCTCGCGCATCTACAAGCTCGATCATCTGTACGGGCTGCTGCTCACGCTCGGGCTCACGCTCATCATCGAAGGGCTGGGCCGGTCGGCGTATGGCGTGTCGGGCATGTCGTTCGAGGGGCCGGCGTTGCTCGCCGGTGCCACGCGTCTGCCGTTCATGGTGTTGCCGAACTATCGCGCGTGGGTCGTGGTCGCGTCGCTAGCCGCTTGCGCGCTCACGTGGTTTGTCATCGAGCGCACGCGAATCGGGGCCCTGCTGCGAGCCGGCACCGAGAATGCCAGGCTCGTCGAGACGTTCGGCGTGAACGTACCGCTCATGGTCACGCTCACGTATGCGTTCGGTGCCGCGCTGGCGGCGTTTGCCGGTGTGCTGGCGGCGCCGATCATGCAAGTCTCCCCGATCATGGGGCAGCCGATGATCGTGACCGTCTTCGCCATCGTGGTGATCGGTGGCATGGGCTCGATTGCCGGATCGGTCGTCACGGGGCTCGCCCTCGGGGTGCTGGAGGGACTGACCAAACTTTGGTACCCGGAGGCTTCGGCCACGGTCGTGTTCGTGATCATGGCGCTCGTGCTGCTGGTGCGCCCGCATGGTCTGTTCGGTGGTTATGCCTACAAGTGAGTCGTCGATGATGCGTCAATACCGTTTCGATCTTGTGTTGCTCGTGCTGCTGGCGGCGTTGCCCGCCCTCGGTGTCTATCCCGTCTTCGCGATGAAGGTGCTGTGCTTTGCGCTGTTTGCCTGCTCGCTCAATCTGGTGCTCGGCTACACGGGCTTGTTGTCGTTCGGTCATGCCGCGTTCTTCGGCGGGGCCGCGTACTTCGCGGGGTATGCGATGCGCGACCTGGCATGGTCGCCGCTGGCCGGGGTGTTGACTGGCGTTGCGACCGGCGCCGTGTTCGGGTTGATCTTCGGTCTGTTCGCGATCCGTCGGCAGGGTATCTACTTCGCCATGATCACGCTTGCCTTCGCGCAGATGTTCTATTTCTTTTGCCTGCAAGCGCCATTCACCGGGGGAGAGGACGGATTGCAGGGCGTGCCTCGTCAGACGCTTTTCGGCGTATCGCTGGATCACGATCTCGCGTTGTATTTCGTGGTGCTCGCCGTGGTCGCCGCAACGTTCGCGCTGATGTCGCGGGTGATTGCGTCTCCCTTCGGCCGCGTGTTGGCGGCCATCAAGGAGAACGAGCCACGCGCGATTTCATTGGGCTATGAGGCGGAGCGTTTCAAACTGCTGGCGTTTGTCCTTTCCGCCGCAGTGGCGGGCCTTGCGGGGGCGTTGAAAACGCTGGTTCTCGGCTTTGCCACGCTGTCCGACGTGCATTGGTCGCTCTCGGGATCGGTCATTCTGATGACGCTGGTCGGCGGCATGGGAACCCGCTTCGGGCCGGTCGTCGGCGCGTTGCTGATCGTCTCGCTGGAAACCAAGCTCGGCGACATCGGCAACTGGCTGGCGCAGGCAACGGGTTGGCAGGCGTTCACCGGCCTGGGTTCGATGGTGAGCGTGGTCACGGGCGTGATCTTCGTGCTGTGCGTGCTGTTGTTCCGCCGTGGCATCGTGGGCGAATGGCTCGTGTGGACGCAACGCTGGAGAACACGCCGCGGCAACGCGACTCGGCCGGCGGCGCTGGCCGGGGCCGTCAAAGGTTAGTCGCGGCGGGGCGGGAGGGTGGGAAATGGCATCGCGCAGGGCTCTGGCGGCGTATAAGATGCCTATCAAGGCCATGTTAAACTGGCTCGCAAGATTGCCGGGCGGCACGCCGTGCCGCCCCGTTCGTTCCCGCCGCTCCCGCTGAATGCGACTCACCGACCATACCGATTACAGTTTGCGCACCCTGATCTACGTTGCGGTTCATCCCGACGAGCTGGTGCACGTGCAATCCGTGGCGGAGGCGTTCGACATTCCCAAGAACCATCTCGTGAAGATCGTGCAGAAGCTCGGTCAACTGGGCTTCCTGCATACGGTGCGCGGCCGTTCCGGCGGGATTCGTCTGGGACGCGCACCGGAGCGCATCGGACTGGGAGACGTCGTGCGGGCGATGGAGCCTGACTTCGCGATGGTCGAATGCTTCCGTCAGGGCGAGAACGCTTGCGTGATCACGTCGGCGTGCCATCTGCGAGGCGTGCTGGGCGAGGCGTTGCGTGCCTACTTCGCGGTGCTGGACGGCTACACGTTGGCCGATCTGGTCGCTCAGCCGGCCGTGTTGCGGCGCTTGCTCGGCGATGCCGTGGCCGCCGCCATTCCCATCGCAGACATCCAGGTCAAGCGGCGCGTGACCGAATCGTAATTCCCTCTCCGCTTCATCCGCATTTCTGCCTGTTTTTCAGCATTTTTCCGACTTTTGGTTCCGTTTATCGACGTTCGCTATCGACGCCATAGCGCTGGTTAATGGCGATCGCGAGATCTGGACGATTGGTCGCATCTTGCGGACGTGCAGCCGCGAAATTTGCCCCGCCCTTTCGTAATCTTGAGTCGTACCCGATAGCACTTGCCCAGCCCTTCAAGGCGTCAGGCAGGCGCATCGAGGAAATCGACAACCGGCACTCAGTGCCGAACGAAAGGAGTTTCATCATGAACGCTCGTATTTTCGCTGCTGCCCTGATCGCTACCGCTACGCTGGCTTCCGCTTCGGCCTTCGCCGACACGCAGACCGCCGATGTGGGTCAACCGGCTACCACGCAAGGCGTCACCCGCGCACAGGTGCGCGAGGAATTGCGTCAGGCGCGTGCCTCCGGCCAACTCGACCAATCGCTCCAGACGTATCCGTCGTTGCTGCAACAACGTTCCTCGGCCGGTCGTTCGCGCGCTGAAGTCCGTGCGGAAATCGGCACGGGCGCCAACGTGGGCGACAACCGCGCCTGAAGTGTGAATCGTCATTGAACGGAAAAATGCCGGTCCCAAGCAAGCGTTGGCCAAATCCTCCATAATCGGCGCACCGGGTTAGATAACTTGAGTGCGCCATGGACCGGCTCTCCACCCTGATCTCGAATTTCGGCGTTCGCGCCGGCGTGTTTCATAGCGGCGGCCTGTGCGGTATTGCCAGCTATGGCATTGACGCGCATGACGGCGGACACTTGCATTTGCTACGCGCTGGCGAAGTCGCGTTAGTGCTCGAAGACGGCTCGCGGCAGGACATCGTCGAACCGTCGTTGATTTTCTTTCCACGCCGCAATCATCATCAATTGCTCTCGGGCGATGCCGCGAGAACGGAATTGGTCTGCGGTTCGCTGTCTTTCGACGGTGGCCACAACAATCCGCTGGTGGCGGCGCTGCCGGAATACCTCGTGCTTCCGACGAAATCGCTCTCCACGCTCGAACTCACGCTGAACTGGCTGTTCACTGAGGCGTTCGGTGCGCAGTGCGGACGCCTTGCCGTCATGGACAGGTTATTCGAACTGCTCGTCATCCAGTTGTTGCGCCATGTGCTGGAGCAGCGCATCGTCAGTCGCGGCATGCTGGCCGGATTGTCCGATCCACGACTCGCGCGGGCGCTACATGTGATTCACAATCAGCCGGGCGAAGCGTGGACGGTGGAGTCGCTTGCGGGGACGGCGAATATGTCGCGGGCCAACTTCGCCGCGCAGTTTCGCGAGGTCATCGGGCAGTCGCCGGCGGACTATCTGCTGGACTGGCGTATCGGTCTTGCACAGAAGCGTCTGCGCGACGGTCAGCCGATTGCGCGTGTGGCGGAAGAGGTGGGGTACGAAAGCGCGTCGGCCCTTGCGCGCGCGTTCCGCCGTAAGACGGGGAGCAGTCCGCGCGATTGGTTGCGCGCCCAGATGCATGCCGTGACGATGCTGCCGCCACCGCGCGTCACGCTCGTGCCGGCGCTGCCGGCACAGGCGGCTTAAGCGGCTTAAGCGGCTTAAGTAGGATCGCAGGTAACACAAGACCGGCCGGTGACGTGCGTCAATCGCACGCCACCGGCCGGTTTGTGTTTCAGGCTTAGAAAACGTGGCTGACGCCCAGACGCACGACCGTCTGCGAGTTCGTCGCCGACGACATGCCGTTCGCCGCGTCGCCGACCGAGGCCGTGGCGTCGATCACGTTGCCGAAGGCGTCGAGCGTGCTGCCGGACGCCTTCTGGTAGCCCGCCAGCGCATACAACTCGGTGCGCTTGGACAGGTTGTAGAACGCCGCAAGGTTGAACTGGTGGTACTTCGCGCCCGAGGCGTTGGCGGCCGGTGCATTCACGTTTGTGAAGCTATAGCCGCCTCCCAGTCGGAACGCGTTGGTGAAGCGATACATCGCCAGCACGCCGACCGAGTCGAACTTGGCGGTGCGGGTAAAGCGCGAGTAGCTGCCTGCCGAGTACTCGGTGTGGCTGTAGTTCGCACCCAGCGTGGTGTTGCCGATCTGGTAAGTCATCGACGTCGCGATGATGTCGCGAGCTTTCGCGCTGGCGTAACCCGCGTTGATCGACGACGCGAAGGCCGATTCGGACGACCCGGCCCAGCTTCCGATGGTGGTGTCGGTGGCGCTCGCCTTGTCGTTGTTGGCGTGCGAGTAGCCGACGCCCCAGGTGATCGGGCCGTTGGCATACTGACCGGCGAGCCCCCACGTGTTCTGGCGTCCCATCGTGCCCGGCTGGCCGCCGAAGCCGTACATGGCGCCGAAGGTGAAGCCGCCCCACGTCGGCGAACGGTATTTCACGCTGTTGTTCACGCGAGAGCTGTGATCTAGGTTGTCGACGTCGCCGGGATGCGCCGCAACGCCCGAGAGCAATGCCGTGCCGCCGACCGAGCCGACCAGATCGATCAGCGGGTCGTACTGGCGGCCGAGCGTGACCGTGCCGTAGGCCTTGTCTTGCAGACCGACGTAAGCATGGCGTCCGAATTCGGCGCCGCCCTGACTTGCGGTTCCGTTGCCGATGTTGAAGCCGTTCTCGAGACGGAAAAGTGCCTTCAGGCCATTGCCGAGGTCCTCGGTGCCCTGCATGCCCCAGCGGCTGCCTTGCCACGTGCCGCTCTGGAATGCGTAATTCGATGCGCCATTGACGACGGCAGGACGGCCGGCAGCGCCAGCCCGGGTGACGCTGGCGACATTGCTGGCGTAGCCAATGCCGCCGTCGACAATGCCGTACAACGTGATGTTCGACTGGGCGTGCGCGAGCGTGGTGGCGCCGCAGCCGATGATGAGCGCGGCAGCGCGGGCGAGAGGGGAGCGAGCAAGAGACTTCATGGTGTGTTTCCTGTGTGCGTAGCCGTGAGGGGCGATGCTTTTTTCGACGTCATGCGCCGTGTTGTTGCATCGTGATTAAAAGTAGGAATCCTAAAAATATGAAAATCGACTCTCCGTTGTGATGTTGTCTGATCTCAGCGGAGAATCAGGCCGCGCGAAGGGGTGTTCAGCACGCGGCCAGAGCGAAGCTCATGAATCGGGGAATTACTTGGCTGTGGCTTGCCCCTGGTTGGTCAATGCCGCGCGCAGGCGGGCAGGGGAATCGGTCATCACGGCATCGAAACCCAGTTGCGACGCGGTTTCGAAGTCTTGCGGCGTCTCGACACCGAAGGCGACGAGATGCACATCACCACGCGACTTGAAGCATTGCACGGCGGCCGGCGTCCACCAGTTCGCCACGACTTTCGAAATTCCCTCGCCGAGCGTGAAGCGCTCCACGACTTCCACCTGTCGATGGAATTCGATGCCGGCCCAAGTGCCGGGGGCGGGGGGTGCGGCGCATTGCCCGGCGAGTGCGGCGGCGACGAGGCGATTGCGGGTGGCGTCCCGCGACTCGAACAGCTGTGCCTGCGGGCGGCGAGCACGCATGCGATCGGTCGCTTCGGCCTCTGTCGAGTAAAGACGCACGCGCGACCAGGCGTTGGTCTCATCGAGCACCTCGATAACGGCTTCGACCAGCGGTGCAGCAGGCGTTTGCTTCATGTCGAGCAACACGGGCACGTTGGCGGGCACAGCCGCCAGTGCCTCGCGCAAGGTGGGTATCGGCAGTGGGTGGTCGCGGTAGGGATAGACGGCTTGCCCATCGGCGCCCTTGCGTGAGAAGGCATAGCCCGCGTTGAGCTTGCGCACGTCGGCGTAGTCGACGTCCGCGAGCTTGCCCCGTCCGTCCGTCAGCGCGGAAAGATCGGCCGGACGGTACATCACCGGTACGCCGTCGCGCGTGACTTGCACCGTCATCCATAGCGCTTGCGCGCCGTTCTGCAACGCGTTGGTGAACGCCTTCACCGTGTTCTCCGGCGTATCGCCGGTGCCGCCGCGATGCGCCACGATCAGCGGGGCGGCGCTGGCAACGGTGGGCGTCATCGTGCCAAAGACACACGTTAGCGCGGCGAGACTCGCGGCCGCGAAGCGCGTCCACATGGGGCGGGATGGCCGGGGGCGAGAGCGTGGGAAGCTGGGGGCGGCGGCATGCATAACGGGCGGTCTCGGGGCGAAGGTGGAAAAAGTGGCGAAGGGGCAACGAACGATGTTGCGTCAGACGACAAGAATTTCGGGGGAAACCGGTGACACGACCGATAACTGCAAATGCCCGCACAACGGGTCGGGCAACGGACCGTCGGTGATGACGAGATCCTGTTCGTCAAGCTGGCCGCCTCGCACGCTGGGCTTGCGCGAGAACTTGTATGTGTCTGCGACGAGAATGCGGTAGCGGCTGGCGTCGCGCAGCGCTTCGCGCGACGCGGCTTCGTGGCGGTCGTAATCGAGCAGCGTACCGTCGTCGTCGATGCCGCCCACGCTATACACGCCGACGTCGGCGCGATAGGCGCGGAACAGACGGTCGGCCTCGTCGCCAAGAATTTCCGGATTCGGCGATCGCAGTTCGCCACCGGGAACGATCACGCGATGTTCGGGGTTACTGGCGAGCACCAGCGCCGCGCGCAGGTTGTTGGTGATGACGCACAAACGCTTGCGATGAACGAGGGCCACGGCGACTTGCTCCGGTGTCGTGCCGATGCCAAGGAGAACGGTGGCGCCATCGGGAATGCGTTCGGCCGCTGCCTGACCGATGCGCAGCTTGCCTTCGAGATTGCGCACGCGACGCACTTCATACGGCTGGTTCGGCCCCGGCGTGAGCAGGCGTGCCCCGCCGTGATAGCGGCGCAGCACATTGGCGTCGCACAACGTGTTGACGTCGCGGCGAATCGTCTGGGTGGCCACGCCGAAGTGGTCGGCGAGCGCATCGACACTTATTTCGCCGTGTTGGCGAAACAAGGCAACGATGCGGGTCTGGCGTTCGGAAAGGTCCATCGGGCGGTTGTGGCGTGCACATTCATTCTGGAATGGGCGCCACTTTGACAGCCGTGCATGACATTCAAATGACGATATCGAATGTTCAAATGAACATTTTCAATCAGCGAGACGCATTCGAACGAATCGGAAGAATGCGAGCGTTGGCCTCGAATTTCGCGCAGCGTGTCGAAAAGAACGTGCGCACATTGCGAATGTTCGCCGAGCTTTTGAACAACCGGCGTGCGAGTTCGTCGTATTCCGCCATATCGCGGACTTCGGCGATGACCACGAAGTCCGGCCCCGGCGAGACGCGATAGCACTGGGTGACGACAGGCTCTGCGCAAATGTACGACTCGAAGGCGTCGTAGTCCTCGGCCGCTTGCCGGTCGAGACTTACTTCGACGACCGCGCTCAGCGTCGGTCCCAGCTTCGACGGATCGATGATGGCGATCTGGCGCGCAATGACGCCGGCGTCGACGAGCGCGCGCACCCGGCGCAGACACGTTGGTGCGGACGCGTGGACACGTCTCGACAATTCGAGATTCGATAGGGACGAATCGGCTTGCAGCACGCTCAGGATTCGCAAGTCCAAGTCGTCTAGCGTAACGCCGGCCATGAGGCCTCCTGTAAAGCGAGATGTGAAATTAAATTTCACAAATGAATTTCTGTGAATTTATATTTCACAAAAGACAAAATATTGAAGATTAATTTCAATTCGATAACTCTACCATCGCTTCACTGGCTGACCACGAATCATTTCTGAGAGGCGTTATGTGTGGAATCATCGGCGCGGTCGCGCAGCGGGACATCGTCCCCAATCTGGTCGACGGTCTGAAGCGTCTGGAATATCGCGGGTATGACTCGTGCGGTGTCGCGCTTTATCGCGACCGGGCCTTGGTGCGTGCGCGCAGCGTCGAGCGCGTGGCGAATCTTCAGGACGAAATCGCGCGGACCGGACTGACGGGTTACACCGGCATTGCTCATACCCGTTGGGCAACGCACGGCAAACCGATCACCGACAATGCGCATCCGCACTTCTCGCCGAACGCCGAGGCGCCGCGCATTGCGCTTTCGCACAACGGCATCATCGAGAATCACGAGGCGTTGCGTGCGACGCTTGAGGCGCAGGGCTATCGCTTTGCGAGTCAGACCGACAGCGAAGTCATTGCGCACCTGATCGACCATCTTTACGACGGCGATCTGTTCGACGCTGTGAAGGCGGCCGCAGCACAGTTGCGCGGCAGCTACGCCATAGCGGTGATTTGCCGTGACGAGCCGCATCGGCTGGTCGGTGCGCGCGACGGCATGCCGCTGATCGTCGGTGTGGGGGAGGGGGAGAATTTCCTCGCGTCCGATGCGATTGCGCTCGCGAACGTCACCGATCAGATCGTGTATCTGGAGAACGGCGATGTGGCGGACGTTCAGCTTCACCGCTACTGGATCGTGGATGCGCAGGGCCAGCGGGGCGAGCGTCCGGTCAATCGGGTCGCCGCGCATACCGGGGCGGCCGATCTCGGGCCGTATCGCTATTACATGCAAAAGGAAATCTTCGAGCAACCGCGCGCGGTGGCGGACACATTACAGGACGTGACGTCGATCATGCCGGAGCTGTTCGGCGACAACGCTTGGCGGGTGTTCAATACCGTGGACTCTGTGCTTCTGCTCGCTTGCGGTGGCAGTTACCACGCGGCGTTGACGGCGAAGTACTGGATCGAAAGTCTTGCGCAACTGCCTGTGAACGTGGAGATCGCGAGCGAGTATCGCTATCGCGACAGCGTGGCGAATCCGAATACGCTGGTGGTCGCCGTCTCGCAAAGCGGCGAGACCGCCGATGTGCTGGGGGCTGTGCATGTGGCGAAGCAGCGAGGGATGCATCACACGCTGGCGATTTGCAACGTGGCGACGAGTGCCTTGGCTCGCGAGTGCGCGTTGACGTTCTTCACGCGGGCGGGAGTCGAGATCGGTGTGGCGTCGACGAAGGCGTTCACGACGCAGCTTGTCGCGCTGTTCTTGCTGGCGCTGACGCTGGCACAAAGCCGCAAGCGTCTGACGGACGACGACGAGCAGCAACATCTGCGTGCCCTTCGGCATCTGCCGGACGCCATTGCGAAGGTGCTGGCACTGGAGCCGCAAATCATCGCGTGGGCGGAGCAATTGACGCGCCGGCAGGACATTCTATTTCTTGGCCGCGGTCTGCATTTTCCGGTCGCGATGGAAGGCGCGCTGAAGATGAAGGAAATCTCGTACATTCACGCGGAAGCGTATCCGGCGGGGGAACTGAAGCACGGGCCGCTTGCGTTGGTGAGCGACGAAATGCCCGTGGTCGCGGTGGCGCCGAACGACCGTCTGCTGGAGAAGCTCAAGTCGAACATGCACGAAGTGAGCGCACGCAATGGCAAGCTCTATGTGTTTGCCGATAGCGATTGCGGCCTGTCACCCGGTGCGGATATCGACGTGATCCGGCTCAATGAGCACTACGGTCTGCTATCGCCCATTCTTCACACCATCCCGATGCAATTGCTCGCGTATCACGCTGCGGTGGCACGAGGCACCGATGTGGACAAGCCAAGAAATCTGGCGAAGTCGGTGACGGTGGAGTGAGACGCGAGTGATTGGTCAGGCGTCGCCATTCAGATTCGCCGTCGCGTTCTCGACGACGGCGCGTTTGAGTTGTGCCAGCGCCGGTGAGATGTCGTCCGTCGCCGCATGCAGGCAGAGATCGACGGACGGTAACGGCGGGAGGCCGTCTTTCTCTCCGAGTCGTCTTAACGTGCTGGGCATGCCGGAGGCGGTTCGCAATGTGACGCCCAGGCCGGCCTCGACCCCTGACCAGAGACTCCGGAGGCTGGCGGTGGTGTAGGCCAAACGCCAGGAAATGTTGGCGCTATCGAGGGCGCTGATGCCGGCACGGCGGAAGAAGCATGGCGGGTTGTACAACGCCAGATCCAACGGAACGCCCGGCGTCAGGACAACGCCGCTTCCGGCCGGCCCGATCCACGTCATCGGCAACGTCGCCAGGCGTTCGGCATCGGGACGGTGTTCGTATCCCATTGCGAGCACCAGATCGAGTTCCCCACGATCCAATCGCTCGAGCAACATGCCGTTGCGTTCAACGGCAACGTCCACGCGTACCCGCGGATGTGTTTTCTTAAATTGTCCCAACGCTTTCGGAAGCCATGTTTCGGCGAAATCGCCGGGCAGGCCGAAGCGCACGACGCCCTCGATCGATGCGCCCCGGACGGCGCGTATCGCTTCGTCGTTGAGTTCGAGAATGCGATGCGCGTAGGACAGTATCAATTCGCCGGTCTCGGTCAGTACCAGCCCACGCCCCTGTCGCCGGAACATCGGCATGCCGACCTGTTCTTCCAGCTTGCGCATCTGCTGGCTAACCGCCGATTGCGAGCGGCCGATGCGTTCCGCCGCGCGATTCAGACCGCCAAGTTTTTGCGTGGCCAGGAGGGTGCGCAACGCATCCATATCGAGGTTGGGTTGAGCCATAGTTCAGATATTCTGAATGATCGATGCCGAATTATCGCACCCACTAAACATTTGGGTGGCTAGTATCCGTAAGAGCGCATTGCGATCCGATGCGCTTCAACTCGCTCGATACGAGCCAGTTTCGAACCTTGAATGTTGATGTGGAGGAAGTACGGTATGACTGGTCAGATGATTGTCAAGCGCGTTACCTCGGGAGTCGTTGTTCTCGCATGCGCACTCGTGACGAGCGTGACGCAGGCCGAAGCGCCGGGAGGGGGTACATCGTTGGCAGGAACGTGGACGCTGGTTGCCGCAGATGTCCAGCATCCCGATGGGTCACGCACGCGCGACTATGGGGCGGCTCCGAAGGGAATGCTGTTTATCGACGGCCAGGGGCACTATTCGCTGCAAATATTCAAGTCGGAGCGTCCAAAATTCGCCTCTGGGGACAAGAGCGTCGCGACGCCCGCCGAGTACAACGCCGCGGTCATGGGGTCCAGCACGCACTTCGGCACGCTCAGCGTCGACCCGGTAGCAGGAACGCTGACTTTCCACATTCAGAACGCTTCCTTTCCGAATTGGGAGGGACAGCAGCAGAAACGAACCTACGACTTGAAAGGTCGTGAGTTGAGCTATCGCGTCACCCCTCGACCGAATGGAGACGTGCCGATTTCGGTCTGGCAGCGTCTCGATTAAGGGCGTCGGTCTTATTGCGCGGCCGACCAGACAGCGAGTTCGTAGCCGTCCGGATCGGTGAAGTGAAAGCGTCGGCCGCCCGGAAACGAGAAGACGGGAAGGGTGATCGTCGCGCCCGCGGCTTCGATGCGGCGTTGCGTTTCTGCGAGATCGTTCGCGTACAGGATGATCAGTGGACCCCCCGGCCGGGCTTCGCCGGTGGTGAAGCCGCCGGTGAGTCGGCCGTCGCTGAATTCCGTGTACGTCGGGCCGTAATCGGTGAAAGTCCAGCCGAAAACGCTGCCATAGAAGGCCTTGCTGCGAGCAATGTCGGCCACTTTGAATTCGATATTGTCGATCTGACGATCGATGCCTTGCGTGCTCATGTCTCTCTCCTGACGGATGACTCAGCCGTGCGCGCCGTCACGCGCTTCCGGCAGGGCGTAGTCGAACGTGTAGAAATGCTTGCCGTCGGCGATGGTGATGATCAGACTTCCGGAAATCCCGGACAACGCGTCGGTGCCGGAGTCGGGGACAACGTTGATGGACTGCGCAGGTGCGCCGCGTGTCATGGTGGCACTGTGCTGGAGCACGAACGTGCCGCTGCGGCCGTGCAGGGTGCCGCTGACCTTTTCCATCGCCACGTAGCCGGCAGAGCCCTGAGTGCTGCTGCGGAATGACAACATCTCTCCCTGACTGGTTGCCTGCAAGTCGCCGTGATAGGTCTTGTTCAACGACAAACGGCCTAGCCCGGTGCTCTCGGCAACACCGCTTAACGTCTGCGGCTCGAGCTGGATATCAAAGTGCCCTTTGGCTATGGGGTTCACTGGCGTGCTCCTCGGTTTGGGAGAAGATGAAAATACTGTGTTTTTGTACAGTATCGAGTGTACTCAAACATTGCCAATATGCAAGCGCCGAATGCAAGGGCGCCCGAAAATAAGAAAGCCCCGCGCGAGGCGGGGCTTTTTTCCGATGCCGGCTTCTGGACGTGATCAGGCGCGTCGGGGCATCAATCGCAAGCCGCTGGCGAGACATCCGGCGGCCGAGAATGCCGCTCCCCACGCCAGTGCCCACGTCGAGCCGTGCGTGCCTGCCAGGCCGAGTGCGAGCGCGACGAGTGCCGCGCCCGTTGCCTGCCCCAGCAGCCGCGACGTACCCACCATGCCGCTGGCGCCGCCGCTGCGCTCGGGCGGAGCGCTGTGCATGAAGGCTTTCAGATTCGGCGATTGGAAAAAGCCGAAACCCAGACCGCACAGTGCCATCCGCCAACTGATGTCCCACAGCGCCGCATGCTCGGGCATGATCGCGAGCAACGCCATGCCCACGCTGAGCATTGCCAGACCGATCGCGCCCAGTGCGCCGGGCGGATAGCGATCCGACAGTCGCCCCGCCAGCGGCGCAATCGCGGCCACGAAGAACGGCCACGGCGTCATCAGAAAGCCGGTTTCGATGGGACTGCGATGCAGCACGTTCTCGAAATAGAACGGCAATGACACCAGCCCAAGCCCCTGCGTCGCGAACGCGCAGATGGCCGTGATCGTCGACAGCGCAAACGCGGGCAGGCGCAGCAGGTCGACCGGCAGCATTGGCGCGCGATGGCCTCGCTCACGGCGAATCAGCGCCCAGCCGAACACCAGTGCGCCGACAAAGCACCCCAGCGTCAGATGCCAGTCCGCCTGCTGCGCGCTTTGGCTCAATGCAAAGATCAACAGCGAAAACGTCAGCACATTGAGCAACGCGGCGATCATGTCGGGCTTGTGCTCGCTGCGCGGCGTGTCCGGTAGATTGCGTCGCGAGAAGGCCAGCGCCAGCAGTGCCGTTGGCACATTGATCAGGAACAGCCACGGCCAACTGGCGAACGCCAGCACGAGAGAGGCGATCGTCGGTCCGATGGCAAACGAAATGCCCACGATGAGCGCGTTTAGTCCGACGCCGCGTCCCAACTGATTGGCCGGGTAGAGGAAGCGGATGAGTGCGATGTTCACACTCATCACCGCTGCCGCTCCCACGCCCTGCAAGACACGAGCGCCGGCCAGAAAGCCGAGCGTTGGCGACAGGGCGCACAGCAGCGACGCGAGGAGAAACACCGCCACGCCCCACATGAACACGCGCTTGTGACCCACGCGCTCGCCCAGCGACGCGAAGGGGAGCAACGTGGCGACCATCGCGAGTTGGTAGGCATTCACGATCCAGACCGATGCCGAAGGCGTCGTGTTCAGATCGAGCGCCATTTGCGGCAGGGCCGTGTTGGCGATGGCGGTATCGAGGCTGGCGAGCGAGACGGCGAGCAAGATCGCCGTCATGGCGAGGCCGCGTCCGGTGGTCGGTGGTTCTTGCGATTGCGTCCCGGCAGGGGCGCCAGCCGCCGGCGTATCGGCGGTCGGGGGGAGCGACGACATCACGGATCAGCCCTCGGCCAGAATCTGACGGATAGCCTGTTCGAAGACTTCCGGGGGCTGGCCGCCGCTCACGAGATGGCGGTTATTGAAGATGATCGCGGGCACCGAGCGGATGCCGAGATTCTGATAATGACGTTCGAGCGCACGTACCTGTTCGGCGTACTCGTCGGTCGAGAGAATTTCACGGGCGCGCGTTGCGTCGAGACCGGCTTGCTGCACGGCGTCGACCAGGACTTCCGGATCGCTGGTGCGCTTGCCGTCGACGAAGTACGCACGGAACAGCGCTTCCTTGAGTGCCAGTTGCTTGTCGTGGCCGATCGTTTGCGCCCAGTGCAGCAGTCGATGGGCATCGAACGTGTTGTACGCGTGCGTGCGCAGATCCATGCGCATCGGGAAGCCTTCGGCTGCCGCGCGTGCGCTGATGTTCGCCTGATTCTGTGCCAACTGTTCCGGCGACAATCCGTACTTCTGCGACATGTAATCGGCGAGCGCGACGCCTTCGGCCGGCATGTCCGGATTGAGTTCGAACGGGCTGAATTGCAGGTCGGCTTCGACCTCGTTGCCCAGACGGCCGAGTGCCGTCTTCAGCGAGGCAAGGCCGATGGCGCACCAGGGACAGGCGACATCGGAGACAAAATCGATCTTGAGTGTGGCGGGCATGGTCTGACGGCGCCGTGGCGGCGCGTGCAATGAAAAACGCGTCGCCTTGCGCGACGCAACCCGGCAATCGTCGCATAATTCGGCAATTCTCGCCGGCGCCTGCCGAAATCGCGCTGCGAACCTTTGTTTATGCCGTTCTCGGCATGCCGAGGATCGGGCCCGTGTCACGGCCGAATGTTTTGCCGTGCGGAATTTTTGTTTTGCCTGATGAATCGCTCGCAGGCTGCTGCTGGGCGACGACCGCAATGCGATATTGTGTTGCCCACTCGCGTGCAGTGCACTCGTTTCGATTCCCACGATGACTACTCCGGAGTCCGTCATGCCGTCTGCCGCCGATCTCGTCACGTCTTTGCATCTACAGCCGCATCCGGAAGGCGGGCACTACCGAGAGACGTACCGCGCGTCTGGCACCATGGCTGCGCACGCGCTGCCGGATGGCTTCTCGGGCGAGCGGAACATTTCCACCGCGATTCTCTATTTGCTGGAAGCAGGCGATTTCTCTGCCTTCCACCGGATTCGCAGCGATGAGATCTGGCATTTCCATCTCGGCGGCACGCTATGGATTCACGAGATCGACCCCACCGGCAAGCTAACGACGACGAATCTCGGCGCCGATGTTACTGCAGGCGAGCAGCTTCAGCACGTGGTGCCCGCGGGGCACTGGTTCGCGGCGCAGCCTGCACCGTCGACACGCTATTCGCTGGTCGGATGTACGGTCGCCCCGGGGTTTGCGTTCGAGGACTTCGAGATGGCAGACGCGGCGGCGCTCGCCGCACAGTGGCCTGCGCACCGGGTGTTGATTGAGCGGCTCGGGCGTCGCGCGTCCGTGTGATCGCATCGCAGGGTAGGGGGTAGGCGACGCGAGTTGGCAGAGTGCGTTAGCATCGCCGACAAGCTCCTCAACCTAGTCGGCACCCCCTCATGTCCAACGACGTTCATTTCTACGACCCCGCCAAAGGTCACGGTCTGTCTCACGACCCTTTCAAGGCGATCGTGGCGCCGCGTGTCATTGGCTGGATCTCCAGCCGCGATCCGTCGGGCCGAACCAATCTCGCGCCCTACAGCTTCTTCGGCGCCTTCGCGACATTCCCGCCGATCATCGGCTTTTGCAGTGAGGGCTACAAGGATTCCATCGCCAACATCGAAGCCACGCGCGAGTTCGTCTGGAATCTGACAAGCAAGTCTCTCGTCGCCCAGATGAACCAGACGTCGGCGCCGGTGCCGCACGAGGTCGACGAGTTCGAACTGGCGGGATTGACGAAGGCGCCCGGCGTCAATGTCGATGTGCCTCACGTGGCCGAGTCGCCTGCGTCGCTCGAGTGCAAACTGCTGCAGATCGTGCGCATGCAGGATCTCGACGGCAAGCCGATGGACAACTGGCTGGCGCTCGGACAGGTGGTCGGGGTGCACATCCGCCGCGAATATCTGCGCGAGGACGGTCTCTTCGATACGGCCAAGGCGCATCCGGTGATGCGTGCAGGCTATCTCGGTGACTATGCCGAGATCGGGCCGATGTTCGATCTGCGTCGACCGAGAGGTTAAGCCGTCAATTTCGTCGTCTGTCTTTCCGAGGTCACGCGCGGTTTCTTCGGGCGTGCCCTCGCGCCACGATTGTGGGTATCGCGCGCCGCGATGCTCGCAATGTCTTCATATTCTGCAATGCGCTATTGACAAAATCGACGCCTGTCTCGACGGCGTTCGTCACATCCACGTCGACACCTGCGGCGCGCGCTTTACCGCACGGCGATGGCAACGCCGGCGCAATCGCCGACCGTCCGGTCGGACGAAATGCCCGCAATCATTTGTAAAATTTGCTGCGATGCAAAATGTTTTCGAGGCGCGTATGCTTGCGACCTTCGTTGACGCCCTCGCGCCTGGCGTCCCCTCCCGCAGGCATTGATCTGCCTTGATTTGCGCGCATCGCGACATGCGATGTGTGCGGGATAGGTTCGTCCCTGGTTGCGTCGAAATGGTGCGTTCGCACTGGATTTTTGTTGCAGCACATCAGGACCCCCCCAATGTTCCCCATCCTGTCCCTTCTCATCTGGCTTCCTATCGTGGCTGGCGTGCTCGTCATGCTGCTCGGCCAGGATCGTCATCCCAATACCGTTCGGTGGGCATCGCTCGCCGCCGCCGTGATGTCGGCGTTACCCATCGTGCCGCTGGTGCAGGGCTTTCGAACGCACGTGTCGAGTCTTCAGTTCGTGGAGCGCTTTCGCTGGATCGAATCGTTCGATGCCTCCTGGCATGTGGGCATCGACGGTATTTCCTTGTGGCTTGTCGCATTGACTGGCGTGACGACCATCATCGTGGTGTTGGCGTCGTGGCGCGCCGTGGCGACGCGCATGAGCTCATACTTCGGCAGCTTTCTGGTGCTGTCTGGCTTGATGCAGGGCGTGTTCACTGCGCAGGACGGCATGTTGTTCTTCGTGTTCTTCGAAGCGACGCTGCTGCCCTTGTACCTGCTGATCGGTGTGTACGGACGTGCCAATCGCACCCATGCGGCCGTGAAGTTTTTCTTCTTCTCGCTGACCGGCTCGCTGATGATGTTGCTCTCGATGCTCTATCTGTACATGCAGACACAGAGCTTCGACATTGCGCGCTGGCAGACGCTGCATCTGCCGCTGGCCGTGCAGGTGATGTTGTTCATCGGTTTTCTCGGGGCGTTCTCGGTCAAGGTGCCGATGTGGCCTGTGCATACCTGGTTGCCTGAGGTACATCTCGATGGCCCGACCGGGGCTGCCGTGATGCTGGGCATGCTCAAGCTTGGTGGCTATGGGCTGCTTCGATTCAATCTGCCGCTGTTGCCGGACGCGAGCCACTTTCTGGCGCCATTGATGGTGGTGTTGTCGTTGATCGCCGTGATTTACGCGAGTCTGGTCGCGCTGGTACAGACGGATCTGCGCAAGTTGCTCGCCTACTCGGCGGTTGCCCATATGGGCCTGGTCACGCTGGGGCTGTTTCTCTTCTCGGAAATGGGCACCGACGGCGCGGTGATGCAGATGATTTCGTATGGCATCGTCTCGGGAGCCATGTTGCTGTGCACGGGGATGTTGTACGACCGTACCGGCAGCGCGTCGATCGATGGCTATGGTGGGGTGGCGGCGACGATGCCGCGCTTCGCTGCGTTCACGATGCTGTTCTCGATGGCGAATGTGGGCATGCCGGGCACGTCGGGATTCGTGGGGGAGTTTCTCGTATTGATGGGCGCGATCAAGGCGAATTTCTGGATCGGTGCCTTGGCGTCGCTGACGTTGGTGCTCAGTGCGGCCTATACGTTGTGGATGTACAAGCGTGTGATTTTCGGTCGGGTGGGCAACGCGCGAGTGGCGTTGCTCAAGGATGTGAGCCGTCGCGAGTTTGCGCTGCTTGGTGCCATGGCGGTGATGGTGCTCGGCATCGGTCTCGATCCGAAGCCGCTCACGGATGGTATCGATGCGACGGCGATTCAGGTCGTGCAGGACATCGAGAGTCATCGTCTGCCAGCGGGCGATCCGGGCAGTAGCGAGATTGCCGGGCGTCGGCATGGCGATGCCGCAGGGCACGCTGCGGCGAAGGTGAAGGGCACAGGGCCTGACGCCTGATCGTGCTTGATCGGTGTGAGATGAATCATGAAAAACGGGCGCGATGAAGCGCCCGTTTTTCATATCGACTTCGACGACACAGCTCCCGCCATCCCATTTGCTGACACGGCGTTCTTCGAAACGCCACGGTAACCGACTGAATCCGCCGGAGCTGTTTTCTCTGTTGGATGAGGCCAGGGCTAGATGAGCAAAAAAACAAAATTGGAAAGGCCGGTGAGTGATAAGTTGCCCTCCCTGGAGGCGATCGTTGGGATTCCGGGTTTCGCCAAGAGAGTTATCCGTATTGCGCAGGCCACGCCTCGCTGCACTTGTACGGAGGAGCCCGAGTCGCTCGTTAGCGCCTAACAGTCGTGCACAAAGGTGAATATTAATGAAACTCTCTATACCGTCCTGCGTCAGCACCTCGCCTTTTCTCTATGCCAATGCAATGGGGGCTGATCCTCGTCACCGAGCGCGTACTTGGACGTCAGACTGTATCGGTGTCGGCATTGGCGCCTCGGTCGACATGCGAGCTCGCTTCGACCTATCCTCAAATCCACAGTCGATTGAATCGCTCGGCCTTGATCCCGATTCAGGCCAAACTCTGCCAGTCATTCGATGGGAGCGCTTGAATACGTGCGAGTCCGGCATGGCGTCGAGCCCCCTCCAGCGACCGCCGCGCCCAGAGACGCCAGACATCATTCGGCAAGCGGTGCTGGGCATGTGGAGACCCGGCATGGCGTCGTCGAGCCTTGTCCAACGACCACAGCCTCCCGAAACGCCAGAGATCATTCAGCAGGTGTTGCAGGGCGGTTGGGAATCCGGCATGCCGTCGAGCCCCGTCCAGCGACCACAGCCTCCCGAAACGCCAGAGATCATTCAGCAGGTGTTGCAGGGCGATTGGGAATCCGGCATGCCGTCGAGCCCCGTCCAACGACCACAGCCTCCCGAAACGCCAGAGATCATTCAGCAAGTGTTGCAGGCCACGTGGGAACCCGGCGAGCCGTCGAGCCCCGTCCAACGACCACAGCCTCCCGAAACGCCAGACATCATTCGGCAAGCGGTGCAAGGCACGTGGAGACCCGACATGGCGTCGTCGAACCCCATCCAACGACCGACCTTCCTTGCAGCACAGGAGATCACCTGGAGCGGCGGAGCAAGAAAGCGTCCAACGTCCCAGGATTCAAGTGATAGGCGGGAGGCTATGTTAATGCCGACCCCGGCCAAAATCCCTCGACAAAGGACTCGCACGTCTCGCAAGTACGAGAAGGTGACCGACGCCTTGTTGATGAAATGCAAAGCACTCAGTGGGGAGCAAATTGAAAATGAGGGTGGTATCGCAGGACTTGCCAGGAAGTACAACGTGGCTTGGGAAACCCTAAGGAAATACGTCTGTGTATCCGGTGGGCTGAAATCGCCTGGCCAGGAGAGGCTTGACAGGCACAAGAAGAAGGAGGTGAGCGACGCCATGTTGAAGGAATGGGAAAATCTCAGCCAGGAGCAAAGGGACAACGAGGGGGGACTGCGCGGTTTTGCCAAGAAGCACAACGTGCGCTTTGAGGCGCTATCGGCATATGCTCTTGTATCCGGTGGGCTGAATCAGCGCGGTGACGATCGGCTCCACAAGGATGAGAGAGCTCCGCTGACCAACGCCATGCTGGTGGAATGGGAAAATCTCAGCAGGGAGCAAATTATGGATGTGGGCGGGCTCAGCGGTTTCGCCGAGAAGCATAACGTAAGCGTTAAAAAGCTATCGGTATATGCCCGCGAATACGGTGGGTTAAGCCCCGAGGGCAAGGATCGGGTCTACAGGCATAAGAAAAATCCGGTGACCAAAGCCACGTTGGAGCAATGGAAGGCGCTCAACAAGAAGCAAATAGCAAAGCGGGGCAGCGTCCGCAGGTTTGCCAATAAGCACAACGTGTCTATATTTGTACTAAGGCAATACGTCTGTGCATCCGGTGGGCTGACGCCGCGTGGCAAGGCCAAGCTCGCCAAGCTCGCCAAGAAAGACCCGTCCTCAGCATGATCAAAGGCGACCCCTCCGCGTACCTTGGACGAGCTTGTCGGCTGCCTCCGTTGTAAGCCACCCCCAATAATCGGTAACGGCCATCGCCCACGCTCAAGTGCAGACGCCACTGGCTAAGCGCTGTGGAATCGCCTCGTGCACGGTTCCGAGTGTCTTCTCTTTCTTGCTTGACGTTGTCGCTGTTGATCGCCGTGATTTACGCGAGTCTGGTCGCGCTGGGGCTGTTTCTCTTCTCGGAAATGGGCACCGATGGCGCGGTGATGCAGATGATTTCATATGGCATCGTCTCGGGAGCCATGTTGCTGCGCACAGGGATGTTGTACGACCGTACGGGCAGCGCGTCGATCGATGGCTATGGGGGTGTGGCGGCGACGATGCCGCGCTTCGCTGCGTTCACGATGCTGTTCTCGATGGCGAATGTGGGCATGCCGGGCACGTCGGGTTTCGTGGGGGAGTTTCTTGTGTTGATGGGCGCGATGAAGCGCCCGTTTTTCATATCGACTTCGACGACACAGCTCCCGCGATCCCATTTGCTTGGATCGTGTTTCGACACGGCGTTTTTCGAAATGCCACGGTAACCGACTGAATCCGCCGGAGCTGTTTTCTCTGTTGGATGAGGCCCGGGGTAGATGAGCAAAAAAACAAAATTGGAAAGGCCGGTGAGTGGTAAGTTGCCCTCCCTGGAGGCGATTGTTGGGATTCCGGGTTTCGCCAAGTGAGTTATCCGTATCGCGCAGGCCACGCCTCGCTGCACTTGTACGGAGGAGCCCGAGTCGCTCGTTAGCGCCTAATAGTCGTGCACAAAGGTGAATGTTAATGAAACTCTCTATTCCGTCCTGCGTCAGCACCTCGCCTTTTCTCTATGCCAATGCAACGGGGGCTGATCCTCGTCACCGAGCGCGTACTTGGACGTCAGACTGTATCGGTGTTGGCAGTGGCGCCTCGGTCGACATGCGAGCTCGCCTCGACCTATCCTCAAATTCACAGTTGATTGAATCGCTCGGCCTTGATCCCGATTCAGGTCAAACTCTGCCAGTCATTCGATGGGAGCGCTTGAATACGTGCGAGTCCGGCATGGCGTCGAGCCCCGTCCAGCGACCGCCGCGCCCAGAGACGCCAGACATCATTCGGCAAGCGGTGCTGGGCCTGTGGAGACCCGGCATGGCGTCGTCGAGCCCCGTCCAACGACCACAGCCTCCCGAAACGCCAGAGATCATTCAGCAAGTGTTGCAGGGCGGTTGGGAATCCGGCATGCCGTCGAGCCCCATCCAACGACCACAGCCTCCTGAAACGCCAGAGATCATTCAGCAAGTGTTGCAGGGCGGTTGGGAATCCGGCATGCCGTCGAGCCCCGTCCAGCGACCACAGCCTCCCGAAACGCCAGAGATCATTCGGCAAGTGTTGCAGGGCGAGTGGGAACCCGGCGAGCTGTCGAGCTCTGCCCAACGACCACAGCCTCCCGAAACGCCAGAGATCATTCGGCAAGCGGTGCAAGGCACGTGGAGACCCGACATGGCGTCGTCGAGCCCCATCCAACGACCGACCTTCCTTGCAACACAGGAGATCACCTGGAACGGCGGAGCAAGAAAGCGTCCAACGTCCCAGGATTCACGTGATAGACGGGAGGCTATGTTAATGCCGACCCCGGCCAAAATCCCTCGACAAAGGACTCGCAGGTACGAGAAGGTGACCGACGCCTTGTTGATGAAATGCAAAGCGCTCAGTGGGGAGCACATTGAAAACGAGGGTGGTATCGAAGGACTTGCCAGGAAGTACAACGTGGCTTGGGAAACCCTAAGGAAATACGTCTGTGCATCCGGTGGGCTGACGCCGCGGGGCGAGGAGAGGCTTGGCAGGCAGAAGAAGAAGGAGGTGAGCGACGCCATGTTAGAGGAATGGGAGAATCTCAGCAAGGAGCAAAGGGACAACGAGGGGGGACTGCGCGGTTTTGCCAAGAAGCACAACGTGCGCTTTGAGGCACTAATGGCATATGCTCGTGTATCCGGTGGGCTGAGTCAGCACGGTAACGATCGGCTCCACAAGGATGAGAGAGCTCCGCTGACCAACGCCATGTTGGTGGAATGGGAAAATCTCAGCAGGGAGCAAATTATGGATGTGGGCGGGCTCAGCGGTTTCGCCGAGAAGCATAACGTATGCGTTAAAGCGCTATTGGTATATGCCCGCGAATACGGTGGGTTAAGCCCCGAGGGCAAGGATCGAGTCTACAGGCATAAGAGAAATCCGGTGACCCAAGCCACGTTGGAGCAATGGAAGGCGCTCAACAAGAAGCAAATAGCAAAGCGGGGCAGCGTCCGCAGGTTTGCCAAGAAGCACAACGTGTCTATATTTGTACTAAGGCCATACGTCTGTGCATCCGGTGGGCTGACGCCGCGGGGCGAGGCCAAGCTCGCCAAGCTCGCCGAGCTCGCCAAGAAAGCCCCGTCCTCAGCATGATCAAAGGCGACCCCTCCGCGTACCTTGGACGAGCTTGTCGGCTGCCTCCGTTGTAAGCCACCCCCAATAATCGGTAACGGCCATCGCCCACGCTCAAGTGCAGACGCCATTGGCTAAGCGCTGTGAAATCGCCTCGTGCACGGTTCCGAGTGTCTCCTCATTCTTGCTGGCGTGACGTTGTCGCTGGGGAGATAGATCGATCTGGTCGAAATCGACGTATGGACAAAGCTCCTGCTTGATTGAATAGGCTTGCGAGCGGTCAAAATATGAAAATGCGAAAGATCGAACGCTTTTACCATCTGGCGTGAAGTGGGAGGCTAAGTTGGATCGAAACCGGCGCGATGGCGAGTGAGCTTCGCCATGCCGTCGTGGCCACACGGAAAGCTGCCCAGTGGCAGCAACGAAATCGGAGGGTATATGCAAAGACGTTGTCCTCTGACATCTCGAACATCGTTGCACGATCGAATTCATCGGCACTATCCCCCTTCCCTTCCTAATAAATTTCGAGTTAAGGAGTATTAATGTCGCTGATTTCAATCAATGCCTATCGACAGAATGCGATGGGGAATTTCTCGGTAAATAAGGATTTATTGAGTCAAGATCAAAGTAAGCTGAAGGGCGATATGGTAAGCGTGCAGCGCGCCGTCGCTAAATTTGATAAGCTTATTTTCGAGGCTGAAGGAAAGATTCAACGAGAATTTTCTCGCTTGTCAGAGATTACCGGTCTGTCGCAATGTAACGACGACAAATCCATCGTAAGATTGAAAAATGGACATTTTAAAGTTGGGTGTGGGGGGGATGGGGTAAAGAGCATCCTGTTTCAGCGTCGATACAAGTTGGAGTGTAAGGAGGCGGCTATGAATCTGGGATGTTCTAAGGGCGAGATCAATGTGGCGGACGCTAAGTTGATGATTAAAAATAAAATCAACGGCCTTGTGGATGCTATCTATGATCTGGAGTCTAAGAAGAGAGATGCTTGGAGGATTGGCGGAAAGTCGGCGTAAGCCAGGCCGTAAAAAATAGCTATCAGGGTATTTTTTATTGCTTGCCGTCTATAGCGTCGGGTAGACACAGAGTTGAAGGCGTGGCTCACTAAAAAAGAAGAAAAATACTTTCTTATTGTTTGTAGTAAAAATGGACTGTTAGTAGTGTAAGAAACACTGCTTGCCGCGTGGCATAGGGCGTTTCTTGCCTTGCACGAGGAAAGGCCTGCGGAGAGGGGGGGATGGAGACACCGCAATTTTGGCTTCCCTTGCAAGTAGCGCGCGCCATGGTCACGTTTATCCGGTAGCGCTCGAGCAACTCGTCAATAGGCGTGCGCTTGCGGGACGGCATCAGCGCATTTGACAGCATGTCCTGAAGCACCGTCCCGCCCAGGCTCAGCCTCTCTGCCGCCCGCTTGAGCTTCTCGCTCTCTTCTTCGATCTGGCGCGTCCAATGCAGCGCCGTCGCTGTATGTCCTCTTCCCGCTTTTCGGGCTGACTTGTTCGATCTCCATCGGGAAATCTTGCACGCAATGGGTTAAGTTCGTTGCCACGTTTCCAACGTCATTCGAGATGGCCATCCGGCAGCCTTGTGCCGCCGCACATCCGAACTCTTTTGGAAAGCGGTCGTGCTGCCCCTTTGTGCCCCGAGCGCTCTAAACGCACTCGGGGAGTGGAGTGGGCCGCTTACCTCATCGAGGCAAGGTCGTCGGTTGATAGCGTCGTCGCTAACCCATACCTGAAGCCACGGGAAGGGCGTGCTTATTGGTGCTTGTTATGATTCCTTGTACGTCAACGACAAAAGCCCCCTCGGAAATATCCATTTTTCCATTAAATTGCTTTCGGCCAGAAACGTCAATTTCTGAAGATTGGCTTTCGAATATGAAGGTCTTGCAGGAAGCATCTCCGATCATCCTCGTGCACGTGATGTTTGCGTTGGTTAACAACATTCGACTGGCTTCCGATGTCCCCAACTTGGCGTCAATCAGGTTGGTGATGCAGGCAAGAGCATAGGAAACCTGGTTCACCAAAATTAAGGCGTTCACAGCGTTGAATATCTTGGATGGGCCAGTCGTATAGGTAGCGGCTCCGATATTAGTGAATTCACCGACCAATATGCTCGCCTCTTGCGTCGGGTGATTGAGCATGTATGGGGCTTCAGTATTGATGAAGTTGGTGCGATACATGTCGTTGATGGTTTTAAGTATGCTGGCATCATAATCAGCTCTTATCATCTACCCCTCTCTCTTTGGTAAACGAAAGAACAGGATTCAATATTCACGGATAGGGGGATGTCAGACGACTCCTATTTTTTTTGCGGAAACCCTCTACTGGTATATTGAACCTTATCGCTTGAAGCGAAAGAGATGTCATGGAGGCGGGCGAGCTTGCACTGGCACGTATTTCTGCCGGAGTTGGGGATCGCAAACTAGAATGCGGACGTGCTTTGTTGTTGTTGCGATCCGCCGTTCTCGGGTTGGGCGCCACTAAGTCAGTAGGTGTTGCGCGGTGCCAGTTGTGCTTGTCCACGAAGCACGAGTGGCGCGACCGGAAATGTGCGCAAGATGCATTGTGTGGCGGGGCAAGTCATCGGAATTTGCCGATCGCACCCCAAAAAGCAGAATATTCCGATATACCTATTTGCCGGGAAGCTGAACAATTCAGGCCCCTATGCTGAGAACGGTCAACGAAAAGCACTCACGCGTTCTCATTGATGCCGGCGCTCCGATGGGGACGACGTTCGACGCTCTCTCGCGACGACGTCTCGGTGCGCAAAACATCATTAAGTGTTGGGGGAAAATCGCCCAGGAGCCAGGCGCCTTCCTGCATATGGGGCTCATCAGGAATGGTGTAATCTGATGGCCACGGAATGAATATGGAAGCGTCGAGCCTTGTTGCGGCGGCACTTCAGTTTGTCATGGCGCACATTCTCGAGCCTTTGGTGTAGCAGCGCGGTATAGCAGCGGCGCGCTGCGGGTAAAGCATCGAGCAATGGTGACGTCTATCGAAGATAAACACCACATGGAAAAATACCGTGAATACTCCAATACATCGAACGGGCCAATCCGGTAGGCATATCAACGTTATCATCGCGGATGACCATCTCGTCGTTGCCGAAGGCGTGAAAGCCATTTTGAGCGCGGAGGCGGATATCCAGGTGGTCGCGATAGCGTTGACTATTTCAGACTTGATCTCGTGCCTGAAAGCGCACCCATGCGATGTTCTGGTTTGCGATTATTCATTCGAGTCGGATACCGAACCTGACGGATTGAGCTTGTTCAAGCGACTCAAGCGCCAATTCCCGGACGTCGCCATTATTGTTCTCACGGCACATCAGGACATCACCTCGTTCGTGCGACGTGTCATGGATGTGGGGGTCACCGGCTTCCTGAGAAAATCGAGCGAGGACATTGCGCGGCTGCCGACGATCATCAGAAATGTGCTGGCCGGCGGGAAGTTCATGGATGCGGCGACCTCAGCGGAGATGCTACAGAACACCGACCAGACTGCGACGTCGCTCGAGGCCCTGTCCGAACGCGAGCTGGAGGTGTTTCGTCTGTTCGGCAGAGGGATGAGCGTCACCGAGATTGCCGTCCATACGAACAGAAGCGTCAAGACGATCAGTACGCAGAAATTGAGGGCGATGCATAAGCTGGGTGTCCGCTCCGATGCCGATTTGTTCCGGATATACGTTGAAAACTTTGGGTAACTTACCGGGGTCGATGATGGGGGATACAGATCTCGCGCAAGAGCCGGCAACCAGAATTTTGCGATTGAACTACGCCCGCAAACTGTTTCTGGTGTCGACCTTCGCAGCGCTTCTCTTCATCGTAGTGAGCGGGTGCGTAACGGCGTTTGTTCTTATTTCTCGCCAGCATGAAGAGTTTGCGCAGCGATTTGCCTCCTATCGAGAGTCATTGAAGGAGGAGGTTGATCACCTCCAAGTCAGTCTGGTGCAGTTGGCCGACACGGCACGCTTTTCGCTGCGGCACTTCAAGGTAGACACCACGCAGGTTCAGGAGCTCCAGCGGGAGTTTGCCCGTGGGGAAGTTCGGCTGCCCATTCTTAATGAGGGCCCCCCGTCCTACTTTTCCGTGCTGACGACGCTGACCGAACCCGGAGATGCCGGCCGGTTGGCGCGCCTCCTGGAACTGTCACGTTATGCTTCGACGTTTCCGGTAGCACGCGAGGATCATTCGCTGGCTGTTTCGCAAGGGTTTATCTACACACCGGATCTCAAATTCTTTGCCTCCTTGCCACCCGACGGCGGTGAGCCAGAGCATTTGGTCGCCGATGCCAATGTGCCCGTCGAAACCGTGGTCGGTGCTCGGGTCAAAATTGTGGAGGACGCGGTACTCGCCAGCGAACAGGCCGGCAAAGGCGGCGATGTCGCTTGGGTAACGGTATCGAAAGACCCTGTCTCCCAATTGCTCACGACTTACTACGCGTCATCCATCTATCGGGAGGGACGACGCGTCGCGACCGTGGTTTCCTCGATCCCCTGCTCCAAGTTCAATCAGTTCTTTTTGCACGATGAGGGAGATCCTCACTTCTTCGTGGTGGCGTGTCGTTTGCAGCGGCTGTTAGGCCTGGACGGAGAGAACCCTCAGGAGCGGGAATGGGCCTCCATCATCTCCCGGATGCCATGGATCTATATCGATGCCAGCGAGCGTCCCAAACGCGTCTTCCAGGAAGGCAGTTTTTTTCTCTATCAGCGAGTCCCGGGGCCGAACTGGGTCGCGGTGTACGCATACCGTTGGTCAGACCTTGTGGCGGGTGTGGGGAAGGAGTTGGCCATTCTCCTTGTCTCGATGCTCCTCGGCTGCGCCTTTGTCGGGGCGGGGGCCTATTGGATACGGAAATCGATCCTTCTGCCGGCCGATGCGCATTTGCAGAGCTTGCTCGAAAGCGAGGCGTTCATCCGGTCAGCCATTCAGGTGGCCCCGGTCAGTCTGGTGGTCACGGACCGCGATAGCGGGAAGGTCCTTGTCCAGAATGCCGAGGCGAAACTCCTCAAGCAGCAAGCCCAAGCCACGGCGGAAGTGACTGAGGGGGATCTCTTCAAGCGGGTCGGCGAACTTGCGCGGCAGCACGCCATGATCACGCGGGACGAGGGTGTGATCCGGCGTTTCGAGATGAGTCCCGATATCGAAGTCGCCTATGCCCAAGCGAAATATCAGGGCCGAAACGTATTCGTTCTGGGGATGGTCGACCTTGCGAAGCGCAAGGAGATCGAGCGCAGGTTGATCGCCTCCCGTGCACGAGCCGAAGCCGAGAGTCGAGAGAAGGGGATGTTTCTCGCAACGATGAGCCACGAGATTCGCACACCGCTTCATGGCGCGCTGGGCAATCTGGAACTGTTGGGCAGAATGGGGTTGAACCCCGAGCAGCTGGCGCGGTTGTCTGTCGCGCAAGATTCTTTCTCGTCGCTCTTGTCGCTCATCAATGACGTACTGGATTTCTCCAAATCCGAAGCCGGCGAACTGACGCTGCTCGAGGCCCCCGCGCATCCCGATCGCATCGTGGAGCAGGCGGCACGGACGTTCGCGGCCGAGTCCCAGCTCGTCGGTGTCCGGCTTCTGTGTCTGATCCAGCCCGAGGCGCGAGGGATCTGGCACTGCGACTCGACAAGATTGTCGCAGGTGGTGATGAATTTGCTCGGCAATGCGGTGAAGTTCACCGAGCGGGGTTCGATTGCCGTTACCTTGACGTTGAACGAAGGCGGCGACCTGGTGTTCAGTGTTGCCGATTCGGGCAAGGGGATTGCCGAGGAGGATCTCGAGAAGATCTTTGCCCCCTTTGCGCAAGGAAGTCTCGAGCACCGGGGCGCGCGCGCCGGAAGCGGACTGGGACTTGCCCTGTGTCATGCCATTGTCGAGCGGATGGGAGGAGACATACATGTCGAGAGCGAACTTGGCTCGGGATCGATCTTCACCGTAAGACTGCCATTGAAAAGGGGAGACGTCGAAACTGTCGACCCCGTCCCGGGGCCGTCGCCCGATTTCCTGATTCGTTGCCAGAACATCCTTTGGATGCAGTATTTATCGAAACAGTTGAAAAGCTGGTATCCGAAGGCGCAGATCAGCGAGCTGGAGCGGCCAAGTGCCATATCGAGCGTCGAGGCCGGCGAGGGTTGGGTGTTCGTCGATGCATGCGAACGTGCGGATCAGATGGTCCAGGTCTCCATGCCCGGGCTGCACCATGTCGTGGTCTCGCTGGATGGGCCAATGGTTCCTATCGCACAGAATGGAGCGGTTGCTGTCACGGCCTACAGCGGAGAACTGCTCAAATCGACCATTGACGCGTTGGTCTCCGGGCAGGCAAGCGTTGCGTCCGTCGGTCACAACGGCGGTTCGCCTGCGGTTTCCGATGCGGCGGCGAAGTTGAGTGTTCTGGTCGTGGAGGACGATCGGATTTGCATCCAACTGATTCAGGACCAACTCTCCGTTCTGGGAATTCGTAGCGTAGAGCTGGTCGATACGGCGGAGGCCGCGCTCGAACGGTTTTCAGCGAAAGCGTTCGACGTTGTCATGACCGATCTGAATCTTCCCGGCAAGAGCGGTCTTGAGCTGGCGAGGGAATTGAAGGCGCGCAAGAACAGAACGAAGGTTGTGCTGTGTACGGCGGACGTGACAATCAGCAAGGAAGCGCGTTCCCTGTTTGACGATGTCATCCTGAAGCCCTCCAGCCTGGACGATGTTGCCAATGCATTGAGCCTTCCCGTTCCCTCCGAAGGCGCAGGCGCCACGAATACGTTCGTAAAGCAGTTCGAGGACAGGAAGCGTCTGGCGGCACTCTTCGCGAGTGACTGGGAGAAGGATAAGGTCGCGCTTGAATCGATGATGGTCAACGGAGACGTCAAGGCAGTTCATGCGAGATTACATCGCATCAAAGGCGCCTTGCTGGTGTTGGGCGCGTCACCCGCGGCCCACTTGATCGAACGATTTGAAAGCGCTGACTGGCGGCCGATCAGCGAATTCGCGCGAGGATTGCGAAGTCTGATTGCCGACGTTGATACCTTGGTCGATCAGTTGCAAATGAACCCGGTGAATCGGAGGAAAGTGCCGTAAGTATTGAGCGTTCCCCAGTGGAGCCCCCAGGCAATGGGGGCTTCACTGTTTGCAAGCGCTCCAAATCAGAATAATCCGACATACATGGCGCTCCGGCGTCGAAATGTTCCCGAATCCCCGCTTTTCCCCCCCGTTTTTCTTCCCTCGCTTCGCAAAAACGCACTCCGATAGGGACATTCCCAAAAAATAGGAAGTGTCCGATATCGGGTGTAAATGGTATTGACCATAATCCTTGCTTGTGAGTTGTTGCAGCGCGAACGCAGACAGAACCGGTTTGCTTTGTTCTCTTTGTTTGCTTTGCACATCTCGTCGCGAGTCCTCGGACATTCGTCATTTTTGACTACTGCAAGGCTTCATTAGCGGTGGCTGCTTATTGATCAATGACATTTCCGAGTCAGCCATTTTTTGCAAACTTGGAAATCATGTTGATCTCTATCGCTAAAACCCCCGTGGCGAATGCTCTTATTGGTGCTTCGTTGTTCACGCTGTCGACGCTTTGCTCGACAGCGCAAGCGAACATGCTTGTCTCGCCGATGAGCAGCGCTATCGACACGAAGGTCTCGAGCGCTGCGCAACTTCGTGTGCACTCCCGCTCCGACGCCACGCAATACGTCAAGGTGGTGGTCAAGCGCGTCATCAATCCCGCGACGGCGCAGGAAACGGAAGAAGACGCGCCACGTTCGGGGGAGGCGGCCGTGACCGTCTCGCCGAGTAAATTTGCCTTGCCTGCCGGGGGATCTCGTCTCGTGCGCGTCATTGCGCTGGGTACGCCAGCGAAAGAGGAGCTGTACCGGGTCAATTTCGAGCCGGTCGCCCCTGAAGCCGACGAGGAGCGCGGACCCACTGAAAAGATCGCAAGTAACGTGGATTTCGCGCTCGTATGGGCGCCGTTGGTTCGCGTGTTGCCAAGCGTGCGCTCGCCGTCAATGACGGTTTCGGGCAAGACGCTCAAGAATACCGGAAACGTTCGTCTCGCCGTGCTCGAAGCTGGGGCATGCGAGTCGGATGCGTCCGATGCCAAGTGCGACTGGAAGTCGGTAGAACGCAGCGTCTACCCCGGTCAAACGTGGGAGCTTCCACATTCGGTCACCAAGCCCGTATGGCAGCTCAAGTATCGCCTCGACGGTTCTGCTGATGTTCAACAAAACACCGTGCGCAGCAGTACCGTGGAGATGCCTGGAGCCTAAAGGAAATCCTGTTCCGATGGCTCGTCTATTTCATTAAATTTAGGACTTCAAATCATTATGTTTCTGAAAATTGCTCCGGTCGCTGCCGCTGCACTCATCTCGTTCTCGGCTTTTGCTGTTGAAAAGGAAATCACCGTTACGGCCCAGATCGACCCGACCGTGGAACTGCTTGCCGCCGATGGTTCGGCCCTGCCCAGCAACCTGAAGTTGGAGCACATCCCGGGTACGGGGCTCCGTGCGCAGACCTTCGACGCCAAGATCTTCTCGAACGAAACGACGAAGGACATCGAGATTCGCTTGCAGGCCGAGCCGCAGCTGACCCACACGATGGATACCAGCGCAGTGGCGATTCCGCTGCAGGTGAAGGTTGACGGGACGCCGCTGAAGTTGACTGGCACCAAGCTGGCCGCCACCGAGCTTTTCCAGGACAAGGACAGCAAAGCATCGAAGAAGCTGACGTTCAGCATCGAGCCCAAAACAGCAGGCACGATTGCGACGGCGGGTCTGTATAGCGGTCCGGTACGCCTGATCGTGACGCAGGCCGCTGGGTCCAACAGCTAAGAAGCTTCTCTACGCGAATCTTCTTTTGGGGGGAGGTAAAGCTCCCCCAATTTTTTTGCATTACTCCATCCCATTTTTTAACGACTTCGATATAGACCGTGCCTACGTTCCCTTTTCGAAAATCTCTGCTGGCGTGTTTGGGCGCGATGTCGGTGTACGACATCGCGATGCCTGTACAGGCGCTCGCGCGCGTGCCCAGCGGGTTCGAAGAGATCGTCGAGGGTGCCGAGGAGCGGGTCGAAGTCAAGTTTCTGGGACGCACGCTTGGATTGTTTCGTGTTCACGTCACACCGGATACGGTGCGCATCGAAGAACCGGAACGTCTGATGCGGGCGATTGTGGACTTTGTCGATGTCGAACATTTCGGCGAGCCGCTGGCGGATTCTCTGACCACCATCATGCCCCGCAACAGTCACTTGACGTGCCAGGGGCAGAGCGCGAGCTGTTCGTATGTTGAGACGAAAACGGCTGCCGTCATTTATGACGAGAGCAATGGCGTACTCAATCTGTTCGTTTCGCCGGAGTGGATTCGGCAGAAGACAATCGATAACCAGTTTCACGAAATTACCGCTTCGACACAGAATGCACTGGTGCATGGTCAGACATTCAATGTGTCTACCGGCAAGAATTATCGTAGTTTGAGCGTATCGGGCACCGGCGCGCTCGGACTCAGCGAAAAGAGTTTTATTGGCGGGAATTGGGATTTCGCGCACACGAGCTACGCCCGTAGTGTGCGCAGCGAGTTGCGCATGCGCGATTTGTATTATCGCCACGACCTGGGCGCGGAACATTATGCCCAGATCGGGCGCATGGATAGCCGGAACCTGGCTAGCCGCCTCGGGGGGAACTTCGGTTTTTCGATGTTGCCCACCGGGGTTCTCGACGGCGTGCGCGCGGGAACAACGCTTGCCTACGCCAATGCTGCCGTCGCGGCGCAGGGAACGCCCGTCACGGTGCTGCTCACGCGCGATGCGCGCGTGGACGCCTATCGTGGCAATGAGCTGTTGGGCTCGTTCTACTTGCGCTCCGGTATCAATACGCTCGATACAAGCCAGTTTCCGGAAGGCTCATATCTGGTGACGCTGCGCATTTTCGAGGACGGCGTGCAAGTGCGCACACAAAGTAGCCCGTTCTCCAAGACGGGCGGCGGTCCCGGTTCGGAGCGGACGCAATGGTTCGCTCAGGTCGGCCGTGCTGCGGAGCGTGGCGATATCACGCGCTCCGGCGTGGTGGCCGCAGCAGGTGTTCGCGTGCCACTGCCGGGCGATGTGTCGCTCACGAGCGGCATTGCGTCTCAGCGTGGCAAGCTGTTCTCGGAGACGTCGCTGGCCTGGACGAAGACCTTTCCCGTCGGCGTGCTCTCGCTGAGCGGCGCCTATTTCTTCGGTACGGACGGCACACGCGGAAACACGCAAAACATCTCATGGAGCAACGGCGTGTCGTTCAACGTCTATCGATATCAGGTCCGGGCTGGCCGCTCGAACGGCACGCCCGCGTATCGAACGGTAGGGTCCTACGACACGGTGACCGCGTCGGTGTCGATGCCCTTGGGAAAATGGTCGGCGATGTTGGGCTACACGTTCAATAAAAGCCTGGGAACCACGCAATACGAATCTTCCCCCTTCAATGATCGTCCGTGGCTTGTCCGTCCACGCCCCGTCGGTGGGAACCGGATTTCGCGTGCGATGCAGGCGGAATTTTCCCGCTCCGATATGTGGCGAGGCGTGACCTTTAACTCACGGGTTGGTGTGTTCGCCCGACAAGACGCGGGGCGCGCGCGCGATCATGGCATTTATGTCGGCGTCTCGATTTCGCGTGCCCAGCCGGCGTCGGCAGACGGTGGTGCGTCGACTTATACGTCGGGTAGCGTCGACGTGCGCACGAACCGGAAAGAGAGCGCGGTGAACTACACGGCCAGCCAAAACTGGGCGTGGCAAGGCAACACCTATCGAGAGGTCGGTGTCGATCTGTCCGGGACGGGCACCACTAGCGCTGCGGTACGCGTCAGCGGTCGAACCACGGGTAGCAAGTATGGCAATGCCAATGGTGCGATCGTCAACAGCTACAGCAAGCACTTTGGCAACTCGCCGTCCCTGAGCGGCAGCTATACGTCGTCGGTGGCGATCAGTCGGCAAGGTGTGATGTTCGGTGGCGCGAGCATGCAAGGTGAGCCGATGGCCGGCCTTGCGGTGAGCGTTGGCGGGCACGAGGAAGCCAGTGGCGCAGCGGCCGAAGTTTCGGCCCCCGGCGGGCAGGGCGTGCGAGTGAACTTCGGGGAAAGCGTGTTGATGCCTGTTCCCGCGTTTTCGCCCATCGCGGTCGAGGTGCGGGATGTGGGCGGGCACGATGCCGCAGGCGCCGCCACGAGCGTGATTGAAGGGTTGGGGCGACGCGACCTGTTTATGGTCCCGGGTCATCTGACGACTCGCACGGTGGAATCGAAGGTCGTCTACACGTATGTCGGGCAGGCGCTTTCTCCGGACGGAATGCCGTTGGCAGACAGCGTGATTCTGAACGGGCCGATCGCATCGCTCGACGATGCCGGCGGATTTGTCGCGGAGTTCGATCGGAAGGCCTCGGACATGTATGTTGCCGACGGCGCGTCGATCATGCGGTGCCCGTTGGCGGTGAAGGATCGGAGGGACGTGCTGATGATGGTTGGCGAGGTGCGTTGTGAAGTCGCCAATGCCAGCGAGCTGCCGCCGGAAATTTCTCGTCAGGCGCGCGTCAAGCGAGTGCTCGACCGTCGTTACGTACTGTCGGAAGGCGGGAAGAAGGCGAATAGCCTGTAAGCCGTCGTTAAATGTTGAGGCGTGCAACAACGCCTGCTGAAGAATCGGAGTGAGCGTTCGTGTGAGCGCTGTTCGGACAGCCAATGTGTTGTCCGAACGTGCCCGAACGTGTATCGCCCTACAGGAGAATCAATATGTTTCTAAAGACACTGTGTTTGCTCTTTGCGCTTAGCTGTACCGCTCTCGTTTCAAATGCCGCGCCCTCGGGCGCTCGAGAACGAAAAGTCGTCGCCGGCACCGATTACCAGGTGCTGGCATCGGGGAAAAAGAGCATGGCGGCAAAGAACGGCAAAGTCGAAGTCATCGAGTTTTTCTACTTCGGTTGCCAGGCATGCATGCGCATGGACCCCGCCCTGCAAGCGTGGGCGAAGCGAAACAGCGCGTTCGTATCGGTGCGTCGCATCCCGGTGGTCTTTTCGCATCGGCTGGAGGGCCATGCATTCCTCTATGGCGCGCTCGAACATCTCAAACTCGAAGCGCTCGCTACGCCGGCGGTTTTCGAAGAAGTGCTGGTGAACAGGAACTATCTGCTGACGAGTCGCAGCCAATCGGAGTTCGTGAAGCGTTTCGGCGTGTCGGACGATGTGTTCCAAAAGGCTTTGCAAGCGCCGCAAACCACAGCGGCGGTGGCCGAATACGCGCGACTGGCAAATCAATACAAGATCGAAGCTGTGCCAGCCGTCGTATTCAACGGTAACGAGCTGGTGACCGTCGGCACTACGCCTGAACGAACCGCCGAAGTCCTGGACTACTTGCTGTCGAAGTCCAAGCGCGGTGGTCGATAGGCAACTCGTAGCCGATTGAGGAGCCCGCAATCGCGGGCGGCGTACCTCTTCTGCATGGATGGCAACGACGGCTATTCGACAGACAGGATTCCTCAGCGATTTTAGCGTTCCGAGGCTTCAGGTGACAGGTGCCGCACAGGAGTGCCTTGTCAATCCGCCGCATGACAGCGCAGCTAATGAATATTCCGATGGGCCGGAAGCGGGAACGTACAACACGGAATTCTCCGACATACAGACGGCCCCGGAGACGAAACAATACAGTCTGCTGGGCTCCTGGCCCATTTCACTCTATGGCCGGAGGTCAACATGAGAATTCTTCGTGCATTCGTATTAATGCCGCTGCTTACGGCGGCGCTGGTATTCGCCTCGCAGGGAGCGCTGGCGGGGTTGTTGCTTCCCCACGACTGGGATGAAAAGATCGAGCAGAAGTTCGAACGGGACGCTCCGGCGGAAGTGGTCCTTTGGAATAACAAGTTGGCTGCAGAAGACGCTACGCCGGAGGACAATAACTGGAAGCGGAACTACTGGGTTTGCCATTCGGATACTGACGACCAGTATGGGGCGTGTGCAACCAAGGGAGCGTGGAACGTTCCTGCTGGGCCTACCGTGAAGCTTCGGTTTACGGAGGTTGGGAGTCGAGCTACCCACAGCCTGGAGTTGGCTGCATTCAAGAATACGGGTAGTGAATTGAATGCACTCCACGGTGCGATGTCCACTAGGAGCGTAGCTTGGGTAAAGATCGACGTACGCATCCCTCCATCTGAACTCAAAAAACTGCCCTCAGGCGGTATTTGGAAGGCCCATCTGAAGCTAAAACAGATGCAGTGGGGGACGTCCAAGCAAGTCGCCAAAACAGAAGCCGAAATCACTCTGCACGTAACGGACACGAAGAACGTTCAAATCTTCCTCCCGGAGCACAACACGACGACACCGACGGTAGACCTCGGCTTAACCGGTCAAGTCAGTCGCGATGGACGCACAACTGGACATCGAAACATTGACATGTGCCTGTACGACGGATTCGGCTCGCACAGTTCGTGGTTTGATGTAACGGTCAAAGACGATTTGCCGGCATCGCAGCGTGTACCGGGCAGTTTTTCCGTTGTTCGTGATGGGACGTCGGGTCAATCGACCCAGGAGCGTATCGACTACGGCGTGACGTACCTGCACAACGGACAGCGCAACGCACTGAACAATGGCGAAACGGTTCGGTTACCGGGGGGAAACAGCGCCGAAGTCAGGTCCGTGTACCTCCCCAATATCCCGGTACCTGTGACGTGCAAACCGATGCCATTGGTGCTGGAAACGCCGGAGTTCAATGCGAAGGAGAAACGTGCGGGCAGTTACACAGGCAAGCTGAAAATCATCTTCTCGCCGTCGGCGCAGAGTCTGTAGCTAAGCGGTAGCGCTAGTCCATGAGCTGAATGCTGGAGCGCTGCCGCGAGATGCGAGAGTCGTTGAGCGCACGCCGGATGGCCAAGGATTTGCGAAAGCTTTGCTGATCCTTGCGCCTGTGGAGGCGTTCTTGCCCAAGCGCTTGAAAGCGATGAAACCCTGTTGTGCCATTGCCGCCCAGCTTCGTGCTTTGGGGCGGCAATTTGCCGTTATCGACTCGACTAGGCCGCAGAAGGAGACGCATTCGGTGCAAGCCAATGCGCCGAAAGTGCCTTCGCTGTATTGATGCCTATCTCAGTCAGGAGGTAATCGACGACCAACCGTTTAGCCGACCAGCCATGGCCAAAGCGTCGAGAGCGCTTCGTCGCGGGTGTAGGGGTGCACATCGGCCAAACCGAGCTTGCGAAGTGCCTGATTACGTTGATTGCTCACGGTTTTGGCCGTGCGCTTCCGTCGGAATGCGATGTGCGGATCGCTCCAGCCGCGGAGATGATATCTGAGCACCTCAAGTTGACATTTCGATAGCGCGTTCATGTGTGCGGCTAGCGGAGTGCATGCCGGGGAGGTCTCAGGGTCCAATGGCTCGTCAATCACGGGCGGCTGGCCAGACAGCGTGCATCGCATGGCGGCGACGAGACCGTTCGAATCCAGTCGGGATTTGAAGAATAAATTGGCCACCCCCAGTCGCCTCACATATCTGGCAAGAGGGCTTCCCGGTAGAAAATTCGCCAGAACAAAAATGTGAAGCGATGGGTGCTCGCGACGGAGCTTGCCCAGCAGATAGAGTCCGTCCGGAAGCGGATCCGACTCGAATTCATATGAGCACACCAGAACGTTTACGTCTTCGCGCTCGATTGTCGGACAGATGCGTCGAATTTCGGTGACTGCACCCACCACGCAAAAGTCGTCATGACGTGAAAGTGCGCTCTCTATTCCCGTGATGGAAACAGGGTGCGGGTCTGCGATCATCAGTCGCCAGGGTGGTGGATTCGAATTCATGTAGTGACTCTGTATCCGAATAGGATTCCATTCTTATGGCCGTGGGAGGCCACGGGTGTGTCCTAGCGTATATCGTTGTCGCCGAGATGCTGAGGCGGGTCTCCGACGGCTCTGGTCGGTCACCCCAATCGGCAGAGGGTCTCAGTTAGTCTTTCTGGTGGCGAGGTATCGGCGTGCTGACGAACTGCTCGTCACGATTCACTGCGCTGGCGATCAAGTGGGAGCACAGTTTCATCATGTCGATGTTTGAATATCCTAGAAGCGTTGCAGCTCGCTCAATATTTTCGTAATCCGAATGATGCATTTCCACAATGATCGTCGCCACTGTATTTACCTCCTGTTTGTCCACACAGAAATCCTCGTGCTTCTCGTTAGCTAGCGTTAAAGTGCGCTCTATTCTCATTGGGACGGAGGAAATTCTCTATCGGACTCGTCCTATTTGTATATCGGTGCGCTGGGGCGTTACCGGTTTCATGGAGGCCGAAGCAAGGAGGGGGATTGCTGCGTACACGATGCTTACGTTCGCGAAGTCGATGCTGGTTAATTTCTGCAACAACGGCGTTCTCCTGGACGCTAGCATGACAAAAAAAGTGTACGGAGCATCGTGATCCGCGGCGGAACCATCTGGTGAAGTTCTCTGGCGATACGCAATGCTCTGAAGCAAATTAGACGGGGTCCTCAACCTGTTCAAAGGAGAACCAGATGCTTCCAGTTAGCAATTCCGGTAATGCCGTCATCGCACGAGTGCGATCTGTGTCCGAGCCAAATCGAGATACGGATAAGATCAAATTGGATATCGACAGACTCACCCAGGGAAAGCACGTGATGGTCTTTAGCGGGTACTCTGGACTCGGTTACAAAGATCCTGCGAAGCTACATGATCAAATACAAAAAGAGCTCAAGCGGGCGATAGACATCCATGGAATTGCGCGCACGTGCGTGGCAGCCGGGGCAACGTCGGACGGGATCGGTGTGGTGTACGACGAAGCTAAAAGACTTTCGCCTGATATCGTGACAATCGGTGTTGTTTCGGAACAGGCCCGGGGTGACGATTCTTTATCGTCGAACTGCGATCATGTCATCTATGTGGATGATCCCGAAGGAACTTGGAAGGTGCTCGATGAGAATGGAAGGTCATATATGGCCTACCTGGCACGCAACAATGAGAGCCATTCCAAGACGGGGGAGTTTCTGGCTTTTGGCGGAGGCGCTGTAACGCTTAGCGAGGTATTAGAAGTTAGGGAATTGAATCAAAACTGGTCGATTTTTACCGACTTCGATCCAGATCCCATTGAAGCTGAAAAGAAAAAGGAAAAATCACCGGGCGTAGATTTGAATCCCGTCCGCACGGATTGGCTACGACGGTTTTCAATCTAACCGGCCGTTCCAATAGCGGTCACTGGCAACGTTCGCTTGTCGCTCTACTGACTGGAGCGACAAGCAGTTTCCGATGGTCCGCACCCATGGGTTGTCGTGCAACCGGAGTCTATATGCAGATTCAGACACAAAGCCCCATTCTTCAAAGGTCAATTCACAGCATCGAAAGGCCGGCCGCAACACAGATCGGTCAACTCAACGGTCGTCAGGTGCGCGATGTCACTGGCGGAGAGCGCCACGGTGTCGCCGCGTCGATTCTGGCGTGGTGTCGTTCGGTGCACCGCGAAGTTCTTCGGCCGATTTTCAACCGCGTATCGTCTTTTGTCGGAGAAGTGTCGGCAACCATCTGCCGACTATTCCATCCGGCGTCTACCCAACAGGTTGCGGCAACTGCACGCATAGGTGCTTTATCTGTCGAGCCGAAATTCAGCCCCGAGTTTGCTGAGAAATTTAGCGAAATCTGCTGTCGCCTGGTCTATGTGGCAAAAAATGAGACGCTGGAGAACGGTCTATTCCGCGAGTGTCTGGGGGCGGGGAGAAAGAACCAAATCATGGCGGAGATGAACGACTCCGCAACGCCGCTGGCGCATAGCTACAGCACCAAAGAAATGGCGGATATTGTCAAATCGGTGATTCGCGCGAGTCCGAGGCCAAAAATCGCGGATATCCAGAGCGTGGCCGAGGGACGCAAGGGAGTGACTGAGGCCCACCTTGATGCCTTGAAGTCCATTTCGGACGAATCGGCAATGAAATGTGCGATCTATGCACTGAATACGCTGTCTCTTTTTTCCGATCGGGCGTCGAGCGATATCCGCGACTCTACAACTTTGAACAAGACCTCCCTGGCGATTTCATGCCCCATCTACTCGCTCGAAGATATCGGGTCTTATGACAGGCGAGAAATTGCGCTCGTGAATGAGGCATGCGTGACCATTCTGCGGGCATGGAAGCTGAATTTCATGGAGCCTGTTGATCCGGCGAGCGAACCGTTGATCGAGACGACGCACCTATAGGATGAACACGTCTATGGCAACCCAGTTTGACAAGGTGACGGTCGATCTTTGGCGCTCTCTCGGACTCGGTGTCCCGCAGCCCATCGACGGCATACTGAGCCTTCAGATATCGGAGCAGGTCGTCCATGTGGTCGAACAGCCACAGGGCAGTCTTGTGATGTTCGGTAGTCTCGAACGGATAGCTGACCACGAAATCGATCAAATTCTCTATGAGAATCTATTTCTCGATGATCCACTTCAACCTGTCGGCGCGCGATCCGGTGCCGACGACGTCTGGGTGTTCTGGAATCGTCAATCGCTGGATCATTGCGAGATAGGTAACATGCAGCATCAGTTGGAAGTGCTGAGTGCGAAACTTGAACGGTTGAGCCAAGGTTGATATCCCCTTCGTCTCTTTAACGGGGGAACGCTGACGGTTTGTCGGCGTTCCCTCCGCGCAAACGACACTCAATAAATACGACCGGGCACCCGATGCGTTTGGGTGTTATGCGTCATATCCGGTTTTATCCGGCACGTCCTCATACGGCTCCTCATCATCTGGCGCCTCGTCATTCTGTTCTTCGTCATATTCTGCCCGTTGATTCTTCTCGATATCGACAAACCACATCAAGACGTCGGCAATATCGTTTAGGCAGTCTTCGGAGATGAAGGAGTAGCGTCGGTGAGTTGCAAAGATCTTACGTGCCAGTGAAATATTCCGAACGACAGGAACCTTCATTTTCTTTGCGTGAGCAATGACAGCAAGAGCCCGTTCGTCGGTTTCCATCACCGAGATGAAAGGCAACGGTGCGATTTCCGGATTGATATAGAGTCCGATGCCAATATGGGTTGGATTGGCGAGAATAAAGGACGATTTTTCAACATCGGCCAAAACTTCGCCAGACAACATTTCGGCACCGAGACGCCGTTGCGCCTGCTTGATTTCGGGGGAGCCGTTCTGCTCCTTGTTCTCACGCTTCACTTCCTCTCGCGTCATCTTCAGCTCGCGAATGTACAGCTGATATTCAAGGAAGGCGTCCACCAGCACAATCGTCAGTGCGGCCAGCAGGAGGGTCAGAATCAATGAAAACACCAGATCCGCGAGCGTCGGTAGCAGACCGGCCGGCGGAAGTCGCACCAGGCTGAGAATTTCAGCGCGATGATTGTGCCAGAACAGGGCCATCGCCAAGGCAAAAACCATGAGATACAAGCATGCCTTGGCGGCATCTTTCACGGTTTTCAGATTGAAAATTCTCTTGAACCCGGAGACCGGACTGATGGCCGAGAAGTTCAACCGAATGGCCTCGGTGGCGAAGCGAAACCGCGACATCAGGAGATTCGGTATCGCCGCCAGAACAATCACCAATAGGATCAAGCCGGAGATCGTGACGGCAAACAACTCCACGAAACGCTTCGCGTAATCGTCCAGAGGAATAACAAAGCCATCTTCGGCGGCGAGAAACATGGAGTGAAACACGCCCGTTACGGAAATACCGAAACGGATGAAGCATACGCCGCCGAGCAGAATGATCAGTGTGACGAGATCCTGGCTGCGCCAGGATTTTCCGCGCTTACTTTCATCCTGCTTCTTTTTCTCCGATGGCTTTTCTGTCTTGGCGCTTGAACTCACAGGACTCCCCTGAACAACGTGGGCAGCGACCACTCGTCAAATCGGTTGTACAGGAATCTGGGGGCTTCACCGCTGAAGTACAGCAACAGGACCAGACAGGCCACGAGGCTCTTGAGCGTCATGGCGACCGAAAAGGGATTCAGTTGCGGGGCGAAGCGAGACAAGACGCCAAGGGAAATCTCGACAAACAACATCGCAGCCAGCGCGGGCATTGCTGCCGAGATGCCGGCGAGCAGTGCCTGTCCGAGCAACTTCGCGATGCCGTATAACGTGGTGGCATCGAACGTCAGCGCACTCTCGATGGGGATCTGCCGGTAGCTTGCCGCCAGTGTGTCGAGCAGATGTAGCAGGCCGCCGCCAAGCGCAAATGTCACGGTCCAGAGAAAGCCCATGAGCGTGGCCAATACCGATGCGTCAACACCGGCCGCCGGATCGATCGCCTTCGCCATGGTCGCGCCGCGCTGGTTGTCCAATATTTCTCCGCAAGCCAGGGCGGCAAAGTACGGCGCGCCGAACAGGAAGCCGAGAACGAGCCCAATGGTTGCCTCTTTGAGCACGGTCGACAGCAGGGGGATGTCGGATAGCGTTTGCTCCGTTGGCGCCAGCACCGGGAGCAGCGAGAGGGCGATCAGCGCCATCATCGCGCTGCGCAAGAGGCCCGGCGCCAGCGCTTTCTCTCCGAATAGCGGGACAAACAACAGGGCGGGCCCAATGCGTGCCAGCCCGAGTGCTACGCACAATATGGATTGCTCAAGGGGAGGTGCCATCGTTTCCACTGTGGGTCACCGGAGCGCCATCCGAAGGATATCGTCGCCAAAATTCAGAATGCGCGCGCCAAGCCAACCTGAAATCAGATACAGGCAAAGACACACCGCGAGCAACTTGATGCCAAAAGGAAGGCTTTGCTCCTGTAAATGCGTGACGGCCTGCACCAGCGCAACGCCAAGACCTACCAGTGTCGCAACGGCAATGGGAATCGCCGACAAGGCGACGATCAGGAATAGCGCCCTGTCGGCGGCATGTAGTAAATCGCTCATGAGTTTCGTTACTTCGCCAGGTCGATGTACTGAAGAATCAGGCCTTTGACCAGCTTCTCCCATCCATCCAGCAAGACGAACAAAATCAACTTGATGGGGAGTGCTATCGTGACCGGACTCATCATCATCATGCCCAGTGCCAGCAATATGTTGGAGATGAGCATGTCGACGACCAAGAACGGCAAATAAATGTAGAAGCCAATCTTGAAGGCACTTTTCAATTCGCTAAGCGCATAGGCGGGAAGCAGGACGAGAAGCGGGGCCTGCTCGATGTCGTCGCGCTCCACGTGATGGTCGGGGCGATAGGTGTCAACGCCAGACGGGTGATCCCGCAACTGCGCGTCCTGTAGCTCGCTGAAGAATTCAACCAGTTCCGGCTCGGCATACTTTGCCAGGTACTGACGATAGGCACCCAGCCCCTCGTCGAGAAACCCGTGCATTGACGCCTGATTGGCCAAGTTGACGTTATGCTCGTAGTAGTACTGCTGTACCTGGTTGAAGATCGGCATCATCACGAAAGCGGTCATGATGAGCGCGAGTCCATTCAACGTCAGGTTGGACGGGACTTGCTGCAATCCAATCGCGTTTCGCAGAAGCGAGAACACAATAGAAAACTTGATAAAGCAACTGCCTACAGCCAGAACAAACGGGAGGAGTGTGGCAAACGCCAGCGTTGCGATAAGGATGACGGGATTCTGCGTCATGATCCTGAATCGCTGGAGTCGTTCGCGGTTTTCATGATCTCGACGCCGAACGAATCTCCGATGCGAACCAATTCCCCTTGAGCAAGGCGGGCGCCACCCGCGATCAGGTCGACCTGGGGCGAGAGAAGCTCCAGTGAGATCGTCATGCCCGGCTGCATTGTCGCAATGTCCGCCACGCGCATCGTGCGCTTGCCGAGCATGAAAGAGACCGTAATCGGCAAATCCTGCAGGGCGGTGCTTGCCATCATTTCCGCCTCGTTTTCGTCGTCGTAGTGGCTGGCGTCGCCACCAGTGTCTTCGAGCTCATCGAGCATCAAGTATTCTCCGTAAAGATGAAATGAAAATAGTGAAATTTCGCCCGAGCGCAGCACCCCGCCCGTTGGGGGAAGTCGCAATAGATCGCCGCGCGAAAGGCCGGAAACTGACGACGCCGGCAGCGTCAGCTTTCCCAGGACCCACTGCACGTCGACCGGCAGGGCCGGATGTAACGACAGCGGGGCGTGGAGCGACTCGGGCAACGTGTCGAGATATAGCTCGAATGGCCCACCGCGAAAGAGCGCTTTGGGGGTCGTGAAATCGTCTTCTCGCGCGAAACCGGAAACCCCCCGCCAGAGAAATATCTCTGATGGGGATGGCAGACCTTGCGCGGAAAATGCATCGATAACCAGCTGCTCGGCAATGTCGCGATCAATTTGCTCGGCAGGGATCGAGGCCTCTCCCAGCCAGAAATCGATGAGCTGTTGTAGCGGAGCAAAGGCTCGAAGTTCCTGATTGCCGCACTCGCCTTCCAGCGAGATGTAGTCAGTCCCCGCAGTGAGTTGCGCTGCGACCGCGCCCGACAGGCGAGCCGCCAGAATCGAATTTCGCATCTCGCTCAGGGCGTGATCCATCCGACGTAGTTTCAGATCCCGATTCATTGTTCTCCCTCTTCGGGCGGCACCTGCGGCTGTCTATGTCGCTCTTGCTCCTGCTCGTTCACCGAAATGACGGGGGCGGATGGGGAGGCGAGCCGAATGGGCAGTCCCACGGAGTTTTTCTCCGCGTCCGCCGGCTTCTTGCTTATGCCGGCGCGAAGGGCTTTGTGCACGCGGGGATCGGAAGGCGTCGCGACAATAGCGCGTCCGAGTTGCGACCCGTCGACATTGAGCTTGACCGAGGCGGTGGCCCCCCAGGAGGTAAAGCGATATGTGATCTCGTAGGCATCGCTGTGATTCGCCGATTCGCTGGACGCCGTTTCCGCCGCGGCTTGCGAGGCATCTTTGGCCAGTTGCCGAACCATCCGACTTTGTGGTCGTTCCTGCGGAACGTCGTCCTTTGAAAGCAGCGATGGAGAGGAAAACGGCACGGACACTCTAGCGGCGACAACCGGTGCGTGCGCTCTGTCGTCGTCAGAGCGTCCATCCTTTGCCGACTCTCCCCGGTCGCCAGCGTGATGGCGCGGTCCTTGGCCACCATGGGGCGTTGCGTTGGGCAAATGTACGTCGCGAATGTCAGCGACTTCAGGTTGAGGTTCGGCATCGGCGACGTCAGATGTGCGCCCAATCGATCGCCGAACCATTGCCTGACCCAGCGAGCGCGCGCGCGTGGGCTTCCCCCCTTTGTGGGTCTTCTCGCCGAGATGCGCGTGCGGCGAAGACTCGCTATGCCTTGACGGTGTGACTCCGATTTTCAAAGCCGATCTGAGTCCGCCAGGAACCTGTTGAGGCGGGTTGGGGATCGGGCGATCCAGTGCAGAGTGCGTGTTGCGCTGGACGTCCGTATCGTCGAGTGGTGCATTCGTTGCGCCACCGGGCGCGGCCTCGACGGGAGGCTCCGGCACTGCCCTGCGAAGCGTGACGTCCACGTACATCGGTATGGCGTTGGGCAATTTCCAATCGTCATCGTCGTCATCGACTTCGAGAGGGATGGGTGACCCCCCGTAGAACCGAAAAACAAACTCACCGGTACCCGCACCGGCATTGCTGTCTACGCTGGCCAATTGTGCGAGATCACCGAGCGGGTTCTCGGATAGCTGCGCTGCGGCAGCCTGCACTCGCTCGATGAGCGCAGGCGCCGAAGCGGCGTCCCCAAAGATGGGATCGCCGTGTCTCGGAGCGCCGGCCTTCTCAAACTTCATACTGGGATACCTCCGGTACCATTGATTTCTTCTTTCAGATGCATATGAATCTTTTCCTCTTTTTGCCAAAGACGAGAGACGTGATCCAACTTGTCGCGCTCGCGCCGGGCTGCTGCGACCGCGGTTTGAGCGAGCGACTCCTCTCGCACCGCAATCTCTATGTTCGAATCCAATTGAACCCGAGTTAACGAAAGGTCGATGCGCCGAAGCTCCAGCATGCCGGCGCGCCGTCTAAGCGAAAATAAGCCCTCTCTGCTCGTTATTCCGCGATGCTGCTCAAATAGCGATTCCCGTTCACGGTCCAGCTCGACAATGCTGCGTTCGATGTCGTTCAGGCGTTGTTTCAACGCCTGAACATTGGACCGCGCGAGATGCAAGTCGTTAAGCGCGCGACGCACACGGACCTGACCGAGTCCACATAGCCCCGCTAGCTGGGCATGTTTATCGCGTGAGTACATGCAGCCCCTCCAGCGTATGGTCGAAGGCGCTAGACTCGTCGATGTCTTGCCTTAACCAGGCATCGATGGCCGGTCTTGCGTCCAATAGAGCATCGACTTCCGCATCTCTTCCCGGTTGATACTCGCCAAGGTCGAGCGCCAACTGAAGGTCCGCTAACTTGGCCAACTTGCCGCGTAACGCTGAAGCAGCGCCGCGATGCTCGGCTTCGACGATCCGGGTCATGACACGACTTGTGCTCTTCAGCGCATCAATCGCAGGGAAATGGCCTCGCTCGGCTAGCTTGCGAGAGAGATATATGTGTCCGTCGAGAATCGAGCGGACTTCTTCGCCAACGGGATCCCCAAGGTCCTCGTCTTCCAGCAATACGGTATAGAACGCCGTAATCGACCCTTGCTCAACGACGCCGGGCCGTTCGAGAAGGGTGGGAAGTGCGTCGAAAACCGATGCCGGGAAGCCGCGTCGTGCGGGTGGTTCGCCCGCAGACAATGCGATGTCCCGCAACGCGCGCGCATAGCGAGTGATCGAGTCGACGATCAGCAGTACGTTGAGCCCGCTGTCGCGATAGCGCTCGGCGATCGCCGTAGCAAAATGCGCGGCATTGCGGCGCTCCGCAGGCGGGCGATCCGACGTGCTGCACACGAGAATCGTTCGATCTCTTTTTTCCGGGGGAATCCCGTGGTCGATAAATTCACTGGCCTCACGACCGCGCTCGCCGACCAGACCGACGACATAGACGTCAGCGCTCGCATGCGCGATCAGCATCGACATTAACGTCGTCTTCCCGCCGCCCGCGCCGGCAAAGATGCCCACACGTTGCCCGACGCCGCATGTGAGAAGTCCATCGATGGCGCGCACGCCGGTCTCGAAGACACGGTTGATGCTGCGACGGCACGACAGTGCGGGAGGCATGGCATCGAGATTGAGCGTACTGGACTGTGCCACCTGGTGGTGCGGTGGCGCGAGTCTGGCGATCACGCGCCCCTCGCTGTCGATCGCCGTACCTAACGCATCGTTACCCAACGGCAGACTGGTGCCTCGCCCCGACGGAATGATCCAGGCGTCGCGAGGAATACCCTGGGTATTGCCCAGGATGCTCAGAATGGCGTCCTGGTGGCTAAATCCAATGGTCTGCGCTTGACAGAGTCGTGTGTCGGGCTGGTGCGGGTCGCGCACCACATCGCATCGCTCGCCGATAAACGTTCGACGCAGCGGGGCGTGAATGACCGAACCATGGAGTTTGGACAACTGAGCGCTATGACGTATCCATGGCGAGCGAATCGGCTTGCTCATGGGCGGGCTGCTTCGCACAGGAGTCGAATTCGTTCATAGAAGCCATCGATCGACTGGGAGAATATTTCACCATCTTGCAGGTACTGGTCGGCAACGACTGCCGTCAGGTAAAGGTCTCCGTTGTCTTCCAGCAAGGACACAGTATGATGGCGCGCCCACGGCGCCTTCGGGGCCACAGTGTCGAGAATCACCGTGGTGGGGCAATTGCGGAGATTCGCAATGTACTCGGAGAGCTGGCAGGAAAGTACAACCGAGTCATCCACGGCTTCGATACGGATTGTCGGTGCCTCCATGAAGTTAAGCTCGATTGCCGCATGGGGGTCGAGTTCTTCAGTCAGCTTTTCCATACATCCGGTATGGGTGAGTGCTGCTTTGATAAGCGAGATAAGGTCGACAGTCATGGTAATGCCTATACAGTGTGGATGATGTTGATACGCGATTGATCGGTGATTTCCGAGTAGGAAAGTACGTCGAGCTGCGGGTATTGCGGTTCGATGACACGTTTGACAAAACGCCGAGTATCGGCAGACGTCAGGAGCACGATGTCGTCAAACGACAGATACACGCCCTTCAGGCGGGCGTCGATTTGCTCGATAAGCGACTGTGCGTCTTCCGCTGGCAGATTGACGAATGTGCCATTGGCGGTCTGTTGCACCGAGCGGCGCACCCGCTCTTCATGTTCCGAGGAGAGAAGCAGAACGTTCAAGCGGCGACCCCGACTGAACTTGTCGGTGATGTATCGTCCCAACGTGCTACGCACGTGCTCGCACAACATGATGTTGTCTCTCTCCTTTGGCGCCCACTGCGCAATTGCCTCGAGAATGCCCTTTAGATTCCTGATGGAGATTCGCTCGACCACGAGCCGCTGAAGCACATTTGCAATCCGTTGTACGGGGGCATTGCGGAGGCATTCTTTCACCAGCTCGGGATACTTGCCCTCCAACTGATCCAGCAGGTTCTTGGCTTCCTGAATGCCGAAAATTTCCCCAATGTGGCGAGCGACGATGACGGAGAAGCACTCCACCAGCTCTTCGACATCGGAGCGGCTGTAAAAGGACGGCACTTCCTTTTGGCGCTCGCGTTCGGCGGCGTCTTCGTCAATCCAGTACGACGCATCTTTTCCGTCGGAGAGATCGACAAGCTCGGTGCCGCATGCAAGCAGCACGTCCGCGCCGTCTGTCACCTTGTGTCTTCCGAAGCTCAACCGGATCTCGCCGGCGGCAATTTCATTCACGAGAATCAGCGCGCTATGCGGTGCCAGCGCTGAACTTTCTCTAATCTCGACCTCGGGGATCTTCACGCCGTACTGAGTGAACACTTCGTGTTCGAGCTTCGCGCAGAGATTGATACGCGTGGCCCATGATTTCTGGTCGCGTGGCAGAAGAAGGGCCAGTGCGACCGCTTCCGGGATGACGTCTCCCACGCCCAGTGGCTGGTCTTCGCCTGCACCGGCTCCTTTGGCCCGTAACTCCGTGGCGCTCGAACCGGCCGAATCGGATTCGCCGGTGGACGTTGAGCCGGCAGCACTCAACGCCATGCGCAACCCTCCCTTTCGCACCACAAAAATGCTGGCAAGGCCGAGGGCAATCAGCACAAAGATCGCCAATGGAAATCCGGGAAGAAAGCCGGCAGCCAAGGAAAGCACCGCTGCGGTGAGCAGCACTTCGTTCTTCGCCCCGAGTTGCTTGAGCATCGTGGTGCCCAGATTCTCGTCGTCGGCGTTCACGCGCGTCACGATGAAGCCGGTGGCGATAGAGATGAGCAGCGCCGGGATCTGAGCCACCAGGCCGTCACCGACGGTCAACAGGGTATAGGTCTCGAGCGCCTGGCTGAAGCTGTCGCCATTGCGCATCACGCCGACGGCAATGCCGCCCAGAAAATTCACGAAGATGATCAGAATGCCGGCCAGTGCGTCGCCTTTGACGAACTTGACGGCGCCATCGAGCGAGCCATAAAGCTGACTCTCCTTCTCCAGGAGTTTGCGCTGGCTTCTCGCCTGTTCGCCATTGATGACGTTAGCCCTCAAGTCGGCGTCGATGCTCATCTGTTTGCCAGGCAAGCCGTCGAGCGAAAAACGCGCACAGACTTCGGCAACACGCTCCGACCCTTTGGTAATGACCATAAACTGCACGAGCGTCACAATGGCGAAGATCGTCATACCGATCACCAGATCGCCGGCAATAACGAAATTGCCGAAGCTCGCCACAATCGCTCCCGCATCGCCTTCGAGGAGAATCATGCGACTGGTCGTGATCGATAGCGCGAGCCGGAACACGGTTGTCACAAGCAGCAACGCGGGGAACGATGAAAACGAAACAATCGACTGAATGTGAAACGAGCCGACGAAAATCAACGCCGCGGTGATCATGTTCACAGCGATCAGCGTGTCGATGAGCCACGTAGGGAGTGGGATGATGAGCATCGAGATGATGGCTGTCATCAACACCAATACGAGCAGCTCAGGGCGCATCAGGCGGGTAGCAATCGTGTTCATAAGGAGCGGATCAAAGCGGGGGCGCTCAAAAATCGGCGGTAGCCAGCGCGGCAAGCCAGTCGGCATTGACCGGGCGGCGGCGCCAGACGCACAGATAGCGGGCGTCACCAAAGGAGAGAATCTGACAATGGGACAGGTCCGTTGTCAGATGCATCTGCGCGGCGAACGAGGCGATGTCGCCAACGTTCGAAGAGATTTCGCGCATGGCAATCAACACGTCGGCGCGACGCTCCAGAAGCAGCGTCGTCGGGCCGTGGCACGCGCTGATATATTCCCCTTCGTGCATTGCCAGAGCGTGTTCCAGCACGGCGTACCAGGCGTCCTCAGGCATGGAGACTCCCGAGACGTGCGACGCTGCCCCGTCGATGTAAAAAGATGTCGTCGACGACTTCGCAGAGCGCACTCAGCAGGGCTTGGCGGTAAGCCAAATCCGGGAACAGCTCTACCGGGAGGTCAGCCATCGCGCGCAATATTCGACCCGCCCAATCCATGACGTTGTCCGTTCCGGCAAATTCCCGCCATCGCAGCAAGCAATGCGTGAGGTGTCGGCAAGCGTTTTGAATGTCAAAAAGACTGGCGATAAGCAAGTCGACCAGCACCTGATCGAACAGGTCCGGCTCATCATGGCGCGTCGAAGCGCGTTTGCGTCTATTGCGCTCTCTGGCGCTTGTCAGGAGCAGATCATCTGCGGATCGGATCAACCGTAGCTGAAAGAGCAAATCGAGCATCGGTTGAAACGCTTCCGGGGGATGCGACGGCACGTCCGAGGCCAAATCGGCCGCGAGCGCACATTCGAGAAATTCCAATGCCAGTCCTCGGCGCTCGAACCCGAACTTGTCAATGAGGTAGCGATACGTGACCGCCTCGCCCGTGCCTGCGCCAACCAATGTGCGATACGCCGCGCGAAGATCGTTGGCATCAATGTTCAAGCGCGAGGCGAAAGTGTTCACCACGTGGCCGGTGTTGAGCCCGGCGCTTAATCGTGCGTGACCGTATTCGCGAATCAGCGCTGCGAGCGCGTCGTCGATTTCCTGCTTCGTTTTCGCATCCAGTTCCTCATCCTCGAGGAGACCGGCCAGCACCAGCGCAAGCTCCTCGGGGACAGGGAAGAGATTGCGCGCGTGTTCGTAGGCGGCGCCAAAGTTCGCGCCACCGCTTTGGATCAAAGTGCGCACGCGGGCAAGTTCCGCCTTCTGTGTCTCGGACATCGAATTGCGGCGCTTGGACGCGGTTCCCTTCGCGGGTTTCTCCACCCGTCGAACCGCCTGCTTTTGCGCCATGGCCGCCAACAAGGACGACAAACTGTCCTTGCCCGCAAAGAGCGATCCGCGCGGGCTTTGGGTCAGCACCAGCTTGTTTGCGCCGGCCTCTTGACCAAAGGCGCCGGGCGCGGTGGCTTGGCGTGGGCCGGTGACGCGAGAGAGGTCGATGTTAGCCACGGGAGTATTCCACTTGCGCTTTCAACGCGTCGACCGCGTCGGTGATATCGACCGGCGTGCGCACACGCTCACGTTCAAAACGCGCGTCCTCGACGAGCATGCGCGGCTGAATGAGAAAGATCCGCACGGATTGCTGATCGTTCGTGTTTCGAAACTGAAACAGGCGGCCGAGCACGGGAATGTCGCCCAGCAGCGGAATCTTTTCGACGCCCTCTGTGTTGTGGCTTTGCGTGTAGCCCCCGACCAGCAGGCTTTGCTCGTGCTGGACTCGCGCGACGGTCGAGATCTTGGTGCTGGAGACGACAGGCAGATCAAGCCCGGAGCCTTTGCTTGGGGCATCGCTATTGCCATCCTCGATGGTCAGCTCCATTTCGATACGCCCATCCGGCGAGACCACATGCGGCGTCACGCTGATCATGGTCCCGTAGGTGAACTTCTCCAGCGCAGCCACACGCTCGCCCCGGACTCTCACAAGAAATGTCTTGCTGTTGTCGAAGACGGCGGGACTGTTGTCTTGTGCCAGCAGTATCGGGCGCGAAACGATCCGGGCCTTTTTCTGCTGACTTAGCGCCGTTACCGATGCCATGAACTGCATGGCCTGCGAGCGCGAAAGCGTCGCTGCCGTATTGAATCCGACATTCACGGGCCCAATGCTTCCGTTCGCAGACCAGTTGACCCCCAACTCGTCGAGGTTGTTTTTTTGAATATCGATGACCCATAGCGACAGTTCGACTTGATCCTTGGCGACGTCGAGCTGATCGATCAGGCGGCGGGCCGTGGCAAGCTGCTGGCCGGTACCCTCCAGAAGCAGGCTATTGCTGGAGGGGTAGGCGACAATGTTCATTGGCGCCGCGTCTTCGGTCGCAGCGTTCACGGAACCGGCAGGCTCCTGGGCGAGTTGGCCAGTGGCCGTCGTGGTCCCCCGGGGCGCCAAAGTGACTGGCGTGTTGACGTCAAATGGCGGCATTTCGCTGACACCGGGCGGCAGCGGGAGGGCGGCGTCTTTCGAGCCATCGCCCGGAGACCGCGTACCTGGATCTTTCGGCGGCATAACCGTCACCGAGGCGCCGCGCCCGAGCACGGCTGCCAGTACCTGTGCGAGCCCGGCCACGGACGACTGAACACCTCGCTGCGAATAGTTGCGATCGCCGACCGGGACGTGACGAATCCTGATTAATTCGATGTGACGCTCGGTTCGTCGGGTGACTTCGGTCTGCGTGTGCAGGAGCGAGGCTGCGGCTTGCACAACCTCGACATATTTGGGTGGCCCCGATACATAGACCAGGTCAGTCCCCACCGCGTGCTTGATGGGGAAGCGATGGTCATAGAGTGCCGATTTCTTCAGCGACGACACCAGGCTATCGACAGTCTCCGAAGACACCGACAGCATTGCGGAGGCGACCTCCGAATTGTCGTACACATAGATGATCTGCCCGTCGAAGTACCAGATCAGGCCGAGGCTCGACGTGACGCGCTCGATAAGCTCGAAAGGACGGCGCAGGTCGAACTCGCCGCTAATGCGATATTGACGTGCCTTACTGCTCAGACGTGTCGCTTTGTGGATTTCCGATCCGATGGCCTTAAACAGTTGCTCCACCGGCTCTTTTCGAGCAATGAAGCGCGCGGGGGAGGCGTCGGTGGCCGCCAGGTCGACGTCGGTTGGCGAGGACGACCGCGCGGCATGAGGCTCGCTCGCCGGCAGTGGGGCAACGCTCGGTGCGCCGTGAGTGGCGACGCTCGCAATCAACAGTAGGAATCCGACACAAGCTCGCTTGATCGGAGTGGGGTCTAAGAACATACAACACTTTTTATGGTTAATAGGTCGCGCAGCACATGGGGAAGCGCGCGGCAAGTTTCCAGTGGCATGTGGCAATGGACGTGCCAGCCGTGTCCGTCAAAATGAAAGTCACAGTCAATCGTGACGACCCATCTCAACCACCAGCACGACAATAGGGAGAGCACGTCGTCGAAAACGTAATGACTGCTCGGGATCATGCTGAGGTTCAGAGAAATGGACCCGTCGGCGTCGTTCCGGCTCAGTTCGACGGCTTCCGCTCGTGGATCGTCAGGGCAGGAGATGTCGCGCATTTCTTGCTGTCTTGGGCGTAAAACCGAAAATCTGCTTGATGTCGTTGCTTACGTGAGACGCTGACGTATAGCCATTTTCGACGGCGATATCGAAGATGGTCCGATCGCTCTCAATGATCTCGAGCACGGTACGAGCCGCACGCCATGAACGAAGGCGAGCTTTGGTCGCGGGTCCAAGGGGACGGCGGCACAGTCGTCGAAATTGCGAATACGACAAGCCGTAGTGGACGCATAGCTCATTCAAATGCGCGGAATCACCGGGGTTTTGTAGCAAGTACTTCGTCAGTGCATACGATTCCTGGCCACGTAAGTGGTGCACAAGCGCATTGCCGGCGGTGCGTTGCATCACTTCCAGTACGAGCCAGTGACCGAGTTGCTCGACACTTTCCAGCGCCACCAACGGGGCTGGCTGCAGGCAAATCGATTCGAGCGACGCGTGCTGAGCGATGTCCGGATTCAAAGCGACATCGATAAAAGCCAGAATGCAGCACAAATCGCCCTCGGGTACCACGCGATATTCGCGCTCGGCGTCAAACTCGGCCAGCAGCCGTTTGGCGCTCGCGATGACCGTACCCGTCTGACTGAGCGGCACCGTGCGGGCGATTTTCTGACTACGTCCCTTAGCGGTGGCGATGTGAATATTGCAAGTATCGCCAGGCAACGCCACCAAGAGATCGCCTGATCCGAAGGCGATTTTTTCCGCAAAGCCATCGAGCGCCGGCGCGCAGTCGGTCCCATCGCGGCCGGTCATTTTTTGTCCGTCGACCATATTTCGATTTCCTTCTCAAAGGTGCCGTCGGGACCGCTCGATGGCGTCGCACACTGGCCCAGATGCGTGGCCAAGGCGTGAATATCACTGCTGAACGTGACGACACCGTCTTGATAACGATACGAAATCGTCGCTCGGTCGATGGCATGCGCCGCCAGGAACGGCAGCGTGCAATGGACGATCTGTTCGTTCAGTTCGTTCGACATCACTTCACCGTCCACCAGGGAAGGTGTGCGTGATGGCGAGGCACAGCCAGTCAGGCAGGCGGCAAGCGTAAAGGTGGGAATTGCGATCCAGAATTTCATAGCCCTCCTCTCCTTGCCTTGTGCATTCAGTGGGCTCAATTATCGAAAATGAACCCACTTTCCAAAATAAGAGGAATCCGATAGTTGGTAGGTGCGGATGGCGGGTACATTCCGTTCTAACCTTCCCCGCGCCAGTTCTTTTGAGCGTCGCAAGATCGCGATACCTCTGTGTATCGGCCGATTGGGGAGGGCGCAGTCAATGAGTAATGAGCGGCTTTTCGCAGTAAGCGGGAAGCCATAATTCGCGGAGGCCATTTGTTCGTACTTAAGGTGTTGAACGGTCCGCTGTTCGGGGCGGAGTTCGCGCTGCCTGCCGACGAGTGCTTTGTAAGGACGGTGGATCCGGATCTTCGGACTGTTGTTCCTGAGGTCGAACGTGCGGTGGACGTGATGTCGAACCTCGAGGTTCTGACAATTCCTTTGCCGGGGTCCTGTCCGGGCTTCATGTTGAAGCCGAAGGGCGATGCCGTGTACGTCGAGGTCTTTGATCGCGAGTGCGAGGTGGCAGAGTGGGAAGCCGAGCTGAATGCGCCTATTGTTATCGGCGCGCTTCGTATTGCCCTGCGTCATGCGAAGGACACTTGGTCCGAAGCTGTATTGCAAGACTGCAGAACGCCTGCGATCCCGGTATCGCAAGGCGATCGCCGAAAGTCGATTCTGGCGTGGGCCGGGATGGCCGTCCTGGCCATCGGTGCGCTGGCAGCAACGTGGCATCTGTCGCCAACGTCGGCTGACGACCCGGTCCATCATCTGGCTAGCCGTCATGGCGTAGTGATGGAAAACGCCATGGGCGAGCCTTACGTGGTGGCGCATAGCGTGGAAGCCGCGGGCGTGATTCGCCGAACTTTGCAGAAATCCGGAAGCTCGCCAAATGTGACGGTAGTCACGCGTCAGCAAATCGTCGAGAAAATCGAGCGAGTGCTCGATGAGTCGGGTATCCGCTATTTCTCGGTGGTGCTAACGGACCCCCGGCGACCGGTGTTGATGTTGCCCGCACATTTGCCGAGCGGGGTCAGAAGCCGGCTCGAAGGTGCGTTGGCCTACGCTCATGAGCTTGACGTGCGGTTGCGCACGGAACAAGACGCCCAGCGTGCGGCCGTGGACCTCGTTCGTGAGCTTGGCCTGACAGCGAACTACAGCGCGACACCAGACCGATTCACGGTTTCTATCAGCGATCACCTGAGCGACACGCAACTGGATGCGCTCGGTAGTGCCTTGTATGCCTACCGAAAGCACTGGGGAGGGCGCTACGTGCATTTCGTCATCAATCAGCGCGATCTAGCCCAAATTGATGGAATTAAAGTCGGACGCTTCGGTTACGAGTTAAGAGGGGTGCGACATTTATTCTTCGGGGAGGGTGTTAATGGCGTGATGTAAGGGGTTGATCAAGAATTCATGGATTAATTGGTTTTTTTGGTGTTGTTTTTTATGTTCAATAAGTCAATAAAGAGACGTGAGATGGCAGGCATCCTTGGTTGTCTCGGTTTCTCGGCTTGTTGGATTGATTTAATGAAATTTTTTTGAGGAAGAAATAGTGGCTGATAGCACCGGTTCGAATTTTATTACCAAACTCTTCGATCAATTCGCGAATGCGAAAGTAAAGTCGAATAAGGGTGACACACAACATAGTTTTATGGAGCACTTGAATGAGCAGATTGCGGAGCTGGGGACGGGCGATAGTAGCGATCCGCAGAAACTTGCTCGATATCAAAAAGCCATGATGATGTTTAGCGTGCATACGAATGCGCAAGCATCGGTGATCAAGGGCATTAACGACATCGATAAAGGCATTATTCGAGATTTCAATTAACGCTGAAGGTCGGTTAAGTCGTTTTTTCTCAGGATGGTGCATTTCGTGTGGATACGGCTTCGGGCCAAGTGGGCCGGACCGGCTGTCACTAAGCGACGGACGCCGTATTTGGATGGCAATACTTGCCGGAGCGATGATTCCTCTCCTGGGATGGTGTGCGTGTATGAGGAAATAGATTTTCCTCATACCCACAAAGCCGCAGACTTTTGTGATCGAGCGTAATTTAAATCTCGGCAATAGAAATATTCGAGATTCCAACTAATATTATTGTTTTTAAGATGTCAGCAATTATCAGACCGGTGCAGGTGATGGGAGCGCAACCAGAGGCGCTAGTCGATGGTGGCGGCCAGTCACTCGAGGGGCGAATGCTGAGTGAGCTGGCAAGGTGCTCGGAAGTCGCGACGGAGCGCCAGAATAATCTCGCCGAAACTGTGAGCAGTGCGTCTGACGACCCGATGCGGTTGCTCAGGGCGCAGGCTGATCTGGCGAAATTTCATATTGAAATGTCGCTGAGCAGCGCGTTGGCGCGCAAGGGCGTCTCGGTTGTTGAGACGCTGGTGAAAGCTTGAGCCGCACCTCGGGCCGTGGCCGCCTTCTGGCGGTCGCGGCATCGTTACTCGTGATGGCCTCGCTCTCGGCGTGCCGCACGGAGCTACTGACGGGGTTAAGTCAACGGCAGGCGAATGAGGCCATTGCGCTCTTGCAGCGCCATGACATTGCCGCCGAGAAAAAGGAGTTGGGCAAAGGGCGCTATAAGGTCGAAGTTGGCGGTGGCGATTTTCCGGATGCAGTGAGCCTGCTGGATCGGCATGGGTTGCCAACGCGCGACGACCAGTCGATCGCTGATCTATTTCCGACGGATTCGCTGGTGAACTCGCCTGCGGCTGAGCGTGCCCGGTTGATTTCGGGGATTGAACAGCGGTTGGAACAGACGATTCGCTCCATCGAGCGGGTGCTTTCCGCTCGCGTTCATATCAGCTACCCGCTGTCGGACCGTAGCTATGTGGGCCAGCCCGTGCATGCCTCCGTCATGGTGACCTATGACGGTCCGCTGGATGACGCGATCTTGATCCAGCGCCTGAAGCAGTTGCTTAAGAACAGTTTCGATGCCTTGAGCTACGACAATATTTCCGTTGTCGTATTTCAAGCCTCCGAAATGCCTCAGGCGCCTCCCGCCCATTCGCCAAAACCTGGGTGGGCCACGTGGCGTTGGGTGCCTCTCCTCCTGTTGGCGATCGTTGCGATTGCTGCGCCAGGTGTCGTGTTCTTGCGGCGCCGGATGTTGGCGAAACGAGGGACATCATGAGTCCGTCGAGTGCGCTGATTCGAACGCTTTATGACCCAGTCGGTTGGGCGGATCCCGAATGGTTCGCCCATTTCGACGTGGACGAGCGCTGGCCGCGGCGTTTTGCCAACCGTGTCATGTTGCGCCGCGCTCAGTTGTCGAATGTCAGGCGTGAGGATTGTGACGGTGCGCTCGTCGAGTGGTTGATTTCGCATTGGGCCGACCTTCCTGCCGTGACATATCTTGCCGGCGCGCGTCTGGCTCGCTGGCGGCTGGCTGGCAGCAATGCACTGACGAAACTTCGATTCAACGCGTTCGGTTTTGTCGCGTTGCCGATTCCAATTCTCGATAGGCAGTCGTCCATGAGTGCGCTTGCTGTGCCGATTGGCACCGATGTCGATGCGGATCGGCTTGCGCTTGCGAGCGGGGTGAGCTGCGTCAAGGTCGCGACTCGCGCCCTTGCGTTTGGCTGGCAGCAGCGGATTCGGTTGAGATTCCCGCACTCATGTGATTGGCGAGATGCCGCCTGCGTTGAACCGCCGGGTAGTGTCCTGGATTCAAGAGTTGCATTGAGGCTGCTGCAATCAGCAGCCCATTTTTATTATGCTGAGAATCATTGAAGATCCATTTCCCTCTTCCTTTGCAGACGCTGAGGAGGAGGGGCGGCCGTCGTCTTTTTCGCCACTGGTCAAGCAAGCGGAAATCGACCGAGCCCGTAATGCTGCCGACTTGCTATCTCAAGCTGAGAGGCAGGCCGCGGAGCTGATTGCTTGTGCCGAGCGAGATGCCGCAAGGATTCGCGCAAACGCCTTTCGCGAGGGTGTCGCCGAGGGGATATCTGCTGCGCTTGCGCCGATAGCTACGCTGGCGTTGCAGTGGCAGTCGGTCCATCAGACTTTGCGGGAAAAGATCGCCGGCCATTTGCACGATTGCATCGAAGATCTATTCGAAAACGATCAGGTCTTGGGCGCGATTCTGGATGCCGTATTGGCTCAGCACCTACCTCATCAGCCGGAGCGCATACGCATCTGCGTGCCGTCGGTCGCTGCAATTCGCGAACTGGAGTCCCGCTGTGAGGCGCTGGGTATCTCCGCTGTAGTGACGCTGGGGGAGGAGGAGGGGGTCTTCTCGGTTGCCTGGAGCGGACACGTATGGAAGGCCCATTTCGCAGACATCAAGGCCCTTGTCTGGGATGAATCGCAGCGAAATGTCGAGGCGCCTGAGGTCTCGGAAGTGCGCGATGCTTGTCGCGCTGCATTGCTCGACGTCGCGGAGGGATTTTCCGCTAGTCGCTAGCCGTATCGCGACATGAGGGGGGGGCGGTCACCATGCCCTCCCCACCTCCGGCAGGGAGGGCATGGCTGGGAAATCAGTGCAGAAATGCCAGCATCGTTTCCGTCCACTTGGACATATGTTGTGAGTGGGCCATACCGATGTTGTCCAGCCATTTGAGCGCCCGGTCCATTTCATGGGTCAACGTTTCAACGTCCGTCTGGTGCGTTTTCTGAACCTCTTGAGTGGCCAATTGCACGCTCTGCAGGGTGTGGTTATTCATGTTCTTGCCGTGCACCTTGTCCAGTGCGCGGTTGTTGTCCAAGCCACCATGCAGGGGGGATCTCCCGGCCTTCAAGTTGTCAATAACTGCTGAAGGCGAGTTGACGGCCTCTGCAATGGGAATGAGTCTGGAAAATGAAAGGCGAACTTCATATCCATCGTTCGCCTTAACAACTTCGACCGTTCCCGCTCTAAATCGCCCTGCGACCCGCTTTGCGTCTTCCAGGTTGTCATACTTTGCTAGGGGGCGGGAATCTTTGCCCCATTTTCCACAGAATTTATCAAGCTCCCTTAGGATTTCTCTGCCGTTAATATTGTTCTTTCCTTCCGCGCCGCCTTCCATCAGCTTATTTATCTTCGTAACCAGTTCGCTAATCGCAACGATGTACTTTGTGTAGTCTCCCACCAAATCCATTTTTGGATCAGTGTTCTGATTCTGAATCTTTTTCAATACTTCTTCGAACGCTGAAATTGTGCTTTTTTGCTCGGGGGGGAGACTTTCGAGGTGCTGAACGAGGGAAGGAATTTTCTGCTTTACGCGTACATTGAGATTGTCCAGGTATAGCGCCTTGGCTTCGAGTGGCAAGTGCGCGAACTCCCGTTCAAGTGTGGTCTTGACCTGTGTCTCGATGTCATCGGGATCGACCAATTCATTGAGCGCCGGTGCGGATTCAGTGGGCGCGACGTTTGCCGAAATCGTGCCGAGTGGACGGCTAAGTTGCGGGTTAAAGGTAGATGAAAAAATTATGGACATTGCTAAACGCCAATATGAAGAGATTAATAATAAAAGGATAGCGCATTGAGGGGGCGTGAATTTGCAAAAAGTCGCCAACAATTGAAGTTATTCAATCCGTGCCCGCCGCGGCGATATTCGCTGGTGGTCAATTTTTACAACTTAAATGGCGCGCGAACAGGTATCGTGCGCATCTGAGCAAGGATGGTTTCAGTATGAGTCAATCAGAGTCAATGGGTAATCAGCCAAGTGCCGTTGAAGCGCTTCCCGCGATGAGTGAGGAGCAGCTTGAGGAATTGTTTGATCGTGTTCTCGAGGGCGTTCAGGAAGGTGCGACTTTCAAGGATATGTATGGCATCTCAAGTGACACGATGGAGGCGATCTATGCCCATGCATACGATTTCTACCAGCAGGGGCGCTTGGACGAAGCCGAGTCGTTGTTTCGCCTTCTATGCATTTATGACTTTCACAACGCGGATTACGCGCTTGGGTTGGGGGCGGTTTTTCAACTGAAAAAACGCTACGAGAAGGCGCTGGACGTTTATGCCATGGCATATACGATCGGCGGAGGTAACGATGAGCGAGCCATGTTTTACGCCGGGGAGTGCAATTTGCTATTGCGCCGACTAGGCAAGGCCAGACGCTGTTTTGAGACCGTACTTGAAGATGCTGGCGATTCGCGTTTCGCGGCCAAGGCGCAGGCCTATTTGGATGCGATGGCGGGGGGCGCTGGCAGTAAGTCGGATTGATGGAATAACGGGAGCAAAGAAATCGTGGCAGAGCTACGTGTGGGGCGTCTTGGTAGTGCGGTGGTGCAGGGCAACCTGAATGCCGGCCAAAGTCGGGAGGTTGGAGGCAAGGGGGGCATCAGCCAGACTCGCAAGCTACCGCTGGGTGATGTGGTGGCGGAGTTGCAAGCTCGTCGCAATGCTAGTCCGGCAGGACTGGCGGGGCTTGCCCTGCCAAATGAGCAGCCCGAGCTAACCCCCCCGACGTCGGAGGCGCTGGCGCGAGCCGTGTCTGAGGAAGACGAAGGCCCAGGGGCGCCGCGCGGCCCAGGCAAATCGGATGAAGGCGCCTCGCTTGGCGAGAAGGAGGATGGCTTCGATCCGAAAACGCTGAGAGGCGCCATACGCCTGCGTTTTCTGATTGATCAGCTCCAGGAGAAGGTGGACGAGAACACCGAATCGCAGCTTGTTTCAACGTTGGAGCGATTCAAGGAGCAAAACAAGGCACAGCGCGCGTTTCACGCAAAGAAGTCGGCAGAGATCCAGGAGAAAGAGGCCGCCGCGCGCAAGGCGCAGGAAGTGATGGGGTGTCTCGGCAAAATCGTCGGTGGAATTATTGCGGGTATCGCGATCGGATCTTCCTTGATCACGGGCGGCTCGAGCCTGGTGCTGGCGGGCATCGGGCTTGGTCTCATGGCGGCCGATGAGGTGGCGGAGAAGCTCACCGGCGAGTCATTGACGGGGCGACTTCTCAGCCCATTGATTGAAAAAGTCTTCACGCCAATGGCTCAGATGATTGGCAACGCTATTGCCGATGTGCTGAAAAAACTCGATGTTGACGCAGACGTCGCGGACACCATTGGCGCTGTCGCCGGCGCTGTGGCGGCCGCTGTCGCGGTCATTGCTGCGGCTGTCGCCGCGAAAGCGCTGCCAATCGGGAAAGCGATGCAGGCGGTGACTCGACCGCTCATGAGATCGATCTCCAAGATGATGCCGAAATTGATTTCCGGGGTCACCAGCAAGTTGAGTAGCGCGTTCGCAAGCGGCATGGGCAAAGTGAGTATCGCCGTCTCGCGAACGGTGACGAAACTGAGCGGGAAGGTGGGGATTACCAACGCGCAGGTGGTGGGTTTGCAGGGCACGCGAGTCGCGATCGTTGCCGAGGCCCTGGATGCCAGCGCCAAAGCGGGTGTTACCGGCTGGGTGGGGGTAACGAATAACCAAGTCGCTCAGGCGAACGCCGAAATTACTGAAATGCTCGCAGATAAGGAGGTGCTGCAAACGTATGTTCAAACCGCGGTCGATTCCTGGCGGCAGAGCGCAACGTGGCTGGAAGGTCTCGGGCATCGTGCCACGAACGCGGTAGAAGATGAGCAGGATGTCCAACGGCACATTCTTGCGCGTACCCGCACCATGGTAAAGGCCTGATCGCCGAATTTTTAACCTGACAGTTTTTATCGAGATAGACATGTCGATCATTACGCAAAACACAAGCGCCTCATTGGCAACCGTTGGCATTTCCTCGGTCGCACCGAGCAACATTGAAGAAAAAAAGGCTGCGCCACTTCGTGGTGCTGCCGAAGTGGCTCGGCTCGACGGCGGTGAGGCGAAAACTCGCGGTATGCCCGAGTTGCGTGAGCCTCGTGTGGGGAATTCGCCGCGCTCGACTGACGCTCGCCTTGCAGACATCCTCGGGATGTTGATGAGCGCGAACCTCACCCTCTCCCGGCAAAGTATCGAGACCATTGGTTCGAACTCGAAGATGGAGTTGGACCTCGCGGCGAGTAATGCCAACGCTCAACGTAGCGCCGGTCGTGCCGAGATGTTCGGCGCGTTCACACAGGCGGGCGTCATGGTAGGCGGTGCGGGAGTCTCGGCCCAGAGAGCCATGAAGGGCTCGAATCTCCAGCTCAATGCGACACGGACGGACTTGCCGAAGGCCAACGAAGCCAAGTTGTTTGCTTCCTCGCCCAACTACAGCGCTAGCGCGCGAGCGAATTTCTCGGACCTTCGCGAAGCTTCCATGCGTACCTACCAGGAGAAGACCTTCAAGGCCTCGAAGATGCAGACGCAATCCGAAGCGATCAAGGTCGTCGGTGGCGCCGCCACCAAGGTCGCGGAAGGAAGTCAGAACGCGGCGGTTAGCGGGCATCGTGCGAATCAGGCCGTCGTGGCGGGTGAAGCATCGGTGGCGAACCGTACGACGGACGCGTCCTTCAAGGCTCGCGCTTCGATCGACGATTTCCAGAACAGCATTCGAGCCTTGCGAGATTCGGTGGCGCAGTCCAAAGACAACGCGGCGGCGCATATCGCTAGATCGGCCTAAGCCGCGCGCGCATCGCCAGTCCCCTCTAGCCACTTGCTGTAAGCGATTTTGTAGTTTTCCCTTTTGAACATAGTATGCCCACTAACATCGTTGGAAACTTAGGACGCGTATTTCAAACGCTGATTCCGCATCACCCGTCACCCAAGGCAGGGAGTTCTGCTGCAGCGCCGAGCAGTGCCGGATGGGCCCGGGCGATGACCAGCGGCTCAAGGGGAGGGGCAAGTGGCTCGAGCGTCGCTCGTCGGAGTCTGGCGAGCGCGCGGCCGGGGGCTGCTTCGGATCCGGCTTCCGCCGCTTCGATGCGCCCCGCATTAATGGCGGCTGCGTTGACCCACGATTCGGGGGACAACAACCAGTATGCGTTTCCGCATAGCACAACTGGGTGCGAGGACAGCAATGTCAAGCAGCTTGACCAGGAAATGGACGTCTCCCGAGCGATGCTCGAGGCGATTGCCCATGCTGCGGCGAGAGGGGCGGATCCGGAAGCTACGCTCAAGAGCGTCGACGAACTGCGCGGCAAGCTACTGAATGAGTTGGGTGGTATTCGGGAACGGCTTGTGAAAGAGCTTGTGAAAGAGCTGAAGAAGGGTAAGAAGCTGCCTGAAAATTATCTTCACGCATCGTCCAAGCAGACACCTCCCAAGGTCTATAAGGACTACCACAAATTCTCCAAGGAATTCGCGGGCGAGCTATTTGGTCTTCTCAATAAGGTCATGGGTGGCGGCGCGGGCAATGGCATACCGAAAGGCGAGATGTGTCAGAAGTTGTTCGGCATGGTGGTGGATGACGTTGTCGCTCCGGCGACTGCCAAGGTGGTAGGTGTTCAGCCGGACAAGGCAGCGGCATACATCGACCCGAACCTTTATATCCGATACCAGAGCGCATGTGCGAATCTCGGCGCGGAAACGCTGAATAGTCCGCTCAGAGTACTCGTCAACAACATCGCTCCGGCATTCGAACTCTTCACGCAGCCGAGCGACGAGCCTCAACTTAATGCCGAGGGAGATGCTGCGCCGCCTTGGGGCGCCGGCCCGGTTGGATGGGACGGTGTACCGGGGGGATCGGGGGGATCGGGCGTACCCGGCGGGCCGGCGGGCGTGCCACGCCGTGGAGGACCGGAAGGTGGTGCCGGCCCCGAAGGTGCTCGGCCCCATGCCGAGGGTGTGGGTGAGGATGGGGTGGATGGCACACCTCGATCCGCAGGGCAACGGGCACCTGCAGACTCGCCTGCGGGAGGTGCTGGAACAAACGGCGCGCCGGTTATCATCAACATTAACTATGATTACTCGCAGCACTGCACGGATAACTCTCAGCACACCACGACTAACTTTAATTCGGCGGAGACAACGGAGACAACGGCGACTGCGCAGCGTGGTGCAGCACCCGATTCGGCCGGTGTAGGGACTCCCGCAGAGGGGCGTCATACCCCGGAGACTGCTTCGGAAGGGGCTTCGACGCTCACGCGAGAGCGCGGCGGCGCCATGTCACATGGCAAGCCCGACAGCGTGCGCGCTGATGCCACTGAGGGCGCTCCCGCAGCCGCTAGTGTTAGACGGGGTTTTACCCTCTCGCAGTACAAGGAATCGCCGAAGCTTCCGGTAAATTACACCAACGAAGATAAGCAGAAGTTCTTAGCGCAGCAACGGCAGTCCACATCTTCAGAGAAGCTCGCCGCTCACGACGCCTCGGCGGTTCAGGAGCCGTTGACGCCCCGGCGTACCGCCTCTCTAAATGGCCTCGGTAGGGCTGGGACGGCTGTGCGCGATGATGGCACGCGCGCGTCGTTAGGCCGTCGCAGCCTTAGGGTCGGGGAGGGCGAGTTGGCGACTCGTATGCCCATTAGGGCTCGAGATCGCACGACCACGGAACGTGCTCCTGATGAGGTTGACTTTGGTGGTTTCGCGCCAGCTAAAACACGTGTGACTAAGGGTGCTCTGGAACAGGCATTGCAAAATGCATGGGCCACTTACGACGCTCAGAAAGGCAATGCTGACAGCGCTTCCGCTGCCAAGGAGCCGCCGACGTCTCCACGTATTTCTACTAACACTGCCCCTCCCATATCGGCGTCGGTGGCGGCGGAAAGTGCGGTGCCGTCCGTTGCGGTTGAGGGCGGTTCCGGTAGCGCGGTCTCTGCACGCGGCGAGGACGTCGTTGAAACACCGATGCCTAAGGGCACCGAGAGCCGCATTGGTGACGGTAATGGAGGCGAGGGCAAGGCCGACGGCGCTGCTTCCAACGCCCGGACTGTTGTGAAACAGCAGACGTTGCTGAATAGCACTGCTAATAATTCGGGTACGACCCCATCGATCGTGAACCGCGGTGCGGAGTCATCCGGCGAGGTTGCGGGTGGTGCCCGTAGCACGGTTTCTTCACGCGGCGTGGACGTCGTTGAAACACCCATGGCTAAGGGCGCCGAGAGCCGCATTGGTGACGGTAATGGAGGCGAGCGCAAGGCCGACGGCGCTGCTTCCAATGCTCAGACCGTTGCGAAACAGCAGACATCTCTGAATAGCGCCGCTAACAACAATGCTGGTACGACCACATCGATTGTGAACCGCGGCGCAGAGCCCTCCGGTGAGGCTGCGGGTGGTGCCGGTAGCACGGCTTCTACACGCGGCGTGGACGTCGTTGAAACACCGATGCGTAAGGGCACCGAGAGCCGCATTGGTGACGGTAATGAGGGCAAGGCCGATGACGCTGCTTCCAACGCTCGGACCGTTGTGAAACAGCAGACGTCGCTGAATACCACCGTTAACAATAATGTCGATACGGTCACTTCGACTGCGAGCCGTCGTGCGGAGCAATCTCAGACGGGCGCAGTCGCTTCGGGCCGCGGGCATCCTCTCTTGCTCTGGTCGCTTGGGGAGCCAGGAACTGAAACCGAAGAGTACAAAGGTGTTGTCCGGGATGCCATGCGGGAAAGCGCGACGAAGGGGGGCTATCAATCCTCGCGCGACGCAACGTCCACTGATGTCACTAAGACATCTGTGCAACTGGGCGTAACGAAGGCGGCTCAGCACGTGAATGCTGTGGGAGCGTCATCGCTGGAAGGCGAGGATGAGGTGGATCGACCCATGTCTTCAGTCTCGCAGGTACGGGGGAGAGAGAGTCACGACCTCCTCAAGACTACGTCTACGGTCAGTCGTGAACGTGAGGTGCGCCTGGAGGGCCAGGCAGGTAATTCGACACGGCCGCCGCACGGTATTCGCGAACGCAGGGAGCATACGGGATTCGCTTCTGCTCAAACGCTGATCAGCAAGGAGACGGCACAGTCTCGTCGCGTGAGCGAGAGCGCCTCGTCGGTGCGTGTGAATGGGGCTGAGGGCGATACTCCCAAGCGTGGATTGGCGATCAGAGAAAATCTGCGCCTGTCGTCCCAATCCACGACCTGGTCGCGTGGTTCTGCGACGGGGGCTACGAAGGTGAGCGAGGGCACCAAAACGGGTCTCTCACGAGGGGATGACCTGGCGCGCCAGATTCGCATGATGTCGAAGTCTCCGAACGCCGCAGAGCTCAAGGAACTTAAGGTCAAGGACGATGAATGGCAGTACGCAGGCAAGCGCTATAACGTCGATCCTTCATCAACGGTGATGACAACGCGACCCGGTTCGCATTGGGACGCGTTTTCATCGAACATTCGGCCGGGCGATATGAAGCCCAGCGCAACCAACGAGGTTTCCGAGACGGAGCGGCCTCAGGATAAAGGCACGACTCGGACATGATGGAGGTAAGGGAAGTAGGGCAATGTTCGTCGGAGGGCGAAGCCGTAGCGTGGCAGCACGTCTGTGAACAGGTGAGCGAATTGCTGATCATCCATTTTGGATTGATCGATAAGCAGGTGACGTTTGCTACGAGACTGGACGAGGACCTCGCACTCGATTCTCTCGATTTGGTGGAGTTTGGAATGGTCCTGCGGGACCAATTCCAGGTGGATCTGAGTATCGAGATGCTACGGCTGCCATACACCGTGGGCGATATGGCGAGCCTGGTGGCCGCCGCATTGGCTGAGCTGCGGGAAAAGGGCTGACCATGGTCTCTCGTTTCTGGGCGAGCCTGTTGGCGATGGCGCTGCTGGGGACTGCTGAGGCAGTTCTGGCAGCGCCGAAAGCAACGGCAGGTAGTGAGCTGCCGCTGCAATGTTTCGTCGCCGCCGGACAGCGTTATCGCGTAGACCCGATGCTGTTGTATGCGATCGCCGAGGTTGAGTCGAACCTCATTCCGTCTGCCACAAATCGAAATCGAAATGGAAGCGTCGACTACGGCCTGATGCAGGTCAATAGCCTGCATCTGCCAAAGTTGAAGTCCATTGGCATTGACGAGCGTCGATTGTTGGATGACCCGTGTGTGTCCGTGCATGCTGGCGCTTCCATTCTGGCCGAAATGATTGCTCGTTACGGGTACACGTGGGCGGCCGTCGGTGCGTACAACGCTGGGGGGAGTGCGGCGCGGGGCGTGGCGCGACACCAGTATGCAACGAAGGTTTGGCAGCGCTATTCCGCAATGGTCTCGACCCGGGAGCGCGCAATGGCGAGGGGCCGGGGGGTGAATGAGGCCGCCGGTCGGCGTCACAAGAAGTTAAACACGATCGTGTTGCAGAACGGCTCCGAGGAACCTACGTAGTTGAATTTTGCGTCGTTGCCATTTGACGTGGGTGCGTTTGCCTCGTGAGTTCAGGTAAGCCGTTGCATGACATACCTTGCAATTCTCAGCTTCGAATCTAGCTAGTGCCGGACCAACCTTGGGAGGGACGTTTAGTGAACTCGGAATGGGCATCAATAAATGGTGTCAACGGACCGCTTCGGCCGACTGTTGACACGTCGCAACGGCCCCAACTGACCCCTGCGCGCGGTGCAATCGGTGCCGCTACGTCGGTCACCGCGGCGAGGCGACGACTCAGTAGCGGTAGTTCTAGTACTGGAAGTTTCGGTGCCAGATTCGATCCCTATGCGAGAAGTTTCGTCTGCGAAGTTGTCAACCCTGCGCGTTTGGCTACCCCGCGCTTTGTTGGAATGGATATGCTCGCATACCATGTGCCAGCGATGCGATCGGATTTGATGAGTGTGAGAATGGCTAAAGAAGAAAGAGAGATTGGCCAGCGCTGTTGTACGTTGCTTTAGGTGGCTCGCGAGCCGGTCAAATGTCTCGGCGATTTGAGGGCTTTCCGCAGTTCATTGTGGTGTTTGCGTAGCTACGTTCTTCTACGTGTGGCGCATTGTCGTGGTTTGCGCGTCTCACACGTAAAACTGACGTTCTCAATGGAGGAAAAATGCCGGTTGTTAATCTGAAGCTTCTGAAGGGCGCATTCTCGCAAGAGAATACACAGAAAATGATGGATGGCATTACCGATGCCGTCGCGGCTGTGGCGGGCGAGTACATTCGACGCCACACCATCGTGATCGTCGACGAGGTTGAGGACGGACTGTACTCGTCGGGTGGTCACAAAGTTACGCTCAAGAGCATCGAGATGATGCGGAATCAGTCCAAATAATCCCTGCGCCGTGGAGCGCGATGCGCGCCGCTCCACGGTGCGGCTATCTCCCGCTATCTCATTTCTTTTGTTTTTTATGAATTCGCCGTGATCTGTCATCTGGGCGACAAGGCGATTTCGTAGGCAAGAAAATAGAAACCTCGCCTCGTCGCCTCAAATCGGAAATGGGATATCGATCTTAACCGTGCCCTCAGGGGGGGGCGATACACACGGAGATTTGGGGGTGAGAAAGGAAGAGTTCGTTGCCCGAGTTGAGCGGAATCAGCAGGAGTTGGAAAGCGGGCGGAAGCGAGCGCTTTCGGACATCGATTGTTTTCGGAAGCGTGTACACGCGTTGGCGGAAACGATCCAAACTTGGCTCGAGGGAGTGCCTGGAGTGACCGTGTCCGTTGAGCGCAGCTATGTGCTCGACTCGCCAATCGTGAGCGATCACGGTCGCAATCGTTTCGAAGCTGAGAGAATCACAATTTGCTATGAGGGGCGGTCTTTACGCTTCCAGCCTAAAGCACTGAACATCCTCGGTGCGAAATGCCAGTTGGAGCTTCAGTATCACGGCGTCGCAAACGTCAAGGATTACCGGCTGTATATGGATGATCCTTCTGCGCCCGAAGGGGCGTGGGCGTTTACCATTCCGGCATCTACCGTCGAGATGGTTGGCCGACGTGCGGGGCTCCAAAGGGTTCTGGACGAGAGGGAATTTTTTTCTTTGCTCGCCCCTCTTGTCAGTTGACCCAGTCTTTCTCTTACCTCATCCCAGACGGTAGCTAAGGGGTAACAACGCCAAAACCACGTGGCAAATAAAAAGGGGTTAGCCGAAGCTAACCCCTTGAATTCGTTTGGTAGGCCGTGCGGGATTCGAACCTGCGACCAACGGATTAAAAGTCCGCTGCTCTACCAGCTGAGCTAACGACCCAACGAAGAAAAAGATTATAGCGTTGCTGCCGTTGTGGTGTCAATACTTGTGTGACGCGGATATGTCCGATTCGCGGGCATTTTCCGCATACGCGCGCGAATTACCGTCAAACGCTGCGCTCAATGCGCCACATCTGATACTTGAATGCGCAGATGCCGCCCACGAGAATGGCCGCGATGGCAAGGAACGATCCGAGCGCGAGCGTCGATACGCCCGACAAGCCCTGGCCTACGGTGCAGCCCAACGCAGTCACGCCGCCGAAGCCCATCAGCACGCCACCCACCATGTGGTTCGCCGTGTCTTCCGTGCCCTGAAAACCTTCCCAGCGGAAGTTGCGCGAGACCAGCGCGTAGGCGAACGAGCCGGCGATGACGCCCAGCACACTGGAAATGCCCAGCGTAATGACGTTGCTCGTGTCGCTCCACATCATCAGCCAGTACAACGTGTACGCCAGCGGCGAGACGAACGACAGGGCTTCCATCTTCCCGGAGTTCGTGGCGACGAAGCTTTCCTCAAGCGTATTCGGATTCTCGGCAACGTAACCGACCTTGCCCGAGACATACCAGAGTGCCACGATGATCGCGCCCACGATCAGACCACCCAGCAGGTTGTCGAACGTCCAGAATTCGCGTCGCGCCAGCGCGGCAATCACGAATGCACCACCGATCACCAGCCCGAGAATGAGCTGCGCACGATGGATGTCGCCGCCGAACAGACCGCCCAGCAACGTCGGCAAATCCTGCGACGTCGCGAACGTCGTCTGCACACTGTCGAGGGCCGTGACGCGCAATACCGCAAACAGGCCTTTGAGCGTCATGTACGCCGACAAGCCGATCATCGTGAACACCAGCAGCGACTTGAGATTGCCACCACCGATGCGCACCAGTGTCTTGCTGCCGCATCCGGATGCCAGCACCATGCCGAAGCCGAAAAACCATCCGCCAACGATGTACGACAGCCAGGTGAATCGCGGCGTCGTGTAAATTGCCTTGACCGGATCGATAACGCCCTGCGACGCGAGAATGCCGGTGCCGATGGTCGCCACGCCGATGGCGAGCCACCACATGCGCATGCGATTCCAGTCACCGATGTTCACGATGTCGGAGAGGGCGCCCATCGTGCAGAAGTGCGTGCGTTGGAGCACAGCACCGAACACGAAGGCCAGACCAAAGGTGAGCCACACGACAGTGTGGGAGAGGGCAGTGAGATCGACGTCGGTCATGAGGCAAGAAGACGATAGCGGCCGTGCCCGGCCGTTCGATACATTGTCGCGAGCCACAGGGTGTGGCCGGCATTGTGGTTATCAGACGCGTTGCGCAGGATGTGCGCGAACCCGTCGCGGGTGCGGTCGTCATGTGGGCTGCACCGGAACCGGGTTCGCCCACATCCCCTGAGACGCCGCGCCTCGGGCGCTTGGAAAGTCCGTATTCTACTTGAGGTCGCCCCCGGCGCTCGCAAACCCCGGAAACGACAACGCCGCCCAAAGGCGGCGTTGTGCGCTTGACGAGTTCCTCACACGGAAGGCTGGTTCGCGCAGCCTCCCGAGGAGCGTGTTACTTCAGCTTGGCCGCACGCTTTTTGGCCTCCGCTGCCGATTCGCTGTCCGGGTACTTGGCCATCAAATCCTGCAACGTCTTTTTCGCTGCGGTAACCTGCCCAGACTCTGCCTGGTTGCTGGCAATCGCCAGCATGGCCTCGGCAGCCTTCGGGCTCGTCGGGTACTTCGTCACGATCCCCTGCAGCGTCGCAGTCGAACCCTTCAGATCCTTGTTGGCATACTGCGCATTGCCAAGCCAGAACTGCGCTTCGGGTTGATACGGGCTGCCGGGATACTTGGCCGAGAAGGTCCGGAAATCCGTTTGCGCACCCTTGTAGTCACCATTGCGGAATTTCGTCAGCGCGGCGTCAAAGACATCTTTCTCGCCCGGTTGGACGGTGCCTGTCACGCCGCCGACGGTCATCTGCTGCGGTTCGAATTTCTTCAGACGGCCATCAAGGTCGTTGTAGAAATCCTTTTGACTCTGTTGCAGGTTCGCAAGCTGGTTTTTCAGATCTTCGTTCTGACCGCGCTGGTCGGCCAGATCACGTTGCAACTGCTGGATCTGGTTGTTCAAATCCAGCACGTTGCGCGTGAGCCCCTCGATCCGCTGCTTGTCTGAATCCAGACGGCTGCGGATATCGAGGATCGCTTTGCGCGCCTCGTCGTCGTCGAACAATCCGGCATGCGCGAGCGGGCTCAGCACCGCAGTGCCGAGCATCGCTACGCAAATCATGTTTTTAAGCAAACGAGACGTCATGACGATTCAATCAATAAGCCAGATCGGCGCGACGGTCTTGTGCCCAACCCGCTTCGTCGGTACCGGTTGCCTTTTCCTTGCCCAGCGAAACGGCTTCCATCTGGCTGGTGTTGGCGCCCAGCGCCGACATGGCCTTCACCACGGCTTCAGCACGCTTCTGACCCAGGGCCAGGTTGTACTCGCTCGTGCCACGCGGGTCGGTGTTGCCCTGAACCAGCACGCGACGCTGCGAGTACTTGTTCAGGAAGGCGGCGTGCGCCTGGAGCAGCGGGGTGTACTGAGCGTCGACGTTGTACTGGTCGAAGCCGAAGTACACGCTGCGCTTGGCGAGCGGGCCGTTCGGGTTGTTCAGTTCGTCAGCCGATGCGTCGACGGGGGCGACAGCGCGGGCGTCGGTCGTGGTCTGACCCTTGTTGGCGTTAGCCTGGTCGTCGAGTTTCACGCCCGACGAGCAAGCGGCCAGTGCGGCCAGCGAAGAGATGGCGAGGATGTTACGAAGCAGGGAACTCATATGAGCCTCCGATTGATGTTGCTGTTGATGTTATTGCATAAAAGGGCCCCAGGAGGGTTCGCGAACTTCCCCTCCTCGAACCTGAAGAATCTGCCGGGTTTGCCCGTCCACCGAGACTGCCGCGAGAACCTTGCGGCCTCCCGACTGCGTTGCATAAAGAATGTACTTGCCGTTGGCAGCAAAACTCGGTGACTCGTCGTGGCTGGTGTCGGTCAGAGCCGTAACATCGCCAGTACTCATATCCTGCACGCACAGCTTGAATCCGCCACCCTGACGTGCGATGAACGCGAGCAACTTGCCGTCGGGACTGATTCGCGGGCTGACGTTGTAACTCCCCTTGAAGGTGACGCGCTGCGCTCCGCCTTCACCTTCGCCCCCGGCCGGCATCTTGTAGATTTGCGGACCACCGCCACGATCGCTCGTGAAGTAGATCCATTTGCCATCCGGGGAATACTGCGGTTCGGTGTCGATCGCGCCGCTGCGCGACAGACGCTTGAGGTTACCGCCATTGGCGTTGACCTGATAAATCTGCGTGTTGCCGTCACGCGAGAGGGCGACGGCGAGCTTGCTGCCGTCCGGCGCCCACGACGGCGCGGAGTTGTTGCCCTTCTCGTTGGCCAGCACGGCACGGCGGCCCGACGGCAGATCGTGGATGTACACGACCGGCTTGCGCTTCTCGAACGATACGTAGGCGACCTTGGTGCCGTCCGGCGACCAGGCCGGCGAGATGATCGGCTCGCGGCTGTTGAGCGCGACGCGCGCGTCCTGACCGTCCGAATCCGAAATCTGCAACTGGTAGTTGCTGCCGCTATGCAGCACGTAAGACAGACGCGTGGCGAAGACACCACGGTCGCCCAACAGCTTCTGATAAATATAGTCGGCGATCTTGTGCGCCGTCAGCCGCAGATTCGCCGCCGACGAGGTGAGCGCCAGGCCGCCGAGCGGTTGCCCGTTCACGGCGTCGTACAGACGGAAGCTGACCTGGAAGTTACCGTTACCTGCCGGCGTGATCGTGCCGGAGACGAATGCATTCGCCCCCTTGGCGCGCCACGTGCCGAGATCGACCGAATCGTCCACGCCAACGGTGGCGCCGCCCGTGTCGATCTGATTGAAGCGTCCGCTGTTGCTCAGGTCCGCCTTGACGACGGACACGATGTCCGTCGGCGCAGTGCCCTTGAAGTTGGACACGGCGATCGGGTAGCGGTTGGTGCCGACGCCGGTGATGTCGACGGTCAGCGGTGTCTGCGCATGGGCGATCGTGCAAGCCGCGGTGAGCCAGGTGGCCACCAGCGCACGCCATGCATATTGACTGGAGATTCGCATGCGTTCGATTGGTCAGTTACGCGGTGCAAGGGCCATTTTTACCACATTCGAATGAAAATGGACTCGCATCGCTCGGTTTTCGTTCCCGATAGACAACAGACTCAGCCTTTTGGACTAAAGCGCAGGTTGACGCTCGGGGGCGCTTTGCCGTTCGTATCGCGCGGCAAGGGGTCGGATTTGGTGATGGCGGCCTGAACGGCGGCGTCCCACGCGGGATTGCCACTCGATTTGACCAGCTGCATCGATAGTACGCTGCCATCCGGAGCGAGGCGTACTGCAACGACAGCCGTGGGATTGCCCTCGGTGTCGCCGCCGTAAGCGATGTTCGGCTTGACCTTGGCACGCACGCGATCGGCATAGCCTGCCGACGCGGTGCCGCCAGCGCCCGAGCCGGTACCGCCGGCCTGCGAGCCCAGCCCGTTGCCGGTCGCGCCGGGTGTGCCTCCGGCCATGCCGCGCAAGGCCGCCAGACGCTCGGCGCGTGCCGCATCGGCAGCCTTCTGCGCCGCAGCTTCCTTCGCTGCCTTGGCCTTGGCCGCCTTGTCTTCCGCAGCCTTCTTCTCAGCGTCCGCCTTCTTCTGCGCGTCGGCCAACTGTTGCTGCTTCTGTTGTTCTGCCTTCTTGGCTTCCTCTTCCTTCTGGTGCTTCAGCTCGTCGGCCTTCTTCTGATCGGCCAGCTTCTGCTGACGCGCCGCTTCGTCGGCCGCTGCCTTCTTGCGCGCCAGATCGGCCGCTGCCTGCTGCTCGGCGAGTTGCTTCTGCTTGAGGGCTTCCTGACGCGCCTTTTCCTGCTGAGCCTCGAGCAGACGCGCCTGTTCGGCGGCTTCCTGCGCCTGCTTGCGCTTTTTCTGCTGAAGGGCGATGTCGGCATCTTCTGCCGGCGGCGTGGGCGCGGCAATGGCGGGCGGCGCCGGTGTCGGCGCAGGCGCTACCACCGGCGGCGTCGGCTCCGCGACTTCGGCGGGCGTCCACAGTTCGGCTTCGGAGCCGGCTGGCGAACTGTTCTGCCAGCGCATGCCGTAGAACAGCAGCGCAAACAGCAGCGCGTGCATGAACAGCGCGAGGAGAAATGCCCGCCCTGTGCCTCGCTCGTCATTGCGCGGGCCGATGGGGCGGTTAGGGCGGTCGGTACGGGCGACAGTGCGACTCATTTCTGCTTGACGAGCAGGCCCACGCGTTTCACGCCCTGAGCCTTGAGATCGGACATCACATTCATGACGATTTCATAGCGCACCGACTTATCGGCGGCAATGACGACCGGCTGATCCGGGTTCGCGGCCTGACGGCCTTGCAGGAAACCGGTCAGATCGCCCCCGCTCATGCGCTGCTCGATGGTGTTCTCACCATCCTTGTAGCGCACCAGCATGCGGTTATCGGCTTCGATGTTGACGACCACCGGCGGCGTCTGCTGCTGCGGACTCGCATTCGCGACGCTCGGCAAATTGACGATCGACGGCGCGACGAGCGGTGCTGCCACCATGAAGATGACGAGCAGCACCAGCATCACGTCGATGTACGGTACGACGTTGATGTCCGCCATGGCGCGACGGCCGCGGCGAGCGTTGCGCATAGAACCTGCCATGTCTCGGCGCTCCCGGAATGCTTAGTGAATCTGCCGTTGCAGGATGTTGGAGAACTCTTCGATGAAGCTTTCGAAGCGGATCGACAGCCGGTCGATGTCGGTGGCGAAGCGGTTATAGGCAACCACGGCAGGGATAGCGGCGAACAGACCGATGGCCGTGGCCACCAGCGCTTCCGCGATACCCGGCGCCACATTGGCGAGCGTGGCTTGTTGCACGTTCGACAGGCCGCGGAATGCGTTCATGATACCCCACACCGTTCCGAACAGACCGATGTACGGACTTACCGAACCGACTGACGCGAGGAACGGCAGATTGGCTTCCAGCGAGTCCATTTCACGTTGATAGCAAGCGCGCATGGCACGGCGTGCGCCGTCCAGAATGGCGTGCGGATCGTTCAGCCCTTTTTCGCTCGCCTTGATGTACTCGCGCATGCCCGACTCGAAGATGCGTTCGAGCGAACCGGTTTGATGGCGGTTGTTCAGCGCGCTTTGATACAGCGCCTGAAGATCGCCGCCAGACCAGAAATCACGCTCGAAGCGCTCGGTTTGAGAGCGAGCACGGCGAATCGCGAAGATCTTGCGGAAGATGTGCGTCCACGAGAGCAGCGAGAGCAGCAGCAGCAAGCCCATCACTGCCTGGGCGAGCACGCTGGCGTGCATGACCAGCGAAATAATAGAAAGATCTTGATCGGGCATGGTGTGGTGGTTGACTGACCGGAATTCTTGTCCTTGGCTTCAGGCGGCTGCCCCACGGGCAGGCTCGCCCGACGTGGCGTTGACCGACTTGGCGGCCGATTGCATGACGAGACGGACTTGCGCTGGGATTTTGCCCGGGCGCAGGGTGTGAGCTGCCACGCAGCCGATTTTGATGCTTCCGCGCGCCAACAGTTCGCCGTGGCCATCGGGGGCCTCGCGCCAGGCTTCCTGTTCGAAGTCGACGGAGGCGCCGCCAATGCGCTCGATGCGGCTTTTAATGGTGAGGAGATCGTCCAGCCGGGCGGGGCTCAGATAGTCGACGGCCGTTGCGCGCACGATGAAAATCATCCCCGTATTGCGGGCCAGTTCGAGTTGCTCGATACCGAGCGAACGGAGCCACTCGGTGCGGGCCCGTTCAAAGAATTTTAAGTAGTTGGCGTAGAAGACGACGCCTCCGGCGTCCGTGTCCTCGTAGTAAACGCGAATTGACCAACTGGTATCAAAATCAGCCATGCCGCGCATTGTATCGGAACCGGGCAGCAACGCCAGTCACGGAAACAGAATTTTTCAAACCCGTGCGATGGCCTGATGTTTACGGATGATTATGTGAGGCGTCGCGGCGCACCAAACTGGGGCGAATTGGCGCGAATGCCCCGTGTGGCGGGGGATTGCGCTGGCGCGCGGGCGTGGCCCGTCTCTATAATGAGGGCTCGCAAGCCCCCCTGAATTTCAGACAGGGCCAAATGTGTGCGCACGCCTGCATCGCGCCCTTTGGCGCCTCTTCTTAGCGAATCAACCTGCGAGGCCCTCGAATTGACTTCCCCCTCATCGCAAGCATCTTCCCTTCGCGTCGCATTTCTCGGTCTGGGCGTGATGGGTTATCCCATGGCCGGTCATCTGCAGCGCGCGGGTCATCAGGTCACGGTCTATAACCGCACGGCTGCCAAGGCGCAGCAATGGGCGAAGGAGTACGGCGGCACCACCGCCACCACGCCGGTCGACGCGGTACGCGACGCCGATATCGTTGCCGCTTGCGTGGGTAACGACGACGACCTGCGCAGCATCGTGCTCGGAGAGCAGGGCGCCTTCGCCGGCATGAAGGCCGACGCCGTCTTCGTCGACCACACGACGGCCTCGGCCGATGTGGCGCGCGAACTCTATGCGGCCGCCCGCGAAAAGGGCCTGCATTTTGTCGACGCGCCGGTGTCGGGCGGTGAAGCCGGCGCCAAGAACGGTGCGCTCACGATCATGTGCGGTGGCGACGCTGCGGCTTTCGAACGCGTGTCGGCAACGCTCGGCGCCTACGGCCGCGCCGTGACCCGCATCGGCGACGCCGGTGCCGGGCAACTGGCCAAGATGGTCAATCAGATCTGCATCGCCGGACTGGTGCAGGGGTTGTCCGAGGCGATCAACTTCGGTCAGCGGGCCGGTCTGGACATGCCGCTCGTGCTGGACGTCATCAACAAGGGCGCTGCGGCAAGCTGGCAAATGGACAACCGTGGTCAGACCATGATCGACGGCAAATTCGACTTCGGATTCGCGGTCGACTGGATGCGCAAGGATCTCGGGCTGTGTCTGGCCGAAGGGCAGCGCAACGGCGTGTCGTTGCCGGTCACGGCGCTCGTCGACCAGTTTTATGGCGACGTGCAGGCGCTTGGCGGTTCGCGCTGGGATACCTCCAGCCTGATTCATCGTCTGCGCGTGCTGTCCGGTAAGGCCTGAAACGTTCAGGCCGGCCCCGCCTTTCGGTGACCGTGAGACGCCCGGCGGCCTGCCGGGCGATGCGTGCGTCTCATCGTCAGGTATCCGATATTTGGAATATCTCCGGGTTTATCTCCAATCGTCAGCCGGTATCGATTGGCACTAGAATGCGGAAAACGGGACGTCGCGGCGCGACGGTACGACAACGCGACGGCTTGGGAGCGAGCTTGCGCGCTGGCGTGCCGACGTTGGGCAGGAGGGAGACCGCCGCGAGCGATAACGATCTAGAACACAACTCGAACCCGAGATCCAGGTACCGACATGAGCAATCAGTCGAACGCTGCGGCCGTCCGCGCATTTCGCATTCTTGAAATTCTCAGTGCCTCCGGCACGCCCATGACGTTGGCGGAGATTGTTGCCGCCATCGGTCTGCCCAAGCAGACCGTGCACCGTATTCTCAAACAACTCGAAGCTGCCTGGCTGGTCACGCGTGAGGCTGGCAGCCGTCATTACGAGCCGTCGTCGCGGGTGCGGGCAATGGCCGTCAATGCGTTGATGCACGTCGGCCCGGCGGCTGCGCGTCATGCCGTCCTTCAGCAATTGGTCGACAAGCTGGGCGAGACCTGCAATCTGTCGATGCTCTCGGGCGACGATCTCGTCTACCTCGACCGCGTGGAGACCGAATGGTCGCGCCAACTCAAGCTGTCTCCCGGATCGCGCGTGCCGCTGCACTGCACGGCGAGCGGCAAATTGCTGCTGGCGTTTCTGCCGCGCGCACGTCGTGAGAAGTTGATTGCCCATTTGCCGTTGCGCCCGCGCGCGGAGAACACCATCACCGATCTGGAAGACCTGCGCGAGGAGTTGGCGGAGACACGCAAACGCCGGGTGGGCACGAATAACGAAGAGCATGTGCCGGGCATGATTGCCGTTGCCGTGCCGGTGATGCTCGACCGTAATCGCGCGTGTGCCGCCATCGCGGTACAGGCGAGCGCGCAGCATTGCACGCTCGAGACGCTCATGACGTTCTTGCCCGACCTCGAGGCCGCGGCCGAGACCATGGCGGCGACGTTCAACGAGTAAGCCGAGCGTCAGGCGCCAATGCGCGGCCGCGCAGCAGAGAATCCCTGGCGCCCGGCCGACCGAATGCGGATTGGGTGACGGCCGGACCTGTTGCCGCAGCACTTTTCCCTCGCGTCTTCCGGCGTCTCTCGACGCTATGCTGCGACTGCCTCACTGGGCCGTCGCAGCGCTCGCGGCGGCGTCCGGCATCGAGGCCGTGGCAGGCACGGCCGGGGCCAGCGCCTCGAAAATCTGTTCGAGTTGCTTCGCGCCTTGCGCCGACTCCGCGCGCATGCGAGGCCCGATGAAGATCGGATCGAGAATCAGAAAGAGCAGATTCGGTGTGCGATAGATGAAGTCGCGCTCAAAGCGTGTGCCGGTGCCATCCGGCGTGAGCTTATAGCGGACTTCGCCCGATGGACGCCGGTTGACCTCGCCTTCGATGCGCCATTCGAGCGGCGGCCTGGCGTCGACGACCTTCCAGTGAACGATGCCGTGCCGCCCTGCGAGCCGGAATTCTTCGGCGACTTCCTCGCCCACCTTGAGCGGATGGTCGGTCGATCCTTGCACGTTGATCGAGGCCGGATGCCACTTGGGCCAGTTCTGCGGCGTGGTGGCGTAGTCGTAGACGACCTGCGGCGGTGCGCGCAGCGTGACGGTATTCACGACATGTGTCTGGCGCTCGAAGGGCAGCGGGAGCAACGAGAACACGGCGAGCAGGGCCACCGCCCCGAGGACGAACAGGAAGGCTCGCTTCATCGGCGTGCGCTCAGGCACCGGCTGGCGAATCGAGTTCGACATCGACCATCAGGTCGTCGGCCAGACTTTCCAGTGTCTCGCGTAGCGATTCCGTGCTGACACTTGCAGGTACATGAAGGCGCGCGGTCGCACGAAACAGCGTGCCGCCCGACATGGATCCCTCGACGCATTCCGTGGCGAGCTCATCGATGCTGATGCCGCGCGAGAACAGGACGTGCGAGATTTCCTTGACGATGCCTGGATGATCCTGCCCGACCAGATCGAGCTGAAGCGTGCGGGCGGCCGGATCGGTGGCGGCGCTTTGCGCGCGCGTGACGGTGACGCGCAGGCCGTGCGTTTCCAGCGCGCTCAGGGCTTGCGTGAGCGCGTCGGCGTGCTCGTCGGGGACTTGCAGATGGATGATGCCGGCGAACTGGCCGGCAAGATTGGCGAGGCGGCTCTCCAGCCAGTTGGCGCCGGAGGCGCTCGCCCGATCGGCGATTGCGTTGACCAGACCCGGACGATCCGGACCGATCACATTGAGAATCAGGGACGTCGTCATCACAGGCTCCGTCGAAACTGAGGGGCAAGAGGCGGCGCAAGCGGCGCGCTCGTCCTTCGGCAAGGTCACGGCGCGCAGCAGGCTCAAGTGTAGTGCAATCGCGGGGTGTGCCGCTACGGCAGCCTTGGCGGCGATGCAGATTTCGCTGACGGCCTAGGGACGATCCGCCGCCATCGCGAGCAGCGCGATCACGGTCGCATCGTCCGTTTGCACAAAGTCGCTGTACGCCACGCTCACCGCGTAGAAAGGCTGCGGTGTTTCCAGACAAACGACGGCATCCGCCAAGGTCGTCAGCCGCGCGATGGCGTCACGTGCACCGACCGGCGCGCAGGCGATGAGCGGTGTCGCACCGAGGCGTCGCATCGCTCGCAATGCCGCGATCATCGTGGCGCCGGTCGCGATACCGTCGTCAACGATCACGACCGGTCGGTCTTGCACATGTGGCGCGCCGCGTCCCGGGGTATACGCCTGACGCCGTTGGGCAATGAGCGCGCGCTGACGTGCGGTTTCATGCGAGAGATAGGTGCCGGTGGCGCCGAGAGAGAGTGCGTGATCGGCGAGGAAGATGCCGCCGAACTCGTCGACCGCGCCAACGGCCAGTTCGGCGTGGTGCGGCGCCCGCAACTTGTGGGCGAGCAGCACGTCGAGGGTGCCGTTCAACTGGCGGGCAATGGGCAGTGCGACGGGGACGCCGCCGCGCGGAATCGCGAGCACCAGCGGCGGCGCGCAGCGCGAGATCAATTCATGGGACGCGAGCACTTCGGCCAGCGCGTTACCTGCGGCGGCACGATCGAGAAACGAGGCAACGGCGGGCATGGCGCGAGGACGGGAGCGAAGGGATACCGCCATCGTAACGCCGCGCACTGATGCCCGTTTGCGCGAATTCACGCTTGCCGTGCGCGAGGTGCATGAAGCGACTCAGCGCGCGAGCAATTCGGGCACCGTGCCGACAAGCAGCGTCACGCCGGAACAGGCAAGCAGCGCGAGCACCATACGTCGGAAGGCATGATCGGAGAGGAACTGGTAAGCCCATGCGCCGGCAAGCGTTGGCAGGATCATCGACGGCACGGCAATGGCGAACACATGCAGCGTCTGCACGGTAATCACCCCATGCACTGCGTAGAGCGTGATGGTAAGCGTGTGCATGACGATGAAGAAGATCTGCATGACGGCGCGCTGCATGTCCTTGTCCCAGCCGCGCAACGTGCACCAGAGCGTGGGCACCACACCGACGAGTCCGCCGATGCCGCCCATCACGCCGCCGATGAAGCCGACGACGCCGTCTGCGGCTCGTCCGCCGTGCCGGATGCGGGGCAGGTGGGCGGCGAGCAGCAGGATCGTGCAATAGATCACGAGGACTGCGCCAATGCCTGCCCGGAACCACACCGGATCAAGATAGCGAAGCATCCACACACCGACCGGCACGCCGATCAGACCGCAGAGAATGAACGGGGCGAGACGACCGAGCGGCACCGCCCGGCGGGCGGCGCGTAAGCCCAGAAGTTGGCCGATGAGCGAACAGAAGGCGGCGAGCGGGCCTGCCAGCGTAGGGGGCAGCGTCCATGCCCAGAAGGACAGTGCGACCAGGCTGAACGCAAAACCGGACAGGCCTTGCACGAAGCCGGCGACGCAGGCACCGGCAATGAGGGGGAGCAACGGATCGACAGTCATGAATCGGGTGGCTTGGCTGCCTGGCGGCACTACGGTGCTGTTGCGCTGTCATGTGCCAACGCTTCGGACGCCATCGTACAGACATGTGGCAAACGTCCGGCGGCGCTCACGGCTCGCCGCTAACCAAGTCGGGCAGTCTCGGGTTTATTGTTATCAACGGCCATTATGCGTGGATCCGGCCGATTCACGAAATTGTCGCCCCCGGTGGCGTGCTGTTCCTCACACCCCGGCGCGCAGGCTCCAGCGCTGCCATGCGGCGACGAACGCTGTGCCGATCGCGATGCCGAGTGCTGCCCCCGCAAGCGCATCGCTCGTCCAGTGATAAGCGGCCGCGATCTGGCCGAATCCCGTCAGTGCAACGGCGACGGCGCACGGCCAGCGCAGCACGCGGTGCCGTAGCGCGAGCACTGTCGCGAACGCGAGCATGACCGTGAGGTGACCGGAGGGGAACGAGGCATAGGCCGCGCCGTCGCCGCCGAACAGACGGAACGCGAAAACGCCGTCGCGCAAATACGACGGATTGTCATGAATCCATGTGGCCGGCCATGTGCGCCCGAACACAAACTTCAGCCCCTGCTTGAGCACACTGCCCACACCCACCGCACCGGCTGCGAGCCACAACGTGGTGGCCCATGCAGGCAGTCGCCGGCGCCACAGGAGTACCGCGCCAACGATCACGAACGCGGGCCAGGCGAGGACGAACAACGGCGAGGGTAATTCCGCGACGTGCTGAATCCAGCGGGTTCCCTGCGTGTGGATATGCACGAAGTCCACCACGGGCCGGTCGATCCACGGGATCGCAACGACGGCCAACAGGAGACAAGCCACCGCGCTCAACCATGCGGTGCGCAGGCAGGGGCGCGAGTCGGAAACAGGACCGCAGGCCGGCGAGGCTGCCGGTCGGGCATTCGGCGTCAGTTCGTTCATGACTTAAGGTGAAAAACGACGGAGCGTCGGCGGGCGACGATATCGCCATAGGGTAGTCGCTATTGCGGGCTGCTGCGCTTCGCCTCCCATCGCCGGCGCATGCATGCGGCGTGGCGTAACGCCCGGCACGGCGGAGGTTCCATCGCCGCCACGTTCGGACCGTGATGACAGCACGGTCGACATTGCGCTGCCGTCATGGCGCTTTGATGACGATCAGGGCGCAGGTGTTGTGCCTGTGCCATGCTGGGACGGCAAGGAACGGAAAGATTTTTTGCTGGAGGAGGGGGCAACGTCCTACAATCGTCCCCTACGTAAATGTCGTGCGTTGCCGGTCGCCCAGCGCGATCGGGCGCGCGCCGTTCGGGAAGTGGCAGTTGGCTTGGCAAAACAAAATCAAAATCGCATGCGGGGGCAGTAGTGAACCGGGGATTCGAAAGCATCATCGATCGTCTGGCGCGTGAGTTCTGGCGCGCCGCACATACGCGCGAGCAGCAGCATGTCCAGATGCAGGCGCGTTCGCTCGCGGAAGTGCGTGCCGTGGATCAGGCGCAACGCGCCTGGGAAGAGGCGCCTGCGGCAGACGCTGCCGCGCGTGACCGCCTGCATCTGGCCTGGCGGCAGGCCGAAGCGGCAGCGCAAGGCGCGAAGGCCAAGCTGGAAGTCGCGCGGCTCGAACGTTTGCTTGCCGATGGCCTGGCTCGCGATTTGCGTATCCCGCCCGCCGACTTGCGCGCGCGCAATACGCCGCCGGTGCTCGATACCCGGCATCTCCCGAAGATTCTGGCCAAACCCGAATGGGAAACCTTCGCACCGGAAAAGCCGGGCCGACTCGCGCTGGCGATGCCGGGGGCGGCGGGCCGTTACGAGCAGGCCGTTGCCAAGGCACGCAGCGAATTCGTGCACGCCGAGCGCGAGTACGAGGCATCGAAGATCCGTCGCACGCAAGGCTCGATGATTCTCCAGATCGCGCAGCAGAAGGCAACGGAAGCCGCACGAGCCGAGAGTGCGCGCCACAACGCGGCCGTCGCCGATTTCGAAGGGGCGCTGTTGCGCGGTGAGGCGGCGGCCATCACCGGCTATGCGCGCATCGTGCTCAGCCGCAGTCCGTATCCGGAAGCGTTCGAGCAGACGCTCGCGGCGCATTACGTCGAGAATCACAAGCTGCTGGCCATCGGCTACGACGTGCCCTCGCTCGACGCGGCCGTGCCTGTCGCGCTCGAGTACCGCTACAACGCCGCCGAGAATCTCGTGCAAGGCATGCCGGCGGGCGACGCCATGCGTGGGCAGGTCTACGCCAACGCGCTGCGCCAGATCGTGCTTCGTTCGTTACACGAACTGTTCTCGGCCGATCCGCTGCGTCACGTGAATGCCATCGTGTTCAACATCTACGCCCGCGATGGCGATGCACGAGTCTGCCTGGCGAGTGCGCATGTGGCGCGTGCCGATTTCGCGGCGCTGACGCTCTCGGAAGGCGATCCGGCGACGCATCTGGCGGCGCTGGGGGCTCGCGTTAGCGCGCGGCCGGAGGCGCTGGAGGCCGTGACGCCGGTGGCGGGTGTCGACATGACGCAGGTCGTCACGGACGCCGATGTGGCCGTCGACCGCCGTTTCAATCTGATGACGCTGACCGACAAGGACTTCATGCAGGTGATGTTCCACCTGCTGCGCTCGCACGGTTTCGAAGGCCCGCCGCTGTTGCCGAGCGAGACGCCGGGCATGCTGACCTGCCGTGCGTGGGACCCGCATCCGATCTTCGGTGGCGACGTCGTGGTGCATATCTACCGGGAGATGGACCCCGCGGCGCGCATTGGCATGAGCGCCGCGCGTCACATGCTCGCGGAGATGCAGCAGATTGGCGCGGCGCGCGGCATGCTGATCACCACGGGCGTGTTCGACGACGGTGTTGAGGAGTTTGCGCGCGATCGCCGCATCGAACTGCTTGCCGGACATCATCTGGTCTTCCTGCTCAAGGAAAACGCCGGGGTCGACGCGAGTGTGGTGGTGCCGCAGACACTCGACGCTACGGCTGCATTGCTCTGACGTCTTCCTGCCGACCGGGCGATTCGTCGTCTCGCCGCGAACGTCCTGCTATAGTGAGCCGACCTCACCCACGTCATTTACATCACGGAGGATCGTATGTCGCGACGCACGGAAAGTTCGGCTGATGCAGGTTGGAAGATGTCCGGAATCGGAGTGGCAGGGGTCGGTCTTGCCCTGGCGCTGACCCTGGGCGCACCGATACAGGCACAAGCGCAACTCGATATGCTCAAGAACGCCGTGGGCGGAAGCTCGGGCGGCGGCAACTCCGGCGGTCTGGCCGGCAGCCTCGGCGGGCTGGCCTCGACCGGTTCGCTGACCTCTGGCAGTGTGGGGAATGCAACCGGTGTGTTGCAGTTCTGCATCAAGAACAATTACCTGAGCGGCGCAAATCTGAGTTCGGCCACCGACGTCAAGGACAAGCTACTCGGCAAGATCGGCACCCAATCGGGTTCGCCGGCCGCCAGCCCCGGCTATCTAGATGGGGCCAAGGGGCTGCTGTCCTCGCCCGATGGCAAGACGGTCGACCTCAACGGCGGCGGGCTCAAGGAACAATTGACACGTCAGGTCTGCGACAAGATTCTCGATCAGGCCAAGTCCTTCCTCTGACATCGACGCCAGGGCCGTGCGCGGGCTGAGGACGAGCCCGCGACCGGTGGCACCAAAAAAATTCCATATTTTGGGTCTTTGCCAAGGGCCACGCGCGGACGTACGCTAGGCGTTATTCCATTCCCGCCGATTCTGTCCGGAGCCATCGATGTATCAGCCCGCTGCCTTTCAAGAGACTCGTCCCGACGTACTGCACGATCTCATTCGCACGCATCCGCTCGGCCTGCTCGTGAGCGCCGGCTCGCAGGGCTTGATCGCCGATTCGATTCCTTTCCTTGTGTATTCCGACGAAGGCGAATTCGGTACCTTGCGTGGTCACCTGGCGCGCGCCAATCCGCATGGCCCGGCGCTGCGCGATGTCGACGATTGCCTGATTGCGTTCACCGGGCCGCATGGGTACATCACGCCGTCGTGGTACGCCGCCAAGGCTGAGCACGGCAAAGTGGTGCCGACGTGGAACTACGCGGCGGTGCATGTCTGGGGCAAGCCACGCGTGATCGACGATGCGGCATGGCTGCGGCGTCTCGTGGGGGATCTCACACAATCGCAGGAGCAGGGGCGTGTTGCGCCGTGGGCGGTGGAAGACGCACCGGCCGATTTCATCGACGGCATGCTGCGCGCCATTGTCGGTGTGGAGATTCCGATTCGCCGCATCGAAGGCAAATTCAAGATGTCGCAGAATCGTGCGATGCCCGACCGCGTTGGTGTGGTCGAAGGACTGCGTGCCGACGGACCGATGAACGAGCCGCTGGCAGCGCTCGTTGCACAACGAGGCGATGTGCCGGGCAACTGAGCGGCCCCGGAGGGGGCAGCGTATCGGCTGCCGTAACGAATCGAAACAATTCAGCGGCATGCGGGCCGGTTGGACGACGGTGTCCCCGCATACAATGCGGCAACCCAATTCGGATGCCGCCATGAAAACGCTGCTCCTCATGCTCGCGCTGGCGCTGTGCCTGCTCTTTCTCGAGCAGGCATGGTTGCCGACGGCGCAAGCGGACGAGTGCGACAATCTCGGCCCCGCCCAGACCCTGCAATGCGCTGCCTATGGCGCGGCAAACGTCGTCCCCGAATAGCCGTTGATCCGCTACAATCGCACCCCCTGAAGTCTTACCCAAAGCAGTGCGATGAAGCAGTCTCGATGGACGGTCACCGCAGTGCGCGCAAGCCGCTTGCGCGCGATGGCCGGGAAGTTGCCGTTGGCGGTGTCCTCCGCCGCTCTGATCTCTCTGATTTCCTTTTCTTCTGCCGTTGCCGTTGCCGTTACGGCGTTCCCCGGCGATGCGTTCGCCGCGGCCTCGGCGTGTGGCGACCATTACTGGGCCGGCACAGCGCCCGATATCACCAACGCTGCGATGACGCGTAACGCGCGCGAGGTGTGCTTCAGCGCGTTCGGTGTGATGCACTCCGGCGTGACGCGCACGCCGTTGTGGTCGGCGCAGCGTCTTACGCGCGCTGGCTTGAACGATGCCCGCCAGATCTCGCGCGTGAACAACTTTCACGCAGAGTCGCGGCTCCCACCGGGAGAGCGGGCCGAATTGCGCGACTACGTGCGCTCGGGATATGACCGCGGACACATGGCGCCGTCGGCGGATATGCCGGACGCGCAGGCACAGTCGGAGAGCTTCTCGCTGTCGAACATGGTGCCGCAGAACAGCGAGAACAATCGCTATCTGTGGGCTGGCATCGAGTCGAGTGTGCGCAAGCTCGCGCAGGAGCGCGGCGAATTGTTCGTCCTCACCGGTCCGCTCTTCAAGGGCAAAACCATCACGCAGGTCGGCAATCGGGTGATGGTGCCCACGCAACTCTACAAGGTGGTCTACGACCCCAAGCGCAAGCAGGCAGGGGCCTACCTTGTCGCGAACGAAGCCACAGGGGATTATTCGGTCGTGAGCGTGGCGGAACTCGAAACGCTGGCCGGTATCGACTTTTTCCCCGGCATGCCGGCCGACGTGAAACGCACGGCAATGCGTCTGCCTGCCCCGAAGGCCGCAGGCGGCAAGCGCAAGCGAGATCCGGAGGTGCCGTCGTATCGCGAAGTGCAGACGGTGCTCGACTTCTTGCGTACGATCATCCGTTAAGCACGCGGCAACATGCCAAAAGCGTCGTGACATGCGTTGCTTCGTCAACAGGTGTCACTCCCCGCATCGACCGATCCAAACCGACTGACTTCCCCCGACTCAGGAGCCCCCGATGTCCGCTTCGTCTTCCGCCAACGTCAAGTTCGCACCATTCGCCAACGATGCCGATGCGCTTGCACTCGGCGAACTGAACGTCGAAAACCATACGGATCACGTTGCCATCTTTGGAAACCTGGAGATACGTCGCGACGCGCAAGGGCTTCGTCAGGCGCAGGCACTCAAAGAGGTACTCGAAGCCGTCGTGGCGGCGCTCTCCGGCGCGGATCTTCCGGCACAGGCCGAAACGCCGGGCAGCACGACTGCCCGGCAAGTGAAAAATCCGTTCGAGTCGTGAGGCTTGCGGGGCAGGGGGGGCGTTGCACCCCCGGATTTACCCCAGATTTGTCGCTTATTCGAAGAATCGATGCTGCGGTGCACGATGACCCGAATAGGCTGTGCGTTTTGCCCCCGACACCTCTCGGTGGGCCGGCCGGCCGCCGAGGGCATCCCTGCGACATGACCGCCCGCATCGCATCCCGAAATTCCCCAATTCCACGATCCATGCGGCTTGCGCGACAACTTGTCGCACCTGCGACATTCTGTCGCATTGACACGCCTCGTCATAAATCCGGAATCGCGTCACGGTGACGGTATTCCCGCTCGCGTAATTCAGTCTCGAAATCTATCTAAATCAGACGTTTTGCTTGCGGCGACGCAGCACGGATAAGGGGTTTACGGTTCCCAGACAAAGCGCATACTAGCCCTGCGTCTCGTCGATTCCGATAGTGTGAATCGATGACCGGCAAGGCTACGAACACTAAACAACGCGAGGTTACTTATGCACATCCGTTGGAAAAAAGTGTATTCGAGTGGATGGGGGACGATTCATCACGATGCACCCCGTTCCCATCGCAGCGCGACTGAGCGCGAGCAACTCTTTCAACGCCTGTTGGCAATCGCGATCGCCTGTAGCGTCGGCGGTTTCGTGCTCTTGTCCGTAGGTGCGGCCTTCCTGGGACGCTAAAGTCACCGATCTTCCCGATCTTCCTTTTCGTGCGCGGCACCGCCTTCGGCGGATTGCCGCGCAGCGTTGCTTCGGCTGACGCGAGTCGCGCCGTCTCCCGCTTTTCAAGCGAACAGTCCGCTCCCGCCCCAATGGTGCCGGGGGTCGCGACGCTTGTATTTCCCCCTTTCAATTGCCCGATTTGAACGAACGTCCGTGCTCTTTTGAAACGTCTTGTTACAAAGATTCCGGGTTTCAAAAAAGCTTTCTTGCCAGGATGTCATCGGTTCTCTGCAATTCCTCGTTAAAGATCTGTCAGCTCCGACGGTAAAGCGCGCAATGTGCGTTGATATCCATCGTCGATAACGTGGTCTCCCGTGGTTCTGGTGCTGCATTCCGGGTGTTCACGCTATTGCGTTTACGAAAGAATAGTGCGATCTTGAACCGAAGGCGCGGTGTCGGAATTTTGGGTAATCCACCCTTCGCAATTTGCCCGGATTTATCCGAATTGTCTTGCGCCTCAAAACTTTCGATAAAGAAGAAAAGAACAACAGTAGTGCGGGCTGGTTTGATTGATTTGTGAGGTGCGCCATGGAAATTCGCTGGGAAAAGTTGTACTCGGGCGGATTGGGTCGTTTTTACGACACTTCGGAATCGAGCCGCCGCCGGGCACGGCGTGCGCAATTGGCATGGTTTGGTGTGGTCATCTCCGTTGGCGTCGCCATCGGGGCCATCGCCATCGCATGGCGCTGGATCTGATGTTCATCACCGCAAAGCGCCGCTCGGGGATCACAGGAATGCTGGCGGGGCTCGCCATCGCGGCGAGCATGCCGGCTCACGCGCAGACGTCGGCCATGCCGACGGAGCCGCTCGACACGGCCGGAAAGCCGTGCGGGGCGCTACGCGCGCTGCCCGCCGACGTAACGCACTATCGCTACGAAGTCGCGAACCGGTGCGAGCGTCCGGTCACCTTCTTCTGGCGTTGCAGCACCGGCGACACGGAACATTCTCTGGAAGTCCCCAGCAAAGCCACGCTGTCCGCCACCTGCGTGAAGGCGACGGCCGCCGCCGGCGAGATCGTGTTCCGCTTCGATCCGCCGGGTACCGGCAACTGAGCGCTAACTCGTCACCTTCGCTTCGATGACCGGCGCAAGGCTTGTCGGCTGTCCAGCCGATGCCGCTTGTCGTCCGGCCGGCGCCGCCAACCGATGCTACCCGTTGATGCGCGACGCTTGGCCGGCCGGTCGCCACCGTTGCCGGGAATGGCTATCATGACGCCATAGGGACCGTCGGCAACTTCGACGCGTGCCCGCGACAGATCGCCCGCCAATCCGGCGCGCCGGTCTGTCACGTCAACCAGAACCTCCCCAAGGACTTCCCCATGACCGACACCGTCACCCCGACTCAGCCGTCGCTCGACACGGCGGCATTGCGTGAGTTCGTCGAACGAAAATGGAACGACGAAATCCTGCATGCACTGACCGACTACATTGCGGTGCCCGCCAAGAGCCCCGGCTTCGACGCCGATTGGGCGCGCAACGGCTATATCGATCGCGTGGTGCGCGATGCCGCTCAATGGGCGGAGCGTCAGCCGGTCAAGGGGCTGAGACTCGAAGTGATCCGTCTGGAAGGCCGCACACCGGTGATCTTCTTCGAGGCGCCGGCCACGCGTTCGGGCAGCACGGAAACGATCGTGCTCTATGGCCATCTCGACAAGCAGCCCGAATTCGACGGATGGCGCAAGGACCTCGGCCCGTGGACGCCCAAGTTCGAAGACGGCAAGCTCTATGGCCGTGGGGGCGCGGACGACGGTTACGCCATCTACGCCAGTGTCACGGCACTCGCGGCACTCGACGCACAGGGCGTGGAGCGCCCGCGCTGCGTGGGCCTGATCGAGACATGCGAAGAGTCGGGCAGCTACGATCTGCTGCCGTATGTCGACGCATTGCGTGAGCGTCTGGGCCGTGTCGGTCTGGTTGTCTGCCTCGATTCGGGGGCGGGCAACTACGATCAGTTGTGGCTGACGACTTCGCTGCGCGGCCTGATCTCGGGCAGCCTCGAAGTGCAGGTGCTCGACGAAGGTATCCACTCGGGCGGCTATGGCGGCATTGCGCCGTCGAGCTTCCGCATCATGCGACAGTTGTTCGAGCGACTGGAAGATGCCGGCACGGGCAACGTGTTACCGCAGGGCTTTCATACCCCGATCCCGTTGCAGCGTCTGAAGGAGGCGGAAGCCACCGCCCATATCCTTGGCGACGACGTCTGGAAAAAGATGCCGTGGGCCTGCGGTCAGGACGGCCTGTCGGTGCTGCCGACCACGACCGATCCGAAGGAAGCGTTGCTCAACTCGACGTGGCGCCCGTCGTTGTCGGTCACGGGGGCGGCCGGTCTGCCCGCGTTGGCCGACGCCGGCAACGTCCTGCGACCGCGCACGGCGTTCAAGCTGTCGCTGCGTCTGCCGCCGCTCGTCGACGCCGCCGCCGCGGTGGCCGAACTCAAGTCGTTGCTCGAACTCGATCCGCCGTACAACGCCAAGGTGACGTTCAAGTCCGACGCGGGCGCAGCCTCCGGCTGGAACGCCCCTGACGTTGCGCCCTGGCTCACGTCCGCGCTGAATACGGCCTCGCAACGACACTACGGCGCAGACGTGGCGTATATCGGACAGGGCGGTACGATCCCGTTGATGAACACGCTGCAAGCCGGCTTCCCGACGGCGCAGTTCATGGTATGCGGTGTGCTGGGTCCGAAGTCGAACGCGCACGGTCCGAACGAATTCCTGCATGTACCCTATGCGAAGAAGCTGACCGCTGCGGTTGCCGAAGTGATTGCGTTGGCGCCGTAAGGCCTCAAGCTGGCGTGTCCGTCAGCGCGCGATGCGTCTGGACGGCGGGGTGAATCTGAAAGACAAAACGGGCCGCGTGTTAGCGGCCCGTTTTTTTGTGTCGACGCAACGGTCGTTCAGAGCCGATGCGTGACGGCGTCCAGTACCTGTACGCCGCGCATGAAGTCGTCGAGATCCATGCTTTCGTGCGGATTGTGCGAGCCGTTGGCATTGCGCACGAACACCATACCGCTGGGAATCCCGGCGTTGGCGAAAATGGCGGCGTCGTGACCCGCACCACTCGGCACACGTTCCTGCGGCAGATCGAGCGTGCGGCAGGCGTCGACCAGCAGCGACGACACATGCGCGTCCATGATCGCGGGCGGGGACGCCAGACGACGATCGAACACGAACTGCACACCGCGATCGCGTTCGATCGCACGACACTCGGTACGCATCAACTCGTAGAACACGTCGAGCGTATCCGAACTCTGGCTTCGCACTTCCAGACTGAAATCCACCTTGCCGGGAATGCGCGAAATCGCGTGTTCGGCGGGATCGGTGCCGACGATACCGGTCGTCACGACCAGATCGATGCCGCGCTCGAGCAGGGCGCGCCAGTGCTCGTCGAGTCGCGTGATGAGATCGGCCACCGCGAACATGGCGTCGTGGCGTAGCCATCGCGGCACGGCGCCCGAGTGGCCCGCTTCACCTACGCAAGACACGCGGTTATGCCGCACATTGCCGCGAATGCCGGGCACGATGGCCACGGGCATGTGGCGCGCGATCATCACCGGGCCCTGTTCGATGTGCAGTTCCAGCCACGTCTTGGCCCGTGAGGTGTCGAACAGCGTGACGCCGTCGCGAATCGCGTCGATATCGGCGCCGGCCTCGGCCATGCATGCTGCGAGCGTGCGGCCGTGCGTGCGGTGGGGCATGGCCAGATCGGCATCGTTCAGCTTGCCGAATAGCGCGCTCGATCCCATGTACGCTTTGCCGAACCACGCGCTTTCCTCGCCGCGCAAGGCGAGCACGCGCACCGGTGTGGCCGTGACTCGCTGGCAGCGTCGTTGTTCGACGAGACACAACAGACCGGCCACGATGCCGGCAAGACCGTCGTAGTTGCCGCCTTGCGGGACCGAGTCGAGGTGCGAGCCGATCCACGTGGCGGGCGCGTCGCCGGTGTCGTCGGGCAGGGTGAAGACCAGATTGGCGGCGCGGTCGCGTGTGACCGTCAGTCCCTGGTGTCCGGCCCACTCCGTCAGATACACGGCGGCGGCATTCTCGCCCTCGCCGTAGCTGTCGCGGGTGATGCCGACGCCATCGTCGCCAAGACGGCGCAGGTCGGTGAAGAGTTGCTCGGCCAATGGGGCCAGCGCGTTCAGTTCCATGAGTGACTTCTTTTCGCGTGAGGCTTTGCGAGGGTTACGTAAGGCTTGGGACCGCGATTGGATGGCTCAGCCGGATTGCTGGGCGAAGCGCAGCCAGCGGTCGGTCAGTTGGGCGTCGAGCGCGACAGCGCCCGTGAGCGTCGAGAGGCGTTCGACGGCCTGCGCATCGCAATACGCGGTCAGTCCATCGACGATGTGTCCCATCACGGCCGGATCGCGGAACGACGCCGTGCCGACTTGCACGGCCGAGGCGCCTGCGAGCATGAACTCGATGGCGTCGTCTGCCGTTTCGATGCCGCCGCAACCGATGATCGGAATGCGCACCGCGCGATGGCACTGGTGCACGAGCCGGATCGCGAGCGGCTTGATCGCCGGGCCCGAGAGTCCGCCCATCACATTGCCGAGCTTGGGCTTGCGCGTGCGCACGTCGATGGCCATGCCCAGTACGGTGTTGCCCATGACGATGGCGTCGGCCCCTGCGTCTTCTGCAGCTTTGGCGATCAGTGCAATCTGGCCGGCGTTCGGGGTGAGCTTTACCCATAACGGATGCGAGGTCCGGCGGCGAATGGCGCTCACCGCCTTGTAAGTGCTCTCGGGCAACATCGCGAAGGCCATGCCGTCCGCCTCGAGGTTCGGGCAGGAAATGTTCGCCTCGATGGCCGCGACTTCCGGCAGCGACAGCGTTGCGCAGGCGTCTCCGAAAGACTCCGCGGTGTCGGCCGACACGGATACCACGACAGGGGTGTCGAAGCGAGTATAGGCGGGCAGAACGTCGCGCCGGTAGGCGTCGAGCCCCTTGCTGGGAATACCGATGGAATTGAGCATGCCGCTGGCGGTTTCGGCCACGCGCGGTGTCGGGTTGCCCGCACGAGTGGCGGGCGAGACGCTCTTGATGACGAGCGCACCGAGCCGGGTCAGATCCAGCGCTTCGGCGTATTCGACCGCGAAGCAGCCCGAGGCTGGCATGACAGGGTTGCGCAGCGTAAGCGATCCGATGCGTACCGAGAGATCAGCCAAAATCCACCTCCCCGACGACGTCGCGAATCGGAAACACCGGGCCCTCGCGGCACACGCGCAGGAATTGCTTGTCGCCGTCGCGATCGAACAGGCGCACGCACGACAGGCAGACGCCCATGCCGCACGCCATGCGTTGCTCCATGGCGACTTCGGCGGTGATCTGCGGGTGAGCGTGCAGCACACGCTGAAGCAGCATCAGCAGACGATGCGAGCCGCAGGTGTAGACCGCGTCGTGGGACGCGGCGTCGAGCAGGGCGCGTATGCGCGGCTCAAGCGCATCGACGGCCGACGAGCCGTCGGTGTCGAACACGCAATGCACGTCGGCCAGTGCGCGGGCTTGCGGCGAGCGCAGGAATTCGTCGCGCATCAGATCGGCTTCGCTGCGCGCCGACATCACGACCGTCAGCTTCAGCCCGGCGGCCGCGGCCCGTTGCACGAGCGGCGCCATCGTCGCCAGACCGACGCCGCGCGCAACCAGCATCACACGTTGCCACTGCGACGACTGCGTGTTCAGTGTGAACGTATTGCCGAGCGGGCCGACGATATCGAGCGTTGCCCCTTCCGGCAGGGTCGCCAGCGCACGCGTGCCAACGCCCGTGACGTTGTAAAGAAACTCGATGGTGTCCGGCTCGGGGCCGGTGCCGTACACGCTCATCGGGCGCAGCAGGAAGGGCGCGTCGCTGTGCGTGACCGGGCACTTCAACTGGTAGAACTGGCCGGGCTGCGTGGTGAGGGCGATGGGGGCATCGGCCTGCAATCGCAGGTAGCGGTAACGCGCATTGACCGCATGATGCGTGAGGATACGGCAGCGATGCGTTGCGACCGTCGGCGTGCGGCACATCGCATTGTGCGTGTCGAAGGTGTCGCAGGGGGTGTCTGCGTCCGAAGGCACACACCCCGAAGGGTGGGCGACGTCGGTACGCGTCAGAGTGGCAACTGACATGGGGGTCTCCGAATGGTGGGGGCTGGCGTGGCACGCGTCGTGGACGTCGTGCCGCTCGTTATTCGAGTTCAACGCCTTTGAGTTCGGGGATCAGGAAGCGCGTCGCGAGCATGTCGAGCACATACAGGCTCGCGAGCAATGCAATGGCAATCTGGAACGAGTAGCGGGCAGCCAATGCACCCACGACGACCGGCCCCAGCCCGCCGATGGCGCGTCCGATGTTCCACAAGACGTTCTGCGCGGTGGCGCGGGCGGCGGTCGGGTAGGCCTCGGACATCAGCGTGCCGTAGCCGCCGACCATCCCGTTCACGAACATGCCCATCAGCGCGCCGGCGAAGAGCATGACCGTCGGGTCCGTCAACTGGGCGTAGACGATCACCATGACCACAGCGCCGGCCTGATACAGCAGGAACGTGGGACGGCGTCCGATGCGGTCGGCCAGTTGTCCGAAAGCCCACACGCCGATCATCATGCCGATCACGGTGGCCGCGGTCCAAAGGCCGGACTTCGTGAGCGAGAAGCCGAGCTTCTGCGAGAGGAACGTCGGCAGCCAGATCATGATCCCGTAGTAGCCGAAGTTCTGCACCGAGCAGAGAATCACGATGCCCAGACTCACGCGCGTGGTGCGGGCGTCTTTCACGAGCAGACGGAAGGCGTTGCTGCTGCGCTCCGACGTCGCGCTTTTGCCAGTGCGCCGCACGAACACTTCAGGCTCGTGCAGCTTGTTGCGCAGCACCCAGGCGACGAGGGCGGGCAGTACGCCCACGAGGAACATGCCGCGCCAGCCGATATGCATCAGCAACAACGGTGTCAGCAACGCTGCGGCGAGGACTCCCGTCTGCCAGCCGAGTGCGACATACGACGAGACACGGGCGCGTTTGGCCGCAGGCCACGCTTCGGCGGCCAGCGCCATGCCGATGCCGAATTCGCCACCCAGTCCGATGCCCGCAATCGTGCGGTACACGAGCAAGTCCCAAAAGCCTTGCGCAAACGCACACAGGCCGGTGAACACGGCGAACAGCAGGATCGTCCAGGTGAGCATGCGCACCCGGCCGTAGCGGTCCGAGAGCGCGCCGAACAGAATGCCACCCGCGACGGCACCGATCAGCGTCCACGTCACGAGCGCGCCGGCCTGTCCGGCCGAGAGTTGCAGCCCGGCCGTAATCGCCGGCAGCATGAAGCCGAGAATCAACAGATCGAAACCATCCATCGCATAGCCGATGGCAGAGCCCGCGAGCGCCTTCCAGGCGTAAGGGGTGACGATCTCGTCGGACGTAGCGCCCGCGTGTTGCGCACTCGGTGTATTCAGGTTGGCTTCCATGATCGGTTCCTGTGGGGCGGCGAAGCGACGCGGCGATAACCGTCGCGTTGTTTTCGTCAATTTGTCTAAATTTTTAGACGATCAAGTGAAAAAAATATCGCCGGGGATGCGCGCCAAGATTCGCCCCTCGCCCGCCGTCGTGCAACGTCAGGCATAGACCTCGGTGGTCAGTTGCGCAGCGAAGTCGTTCAGCGAGGCAAGGAAACGGGCATCGGAGGTGGCCGCTGCATCGCGCAACATGGTGGCGTAGGCCTTGCTGCGGGCGAGGAATGCCTGAAACGTCTCGCCGCTGGCGGCAATGCCCGACTGACGTTCCGCGAAGGTTTGGGCGGCCTGCGCCAGCAGCAGCAACGCTGCCGACTCTCGCGTGGCTGACTTCGATGCATTGAGACAACGCGCGGCAAAATCTTCGATGTCGGCCAGACCGACCGTGTCGCGTTGTAACCAGACGCATGCAAGTTGCAGATCCATCGTGCGCTCCATTTGTCTAAATATTTAGACTAAACGAACCCGGCGGGGCAGGCAAGGCGAAAATAATCGGGTCAAACCCTGATCCCGGGGCCATGCGACAGTGTGTAGCCAGAACGGGAAACGTGTGCCGTCGCATGCCTCGGGAAGGCTGGCCATGCGGCCAGCCACGGCTTAGAACTTCATGCGCAGGCCGGCACCGTAGGTCTGGCCGGTCGACATATCGCTCATGTGGTCGTACTTGTACGCGGCGTAGATATCCGTTCGCTTGGACAGCGGGTAGTCGTAGCCGAGCGCCCAGGTGGTGCGACGCTGGTTATCGCCCGAGCCGTTCGAGCCGGTGTAGGCTACCGAGGCGAGCACGCTGCCACGGCCGAGCGGCACCGAGGCCCCCAACTGTCCCGTATTGGCGTGGAAGTTGCCGCTCGCGGCCTGACTCGCGACGAGCATGTACTGGGCGAAGACCTTCACCACGGCGAAGTCGTAGGACAGGCCGAGCTGTGCCGTGTTCTGGTTGGTCAGCCCGGTGACGCCCGGCAATTGCGAGCCGAAATCTCCGGGCGTCGCGCTGAAATTCACGTACTGATAGTTCACGGCGGCGGCGAACGGGCCGTTGGCGTACGTGAACGCTGCGGCCCATTTCTTCGCGCTATGGTCGGTTGGGCTGTTGCCGGTCGCATACAGCAGTGTGCCCGCCATGCCGGCGTATGTCGGTGACGTGTAGGCGATCGCGTTGTTCCATGCCGAGTCACCCACCACGCCTTGCGTTCCCAGACCCTTGTAGGTGTGGAAAATCATCGGCGAGAAGGTGTACGAGTTGTTGAACGGGTTGAACTGGATCGTCGCGAGATAGAGCGGGGTGGTGATGCGCCCCAGACGCAAGGTGCCCATGGCGTTGGACAGACCGACGTAGGCATTGCGCGAGAAGAAGCTGTCGCCGGCGAAGCGCCCATAGGTGCCGTTGTTCGGTTGGAAGTAGCTTTCCAGCACGAACAGCGCGCTGTTGCCGCCGCCCAGATCTTCGGTGCCGGCCAGCCCCCAGTACGACGTGGTCATGCCGCCGCCTTGCTGCACGACGGCAGCGTTGCCGCCGGGGTTCTTCACCGAGCCGACGTAGGCATCGGCGAGGCCGTAGAAGCTCACGCTCGATTGTGCGTGAGCCGTGGTTGCGAGCGTTGCGGCGCTCAGTGCGGCGGCGCCAGCCACCTTGTGCCAGGTTTTCATCATTCCCTCTTTGTTGGTATAAATTTCTGGACGGCGCGCAGGCTATCACTGCCAGCACGTGGGGTCATCCCCCAAAACACATCGGGCACGCCCTCGGGGCAGGGCATTCCCACGCCATGGGGGATCCGTGATCGGAATCGTGCGGATGTCTAAAAAAATAGACAATCGGAAAAATATTCGGCGAGCCGATGTGGGGTGTTTGCGACAGTGCGGGGACGGCGGCATGTCCGGCGCGGCGTGCAATGGTGCGACATCGGGACGTGCGAGCGACCGGTATAATCCCCGCACTGCAATGCGGGCACGGCGACTGACCGACCCGGGCATTGGCATCCGACAGGGGGCGATTTGAATCGAGCAGCGACGACATCCCGGGCGCCGAGAGGTGCGCGTTTCAATTTCCGAGCCATTGGCGAGCGTTTGCGCGCCTACCGGCTGGCGGCGGAGTTACGTAGCGAGGATGTGGCGGAGCAACTCGATATCTCGCGCGCGGCCATCTATAAGCTGGAGCGTGGCGAGATCGTCAAGATCGATACGCTTGAGCGGCTCGCGGCGCTGCTGGGGGTGTCGCTGGCGAACCTGCTGGGCGTGGAAGTCGAATATCACGACTCGGCGGTGAGCTACTTCGAGCGGATGCGTCAACTGGAGAGCCGTTCCGAGCGCATCGTCGCGCACTTCGACCCGATTTCGTTTCTGCTCACATCCGAAGACTACGACGTGTGGCTGCGTCACATGCTCGACGAGAGCATTCCGCCCACCCTCGCCGACCGCCATTGGGCGAACACGATCGATCGCGTGCTGGGCATTCTGCAAGAGCGCAAATCGAGCTTCTCGCGTCAGCGGCTCGCGGTGACGAGCCTGATCGGGTTGCGCCAGATCGAGCAGTTCCTGCATCACGGGCTCGTGGGGCGGCTCGGATTGCCACCGGGGGTGCAACTTGAGCGCAAGATGGCGGCACGTCGCGAAGTCGCGCGCATTGTCGAGTTCCTCGAAGCCGACACGACCGGTGTGCAGATCGGGATCGTGAGCGACAACATGCCCAACGAGACATTCCAGATCTTCGAAGCGCAGGGCGAGGCCTATGTCGCCGTCTCGCCGTTCCGTCTGGGGGAGTTGCCGAACCTGCGTACCGGCATCGCCACCATCACCACATCGCCAGACGGCGTCGGTATGTACCGCGCCATGATCGATCGCCTGTGGGCCGATTCGGCCAAGGGCAAGGAAGGCGCCGCGCTGTTAGGGCAACTGCTCGCGCGATTCTGATGGCGCCGGGACGTGGCCTTGAAGCGGCGGTAAAGCGGCGGTAAAACGACGGTGGAACCGATGTGAAACGGCTGTGCCGGTGCCACAAAGCGAAGCCATTCGACATAATCGAAATCCCCCCGTGGTGAATCCCTTTAGTCTCCTCGCGCCTGAAGACCATCCGGTCTGATTATCTGGAGACGATTATGGGAACAATTTCCGCAGCATCGGGGCATGTACCGGTGCAAATGCTGTCTGCGAGCTGGCCGAAGCTACCGGACGACGGTAACAGCTTCGGCTCGGACTTCCAGCGATTGGGCTCGGTCGCGACCTCTACGCTCGCGCCGATAGGAAAGGCCTGGCAGACGTACCCGGCGCGACAGCGAAGCGATTTGGAGAACAGCGGCATCTCGCTGGGACGCTGGTGCGGGGAGCGAGATCGGGACCTCCTTGCCGCCAACCGTTTGAAAGCCCACCCGCTGATGCCCCAATGCGTCGGCGAGACGCTGGAGCGCTGGCGCACCACGTATCTCGATGCCATCGGCAAAGACGTGAGCTTCGAGCGTGATCGTTCGACAGCGATGCAATCGATGCGCAACGGAATTCCCCTGGCTGTCGGATCGATGCCTCGCGAAGCGCGTCATTACGCCAAGCCATTTGTCCGCACGTTCGATGTGTCGCCGGTGCGCGCCCAGCTTACGCAGATCGCGCCACTGCACGACGAAATCCGCAAGTTGGATGCAACGCTGCAATTGTTGCCGGAAGGCGAGGGAAAGCGGATCGCACGGGGGAATCGCGATGATCTCGTGGCGCTCCGCAATGCGATGGTGAGCCTGACGCTCGATGCTCATGAACGCAAGCGCGACGAACTCAAGGTGGAAACGAGAAAGCTGATCGCGCTTAACGACATGGCGCGCGAGGCCGAGCGAGAGATGTCCAATGGCGGTGCCGATGTGCCTTTGCGTCTTTCCGTGCGCAATGGCAACTGGGTGCTCAAACCGGCGGCGTCGACATCGTGGTTCTCGAAGAATAAAACACGCGCCGCCAATGACGCCGCGCGGCTTGCCTTGCTGCTCGGCTATCCGGCAGATCAGCGTGTCTCGCTCAAGATGATTCGGGATCGGGGTTTCGGGGCATACGAGTATTCGACGGTGCTCAACGATGCGCGAGCCGCGGGACAAGGGAACACGAGATCATGGCTCGCCACCAGAGCGTTGGATATCGACATGGCAAAGACGGCAGGCAGCACGGTGGTGGACGATGTTGCGAAAGCCTTCGAGCACCGACCACTCGGCGACACGCCTGAGCCAGCGCAGGAAGACGATCTGTTCGATGAGAATCATTACGCGTTACTCCCTCTGAATACCAGCGAGCGCAGTGAGCAGGCCCAGGCGTCGGCACAAGTGCATGGCGAGGGTGACGACGCGGTATCGCGTCGACCCGTCGGCGAAGCGAGGACGAACCGCACTTTCGCCGCGCCGGCACATGACGACACGCGGTTCGACGAGGATGAGAGCGAGGAGGAGAGCACGGTGCCGCATTTTCGCGCGCCGGACGGCGCGCAATACGTGCGCATGACGTGGGATGAAACGTCGTCGGCGAGTGCGAGACGCCCACGAATGCCCAGCGCGGTGAGGTTTGCTGAGGCGTTGGACGTCGCCCGTTCGAGCGACACACAGGAGGGATCCCCTCCGCTTCCGTCGCGAGCACTTCCGCCCCCGCCGTTGCGGCCGACATCGTTGCGTTCATCGCCACCGCCGTCGTTCCCACCGCCGCCGCTGCCGCCCATCGATGAGTAATTCATTGCAATTGCTGCATTAAACAGCGAGGCCGCTTCCTGAATGGGGAGCGGCCTTTTTTCATGCCTGGGCGCGCGCGTCTGCGGGCGCGGGTTTCTCATCTGGCGAGTGAAATCGACGCTGGGATTTTGCTTGTCGAAACGCTTCGTGCGCGCGTAATAGTAAATATTTTAATTATCTGCAAGCCTTTCCAATCAATATGTTGCGCGATTTACGCAACAATCTCTTGCTTTGCCATGTAGGGAACTTGTCAGTAGAATGGCCGCGTTATATGCGCTACGCGAGGTGAATGGCCTGTCAGGTTTTCTTCACGCATGGCGAGCCACTGCTTGACTGTCATGCGTGATTCGTCCCGTCCCCCACAAAAAACGGAGAACTCCATGTCACAGGACAAGGAACCGCGCCGGCGCTTTCTGCGCCAGGTGCTGGCGATCGTGCCTGCCACGACTCTCGCCACCGGTGCGACGCTTACGCAGTCCGCCTGTAGCAGCGATAAACCCGCTGCCCCCGCTGCTTCGACCACTCCCTACGAGCCCAAGTACTTTACTGCCGACGAATGGCGTTTCGTGAACGCTGCCGTCGACCGTCTGATTCCCGCCGACGATCTTGGTCCGGGTGCGCTGCAAGCCGATGTGCCGCAGTTCATCGACCGTCAGATGGAGACCCCTTTCGGGCACGGCAAGCTCTGGTACATGCAGGGGCCGTTCCATCCCGATCAGCCGCCCGAGATGGGCTACCAGTTGAGCCTCGTGCCACGTGACATCTACCGTCACGGCATTGCGGCATGCGACGCGTACTGCAAGAAGCAGTACAACAAGGCGTTCGCCGACCTCGATCACGCGACGCAGGAAACCGTGCTGGGCGATCTCGAACACGCAAAGATCGAGTTCGACAGCGTGCCTGCGCGCACATTCTTCTCCTATTTGCTGGCCAACACGAAGGAAGGGTTCCTCTCGGACCCGATTCACGGTGGCAACAAGGACATGGTCGGCTGGAAGCTGGTCGGCTTCCCCGGCGCTCGCGCCGACTATATGGACTGGGTGGACCAGCCCAACGTCAAGTACCCGTATGGGCCCGTGTCGATTTCCGGAAAACGGGGCTAAGGGGACAACGCTATGGCAATCAAGAAAGACAAGGTCGATGCCGTCATCGTGGGCTTTGGCTGGACCGGGGCGATCCTCGGGCAGGAACTCACCGATGCAGGACTCAATGTCGTGGCGCTCGAGCGCGGCGCCATGCGCGACACGCCGACCGACGCGCAGTACCCCAAGGTCATCGACGAACTCGAATACTCGGTGCGAGGCAAGCTCTTTCAGGAGCTGGCCCGCGAGACTGTCACGATTCGTCACACGCCGGACGATCTCGCCGTGCCTTACCGCCAGAACGGCTCGTTCCTGCTGGGCAATGGCGTGGGCGGTGCGGGGTTTCACTGGAACGGCATGCACTACCGCATTCTTCCGGAAGAACTGAAGCTGCGCAGTCATTACGAAGAACGCTACGGCAAGAAGTTCATTCCCGAGGGCATGACGATTCAGGACTTCGGCGTGAGCTATGAAGAACTGGAGCCGCACTTCGACTTCGCCGAGAAGGTGTTCGGCACGTCGGGCAAAGCCGGGAATCTGAACGGCAAGATCGTGCCGGGCGGCAACCCGCGCGAGGGCGCTCGCTCGAGCGAATTCCCCACGCCGCCGCTGCAGAATACTTACGGCGCGACGTTGTTCGAGAAGGCGGCCCGCGACGTGGGTTTCAATCCGTATCCGGCGCCTGCCGCGAATACGTCCGAGCCGTATACGAATCCGTATGGCGTGCGTCTCGGACCGTGCAACTTCTGCGGCTTTTGCGAGAACTACGGCTGCTACATGTATTCGAAGGCGTCGCCGCAGACGACCATCTTGCCGGTATTGCTCAAGAAGACCAATTTCGAACTGCGCACGAACGCGTATGTCGTCAAGGTGAATCTGGACAGCGACGGCAAGAAGGCCACCGGTGTGACGTATATCGACGCGCAGGGCCGCGAAGTCGAGCAGCCTGCCGACCTCGTCATCATGGCAGCCTATCAGATGCACAACGTGCGCTTGCTGCTGCTCTCGGGCATTGGCAAGCCTTACGATCCGAAGACGGGCGAGGGGGTCGTCGGCAAGAACTACGCCTACCAGATGAACGGCGCGGTGAACGTGTTGCTGCCCAAGGGCACGCAGTTGAACCCGTTCATCGGCACGGGCGCCGGTGGCGTGTCGATGGACGACCTGAACGGCGACCAGTTCGACCACGGACCGCTGGGCTTCATTGGCGGCGCGAGTATTCGCCACGTTCGCTATGGCGGGCGTCCGATCAAGATGACCCCGACCGTGCCGGGCACGCCGTCGTGGGGTAGCAAGTGGAAGGCCGGCGTTGCCGACGCCTATCAGCGCTACATGACCATCGGCATTTCCGGTTCCGTCATGTCGTATCGCGATGCTTGCCTCGATCTCGATCCGACGTACAAGGATGCCTACGGCGTGCCGCTGCTGCGCATGACGTTCGACTGGCATGACAACGAATACGCCATGCTGGGGTACATGGGCGACCGGATGGAAGAAGTGGGTCGCGCGATGAATCCCGAGAAGGTGTTTCGCGCGATCCGCAAGAAGGGCACCCATTACGACACGCGGATCTACCAGAGCACGCATACGACCGGGGGCGCCATCATGGGCACCAATCCGTCGAACAGCGTGGTCAACAAGTATCTGCAGAGCTGGGACGTGTCCAACGTGTTCGTGATGGGCGCATCGGCGTTCCCGCAGAACATGGGTTACAACCCCACGGGCGTGGTGGCGGCGCTGGCGTACTGGTCTGCGAAGGCGATTCGCGAACAGTACCTCAAGAACGCCGGCCCGCTGGTGCAAGCCTGAGGAGCGCAACCATGATCCGCAAAACGATGATGAAACGCTCCGTTGGTGTGCTGACAGTCGGGGCGCTCGCGCTCGTGGCCGCTGCCGTGTGGGCGCAGAGCGCGACGGCGCCCTCCGGCGCCGCCGTCTCGCCGGTACCGACGCGTTCGGTTCCCGCCGTGGCCGTGGAGGGCGGAGCACAGTCGCCCGCCGCCAACGATCCGCAAGCGCAACTCGTGAAGCAGGGCGAATATCTCGCTCGTGCGGCCGATTGCGCTGCGTGTCATACGGCCCCCAAGGGCAAGCCGTTCGCAGGCGGTCTGCCGATCGCGTCGCCCATCGGCACGATCTACTCGACGAACATCACGCCGGACAAGGACACCGGAATCGGCAACTACAGCCTCGAAGACTTCGACAAGGCGGTGCGTCACGGCGTCGCGAAGAATGGCTCGACGCTGTATCCGGCCATGCCGTACACGTCGTATGCGAAAGTGCGTCCGGCGGACGTGAAGGCGTTGTATGCCTACTTCATGGGCGGCGTGCAGCCTGTCGCGCAGGCGAACAAGGCAACGGACATTCCGTGGCCGATGTCGATGCGCTGGCCGTTGTCGATCTGGCGCAAGATGTTCGCTCCGGCGGTCGTGGCCGATGCCGCGTCGACCGACAACGATCCGATCTCGCGCGGACGTTATCTCGTCGAAGGTCTGGGCCATTGCAGTGCCTGTCATACGCCGCGTGGCGTGGCCTTGCAGGAGAAGGCGCTGACGGACGACAGCACCGCGTTCCTCTCGGGGGGCGTGGTCGACAACTTCCTTGCGAAGAACCTGCGTGGCGATGCGACCGACGGTCTGGGCAACTGGAGTGAAGGCGACATCACGGCATTCCTCAAGGGCGGGCGTAACGACCATTCGGCAGCCTTCGGCGGCATGTCGGACGTCGTGCAGCACAGCACGCAGTACATGAACGACGACGATCTCACCGCCGTCGCCAAGTACCTGAAGACGCTTAAACCGGTCGATCCGAACGCCAAGGCACTGGCCTACGATGAAACCGCGGCCAAGGCGTTGCGTGCGGGCTCCGACAAGAGCAACGGTGCGCTGACCTTCATCGACAACTGTGCCGCGTGCCACCGCAGCACGGGCAAGGGCTACACGCAGACGTTCCCGACGCTTGCGCTCAGTTCGACGGTGAACTCGGCAGACCCGACCTCGCTCATCCATATCGTCTTGCGCGGGGCAGAAATGCCTTCGACGAAGTCGGCGCCGACGCATTACGCGATGCCGGGCTTCGACGACCGCCTGACCGATCAGGATGTGGCCGATGTGCTGACGTTCGTGCGTTCGAGCTGGGGCAACAAGGCACCGGCAGTCACGACCGCGCAAGTGGCGAAGGTGCGCAAGGACGTGGGCGCCGCACCGCAGCCGCAGCGTTAAATGTGTGATGTGTCGTGTTCGCGGCCGGCGCTGGCCGACGCGGGCACGTTGCCTGTGGTGAAATAAAGCCCCGCCGGGCTGTTCCGCCGGCGGGGTTTTTTCATGTTCGCGATCTGTCGGCGCGAACGCTATCGATGCAGGAGGGGCAGGGTGCCATTCATACTTCTCGCGCTCGTCGTGCTGGCGGGCATCGTGTACGGTGCGGTGCGTGTATATGACGCCGTGGCGCTTCGCTTCGGCACGCTGGCCGCCGTCGCGACGATTGTTGTATGTGTGTTGATCGTCGTGTGGCTCATCGGGAATGCGGTACGCCATTATCGCGCCGTGCATGGCGTGCGGCGCGATGGCAAACGGTGTGTCAGCGTCACGGGCGAGTGGGGCGAACTCACGCTCGACGCCGAGCGCAAGATGGGCACGATTCGCGTCGCGGAGCATGAGACGCGCTTCGTGTTTTCGGATGTGTCGTCGGCGCATCCGGTGAACGAGGGCGGCCGGTGGTGGCTCGTGCTCGAACTTGCCCATCAGGCGCAAGCCAATTGGCGTGTGCCGATGCCCGACCGTTCGCTGGCGCAGCGCTGGACGAAGATATTTCGTCTGGTGAGCGCGCATCGGCTGTAATTGGCTCATTCCCTCGCTCGGTCCCACCCACCGGCGGCACTCAGACGCTGGCAGGCATCGGTGATCGGACGGGGGGCGCCACGCGGTCGTCGTTGATCGGGAAGTGAAGGGCGGCCGCTACCGCACCGAGGATCGCCGTCGCAGCCCAGATGAGGTTGTACGAGCCGGTGACGTCGAGCACATAGCCGCCCAGCCAGGCCCCGAGGAACGAGCCGACCTGATGGCTCATGAAGCACAGGCCGAAGAGCGTTCCCAGATGTTGAGTACCGAAGACCTTCGCCACCAGACCGCTCGTGAGCGGCACGGTGCCGAGCCACGTTAGCCCCATGACGGCGGCAAAGATCACCACGCTTGTGTCGGACTTCGGCAGCAGGAAGAAGAGTGCGATGGCCGCCCCGCGAATCAGGTACAACCAGCCCAGCACGTGATGCTGACGATATCGTCCGCCGAGCCAGCCGCACGCCCAACTTCCCGCCATATTGAACAGGCCAATCAGGGCGAGCGCCGTGGCCCCCAGACCGACGGGCATATGGCACATCAGCAGATAGCCAGGCAGGTGCGTGGCAATGAAGGCCAACTGGAAGCCGCAGGTGAAGAAGCCGAGCGTCAGCAATTGATACCCACGGTGGGTGCGTGCCTGATGCAGCACGTCGCGCAGTGAGACATGTTCGCTGTCGTTGTCGGTCTTGGGAGCGGTGGGCGTGCCGGTAACGCCCGAAGCGGTTGCCTTGCTGCGCCGTTGCAGCGTCATGACCAGACCGAGCGGCGCGGCGCAGCACAGGATCAGCGCAAGGACGAAGAGCGAGGTCGATACGCCGTAGGTCTGACGCAGACCTTGCGCGATGGGGACCAGCGCCACTTGTCCGAGCGAGCCGCCAGCGCTCACGAGTCCCATTGCCATCGTGCGCTTCTCTGGCGTCACGGCGCGGCTGACGGCGGGCAGTACCACGCCGAACGTCGTGCAACTGATGCCGAGCCCGACCAGCACGCCAAGCCCGATGACGAGCCATATGCCTGACGGCGCCAACGCCGCCATCGCGAGTCCGCCGGCGAAAGCAAAGGCGCCGAAGGCAACCACGGGGGCGGGGCCGTGACGGTCTGCCATGGCCCCGGCAAACGGTTGAGCGAATCCCCACACGAGATTGTGCAATGCGATGGCGAAGGCGACGAGGGTAACGGGCACGCCCCGATCGTAAGAGAACGGATTGATGAACAGACCGAACGTCTGGCGAGTGCCCATCGCCGCACTCAGCACGAGTGCACCGGCAATGATGATCAGGGTGACGCGGTTTTGTAACGAGGGCGATGCGGAAACAACGGATTTTTGCATGGCGGTGAGTCCTCCTCACCGTAGTCTCGCAATGAAATCCACGTATAGCAAAGGAGTTGTGCGCTGTCTCGGGTGAATTTTATTCACCTAAGGGCGGGCGAGCCTGCTCGATCACCCATTCTCGGAACGCCACGCATTCGGGGTGCGGATCGATGTCGTGCGCGCAGATCAGCCAATAGGCGCCTTGCGCTGGCGTGGTGATGTCGTGCGCGGGCACCAGCGCGCCGCTTGCGAGATATTCGTCGACCAGCGGACGACGGCCGATGACGACGCCAAGGTCGGTCATTGCCGCTTCGAACGCCATCTGAATGCTGTCGAAACTCAGTCCGCCTTGCGCATCGAAGTCGTCGATGCCGGCGCTTTCGATCCAGCCTTGCCAATCTTCGCTGGCGCTGCTGACGTGGATTCGCGTGACGGTGCGCAGGTCGATCCTGCCGTGCGCGTCGGCGTGGCTTGCGTGATATGCCGGGCTGCACACGGGCACGAATCGTTCGCTGAACAGCCGGTGCCAGGTGTCGCTCGCGACCGGAGCGCGCGAGAGGCGGATGGCGAAGTCGAACCCGTCGGTCGGGAAACCCACCTGCCGGCGCGATGTGTCCACCGTGATGTCGACGTTCGGCATACGTTTCACGAATGTTTCAAGCCGGGGCAGAAGCCAGCGTGAGGCGAAGGTCGGGGCACAGGTAATGGCGATGGCGCGCGAGGCGTCGGGGGTGGGCAGGCGTCGCGTACCGGTGAGCAGTAGCGAGAACGCTTCAGTCACATAGGCGAGATAGTCCACGCCTTCCGGCGTGAGCGAGAGCCCTTGTGGCGAACGGGTGAACAGGGCGACGCCCAGCGTTTGCTCCAGCCCGACAATGCCGTGGCTCACCGCGCTCGGCGTGAGATGCAACTCGGCGGCGGCGCGTTTGAAGCTCTGGTGGCGCCCGGCCGCTTCGAACAGGCGCAGGGCGGATAGCGGTGGCAGGCGGGGCGGCATCGGGGGCGGTGTCGAGCGGTCGGTGAGCGAGGATAGTGGCGGTAGCAGGCGCTGCGCGCCGGTATCGACGGCTTCGTTCGGATGCCTTCGATTTTCGCACGACGCCGGGGATTGTGTGGCAGTGGGTCGTCAATCGGGCAGGCATGCCTGCCGACGAGGGGCTGGCGTCGAAACTGTCATGGTGGGTGACCGGTACAGGCCTGTCCGAATTTGGCGAACTGTACCGGGATTCGGAAGATGGCCGTGCCTATTCTGTGTTTCCGCTGCGCTTCCACCATGCTCCCGCCGTGTCTCCGATGCGGCGCCGCGACTTCCGGGCCGACTGCCGGACGCGGGCTGAAGCGAGTGTTTCAGACTTTCGAATATGACGACCGAACAATTGCTGGCCTTCTGTGCTTTCGCTGTCATCACACTGGTGACGCCGGGGCCGAACAATATGATGATTCTCGCCTCGGGGCTGAACTACGGCTTCGTGCGCACGTTGCCGCATCTGGCCGGCATTGCCTTCGGCTTTGCGCTGATGGTCTTTCTGACGGGCACGGGATTGCACTCGGTCTTCGTGCGTTTCCCGGTGATTCACACCGTGCTGAGGTATGTCGGCGCGGCATATTTGTTGTGGCTCGCGTGGCATCTGGCGCGTTCGGGGCCGATGGATGGCGCGCGTCGTGAGCGCGAACGGCCAATGGGGTTTCTCGGTGCGGCGGCGTTCCAGTGGGTGAATCCGAAGGCATGGGTGATGGCGATCGGGGCGATCAGCACCTACCTGCCCAATGCGTCGCATTTGCCTGACGTGATGGTGCTTGCGCTGATCTATGGCGTGTTGTGCGCGCCGTGTATCGGCTTGTGGGCCGGCTTCGGCGTCGCGATGCGTCGTGTGCTCACCGATGCGCGCTCGGTGCGGATCTTCAATGGATTTGCGGCGGCACTGCTGGTGGCGTCGCTCTATCCGATTCTCGTCGAGTGAGGTTGCGCGGGGCTTGAGGGTTCGGTGACGAGTGTGGCGCTGGCATCGAGGATTCCATCGTTATACTGACGGCTTGCGCGAATCCTTCCCTCAAACGTGAGGTATCGTCATGCCCCGCATGTTTGTCAAAACGCTGCCTTGCCTTGTCGCGGCAGCAACGCTCGCACTCTCTGCGCCGTCGTCATTGGCCTGCACCCGGGTGGTGTATCTCGGCGCGAACGACGACGTCATCACGGCACGCTCGATGGACTGGAAGCTCGACGTCGCCACCAATCTCTATGTGTTGCCGCGTGGCATCACGCGTTCGGGCGAAGCCGGGCCGAACTCCCTTCGCTGGACGGCCAGATATGGCAGTGTGGTGGCCACGGGTTACGACGTTTCGACGACGGACGGCGTCAATGAGAAAGGGTTGTCTGCGCAGTTGCTATGGCTGGTGGAGTCGCAATATCCGACCTTCGACAAGGGCTCGAAGCCGGGGCTGACGATCGCCGCCTGGGCCCAATACGTGCTGGACAACTTTGCGACGGTCGCCGAAGCCGTCGCGGCGCTGGAGAAAGTGCCGTTCACGATTGTGACGGACAACGTGCCGGGCGAGAACCGGCTCACGACGCTGCACCTGTCGATGTCGGACAAGTCTGGCGATAGCGCCATCGTCGAGTACATCGACGGCCGGCAGGTGATTCACCATGGTCGTCAGTATCAGGTGATGACGAACTCGCCGACATTCGACGAGCAATTGGCATTGAATACGTACTGGAAGCAGATCGGAGGGACGACGTTCCTGCCGGGAACGAATCGCTCGTCGGATCGTTTTGCGCGGGCGTCGTTCTACATCAATGCGATTCCGAAGAACGAAGATCCGGTCGAGGCGCTGGCCAGCGTGTTCAGTGTGATTCGCAATGCGTCGGTGCCGTATGGGATCACGACGCCGGGCGAACCGAATATTTCGTCGACGCGCTGGCGCACGGTGGTCGATCACAAGCGCATGCTTTACTTCTTCGAATCGGCGCTGACGCCGAACACGTTCTGGGTGGATTTGAACAAGGTGGATTTTGCCGCCGGGGCGCCGGTGAAGCGGCTGGATCTCGGTAAGGATCAGCGCAACACGTTCAGCGGCGAAGTGTCCGCCGATTTCAAGACGGCGCCGCCGTTTCCGTTTCTTGGGTTGAATACAGGGAAGGGGCGTTGAAAAAGAAAAACCCCGAAGAGGCTTGCTCTATCGGGGTTTTACGGAAGACTGAGACAGTCTTCGGAAGTGTTGTTGGTGGAGCCGGCGGGGATCGAACCCGCGTCCGCAAGCACTCTACGATCAGTTCTACATACTTAGTTCAGTCATTTGATTTAACCGTTTTGTCGCGGACGAACACGCTTCGCAACGGCGATCCACTTGATTTTCGGCCCCGGCGCCATGGCACCACCGGAGATTAGCTGATGTAAATAACCTCGCGTGGTATTGCTACCCTAACCCATCAGCGAGCTAGTGCGAGGTAGGCGCCCTTAGGCAGCCAGTGCGTAACGGTCGTTGTTAGCGGTTACTTAATTTCCCATTGATTAACGAGGTGACGGGTCCTCGGTATGCCCTGAATCGCTTCGCTACCCACGTCGAAACCATGTCGGCCCCAGTGGAGTAGCGATTATGACACAAATGGCTCATTTCAGTGCGAAGTCCACCCGGGTGGTCGCCCCCTTGTCCTTGATGCCATCGGCATTGAGCTTCGGTGCCACCACGAACAACCGATCCGACGCGATCTTCCCGTCCAGCCACGATCGCACCCGTTGGGCACGCCGTTCCGCCAACGCCCGCAGATCGTCATCGTTCACCTTGACGTTCGTCTCCAGCAGCTTTTCCATCTCGTCATCCGGCAGCGACTTGGCAAACCCGATCATGTTGCGCGGCTTGGCAAAGTCCGCCGCCTTGTAAGCGGCCGTCAAGTACTTGCTGCGCTCCTCCGGGCTCACCGTCACGCTGTCGACGTCGATGCTTTCGCCCTTGCCGACCATCGACTTGACCTTCTGCGCCTTGATCGCACGTTCCACGGCCACGCTGCGCAAACCGTCGGTGTCCTTCGCGGGATCGACGCGGCCCTCGATATCCAGCTTCAGCGCCTCGCGATCGGTCAATGCCTTCACCAGCGTCTCGAGCCGCTTTTCGCTCTCGGGCGTCAGCCGTGCGCTCCCGGGCGCGAACTCCACATAGCCCAACTCCTGATCACCGCCGCCAAACGCCGACGCCAGCAAGCTGAACGGTGCCGTCACCGCCTTGACGATCAGGTTCACGAACGCCCGGAAAATCACGCCACCGAGGCTGAACTGCGGATCGTCGAGCGAGCCGGAAATCGGAATGTCGACGTCGATCTCGCCCCGCGAATTCTTCAGCAGCGATACCGCCAGCCGCACCGGCAAATTCGTGGCCGTCGGACTTTCCACGCGGTCGCCGAACGTCAACTGGTCGATGAAGATATGGTTGTTCGCCGTGAGCTTCGCCTGATCGAGCAAGTAGTGCACATCCACCGTGAGCTTGCCCTTTTCGATGGGGTAGCCCGCGTATTTGGTGGAGTACGGCGTCAGGTTGGTCAGCTCGATGCCGTCAGCCTTGGCGCCAATATCCACAAACGCCATCGGCGCAAGCGGATTGATCTTGCCGGTGATACCGATCGGCGCATTGCGGTTGACCTTGCCTTGCAGCGCCACTTCCGCAGGTTCGGTCGTTGCCGTGCCGAACGCGCCGATACGTCCGCCGATGTCCGTCAGATTGGCCGTGTAGTTCGGCTTGACGAAGTTGTCGGTAAAGTTGATGTTCCCGCCCTGCAACGTGATACGTCCGATGTGGACGTCCGCAGGCAGGGCCTTGCCGGCGCCGTAGCCCGGGCCGCGCTGCGCGGTCGTCTCGCCCGGTTTCTGCTCCTTCTTCTCGACTTCCGTCGGTTGCCCGGCTTCAACGGCAGATGCCGCCGCATCAAGCGGTGGCTTTTCCGCTGCCCCGCCGAGTGGCACGCCTTCGTTGGCGCGCGTGAGCGACCGGGGCGCCGTCTCCTTGTTGCCGACCACGTCGGCCAGATTCAGCCGCCCGTTGGCGTTGATGATCAGTCGCGCGTAGAACCGCGACAACGCAATGCTGCCCATCTGCACATTGGGCTTGCCACTGCCTACCGCCAGATTGATCTGCTGAACGGACAACGCGTTCCAACGCATGAAGTCGTCCGCCGTCACCTTGTCGAGCAAGCGGACGTTGCCGAGCGTTGCATCACCGCGATACGTCGCCTGCGGGGTATCGCCCTTCATGGCAAAGGTGGCGCGCCCGTTGCTGGAGAGCAGGGCGCTGGCGATGCTCGCGTTCAGTTGATCGCTCATATAGGAGTCGAACGCGGCCAGATCGAGTTGCTGCGTCTTGATCTGGAGGTCGCCCGCGAGCGGTTGCGGCGTGATGTTGCCGGAGGCGTTGAGCGAACCCTTCTTATTGAGCGTGCCGTTGACTTCGAGTTGCAACGGTTTGCTCATGTCCTGCGACGCACCTTGCACCTTGACGTTCAGGGGCGCAAATTTTGCGTTGATCGGACGGCCTTTGACGTCACGATCTTCGAACCCGATGCTCGCGTTCTCGATGGCGACCTTGCCAACCTTCCATTGCCAGTCGCCGGCACTTGCCTGAGGTCCCGAGGCCTTGGCAGAGGTTCGGCGACCGCGTTCGGTGCCAACGCGCGACTGGATACTCTGAGCGTTGCTAGTGGCGGCCTTCGGCTGACCATTCCCGGTCAGGGCGAGCAGGTTGATCTTGCCGTCCTTGTCCCGGCGTGCCGAGACATCCAGCCCGGTGACCGTGACCTCGTCGACGACCGCCTGCCGTGCGCCCAGATCGAAACGTGAAAGTTTCGCTTCCGCCTTGGCAAGCTTGAGCGGCGCATCGCCCTTTTGGCCGGTAAGCCACTCGATCTTCTCAAGCGTGGCCGTAGCCGGCGAAATTTGCACGTTCGGCTGCTTGTCGGGAGAGAAGGCCGCGTTGAACTTGGCCTGTGCACCCACCGTACCGCTCTTCAGATCGCCCGCGAGCGCGCCTTGCGCCAAGGGCAGCAACGGCGCGAGGGCAATCGACTGCGCGTCGAGTTCGCCGCTTGCGTTGTATGCGTTCAGACTGAACTGGCCATGTGCTTTAACCGAGCCGCCGCTCTGAATGCCGAGCGACGCGTCATACGTCGCCGGTTCCTTGCCGAGCGTCGAGAACTGCTTCACACCGATCTGAACGTTCTCCAACGCCACGCTCGCCGGTTTCGCCCCACGTTCGTCGGTGAAGCGCACTTTGCTGTTCACGAGCGAGACGTCGCCGATCAGCAGATCGAGCGGCGTGGGCTGGGCCGCAGCCTGTGTCTTGACTTGCGCCGCTTCGGCAGCCGACGCCGGCGTTGCCGGTCGTGCCGTCTGCTGCGCCGGGACTTGCGGGGCACTTCTGGCCGCCTCGTGGGCTTGCGGAGACGCTGCGGCCTGATCGACCGCCTTGCCCACGGCCTTGATTACCGTGCGCTGCGGCAGCAGCGCCTTTTCGACATTGAGCGAACCGTCTTTTCTCAGCGTGACCTGCTGGTCGAGGCCATCGATACGAACACTATCGATATGAATGACGTTGTTGAGCGGCTCCACCTTGGCCAGCTTCACATCGACTTGCTTGACGGCGACGATCGGCGAACCATCCGACTCGACGACCTTGGCATCCGAGAGTCCGGCCGTGCCCGTGAGCAGGACATGGTTGCCTTCCTTGTCACGCGTGAAGCGCAGCTTGAGGTCCGTGCTGATCGAGGCGCTTTTGATTTGTGCCGGCACCGTGAGCGGCGAGTAACCGAGGTACTTCGGTACATCGAGATGGTCGAGTTTGATGTCGACCGTCGATTCCATGGAGTCGGCGAACGGCTTGGTCTGCCCCGAGATGTGCAGCGGCGACCCGTCGATGGACGCCTGAAGCAGTGGCTGCACGAAGATATCGGTATCGGCCGGCAGATTGGCGATGAACGGCACACCGACCTGCAGATTGTCGACGACGTGCTTTTCGTTCTGCACGGTATCGTCGACGCGGATCGTGCCGTTCTTGATCTGAACGTTGTTCAGTGCAAAGCGCGCGGGCTTCGAAGGCTCGGGCGACGGCGGCCCGGACGTCGCGCGATCGATGATGTCCGAGAAGTTGAAACGCTGCGGCGCGGTGCGCACGATATTGACGACCGGTGTGTCGATGTAAAGCTCGTCGACGATCGGCGCAAAACGGAACACGGACCCCCACGAAGCGTTCACACGCAACATGCCAACGTCGACGAATGGCTGCCCCGGTGTCTTGTCGCCGATGTGGACCTGACGCAGATCGAGGCGCAGGGTGTAGGGATTGAAGCTGACGCCACCCACGCTCACCGGCCGTTCCAGATAGGCGGAGAGCTTGTCGACGGCGTAATGCTTCAGGACGGCAGGTACCGTGAAATAGCTGACGACACCGAACACGGCAATGACGCCAGCGGCCCACAGGCCGGTCTTGCGCGCGCGGCGGCGCACGTCGGGATCGCGTCCAAGCGCTTGTGCGCGGGCGACGCCTTGCTGCAGGCGGGTGCCGCCCGAGGTGGTGTTCGAAGAGGGTTTGCGATCGTTCGCTTGCTCGGCCATGCGGTCTCCCGTAAGTCGCCAGTGAAGCACGCGCCGCGCCACTGTTGCGCGGCGGGACAGATCCGGGACCGGCCGCTGCGGCAGCGGCCCTGTCCCGGCAGGCAATGACGTGGCCGGTCAGGCCTGCGACATCACCAGCGGGGCGATCGCACCCGCGCGTTCGACGACGGCGTCGGCCTGCCACTGAGCCGGGGCCAACGTATCGCCGCAATAACCGTAAGCGGCCGCAACGGTCGCCATCCCCGCCGCTTTGCCCGCCTGAATGTCGCGCAGATCGTCGCCGACATACACGATCTGCGTCGGTGCGACACCGATGCACTCGGCTGCGTACAGTAGCGGCGCCGGGTGCGGCTTGCTATGCGGCGTGGTGTCGCCGGACACCACGCAGGCAGCACCGTCGGCGAGCCCCAGCAGCTTCACGAGTGGATTCGTCAGCCGGGCTGCCTTGTTGGTGACGATGCCCCAGGGCATGCCGCGTTCGGCCAGTGCCGCGAGCAACGCAGGTACACCGTCGAACAGATGACTTTGTACGCACAAGGCGGCTTCGTAATTGGCAAGAAACGCATCGCGCAACGAGGGGAACGCCGCGTCGTCGGGGCCAATGCCGAAGGCACTGCCGATCAATCCGCGCGCGCCGTGCGAGGCCTGCAAACGCAACGTCTCGTAAGGACCCGGCGGCAAACCGCGGTCGGTACGCACTTTGTTGACCGCAGCAACGAGATCCGGTGCCGTGTCGGCGAGCGTGCCGTCCAGATCGAACAGGACCGCGCGCACGTTGCCGTTCAACAGGCGCTGTGCAGCTTCGGGAGCGGAGGTGGGCACTCGGGCGGGGGGCTCGAACATATCAGGCATCGCGCGTGCACGCGATCATGTAATTGACGTCGGTGTCGCGATTGATCGCGTAACGCTTGCTCAGCGGGTTGTACGTCATGCCGCGCAGGTCGCGCACCGTGAGTCCGCTGGCGCGGGCAAACGACGCGAGTTCCGACGGGCGAATGAACTTGGCGTAATCGTGCGTGCCGCGCGGCAGCATGCGCAGCACATACTCGGCGCCGACCACGGCCAGCAACCAGGCCTTGGGCTTGCGGTTGAGCGTCGAGAAGAAGACATGGCCGCCCGGTTTGACGAGCGTTGCGCAGGCCGCCACGATCGACGCGGGCGACGGCACATGCTCAAGCATTTCCATGCACGTCACCACGTCGTAGGTTCCGGCGTCGCGGGCGGCCAGGGCCTCGGCCGAAATTTCTTCGTAATCGATGGACAGGCCCGCTTCCAGGCTATGCAGGTCGGCCACGCCGAGCGCCTTCTTCGACAGGTCGATCCCCTTCACGCGCGCCCCCTGACGAGCCATCGATTCGGAGAGGATGCCGCCGCCGCAGCCAATGTCCAGCACACGTTTGCCTTGCAGCGGCACATGTTGCTCGATCCAGTCGAGACGCAACGGGTTGATCTCGTGCAGCGGCTTGAATTCGCTGTGCGGGTCCCACCAACGGTGGGCCAATTCACTGAATTTATTGAGTTCTTGCGGATCGGCGTTCATCACTTGCTCATGGACATTGACGGCTCGGGGCAGGCAGGAGGCTGCGCGGCAGCGCGTGCCCGCGGATCGGGGCTGACCGGCGGCGCCGTCGAGATTGGGCAAGTATAACGAAGTGAGTATGCCCATGTCCAAAGCGCGAGGCGTGGCGCGGCCCCGCAGCCAGTTCGCTGCCGACGCGTCGTGGGTAAAACAGACGTTTGGAATCCACAAAACGTCATGCTCGCCCCCGCATGGCGCGAGCATGGCAGCCGGCTGTCCGTCACGTGGCAAGGCCTTGTATAGGCAGGGAAAATGCGGACTGCGAGCCCTGCGCAGATACGACACACTCGTGAGCACATCCCGCCATCCGGCCGGGACGATATCGGGTTTGTCGCAGCGTCAGACGGCGCCGGCCGTCGCCGCGACGGACCCCCGGCCATTCTGGATCGGACTCCCCAGGGAGGCGTCATGACGCAACCCACGGCGCAAGACAATGCCGGGCCCGCGCCCGACGACCCACGCCGCTCTGACGCGTCGCGTCGCTGGCGCTGGCTCGTCCTCGTCGCGTTGGTCGTCGTGGCGCTGCTGGTCTGGCGCTGGGCGGCGCACCGCACGGCACCGCCTGCTGCACCGCCGCCTCCTGTCGCCGTCGTGTCGAGCGTTGTGACGGCTGCGGACCTGCCGCGCTACGTCATCGGGATCGGCACTGTGCAGGCCACCACGTCGGTCACGGTGCGCGCACGGGTCGACGGTCAGATCGAACGGGTGGCGTTCTCCGAAGGGCGTGACGTGAAGGCGGGCGACTTGCTCGTGCAAATCGACGCGAGGCCGTACCGAGCGCAGCTCGAACAGGCGCGTGCCACGAAGGCACGCGACGTCGCGCAGCTCGTGAACGCGCGGCTCGATCTGAAGCGCTACCAGACCCTCGCCGCACAGGGGGCGTCGTCCCAGCAGCAGGCGGATACGCAGGCTGCGCTCGTCAAGCAGCTCGAAGCGGCGGTGCTGACCGATCAGGCACAGATCGACTACGCGTCGGTGCAACTCGATTACACGACGATCCGGTCTCCCATTGACGGGCGGACCGGGGTACGTCTGGTCGATGTCGGCAATATCGTGCACGCCGCCGACGCGAGCGGCATCGTCATCGTCAATCAGATCGATCCGATCACGGTGCTGTTCACCTTGCCCGAGGACACCGTCGGCGCCGTGAATGCCGCGATGCAGACGGCGGGCAATGCGGGGCTGGCGGTCGACGCTTACGCGCGAAATGGGGGGGAGCGATTGGCCTCCGGAAAACTCACGCTTATCAACAATCAGATCGACAACACGAGCGGCACCGTGCAGCTCAAGGCGACGTTCGCGAACGCCGGCCATCGGCTGTGGCCCGGCCAGTATGTCAATGCGCGGCTGACGCTCGGGGTGATGTCGCAGGCAATCGCGCTCGATGCGTCGGTGGTGCAGAACGGTCCCGGTGGGACTTTCGTCTATGTGGTGAACGAGCAGGGGCGGGCGGCGGTACAACCCGTGAAGGTGGGCGTCACGCAGGGTACGCAGGCCATCATCGAGAGCGGCCTGACGGCGGGCACGCGGGTGGTCGTCGACGGGCAACTCAAGTTGCGTCCAGGAACGCCGGTCATGGAGGCGCGCAATACGTCCGGGGGCGGGGCGGCGACCGCGCAGACGACGAGCCGTGGCGCCGGGGCGATGCCGCCACCTGCGGGTTCCGGCACCCACGCAGCCGGGACATCGGGTTCTGCGGGCCGCTAGCGCGCTCGCCGGCCTTCTCATCCGCGCCCATGTCCATCTCCGCCACGTTCATCAAACGTCCCATCGGCACGTCGCTGCTCGCCGCTGCCTTGTTTCTGGTGGGGGTGGCGGCCTGGCCGCTGCTGCCGGTCGCACCCTTGCCGCAGGTCGATTTCCCGACGATTCAGGTGTCGGTCACGCTACCCGGAGCGGATCCCTCAACGATGGCGTCGAATGTCGCCACACCGTTGGAGCGTCAGTTCTCGCTGATCGCAGGGCTTACGCAGATGACGTCGACCAGTGCGCTTGGCACCACGTCGATCACGTTGCAGTTCGACTTGAATCGCAACATCGATGCTGCCGCTGTCGACGTACAGGCCGCGATCAATGCGGCGGGCGGGCAGTTGCCAAGCAACCTGCCGAGTCCACCGACGTATCGCAAGATCAATCCTGCCGACTCGCCGATTCTGCTCATGTCCGTCAAGTCGGACACCTTGCCGCTCACAGTCGTCAACGACTACGCCGATAACGTGCTTGCGCAGCAAATCTCGCAGATCGACGGTGTCGGGTTGGTGAACATCGGGGGCGTTCAGAAACCGGCGATTCGCATTCAACTGGACCCGGACAAGGTGGCCGCGCTTGGCCTCGATCTGGAGACGGTGCGAGGCGCGCTGGCCAGCGCGACGGTCAATGCGCCGAAGGGGAGCTTCGACGGGCCGCGTCAGAGCGTGACGGTCTACGACAACGGTCAACTGCTCAGTCCCGTGCTCTGGAACGAGGTGATCGTCGCTTATCGAGGGGGAGCGCCGGTGCGCGTGCGCGATCTGGGGCAGGCGGTGGCGGGACCGGAAAATGCCCGCTTCGCCGGATGGGCGTTTCGCGGCGCCGCCATGCCGGAGAGCGAGACGCTCAAGAGCGGGCGCTCGGTGTTTCTCGCCGTGACGAAGCAGCCGGGCGCGAACGTGATCGCCACGGTCGAGCGCATCAAGGCGGCGCTGCCGCGTTTGCAGGCATCCATTCCGCCGGCGGTCGAGGTGAATATCCTGACCGACCGGACGCAAACGATCCGGGCATCGGTCGAGGATGTCGAGTTCACCCTGGTGTTGACCGGCGTGCTGGTGGTACTCGTGATTTTCCTGTTCCTGCGCAATCTGCCGGCCACGCTGATTCCGGCGGTGACCGTACCGCTCGCCATGATGGGAACGGCGGCTGTGATGTACCTGATCGGATTCAGCCTCGACAACCTGTCGCTCATGGCGCTCACGATCTCCGTCGGCTTTGTGGTGGACGACGCCATCGTGATGCTGGAGAACATCTATCGCCATGTGGAAGACGGCATGGACCCGATGGAGGCGGCCTATCGCGGGGCGGCCGAAATCGGCTTCACGATCGTATCGATCTCGGTCTCGCTCGTGGCAGTCTTTATTCCCTTGTTGTTGATGGGCGGGATCGTCGGGCGACTCTTCCGGGAGTTCGCCATCACGGTCACGCTGACGATCGCGATCTCGGTGATCGTGTCGCTGACGCTCACCCCGATGCTGTGTTCGCGCTTTCTGCGGCATACGCCGCCCGAGCGGCACGGTCGTCTGTATCGCTGGTTCGAAGCAGGCTTCGACCATATGCAGAACGGCTATCGACGCGGTTTGCAAGTGGTGCTGGCGCATCAGTTCATCACGCTGCTGGTGTTTCTGGCGACGCTGGTACTCACGGCGATGCTCTACATCGTGATTCCCAAAGGCTTCTTCCCGCAGCAGGACACGGGGTTCGTTTTCGGATTTGCGGAGTCCGCGCAAGATACGTCGTTCACGTTGATGAGTGAGCGCGTAGTGCGCGTCGCCGATGTGGTGCGGCAAGACCCCGATGTGCTCAGCTTCGTCGCGAATACCGGCAACAACACCGCCAATACGGCCAACTTCTATATCAACCTCAAGCCGAAGGCGGCAGGGCGCACGCTTTCTGCGGACCAAGTCATTGCCCGATTGCGGCCCAAGCTCGCGCAGCTCGAGGGCATCAACCTGTTCTTGCAGGCCGGGCAGGACATCAATGTCGGCGGTCGTTTGGCCCGCACGCAATACCAGTACACGTTGACGGACGCCGACATCAACGAACTCAATCACTGGGCGCCACTGTTACTGGAGCGGTTGCGTCGATTGCCGCAACTCACGGATCTCGCAACCGACCAGCAGAGCAATGCCGCCACCGCGACGCTGACGATCGACCGCGACAGAGCGTCGAGCTTCGGCATCTCCCCGGCGCTGATCGAGGCCACGCTGTACAACGCCATCGGGCAGCGGCAGATTGCGCAGTACTTCACGCAGATCAACAGCTATCACGTGGTGATGGAGGTCACGCCGGCGTTGCAGGCCGATCCGGCTTTGCTCGACAAGCTCTACCTGATGTCGCCGACGACCGGAAATCGGGTGCCGCTCTCTACGTTCGTCCGCATCGATCGTAGCAAGACCAACTACCTGCTCATCAGCCACCAGAGCCAGTTTCCGGCGGTGACGCTATCGTTCAATCTCGCGCCGGGCGTCTCGCTTGGCGAGGCGGTCGATGCAATTCGCCGCACGCAGGCACAGATGAATCTCCCGCTGTCGCTCAACGGCAACTTTCAGGGAACGGCGCAGGCGTTCCGCGACTCGCTATCGACGCAGCCGTATCTGATTCTGGCGGCGCTGGTGGCGGTGTACATCGTGCTGGGGTTGCTTTACGAGAGTTATATCCATCCGCTCACCATCCTCTCGACGCTGCCATCGGCCGGCGTGGGGGCGTTGCTGATTCTGATGCTCGGCGGACACGATCTGAGTGTGATTGCGTTGATCGGCATCATCTTGCTGATCGGGATCGTGAAGAAGAACGGGATCATGATGGTGGACTTTGCGCTCACGGCGGAGCGTGACCATGGGCTTTCGCCGGAGGCGTCGATCTATCAGGCATGCCTGCTGCGCTTCCGTCCGATCATGATGACGACGATGTGTGCGCTGCTCGCGGGCTTACCCCTGATGCTCGGCACGGGGGCAGGGTCGGAGTTGCGGCGTCCGCTGGGGTACGCGATGGTTGGTGGACTGGTGCTGTCGCAGGCCCTTACGCTGTTTACGACCCCCGTCATCTATCTCTATCTCGACCGGGCGAGTCTCTGGTTCCGGGAGCGCAAAGCGCGTCGCGCGCAGCAGGGCGCGCAGGCGCCCGAGTGATGCGGTAGCGGGACTGGCGCTGCGCCGGGAAGAAATTGTCCGACGCAGCGCCAGGAGCCGGCGAGATTACGCCGCAGCCGGCAGGTTCGCCAATACGACATGCGGGTCTTGATAGACCAGCCCCAGTGCGTCGGCGACACCTCGGTTGGTGACCAGGCCGTGTGCGACATTCAGCCCCGCCAGCAGGTGTGGGTCTGCCCTCATGGCCGCCACCGGGCCGTGATCTGCCAGTTGCAGAATGAAGGGCAACGTCACGTTGTTGAGCGCAAACGTCGACGTCCTCGGTACGCCGCCCGGCATATTCGCCACGCAGTAGTGCACCACGCCGTCCACGACATAGACCGGATCGGCATGTGTCGTGGCGTGAGACGTCTCGCAGCAGCCTCCCTGATCGATCGCGACGTCGACAATCACCGCCCCCCTGCGCATCAGACCGAGCATCTCGCGGGTGACGAGCTTCGGTGCCGCTGCGCCCGGAATGAGTACGCCACCGATGACGAGATCGGCTTCGCGCAGATGCGTTTCGATGGCGTGCTGCGTGGAGTAGACCGTCTGCACGCGGCCACCGAACTGCGCACTGATGCGCCGGAGCGCGTCGACCGATTTGTCGATGACGGTGACCTGCGCACCGATGCCGACGGCCACCGTTGCGGCGTTGGTGCCGACGACGCCACCCCCCAGGATCACCACCTTGCCAGCTTCCACGCCGGGCACGCCGGAAAGCAGCAGCCCCAGTCCACCGTGCGTTTTTTCAAGCGCCGTTGCCCCGGCCTGAATCGACATGCGACCGGCGACCTCGGACATTGGTGCAAGTAGCGGCAGGCCGCCATTCGCTGACGTCACTGTTTCATACGCAATGCACGTTGCACCACTCTTGATCAGGTCGCGGGTCTGGTCGGGGTCGGGGGCGAGATGGAGGTAGGTGAAGAGCGTGTGATGGGGGCGTAGCCGGGCGCGCTCTACCGCCTGCGGCTCCTTGACCTTGACGATCAACTCGGCGCGGTCGAACACGTCGACGGCATTGGCGGCAATGCGTGCACCGGCGGCAGCGTAGACCGTGTCGTCCATGCCGATGCCTTCGCCGGCCTGTGTCTCGATCCACACCTCGTGCCCGCGTGCCACCACTTCGCGTACGGCTGCGGGCGTCATGCCTACGCGATATTCGTGGTTCTTGATCTCCTTCGGTACACCGATTTTCATGATGCGTCTCCTTTGTTGTGATGTGACAGCAAGAAACGGGTACGACTCATGCAAACGTTGCGTGCGCGCCAAACAAAAACGGCACCCGAAGGTGCCGTTTGGGGTCAGGCAAAGGCCGGTTGGGCCTGAGCCTCGGACGCGCCGCTGTAGCGCGCGACCGACAGATCGTCGGCCAGAATCGCCGGCCGGCGCCCTGACATCAGATCGGCCAGCAATTGACCGGAACCGCAGGACATCGTCCAGCCCAGCGTGCCGTGCCCCGTGTTCAGAAACAGATTGCGCAGGGCGGTAGCGCCGACGATCGGCGTGCCGTCCGGCGTCATCGGGCGCAAGCCGGTCCAGAACGAGGCTTCGGCCGTGTTGCCCGCACCCGGGTACAGGTCGTTCACCACCATTTCCAGCGTGGCGCGACGTGCCGGATTGAGCGTCTTGTTGTAACCGACTACTTCGGCCATGCCGCCAACGCGGATGCGGTCATCGAAGCGGGTGACGGCAATCTTGTAGGTCTCGTCGAGGATGGTCGACACGGGGGCGCGCGAGGCGTCCACGATCGGCACGGTGATGGAGTAGCCCTTGAGCGGGTAGACGGGGATGTCGACGATGCCGCGCAGGAATGGCGTGGAATACGAGCCGAGCGCCACAACGTAGGCGTCGGCGCGCTGCATCATGCCCGCGCAGACCACGCCCTCGATCTTGTCGCCGACGACTTGCAGGCCGTCGATCGGCATGTCGTAACGGAATTTCACCCCGAGGGCTTCGGCCATGGCCGCGAGACGCGTGGTGAACAACTGGCAGTCGCCCGTCTCGTCGTTCGGCAACCGCAGGCCACCGGTGAGTTTGTGCGATACCGCCGCCAATGCCGGTTCCGCTGTGGCAAGGGCCGAGCTGTCGAGCAGTTCGAACGGTACCCCGGCCTCTTCGAGCACCGCGATATCGCGCGCAGCGTTGGCCAGTTGCTCCTCGGTTCGGAACAGTTGCAGCGTGCCGGCCTGGCGGCCTTCGTAGGGAATGCCGGTCTCGGCGCGCAAAGTGCGGAAGCAATCGCGGCTGTATTCGGCGATTCGCACCATGCGTTCCTTGTTGACGGCGTAACGCTCAGGCGTGCAGTTGCGCAGCATCTGATAGAGCCACTTGAGCTGCGTGAGCGTGCCGTCCGGACGGATGGCAAGCGGGGCGTGCTTCTGGAACAACCACTTGATGGCCTTCGTCGGAATGCCCGGTGCCGCCCACGGCGAGGCGTAGCCCGGTGAAATCTGGCCAGCGTTACCGAAGCTGGTCTCGAGTGCCGGACCGGCCTGGCGGTCGAGCACCGTGACGTCGTGCCCGGCCTTGGCCAGGTAGTAGGCGCTGGTGACGCCAATGACGCCGCTGCCGAGAACGATGACCTTCATTGCGTTGACTCCTGTAAAACCATAGTTATCCAGTAATAATTGGCATGCTATTCTCGGATTGCTAGGTTTAGTTAATGTATATCGCCGTAATTCAGGAATAAATCATGAGAGTTCAGCAGCAATCGGTCCGCACGCTGGATCGGCTGGATCGGCGCATCCTCACGTTGCTTCAGCAGGACGGCCGAATGTCGATGAAAGACCTCTCGGAACAGGTCGGTCTGTCGATCACGCCCTGTATCGAGCGCGTGAAGCGCATGGAGCGCGACGGCGTGATCGTGGGCTACTTCGCACGGGTGAATCCGGCGGCGCTTGGGGCGTCGTTGCTCGTGTTCGTCGAGATCACGCTCGATCACAAGTCGGGCAACATGTTCGATCAGTTCCGCCGGGAAGTCCTGCGAATTCCCGAGGTGATGGAGTGCCACCTGATCTCCGGCGATTTCGACTATCTGATCAAGGCGCGTATCCGGGAGATGTCCGAGTACCGGAAGCTGCTCGGCGACATTCTTCTGCAACTGCCCGGTGCCGTGCAGTCGAAGAGCTACGTGGTGATGGAGGAGATCAAGGAGACGCTGACCATTCACGTCGAGGAGTGACGGGCGGGCTCAAAAGAGCGGCATTTGCGGGTCGACGTTGCCGGAGGTGCCGAGTCGCCCGTCTTCCGAGGTCGCGGCCGTCGGCGCAGGAACGCTGAACTGGTCGTTGCGCAGAGGAGGTCTGGCCTGATTGAGCCCCAACCTGCGGGCTGCCAGATGAAAGCGCTGGCGAATCAACTCGGCGTGCAGGCCGGTGCCCCGCATGCGTGTGCCGAATTCGGAACTGTTGTGCTTGCCGTCGCGCACCTGCTCGATCAGGCTCATGACATGGCGTGCGCGCATCGGGTAATGGGCCTCCAACCACTCGACGAACACGTCGTGGACCTCGCGGGGCAGTCGCAGCATCACGTAAGCCGCGTATGTTGCACCGGCTTCTGCCGCCGTCGTTAATACCCGTTCAATGTCGAAGTCGGTCAGCGCCGGAACGATCGGCGCCACGATCACTCCCGTCGGAATCCCTGCTTCAGTCAGTTTGCGTATCGCATCAATCCGTCGCGACGGCGTATTGGCGCGCGGCTCCATCTTGCGGGCGATGTCGGCATCGAGCGTTCCCACGGAAATGAAAACACGCGCCAGACCACGCGCTGCCATGCGTGACAGGATGTCGATATCTCGCGTGACCAATGCAGATTTCGTTGTGATGCCAACGGGGTGGCCGAAGCGTTCAAGCACTTCGAGCACGCTTCGCGTGATGCGGTATTCGCGCTCGATGGGCTGATAGGGGTCGGTATTTGCGCCTAGCGCGAGCAGGGCGGGCTGATAGCCGCGCTTGCGCAGTTCGGCGTCGAGTCGTTCGGCTGCGTTGTGCTTTGCATACAGGCGCGTTTCGAAGTCGAGCCCCGGCGAGAGCCCCAGATAGGCATGCGTCGGGCGCGCAAAACAATAGGTGCAACCGTGTTCGCACCCCCGATACGGGTTGATCGAACGATCGAACGGGATATCGGCCGATTGGTTGCGCGAGATGATCGTCCGTGCTGTCTCCAGTGCGACTTGCGTCACGAATTTGACTTCGCATTCTTGGGCGGCGTCCGATTCATGACGCGTCTCGTCGCTTTCGCGACGGAACTCGGAATAGCGTGATTCGAGATTGGCGGTAGCGCCCCGGCCCTTGCGCGACGGGGGCGGCGCGAATGACGAAGCCATGGCTCGTCTCCTTGATGGCAGTCCGGGGCACGAATGCGGGGCATCCGTGAGGAATGCTTGTCATTATACTGTGTTTTTATACAGTATTCGGGGCGGGGAGAAGAATGATGGCGATGGGACGAGCGGGCGGGGCAGGCGGGTCTTGGCGGCTGATATCGGCCGGATGGACTTGTTGGGGGCGTTGGGTATCGTTATGCGTCGCCTTCGGGGGCGAATGGGGGCAAATAGGGCGCGATAGTGTGCGCGATCGCGTCGAGTGCGGCGGCGTCCGCGTTCGGCCGCTGACGAGCAAGGTGAATGGCGCGCAGCGTCAGGAGCGAGTAGAGCGTGGCGTGATTGCCGCCCATGGCGGCGAGGGCGTCCGTGTGCCGCGCCACGATGCCGGCGTCGCCGCGCGACACCGGGCCGGCCAGAGCGCCGGCGAGTCCGCGATCGCGAGCGGCGCTGAGGGTGCCCATGACAAGCGGCCACATGGCTTCGCGGGCGTCGTCTTCCGGCATCCCGATCGCTTTCCACAGCAAGGTGGCTTCGTCGAGCAGACACAGCAGAAAACTGGCGGCGTAGTTGGCGCCGGCGTGATATCGCATTCGTTCGCCGGCGGGTATCGACAGCGGGCGGCAGCCGATGGCGTTGGCGAGGTCGTGCAACGTCTCGTTCAGTGGCGCGTCGGCCTCGATCGTGATGGCACTGCCCGACATTCGCGACGCGTCGTCGTCAAGCCCGGCAAAAAGAAACAGCGGGTGGAAGCCACCGATCTGCGCGCCTTGCTGCATTGCCGGCGCAAGCAGTGCGACTTCAGATGCCCCGCTGCAATGCACCAGCGCCTGACCCGCATGCGGGACGAGATGGGCGGCGCACGTGGCGATGGCGTCGTCGGGGACTGTCAGGAAAACCAGATCGGCATGCGAGAAGATGCGATTCATGCCTTCCGGACGTCCGATCGACAGGGCCTCGCATCCGGGCAGCTCGGACGCGATGCGCTGCGCGGCGTCGATCCGCCGGCTTGCGACGGCTGTCACGTCATAACCGGCGTGGCGGGTAGCTGTGGCCAGAGCACGGGCGACACGCCCGGCACCGATAAAACCCAGCGTCGGTCGTTGGCGGGGGGCGAGGGGCGTTGTCACGGGAATGGCTTATTGCGACAGCCGATTCGGCGTGTCGTGCGTTTCGAAATAGGTCTGAAACGCGACGGCGAAGCCGACCATCATCAACATCGCGCCGATGAACAGCGACACGCTGACGATGATGACGGCGATCCAGCCCGAGCTCGACTTCTGCCCGGCACGGCTGTTGAACTGGGCATCCCAGCGCTCGTCCGGGCGAAGTCCGTAGACGATGGCCGCGAGGAACGCCGAAAACAGCGAAATGGCACCGAGAATCGTAAGCCCCCATCCCGCAGGCGAACGCAGTTCGCTCGTGACCAGAAGCCCCCAGCCCGCCACGCCGCATGCCGATCCGATGATGTGAGCCCAGCCGAAGCGGTCGCGCAAACCATACAGATAGAAGCGATGCAGACCGAGCGTGCCGAACAGCATCGCCAGGCCGGCGGTCAGGGTTTTGGATTTATAAGCGACTGCGTTCATTGGGAATGGTTATCGGGCAGGCGTTTCGCGAATGACTTCAACGAGCGTCCAGCGCATGCTCGAAGCGTCGGCGGGCGGATTGGCGACGGGTTCGCCGTGAATTTTCACGCGGTATTCTACGCCGGGCTTCCACTCGAATCCATCGATGTGGGCATACCAGAGTTCCCACTGGTTTTTGCCGGAATCATCGGCATTGCGCACACGCAGACACTTGCGTGGCGCGACTCCTACACAATCCGCCATTTGCGAATCGACGTCGAGAATACGGTCTTCCGTCTTGTTGGCCGCGCCGGTGCCTGCGACCGGGCGATTGAGCAGCGTTTGCGAGGCGTAGGTCAGCGTTTCACCGTTCGAGGCGCTCAGGGTCAATTGCGTGTCGCGGCGCTCGAAGCGGGTGACAAGAGGCAGTGTCTTCAGATAGCGATCTTCGAACGCCATGGAGTCGGGGCACGCCATTCGCGTGGCGGCCGGTGCCTTCAGGCTAACCTGTCCGTTGCCCGGGCCGATCGTGTACTGACCGAAGATGCGATTGCAGCCGCCTGTGCCCGAGAATGCGCCCTTGTCGTTGAAGGTCAGGTTGATCACCCGGCCTTCCGGCAAATTCGGAACCTCGCTCGTGCCCTCCCATTTCACGAGTTGCCAAGTCCCGAGAATATCGGCCGGGGTCGTGGCGGCGGCACTCGCTCCGGACGTATCCGATGGCGGCGTGGCGCCACCGCCTGATGGCGCTGCGCAGCCGGCGAGCATGGCAGCCGGTACCAGCAGGATGGCGATGTAAGACGCAAAGGAGGACGGCAGGAACGAGAGTGGGCGTTGGGTCATGATCTTGTGTCGACGTAGTGGCGAAGAGGGCAGGGACGGCGGATAGGTCGCGACAGACAGAGGAGGGGATGTCCGTGGCGCGCCGTGAGTACCGTGGAAGATTGACCGGGCAAGGCGTGGGACAGTTCCTTGCGTGGTCTTACGGGACGGATTTCCGAATCGGTGTCGAGGTAGGTCATCGGGGCACCTCACGGTTTCCGGTAAGTGATGCGATAAATGGCACCCGCGTGATCGTCACTGATCAATAGTGAGCCGTCGGGCAAGGTCAGGAGGTCGACGGGCCGGCCCCAGACAGATTCGTCGTCCCCCAGCCAGCCTTGAGCGAATACCTCTTGCTTCGCGACGTTGCCTTTCGTATCGAGCACGACGCGGACAACCCGGTAGCCCACCTTGCGGCTTCGGTTCCAGGAGCCATGTTCTGCGATAAAGATGCTGCCGCGATAGTCCTCGGGGAATTGCTTGCCGGTATAGAACTTCATGCCGAGGGCGGCAACGTGGGCACCGAGCTTCGCCATCGGAGGCGTGAAGGCGGAACAGCGCTTCTCGCGGCCGAACTCCGGGTCGGCGACGTTGCCCGCATGGCAATAGGGAAATCCAAAGTGCTCCCCGGTGCGAGTGAGTCGGTTGAGCTCATCGTCGGGGACATCGTCACCGAGCAAGTCTCGGCCATTGTCGGTGAACCACAGGGTATTGGTGCCGGGTTGCCAGTCAAACCCTACGGTATTGCGCACACCGCGCGCGACGACGCGCCAGTCGGTGCCGTCTGGTTTCATGCTGCCGATCATCGCGTAGCGGTTCTCGTCGCGCTTGCAGACATTGCAGGGGGCGCCGACCCCTATATATAGACGTTGATCGGGGCCGAACGCGATATACCGCCAGCCGTGATGGCTCTCGCCTGGCAGCTTGTCGTAGACGACGGAAGGTTGGCCTGGGTTGTCGAGGCGGTTCTCGATGTCGTCGAGCTTGACGATGCGTGAAACTGCGGAGATATAGAGGGCGCCGCTGCGCATGGCCACGCCGACGGGCATGTTCAGCCCTGACGCTACGGTCCGGACTTTCGCGGCATAGGCGCGGGATGGGTCTAGCGTGATGGCATAGACAGCCCCCTGTGCCCGGCTGCCCACGAACAACGTGCCCTTGGGGCCAAGCACCATGCCCCGGGCTCCGGGAACCTGATCCGAGAGGACTTCGACGTAAAAGCCGGGAGGCAGGGAGAGACGTTCAATGGGAAGGGCGTCGCGTGCGGCAGCCAACTGTGGTGCGAGCGCGCCCCCTGTGGCGATAAACAGACTGGCCCAACGTACAAATTGCGTGAATCGGCCAAGGCTTACGCTGAACCATGTGGGCCATTGCGGCCGAAAGGGCTGTTGCCATCCATCGAGAAATCGTCGCATGCCGGACTCGCTCCGCTCACAGGATGGGTGCATTGTAGACCAGCGCTCGCAGGCGGCGATGCCCTCGGACGCCCCGGCATCGCGCGTCCAATCCGGGTGTGCCAGAGCGGGGCAAGGTTGAGGTCGGGGGAAGTGTTTGTTTTGACGAGGGTTTTGCGCTATAATCACGCGTTTTCTGTCCGAACACTTCTGGATTCACAAGGATTTATTATGGTCGTTATCCGCCTGGCTCGCGGCGGCGCGAAGAAGCGCCCGTTTTACAACATCGTTGCAACCGACTCGCGTAACCGTCGCGATGGTCGCTTCATCGAGCGTATTGGCTTCTACAACCCGGTCGCTGCCGAAGGCACGGAAGGTCTGCGTATTGCTCAGGACCGTCTGACCTACTGGCAAGGCGTTGGCGCACAACTGTCGCCGACCGTGGCTCGTCTGATCAAGCAAGGCGCCAAGGCTGCTGCCTAAGCGCTTCAGCTAATCGAGCTGTACGCATTGCTGTCGGTTTGCCGGCGGCATGAGAATTTAACGGCGGTGCCTGTTCCCGAGCGATCTGGAGCGGGCATCGCCGTGTGTTCGTCACAACGTTGGATTGGCATGGTTCGTTCCGCTCGACCCGCACGTGAGCGGGTACCGCTGAAAATCGGCGCTGAGGCGCGGCGTGCCGCTGGCATGCGCGCTGAGCAGGTGCTCGCCCCGGTGACCGAAGTGCCCGATGATCTCGTCGAGCTGGGTTACATCGGCGATGCCTACGGGATTCGCGGCTGGATTAAGGTGCAGCCGCACACAGGCAAGGGCGATGGGCTCTTGGCCGCAGAATGCTGGTATTTCCGTCGTCCCGGTGAGTCGGTCTACACCAAGGCCAATGTGCTGCACAGTCGGGGGCATTCCGGTACGGTCGTTGCGCAATTGCGCGGCAGCGACAGCCGCACTGCCGCCGAGGCACTCAAGGGCCTTCAGGTCTGGGTGCCGCGCAGTGCGTTTCCGACCGCTGGCGAAGACGAGTTCTACTGGGTAGACCTGATCGGTGCCCAGGTAACGAATTTGCAGGACGAATCGCTGGGTAAGGTTGTCGGTTTGCTCGATAACGGCGTGCACACTGTGTTGCGTGTCGTCTACGACGTGCCTGCCGCCGACGATAAGCCGGCGAAGACCGCTGAGCGGTTGATCCCGTTCGTGGGCCAATATGTGCAGACCGTCGATGTCGAGGCGGGGCGTATTGTGGCCGACTGGGGTCTCGATTACTGACATACCGATTGATCGCCCGGCCGTTGTTGCGTCCGGGCACCTCTGGACGGAACCGGTCTGATGCAGTTTGACGTCGTCACGCTCTTTCCCGAGATGTTTCGGGCACTGACCGACTGGGGCGTCACCAGCCGGGCGCTCAAGCAGTCGCGCTACGGTCTGCGGTTTTGGAATCCGCGTGATTTCACGCACAACAACTACCGCACGATCGACGATCGACCGTATGGCGGCGGTCCGGGCATGGTCATGCTCGCCAAACCGCTCGACGACGCGATCAACGCCGCGAAAGCGGCGCAGGCCGAGGCCGGCGTGCCGCGCGGTCGTGTGTTGTTGATGTCGCCGCAGGGCAAGCCGCTCACGCATCGTCGGGTGGTCGAATTGCGCGAACAGGAGCAAGGATTGATTTTGCTCTGTGGTCGCTACGAAGCCATCGATCAGCGTTTGATCGATCGGGTGGTGGACGAAGAGGTCAGCGTTGGCGATTTCGTGTTGTCGGGCGGTGAGTTGCCCGCCATGGCACTGATGGATTCGCTCATTCGGCTATTGCCGGGAGCGCTGAACGACGAACAGTCGGCCGAGCAGGACAGTTTCGTGAATGGGCTGCTCGATTGCCCGCATTACACGCGGCCCGAAGAGTACGAAGGGGTACGCGTACCGGATGTGCTGTTGGGCGGGCATCACGCCGAGATTGAAAAATGGCGGCGCCGTGAGGCGTTGACCAACACCTGGCGCAAGCGTCCCGATCTGATCGAGAGCGCGCGTGCCAACGGATTGCTCAGTCGTGCCGATGAGGCATGGCTGACAAGCCTGCGGGCCGATACGTCGGCCAAGTAGGCAACGGGTGTCGTCATGGGGACGGCATTCGGTTTGAACCCATCCTCTGTCGGGGCCGGCATGCCGGTATATAACGCCGATACGATGGCACAAGGAGTGGTAAATGAATCTGATCGCTAAGATCGAGCAGGAAGAAATCGCGCGTCTGACCGCGAACAAGACGATCCCCGACTTCGCCCCGGGCGACACCGTGATCGTCAACGTGAACGTTGTGGAAGGCACGCGCAAGCGTGTCCAGGCTTACGAAGGCGTTGTGATCGCCAAGCGTAACCGTGGCCTGAACTCGGCGTTCATCGTTCGCAAGATTTCGTCGGGTGAAGGCGTTGAGCGTACGTTCCAGACGTACTCGCCGCTGATCGCCAGCATCGAAGTCAAGCGTCGTGGTGATGTTCGCCGCGCCAAGCTGTACTACCTGCGCGAGCGTTCGGGCAAGTCGGCACGTATCAAGGAAAAGCTCACGTTCAAGAGCAAGACCACTGCTGCTGCCGAGTAAATCGGACGCCGCTACGCCTGGCGACCTCGTGGCCGGGCGCAGCCAAAGCCGCATGGAAAAAGCACCCTTCGGGGTGCTTTTTTCATTGTGTCGCGCCCGATCCATACGAATGCGGCAGCGCGTCATCGCCATTGAATGCTGCGAATTGCCGGGGGATTGGCATTTTCTTCGCGTGTACGCATTTCCCGCTTCCTCGTTAAAATAGCAAAGTTATTTCTCGTTCAAAGGTCTACGTGGCGCCACCTCTCATCCTGCATCCTGAAGCGTTACCCATCGTCTCGACGGGCGAAGGGGAGCCCACGGTGCCGGCTGAGCGATTGACGGCCGAAGCGTTACGAGATCGCCTCGCCAGTCCACCGATCTGGACGCCAGAGTCGGGCGCCATCGAACTCGCTTCCCCGTCACTGTTCACACCACGCGCTGCCGCCGTGCTCGTGCCGCTGGTCATGCGTCCGCATGGCACGACGGTATTGCTCACCCGGCGAACGCAGCATCTCAGCACGCATGCCGGACAGGTCAGTTTCCCCGGTGGCAGTCGTGAGCCCGACGATCCGACACCGATTGCGACGGCCTTGCGCGAGTCGCGAGAGGAAATCGGGCTGGATTCCGGGGTGGTGGAAGTGATTGGCAGCTTGCCGGACTACGTAACGGGCACCGGTTTTCGTGTCGCGCCGGTCGTGGGTTTGGTTAAGCCACCGTTCGATCTCGTGGCCGACGCGGGAGAAGTGGACGAGATTTTCGAGGTCCCGCTCGATTTTCTGATGAACCCCGCGCATCATCAGATTCGCGTCTTCAACTATCAGGTAGGTGAGCGCCGCTTTTACGCGATGCCTTATCCGAAGCCGGCAGGCGGTGAGTATTTCATCTGGGGGGCGACGGCCGGCATGCTGCGTAATTTCTATCAACTTCTGCGGGCTTGATGCGAAAGGCGAATCGTTTTCGCGAGTTGTCCGCTCGATCTGTGAAGTGAGTGCGCCGCAGAGGCGCTTGGGGCGGGCATTCGCGAGAAGCTGTGCTATCGTTACACCATTCCGTCTGGTGATCTGAACGCACGCATGACATTCTTTTCGGTACTCCTCGCGCTGATCCTCGAGCAGGTGCGTGCGCTCTCCACGCAAAACCCGATCTACAACCTGATTCGCTCCCACGCGACCCACACTTCGCAGAGCTTTGACGCGGGACAACCGCGCCACGGCGTGCTTGCATGGCTGGTCGTCGTGTTGCCCTTTGTGCTGGCGGTCGGCGTCATTTACTACCTGCTCATGCGGGTCAACATTTTCCTGGGCTTCGCGTGGAACGTGTTCATCGTATATCTGACGATGGGCTTCCGGCAGTTCAGTCACTACTTCACCGACATTCACGTCGCGTTGAACAACGACAACGTGAACGAAGCGCGTGAAATTTTGCGCCAATGGATTGGTATCGATACCGTCGACATGCCGGTGGACGAGATCGTGCGCCACACGTTGTTGCACGCGGTCATTGCGTCGCATCGCCACGTGTTCGGCGTGTTCTTCTGGTTCCTGATGCCGGTCGGTCCGGCGGGCGCGGTGCTCTACCGCCTTGCGGAATATCTGTCGCGTCGCTGGACCGAAAACGTTCCGGATCGCAGCCCCGCGTTCGGCGCCTTTGCACGCAAGGCGTTTTATGTGATCGACTGGGTGCCGGCACGCTTGACGGCGATTGGCTTCGCCATCGTGGGTAACTTTGAAGACGCCATTTACGCGTGGCGGCACTACGCCAAGCAATGGCCGAACGAAAACGAAGGCATTCTGCTGGCTGCGGGCAGCGGTGCGCTCGGCGCGCGACTCACGGGGCCGCTCGCGGAAGTCTCCAGCGTCGACGCACTCAATCAAGTCGACGACGCCGTGCTGCCGGTCGGCAGCGAATGCACGCCGCGGACGCTTCAGGCAGCGGTGGGGCTGGTGTGGCGCGCCGTCCTGTTGTGGATGCTGTTGTTGCTGCTGCTCACGCTCGCCGTGTGGCTGGGCTGACGTCTGCGAACAATCGCTAACAATAAAAAACCCCGCGCAGGCGGGGTTTTTTATTGCCGGTCCCGATTGGCCGACGCGCTCAATACGGAATCTCTTGCTCCGATTCGTGAACGAGCTGCGCATATAGCGCATGACGCTGTTTCGAGATCCGCCCATCGGCGACGGCTTCGAGAATGGCGCAGCCCGGCTCTTTCAGATGATGGCAGTTGTAGAACCGGCATCCGGTGAGCAAAGGGCGGAACTCGGGAAAGGCTCGCTCCAGTGCGCCTTCCTTGAGGTGATGCAGGCCGAACTCCTGGAAGCCGGGGGAGTCGATGAGCAATCCGCCATCGGGCAGATGGAAGATGCGCGTGAAGGTGGTCGTGTGCTTGCCGGAGTTCAGCACGGTGGAGATCTCGCGCGTCGCCGCATCGGCGTCGGGCACAACGAGGTTCACGAGGCTGGACTTGCCCATGCCCGACTGCCCGAGCAGTAGCGAGGCCTGATGCGCGAGGCGCGGCAGCAATAATGCTTTCGCCGTTTCCGGATCGGCACGCACCGACAGTTCCAGCACCTCGTAACCCAGCGCGCGATAGGGTGCCAGACGCTCGCGCGCTGCCGGCAGCGCGTCCACCACGTCTGTCTTGTTGAGGACGATCAAGGGCCGCAATTCGTTGGCTTCTGCTGCCACGAGTGCGCGCCCGAGCAAATCCTCACTGAAGTACGGCTCGGTCCCCAGCATGATGACCAACTGGTCGATGTTGGCAGCGAAGAGCTTGCTCTTGAACTGGTCCGAACGATAGAGCAGGTTGCGCCGCGGCAGAATCTCTTCAATGACGCCCTGATCCCCCGTGCGGGCCCACGCGACCTCGTCGCCAACCGCGATCTCGCTCTTTTTCCCACGCGGAAAGCAGAGCACCGTCTCGCCGTCGTCGGCTTCCACAACGTAGTGACGACCATGCGCAGCGGCTACGCGGCCATGGCGTCGTTCCTGAGCGCTTGTTTCGACCGGCGCCGTCTTCACTCTGCTGCTTCGCTTCATGCGTGCCCCAGCAGACGGTCGATACGCTGGGAGGCAGGCGGATGCGAGTAATAGAACGCGGTGTAGACCGGGTCGGGCGTGAGCGTCGAGGCGTTGTCCTGGTACAGCTTCACGAGGGCATTGATCAGATCGCTGGCCTGCGTCTGGCTGGCGGCGAAGGCGTCGGCTTCGAACTCATGTTTGCGCGACGTCAGGCTGCTCAGCGGGCTCGCAAAGAAGCCGAACACAGGCAGCACGAGGAAGAACAGCACTAACGCCAACGCATTGTTGCTACCGGTCATGGACGGCATCACACCGAGTTCGGTGTAGAACCACGTGCGCCCGGCCAGCCAGCCCAGCAGCGCGAGGAACGCCAGCGACAGTGCGAAGGCGACGATCAGGCGCTTGGTGATGTGACGGCGTTTGAAGTGCCCCAGCTCGTGGGCCAGCACCGCCTCGATTTCTGCGGGCGAGAGGCGCTCGATCAGCGTATCGAAGAACACGATGCGCTTGGCGCGGCCAAAGCCACTGAAGTACGCGTTGCCATGGGCCGAGCGTTTGGAGCCGTCCATCACGAAGAGACCGCGAGCGGCGAACCCGCAGCGCTGCATGAGGCCTTCGATGCGCTGCGCCAGCGACGCGTCCGCGAGCGGCTCGAACTTGTTGAACATCGGCGCGATGACGTGCGGGAAGATGAACTGCACGAACAGATTGAAGGCAACCCACACAATCCATGTGTACAGCCACCACAGCGGCCCCGCGCGCTCCATCAGCCACAGCACGACAAAGAGCAACGGCAACCCGAGCACGACGCCGATGGCGGTGCCCTTGATCATGTCGACGATGAACAATCCGAGCGACATCCGGTTGAAGCCGAAGCGCTGTTCGATCACGAACTGTCGCACATAGGTGAACGGCAGGTCGACGAGGCCGGAGATCAGCAGGACGGCGGCAATCAGCGCGATCTGACCCACGTACCCTTCGCCAAGCCATTCCGAGATGCCGATGTGCAGCAGGTTCAGCCCGCCAAGCAGCGTGAAGGCAACGAGCAGCACGGCCTGCGCGAAGATCTCTGCCATACCGAGCCGCGTGCGGGCGACCGTGTAATCGGCGGCGCGCTGGTGGTCGGTCAGCGTGATCGTATCGGCGAACCGTTCGGGAACGGCGGCCCGATGGGCGACCACATGGCGAACCTGACGGGCGGCCAGCCAGAGCTTGGTCATGACCATCGCCAGCAGGAAGATCACGAAGAGATAAGTGAACATGCGCTTTAGGAGAATCCGAAGTATGCGAGAATTATAAGTTCTTTCGACCGGTCAGGCGCCGCGCCGGTCGCCTACCGATGCGTTTTCCAGAGTCTTCCGATCATGTCTGTCATTCCCTCCCAAAATCCCACGTCTGCCGCTGCCGGGACGACGCTCGCCCGCGCCGAGTTCAATTTGGTCTGGCTCGACATGGAAATGACCGGTTTGCAGCCCGATAGCGACCGCATCATCGAGGTGGCGGTCGTTGTCACGGATTCTGCGCTGACGCGTCGCATCGAGGGCCCGGTCTTCGCGATCCACCAGTCCGACGCCGTTCTGGATGGCATGGACGACTGGAACAAGTCGACCCATGGCCGCTCGGGTCTGATCGACCGGGTCAAGGCGTCCGCCATCGATGAAGCCTCGGCCGAAGCCCAACTGATCGAGTTTCTGTCTCAGTACGTGCCGCCGAACAAGTCGCCGATGTGTGGCAACTCCATTTGCCAGGATCGCCGCTTCATGGCGCGTCACATGCCCAAGCTCGAGGCCTTCTTCCACTACCGGAATCTGGACGTCAGCACGCTCAAGGAGCTTTGCCGACGCTGGGAACCGACGGTCTACAAGGGTTTCACGAAGCGCGGGGCTCACACGGCGTTGGCCGACATCCATGAGTCGATCGACGAACTGGTGTACTACCGCGAGCATTTCCTGAAAACGGCCGTGCCCGGTGCACCGGATGCTCCGGCGCCGGTCTCCGCCTGAAGCCCGACGAGGCCGGCCGCACGATAAAGAACGCCAGCGAAATCGCTGGCGTTTTTGTTTAGGATCACCGGAGCAGACGCCCGGAAGATCAGCCTGGCAGGTGCTTACGACGATTTCGGTGCGCGAATCGCGCTCTTGGGGCGGAAGGCCTTGCAGATGCCTTCGTCCGTCTCGATGTACGGCCCGCCGATCAAATCGATGCAATACGGCACGGCAGCAAAAATACCGGGCACGATCGACTTGCCGTCGGCGTCGCGCAGTCCTTCGAGCGTTTCCTTGATCGACTTGGGTTGTCCGGGCAGGTTGATGATAAGCGCGGCGTGATCTGCCGTCTCCCGGATGACGGCAACCTGACGCGACAAGATCGCCGTCGGGACGAAGCGCAGACTGATCTGACGCATCTGTTCGCCGAAGCCGGGCATTTCCTTCGTGCCGGCACGCAGCGTGGCTTCCGGCGTGACGTCGCGCCGCGCCGGTCCTGTGCCGCCCGTCGTCAATACCAGATCGCACTTCAGCGTGTCGACAAGGTCGATCAGGGTCGCAGTGATGCCGTCGGCGTCGTCGGGAATCAATCGCGTTTCGGCCACCCACGGCGAAGCCAGCGCGCTGGCGAGCCAGTCCTGAAGGGCGGGGATGCCCTGGTCCTCATACGTGCCCTGGCTCGCGCGATCGCTGATCGACACGAGGCCTACGCGGAGTTCGTCCGGATGGGAGCGGGCGACCATCAGTCTTCCTCGCGGGTTGGGAATTCCGGCAGATCGCTATCGGCATCGTCCGAAGCTTCGGCGGTGCTGGACGCCCCGGTGCCAAGCAGGTCCTTGAGGACCTGGAACAGTTCGCGGAAGGCCTTGGGCGGCTTTTGCGCGGCCTGTTCGCGGCGCGCGTTGCGTACAAGCGTGCGCAGTTGCTGGGCGTCGGCTTCCGGATGCTGGGTGAGCAACTCGGTGAGGGCTTCGTCCTTGGCCAGCAGGCGTTCGCGCCAGCGCTCGAGGGCGTGCAGCTTGGCGGTTTCCGCCTTCGAGACGCCATTGATGATGTCCAGGGCACGGCGAATCGCCTCGACTTCCGACTCGTCGAGGGTGCGCATTTGCTTGCCCACATACTGCATCTGGCGGCGGCGGCCTTCGTGCGCGGTGATCTTGCGGCAGTCGCGGACGGCCCGTTCCAGATTGTCGGGCATTGGCACGCGGGCGAGCGCGTCCTTGCCAAGATTGACCAGTTCTTCGCCCAGATCCTGCAAGGCATGCGACTCGCGCTTGCGCTGGGATTTGCTCGGGCCTTCGTCGGCAAGCTCGCTGTGAGCGATACGGTTAAAGCGGTGAATGTGCGTCATGGGCGCTATTGTAACGCGGCGCGCGCCGTCCAAATAGTTGCTGGGCCCACGCACGATGGTGAGGAAGTCGCGCTAAGATGGCGGTTCCTATTCAGCTACTGACCCAATCGCGCCGATGTCCCAAGCGACCCAGCACTTCACGCATACCCAGGATCAACTCAAGGAAATCGTCAGCGACGTACTGCAATACGCCCGTTCGCTCGGCGCAACCGATGCGGCCGCCGAAATCTCCGAGGGCGACGGCCTGTCGGTTTCGGTGCGGCGCGGCAAGGTCGAGACCATCGAGCGCAACCGCGACAAGCTCGTCGGTGTGACGGTCTTCATCGGCCAGCGTCGCGGCAATGCCAGCACGTCGGATTTCTCCCGCAAGGCGTTGCACGACACGGTAGACGCCGCTTACAACATCGCCCGCTTCACGGCAGAGGACGACTGTGCCGGGCTCGCCGAGTCCGATCTGCTGGAAATGCATCCGCGGGATCTGTCGCTGTTCCATCCGTGGCGCATTACCGCTGATGAAGCGGTAGAACTGGCGCGCCGCGCCGAGAAGGCGGCGCTCGACGTGAGCCCGATCATCCGCAACTCCGAAGGCGCTGGCGTGTCGGCGCAGCATTCGCAGTTCATGCTGGGCACGACCCGGGGATTCCTGTCGGGCTATCCGTATTCGCGTCACTACCTCTCGGTCTCGCCGATTGCCGGTTCGGGCAGCCATATGCAGCGCGACGACTGGTATTCGTCCAAGCGAGCGGCCGGCGATCTGGCGTCTCCGGAGTCGGTTGGCCGTTACGCTGCCGAGCGCGCGCTGGCGCGTCTGCATGCTCGCAAGCTTTCCACGCGCAAATGCGCGGTCCTGTTCGAAGCCCCGCTCGCCGCCGGACTTTTGGGGGCGTTCGTGCAGGGCGTGAGTGGTGGCGCGCTGTACCGCAAGGCCACCTTCCTCGTCGACACGCTGGGCAAGCCGGTGTTTGCCGAGCACGTGGGCATTCACGAAGATCCGCATGTCCCACGGGCCATGGGCAGTGCGCCCTACGACGAAGAGGGCGTGAAGACGCGCGCTCGCGATGTCGTGAGCGATGGCGTGGTGCAGGGTTATTTCCTGTCGACGTACTCGGCTCGCAAACTGGGCATGCAGACGACGGGTAACGCCGGCGGTTCGCACAACCTGCGCATGTACAGCAAGCTCACGGCGCCGACGGACGACTTCCGGGCGATGCTGCGCAAGCTGGGCACGGGGTTGCTCGTAACCGAACTGATGGGGCAGGGCGTGAACTACGTGACGGGCGACTATTCGCGTGGTGCGTCGGGCTTCTGGGTCGAGAATGGCGAGATTCAGTACCCGGTTGAGGAAATCACGCTGGCGGGCAACCTGAACGACATGTTCCGCCAGATCGTCGCCATCGGGGCCGACACGCTCGTGCGCGGTACCAAAGAGGTGGGGTCAATCCTGATTGAACAAATGACCATCGCCGGTCATTGATGCTGCGAAAAGCCGTTATGGCGCGATAAATGCGTTGCGTTTATGCGCCATAACGGGGCAAAAACCCATTTGTCGTGTCCGGCGCAGGCGGTTTGCGTTATCCTTAGGAGTTTTCTTAAGCCGTGGCTTAAGAACGGACACGGTAGTTAGGGTAATGGGCGCGCTCATAAGGCGCGCCTTCTCATAACTAGAGACTAGGTATTGGAGGAAGAGGACTCATGAAAAGCACCATGACCAAGTTGCTGAGCGCGCTTGTCGCTACGGGGATGGTGGCTGCGGCCCACGCAGCCGATCTGAAGATCGGTGTGGCCGAAGCACTGTCGGGCGGTGCTGCGCAATACGGCGCAGCCATCAAAAACGGTTTCCAGCTTGCTGCTGACGAAATCAACGCCGCTGGCGGCATCAATGGCAACAAGCTCGTACTGCAGGTCGAAGATGAGCAAGGCAAGAAGGAAGAGGCGATCAACGTCTTCAAGAAGCTGATCTTCCAGGACAAGGTGCTCATGGTGTTCGGCCCGACGCTGTCGAACTCGGCACAGGCTGCCGATCCGATCGCACAAGCCGGCAAGACGGTGGCGTTCGGTACGTCGAATACGGCCGACGGCATTACGTCGATCGGCGATTTCATCTTCCGCAATTCGGTGACCGAAGCCGACGTGCTGCCCGAGACCATCAAGGTCGCGGCCAAGCACGCGGGCATCAAGAAGGTCGCGGTGCTGTACGGCAACGACGACGTGTTTACCAAGAGCGGCTACGACAACTTCAAGAAGGCGCTGGAAGACCTGAAGATCCCGGTCACGACGACCGAAACGTTCGCCAAGGGCGACGTGGACTTCAAGGCGCAGCTCACGAAGATCAAGGCGAGCAACCCCGACGCCATCGTGCTCTCGGCGCTGATCGCCGAAGGCGCGCCGATCATGGTGCAGGCCCGTCAGCTGGGCATTAACGTGCCGTTCATCGGCGGCAACGGCATGAACTCGGTCAAGGTGTTCGATCTGGCCAAGGGCAGCTCGGATGGCCTGTGGGTGGGTAGCCCGTGGTCGATCGAGAACAATACGCCGGCCAACACGAAGTTCATCGGCGCCTACAAGGCGAAGTACAACGTGGCACCGGACCAGTTCGCAGCGCAGGCCTACGACGCGATGTACATCGCGGCCGGTGCGATCAAGAACGTGAAGATCTCGGGCAATCTGGAAGCGGATCGCAAGGCACTGCGCGACGCGCTGCCGAAGGTCACGCACGAAGGCGCTACGGGCAAGTTTGCGTTCCGTCAGGCCACGGGCAAGAACGGCAAGCCGGCAGGCTACGATGCACAACAGGCACCGATCGTCAGCGTGACGAAGGGTGGCAAGTACGTCATCGAGAAGTAAGCAGCCCGGCAGTACTTGAAGAAGTCCGCATGGGCGTAGGGCCGAAAGGCGCTACGCCCATCGGCGTTTCTGGCGCACGCCGTCCCCCATCACGACGCGCGCCTTCGTCCCTCAGGCTGGAATACACACCATGCTGGAACAGCAACTCGTCAACGCGCTCTCCCTCGGGTGCGTGTACGCCTTGTTCGCGCTCGGGTTCACACTCGTGTTCGGCATCCTTGGCGTTATCAATCTTTCGCACGGCGCGGTCTTCATGGTCGGCGCCTACGCGGCGCTGCAAGCCATCGCGCGTCTTCATCTGCCGCTGTGGGCGGGCATGCTGACGGCGGTCATCGTCGCCGGTCTGCTGGGCTTGCTCATCGATGTGCTGGTGCTCAAACCGTTGCGCAAACGCGGTGCGCCTCACCTGATCCCGATGATCGCCACCATTGGCGTGGGCATTCTGCTCAACAACGGTGTGCAGGGCATTTTCGGTGCGGAAAACCTGCGTTTCCCCTACGACGTCGTGTCGCAGGAGACCCTGACCGTCGCCGGCGTGCACATGACGGCGCTTGAACTCGCGATCATCTTCATCTCGTTTGCGCTCATGGCCGTGCTCATCACCACGATCAAGAAGACGCAACTGGGCCGTGCGCTGCGCGCCATTGCCGAATCGCCGAAGGCGGCCTATCTGCTTGGGATCAACGTCGAGGGCCTGTTTCTGGCGACGTCGTTCGCGGCGGCGGGTTTGGGTGGCATGGCCGGCGTGCTGATCGGGCTGTACTCCAACGCGGTGTTCCCGCTGATGGGGCAGCCGATGCTGCACAAAGGGATTGCGGTGATCATTCTGGGCGGCATGGGCGACATCCGGGGCGCGATGATCGGTGGCTTGTTCCTTGGCTTTGCCGAGGTCATGTCGGTCGCGTATATCGGTTCGAACATGCGCGACGCCGTGGCGTTCGGCCTGCTGTTCCTGATCCTGCTGGTGCGTCCGCAGGGGTTGTTCGGCAAAGTGCTCGAACGCAAAGCGTAATCACGGGGGCGCAATGGACTGGTTCAATAATTTCTGGGCGGTTTACAGCAATCTGGTGCTGACTCTTGGCACCAATGCGCTGCTGGCCCTGTCGATTTACCTCACGCTCTCGTGCGGCATGCTGGCCATGGCCAATGCGGCATTCATGGGCATTGGCGCCTATACCGCCGCATTGCTGACGATGAATTACGACACGCCGTTCGCGGTGTCGCTCGCGGGCGGCATGGCGGCACCGGCGCTGGTCGCATTCATCATCGGCAAGCCGACGCTGCGTCTGTCGGGCGTGTATCTCGCGATGGCGACGCTCGGTTTCGGCGAAGTCGTGCGCGTGCTGATTCTGAATACCGAAGACCTGACCGGCGGTGCACTCGGCCTGAATGGCATTCCGCAGCTCACGCAGTGGTGGCATGTGGCGGGTGCTGTCGTGATTGCCCTTGCCGTGTTGTGGCGTCTGCGTCGCTCCAAGGTCGGTCGCGCCTTCGAAGCCATCAAGGAAGACGAGACGGCGGCGGGCCTCATGGGGATCAACGTCACCGGCTACAAGATGCTGGCGTTCGTGCTGGGGGCGGTGCTGGCCGGTCTGGCTGGGGCGCTCAATGCGCATCTCACGTTCTTCATCGGTCCGAACGAATTCGGGTTCGACCGTGGCGTCGAGATTCTGACGATGGCAATTCTGGGCGGTATCAATGGCTTGGTGGGTCCGGTTCTGGGCAGCACCATTCTGACGTTGTTGCCGGAATTGCTGCGTGCGTTCAACGACTTCCGCCTTGTGGTCAACGGCCTGATCCTGGTATTGATCGTGCTGTTTCTGCCCAAGGGTATCTGGGATCCGATGCGATTTCGCCGTTGGTTCCGTGCCGACAAGGCGCGTTCGGCCTCTTCCACGTAAGCGGACGGGGGACACGACATGCTCAAGCTTTCCAATATTTCCAAACGATTCGGTGGATTGCACGTTCTGCAGGACGTGAACATCGAGGTGCCGCAGGGCACCATCTTCGGTCTGATCGGCCCGAACGGTGCGGGTAAGACGACTGTCTTCAACCTCATCACCGGCCTGTTGCAGCCGACCGGCGGCAGCATTACGTTCGACGGCGAGAGTCTGGTGGGGCAGAAGCCGCACAAGATCACGCAGCGAGGTATTGCCCGCACGTTCCAGAACATCCGCATCTTCAAGGAGATGACGTTGATCGAGAACGTGGTGGTCGGTATGCATCGGCATCTTTCCTACGGCCCGGCAGGTCTGCTGCTCTCGTTGCCCGGTTTTCGCGAGATGGAGAAGCGTTCGCGTGAGCGCGCTCATGAATTGCTGTCGTGGGTGAAGCTCGACCACAAGGCATACGACATCGCCGACAACCTCTCGTATGGCGACCAGCGCAAGCTCGAGCTGGCGCGTGCGCTGGCGACCGAGCCCAAGCTGTTGCTGCTCGACGAACCGGTGGCGGGCATGAACACAGGCGAGAAGGTCGATCTCATGAGCGAGATCGAAAACATCAAGGCGCGCGGTTACACGATCTTCATGATCGAGCACGACATGCGTTTCGTGATGGGTCTGTGCGAACGCATCGCGGTATTGAACTTCGGTCGCATCATTGCCGAAGGTAAGCCCGACGAGATCAAGCACAACCCGCAGGTCATCGAGGCCTATCTTGGTCGCGATGATGACGACGATACGGCCGCGCTTGCGGTTGGCGCGGAGGACAAGGCATGAGCGCGTTGCTTGAAGTGAAGGGCCTGAAAGTGGCCTATGGGCATATCGAGGCGGTGAAGGGCGTCGATTTTTCGTTGCGCGAGCACGAGATCACATCTCTTGTGGGGGCCAATGGCGCGGGCAAATCGACGACGCTGCTGGCGCTGTCGGGCCTGATCAAAAAGCAGGCTGGCTCGATTCTTTTCCAGGGCGAAGAGATCGGTGGTCTGGCGCCGAACAAGATCGTGCAGCGCGGTCTGGTACAGGTCGCAGAGGGCCGTGCCACGCTCACGACGATGTCGGTCCGAGAAAACCTCGAGCTGGGTGCCTACACGCGTAGAGACAAGCAAAACGTGAAACCGGATCTGGACAAGGTGCTCGATCGTTTCCCGCGCTTGGCGGAGCGAATTGACCAGATGGCGGGCAATTTGTCGGGCGGTGAGCAGCAGATGCTGGCGATTGGTCGCGCGTTGATGGCGCGTCCGCGTTTGTTGTTGCTGGATGAGCCGTCGATGGGCTTGGCGCCGATCATTGTGCAGGGCATTTTCAGCACATTGAAGGAAATCAACGCAGACGGTTTAACGATTTTCCTGGTGGAGCAGAACGTGCGTCAGGCGTTGAAAATCGCGCAACACGGTTACGTGCTCGAAACGGGTAAGGTCGTGTTGGAGGACACAGGACGCAGCCTGCTGGGCAATCCGAGAGTTCTGGAGGCGTACCTGGGCGGTTGACGTCGAGAGAAAGAAAAGCCCGGCCCCGTAAGGGGGTAACCGGGGCGGAAGACGTAACGAATGCGGCGTCGACGGGTTATCTGACGATAACTGGTCGACGCCGTTTTGCATGGTGGGGGGTATTCCGAGAGCGTAGGCGGAGACGGATCGGGGCCCCTTTCTGCAGCGAGTTGGGTTTATGTCTGAGAGGCGGAAAGGGGCCCCGATCCGTCTGGGGGGGAGGTGTAAAGGTTTCGGGATAACCGACGTAAAAGTCAGTATAAAGGCCGGAATCAAGGCAACAACGAGAGGACAAGAAAGCGGGCGAGAAGGCACATTGGCAGAGGGCGGGAATTGGTGCATGCTGCGGTTAATTGGCTCCAGGAAATTGGCTACGGCGTGTCGAAATGGCCGGAGACAGAGAGGTCCGCAAGAGACTTCAAAAACCGAAAGGGATGACATGGACGGTTTTTTGATGGCGCGGGCATCGCGAGGGCAGCGGGCATTTGCCGGCTGTCTGGCGATTGCGATCCTTGCCGCTCTGACATTGGCGGCACCGCAGGCAACGACGGTGTTGCCTGCGGTTGCCCCCTTCCTGCCCATGTGTGGGTTGACGGTGTTCACCACGGCGGCGATCGCGTCGTTCCTGCTGGCGGCGCAGTTTCAGGTGAGCCGTTTGCCGGTGTTCGGATGGCTCTCAGGGGCCTATGCCTTTACGGCGTTGACGGTTGCGATGCAATTGTTAACGTACCCGGGCTTGTTCTCACCGCAGGGGTTATTCGGTGCGTTTCCCACGACATCCGGCTGGATCTGGGCGATCTGGCACGCCGGATTTCCGGTGTTGGTGCTCGCCGCCATGATCTCCCGGCGCATTTTCGCGCCGCAATCCGTGACGCAAATGCCGCCGACGGCGCGCGCGCTATGGGGATTCGTCGGCCTGCCCTTGATTGTGGGGGTGTTGCTCTGCATGACGGTACTGGCGGTGCAGTTGCCGCCGGCGCTGTCGCCGGCCACTGCACCGGGTGATTTCTCCGCACGGGGGGCGGGCATGGTGTTGCTCGTGGTGAATCTCGTTGCGCTGGGGGCGGTGCTCACGATCGGCCGTCTGCGCACCGTGCTCGATCTGTGGATGGCGTTGGCTGTCCTAGCGTGCGTGACGGACACCATGCTCAGTCTGATGAGTACCGTGCGGTTCTCGCTGGGCTGGTATCTGGCGCGACTGTTCAGTATGTCGGCGCCGGGGTTGCTGGTTTGCGTGTTGGTATGGGAAGTGACGCGTCTGTACCGGGAGCTTACCCGGGCGCACCTGCGACTGATCGAATACAGCAACCGCGACGCGCTCACCGGTATTTTCAATCGCCGTTACTTCAACGACCGGTTTCCGCGCGACTTTGAGCAGGCACGTCGCTCGGGGCAGCCGCTATCGCTGCTGATGGTCGACGTAGACAACTTCAAACGTTACAACGACCAGTATGGCCACCCGGTGGGTGACGAGTGCCTTGAGCATGTGGCGCTTGCCATCATGCGGGCGACGCATCGGCCGGTGGATATCGTGGCGCGTTACGGTGGGGAAGAGTTCGTGATCGTGTTGCCGGACACCGGCGTGAACGGCGCGCAATTCGTCGCAACGCGCGTGACGGAGAGTGTCCGGGCGCTGGCGAAGCCCGCACCGGGGCCCCTCGGCGTTGTCACGGTCAGCGTGGGGTGTGCGACACACGTTCCCCGGCAGGGGGATGCCACGGATACGCCGGAACGGTTGATCGCGCTGGCCGACGAGGCGTTGTACACGGCCAAACGCCTTGGCCGTGACCGGGTGTATGTGTCCGTGGAAACGCCACCGCAGGGCGGTGGGGAGGGCAGCGAATCAAACGCGCTCGTAGGTCACGAACGCGTAGTCGAAGTCGTTCGGCGCGGGTGAGTGATGCGTCTCGCGGGCCGTCTCTCGCCACTGCGCGGCGGGCAGATCGGGGAAATGCGCGTCGCCCTCGAAGGCTTTCGCGATTTCCGTGACGATCACCTTGTCGGCGCTCGCCAGCGCTTCGGCGTACAACTGCGCGCCGCCAATCAGACAAATTTCCTCCACTCCAACGCACAGCCGCATCGCATCGACGAGTGAGCCGGCGACGTCACAACCGTCGATCTTCAGATCCGGATTGCGCGACACCACGATGTTGCGGCGTCCCGGCAGCGGTCGGCCGATCGAGTCATAGGTCTTGCGTCCCATCACGACCGGCTTGCCGAGTGTGGTGCGTTTGAAGTGGGCAAGATCTTCCGGCAAACGCCACGGCAATTGATTGTCGCGCCCGATCACGCCGTTCTTGGCGCGGGCGACGACCAGTGTCAGCGTCGTCATACGGCCACCGGTGCCTTGATATGCGGATGCGCTTCGTACCCGACGATCTGGAAGTCTTCGAAACGGTAATCGAAAATCGAATCGGGCTTGCGCACGATTTCGAGCTTTGGCAGCGGGAACGGCTCGCGCTCGAGTTGCGTGGCGACCTGTTCCAGATGGTTGTTGTACAGATGGCAGTCGCCGCCTGTCCACACGAAGTCACCGACATCCAGCCCGGTCTGCTGCGCCATCATGTGCGTGAGCAGTGCATAGCTCGCGATATTGAACGGCACGCCGAGGAAGATATCCGCGCTGCGCTGATAAAGCTGGCACGACAGCTTGCCGTCGGCCACATAGAACTGGAAGAACGCGTGGCACGGCGGCAGCGCCATGCGCGGGATCTCGCCCACGTTCCATGCGGAGACGATCAGACGGCGCGAATCCGGTGTGGTGCGAATCTGGTCGACGAGTTGCGTGATCTGGTCGATGTGACCGCCGTCGGGCGTCGGCCACGAGCGCCATTGGGCGCCGTAGACCGGACCGAGTTCACCGTCGGCATCGGCCCATTCGTTCCAGATGGACACGCCGTTTTCCTGCAGATAGCCCACGTTCGTGCTGCCCTGCAGAAACCACAGGAGTTCATGCACGATGGACTTGATATGCACTTTCTTCGTCGTGACGAGCGGGAATCCTTCCTGCAGGTCGAAGCGCATCTGATAGCCGAACACCGAGCGCGTGCCCGTGCCCGTGCGGTCGGTCTTGTCTGTGCCATGTTCGAGTACATGGCGCATGAAGTCGAGGTACTGTTTCATAGGCCCATCCGTTTTGCCGGATTTTACCAGCCTCTGAGTGACGGTGCGCTGCCGGTGCGTCAGACCGGGGCGGAACTGGCCGCGAACGCTACCGGATGCCGCACTGTCAGGCGCAGCCCCACGCGTTCGCCCGCCTCGTGCGTGAGCTCGCCGTCAACGCGTGCGATGACCTCCTGACCCGATGCCAGACGCAGCGTGTAAAGCTGGTCCGCGCCCCGGAACGCCCGCCGCACAAGCGTGGCTTCAAATGGGCTGGCGGGGTCATGTGCAATGTCGTCGGCACGCAGGAGCACGTCGACGTTCACCGGATAGGCGTCTTTCGCGGCGGCGCGCAGCAATTTGTCTGCCAATGCCGGCGAGACGGCAAGCTCCCCGAGTTCGAGCGAGATGCCACCGCCGTCGGCGTTTCCTCGGAACGTGCCCGGAATCAGCGCACCGCGTCCAATGAAGTCGGCGACCACCCGGTTGGCGGGCGCGCGCCACAACTCCCGCGCGGGCGACCACTGGGCAATCGCGCCCGCATGCATCACGCCGATGCGATCGGCCATTGCGAAGGCTTCATGCTGATCGTGCGTGACGAGAATCGCCGTCGCGCCGCTCGCCTTGATGATTTCGCGCACCTCCACGGCGAGCCGTTCGCGCAAATCGAGGTCGAGATTCGAGAACGGCTCATCGAGCAACAACAGGGCGGGCGAGGGGGCCAGCGCACGGGCCAGCGCCACGCGCTGCTGCTGACCGCCGGAGAGTTCGTGCGGATACTTGCGCAATGCGCCTGCCAGACCGACACGTTCGGCAAGCGTCGCCACCCGCTCCTGACGCTCCGTACGCCCCATGCGCCCGAGGCCGAACCCGATGTTCTGGGCGACGTTCAGATGCGGGAACAACGCGTAGTCCTGAAACACCACGCCAACGTGACGACGCTCCGGCGGTTCGTTCAACTGCGCGTTGGCGACTTCGTGCGCGTCGAGCACGATACGACCGCCTGCCAGTGGCTCGAAACCGCACACGGCACGCAGCACCGTCGTCTTGCCGCAGCCGGACGGACCGAGCAGGCAGCCGATCTCGCCGCGTGCGAGCGATAGCGACAGGTCGCGAACGGCCGTGTGGACGTGGCCGGCGGTGTCGTAATTCACGGAGATGTGGTCGAGCAGCAGATAAGGCAGGGGCATCGGCGTGGGTGGCGTGGGGTGTGTCGACGCTGGCGCATCAACGAAAACGGGGTGAAACATCGGATCGACGCAAGCGTATCGGTGGCTTTGCCCGGTAACCGGGCACTTTCTGCGACCGGCCGCGTCAGAGTCCCAATCGCGAATGCGTATAATTTACAACGTTTTAGACCGGTGAATGTCTGCCGGTTCCCTGCGACGACGTCAGGCGCACGGCCACCTGCCGTCACCGACGTGTTCTCAGCCGCCCGATTCGCTGGTTCGCCCACTCATTCACCGCTACCCGCCACGATTTGCCAATGTCATCGACGCCTCCGTCACGCGCCGCCACTGATCCCGTTTCCCTCGATGCGTTCTCCGGGGCGAGCGATCCGGCCGAGGGCCTGATCACGTCCGCCGCCGTGGCCGGGACGACGCAAACGCTGCCCGCAGGTCGCGCATCCGGCCTCGCCGGCGAAGTCGGCGACGCTCGCAGACGTGCCCGAGGCGGTGGCAGGGGCCGTCTCTCCGGGGTGGGGGCGTGGCGGCTGGTGGCGTGGATCCCGGCACTGATCGTGCTCGTGCCGATGTTCGGTATCGTGGCGGCGCTGGGCGCCGGAGACGCGGACACGCGTGCCGTCCTCGCCCATATGCTCGACACGGTGCTGCCCGAATATGCCCTCAACTCGCTGCGTATCTCGCTGGCGGTGAGCGTCGGCGTACTCGTTGCCGGGGTGGCGAGCGCCTGGCTGGTCGTGCACTATGCGTTTCCCGGGCGACGCCTGCTCGAGTGGGCGCTGATCCTGCCGCTCGCGATGCCCGCCTACGTGACGGCCTACGCCTATACCGACTTCCTTCAGTTCGCCGGGCCGGTCCAGAGCGCACTGCGCAAGCTGCTGGCGGTCGAGCGTGTGACGTGGTTTCCCGAGGTGCGCTCGTGGTACGGCGCGGCGTGGGTGTTCGCCGGGGCCTTTTATCCCTACGTCTATTTATTGGCGCGCACGGCATTTCTGGAGCACAGCCAGCGCGTCTTCGAGGCCGCGCGCACGCTCGGGTGCACGCCCTTGCAGGCGTTCGTGCGCGTGGCCTTGCCGCTGGCGCGTCCGGCGCTGGTCGCGGGCGTGGCGCTCGTTCTCATGGAGACGCTGGCCGATTATGGGGCGGTCGCCTACTTCGGGGTGCCGACATTCACGACCGGCATCTACCGTGCATGGTTGTCGATGGGCGACCGGGTGGCCGCCGCGCAACTCTCCGCATGTTTGCTGTTCACTGTGCTCGTTCTGCTGATTGCCGAAGCGCGCAGCCGCGCGCGACTGCGGTACTACGGCGCGCCCGGACGCGCCCCGACGACCTCGCGCCGAACCCGACTGCATGGTGCAAGGGCGGCATGGGCCACGCTCGCGTGTGCATTGCCGCTCGTCGTCGGCTTTGTGCTGCCCGTACTGATCATGCTGCGACTCGCCGTTTCGGAGCTGGATCAGGTGCCCTGGCCCCGCTACGGGGAATGGGTGTACAACACCGTGCGTCTGGCGGGCGTGGCGGCGCTGGTCGCGAGTGCCTTCGCGATCGTGCTGGGTTATGCACAGCGACTGGCGCCAGGGCGCGTGACGCGCATCGCCGTGCGGCTGGTCGGTGTCGGCTATGCCATCCCGGGTGCGGTCATCGCGCTGGGCATTCTCACCCCTGTGCTGTCTCTCGATAGCTGGCTTGGCAGCGCATTCGGCGCCAAGGGGCTGGTGCTCGCCGGGACCGGAGGTGTGCTGATCTATGCCTATGTCGTGCGATTCCTGCCGGCGGCATTGCAAAGTGTGGACGCCGGCTTCGGACGCATCGCCCCGAATCTCGACGCCAGCGCGCGCAGTCTTGGTGTGGGGGGCTGGTCGATGCTGCGCCGGGTGCATCTGCCGCTGCTGCGCGGCAGCGTGCTGAGCGCCGCGCTGCTTGTATTCGTCGATGTCATGAAAGAACTGCCGGCGACGCTTGCCCTGCGGCCCTTCAATATGGATACGCTGGCGGTCGTCACCAGCCATCTCGCCGCCGACGAGCGCCTCGCCGAGGCCGCGGTGCCTGCCCTGACGCTGGTGCTGGTGGGGCTGCTGCCGGTGCTCGTACTGGCGCGCGCCATGGCTCGACGTGCCTGAAACGCGACAGTTTTGTCAATGGCGTTGTCTCTTGAAGGGGTTGATGGTTGCCGCCCCGATAGCGCCGCACTATAGTCAAAACAGACCCGGCAACGAAACCGGGATGACTGAGCGGCAACAAAATGATTGCGATCGTCATTTGCAAATGTTGGCTGTTCATGGCCTTGGCGTCGGCACCATCGCCCGAGGTATCGTTCGACACGGCGGACGGTGGCTGGAATGCCGTTCTGCTGGCGGGAGCGATACGCTAGCGGTTGTCCTGGGAGGGACCGGCGCAGGCACTTGAAACGGACGCCCGACGTCCGATGGCAGCGTGTAACCTGTCGGCTTGAAGTCAGATTCGTGTCATTCGGCGCCTGACCGTTCTCCCTCTGAGTCGTCGAACCACCGTTTTCCCGGATTTTGCGTTCGCCGACAGTCATTCATGATGGTTCACGAGCGTTCATGGGTGATTCGGTGTTGTTTTCCGGTGTCGTCAGGGGTGGTCGCGAGTGGCGTTTTTGCTACACGCGCCGCAAAATCGCTGTCAATGCAGTGCCTTCGGGAGATAGGCATGGCGCTATGGCGGATCGATCTTGTCTCGCTGCGACTGTTCGTCGCCGTTTGCGAAGAGAGCAGCATTGCCCGCGCCGCCGAGCGCGAATTCATCGCGCCCTCGGCGGTCAGCAAGCGCATCAACGACCTCGAATCCCTTGTCGGATCGGCGCTTCTCCAGCGCCACAAATGGGGCGTGCGGGCCACCCCGGCAGGCGAAGCCCTGTTGCACCACGCGCGCAATGTCCTGCGCAGTCTCGAGAAGATGCAGGGCGATTTGTCCGAGTACACCAGCGGCGTGCGTGGTCACATCCGCATCTTCGCCAACGTTTCCTCGATTGTCGAAACATTGCCCGATGAACTCGGCGCGTTCCTGCGTCGCCACGAAGGGGTGAAGGTCGACCTCGAAGAGCACACCAGCGCGCAGGTGGTGCGGGGGGTGGCCGATGGCGCGACCGACATCGGCATTTGCTGGGACGCGGTCGATACCCGCGACGTCGAAGTCTTTCCCTACCGGCACGACCAGATTGTGACCGTGCTGCACCGTGAACACCCGCTGGCCTGTGCGGAGCAACTCGCGTTCATCGAGACACTCGATTTCGATCAGATCGGTGTGCATCCGGACAGCGCCATGTATACCGTGCTGCGACGCCTGGCCGCCGAGCAGGGCAAGACGGTCAAATTCCGTATCCATGTCTCGACCTTCGAAGCCGTGTGCCGCATGGTGCGCGCGAACCTCGGACTCGCGATTGCGCCGCGCGAAGCCGTCGGCATCTATTCGCAGGTCACCGACGGAGAGGCGTTGCGCATTGTGCCGCTCACCGATCCGTGGGCGCAGCGGCGTCTGGTCGTATGTGTGCGCCGGTACGATGCTTTGCCGGTCGCGTCGCGCATGCTGGTCGACCATTTGTGCGCCCGTAACGTAACAGCGGGTAACGCCTGATGCGTAGCGCTGCCGCAAGCATCGCAATCGGCGATGTCTGGCATGCCGAAACACAGCTTGTCGCAGCATCGGGGGCAGTGGATGCTTGGGGGGCCGATAGCGATTCCGGCCGACGAGCCGGAGCGCGCCTGTGTCCCGCTTCGTGCGGGAGGAGACACGCGATGACACATGCCGAAGCGCGCCGTGTGCGCGATGCCGTGGGACGCTTGATTCTCGTTCTCACGTTGATTGCGCTGGGCCTGGTGGCATTGAGCCTGAGCGCCGGGGCGTCTGCCGCTCCCGCACAGCCGCTCGAAAAGACGAAGGTCACGATTGCCGTAGGCGGAAAGCCTGGCCTCTATTACCTGCCGCTGACCATCGCCGAACAACTCGGTTATTTCAAGGACGAAGGCCTCGACGTGACCATCGACGATTTCGCCGGTGGCTCGAAAGCACTGCAGGCCGTGGTCGGCGGGAGTGCCGACGTCGGCACCGGTGCCTTCGAACACACGCTGCTGATGCAGACCAAGGGGCTGACCTATCAGGCGTTTGCCGTACTGGGCGCCGCACCGCAACTCGTGCTCGGGGTGGTGAAGGCCAAGGCCGGTGAGGTCAAGTCGGTCAAGGATCTGAAGGGCATGCGCATCGGTGTCAGTGCGCCCGGATCGAGCACGCACATGCTTGTGAACGTCGCGCTCGCGAAAGTCGGGCTCAAGCCGGCCGACGTGTCGATCGTCGGCGTCGGGAGCAACGCAACGGTCGTCGCTGCCGCCCGCGGCGGACAGGTCGATGCCGTCTCGAACGTCGATCCGATGATGACGCTGCTGCAGGAGTCTGGCGATCTCAAGGTGCTTGTCGACACGCGCACGCAGGCGGGCACCCGCGCCATGTTCGGCGGGCCGATGCCGGCCGCCGTGATGTACGCACCCCAAAGCTTTATCCAGAAAAATCCGCATACGGTGCAGGCGTTGGCCAACGCTATCGTGCGGGCGGACAAGTGGCTTCAGCATGCCTCCGCCGCCGACCTCCTGAAAACGGTGCCGGAACCCTATCTGTTGGGCGACAAGACGCTCTATCTGAAAGCCTTCGCCAACTGTCGCGAGGCATTTTCGCCGGACGGCATGATGCCCGCCGACGGTCCTGCCACGGCGCTCAAGGCGCTCGCATCGTTCACTCCCGAAGTCAAGCCGTCGCAGATCCGGCTGGGCGATACGTGGACCAACGCATTCGCGATACAAGCGAATCGGCAGTACCCCTGAACATCTGCCGACGAACGCGCGTTTGGACCTCATGACTTCACTTTTTCCAGGTTGCCGCATGACAGTTCGGCACGGAACTTGCGATCGAAACGGGTGAACCCATGCGGGAACATTCGAGGAGCGATCTCATGCAAGCCACCGTGCAATTGAACGGACGCGTGCTGTGGTTGAGCGAGCGTGCCGAGGCCATGACCCGGCAACTGGCGGGCGAGTCACTGACGCGTGCCGAGGCCGGGCCCCTGCGCGACCAGATTTCCACCGACGAGATGACGCCCGCATGGGCGTGTCTGGCGTTCGACGAGACGTTGGGCGACTACGTTTATGTCGGCTTGCGATGCAGTGAAGACGCGGTAGATCCTGCCGGCGTGTTTCCCGTCAGACCGAAAGCGGTGCGCGAAGGCGGCTTCGCCCTCTCGGTCGCCGGACTGCGCCGGGGCAAGGGATCGTCGCGAGAGGCAAGTCCATTTGCCGAATGGTGTGCTGGCATCCGTGTCGTGATTGCAGAGAGTTTCGAGCGGATCTACGCGCAGAACTGCCAGAACCTCGGATTGTTGATGTCGACCGACCTGGCGCTGGCCGAGCGTTTGCAGGCGGGAGAGGCGGTGCCGATGGAAGCCTTCCTCGAAGACTGCGATCCGTTGGCCGAAGCCATCGTGCGCAGTGGCGGGTTGTTCGGCTACACGCGGCGGCGTCTGTCGGGGGATACCGTGCCACCGCGTCCCGAGCACCCGGCGGGGGCGATGACCTACGGCGAGAAACTCATCGCACACGCGCTCGGCGTAGCGCGTGTGCGGGCGGGCGACGCCGTGTTCGTGCCTGCCGATTGGCGCTTCTCCCATGAGTACGTGACACCGATGGCCGTGAGTTTCCTGCGCCATGCCTTCGGCGATGAGGTGCCGGCATTGCACGATCCGGCGTCGATGCTTTGCTTCGAGGACCACCTCACCCATCTCGACGCGGTCTCTGCCGACGGCAGCCGCCCGCCGCCGCTGGTTGACGCAGCAAGACGTTTGGGGGCGGTGCAGCGGGAATTCTGTGCGCAGCACGATCTGCGGCTTCATGGGCGAGCGCCCGGTGGCGGCTCGGAAGGCATCTGCCATGCGCTGATGCTCGAACGCTATGCGTTGCCGGGGCAGGTGATCGTTGGCACCGATTCGCACACCCCGCATTGCGGCGCTGTCGGTGCCTTTGCGTTCGGCGTTGGCGCGACTGAAATGGCGAACGCGTGGCTCACGGGCGATGCACGCCTGACCGTCCCCGGCACCTGTCTTGTGCATCTGCGCTCGCAGTTGCCGGCAGGCGTAGGGGCGAAGGATCTGGCGTTGCATCTGCTGCATCTGCCGTACATCCGAGACGGCCGCGCCATTGGCCAGATCATCGAATTCGCCGGCGAGGCGGTGGCTCATCTGTCGACCGACGAGCGGGCGACGCTCACCAATATGGTCGCCGAAATTGGCGGGCTGACCGGGCTGATCGTGCCCGACGTCGAGACGGTTCGCTATTTGCGCGAGCGGCGTGGCATCGACGTCTCGCTAGCGCCGTGGATGACCAGCGATGCGCAGGCGTCCTACGCCCATGTCATCGAGATCGATTGCTCGCGTCTTGGGGCGATGGTGGCGAGTCCGGGTGACCCGGGCAACGGGGTGGCGCTTGCCGATATGACGGGGGTCGTGCCCATCGATATCGCTTATGGCGGATCGTGTACGGGCAGCAAGCGCGACGATCTGCAGGCCTGTCACGACGTGCTCGCGTGGGGACTGTCTCACGGGCATCGCGTAGCCGAGCGTGTGCGCTTCTACCTGCAATACGGCAGTGAAGACGTGCGTGCGTGGTGCGAGGCGCAAGGCTATGCCGAGGTATTCAAGGCCGCTGGCGTGACGATGCTCTCGCCGGGGTGCGGCGCGTGTGTGAATGCGGGGCCGGGCGTCTCCCGTGCGGCGGGGGAAGTGGTCATCAGCGCTCAGAACCGGAATTTCCCCGGACGTTCCGGTCCGGGACAGATGTGGCTGGGCAGTCCGGCTACCGTGGCGGCGAGTGCCTTGGCGGGGTACATCGTCGGCTTCGATCAACTACGACGCGACGGATTCGTTTCGCATGCCGTAAGCACGCCGGGCCGGCCGTGTGGCGAAGCGTCGCGAGCAGGTTCGGGAGGGTAGCCGATGCTGGATGAATCTCCTGCGGTGCCGACGCCGTTGCAAGGCATTCGCGTTGTGGAGTTTTCCCATATGGTGATGGGTCCTGCGTGCGGCATGGTCCTCGGCGATCTGGGTGCCGACGTCATCAAGGTGGAACCCGTGGGTGGCGACGCGACGCGGCGTCTGCTGGGCACGGGCGCGGGCTTTTTCCGTGCATTCAATCGGAACAAGCGCAGTCTTGCCGTGGACGTCACTCGGCCAGAGGGTCGCGAACTGATTCTGCGGCTGGTCAGCACGGCCGACGTGTTGACAGAGAACTTCAAGCCCGGGCGAATGCGCCAGCTCGGGTTGGACTATGCGACGTTGTCGCGTCTGAACCCGGCGCTTGTCTACGTCTCGCTCAAAGGCTTTTTGCCGGGACCCTACGCTGCACGCACGGCGCTCGACGAGGTGGTGCAGATGATGGCGGGGCTGGCCTACATGACGGGGCTGCCCGGGCAGCCCCTGCGGGCGGGCGCATCGGTCAACGACATCATGGGTGGCGTGTTCGGTGCACTCGCTGCGCTGGCGGCGTTGTACGAGCGCAAGACGACCGGACGCGGACAGGAAGTTCAGGGAGCGCTGTTCGAGAACTGCGTGCTGCTCGCGGCGCAGCACATGCAGCAGTATGCCGTGACGGGCGTGGCGCCCGATCCGATGCCTGCGCGCGTGTCGGCCTGGGGCGTGTACGACGTGTTCACGGCGCGCGATGGGGTGCAGATCTTTCTCGCAGTCGTGAGCGACACCCAATGGCGAATTTTCTGCGACGTGTTCGGCCGTCACGATCTGGCCGACGATGCACGGCTCGCGACGAACAACGACCGGGTGCTGGCACGCGACTGGCTGCTGCCCCTGCTGCGCGAGATGATGCAGGGATTCGACGCCGGTTATCTCGCGGCCGCGTTTGAGCGTCACGGTTTGCCGTTCGCGCCGATCGCAACGCCACAGACGTTGTTCGACGATCCGCATTTGCTCGCCAGTGGCGGGCTGGGCGATCTGGTCACGGAGGATGGCGAGCACACGCAGGTGCCACTGCTGCCGATCACCATGGCGGGGCAGCGCTTCACTGCGCGCCGCCCGTTACCTTTGGCCGGCGCGCACACGAACGAAATCCTGCGAGATCTGGGATATCTCGATGCTCAGATCGCCCGTCTGTTGAGCGAGGGCGTGGTGGCGGGGCCGCTGGACGAAACGTCTGCGGACGATGCCTCCGGTGCGGACGTTCACACCGGTCCCGTTTTGTGGGAGGACGGCGCCAGTCAAGGCTGAATTCAGCGCTTTCCGAGCGAGGATGGCGCGTTGTCTGCTTGCCGGCAGACGGCACGGCGCGGTACGGTGTGGGCATTGCTCCTCACACCTTCGCGCACGCCATGACCGAATCGCTCGATCTCTCTCAGGCACGTCAATCGTCCGCTTCGTCCCCGGGTGCCAGTGCTTCCGAGGCTGCCGACGCACCGCTTGCCGGTATCACCGTTCTGGATCTCACACGCCTGTTGCCGGGACCACTTGCGGGGCTTCGCCTAGCCGAACTCGGAGCACGCGTCATCAAGATCGAGGACAAGGGCGCGGGCGACTACGCGCGGGAGATGATGCTGGGGGAAAGCGAGGCGCCACCGAGTGCGTTCTGGCGGCTGCTCAATCGGGGCAAGTCCGTCGAGCGCCTCGATCTGAAGCACGACACGGATCGTGCGACGTTTCGAGATTGGGTGTCTCGTGCCGACGTGCTGCTCGAGGGATTCCGGCCCGGCGTGATGGCGCGGCTCGGCTTCGATTACGAGACGCTCGCGCGTTTGCGACCGTCGCTCGTGATGGCGTCGATCACTGGCTACGGACAGCGTGGCCCGATGGCGCAAGCCGCAGGGCACGACATCAACTACATCGGCTATGCCGGCGTGCTCGATCAGTTGGGCGACGCGGCGGACGCGCCCATCGTCCCGAACTTCCAGATCGGCGACTTGTACGGCGGCGGGCAGGCGACGGTGCAAGCGGTGTTGGCAGCTCTCGTTGCGGCGCAGCGCACCGGGCGAGGTCGTTGGCTCGATATCTCCATGACACACGAGGTCTTTCGCGCGAATCTTGTCCCCGCCGTGGCGTTGCACCGGCAGGGCCACGCGTCGCGGGCGGGCACCGATTTGCTCAACGGCGGCGTGCCTTGCTATCAGGTGTACCGCACACAGGACGCACGGCACATGGCCGTAGGGGCGCTCGAACTCAAGTTCTGGCAGACCCTGTGCGATGTGCTCGGACGCAGCGACTGGAAGTCGCGTCACTGGTCACTGGGACAAGCGATCGGTGGCGAGGATGCGCGCGAACTTCAGCGCGAATTGGCCGCAGTGTTTGCAAGCGCGTCGCAGGCGGACTGGGCGGCGCGTTTTGCCGATGCGGATTGCTGCGTCACCCCGGTGTTGCGTCTGGAGGAAGCGATGACGCATCCGCTGTTCGCGCAAGTGCGCGAGTCGCTGCTGCCCTGATGGCGACGGGGGCGATGTGAGGGGACGTTACCGAATGTCACAATTTTTCGAGGAGGAGAGACGCGAGGCATGGCGTTTCATCGCGTAGAGTCGTCGCTTACCGACACCGAAACGCCCATGACCCGACGGCACGCCTTGCACCGACATCGACACTGGCTCACCCATGCCGCGCGAGGACGATGGGCGATCGCGCTCGTCAGTGCAGCCGCAGGTGTGGCGATCTCCGGATGTGCGTCTTATCAGGACACACCGGTCGACCACGGGAAGGTGCGTTCGACGTCGATGACCACGGCCGATCTCGCACAGACCGACATCAATCGCATGGCGACGCTGGGCATGCGGGCCAATCTCGAGAGTTTGTACGTGCTGGCCGACAAGCTCTACAAGCGTAACCCGCGAGAATGGCGCAAGGGCGGCGCCACGACTCAGGCACAGGCGATGGCGCAACTGCGTGCGGCAGTCGAAGGGCGACGCAGTCTGCCGGAACTGAAGGACTTACGTGACGTGAAAGCGCTGTCGCTCTCGCTCGATCCGGCGTTCGGTGGCGATCGCGTGGGCGCTTTCGTCTTCAGCCTGTCGGACACGATCATCGCCGCTCATGGGGGAACGACCGTGTTTTATCTGAGCGATGGTCTGGACGCGCAGCGGATCTATAACGCGGCACGCAACGTCGAAATTGCCGCGTGGTTGCTGGCGAGTCGTCGTGATGCCGTGGGCAAGCCGTTGCTGCTCGCCAACGAGATTGCCGACGTGCGCAACGTGAGCTTCGAGCGGGAATTCGGGAAGGTCATCGGTCGGCTCGATCTGCTGGCCGAAATGCTCGACGAGAAGTACCGCCGAGCGGGCATCGGGTATGTGCAGAATCTGCTCGGCGCACAGTTCCTTCAGTTCCTGCCTGTGCGATGACGGGATGTCACTGATGAGGCGCATATGTTGCGCAAATGCTGTATATTTGCACAGTGTTTTCGCCGCCCGCCATGTCATCCTCAATCCGCAAGATCATTCACTGCGACGCCGACTGCTTCTACGCCTCCGTCGAGATGCGTGACGATCCGTCGTTGCGGGGAATTCCGCTGGCCGTCGGCGGGCAACCCGATCAGCGCGGCGTGGTGGCGACATGCAATTACGAGGCACGCGCCTTCGGTGTGCGCTCCGCAATGCCCTCGGCCCAGGCGCTCAAGTTGTGTCCCGAGCTGCGCATCATTGCACCGACGATGAGCCGGTATCAGGAGGCGTCACGGCGCATCATGGCGATCTATCGCGACTACACGGATCTCGTCGAACCGCTATCGCTGGACGAAGCGTATCTGGATGTCACGGACAGCGAACATTGCGAGGGCTCGGCGACACTGATTGCCCGAGAGATTCGCGCGCGTGTTGCCGCCGAAGTCGGGCTGACTGTCTCGGCAGGCGTGGCGCCGAACAAGTTCATCGCGAAGATCGCCAGTGACTGGCGCAAGCCCGATGGCATGTTCGTCGTGCGGCCTGCGCAGGTCGACGCGTTCGTGGCCGTACTGCCCGTCGAGCGCCTGTTCGGAGTGGGAAAGGTCACGGCGGAAAAGCTTCGTGCCCTGGGTGTGGATTCCTGCGGCGATTTGCGTAGCCACTCGATGGCCGATCTCACCGAGCGTTTCGGCGTGTTCGGGCAACGCCTTTTCGAGCGCTGCCGTGGCATCGACACCCGCGAGGTGAGTCCGGATCGCGAGCGCAAATCGATCAGTGTCGAGACCACCTACACGCGCGATCTACGAACGCTTGCCGAATGCGAAACGGCGCTGGAACCGCTGCTTCGCCAGCTATTGGAGCGCATCGAGCGGGCGCGCCGTAGCGAGCCGCTGTCGGTCGCCAAAGTCTTCGTCAAAATCCGCTTTGCCGATTTCTCGCGCACGACGGCTGAGGCCGGTGCGTTGGGCGTCGACCCTGCGCAATGCAGAGAATTGCTGGCGGAAGCGGTGGGCCGCAAACGCAAACCCGTTCGGCTCATGGGGGTGGGGGTGCGCCTGATGGAGGCGCAGGCGGCGCGTCAGTTGCGACTGTTCGACGACTGGGACGACGCTACCGCACTGACTGCGGCGCCACCGGGAGATAATGCGCCATCACAGGCATAGATCGCGCAGGCGAGTGAGGTGAGGGATGACGGAGATCATCGAAGTCACATTGCGGCTGACGGCGGCGTTGATTCTGGGCGGCCTCGTCGGGCTCAATCGAAATCTGCACCACAAGTCGGTCGGTTTGCGAACGCTGGCGATCGTATCGTTCGGCTCGGCCTTGTTCGTGCTGGCGGTCGTGCCGTTTCCGGGGTCGTCGCTCACCTTCGACGGGTCGTCGGTCGGCCGGGTGATACAAGGCATCGTTGCCGGCATCGGCTTTCTTGGCGCGGGGTGCATCATCCGTCCGAGCCACGGCGCCTCGGTGCATGGATTCACGACGGCGGCGGCGCTATGGAGTACGACAGGGATCGGCATCATTTGCGGTCTGGGCCGCTGGCATATCGCGCTTGTGGCGATGGCGCTGCTGCTTATCGTGCTGGCGGTCGGCGGACGCATCGAAGCGCTCGCGCACCGGTGGCTGGGACACGACGAACCGCGGGAGCCTTCGTCTGACGAGGACGCATCGGCGCCGCGTGGGCGCGACGGCAAGTGACATCCATGCAGCGTCTGCAGAAAATGCACATCGCTGTCTCCTCGCCCCGGACGTCTCGGGAAAAATTCTGCGGATACCGAAGAAAAATGCCCGCCGAAGCGGGCAAATGACGTTGTCGCAGTACCCCCAAAAGGACGTAAGAGGGCGATTTCATTTTGGTCACCGGTGTGTCGTTCGCCAATCGGGGCTTGCCCGATTAGGGAAAGCACGTCGGGGGGACTACGTAGGTTCTCGCGAGATTCGGCGGCCCCCTACCGCAGTGCGCGAAGCTCCGTGGCACGGGCGCGCGCGACTCTCAGGCCGTCGGCCTTGAGCGAGACGGTGGCGGCATCGGCTTGCTGCGCGGCATCGGTGGCTGAGGTGTACGTCACGATGGCGGCCTGCCGCTCGCGGTGGAATCGCTCGGTGATCGGTGCGCACTCTACGGCGGCTTCGTCCGCCAGCCGGGCGGGATCGGGGACGAGATTGATGTAGCGTGCCACGTGGCCGTAAAGACACGTCCGGTACTGGTCGGCGGCAGCGTCGGCAGCTGCCAGATGACGCTCGCGCAACGTGGGGGCGTCTGGCGCGGGGGCCCGCGTTGCTGCTGACGGGGTGTTCGGTTTCGATGGAGTGGCGCAGCCGGTGACAAGCAGGACGGTTGCGACACAGAAGAGGGCCGGCACGACACGGCGCGCGCGAGCCAAATTCGGAAACTTCCGAGTCATGAGGTAATCGAGGCCGATGGCATAAAGTCCGCGATCTCGCTATGGTACGGGATTTGAAGGATTCGTCCCGAATCGACTGATAGCGGCGCACAGGTGTCGCGTCAAACCGACATCGCGCTAAACCGACATGAGCGAATTCCAAAAAGGGCTGGTATGGATGCGGCGCGACCTGCGCTGCACCGATAACGCAACGCTGACGCAGGCGCTTGCGACGTGCCGCGAGGTATATGCGGTGTTCGTTTTCGACACGACAATTCTGGCAGGCCTGCCCTCCGACGATCGCCGGGTCGCGTTCATTCACGACAGTGTCGCCGAGTTGGCTGGCACGCTGGAAAGTGCCGGCGGCGCGCTGATTGTGTGTCACGGCGACCCCACGGTGGAGATTCCGTCGCTGGCAACGTCGCTGGGTGTTCAGGCGGTGTTCGCCGGGCGGGACTATGAACCGGCGGCGGTGGCGCGTGATCGCGCGGTGGCGCGTTCTCTTGACGAGATCGGTATCGTGTTCGAGGCGGTCAAGGATCAGGTGATCTTCGAGGTCAACGAAATTCTGACCGCGCAGGGCGAGCCTTACAGCGTGTTCACGCCTTATCAGCGGGCGTGGTTGAAGCAGGTGCGTCCCGTCGATCTGGCCCCTCACGGGCGCAAGGGCGAACTGCGGCGTCTGGCAGTACCTCCGGGCGGTGCACGCCCCCTTCCTTCGCTCGCATCGTTGGGTTTTGATGTGCCGGCCGCGCGACGGATGGCGATCCCGGCAGGAGAATCCGGTGCGCGCCAATTGCTGGACGATTTTCTGCCGCGCATGGCGCATTATCACGAGCGGCGCGATTATCCCGCCGTGCGCGGGCCGAGCTATCTGTCAGTACACCTGCGCTTTGGCACGATCTCGATTCGCACGCTGGCTCGCGAGGCGCATGCGGCCATGTTGAAAGGCGGTGATGCGGGCAGTGGCGCGCAGACCTGGCTTAGCGAACTCATCTGGCGCGAGTTCTACTTCATGATCCTGCACCATCATCCGGAGGTGGTCGGTCGTGCGTTCAAACCGGCGTATGACGCGATCGAATGGGCGTCAGGGAAGGGGGCCGATGCGAATTTCCTCGCGTGGTGCGAAGGGCAAACCGGGTATCCGCTGGTTGATGCCGCCATGCGTCAGATCAACCAGACCGGCTACATGCACAACCGTCTACGCATGGTCACGGCGAGTTTTCTGGTCAAGGATCTGGGCATCGATTGGCGACGGGGAGAGGCGTACTTTGCGCGCGCGCTCAATGATTTCGATCTGGCGGCGAACAACGGTGGCTGGCAGTGGGCGGCCTCGACGGGGTGCGACGCGCAACCGTATTTCCGTATCTTCAATCCGATCACGCAGTCGGAGAAGTTCGATCCGCAGGGCCGTTTCATCCGGAAGTATGTGCCGGAGCTGGCCGATTTGCCCGACAAGGCGCTGCACGCGCCGTGGCGAGCCGACGCGCAAACGTTGCTCGACGCCAAGGTGACGCTTGGGCGTGACTATCCCCAGCCGCTGGTGGCCCACGACGTGGCGCGCAAGGAGACGCTGGCACGGTATGCGGTCGTGAAGACGCCGGCCGTTTCCGGCAACTACGAAGACGCCGATACCGATTGACGAAAGATCGGTGTATACCCCGGTCAACTTTTCTCGCGGCCGACCGTTGATATGGGTAGGGCACACGAGAGGCCCGGGCTTCGGTAGCGGTTCGCAACGTCGGGGGGCGTTAGTGGGCGTCAGGCAGGGAGCAATACAACAGCGAGAAGCGCTCGGAGACGAGCGAAGGCAGGCCAAAACCACACAGAGAAGCTGACCGCACAGGCGGCAGCTTCGCCATACGGGGTTTGCGATGAGCGAGTGCCCGGAGCGTGAGCGTTCCGGGCATTTTTTTATGGGGAAGCGGGGCGGTGGCGCTGAGCCGTTGCACCTAGCACGATCCAGACCGCCAGATTGAACGGCAGCGTGAAGTACGGCCAGCCGAGCGAACTGAGCGCCTGACCGAGCGCGATACAAAGAACGCTGGCCAGGACGGCGCCGACAAACCGCACGGCAGGGCGGCGATGAAATAGCCCTAATCCGAGCGCCGCAAGAAAGGCGTTCACGCCGATGCCGCCAGCTTGTCCGGCCATCGCGGGCCATGCCGTCGCCAGCCCGGCGATGCCCGACCATACGGCAACGCCCGCCGCCAACGCCCACAGCGTGGCACGCAGGTTCCAGAGCGCGAGCAAATACCAGGTGAGCAGGCCCAGGACCAACGGGGCTACGAAGACGACCTGACCTACCGAGCAGAAGACGAAGCCGGGTGTGCCCGTGTCGCACGCGAGCGCTCCCGAGCGCGGCAGTAACGTTAGCCAGGGCTGCGCGGCCCACGTGAGCGCCATGACACCCACGAACGGGCCGGTCAGGGCTGGGAGCCGGTATCGGGCGAGTAGGACCGTCGTGAAGACGGTCAGGCAGACGCATACCGCGAGCCATGCGGCAAACGTGGCGTCGGGCTGCCACAAGGCGCCAAATGCAATGCCGGCCAACGCCCCGTTGTATCCCAGTAGTCCGCTGCGGCGTTGCTCGCGTGGCAGCCGTAGCGCAATTGCCAGACACGACGCGGCAACGCTGGCGGCCAGTCCGGACAGGGCTGCGGGCAAGTCGGCCAGGGCGAGCACGGCGAATAACCACAACCCGATACCCGCCGACGGAATGAAGTAGATCTGTGCGAAGTTCGCGACGGTGCCGTGCAACTCGCCGATCAGCCAGTGTTGTTCCCCCGCAGTCGGCGACGTGGACCGCGGTGAGGGGACATCCGGCATGGGCGACAGATGAGGCGTTGGCATGGGTGGACAGCGACGATTCTGGCGGTCGTTGAGGGTGGGCTCGCCTCAGGTGGGCCGTATTAGGTGAGCCGCCCAACCGGTGACGAACGATGGGCGCGAGCTTACGCCGAACCGGCCTGCCCGGGCGCGTCGGCCAGTTATAGTGGGTATTTGGTCTGTCGCCCCGTCCGTCTGTCGTCAAGCCAACGCTAAAAAAGCAAAACCCGCGCACGGCGGCGCGGGTTTTGTTCGGCGAGGGTTGCGATGGCGATTACTTGCCGCCGCCCTTGGCCGGTTTGACTGCCCAGCTATCCTTGAGCGACACGCTCCGGTTGAATACCGGCTTGCCCGGTACGGAGTCGTGACGATCGGCAACGAAGTAGCCGTGGCGCTCGAACTGCACGCGCTCCTCCGGTGCCACGTGCATCAGCCCCGGTTCGACGTAGGCCTGCGTGACACGCTTGGCGTTCGGATTGATGGCGTCGAGGAAGTTCTTCTCGCCGGCGTCCGGGTTCGGATCGAGGAACAGACGATCATAGATGCGCACCTCGGCAGCCACGGCGTGCGGTGCACTCACCCAGTGGATGTTGCCCTTGACCTTGTAGTTGTCTGCCCCCGGCGTGCCCGAACGACTGTCTTCGAAGTAGTTGCAATGCACGGCAGTGACGTTGCCGTCGGCATCGGTATCGAAGCCGGTGCACTCCACCACGTAACCGTAGCGCAGGCGCACCTTATTACCCGGGAACAGGCGGAAGAAACCCTTGACCGGCTCTGCCTGGAAGTCTTCGCGCTCGATCCACAACTCGCGCGAGATCGGGAACGTGCGCATGCCACGCTCCGGGAAGTGCGGATGTACCGGGGCCTGACAGTCTTCCTGTTTGCCTTCCGGATAGTTGTCGATGATGAGCTTGAGCGGATCGAGCACCGCCGTCGCGCGCGGTGCCTTCGGATCAAGGTCGTCGCGCAGGGCCTGTTCGAGAATGCTCATGTCGATCCACGACGCCGACTTCGCCACACCGATGCGCTCGCAGAACAGTTGCAGGCTCTCCGGCGAGAAGCCGCGGCGGCGCAAGCCGACGAGTGTGGGCATGCGCGGGTCGTCCCAACCGTCGACGTGCTTTTCGTCCACCAACTGGCGAAGCTTGCGCTTGCTCGTGATGGCATAGGTCAGTTGCAGACGCGCAAATTCGATCTGCTGCGGCGTCGGACGCGTGAACATCCCGGCGTCGGCCAATTCACCGAGCACCCAGTCGTAGAACGGACGCTGATCTTCGAACTCCAGCGTGCACAGGCTGTGCGTGATGTTCTCGATGGCGTCCTCGAGCGGGTGCGCGTAGGTGTACATCGGATAGATGCACCAGGCGTCGCCCGTGCGATGGTGGTGGGCGTGACGGATACGGTAGATGGCCGGGTCGCGCAGATTGATGTTCGGCGAGGACATATCGATCTTGGCGCGCAGCACGTGCGTGCCGTCGGCGAATTCGCCCGCGCGCATGCGACGGAACAGATCGAGGTTCTCTTCCACCGAGCGGTTGCGGAACGGCGAATCCTTGCCCGGCTCGGTGAGCGAGCCACGGTTGGCGCGCATGTCGTCGGCGCTCTGGCTATCGACGTATGCCTTGCCGCGCTGAATCAGGATCTCGGCGCCCTGATAGAGCTTGTCGAAGTAGTCGCTGGCGAAGTAGAGATGTTCCTTCTGCGGCGTCTGGTAGCTGAAACCGAGCCACTTGACCATTTCGATGATCGAGTCGACGTATTCGGTCTCTTCTTTTTCCGGGTTCGTGTCGTCGAAACGCAGATGGCACACGCCATCGTAGTCGCGCGCCATGCCGAAGTTCACGCAAATGGCCTTCGCGTGACCGATGTGCAGATAGCCGTTAGGCTCCGGCGGGAAGCGCGTTTCGACGCGCTGGCCCCATTTGCCCGAGCGATTGTCTTCGTCAATGATGTTGCGGATGAAATTGGATGCCGCGTTCAGCTCTGTGCTCATGCCTGACCAGTGTTTGGAGTTTGGCGAATATTCTACCGTACCGCATTGCACCACGGGCGGGCGTTCATGCCGTAACGCGGCGTGCAAGCGGGATGGCGCGGAGAATCGACCTGGGGAGTGATGCGGGAGAGCTAGCCGGAAAATGGCACGAATCGGCGGAAATCGACGAGAACCTGCGCCAGCGGTTGCAGGAGGGCGGGTTGCCGATGCCTCGCGAGCGGGCATCGGCGAGGCAGCGTCAGACGTTGGGGACTTGTACCGCCGTGCGCTGTCCGGGCCAGTTGGCATAGGACAGCAGCCAGAGGGAAATGATGTTCACGACCGGGATGAAGGCCAGTATCGTGAACCAGGGCGACAGGCCGAGCCGGGTCAGAATGCGCCAGACGGGAACCCCAACGAGCACGATAGCGACGAGCAAGCCAATAAGACTGGACATACGATATCTCCCGAAAGTCCCGCCGGCGGCGGGCCGTGACGCCAAGTATATAGCGCTGGCCAGCCGTCGCCGCGCCCGGATTGTTCTATCCTGAAAAGACTGCCGGTGCTGCCGGCGGCCTGTGAGCAACCCTCAAGGGAGGACATCATGGAACTGCACCTCCACTCGCATCGCTACACGCACCGTTCGCCCGACTGGATGGCGGCCGCCGTCGCCGGCTTCGTCGCCTGCGCTTTCTTCTCTGCGGTGGAAATGCTCATGGTGCTGCTGGTCTCCGGCCAGAGCCCGTGGGTGCCGCCCCGGATGGTCGCGGCCATCGTGCTGGGGCCGGGCATTCTGTCTCAGCCTGCCACGTTCGATATCTCGATCGTTGCCATGGCGCTCATGGTTCACGCGGCCATCGGGGTCGTGCTGGGCGTCGTGCTGGGTGCCATCGTCGCTCCGTTCCGGTTGGATTCGGACGTTGTGACCGTATCGGTGGCGGGCGCCGTCTTCGGGCTGATCGTGTATGCCGTCAATTTTTACGTGATGACGCAATTGTTTCCGTGGTTCATCGAGTCGCGTGGCTGGACGATGTTGGCCGGGCACGTGATCTTCGGGGCGTTCGCGGGCTATATGTACTGGGTACTGGCCCAAATCGACGACCGTACCTCAGCCCGCTAGACAGGTTTTGGCGTTTGTCTGCTTTGGTGCATGAGCAGGATTTTTCTGTTATCATTCGCCAACTGTGCTCATTTTTCCGTCATCTTCGGATTCAATGAGTGGCAGTCACCCGTGGCATGAAATGCCGGGCAGGTTCAGACCCCGCCCGGAGTTAGCCAACGTGTGGCACGATTATCACTACACATGTGCCACACGACCGTGCTACCGCATGTCGCCCTGAATGATTGGCGCGATTCCACGTGACCAACGTTCTTGCCGCTACCCCCGACCGGGTGGCAGTGCACCGTTCCCCGAAATAGGAAGTTGTACACAGAACGCCCCCATTGCGCCTTACGTTGCGCAGTGACGGTGTGCCTGCGGTCTTGTGCCGTACGCAGCGTTCAGCAGTGCCGTCTGTCGTATGTCAGTCACGCGAATGTCTCGTGCCTGTCATATTTGGCGGATAGTCTGCGTGCACTTCACGGAAACATTTGTGCAAATCTGCACTCTCATCACCGTAAGCCGATTGGAGAGGGATCGTTATTAGTCAAATTTTATGCAGTAAGAAGGATACAAAATGAAAACATCACAATATCAAGAATTCCAGTACAGCGTCCGTGCCGTGGAGCGTGACAACGCCCGCTGGGACGCGTTCTACGAGATTCACCGCCCGACGCAACGTGGGATGGAGAAGGTAGGCGCCTATCAGGTGCAGACCGCCTACGGCTTTGCCACGCAAGGTAACGCCCTTGACGACGCCGAGCGCAATGCCCGTGCCGACATCGAGCAGGGCATCGTCTACTACCAGTAAATCCAATCCCGAGTTCATTCCCTGTGCGCGATGCTGGCATCGTCGATTTGTGACGGTGCTATAGTCCCGCCTTTCGCAACGCGAGGCGGGAGAGTCGGGAATGGAATGGATGTGCAAGTCGTTCGACGAGTTGGGCAGCACACTGCTTTACCGCATTCTGGCGGCGCGAAATGCCGTATTCGTGGTTGAGCAACAGTGCCCCTATCAGGACATCGACGGACGCGATCCCCATAGCCTGCATCTCGTTGCGCAAGTGCGCGACGCGTCGGACCAGCAGCAGATTGCCGCGTATCTGCGTCTACTGCCGCCGGGACTTGCCTACGACGAGGCGTCGATCGGGCGAGTGATCACGGCAGCGTCGCATCGCGGTACCGGACTCGGGCGCGAGTTGCTCGCCCGGGCGGTGGCCATTGCCGAGGTACAGTGGCCATCAGCCCCGCTGCGCATCGGTGCTCAGGCGCATCTGGAAGCGTTTTATGGCGCGTTCGGGTTCGTCAAGGCAAGCGAGCCGTATGACGAAGACGGCATCATGCATATCGAAATGCTGCGCGCACCGGCCGCGCAATGACCGTACCTTAGCCGTGTAGAAGCAGCGCATTCGCAGTGCAATATCGGTCGGGCCTTCGTGCCCGGCACTACAATACCTCCCATCGTAGTTCTCCCGTTCCCCGACTCATGGCCTTGTATTCCATCACGGGCGCCCAACTGGCGTTCGGTCACGTGGCATTGCTCGACAATGCCGATTTTTCGCTCGAAGCCGGTGAGCGCGTCGGGCTTATCGGGCGCAATGGCGCAGGTAAGTCGTCGCTGCTCAAGATCGTGGCGGGCCTGACGGCGCCCGACGACGGGCTGGTTGCCCGTCAGGCTGGGCTCCATACGGTCTACGTGCCGCAGGAGCCCGAGTTCGACGCCGATCAGACGGTGTTCGACGCCGTCGCGCTCGGCCTGGGCGACGCGCACCAGTTGCTCTCCGATTACGACCGCACGGCCGAGGCATTGGCCGAAGCGCCCGATGGCGCCGAGCACGATGCGCTGCTCGCGCGACTCAACACCCTGCAATCCTCGCTCGATGCCGCCGATGCATGGCAACTCAAGACGCGTGTCGAGACGACCATTGCTCAGCTTGGCCTCGACGGGCATGCGCGTGTCGGGGCGCTCTCCGGCGGGATGCAAAAGCGCGTTTCGCTTGCGCAGGCCTGGGTCGCGAAACCCGACGTGTTGCTTCTCGACGAGCCGACCAACCACCTCGATTTCGAGGCGATCCGCTGGCTCGAAGAACTGCTCATCGGCTTTCGCGGCGCGCTGCTGTTCATCACCCACGACCGCAGTTTTCTCGACCGTGTCGCCACACGTATCGTCGAACTCGATCGTGGACGCTTGCTGTCGTACCCCGGCAACTTCACGCAATACCAGGAGCGCAAAGCCGCACAACTCGAAGTCGAGCGGGTAGAGAACGAGAAGTTCGACAAGCTGCTCGCACAGGAAGAGGTGTGGATTCGCAAGGGCGTTGAAGCGCGCCGCACGCGGAGTGTGTCGCGCATCGAGCGTTTGAAGACGATGCGCAACGAGCGTGCCGAGCGCCGTGAGATTCAGGGCAATGTGCGCATGGACGTGGCGCAAGCCGAGAAGTCCGGCAAGATCGTGGCGGAACTCACCAACGTGACGAAATCGTATGGCGATCGCGTCATCGTGCGCGATTTCACGGCGACGCTCATGCGTGGCGACAAGGTGGGTCTCGTCGGTCCGAATGGCGTCGGCAAGACGACGATGCTCAAGCTTATCCTCGGCGACATCACGCCGGATAGCGGGCAGATCCGCGTGGGTACCAATTTGCAGGTGGCGTACTTCGATCAGATGCGCGCACAGCTCGATCCGGAGAAGAGCCTGCTCGATACGATCAGCCCGGGTAGCGACTGGATCGAAATCAGTGGCGTGCGCAAGCACGTCATGAGTTATCTCGGTGACTTCCTGTTCTCGCCGGAGCGCGCCCGCTCGCCGGTGAAGTCGCTCTCGGGTGGCGAGCGAAACCGCCTGCTGCTCGCGCGCTTGTTCGCGCGTCCGGCCAATGTGCTGGTGCTCGACGAGCCGACCAACGATCTGGACATCCCGACCCTCGAACTGCTCGAAGAACTGCTTGAGGAGTACACCGGCACCGTGTTCCTCGTGAGCCACGACCGGACATTCCTGGATAACGTCGTGACCTCGGTCATTGCGGCCGAGGGCGACGGCAACTGGCGCGAGTATGTCGGCGGATTCACCGACTGGCAGGTGCAGAGCGAGCGCTCCGCCGCGCTCGCCGCGCAGCGTGCACCCTCCGATGAGGTGGCCAAGGATGCCTCCGTCGCCGCCAAGCGCAGCGCGAATCGCAAGGTCAAGCTGAGCTACAAGGAGCAGCGAGAGCTCGACGGTCTGCCGGAGCGCATCGCTTCGTTGGAAAACGAGCAGAAGGAGGCTGCGGCGAAGATCGAAGACGGTTCGATCTTTGTGAAAGATCCGGCAGCCGGGGCGGCGTTGTCCGAACGTTTCGAAGCCATTGAACTGGAGTTGCTCGAAGCGCTCGAACGCTGGGAAGTGCTCGAAGCCAGGCAGCGCGGCGAGAACGCCTGAGTGTCGATGGACGCTCCTGCGGCCCGAGGTCCGGCCGCCGAATGTTGTCCGGCAGGGGCTGTCATTCGATCGCATCGCGAGTGACAGTACAATAGGCCGCGATTCATCAGGCGCGGCTCGCTTCCCGGACCCCCATGCCGGGCGCGAAGCGCTCAGAGTGCCCATTATGTGGGCGCCGCAACTCAAGTCGTTGATCCGGCGTCACTTTTGTCATGTGTTAATGGGTTTTCCCCGTGGTTGTCCACAGGAAATGTGGATAATCGCCGGGCGTCGTACCCCAATTCAGTCACGCTATGTCGAAAAAAAATACGCCTGCCCAGTACAGCGAAGCGTCCATCAAGGTCCTGAAGGGCCTTGAGCCGGTCAAGCAGCGCCCGGGCATGTACACACGCACCGAAAATCCGCTGCACATCATTCAGGAAGTCATCGACAACGCGTCGGACGAAGCGCTGGGCGGTTTCGGTAAGCAGATTCTCGTCACTCTGAACAAGGATGGTTCGGTGAGCGTCGAGGACGACGGTCGTGGCATCCCCGTCGGCATCCACCCGGAAGAGGGGGTGCCGGTCGTCGAAATCGTATTCACCCGCCTGCACGCCGGTGGCAAGTTCGATAAGGCCGCCGGTGGCGCTTACACCTTCTCCGGTGGTTTGCACGGCGTTGGCGTGTCGGTGACGAACGCACTGGCCACCCGCCTGGCGGTCACCGTCTGGCGCGACGGTCAGGTTTCCGAACTCGAGTTCGCCGACGGCGGTAACGTCAACGTGGCACTGCATTCGCGTGCCGCACAACGCGGTGAGAAGAAGAGCGGTACACGTGTCACCGTCTGGCCGGACACGAAGTACTTCGACAGCCCTGCGCTGCCGCTGGGCGAACTGCAACGCTTGCTGCGCTCGAAAGCAGTGCTGTTGCCGGGCGTGCGCGTGACGTTGCGTCAGGAGAAGAACGGCGAAGAGCAGACGTGGTTCTACGAGCAGGGTCTGCGTGGCTACCTGGTCGAATCGCTGAACGGTGCCGAGCCGCTCATTCCGTTGTTCGAAGGCGAGCGATTTGCCGACGGCAACGAAGACAGCTTCGCCGAAGGCGAGGGCGCGGCGTGGGTCGTCGCCTGGACCGAAGACGGTGCGCCGGTGCGCGAGTCGTACGTCAACCTGATTCCGACGCCAGCCGGCGGCACGCACGAATCGGGCCTGCGCGAAGGGTTGTTTCAGGCCGTGCGAGGCTTCATCGAACTGCATAATCTTCAGCCAAAGGGCGTGAAGTTGCTGCCGGAAGACGTCTTCTCGCGCGTGTCGTTCGTGCTGTCCGCGAAGGTCCTCGATCCGCAGTTTCAGGGCCAGATCAAGGAGCGTCTGAATAGCCGCGACGCCGTGCGTCTGGTGTCGTCGTTCACGCGTCCTGCGCTCGAGCTGTGGCTCAATCATCACGTCGAGCATGGCAAGAAGCTCGCCGAACTTGTGATTCGTCAGGCGCAGGCGCGCACGCGCGCCGGCCAGAAGATCGAGAAGAAGAAGAGTTCCGGCGTGGCCGTGTTGCCGGGCAAGCTCACCGATTGCGAGACCGAAGACATCACGCGTAACGAACTGTTTCTGGTCGAGGGCGACTCGGCAGGCGGCTCGGCGAAGATGGGCCGCGACAAGGAGTTTCAGGCGATTCTGCCGTTGCGCGGCAAGGTGCTCAACACTTGGGAGACCGAGCGCGACAGGCTCTTCGCGAACAACGAAGTGCATGACATCGCCGTGGCCATCGGCGTCGATCCGCATGGCGCGAACGACACGCCCGACCTGTCGAATCTGCGCTACGGCAAGATCTGCATTCTCTCGGACGCCGACGTCGACGGCTCGCACATTCAGGTGCTGCTGCTCACCCTGTTCTTCCGTCATTTCCCGCAATTGATTGCGACGGGGCATGTGTATGTGGCGCGTCCGCCGCTTTATCGCGTGGACGCCCCGGCCCGTGGCAAGAAGCCCGCGCAGAAGCTCTACGCGCTCGACGAAGGTGAGCTCGAGGCGATTCTCGACAAACTGCGCAAGGATGGCGTGCGCGAGTCCGCATGGTCGATCAGCCGCTTCAAGGGGCTGGGAGAAATGAGTGCCGCGCAGTTGTGGGAAACCACCATGAATCCCGACACGCGCCGGCTGAGCCCGGTGGCGCTCGGCGCTCTGGATTTCGATGCGACCGTGGCGCGTATGAACATGCTCATGGGCAAGGGCGAAGCGGCGCAACGGCGCAGCTGGCTCGAAGCCAAGGGCAATGAAGTGGAAGCCGACATCTAAGCGCTTGCGCAGACGTCGTTCCAATCGCGGGAGCCTCACGCATGGGCAGACCAGCGTGAGCGCTCACATAGTGGGATAATCCAAGCTTCACCCTTCCGGGAGTCGCGTTATGTTGCGTTCCATGCGTTGCATTTTCGTGCCGCTACTGCTTGCTGGCGCAAGCGTTACCGCTTTGGCACAGTCGGCTCAGCCGCGCGTCTTCTTCGTTGCGCCGACCAACGGTGCCACGGTGTCGAACCCGGTCGTGGTCAAGTTCGGCGTCGAGGGGATGGCGATCAAGCCGGCGGGCGATATGACGCCCAACACCGGTCATCACCACCTCATTATCGACGGCGATTCCGTTCCGGCAGGTCAGGTCGTTCCCACCGACGACACGCACCTGCATTTTGGCAAGGGCCAGACCGAGACGAGCGTCAATCTGACGCCGGGCGATCACACGTTGACGATGCAGTTCGCCAACGGTGCGCACCAGTCGTATGGTCCGGCGATGAGCCAGACGATCAAGGTGCATGTCAAAGGTCAGCAATAAGTCAGTGTCGACGGCGGATCGCGCGAGCGCGCTCCGCCAACCGTTCTCTCTGCGCAAGCTCGCAGGGCCCGCGCTGGCGGCTGCGCTGCTTGTCGCGCCGCCGCTTGCGCATGCCGAACTCTACGGTTATGTCGACGAGAACGGCGTGGCTCATCTCGCCGCACGCAAGCTCGACGCGCGCTACCGTCTGGTCGTCGGGTCAGGGGCTAGCGCCGATCTGCGAGCCCAGCCGGGCGGCGCTGTCACCGGTACCGATCGCTCACGTCTTTACGACGCGCTCGCACGTCATCCCAATCTGAAAAAGCTCGCACCCGTCATTGCCCAGGCGGCGCAGCGTTTTCAGGTGGATGCCGCGCTGCTCAAGGCGGTGATTGCGGCCGAGTCGGGATTCGATAGCGATGCCGTGTCGCCCAAGGGGGCGGTCGGCCTGATGCAGGTACTCCCGACGACGGGCGAGCGTTACGGCGTGCGTGCCGATGCGAAGCGCACGGTCGCGGACAAACTGACCGATCCGCGTATCAACGTGTTGACGGGGGCGCGCTATCTGCGTGATTTGCAGGCGCGTTATCCCGATCGTCTCGAACTGGTGCTGGCGTCGTACAACGCCGGCGAGGGCGCTGTCGCGCGTCATGCCGATCAGATCCCGCCTTACGCGGAGACCCGCGACTATGTGGCTGCCGTGCTCGAACTCTACCGACGCTTCAATCCCGACGCGCCAGACGCGGCCTCTGGCGGCGGTGTGCTTCGGGCGGCCGGCACCAACGGCGCAGGACAAGTCGGCCGTGCCCGAGTGAGCGGCTCGCGCGATGGCCGCATTCACGTCATTTTGGGGGCGCCGTCCGGTTTGCCCGTCGTGCCTGCTACCATGCCGAACGCGTCGGTACGTGACTCGGCGCCAAGGGCACTGTCTTCCGCGCCATCGACCGACTGAATCGTCACCTCTGGGGTGTTATTGCCGCAGGAGGGGGCGCGTGATGGTCGTGCGGGTCGTGCGGTCGTATGCGCAAACTGCGGTCTCGATGCTCGGATTCGTCTGAAACATGGGCGGCATCCTCCCGATTCCCGTCTCCTCAGCTCCGAAATCACGTCTTGCTTTGTCATTCGGACGTGTTTTTGCCGAAATGTACCGACGAGCTTGGTATGATCTCGCGGTCAACGTCCACCCGAACTCTCGTCAAACGTTCGCAGCAAACCCACAGGTTTTATGGAACAAGTAGAAGATCTCTTTACGCAGCCGTCGGATGACGACACGCTGACGCTCGGCGCTTACGCCGAGCGCGCTTATCTCGACTACGCAATTAGCGTGGTCAAAGGCCGTGCACTGCCTGACGTCTGCGATGGCCAGAAGCCAGTGCAGCGCCGGATTCTGTTCGCGATGAACGAAATGGGCCTTGCGGCCGACGCCAAGCCGGTGAAGTCGGCGCGTGTGGTCGGTGACGTGCTCGGCAAGTTTCACCCGCACGGGGACCAGTCTGCCTATGACGCGTTGGTGCGTCTCGCGCAGGACTTCTCGATGCGCTATCCGCTCATCGACGGTCAGGGCAACTTTGGCTCGCGCGATGGCGACGGCGCGGCGGCCATGCGGTACACCGAAGCGCGATTGACGCCGATCGCGAAGCTGCTGCTCGACGAAATCGATGCGGGCACGGTGGACTTCGTGCCGAACTACGATGGGTCGACGGAAGAGCCGCGTTTGTTGCCGGCACGTCTGCCGTTCGTATTGCTCAATGGCGCGTCGGGGATTGCCGTGGGGTTGGCGACGGAAATCCCGTCGCACAATCTTCGCGAAGTCGCGTCGGCTGCCGTTGCGCTGATCCGCAACCCGAAGCTCGACGATGCCGAGTTGATGACCTACGTGCAGGGGCCGGATTTCCCGGGGGGCGGTCAACTGATTTCGAGCGCTGCGGAAATCCGTGCGGCCTACGATACCGGTCGCGGCAGTCTCAAGGTGCGCGCGCGCTGGAAGATCGAAGAGATGGCGCGCGGCCAGTGGCAAGCGGTAGTGTACGAGTTGCCGCCCAATACCTCGGGCCAGAAGGTGCTCGAGGAAATCGAGGAAATCACCAACCCGAAGGTCAAGCTCGGCAAGAAGACGCTCACGCCGGAGCAACAGAACCTCAAGCAGTCGGTGCTTGGCATGCTCGATACGGTTCGCGACGAATCGGGCAAAGATGCGCCTGTGCGACTGGTGTTCGAGCCGAAGTCGAGCCGCATCGACCAGCAGGAATTCATTACGATGCTGCTCGCTCATACGAGCCTCGAGTCGAGCGCATCGGTCAACCTCGTGATGGTGGGGGCCGATGGTCGTCCGGCGCAGAAGTCGTTGCGCGACATCATTTCCGAGTGGATCGGATTCCGCTTCGAGACGGTCACGCGCCGCTCGCGCCATCGTCTGGGCAAGGTCAACGACCGCATTCATATTCTCGAAGGACGGATGATCGTCTTTCTGAATATCGACGAGGTCATTCGCATCATCCGCGAGTCGGACGAGCCGAAAGCCGCGTTGATGAGCGCGTTCCAGTTGAGCGAGCGTCAGGCCGAAGACATTCTCGAAATCCGGCTGCGTCAGTTGGCGCGTCTGGAAGCGATCAAGATCGAGCAGGAACTCGCGTCGTTGCGCGACGAGAAGGCCAAGCTCGAAGAGTTGCTCGCCAACGACAGCACGATGAAGCGCCTGATCATCAAGGAAATCGAGGCCGACGCGAAGCAGTTCGGTGACGATCGTCGCACGCTGATTCAGGAAGAAAAGCGTGCCGTTGCCGAGGCGCGCGTGGTCGACGAGCCGGTCACGGTGGTGGTCTCTGCCAAAGGCTGGGTGCGTGCGCTCAAGGGCCATGGTCTGGACGCACAGGGCTTCTCGTTCAAGCAGGGCGACGCCCTGTACGGCGCGTTCGAATGCCGCACCGTCGATCCGCTGATCGCGTGGGGCAGCAATGGCCGCGTCTATTCGGTCGCTGTGTCGCTGCTGCCGGGGGGGCGTGGCGACGGGGTGCCGCTCACGTCGCTGATCGAACTCGAGTCGGGCTCGCGCTTGTTGCACTATTACGCGGCATCGAGCGAACAACCGCTGTTGCTGGCTACGTCGGCAGGCTTTGGCTTCACGACGAAGCTGGGCGATATGGTCAGCCGCGTGAAGGCGGGCAAGTCGTTCATGACCATCGACGATGGTGCCGAGCCGCTTGCCCCGACGCCGATCTGGCAGGGGGCAAGCGCGGTGGCCTGTCTGTCGAGTGACGGCCGTTTGCTCGTGTTCGGCATGGACGAGATGAAGTCGCTCACGGGCGGCGGACGGGGTGTCACGCTGATCGGGCTCGACGACAAGCAAACGCTGGTGGCGGCGGTGCCGATCAGCGAAGCCGGTGTCACGGTGTACGGCGAAGTTCGCGGCGGCAAGGTGCAGTCCGAGACACTCTCGGGGGCATCGCTGGCGCCGAATATCGGCAAGCGTGCCCGCAAGGGGCGCTCGCCTGCCGTCAAGTTCGCTACTTTCAAGCCGCGTTCGCTCGAGCCGGTGTTGCCGGCCGTGCCTTCGGCATCCTGACGGGAGTCACGCATGAGCGTTTATGCCTTCAGCCTGTTCTTGCATCTGGTAAGCGTTGCTGTCTGGATCGGGGGGATGTTCTTTGCCCTGGCCTGCCTGCGGCCGGCGTCGTCCGAACTCTCGCCGCAGCAACGTCTGCCGTTGTGGGAGGCGGCGCTCACGCGCTTCTTTACGTGGGTGGGCGTGGCCATCGTCGTGATCCTGCTCTCGGGCGGTCACATGATGATGGGGATGGGGGGCTTGCATGCGCGTTGGCCTGTGCATGCGATGGCAGGCGTCGGCGTGTTGATGATGCTCGTCTTCGGTCACATCCGGTTTGCTCTGTTCCCGCGCCTGCAACGCGCGGTGCAGGCGCAGTCATGGCCGGACGGTGCTGCGGCGGTCAACGGCATTCGCCGGCTGGTAATTCTCAACCTCGTGCTGGGCGTCGTCGTCATCGGTCTGGCGGCCTCGCTGCGCGGCTGATCCCGCGTCAGTGCGCAGGCTGGCGAGTCTCGTGAAGATTGCCAGCCACTTCGTGGCACATCGCGACGAACGCTTGCACTAACGGGCTGGCATCGTCGCGACGCTTGGCCAGCAGCAGAGGCGTATGGGCATCGGGCTCGCTGAGGTCCATGAAGCATGCCCCTTCGATCTGGATGCATCGCACGGCCGCGGGAAGGACGGCAACGCCCAACCCGCTCGCCGCGAGTGCGACGATGGTGGTCGACTCGCGCGCTTCCTGCACCACGCGCGGCATGAACCCCGCGCGTTCGCACATTCCCCGGATTTTGCCGTCTACCGCCGTACCGACGTCGTGCGGGTGCATGATGAACGCTTCGTTCGCCAGATCCGCAATGGACAGGCTTTGACGTCGCGACAGCGCATGGCCCTGATGCAGAACGACGACCAGCGCTTCGTCGATCAACGTTTCGAAACTCAATCCGGCGACCGGTGGCGCGTCATCTGCCTGACGTAACAGGCCGATGTCGAGTGTGCGCTCGGCAAGCGCGTCACGCTGGCGTTCCGATGGCGATTCGCTCAACGTGAGTGTGACGCGCGGATACCGTTGCCGATAGCTGGTGAGCACACGTTTCATCAGGTTGGTCATTGGTGCCGAGGTCGTGAACGCGATACGCAATTCCCCGGCGTCGAGTCCTGCGATTTGCTGTACCTCGAGACGTGCCGCTTCGGCATCGGCGAGGATTTGACGGGCTCGCACGAGAAACGCGCGTCCGGCGGTGGTCAGAAAGACACGCCGCTGCGAACGCTCGAAGAGCGGCACGCCAAGTTCTTCCTCCAGCGCGCGAATCTGCATGGAAAGCGGTGGTTGCCCGATATTGAGCTTTTGCGCAGCGCGGCTGAAATGCAACTCTTCAGCCACGGTGACGAAGTAGCGGAGATGGCGCAGTTCCATACGTCGAACCTCGATTGATCTGTTTTATATATGGAAATATCGCTTAAATATATATTGGACGCTGGGTAACGGCAAACTTATCATTCGCCGTATACATTTCATCCTGGGTTCGCGCGAGGCGAGCCAGCGTCATGGCATCAACCAATTCCCTTCCTCTTGCTAACGGCGCGACGGCCAGTGGTGCGTCGGCGCCCAAGCTTCCTGCGGGCGTTGCCCGTGGCACCGCCGAATACGCTGTCATCAGCCGGGCACTCTTCTTCGGCGGTTTTTCGACGTTCGCGCAGTTGTACTGCATGCAGTCGCTGTTGCCGTTGCTGACCACGACGTTCGGCATTACGCCTGCGCAGGCCAGTTGGTCCGTTTCGGCAGCCACGATGATGATGGCGCTGGGGCTGCTCGTGACCTGCGTTGCTGCCGATCGGGTGAGTCGCAAGCGGATGATGACGATGGCATTGCTCAGTTCGTCGGTGCTCACGCTCGCGAGTGCGTTCTCTACCAACTTCGAGACCGTCGTGGTTCTCGGTGCTCTCAAGGGGCTGGCGCTCTCCGGTTTGCCGGCCATCGCGATGGCGTACCTGAGCGAAGAGATCGATCAGCGCTCGCTCGGTATGTCGATGGGCCTGTACATCGGCGGCAATATCCTGGGTGGCATGGCCGGGCGCGTGCTTGCCGCGTTCGTGGCGGATATGTTCTCGTGGCGCGTGTCGGTGGCCGTGATCGGCCTGGTATGTCTGGCGATGGGGCTGGAGTTTGCCCGCAGCCTGCCGCATTCGCGCCGCTTCACGCCGCGTCACATGTCGGTGCGCGAGGCCATCGGTCACGCACGTCGCCATCTGGGCGATCCGGCGCTGTTGGGGTTGTATCTGTTCGCCGGGCTGATGATGGGCAGCTTCGTGAGCGTCTACAACTATCTGGGCTTCCACTTGTCGGCGTCGCCGTTCCATTTGCCGCATGCGGCGATTGGCGCGATCTTCACGATGTACCTGATCGGTGTGGTCGGCTCGTTCATTGCCGGGCCGCTATCGGATCGCGTGGGACGCCCGCGTCTGCTGTGGGTGCTGGTCGCGTTCTCGCTCGTAGGACTCGTGACCATGCTTTCGTCGCAAGTGCTGGGTGTGGTGATCGGTCTGGCAATCTTCACGTTCGGCTTCTTCGGCGCGCATACCGTCGCCAGCAGTTGGGTCGGACGCCGGGCCACGGAAGGGCGCGCGATTGCCTCGGCGCTGTATCTGTTCTTCTACTATCTGGGATCGAGCCTGCTGGGCAGCTACTCGGGCGTGATGCTCAAGGCGCACGGCTGGCATGGGGTCGTGGCGTTGCTGGCCGTGGCCGTCGTGCTGTCGTTGGCGGTAGCGATCACCATGCGCCGCGCATACGGCGGCGGTAAGCCGCTCTGATTCCGGCACGCTACCTAAGCGGGACACTTCCATAAAACAACAGCCACCCGAGGGTGGCTGTTGTCGTTGGGTGCGTAAGAATGGCCGCAACGCGGCGCATTGCCTACCGGGCGATCGTCAGGCGAGTTCGGCGATCAGTTCGATTTCGACGCATGCGCCCAGGGGAATCTGCGCAACGCCAAAGGCCGAACGTGCATGCTTGCCGGCGTCGCCGAAGACTTCCGCGATCAGTTCCGAGGCACCGTTCGTCACCAGATGCTGATCGGTGAATTCCTGCGTCGAGTTCACGAGGCTCATCAGCTTCACCACGCGCTTGACCTTGTTCAGGTCGCCCGTGTGGGCATGCAGGGTCGCGATCAGTTCGATGGCAACGGCGCGTGCGGCAGCCTTGCCTTCGTCGACGCTCACGTCCTGGCCGAGCTTGCCGGTCCAGATCTTGCCATCCTTCTTCGGCAGATGGCCCGAGAGGAACACGGTATTGCCGGTTTGTGCGCTCATCACGTAGGCGGCAGCGGGGGCGCCGGCGCTCGGCAGTTCGATACCCAGTTGCTTCAGTTTGTCGTAGACGGACATGTACGGCTTCCTTGCAGATACGTTGAATCGGGACCTGTCGATCGGTCGGACAGGTCGGTGTGAGGCTGGTCGGGCGATGGGTGTCAGGTGCGTGACGGCGTCACCACTGTGTCGCAACGTCGATGTGCCGGCCCGAACTCTCTTCGGCCCGGCACCCCGACGCTCAGGGCAGTCGCGTCAGGCAGCGCGACGCGTGAGGGCTTCCGCGACGAGCGCACCCAGTCGGGCAACGCCCACTTCGATTTTCTCGGGCGGCACGGTGACGAACGACAGTCGCAGCGTATTCGATTGCGGTGTACCGACGTAAAACGGTGCACCGGGCACGAACGCGACATTCTGCGCAATCGCTTTTTCCAGCAACTGCATGGTGTCGATGCCTGCGGGCAATGTCAACCAGATGAACATACCGCCGGCCGGCGTGGTCCAGGTGGCGTCTGCCGGCATGTGCTTTGCCAATGAGGCGAGCATCGCCTTGGCCTGCGCTGCGTAGAGCGTGCGGATCGACGGGATATGCGAATCCAGGAAGCCGTCCTTCACGACCTCGTAAGCGATGCGCTGCGTGAGGCTCGGTGTGTGCAGATCGGCGGCCTGTTTGGCCTGCACGAGCTTGGCGATCACGGCCTGCGGGCCGATGATGAAGCCGAGTCGCAGCCCCGGCGCGAGCACCTTCGAGAACGAACCCATGTAGAGCACATGCTCCGGGGCGAGCGACATGAGGCTGGGCAGGCGTTGGCCTTCGTAGTCGAGTTCGCCGTATGGATCGTCTTCGATGATCGCCAGACCGTCGCGCTTGGCCACCGCAGCCAGTGCCTCGCGGCGCGCCATCGGCAGTCGGCGTCCGGTCGGGTTCTGGAAGTTCGGCATGGCGTACAGGAAGCGTGCGCCATTGACGATCTCGGGCGTGAGTGCTTCAGGCAGCAGGCCGTGGTCGTCGGTCGGCACCGGCACGTACTTCGGGGCGAACAGCGAGAACGATTGCAGGGCGCCCAGATAGCTGGGGGCCTCCACCAGAACACGGCTGCCTTCGTCGATGAAAATCTTGCCGATGAGGTCGAGGCCTTGCTGCGAGCCTGTGGTGATCAGGATGTTCTCTGGGGTGAGCGCGAGGCCGTCGCGCGAGTAGCGCTTGGCGATCCACTCGCGCAGCGGCGCGAAACCTTCGGTGGCGCTGTATTGCAGCGCAGCCTGCGGCGACTCGGTCAGTACACGCTCGGCGGCGGCGCGCATCTGGGCGACGGGGAAGGTGGCCGGCGAGGGCAGGCCACCGGCGAACGAAATGACGTCGGGGCGTTCCGTCACCTTCAGAATTTCGCGAATGGCCGAGCTGGTCAGATTGCGGGCACGTTCGGAATATTGCCAATCATGCATGATGGTCTCGCTTTGAGAGTGCGGCCTTTCTGAGCGGCCGCGAGTATCAGGCGTTGCGGGTGCCGGGCGCGTAAGGCAGTCGCAAACGCCGGGGGGCAGGCGCATCGCGGTGCAGGGATCGCATGCACCGCGACGTGCCGTCAGACCGGTTTGCCCGTGAGTCGCGAGGCGCCGATCTTCATGTTCTTGCCGAGTGCAATGGTCAACACGACGCCAGCCGCAAAGAGCCACGTCGCTGCGTCGACTTGTTCGCCGAAAAACAGGGCGGACAGCGCAATCGTGAAGAAAATCTGAAGCAATTGTACTTGGCCTACGCGTGCGATTCCGCCCATGGCGAGACCGGCATACCACGCGAAAAAGCCGATGAACTGCGAGAAGAGGGTGACGTAGGCGAATGCGCCCCACGCTTTGCCGCTCACGGGCCACGGTTGCTGCCAGGCGAGCCAGCCGACCGGCAGGAGCAGCACTGGCGCGGATACCACCAGCGCCCAGCAGATGACCTGCCAGCCGCCTATCTCGCGGGCGAGCTTGCCGCCTTCGGCATACCCCAGCGCGCCAATGATCACGGCGAACAACATCAGGCCATCGGCCGCATGCAGGCTACCGCCCCCGGCGCGCAGCGCGAACGCGATGACGAGCGCACTACCGGCAAGTGCACAGACCCAGAAGCCACGCGACGGACGCTCGCCACCCAGCCAATAGGCGTAGATCGCGACGAAAAAGGGTTGCAGGCCATTGACGACCGCGCCGTGCGACGCCGGAATCGTCTTCATCGCCCATGCCGAGAACACGGGGAACGCAATGATCACGCCCAATGAGGTGATGGCCAGACTTTTGAGTTGCGGCAACGTGGGCCACGGCTCGCGACGCCACCAGAGCAACGCGCCCGCGAATACAGCGGCAACCAGCGCACGTCCCAGTCCGTTGAGCAGAGGATTGACTTCCGCCACGACGATGCGGGTCATCGGCAACGTCAGGCTGAAGATCAGCACGCCGATCAGTCCGATCAGCATGCCTTGGGATTCGCGCGAATTCATCATGCCGCCTCGTGTATCTCGTTTTCGGTTGCACGCCCGCCATGCGTTGTGCCGGGCGCCTGGTGTTGCTTTGGCGCTAGCGCAATGTACGCGGACCGTCGGGGGTATCGATTTCTGCGGCGAGGGACGGCTCGACCAGCGTCGCTTCCACATTGATGAGGGTGTCTGCGCCGAGCCACTGCAATTGTTCGTGGATCGCGGCCGCTTGCGGATGGAAACCGCGCAACAACGTGACCGCGCAATCGGCGCTGGGTAGCGTATCGGCCGGATGCTGCGATGAATCCCATTGGATTAGCGTGGGCAGCACGCCCTGACCGGCGCCTTGCCATGCGGGCAGGCTGCCATCGTCGGGCACGCCGATCTGCCACGTCAGTGCGCCGCGCTGCATCTCGATGACGGGGGCCAGTCGCTGCGGATACTGGGTCTGCCAGCGCGGCAGCGAGCGTGGACGATCCACGCGCGCCACCCAATGCGCCAGATAAGGTCCCTGGGCGAGACGCGCCTGAACCGCTTCGTCGTCGAGGCCGAACCAGCGGGCGCGGCCTGGCGGCGGGGCGTCGGGATCGATCGCGATGATCTCCAGATACACGCCACCCCACAGCCCCAGCAAACTGTTGTGCGTGCCCATGCGGGCGTGCTTGCCGCCGCGCTGCGGCACAACATCCGTCAAGCCAAGCTGCTCGATGACATGAGCTTCGCCCGCCTCCAGCGTTTGCGCGGCAACGACGAGATGATCCAGTTTCAGGGCTTGAGGTGCGGACATGGTGGGTTCAGACGGCAAAACCGATAGCTTACTCCGCCCCGATCGTTTCGCGATGCATCGGCGGATCGACGGATCTGCGCGGACTTAGCCGCGCGAAAGCCGCGTTGCCGTCCGATTGACCAGGCGTGCCGCGAGATCGCGCCACGCGAGACGCCAGCCCAGACGGCCCGTGTCGCGGCCCTGCGGGCGTACCAGCATCCCTGCGGACGGCGAGAGCGTCGTCGCCGGCTGGCTCACGCGCAACCGCGCGCCGTCCTGCCACGTGCCGAGCCACACCCGTTGACCGCCGCGAATCTCGAAGCTCTCACCGGCGTGAAGCCAGTGGTCGGCGGGCTCGCCTTCCACGGTCAGCCACAGTACGCCCTGCAAGACCTGAAGCGATTGCGGCAGGTCGGCAGCCGGGCTCGGCCAGAAGACGGTCTGTCCCCGGTCCAGTTCGAAGAGTCGGATTTCACGCATAGCGGTCTCCAGTTGAGAGGACACTTTATCGGTTAACTCCGGTACAGTACCGATACAGATATCAAGGTAATCTTCGGTACAGTTCTGGATTGACAGGGAATTTGGCTGGCGTAGAGTGGCGACCCATGAGCGGCAACGGGAAGACACTTCGGCAGCACGATGCCGGTCAACCGGGCAGAGGTGGACAGACGATGACGACAACCAACCGTATTTCTCCGCTGGCGCTGGCGGACAACGCCGCACTCGACACCGCGCGCATGACGCTTGTCGATCAACTCGTACACTGGGCGAGTCTGCGCATCGAAGAGCGGGTGTTTCTGCCGGGCATGCGCATGCCGTCGATCCGCTCGCTCGCGGAAGACAAGCGTGTATCGCGCTTTTCCGTGGTGGAAGCGTATGAGCGTCTGGTCGCGCAGGGCTATCTCGAGGCGCGTCGCGGCTCGGGGTTCTACGTGCGCGAGCGGCCCGCGATGCCGCCGCAGAACGCCGCGATGCCGATGGTCGCCAAAGGCCCCATCGACGTGGCCTGGCTCGTGCGCAGCATGCTGCACTCGGTGGCGCCCGAGCGCGGGCCCGGTATGGGCTATCTTCCCCCGGGCTGGCTCGACGCCGAGATGATGACGTCCGCCATGCGATCCATGAGCCGTCAGTCGAGCGCGCACTTGCTGCAAACCGGCAATCCGCACGGGTTCCTGCCGCTGCGCGTTCAACTCCAGACCCAGCTCGCGGAGCTGGAAATCGGCGCGCGGCCCGAGCAGATCGTGCTGACGTCGGGGATCACGCAGGCGGTGGACTTCTTGTTGCGTCTGTATGTGCGGGCCGGCGACACGGTACTCGTGGGCGATCCGGCATGGTTCGTGATGTTCGGCCGCATTGCGTCGCAAGGCGCGCATACCGTGGGGGTGCCGTACACGGTCGACGGGCCGGATATGCAGGCGCTGGAGCGTCTGGTGCAGCAGCATCGCCCGAAGCTGCTGATCATCAATTCTATCCTTCAGAACCCGACGGGCACGTCGCTGACACCGGCACGGGCGTTCCAGATTCTGCGGCTGGCCGAGCAGTACGATTTCATGGTGCTGGAAGACGATATCTACTGCGATCTGTGCCCACCGCATCAGCAGGTGGCACGTCTGGCGAGTCTCGATCAACTCAAGCGCGTGATCTACATGGGCAGCTTTTCGAAGACGCTCGCCGCCAATCTGCGCGTGGCGTTCGTCGCCTGTTCTCCCGAGTTGGCGAAGACCTTCATCGATCACAAGATGCTTTCGGGCTCGACCACGCCCGAGATCAACGAGCGGATCGTCTACAAGGCTCTCACCGAGGGGCATTACCGACGTCACGTCGAGCGCCTGCGCTCGCGTCTGGACGACGTGCGCGACAGCACGCGGCGGCATCTCGAACGCATCGGCCTGCGCATGTTCGGCGATCCGACGTCCGGCATGTTCCTCTGGGTCGACACCGGGGTCGATACCAGTGCGGTCGCCGCCGCCGGTCACGAGGCGGGCTTCCTGTTTGCGCCGGGCGCGCTGTTCTCGCCGCGCCAGGCGCCGAGTACGTGGATGCGGATGAATGTCGCCTGCTCCAGCGATCCTGCCATGCTGAGCTTCCTGTCGCGTCAGCTCGAACTGGCTGCCTGACCGGCCGGACGGCCATGGGCGTGGGGGGCGGGGCGGCGGTCCCGGTGCGCACACGCCGGTCACACGGGGATATCGCCGGGTTTCACCGCAATGTTGCGCATCGTCGCGCAACCGGCGTCGAAATAACCCTGCTGGCGGCCTTGAAATGCCGGCTGCCTGTCCCTATGTTCCGATCTGTACCGCCGTTTTGGCAGCGCGCGCGCAAGTGCGCCGAGTGGCGGTCAGTGTCGACATTCCATCCATCACACCGATTCACGAGGGTTCCCGACCATGGCGCAAGAAACCATGAGCTTCCAGGCAGAAGTCAAACAGCTTCTGCAACTGATGATTCATTCGCTGTACAGCAACAAGGAAATCTTCCTGCGCGAACTGATCTCCAACGCCTCGGACGCCGCCGACAAGCTGCGCTTCGAAGCGATCAACGACGCAGCGCTGTATGAGCAGGATCCGGAACTCAAGATTCGCGTGTCGTTCGACAAGAACGCTCGCACCGTCACGATCGAGGACAACGGCATCGGCATGAGCCGCGAGGAAGCGATCTCGCATCTCGGCACGATTGCCAAGTCCGGCACCAAGGAGTTCTTCTCGCGCCTGTCGGGCGATCAGCAGAAGGACGCTGCGCTCATCGGCCAGTTCGGCGTGGGCTTCTACTCAGGCTTCATCGTGGCCGACCGGATGACGGTCGAATCGCGTCGCGCCGGTCTGCCGGCATCGGAAGGCGTGCGCTGGTCGTCGACCGGCGAAGGCGACTTCTCGGTCGAGACCATCGAACGCGCGCCGCGTGGCACAGCCATCACGCTGCATCTGCGTGATGGCGAAGACGAACTGCTTTCGTCGTGGCAACTCCAGTCGATCATCCGCAAATACTCCGATCACATTTCGCTGCCGATCGTCATGCGCGGCGAGACCTGGGACGAAGAGAAGAAGGAGATGGTCCCCGCCTCGACGGACGAGACCGTCAATCAGGCCAGCGCGCTGTGGACGCGCAGCAAGAGCGACATCACCGACGAGCAGTACACGCAGTTCTACCAGCACATCGCGCACGATATGCAGGCCCCGCTGGCATGGACGCACAACCGTGTCGAAGGCCGCAGCGAATACACGCAATTGCTGTATGTGCCGGCGCACGCACCATACGATCTGTGGGATCGCAACTCGCAGGGTGGGTTGAAGCTGTACGTGAAGCGCGTGTTCATCATGGATGACGCGGATCAACTGCTGCCGAACTACCTGCGCTTCGTGCGTGGGGTCGTGGACTCGGCCGATCTGCCGTTGAACGTATCGCGCGAAATCCTGCAGGAAAGCCGTGATGTGAAGGCGATCCGGGAGGGTTGCACGAAGCGGGTACTCGGTCTGCTCGAAGACCTGGCCGAGAACCAGAAAGACAAGTACACGCAGTTCTGGGGCGCGTTCGGTCAGGTGCTCAAGGAAGGCACGGGCGAGGATCACGCGAACCGTGAGCGCATCGCCAAGCTGCTGCGCTTTGCCAGCACACATAACGATTCGGCCGAGCAGAGCGTGTCGCTGGCCGACTACGTCAGCCGCATGAAGGAAGGTCAGGACAAGATTTACTACGTCACGGCGGAGAGCTGGGTGGCCGCAAGTCACAGCCCGCATCTGGAAGTCTTCCGCAAGAAGGGTGTGGAAGTGCTGTTGCTCACGGATCGCGTCGACGAGTGGATGCTCTCGTATGTGCACGAGTTCGACGGCAAGCCGCTCGTGAGCGTGGCGCGGGGCGATCTGGATCTGGGCGCGCTGGAAGATGCCGCCGAGAAGGCTGCGCAGGAGAAAACCAGCGACGATCTGAAGCCGCTCGTCGAGAAGATGAAGGAAGTGCTCGCCGATAAGGCCAAGGACGTGCGGGTAACGTTCCGTCTGACCGATTCGCCGTCGTGCCTGGTGTCGGATGAGAACGACATGAGCGGCACGCTCCAGCGGCTGATGAAGGCGGCCGGCCAGAAGATGCCGGAGTTCCGTCCGATTCTCGAAATCAACCCGTCGCATGCGCTGATTCAGCGACTGACGGCCGAGAGCGCCGATCTGTCCGACTGGACGCAGCTCCTGTTCGATCAGGCGCTGCTGGCCGAAGGTGGCAGCCTCGAAGATCCGGCCGCGTTCGTGAAGCGTACCAACGCGTTGCTGCTCGCCGCCCGTTGATCGCATTCAGCCACGGCGGGCAGTCACGGTCAATCACCGGGGTCTCCCGCCAATAGCGGCATGGCACGTAGCGTAGTTCAAAGGCCCCCGCGTCGATATGTCGCGGGGGCCTTCGTGTATCTGTCGAACGTTTTGCTCGCCGTGGCGCTGAGAATTTCCGGCGGCTGGGAGCGGGCGTTTCTTGGGCGGCGCGCTGTCGCTTTGCGCCTTTATAATGCCGAGCCATGACTTTCCGATTCGATGTAGGCGGGCGGCGCTGGCAGGCTGTCCCGGCACCGGCGCTTTCGCGTCGTCATAAGGACTGGCTGACCCGCGGGGGGGCGCTCACGCGCCATCTGTCGACACTCGGCCGGGTGAGTGTGCGTGTGGTCGCAGAGCGGGTGATGCCCGCCGACGCCGACCAGTGCCGCGCGATCGGTGTGCCGTTGCGCACACCGATGTGGGCGCGCGACGTCATTCTGCTGGTCGACGACGAGCCGGTCGTTGTGGCGCATAGCGTCACGCCGCTCACCTATAGCCGTTCGATATGGCAGGCAATGCGTCGTCTGCGCACACGACCGCTGGCCGATCTGCTTTACCACGACCCTACGGTGACGCGCTCCATGCTGGTGTCGAGCCCGCTGGGGCCGCGCCATTTGCTGCACGGCCGCGCACGGCACGATGCCCGCGATCCGCTGGTGGGCGCGAAGTCGTATGCGCGGTTGTGGGCGCGCCGCTCGGTCTTCCTGCGCCACGGTGCGCCGTTGCTCGTGACCGAAGCGTTTCTGCCGCGGTTCTGGCGACGTCTGCAAGCGGCGCACGACTGACACCTCATGGCGACACCATCCCCATCCGAACTCAAGCGCAACTTTCCGCCAGTGGTAGATGTGCACACGCGGGTGCTGATTCTCGGCAGCCTGCCTGGCGAAGTGTCGCTTGCGCACCAGCAGTACTACGCGCATCCGCAGAATCGCTTCTGGCATCTGGTGGGGGAGGTGATCGATGAACCCCTGCCGTCGCTGCCGTATGCCGAGCGACTGGAGGTGGTGCGCGCGCACGGCGTCGGGCTTTGGGATGTGGTGGCGCAAGCGCGACGCGAAGGCAGTCTCGACAGCAATATTCGTCTGCACGCCGGCAGCGATCTCGCAGGGCTGATCGCTACGCTGCCGTCGCTGCGCGCGGTTGCGTTTAATGGCGGCACGGCGGCACGCATCGGACAGCGAGCGTTGGCACAAGGCGGTGTGACGACGCCGGTGGTACTGCTGCCGTCGAGCAGCCCGGCCTACACGATTCCCTATGCGACGAAACGCGATGCGTGGCTCGCGTTGCGCGACTGGCTGGGCACGAACGCGGCGGCTTGAGCCGCACGTTCGCCAGCGTAGTGCGTGGGCCAGCGCGACGGCGGCGCTACGCGAACCCGGTACAATGCGAACCCATCGGAATTCCCCGAGCTTCACTGAAGGACACATGACCCTCATCAAACGCAAATCCATCGAAGCCGAAGCGTTCGTCAGCGACGAGCGCACGACGCGTGCTCCCCGTCCCGCTTATAAGCCGCGCTTTGCGCCGGTGACATTCTCTGAACAGGGTGGCGTGCGTTACCTGCATTTCGGCACGGAGTGGGTGCAAGGGGCGATGCGTCTGTCCAAGCCCGACCGTATCGAACTGGAATATGCGCAACAGATGATGGCGTGGTTGCTGTTCATGCGTGCTCCGAAGCACGTGGTGCAACTGGGCCTTGGGACGGGGTCGATCACCAAGTTCTCGCACCAGCACTTCCCGCGCACGCAAGTCACGGCCGTCGAATTGAACCCGGCCGTGGTCGTTGCCGCGCGCACGATGTTCAGCCTGCCGGACGATTCGCGTCATCTGAAGGTGCTCGAAGCCGATGCCTGGGACTTCGTCACCGATACGGCAAACCATGGCACCGTCGATGTACTGCAAGTCGATCTTTACGATGCGACGGCGCGCGGCCCTGTGCACGATACGCCGGCGTTTTACAAGGCTTGCCGCGCTACGCTGCGTGCGCCGGGCATGCTGACGATGAACCTGTTCGGCGATCACGACAGCTATCCGAAGAACATCCGTCGTCTGCGTCAGGCATTCGATAATCGCGTGATCGAATTCCCGGAAGTGCACGACGGCAACGTCATCGTGCTCGCCTTCAACGGCCCGCTGTTGTCGGTCGAGTGGAAGGATGTGGAAGCGCGTGCGAAAGTCGTGGAAGCCGCCACGGGCCTGCCGGCCAAGCGTTGGGTCAAGCAGCTTCGCTCGGCCAACGGCGACGGCGGACCGGTACTGACGATCTGACGTTCGCTACCGATCCTGCGCTGCTTGTGCGTGCGCAGGGGATGCAAAAAAGCCAGCCGTGAGGCTGGCTTTTCTTTTGGGTACGACGAACGTTGCGGACTCAGGCAGCGATTTCCTCGATGCTGAGCGCTTCGCTGCCTGCCACGATGGCCAGCAGACGGTCGACGTTCGGGTGAGCCCCCGGACGTTGGCGCGCGTCGGCCGTGTGTTCGCCGAAGACGGCCAGGCCGTGCTCGGCCGCCTTGGCGTCGAGCGTGCCGAAGGCCTGCTTCAGGTAGTGGTACACGGCGAGCGAGCCTTGCTTGCCCGGGGCGTTCTCGATGGTTGCCACCACCGCACCCTTGCTGTCGCGCAACTCGATGCGAGCGATGCCCTCGATGCTGCCGATGGCGGCCATCTGTGCGAGGTTGTCCTTGAAGACCGGGGTCGGTTCGATCACTGCCATGGTGGTGCGGCTCCTGCGGTTACGTTGAATTCAGAAAAACGGTGCGGGCCGAATGGTATCACCTCGGCTCGCGATGCCTCATGCGCGTCGCCATTGCAGGATCGTGAGCGTTACCACGCCCGCGATCAGGCCCCAGAACGCCGAGCCGATCGAGAGCAGCGTCAGACCCGAGGCCGTCACCATGAACGTAATGAGCGCGGCTTCACGCTGGCGGGTGTCGTGCATGGCGTTCGCCAGACCGTTCATGATCGAGCCGAACAGCGCAAGGGCGGCAATCGAGACCACCAGCGCCTTCGGGAAGGCGGCGAACAGTGCCGCGATGGTCGCGCCGAACGTGCCGGCAATCAGATAGAACACGCCCGACCACACGGCGGCGGTGTAGCGCTTGGCTGGATCTTCGTGCGCTTCGCGTCCCGTGCAGATCGCGGCGGTGATGGCCGCCAGATGAATGCCGTGCGAGCCGAACGGTGCGAGCAGCACCGACGCGATGCCCGTCGTCGAAATGAGCGGCGACGCCGGCACCTTGTAGCCGTCGGCGCGCAGCACGGCGAGCCCCGGCACGTTCTGCGACGCCATGGCCACCACGAACAAGGGAATCGCAATGCTGATGGTGGCCGCCAGCGAGAACGACGGCGTGGTCCACACGGGCTTGGCGAGCGAGATATTGAAGTGGCTGAAGTCGAGCAGGCCGAGTCCGCCGGCGACCGCCGTGCCCACGATCAGCGCCAACAGAATCGCGTAGCGCGCCGCAAAGCGCTTGACGACCAGATACGTGAAGAACATCGAGAGCACCAGCGCCGTCTGATGCTGGGCCGCTACAAAGATCTCGAGTCCGATGCGAAACAGAATGCCGGCAAGCAGCGCCGACGCCAGCGCCGGAGGCACGCGGCGCATGATCGTCTCGAAGCCGCCGGTCAGCCCGCACAGCGCGATCAAGGCATTGCAGACGATGAACGCGCCGATGGCCTCGCCGTAGGGCACTCCCGGAAGCGACGTGATCAGTAGCGCCGCACCGGGCGTCGACCAGGCGACGACCACCGGAGTGCGATAGCGCAGCGATAGTCCGATCGTCGTCACGCCCATGCCAATGGAGAGCGCCCAGATCCACGACGAAATCTGCGCCGCAGACAGGTGGGCGGCTTGTCCCGCCTGGAACATCAGGACCAGCGAACTGGTGTAGCCCGTCATCATGGCCACGAAGCCGGCGACGATGGCGGACGGCGACGTATCTGCCAACGGCCGGAGCGGTGGCAGGGGAGTGGTGCTGGACGTCATGGTGGAAGGATGTGTCTCGTTACGTTGTTGTTGTGATGCAGGGGGCGAGGCACGCGGCCGGTCGTCCCGGGCTGTGGCCTATTGCGGCGATGATCTCTGGCGTCAGGCCTTACTTGCTTAGCACGCGCATGGCCGATTCCAGTCCGGCCAGCGTAATCGGATACATGCGGCCTGCGAAGAGCTGCCGGATGACCGAGATCGACTGGCGATATTGCCATATCGCCTCGGGCTCCGGATTGAGCCATGCGTGATGCGGGAAGCGGTCGATGAAGCGGCGCAGCCACACGGCCCCGGCTTCCTTGTTGTTGTATTCGACCGAGCCACCGGCTTGCAGCACCTCGTAGGGACTCATGGTGGCGTCGCCCACAAAGATCAGCTTGTAATCGCTCGGGTACTTGCGCAGCACGTCCCACGTCTCGAAGCGCTCGTTGTGACGGCGTCGGTTTTGCCGCCACAGATAGTCGTAGACGCAGTTGTGGAAGTAGTAAAACTCGAGATGCTTGAATTCGGATTTCGCCGCAGAAAACAGCTCTTCGGTACGTGCGATGTGGTCGTCCATCGAGCCGCCGACGTCGAGCAGCATCAGGACCTTCACGTTGTTGTGACGCTCTGGCACCAGTTTCAGATCGAGCCAGCCGGCGTTGGCTGCGGTCGAACGAATGGTGTCGTCGAGATCCAGTTCCTCGGCGGCACCCTCGCGCGCAAACTTGCGCAGGCGCCGCAGCGCGACCTTGATGTTGCGGGTGCCGAGTTCGACGGTGTCGTCGTAGTCGCGATAGGTGCGTTGATCCCAGACTTTCACCGCCGTGCGATTGCCGTTGCTCTCGCCGCCGATGCGGATGCCTTCGGGATGGAAGCCGCCATTGCCGAACGGCGACGTGCCGCCCGTGCCGATCCACTTGCTGCCGCCTTCGTGACGGCCTTTCTGTTCGTCGAACAGTTGCCTCAGCCGCTCCATGAGCTTGTCGATGCCGCCCAGCGCCTGAATCCGCGCCTTGTCCTCGGGGGACAGCTCGCGTTGCATGCGCTTCTTGAGCCACTCGAGCGGTACCTCGCCCGAGGCGTCGACGACTTGCTGCACGCCCTTGAAATACGCACCGAACGCCTGATCGAACTTGTCGTAGTGCTTCTCGTCCTTGATGAGCGAGAGTCGCGCCAGATAGTAGAACTCGTCGAGCGAAGGGGCGATGACCTGACGCTGTAGTGCTTCGAGCAGCGTCAGGTATTCCTTGACCGAGACGGGCAGCTTCGCCGCGCGCAAGGTGTAGAAGAAGTCGATCAGCATGACGGTGGCGCGCTTACCGGTTGGCGCGATTCATGAACACGAGGCGCTCGAACAGATGCATGTCCTGTTCGTTCTTGAGCAGCGCGCCGGCCAGCGGCGGGATCGCCAGCTTGTTGTCGGCGCTGCGCAGCGCTTCGGGGCCGATTTCCTCGGCCATCAGCAGCTTGAGCCAGTCGATCAGCTCCGAGGTCGATGGCTTCTTCTTGAGTCCCGGGATCTCCCGCACCTCGAAGAAGGTCGCCATCGCGGCACTGACCAACTCGCGGCGGATGTTCGGGAAGTGCACGTCGATGATCGACTGCATCGTCACCGGATCGGGGAACTTGATGTAGTGGAAGAAGCAGCGGCGCAGGAAGGCGTCAGGCAGTTCCTTCTCGTTGTTCGACGTGATGATGACGAGCGGACGATGGCGGGCCTTCACCAACTGGCGTGTCTCGTACACGTAGAACTCCATTCGGTCGAGCTCGCGCAGCAGGTCGTTGGGGAATTCGATGTCGGCCTTGTCGATCTCGTCGATGAGCAGCACGACAGGATGATCGGCCTCGAAGGCTTGCCAGAGCACGCCCTTCACGATGTAGTTCGCGATGTCGCGCACCCGTTCGTCGCCCAGTTGCGAGTCGCGCAGACGCGAGACGGCATCGTACTCGTACAACCCTTGCTGGGCCTTGGTCGTGGACTTCACGTGCCATTGCAGCAACGGCATGTCGAGCGCGGCGGCAACTTCCTCCGCGAGCATGGTCTTGCCGGTGCCGGGTTCGCCCTTGATGAGCAGCGGTCGTTGCAGCGTGGCCGCCGCGTTCACGGCGAGCTTGAGGTCGTCGGTGGCGACGTACTGGGAAGAGCCTTCGAAGCGCATTGTCTGTGCCGTCCGCAAACAGCCGGCCAACCGGCCGGGCAGGGAAAAAGTTCAGTATAAGACATTGCGCATGAGCCTCGCTGGGACAGTCAAAATCTGTCTTTGCATCAAGGGCTTGGGGGAAAACTTCGGAGAACTGTGCGGGTCAGCACCGAGTTTGCGAGGGCGAAGGTGTGGGTTACAATCGATTGCTTTTTTCACAGGTCGGCGGCCTTGGAGTCGGGACGACGATCTGCGTGTTGCGGGCCGGTATTCCAACCAAAAACGTTCCCAAGAAGACCATGAAAAAGTTCCTCACGATGATGGCGCTGGCGCTCGGCAGCACGTCGCTCACGTCACTTAGTGCGCTTCACGCGGCTGAACTCAAGCCCAATCTGGACGCGGCCAAGGACAAGGTGGCCATGTGTATCGGCTGCCACGGCATTCCCGACTATCGCACCGCATTTCCCGAGGTGTATCACGTGCCCCGGATCGGCGGACAGAATGCGAAGTACATCGAAAACGCCCTGAAGGAGTACGCGAAGGGCGATCGCAAGTTCCAGACGATGCATGGCATCGCAGCCACGTTGACCGATCAGGACATCGTCGACATTGCCGCGTACTACGCGGCGCAAACGGCGTCGACACCGGTCAATCCCCAGAAGTAAAACCTGCGTGGCTGAGGAGAACACGATGAAGCATTCGATGGTAAAGGCCGCGGCGGCGGCATCCCTGGCGCTCGGCGCCATGCTCGCCGGCTGGACCGGCTCGGCAGTGGCGGCCGGCAATATCGCCAACGGCAAGGCGCTCGTCGACAAAGGCATGTGCGCGAGCTGCCACGGCGCCAATCTGAACGCGCCGATCACCCCGGAGTATCCGAAGCTGGCAGGGCAATATGCGGACTACGTGTATAACGCGCTGCGGGCTTATCAGAACGAAACCAGTCTGGTGTATGGCCGCAGTAACGCCATCATGAAGACGCAGGTCATGTCCAACCCCGCGACGATCGGCAAGGATGGCAAGCCGCGTCCGTTCACGTCGCAGGAACTCAAGGACATTTCGGCCTATATCGAATCGCTGCCCGGCGATCTCGTGACGAAGAAGTAAGCGTTCGGGTGTCGGCATAAAAAAACGACGGTTGCGCCGAGGGCCACCGTCGTCTGCTTTTCTGTCTTCGCTTTGTCTTTGTTCAGGCTTCGCTGGCGGGCAACGTTAGCGAGGCGATTCTCGTTTCGCTTCGTTCAGCGCGACGCCTGTTGCTCGATGCGTTGCAGGTAGGCGTCCGAGTCCGGCGGCTGGCCGGTGCGTTGTGCTTCCCATAGCGTTTGTCCCAGACATTCCATGATGCGATGCTGCGCGTCGTGCGGCGAGTCGAGACGTTGGGTCAGCTTCTCAAAGGCGGCACGGATGCCCGGTGGCTGATCGATCGAGACCTGCTCGCTGATGGCCAGATGCATCGACAGATGCAGGAACGGATTGGTCTGTCCGGCCTCGGGCGAGTAGTCGCGCGCGCTGGCTTCCTCGGTATCGGACAGCGCGTCGTGATACTCGGGATGTTCGTTGATCCAGTCGGCGGCAATCGTCTCGAGCGGCGTCAGGATGCTGCCGCTGCGCTGCTTTTGCCAGGTGGTGCAGAAGAATTGCCGGACTTCGTCGCGGCTCGGATTGAACATGGGGACTCCGTGGGGTTCTTGTCGTGCATCTTGCGGCACGTTATGCCATGACTACAATGGCGGATCGATCGCCGCAGTGCGCCGGGCGGGCCGTTGTGGGTGGAACGCGCCGGTATCGCATGAAAACAGGCCGTATTGTCGCTCAATTTTTCCAATCATGTCGCAAAGCCCCCGCGTGCCGGCCGCCGCCGGCGACATCGCTGCCATGCATCCCGTCCCTCCGCCGTCGGCCTGGGCCGGTGTGGCGTTGATTGCCGTGTCGGCGTCTGCGTTCGGCGCCATGGCGATTTTTGCGCGGGCGGCCGCGGCGTCCGGCGCGGACATCTTCGCGATGCTGCTGTTCCGTTTCTTCGTGGCCGCCATCCTGTTGCTCGTCTGGTGTCGGTGGCAAAGGGTGCGCTTCCCGTCGCGCCGCCGGGCGCTTGGCATTGCGCTGATGGGGGGTGTCGGCTACGTCGGCCAGTCGTTGTGCTTCTTCGGGGCGCTGCAATACGCGCAGGCGTCGCTGGTCGCGCTGCTGCTGTATCTGTACCCGGTGTTTGTGACGATATTGGCGGCGCTCTTTCTGCATGAACGTCTGACGTCGGTGACGCTGGGGGCACTCGTGCTTTGCTCGCTCGGCACCGCGCTCACCGTGGGTGGCGGGCACGGGCAGCCGTTGGGCATGGCGTTGGCCGTGGCGTCGGCGCTGATCTATTCGGGCTATATCGTGGTCGGTGCCCGGTTGACGAAGGGGGTCGACGCCCGCGCCACCGCAACGCTCGTCTGTGTGGCGGCCACCGTCTCCTTTGGCGTGCTGGCGGTCGTGCGTGTGGCGCAAGGATTGCCGCTGCAATGGCCGACGGGCTCGGGCGGCTGGGCGGCGCTTGTCGCCATCGCGGTGTGTTCGACGGTCATCGCCATTCTGACGTTCTTCGCCGGTCTGCAGCGTCTCGGGGCAGGGCGCGCCTCGATGCTCTCGACGCTGGAGCCGGTGGTCACGGTCTTGCTCGCGGCCATGCTGCTGGGCGAAACGCTCACCGTGGCGCAGCTTGGCGGCGGCGTGCTGATTCTGGCCGGGGTGATCTGGCTATCGGCGCGCGGTGCGCCTGCCAACTCTTGATATCTCAAGGATTTTTGCCACCTCAGCGCATGTCGTACGGCAACGGTACAATCGCGCATCGTTTGTCATTCATTACCCGAGGTCAATCGTCATGAGCACTATTGCCAAAGAAGCCATCGCCCAACTGTTCACCGATGCCCGCACGCACAACGTGTGGCTCGACAAGCCGGTCAGCGACGATACGTTGCGCGAACTGTACGACCTCGTGAAGTGGGGCCCGACATCGGCCAACACCACGCCTGCGCGTATCGTCTTCGTGAAGAGTGAGCAGGCGAAGGCCAAGCTGCTCGAATGCATGGCACCAGGCAACGTCGAGAAGACCCGCACGGCGCCTGTGACGGCCATCATCGCGTTCGATCTGAAGTTCTACGAGCAACTGCCCAAGCTGTTCCCGAATGGTGCCGAGAAGATGGTGCCGATGTTCTCGGGCGACGCTGCCAAGGCTGCCGGCGCTGCGCACATGAACAGCTCGCTGCAAGGCGGTTATTTCATTCTCGCCGCCCGTGCGCTGGGCCTCGACTGCGGTCCGATGGCCGGTTTCGATGCGCAGAAGGTCAACGACACGTTCTTCAGCGGCACCGAGTGGCGCGTCAATTTCATCTGTAATCTGGGGTACGGCGATCACGACAAGCTGTTCCCGCGCAACCCGCGCCTGTCGTTCGACGAGGCGGCTCGCATCATCTGAGCCGGAGGTTCGGCGCCTCGACGTGTTGAGCGAGGTGTGACCAGCAAAACGGGCGGTCCCGATGTCGGGACCGCCCGTTGTCGTTTCCAGGGTTGGTGCGAGCGCCGTGCGTCAGGCCTTCGGTGCGGGCGTCTTGGGCCGGAAGTCGCACAGGGGTTCGATGGCGCAATGCCAGCACTCGGGCTTGCGCGCCTTGCATACGTAGCGGCCGTGCAGGATGAGCCAGTGATGGGCATCGTGCTTGAACTCGCGCGGGGTGACGCGCTCGAGCGCGAGTTCGACCGCCAGCGGGTCCTTGCCGGGGGCGAGGCCCGTGCGGTTCGCCACCCGGAAGATATGCGTGTCGACGGCAATCGTGTCTTCGCCAAACGCGGTGTTGAGCACCACGTTCGCCGTTTTCCGGCCAACGCCCGGCAACGCTTCGAGGGCTTCCCGCGAGCGCGGCACCTCACCGCCGTGGACGTCGAGCAGCAACTGACACGTTGCGATGACGTTCTTGGCTTTCGTGCGGTACAGCCCGATGGTCTTGATGTAGTCGGAGACCCCGGCCTCGCCGAGCGCCAGCATCTTCGCCGGTGTGTTCGCCACGGCGTAAAGCTTGCGGGTGGCCTTGTTCACCGAGACGTCGGTTGCCTGCGCCGAAAGCAGCACGGCAATCAGCAACTCGAAGGGCGACGTGTACTCAAGCTCCGTTGTCGGATGCGGATTGAGCTGTTGCAGCGTCTCGAACAGGGCACGGCGTTTGGCGTCGTTCATGGCGGGTGGCGCGTCTGTCTTGTTATCGGGAGCGGATCGTGTGGCGATTCGTCTAGGCCTTGCCGGAAGGGGCGGCCGGGGGCGTGGTGTCAGGATTCGCGTCGAGCCCCAATCGCTTGCGACGTGCTTCGGCTTCGTCGATCTGCGCTTGTACCGCGGCGGAGACATTCTCCGTATTCTTCGGCCCGAGCCCCTCGGCGGCCAGCGCAGCCTTCTTCTGACGTGCGCGTTCCAGTGCGGCTTGAATGATGGCTTGCTTCCGCGCAGCAGCCGCGGCGGCCTCGTCGGCCACCGGCGACGCGGTCGGCGTCTGTGTGCTGCTGGATGAAACCGGCGATGGCATTGCCTGGGTTTGCGTGTCTTGCGTTGCACCGGGCGTACTTGGCGCCGACGGCGCATGGGGGGCGACGCGTGCCGCACGCGCGGCCAACCGTGCTTCGCGCTGCGCCTTTTCTTTTTCGAGACGCGCCTGATGCGCCTCGAAATGGCGGCGGGCGTCGTCGGCCTGTGTCTGTGACCAGGCGTCCCAGCCAGTGCGTTCGCCCGTGACCGGCACCATGTCGATGCAGTCGACGGGGCATGGCGGCACACACAGGTCGCAACCGGTGCAGCGGTCTTCGATGACCGTATGCATCAACTTCGCCGCCCCCACGATGGCATCGACGGGACAGGCTTGCAGGCAGAGCGTGCAGCCGATACACAGCGATTCGTCGATGACGGCGCGCGGACGAGGGCGTGCAACGCCATTCTCCGGATTAAGAGGAATCACGGGCCGGCCAAGCAGTTTGGCGAGACGCTCGACGCCCTCGGCACCGCCCGGCGGGCACTGGTTATAGCTGGCCTGCCCACTGGCGATGGCGTCGGCATACGGCCGGCAACCGGCGTAACCGCACTTGGTGCACTGCGTCTGGGGCAATAGGGCATCGATGCGCTGCGCGAGCGCGGTGACTTCGGACACGTCTTTTGTGGGGGATTCAGCGGAAAGTCGAATTATCCTGCATTTTGCAGAAACACTGAAACCGTTGTGCCATAATTCCGCCCGTTGAGAACGACCGGCCGATCATGACAACCCCAGAAACCAAGATCAAACGGGACCCCGAACGCACCCGACAGCGCATTCTTGCCGCTGCGATCGAGGAGTTTGCCGAACGTGGTTCGAGCGGTGCGCGCGTGGACAGCATCGCACGCCGAGCAGAGATCAATGAACGCATGCTGTATTACTACTTCGGCAACAAGGACCAGCTCTATCTGGCTGTGCTCGAAGAGGTCTATGGCGAATTCAACCGTGCGGAACACGCGCTGAAGCTTGACGTCCTTCCCCCGCTCGATGCCGTGGCGGAACTGGCCCATTTCGTGTGGGACTACTACGCCGAACATCCGGAATTGATTCAGCTCATCAATAACGAAAATCTGTTTGAAGCGAAGTCGATGCGTCAGTCGACGGAAATTCGCCAGCAGGTCTCGCCGATTGTCGAGTTGCTTGCCCAGACGCTCAAACGCGGCGAAGCCAGCGGCGAGATCCGTCTGGGCGTCGATCCGGTGGATCTGTACGTGACGATCTCGGCCATGGGCTATTACGTGATGTCGAACCGCCACACGCTGTCCATCGTGATGGGACGCGATCTGATGGCCGCCGATTCACGTAAGACGTACACGTCCTTCAACACGCAAATGCTGATCGATTCGTTGCGTACGCGATGACCGCATAGCCGCCATCGGCGCAGAGCGCAGGGCCAGTCAAAAACAAAACCGCCGCGTGGGCCTGAGCCCTCGCGGCGGTTTTGGTATGGCGCACGGAAAAACCGAATGCCGTTCAGGCGTTCCTGGCGATGAAGTCGCGAATCTGCGGATAGATCACGTTGCGCCAGCGGCTACCGGAGAAGATCCCGTAATGGCCGCACGACGGCGCGGTGAAATGCGCCCGGCGCTTGGCCGGAATGCCGGTGCACAGATCGTGGGCGGCCTGCGTCTGGCCGCTGCCCGAGATGTCGTCCAGTTCGCCTTCGATGGTGAAGAGGGCCGTCGTCTTGATGTCCTGCGGGCGCACCCGCTGGCCGGCGACGTCCCACGTGCCACGGGCAAGACTGAAGTCCTGGAAAACGGTCTTGATCGTGTCGAGGTAATACTCGGCCGCCATATCGAGCACGGCGTTGTATTCGTCGTAGAAACGGCGGTGCGAATCGGCGTCGTCGTTGTCGCCACGCATCAGATCGAGATAGAAGTCCCAGTGCGACTTCAGATGGCGATCCGGATTCATCGCCACGAACCCCGCATGCTGCAGGAAGCCCGGATAGACCAGTCGGCCCGAGCCCGGATAGTTGGCCGGTACCGCATGGATCACGTGATTCTCGAACCACTCGTATGACTTGTTCGTCGCGAGCGAGTTGACCGATGTCGGGCTCTTGCGTGCGTCGATCGGGCCGCCCATCATCGTCATGGTCTTGGGCGTTTTCTCACCGTTCGACGCCATGAGCGAGATCGCGCCGAGCACCGGCACGGTTGGCTGGCATACCGAAATGACGTGCAGGTTTTCCGCGCCGATGTGGCGAATGAAATCCTGAATGTAGGCGACGTAGTCGTCGAGATGGAACTCGCCGGCTTCCATCGGCACCATGCGTGCATCGACCCAGTCGGTAATGTAGACCTTGTGGTCCTTGAGCAACGTGGTGACGGTGTCGCGCAGCAGCGTGGCGTGATGCCCCGACAGCGGAGCCACCACCAGCACGACCGGGTCGTCCTTGAGTTGGCCCACCGCGCTGGCGTCGTCGGCGTAGCGCTTGAATCGCAGCAGACGACAGAACGGTTTCTCCATCGCCGTCATTTCCACGACGGGGATGTTGTGACCCTCAACCTCGACGGCCTTGATATTGAATTCGGGTTTTTCGTAGTCCTTGCCGAGCCGGTAGAGCAGTTCGTATCCGGCGGCAATGCGGGGTGCGCCCGGCATCATGGCAAGCAGGCTGCCCGGGTTGACGAATGTCGTCGCCGCTGCCTTTGCCCACGTGGTGAGGGGGTTCAGCCACGCGCGGTTGTACTCATGAATCTGATACAGCATGTTGTGTGCCCTGGGGCGGATGATGGGGGAATTATGCAACCGTTTATCGCGGCTGTGCAACGCAGCATAACCCTGATATATGGCGTTTCCGCATCAGATCGATAGTTTTAGCTTATTCACGCGATTGTTATTAACTATCGTTGCTGCGATGCAACAATTCGGAGGGTAAAAAAAGCCCGCCGGGCGGGGCGGGCTTTTTTGCGATGACGCCGAGGCGATCAGCGCAGCACTTTGGCGATGGCCGAAGCGACGACGTCGATGTTCTTGTCGTTGAGTGCGGCGACACAGATGCGGCCCGTGCTCACGGCGTAGATGCCGAACTCTTCACGCAGACGCTCGACTTGATCGGCCGTGAGGCCCGAGTACGAGAACATGCCGCGTTGCTTGATCACGAACGAGAAATCGCGTTCCACGCCGTGGGCGCGAAGCTTCTCGACGAGTGCCAGACGCATGGCGCGGATGCGCTCGCGCATTTCGGCCAGTTCCTCTTCCCACAGGGCGCGCAGTTCGGCGTTGCCCAGCACGGCGGCGACGACCGAGCCGCCATGCGTCGGCGGGTTCGAGTAGTTGGTGCGGATCACGCGCTTGAGTTGCGAGAGCACGCGGGTCGATTCGTCCTTGCTGCCCGTCACGATGGACAGGGCGCCGACGCGCTCGCCGTACAGCGAGAACGACTTGGAGAACGAGCTGGACACGAAGAAGTTCAGGCCGGCGGCCGCGAACAGGCGCACCACGGCGGCGTCGGCGTCGATGCCGTCACCGAAGCCCTGATAGGCGATGTCGAGGAACGGCACCAGCTTGCGCGCCTTCACGACTTCCACGACCTGGGCCCATTGGTCCATCGTCAGGTCAACGCCGGTCGGGTTGTGGCAGCACGCGTGCAGCACGACGATGGTGCCTTCCGGTTCCTTGCCGAGCATGTCGAGCATGCCCGACAGGTTCACGCCGTGCGATTCGGCGTCGTAGTACGGATACGAGACGACATTGAAGCCGGCTTGCGTGAACAGGGCGCGGTGGTTTTCCCAGCTCGGGTCGCTGATCGCGACGGTGGCGTTCGGGTTCAGTTGCTTCAGGAAGTCGGCGCCGATCTTGAGGGCACCGGTGCCGCCCAGCGCCTGAGCGGTAATCACACGGCCTTCGGTCAGCACGGGCGATTCCTTGCCGAACAGCATTTCCTGCACGGCCTTGTCATACGCAGCAATGCCTTCGATCGGCAGATAGCCGCGCGGCAGACCGGCAGCCACGCGTTGTTCTTCCGCTGCCTTCACGGCCTTGAGCAGGGGCAGTTTGCCTTCCGCATTGAAATACACGCCCACGCCCAGATTCACTTTTTCGGTACGGTGATCGGCGTTGTAGGCTTCGTTCAGGCCAAGGATGGGGTCGCGCGGGGCGAGTTCGACAGCGGAAAAGAGGGTCATTTCGACGGCTCGAGGCAGGTAGTAGGAAAATGCAGCGGGTCGGCCGCAACTTACGTAGGATCGGCCCAACGGGCTATTTTAGCGAAGATTCCCCGCGCTTGTGGTAAACGCCACCTCGTAAAGCGCGAATTCATGTCATTTCGGCACGAAAACTGCCACGTATTGCCAGAATTTGACGAAATCTCGGCGCGGTGTGCCGCAGGAAACCATCGCCGTTCGTCTGCCGTGCTGCCGAGACTCAGGCGGTTACCCATCGGACTCAGGGATTCGTCCGACGCGCTAGAATGCCAGATTACGTCTCTCAGGCTCGCACCCCCTGCCATGACCCCTGCGGCTGAACACGTCCTAGACGAAAGCAAGTTCCTGACGTTCCCGGATTCACCTTACCAACTCTACTGTCCATTCCCGGCAGCAGGCGACCAGCCCGCGGCCATCGCGCAGTTGACGGAAGGCGTGGACGACGGGCTCGCGTTCCAGACCTTGCTCGGTGTGACCGGGTCGGGCAAGACGTTCACGATGGCAAATGTGATCGCGCGGCTTGGCCGCCCGGCCATTGTCTTCGCGCCTAACAAGACGCTTGCCGCCCAGCTTTATTCGGAGTTCCGCGAGTTCTTCCCGCGAAATGCGGTGGAGTACTTCGTGTCGTACTACGACTATTACCAGCCGGAAGCCTACGTGCCGCAGCGCGATCTCTTCATCGAGAAGGATTCGTCCGTCAACGAGCACATCGAACAGATGCGTCTTTCGGCAACGAAGAGCCTGCTCGAACGCCGCGATGTGGTGATCGTGGCCACCGTGTCCGCCATCTACGGTATCGGTAATCCGACCGAATATCACCAGATGATTCTGACGGTGCGTCAGGGCGACAAGATCGGTCAGCGCGACATCATCGCGCGCCTGATCGCGATGCAGTACTCCCGCAACGAAACGGATTTCGGACGAGGGACCTTCCGCGTTCGCGGCGACACGATCGATATCTTCCCGGCAGAGCATGCCGAACTGGCGCTGCGTGTGGAGTTGTTCGACGACGAAGTCGACACGCTGCAACTCTTCGACCCGCTCACGGGGCGCGTGCGCCAGAAGGTGCCGCGATTTACGGTGTATCCGTCCTCACACTACGTGACCCCGCGAGAGACGGTGTTGCGCGCCATCGAGACGATCAAGGACGAACTGCGCGAGCGGCTCGACTTCTTCTATAAGGAAGGCAAACTGGTCGAGGCGCAGCGTCTGGAGCAGCGCACCCGGTTTGATCTGGAGATGTTGCAGGAGCTGGGTTTCTGCAAGGGCATCGAGAATTATTCGCGGCATTTGTCCGGCGCGGCGCCGGGCGAGCCGCCGCCGACGCTCGTCGACTATCTGCCACCGGATGCGCTGATGTTCCTCGACGAGTCGCATGTGCTCATCGGCCAGTTCAACGGCATGTACAACGGCGACCGGGCGCGTAAGGAGAATCTCGTCAACTACGGGTTCCGTCTGCCCTCCGCGCTGGACAACCGGCCGCTCAAGTTTGCCGAGTACGAACGCAAGATGCGTCAGGCGATCTTCGTGTCCGCGACCCCCGCAGAGTACGAAGCGAAGCGCACGGGGCAGGTGGTGGAACAGGTGGTGCGCCCGACGGGGTTGATCGACCCGATCATCGACGTGCGCCCGGCGCGCACGCAGGTGGACGACGTACTCTCGGAAATCAACAAACGTGTCGCGGTGGGAGAGCGCGTGCTCGTCACCACGCTCACGAAGCGCATGGCGGAGCAGCTCACCGATTATTTGTCCGACAACGGTGTGAAGGTCCGTTATCTGCACAGCGACATCGATACCGTCGAACGCGTAGAGATCATCCGCGATTTGCGCTTGGGCGCCTTCGACGTACTGGTCGGGATCAACTTGTTGCGCGAGGGATTGGATATTCCGGAGGTGTCGCTCGTGGCAATTCTCGACGCGGACAAGGAGGGTTTCCTGCGCTCCGAGCGGTCATTGATTCAGACCATCGGGCGGGCGGCGCGTAACGTCAACGGGACGGCAATTCTCTACGCCGACAAGATGACCGATTCGATGACGCGTGCCATCGGCGAAACGGAGCGTCGCCGGGCGAAGCAGATGGCGCACAACGAGGCGCACGGCATTGTTCCGCAGGGGGTCAAGAAGCGCATCAAGGACATCATCGACGGTGTCTACGATCCGCAGGACGCCAAGGCGGAACTGGCCGAAGCCAAGGAGCAGGCGCACTACCAGGACATGTCGGAAAAGCAACTGGCACGCGAAATCAAGAAGCTCGAAAAGCAGATGCAGGAGCACGCCCGGAATCTCGAATTCGAAAAGGCGGCGAAAGTGCGCGACCAGTTGCTGCACGTCAAGGCGCTCGTGTTCGGGACCGACGGCGCGAGCGAGGCGGAACTGGGGCCGAAGCTCTGAGCGAGGGACGATCGACATGCATCCGTCGGAAAATGAAGCTTTGCACCTGGGCGGTGGAGGGGACGGGGCGCAAGCCTCGGACGATAAAGAAGACGCCGGACGTGCCTTGACCTCGGTGTCGGTCGGATTACCGTTTGCGGCGATCGTGCTGGCCGCGGGGATACCGATCTTCATGACGGGGTTTGACATTCGTGGTCACGACTACACGGCACTGTTCAATTATCTCGAGTACGTGTTTCCTTTTTATGCGGCACTGATCGGTGGCCATGGGGTGTACGAAGAGAAGCTGAAGAAGGAAAACCCTCGACTGGCCGGGTATGCCGTTGCCTGCTTCAAGGCGGCCGTCTTATTCCTGTGTCTGGGCCTGCTCTCGCATGTCGGCGGCCATTTCACGCAGGCGGGCGGTACGTTGCACGTCGGCATTCTCTGCGTCATATTCGCAACGCTCGCGGTTTGCGCGATATGGGCGCTTTTCAAAGGGCTGGAGACATCCTCCGCGCCGTTTGTCGTGCCGATCTGCATGGCCGTGTTTCTGCTGCTTGTCTTTGTGGTCTTTCCCTTCCTGCTCTCCTGATAAGGACGGGTTCGGAAGGGGCAGGAACGTTTGGAAAACGCAATGAAAAACACCTCCGTCCTCTTCGTTTGCATGGGCAACATTTGCCGCTCGCCCAGTGCCGACGGTATTTTTCGTCATCGACTGGCCGAGGCTGGCCTGACCGACGTGATCGCCGTGGATTCGGCCGGCACGCACAGCTACCACATCGGCCACGCGCCCGACGCCCGGACGCAAGCGGCAGCGCAGCGGCGCGGCTACGATTTGAGCGAACTGCGGGCGCGTCGCGTCGAGGCCAGTGACTTCGAGCGCTTCGCATGGATTGTGGCGATGGACGACGCTAATGTTGCAGAACTTACGGCGCGTTGTCCGGCTGAGTATCGTCACAAGATCGTGCGGTTGATGGACTTTGCGACGCGTCACGACGCGACCGAAGTGCCCGATCCGTATTACGGCGGCGCGCAAGGCTTCGAGACCGTGCTCGACTATATTGAAGACGGCCTCGACGGCCTGCTCGCACGACTGAAAAAGGGCGACTGACGCTGGCTTGCCGCGCGCGTGAGGGGCGGATGAGCGTCGAGTGACACGCGGCCGAGCATCTTTCGCGATCCACGTCGTTGGGGCTATCATTCGGCCCAACGACGGTGCGGTCGTGCCGCATCGGTGCTGTCACGGTACCCGGCGGCATCCCGTCTCCCGATCTGGCTTCACCTCTCTCCCGTCTCTCTTCACCCGCTCTCCAATCGATGCTCAATTCGCTCACTTCGTACTGGCGTAAATGGCGCGCCTCGCGTCACGCCGGCCATCAGCTCGACGAACTGCTCGCGCACGCCGATCCGTCGGCCCCGCTGGCCGTGCGTAATCAATGGCTGATCGAGTTGGCGCATTGGGTTCAGAAGCGTGGCGCACTCGTCAACGAGGTGCGCGAGGCGGGCGAGGCGGCACGCTATCGTCCGCACACCCGCTTGCGCTATCTGTTGCAGATGCTCGAGCGTAATCCGGACTGGCGTTTGCCCGTCGCACGCACGTTACGCAGCGTCATCAACGAGAGCGACGCGATTTCCCTGCTGTGCGATACGGGGATGCCGGTTCGTCCGGGGTTCTGGGGCGCGCTGATCGAGCGTATCGAGAAAGCGCTGATTCCGCCGCCGCCGACGCGCCGCGATCTTTCGGCGTTGTGCTCGCTCATGTTCCCCGACGGCGATGCGGCCGACTGGATCGCCGCCATGCCGCCCGAATTGCTGGCCGATCTCATCGCGCTGCTGCACTACGGCGAAGATGCCGAGGACGATGCCGACTGGAACCCGTTCGCCGAAGACTTGCTGGCCGCGATGCATCACCTCGTCGACCAGATTGCGTCGACCGGTCTGTCGCAGGCCGTGCGCTCTCGTCTGACGTATCCGCGCGTGACCGAGTCGCCGTTCTACCGGCTTGGCCGCGCCATGCAGGAACTCGAGGAGGCGGGGCAAGACTTCGCGCACGGTGCGCCGCCATCGCAGCACTTCGTGCAGCGCATCAACGTGTTTCGTGCACTGCTCGACGATTGCGGGCGCGCCGCGCGTCAGGTGTACGCGCATCTCGACGAGAACGGCGTGAGCGTGGACATCGTCTTTCAGGTGGAGCGCGCGAAGGCGCGCATTCGCCGGCTTGAGCGCCTGCTCGAAGCATGGCTGACACAAGGCGAGGACGATCGTGCCACGGCGCGGGTGCGACTCTTCGCCGACCTGGTGCGTGCGAATCAGGCGAGTCAGAGCGTGGGGGAACTGGCGCGGACGTCGTTTGGGCTGCTGGCACGCAAGGTGGTGGAGCGCAGCGCGGAGACAGGCGAGCATTACATCGCCCGCAATCGTAGCGAGTACTTCGCCATGTTGAAGATGGCCTGCGGCGGCGGCCTCGTGACGGTGGTGACCGTCTACGTCAAATTTCTGATTACCAGCGCGCATCTGCCGACCGTGGTGGAGGGGTTCCTTGCCGGTGCCAATTACGCGATCTGTTTCCTGTTCATGCATTTCTGTCATTTCACGCTGGCCACCAAGCAGCCCGCGATGACGGCGCCGGCCATCGCCAGCAAGCTCGACGACGTCGACACGCCGGCCGGCATGGACGCCTTCGTCGGCGAGGTGATTGCCCTCGTGCGCACCCAGGCGGCCGCCATCTTCGGCAATCTGGCGATGGTGTTTCCGTTCTGCTTGCTGGTGCAGTGGACGGTGTCGGCGGCGCTAGGCATGAATACGATTCCGCCCGAGAAGGCCCACGCGACACTCCATTCGTTCTCGATTCTGGGCGTCACGCCGCTCTTTGCGATTCTGACCGGGGTGCTGCTGTGGTTCTCGAGCCTGATTTCGGGCTGGGCGGACAACTGGTTTGCGCTGCATGGCATTGGGGATGTGCTGGCCTACAATCGCCGCCTGCGCTTCGTTTTCGGGCGCAATGGGGCGGCGCGTCTGGCCGACGGGTGCCGTCGACATATCGCCCCGGTGCTCGGCAATCTGACGCTCGGCTTCATGCTGGGGCTGGTGCCGGCCGTGCTTACCGCGTTTGCGTTGCCGTTCGAGGTGCGCCACGTCACGCTGTCGACGGGGGCGATCGCCACATCGATTGGCGTACTCGGCATGCCGGCGCTGCACGATCCCGCCCTTTGGCTTGCCGTGGCCGGTGTCGGATCGATGGCCCTGCTCAACGTCGGCGTCAGTTTTGCGTTAGCATTTCACATGGCGCTCCGATCGCGTCCACTGCGATTGGGCGACCGTCGGCAAATCCATCGCGCCCTGTGGCGCGCCGTGCTGCACAATCCTCTGGTGCTGCTGTTTCCTCTCCGGGCCGCGCAGCCGGAAGCTCGTCCCGAAAAATAAGAAATTTCTCAAACGGGCGAGGGAACTTCCGCAAAAAATGGGCCAGAAGTACTTGACTAAATTCGTAGGGAATTTATACTTGACGAAAATAGTCGAGATTAATCCCCTGCATCATCATGAGACTTACCACGAAAGGCCGTTTCGCCGTTACGGCGATGATCGACCTGGCCATGCGCCAGGACGCGGGTCCCGTGACGCTTGCGGGCATTAGTCAGCGTCAGCGGATTTCCCTGTCTTATCTGGAACAACTGTTCGGCAAGCTGCGCCGCCACGAAATCGTGGAAAGCGTACGCGGGCCGGGCGGCGGTTACAGCCTTGCGCGTCGCGCGGAAGAGGTGACAGTCGCTGACATCATCATTGCGGTCGACGAACCGCTCGATGCCACCCAGTGCGGCAGCAAAGGCAACTGCGAGAAGGGCCAGGACGGCCATCGCGGCCACTGCATGACGCACGAGCTGTGGGCGACGCTCAACCAGAAGATGGTCGAGTATCTCGATTCGGTTTCGCTGCGCGACCTCGTCGAGCAGCAGCGTAGCAAGCAGGCCCAGCAGGCCGTCCTGCGCGACACCCGCGAGTCCGGCACCAACAACCAGACCATCGCTGCGCGCATTCCCAATTCGGTCTTCGATATGGCCCGTTCATAACAGGCGCCACGGCACGATCCTGGAGCACCCCATGAAAAACGATACCCTCAACCTCCCCATCTACATGGACTACAGCGCCACGACGCCGATTGACCCGCGCGTCGTGGACAAGATGTTGCCCTACCTGCGCGAGCAGTTCGGTAACCCGGCATCGCGCAGCCACTCGTTCGGCTGGGCTGCCGAGCAAGCGGTAGAAGAGGCTCGCGAGGAAGTGGCCAAGCTGGTGGGCGCCGATCCGCGCGAGATCGTGTGGACGTCGGGCGCCACCGAGTCGAACAACCTCGCGCTCAAGGGCGCCGCGCACTTTTACCAGGGTAAGGGCAAGCACCTCATCACGGTGAAGACCGAGCACAAGGCCGTGCTCGACACGATGCGCGAGCTTGAGCGTGAAGGCTTCGAAGTCACGTATCTGGATGTGAAGGACGACGGTCTGCTCGATCTGGAAGTGTTCAAGGCAGCATTGCGCCCGGACACGATCCTGGTCTCGGTCATGGCGGTGAACAACGAAATCGGCGTGATTCAGGACATCGCGACGATTGGCGAGATCTGCCGCGAGAAGGGCATCATTTTCCACGTCGACGCCGCACAGGCGACCGGGAAGATGCCGATCGATCTGAATACGCTCAAGGTCGACCTGATGTCGTTCTCGGCCCACAAGACGTATGGCCCGAAGGGGATCGGCGCGCTGTATGTGCGTCGTAAGCCGCGCGTGCGTATCGAAGCGCAGATTCACGGCGGCGGTCACGAGCGCGGCATGCGTTCGGGCACGCTGGCCACGCATCAGATCGTCGGCATGGGCGAGGCGTTCCGTCTTGCACGTGAGGAAATGGCAGCGGAGAACGACCGTGTGCGCATGCTGCGCGATCGTCTGCTGCGCGGTCTGACGGAGATGGAAGAAGTGTATGTGAACGGCGACATGGAACAACGTGTGCCGCACAACCTGAACATCAGCTTCAATTTTGTCGAAGGCGAATCGCTGATCATGGCGATCAAGGATGTCGCTGTGTCGTCGGGCTCGGCGTGCACGTCGGCCTCGCTGGAGCCTTCGTATGTATTGCGTGCCCTGGGTCGTAACGACGAACTGGCGCACAGCTCGATTCGCTTCACGGTGGGTCGTTTCACGACCGAGCAGGAAGTCGACTACGTCGTCGAACTGCTCAAGGGCAAGATCGGCAAGCTGCGCGATCTGTCGCCGCTGTGGGAAATGTACAAGGACGGGGTCGATCTGAATTCGATCCAGTGGGCCGCACACTGAGCATTCAAGGAGTTAGCCATGTCGTACAGCAAAGAAGTTCTGGATCACTACGAAAACCCGCGTAACGTTGGCTCGTTCGAAAAGGGCGACGACGCTGTCGGTACCGGCATGGTCGGCGCCCCGGCTTGCGGTGACGTGATGAAGCTGCAGATTCGTGTGAACGAAGCCGGCGTGATCGAAGACGCCAAGTTCAAGACCTACGGCTGCGGTTCGGCGATTGCTTCGTCGTCGCTCGTGACCGAGTGGGTCAAGGGCAAGACGCTGGATCAGGCGCTCGACATCAAGAACACGCAGATCGCGCAGGAACTGGCACTGCCGCCGGTGAAGATTCACTGCTCGATTCTGGCCGAAGACGCCATCAAGGCGGCCGTGGCCGACTACAAGCAGAAGCACGGCCAGTCGGCCGAGCCGGCAAAGGCCGCCTGAGCGGCGCGACGGATAAAGGAATCAGGCAAGATGGCCATTACATTGACCGAGAAGGCCGCGCAGCACGTTTCGCGTTATCTGACGCGGCGCGGCAAGGGCGTGGGCCTGCGGCTGGGCGTGAAGACGACCGGTTGCTCGGGCCTGGCCTACAAGCTGGAATACGCCGACGACGTGGCGGGTGAAGACACGGTCTTCGAAAGCCATGGTGTGAAGGTGATCGTCGATCCGAAGAGTCTGCCGTACATCGATGGCACCGAGCTGGACTTCGCTCGCGAAGGCCTGAACGAAGGGTTCCGCTTCAACAATCCGAACGTCAAGGATGAGTGCGGCTGCGGCGAGTCCTTCCGCATCTGACGCGGCGCCATTGCGCGAGATCGTCGGTTTTCTGCGAGATGACGAAGACCAGTGGGTCGCGCGATTGGCGTGTGGGCATGGGCAACATGTCCGGCATCTTCCCCCGTGGCAGATCCGGACATGGACGCAAAGTGCCGCTGGCCGCGATGCCATGCTCGGCAGTCGATTGCCTTGTCGCAAATGTCAACGCGGCGAGCCTTCGGATGCGTGAAGTGCATCGACCTTTGGGACGGATTCTGCGGCGCGGCGGGATCGCAACGGATGCCGCAGGCGAGGGCAGATGAGGCGAGTGTGCAGCAGCGTAGGCAGCAAGGCGGCGCGAGCCGCTTTTTTTACGGGCCGAAGGCGGGACGAGTGTGGGAGAAGCGATGCGATGACCTATCGCATCGACGCCCGTGACGAATGAAGAGTGCGCAATGAGTGCGTTGACTGACAACTATTTCACGCTGTTCGATCTGCCGCCGCGCTTTGCGCTCGATACCGAAGCGCTCGAGACGGCCTACCGGGCCGTGCAATCGCGCGTGCACCCGGATCGATTCGCGAGCGCCAGCGACGCCGAACGGCGCGTGGCCATGCAATGGGCTGCGCAGGCGAACGCCGCCTACCGCACGTTGCGCGATCCGTTGCAACGTGCGACGTATCTCCTCACGCTGCAAGGCATCGATGTGGGCGCGGAGAACAATACCGCGATGGCCCCCGACTTCCTGATGCAGCAAATGGAGTGGCGCGAAGCCATCGACGATGCTGTCGCGGCACGCAATATCAATGCCCTTGAAGCGCTGGCCCGCTCCCTGCGCGACGACCGTCGCGTGCGTCTCACCAAGCTGGGCGACTGGCTCGACAGCAGCGCCTGGCAGCCGTCGGCGGAAGCCGTGCGGCAACTGATGTTCATTGCGCGCGCCGAAGAAGACATCGCGCAGCGCATCGAAATGCTGGAAAACGCGTGACGGCCCGGTGCGGCGCCGTCACATGTCATTGAGAACTGCTTGAGAACAGGGCGCACGCGCCAGCGTGTCGCCCGCATTGCAAAGTCATGGCCCTTCTGCAAATTTCCGAACCCGGCATGTCCCCCGCGCCGCACCAGCGGCGACTCGCCGTGGGCATCGACCTGGGCACGACGCATTCGCTCGTGGCCTCCGTGCGCAGCGGTGTGGCCGAAGTCCTTCCCGACGAACAGGGCCGCGTGCTGCTGCCGTCCGTCGTGCGTTATCTGGGCGGACACCGTACCCAGATCGGCTACGATGCCAAAGCGGCTGCGGCGACCGATCCGCGTAACACGATCGTTTCCGTCAAGCGTTTCATGGGCCGCGGTCTGGCCGATGTCGCGCATGCCGACAACGCGCCGTACGATTTCGTCGACGCCCCCGGCATGGTGCAGATGACGACCGCCGGTGGCGTAAAGAGTCCGGTGGAAGTGTCGGCCGAAATTCTGGCGACGCTGCGTCAGCGTGCCGAAGACACCCTCGGCGACGATCTGGTGGGCGCGGTGATCACCGTGCCTGCGTACTTCGACGATGCACAACGTCAGGCCACCAAGGACGCCGCGCGTCTGGCCGGTCTGAACGTGCTGCGTCTGCTCAACGAACCGACGGCAGCGGCTATCGCCTACGGTCTCGACAACGGCGCGGAAGGCCTCTATGCCGTCTACGATCTGGGCGGCGGCACATTCGATATCTCGATCCTTCGTCTGACGAAGGGGGTGTTCGAAGTCCTTGCCGCGGGCGGCGACTCCGCGCTCGGGGGCGACGACTTCGATCAGGTGATTTACCGTTGGGTGCTGGAGGCTGCCGGTCTCGATGCAGCGTCGCTCACGCCCGAAGACGTGCGCGGTCTGCTCGATCACGCGCGCACCGCCAAGGAAGCCCTGACCGACGCGGAGCAAGCGCCCATCTCGCTCGCGCTGTCCGGCGGGCGTCATGTCGCGCTGCAACTCACGCGCGAGCAATTCACGACGCTTGGCGCTCCTCTCGTGCAACGCACGATCGGCCCGATGCGCAAGGCCTTGCGCGATGCCGGCATGGGGCAGGAAGACGTCAAGGGCGTGGTCCTCGTTGGCGGCGCGACGCGCATGCCGCAAGTGCGCGCAGCCGTTGCCAACTTCTTCGGTCGCGAGCCACTGGTCGATCTCGACCCGGATCAGGTCGTGGCGCTTGGTGCTGCCGTGCAAGCCAACCTGTTGGCCGGCAATCAGGCGGAAGGCGAAGACTGGCTGCTGCTCGACGTCATCCCGCTCTCGCTGGGTATCGAGACGATGGGTGGCCTCGTCGAGAAGATCATTCCGCGTAACGCGACCATTCCGGTGGCCCGTGCGCAGGAATTCACCACGTTCAAGGACGGCCAGACGGCGATGGCCATTCACGTGCTGCAAGGCGAGCGTGAGCTGGTGTCCGATTGCCGCTCGCTGGCGCGCTTCGAATTGCGTGGCATTCCGCCGATGACGGCCGGGGCGGCGCGCATTCGCGTGACGTATCAGGTCGACGCTGACGGCCTGCTCTCGGTCTCTGCGCAAGAGATGCATTCGGGGGTGGCGGCGTCCATCGAAGTCAAGCCGTCCTACGGGCTGGCAGACGACGACATTTCGCGCATGCTTCAGGACAGCTTCGGTTCGGCCGAGCAGGACATGCGTGCCCGCGCGCTGCGTGAGCAGCAGGTGGAAGCCGAGCGTCTGCTGGTGGCGATCGACAGCGCCCTGCAAGCCGACCCGGAATTGCTCGACGCCGAGGAGCGCGCCAGGATCGACGGCCTGCTGGCCGACTTGCGCCAGAAGTCTTCCGGCGACGATCAGGCCGCGATCAAAGCGGCGACCGAAACGCTCTCGCACGCGACGGACGAGTTTGCTGCGCGTCGCATGGACAAGAGCATCCGCGCAGCGCTGGCTGGCCGGCGCGTGGCGGACATCGACAAACTGTAAGACACACACGGAAATTCAAAGCCATGCCTCAAATCGTTGTATTGCCTCACGTCGAGCTGTGCCCCGAGGGCGCCGTGCTGGAAGTTCCGACGGGCACTTCCGTGTGCAGAGCGTTGTTGGACAATGGCATCGAAATCGAGCATGCGTGCGAATTGTCGTGCGCTTGCACGACGTGCCATGTGATCGTGCGCGAGGGCTTCGAGTCGCTGGAACCGGCGCAGGACGAGGAAGAGGATCTGCTCGACAAGGCGTGGGGCCTGGAGCCGACGTCGCGTCTGTCGTGCCAGACCCTGGTGCCTGCCGACTCGGATCTGGTCGTCGAGATTCCGAAGTACACGATCAACCACGCCAAGGAAAATCACTGAGCAGCGCCGTTGGCGTTGCCGGGTGAAAAGTCAGGAGAAAAGGAGCCTGCCCCATGAAATGGACTGACATTCAAGATATCGCGATTGCGCTCACCGAAGCCCATCCCGATGTCGATCCGCAGTACGTTCGCTTTACCGACCTGCATCAGTGGGTCATGGCGCTCGACGGCTTCGACGATGCGCCGGATCGTGCCGGTGAAAAGGTGCTGGAAGCCATTCAGATGGCGTGGATCGACGAAGTCTGACGATTGCGCATCGCGCTGGACGATGGCCGGGAGAAGGAGGTCGCCCGCCTGTCTCGCCAACGGTTCAGGCACAACAAAAGCCGCTCGAAAGAGCGGCTTTTGTCATTTCTGCGATACCTGTACGGTGTGGGGCGGTTATCCCGCGCGCACCAGGCCGTTGTTCTCGAGACGCACACGGTCACCCGGTTGCACGCCCGGTGCCGACTGGTAGGTCCAGTAGCGCGTCTTGCCGGTGTCCATGCGCACATAGACGCGATAGACGGTCTCGGAGCGCACGCGCTTCTCGACTTCGTTACCGGCCAGGCCGCCACCGAGCGCGCCGACCACGGTCATTGCGGTGCGGCCGTTACCGGCGCCGAACTGATTGCCGAGCAGACCACCGGCCACGGCACCGCCGACGGCGCCAATGCCCGAGGCGCTACCCTGCGTGCGGATCGGTTCGACCGACTGCACGGTGCCACACGTCGAGCAGGTCGCGGCCTGTTGCTGTGCCGGCGCTGACGAGGTTTGCGCATACGACGGCTGCGGGGCAGGGGCGCGCTGTGTGGGGGCCTGCTGCGCTGCGTATTGTGCCTGCTGAGGCGCCTGCTGCGAGGCTTGCGACTGCCCTTGCGGCGACTGTAGCGACGACGCCGACGGCTGTTGCGCCGATGTCAATGCGTACTGCGAATTGTTGCCAGCCGGCGCGGGACCATCGGTGCTCTTGGCCACCGGCAGCACGCCGGTGATCGCGGCGACGCCGAGCAGACTGACCACGACGATACTGCCGGCGGCAGCGGCGACCAGCGGATGCATGCGACGCGGTTGCAGATCGTTATCCATATTGTTTTCTCCATCGTGCGGTTGTTGCGAACCCCTTTCTTCGTGCTGGCGTGCACGGGCGGTTTCGCATGAGAAAAGTTTGGTTCACGGCGAGCGCGGCGTAAGTTTCATTTTGTAACGCGATGTAAGATGTGCATCGCCGCAACACTTCGGGCATGCGCCGCATTGGCACGATAAGTCGATGAAAAATATAGATATTTGCTTTGTTTGACGTCATTCCTCGCGCCGTGCATGCGAGGGTGTCTTAACAAATGAAACAAGTCGTGCGGGAGGGCAGACGTGAATCGTCAGGCGGCGTCATCCGATTTGCCGTTAGTGTCCGACAGGATCGGCGCGCATCGTGCCATGATGCCGCGCGGCGTGGTCTTGGCCGCAGGTGTCGTGATGCTTGCGCAGTGGCTGGCGCTCGGGGCATGGGCCGTCAGTTGGCTGACAAGCGATGGCCGCGCAACGCAGGGCATGCCACCGCTGGGACATGACCTCCGCGTTTTCTGGACCGTGTCGTGGATCACTCGCCACGTCGACGCGCTTGCCGCATTCGATCCCGCGACGTTCGTCCCCACCATCCTTCGGTTCTTTCCCGCTTATCCAGAGGCCGGGTACTGGCTTTACCCGCCCACGTTTCAATGGCTGATTCAGCCGCTGTCGTGGATGTCCTATCCATGGACATACGCGGTGTACGTGATCGTCAGCGTTGCTGCCTTCGCGATGGCGGTGCGGCAGTGGCGGTGGTGGTCGCGATGGCCCTGGGTTATCGCGATCGCATTTCCGGGATTGTGGGTCGCGTTGCTCGCCGGTCAGAACTCGCTCATTACGCTGCTGTTGATGACCGTCGCGCTGACCTATTCAGGCTCGCGACCGTTGTTGGCAGGGCTTTGCGGCGGGTTACTGGTGATCAAGCCGCAATTGGCGATGATGCTTCCGCTGTGGTGGCTTTGCGCGCGGCAATGGCGTGCGCTGGGGGCGATGGCCCTGACGGCGGGGCTCGGTTGCGCGCTGTCGCTGGCATGGTCTGGCTGGCCGTTATGGCAAGCCTTCTTCGCGGCCGTGTCGCGGTTCAACGTGGAGGTGGTCCAGCGCGGCGCAGGCGGCATCTGGCATGCCATGCCCACGGTGTTCGCGGCGGCGCGTCTGCACGGCGCGACGTTGCCGGTCGCCTACGCGCTCTACGCACTCGTGGCCGGTTTGTCGGCATGGCTCGCGGCATGGCTGTGGGCGAAGCGAGCGCCCCTGCCATTGCGCGTTGCGGCGGCGGTGATGGCAACGCTGCTTGCACAGCCCTACCTGCTGTACTACGAATTGGCGTGGCTGATCGTGCCGTTGATGTGTCTCTCGATCTTGCGAGACCCGGCCGACGCGCAAGGACATGCCACCCGAGCGCGACTCGTCGGCGTGCAACTCGCCGCGGTGTGGTTACTGCCGCTGCAAGCGTATCTCGCCGTGCTTTGGACGCCAATGGGACAGTGGGGTGTTTGGCTGCTGCCGTTGACGATGCTGCGGATCGCCGCGCATGCGCGGCAGTGGTGGCGCGCGCATAATGGCACGCATTGTCTGTGAACGTCGTTCCCATCGACCTGTCCCAACGTCATGATAGATACACTGCCCCCGCTGGACACCCCGCTCGATGCTGCCGCCCACCCGCATGTCTATCCCTACGTGGTGCAACGTACCTGGGTCGACACGCATGACCCGGAGGGCGACATCAGCGAGCCATTCTCCAATGACGTCTTCGTCACACTCGTGCTTGATGGCCCGGCAGGACTGCGCCGACTTCAGCCACGGGATTTGCAGGACGCCGGACTGACGTTCGAAGCGGCGTTCGCACAAGCGGCGTCGAATCTCTCGCGCGCATGGTCGGCGCGTCATTTCGAGTTCGGCATCGCGAGGCTGGACGACGGTACGTTCATCGGTGGCTGCCGAGGCAACTGGATGGCCCCCGCCGGTGGGCTGGTGCTGGGCAATCTCTATCAGTCGATGGTCGAGCATTTCGACATGCCGGAGTTCGCCGCCATCGCCGTCAACCGCACCTTTCTGCTCGCGTTCCCGACCGATACGAAGACGCTGTCTTCGCTTGCACTACGTCAGTTGGTGGAGGAGGGCGCCACCGGCGCGATTCTGCCCATCTCGCGTAGCTGGCTGCGGCTCGATGGCGACTGGCCGTCCGCGTATCGCGGTGAACCGGCATTTTAAGAAGCATTTTCCCATTTCTCATAAGTCGCACGCTGGATGCGACAAACGTTGGGCGCCCGCGTTTCTAGACTGCATGACGGCACAATTCGCTGCCTTTACAGGAGAGAGCGCATGCCTGCGTTGACCCCCTATTCGATGGGCCTTTCGCCTTTCGTACCCGCACCTGGCGCCGTTGAGGCGTCGTTGCCGGCGCTATGTCACACGCCGCTCGCCGACGATTTTGCCGGTGCGCGGATTCAGTACGCGCGTTGCGAACCGCGTCAGGCGTCTGCGGCATCGGCGGCGCCTTGCCATCCATTCCTGCCATCGCAGTCGCCCGTCGAAGTGCAGATGCTCGGCGGCACGCTCATGCATTTACACACTGAGGCGGATCGCGTGGCATTTCTGAATAAGAATCGCCCGGGCGCTTACTGGGTCGAATTGCTGGATGCCGTGCGGCCGGTGAACGACTGCCCGAAGACAACGGACGCCGCAGCGCTGCAGTCTGAAATGGCAGAGCGAATGGCCTGTCTTGGGCTAGCCAAACCGGCGCGTCGTGCGAGCGAGGCAAACGATCCGCAGACGTCGCCGAGTCCCGAAGCGACGACAGATAGCGGGCAAGCGCATCACAGGTCAGGCGAGGACAACACTAGCGAGTTTCATACGGCGGAGAGTCTCATGCTTCCGTCCACTTACCTGCCTCAGGAAACCTACGCGCCGGGGACCATGGCGGCGCTGGAATACGATCTTGGCTGGCGCGCATTGGCACCGTCGTGGCGCGCGTTGATGCCGGAGGTCGACGAAGCGTCGTGGCGAACCAATCCGAATCCCGAATTGTTTTGTGCCGTCGGGCGGGCCGTACTGCCGCATTTGACGACCGACGCGGACGGTGCACTGATGGACGATGCCACGTTACGTATTGTGTCGTTTCATCTGCACGCAGGCGGGCTCACCGATTGTCTGGCGGACTTCACACGCGTTGCGGAACGAACGGATTCCGAAGGGCGATCCAGGACGGTAGCGGCGATCGAAGTGACCGATTTTGTACGCGACTGCGCCGGTCCGAAGTGGCGAGAGGCGCTCGTCGCAGCGCAGGGGGCGGATGGACTCTCACGTCGTCGCGAGGCGTGTGACGCGCTGGGCCGCGAGGTGTTGAGTACATCGGTGGCGCCAGGTAGCGAGGTCGCATCGCCAAATGCGGCGGCCTCGACACCCCGCGCGGCCGGCGATGACGATACCTCGGAGGACTCCGTCAAGGCCCGGCCCCTTTGATCGTCTCAAAGGTCTCTTCCTCGGTTGAGCGCCGGCCGGGGGACGAAAAAATGCCGCAGCACCCTGACGAGGGCTGCGGCATTTTGCTGCGCGGGTAGCGCAAGGGCGAGCGGCGAGGGGGCTTGCCGCTCGCCCGACGATCAGTCTTCGCGGCGCAGGTGCGGGAAAAGCAGCACGTCGCGAATGTTCGGGCTGTCGGTGAGCAGCATGATCAGACGATCGATGCCGATGCCGCAGCCGCCCGTCGGGGGCATGCCGTACTCGAGCGCACGAATGTAATCGGCGTCGTAGTACATGGCTTCTTCGTCGCCCGCATCCTTTTGCAGGACCTGTGCCTGGAAGCGGTTGGCCTGATCTTCCGGGTCGTTCAACTCGGAGAAGCCGTTGGCGATTTCGCGGCCCGTGATGAACAACTCGAAGCGTTCGGTGATGCCCGGCAACGTGTCGGACGCGCGTGCCAGCGGCGAGACTTCCACCGGGTAGTCGACGATGAAGGTCGGCTCCCACAGTTGGCTCTCGGCCGTCTCTTCGAAGAGTGCCAGTTGCAGCGCACCGAGACCGGCGTTCGTGAACTGCGGAGCATCGACCTTCACGCCGTACTTGCCCAACGCACTGCGCACGAAGTCGATGTCGGCGAGTTGCGCGTCGGTGAATTCCGGCGCGTACTTGCGGATCGCTTCGACAATCGTCAGACGGTGGAACGGCTTGGACAGGTCCAGGTCGCGGTCCTGATATTTGATGGTTGCCGTGCCGCGTGCGTCGATGGCGGCATTACGGATCAGCGCCTCGGTGAAGTCCATCAGCCAACGGTAGTCCGTATAGGCTGCGTAAAACTCCATCATAGTGAATTCCGGATTGTGGCGCGGCGACACGCCTTCATTGCGGAAATTGCGGTTGATCTCGAACACTCGCTCGAAGCCGCCGACGATCAGGCGCTTCAGATACAGTTCCGGCGCGATACGCAGATACATCTGCATGTCGAGCGCGTTGTGGTGCGTGATGAACGGCTTGGCCGCGGCGCCGCCCGGAATCGGGTGCAGCATCGGGGTTTCGACTTCCATGAAGTCGGCGTCCGTCATGTGCTTGCGGATCGAGGCGATGGCCTTGGCGCGCGCGCGGAACGTGCTGCGTGTCTCGGGCGAGGTGATCAGGTCGACGTAGCGCTGACGGTACTTCGTTTCCTGATCCGACAGGCCGTGGAACTTGTCCGGCAGCGGACGCAGCGACTTGGCGAGCAAGCGCAGCTCCTTCACCTTGACCGACAGTTCGCCGGTGCGCGTGCGGAACAGCGTGCCGGTCGCGGCAATGATGTCGCCAATGTCCCAGCCCTTGAAGGCGGTCATCGCTTCGCCGCCGACGTCGGTGCTGCTGATGAAGAACTGGATCTGACCGCTGCCGTCCTGCACCGTGGCGAACGCAGCCTTGCCCATCACACGCTTGAGCATCATGCGCCCGGCCACCGACACGGGGATGGGGTTGGCTTCGAGCGTTTCGCTGTCCACGGTCTCGAAGCGCGCGTGCAGATCGCCGGCGTGATTCTCGGGACGGAAGTCGTTGGGGAACGCCACGCCGTTGGCGCGCAGCGCCTGCAGCTTTTCGCGACGTTCCGCGATGAGCTTGTTTTCGTCCTGCGGCAGGTCGCCAGCCGGAGTGGCCGCTTGGGCCGGAGTCTTTTGATCGGTCATGATGCGAGCGATGAGGTTATTCGGTAAAACGCAGCGTGTGCAGCAGGGCATTCTTGAGCGAGCCGTCGGGCGCGCCCAGCCAGATCAGTTCAGTGCGATCCTGATGCGGTCCGGCGTTGGCCGCCGCACTCGGGTCTCGCACGAACAGTGCCGCGATCGCCTGTGAGCGCGGCTCATACAAAATGTGGACGTACTCGCTAGGGCAGTCGTGGGGCTTGCAGCTTTGCACCAGCAACCACGGCTTGCCGGCGACGCTCACGCGTTGCGACGGCGTCGACGTACCGCCCTGACGCACCCACGCGGGAACCCCGCGCGGCGCGACGATGCGCGCATAAGCGCCCGAGAAGTCCGGGCGCTTGAGCAGTTCATGCAGGTACGGTCCCGTCTCGGGATTTGCACCGGGTGCGCCCGGCGTGCTGGCCGGGGCGGCAACGGCGGCGCGCTGAATGCACAGCGCGCTCACCACCCACACGGCTAGCGTGCGGACAAACGCCATTCCTTACACTCCCTGCTTGAGGCTCGCTGAGATGAAGTCGTCCAGATCACCGTCGAGCACCTTACCGGTATTGCCGGTTTCCACGCCGGTGCGCAGGTCCTTGACGCGTGACTGATCGAGCACATACGAGCGAATCTGATGGCCCCAGCCCACATCGGTCTTGCTCGACTCGAGCTTGTCCTGCTCGGCACGACGCTTGCGCATCTCATGCTCGAACAGTCGTGAGCGCAGCATGTCCCAGGCTTCGGCTCGGTTGCGGTGCTGCGAACGGTCGTTCTGGCAGGCCACGACGATGCCGGTCGGGATGTGCGTGAGACGCACGGCGGAGTCGGTCTTGTTGATGTGCTGACCGCCTGCCCCGGAGGCGCGATACGTGTCGGTACGCACGTCCGCCGGATTGATATCGATCTCGATCGAATCATCCACTTCCGGGTAGACGAACAGGCTGGCGAACGACGTGTGACGACCACCCGACGAGTCGAACGGCGACTTGCGCACCAGACGATGCACGCCGGTTTCCGTGCGCAGATAGCCATAGGCGTAGTCGCCGGTGACTTTCAGCGACGCGCTCTTGATGCCGGCAACGTCGCCGTCCGACACTTCGAGCACTTCAGCCTTGAAGCCCTTGCGTTCGCAATAGCGCAGGTATTGGCGCAGCAGCATGCCGGCCCAGTCGTTGGCCTCGGTGCCGCCGGCGCCGGCCTGAATGTCGATGAAGCAGTTGTTCGGGTCGGCCGGGTTGTTGAACATCCGGCGGAACTCCATCTCGCCCACGCGCGCGGCGAGACCTTGCGTGTCGCTTTCGAGCGCCACCAGCGAGTCTTCGTCGCCCTCGTCGCGGGACATTTCGAACAGTTCCTGCGTATCGGAAATGCCGGCGTCGAGTTCGGTCAGATTGGTGACGATGCTATCGAGCGCCTTCTTTTCCTTGCCCAATGCCTGAGCACGCTTGGAATCGTTCCAGATGTTGGGGTCTTCGAGTTCTTTGTTGACTTCGATCAGGCGAGCTTGTTTGACATCGAAGTCAAAGATACCCCCTGAGCTCGCCGACGCGGGTGCGCAGATCGGCGAGGAGAGATTCAAGTGCGTTGAGGCGTTCGGCTTCCATGAGCTATGACGGTTGCGAATTCGGGAAAACCGCAATTATAGCGCAGCGAAGCCCCCATTCCCCCTACATTTCAGGGATCGATCAGCGTGCAACGTGACGCAGGCCGAAGGCGTCACGGGTGTAACCGGCATCGGCGAGCGAGGTGTCGTCGAACGACGCCAGGGCTTCCGTCTGGAGCGTCTGCTCGTAATGCCGGCGCCATTGATCCATGGCGCGGAAGAACAGGCCAAGCGGCGTGACCGGCGCGGCAACCACCGGGGCGCGGGTAGGGAGGTGGGCTGCGGCGGACAGAGGGCGGAACATGATGTGACTTCCTTCGGGAGTGGCGGCGAACTGGCCGGAGGCGGGATGCCATGGCAGACGTCGCACTAGGGATAACCCGAAGCTTATGTCTTTCCGTTGCACTAAAAAAGTGAAATGTTGAGGCCATTCTGTTCACTATTATTGAAGTGTTGCCGCTCGTCGCTTAACATTCCCCGAGTCATTGCCCGATTCGAATTTTCCTTCCTGCGATCCGATATCTGGGATCCGCGACCCGCCCCGGGAGACGCTCATGGACTTTCTGCAACTTCAGACCTTCAAGGCCATCGTCGACGAGGGCAGCGTGCTTGGCGCGGCCGAAGCGCTGCACTGCGTCCAGTCGAACGTGACGGCCCGCATCCGGGCGCTCGAGCACACGGTGGGGGTGAAGCTCTTTCACCGGCAGGGGCGGCGCCTGCAACTCACGCCCAGCGGACGCACGCTGCTCGGCTACGCCGACCGGATTCTGGCGCTCTCGCGAGAAGCCAGCGCGGCGCTCAATCCGGCAAGCGAGCCGTCTGGCGACTTTTCGCTGGGGGCGATCGAGTCGTCGGCCACGTCGCGCTTGCCGGCGGTGCTGGCGCGGTTTCACGCGGCGTACCCGAAAGTGCGTCTGAATCTGGTGACGGACACGTCGCTCAACCTGCTCGACGAGATCCAGCACGGTCGCGTAGACGCGGCGCTGATTGCGGGGACGGCGTGTCTTGAAGCGCAGGCGCAGACAGTTGTCGTGTCGGACGAGGTCTATCGCGAGCCGATCGTGCTGGTGGCCCCGGCGAGGGCGGGGCAGGTGCGCGAAGCCTCGGATCTGTCAGGGGCCACGCTGCTGATGTGGCCACCGGGCTGCCCGTATCGCGCCACGATGGAGCAATGGCTGGCGGCGAACGCCGTCACGCCGGGGCGCATTCTGAGCTATGGCAGCTACGCGACCATCGTGGCGTGCGTCGGCGCAGGCGTCGGTTATTCGCTTGTGCCGCGCGGCATCTATCAACGGTACCGGCAAGAGGCGAATATCGTGGGTCACGCGATGGAGGACCTGGCGGCCGTACCGAACTTCTTCGTTCGCCATCGCGGCGTCGATGTGCATCCTGCGCGCGAAGCCTTCCTGCGGGTGATGCACGAGTACGTCGCCGAAGCGCAGCCCACGTAATTGTCTCGCCCAACGTCGGCATGTCCGATGTCGCGGACAATGCGACGGTGCCTGGCCGATACGGCGTGGACACCGTCGCTGTGCGTGGCGTATCAGGCCTGCGCGTGTTCCACGATCATCTGCACGCGTGACACGCCATTGAAGGTGTCCGCCGCCAATCGATACGCGAACCGCGCGCGGCTTGGCAGCGTGTCGGCGTGATTGAACCAGATGGCATTGAAGCGCATACGTCCACGACCGAGTTGCAGCTTCAGATGCTTGTCCTTGAGGATGGCTTGCGAGAGCACGTCGAACTCGCCCGAGAACACCGGCGGCGGGAATCCCTGTCCCCATACCTGCGCATCGAGCAGGGCGACGAACGGCGGCACAAAACATTCGTCGCCGATATCGCCATCGGTTTCGATCACGCGCGACAGGGCCTTCTCGTCGAGCCACGCTTGTCCGACCGCTTCGAATGCCGCCTGAAAGCGCGGCAGGGCGTCGGCGGCAATCGTGAGGCCCGCCGCCATCGCGTGACCGCCGAACTTGGCGATCAGACCCGGTTCGCGTTTGGTGACGAGGTCGAGGGCGTCGCGCAGGTGGAAACCCGGGATCGAGCGGCCGGAGCCTTTGATCTGACCATCGTCGCCGGGGGCGAACACGATGGTCGGACGATAAAACTTCTCCTTGAGGCGCGCGGCCACGATTCCGATCACGCCCTGATGCCACGTCTCATTGAATGCGCAGAGCGTCGTGGCGGCGCGAGGGTCGAAGCGTGCCAGATCGGCCAGCGCTTCCTGTTGCATCCCGGCCTCGATTTCGCGGCGCTCGCGATTCATCGCATCGAGTTCTTGCGCGAGGGTCCACGCGCGCCCGTCGTCATCCGTGAGCAGGCATTCGATGCCGAGCGACATGTCGGCGAGACGTCCGGCGGCGTTCAGACGCGGCCCCAGACCAAAGCCCAGATCGAAGCTGCCGGCTTGCCGGGCGTTACGGGCAGCGGCGCGAAAGAGCGCGTTGATACCCGGATGCATGCGACCCGCGCGCATCCGCGACAGTCCTTGCGCGACCAGAATGCGGTTGTTGGCGTCGAGCTTGACGACGTCTGCCACCGTGCCCAGCGCGACCAGATCGAGCAGTGCGTCGAGACGTGGCTGTTCGCGCGTGTCGAACGCGCCGCGTGTCCGCAATTCGGCGCGAAGGGCGAGCAGAACGTAGAACATCACGCCGACACCTGCCAGGTTCTTGCTTGGGAATTCGCAGCCGGGCTGGTTCGGATTGACGATGCAACGCGCGTTGGGCAATTCGTTACCCGGCAAGTGGTGATCCGTCACTACGACTTCGATGCCGAGCGCTTGTGCGGCAGCCACGCCGTCCAGACTGGCGATACCGTTGTCGACCGTAATCAACACGTCGGGCGGCCCCTGCTTGCCTTGGGCGGCCAGTGCCACGATTTCCGGCGTCAGGCCATAGCCATATTCGAAACGGTTCGGCACCAGATACTCGACCTTGGCGCCGAACATGCGCAAACCGCGCACGGCCACGGCACACGCGGTGGCGCCGTCGCAATCGTAGTCGGCCACCACGAGCATGCGTTTGCCGGCGGCGATGGCGTCGGCGAGAAAGACGGCGGCGTCGTGCGCCCCTTTGAGTTGGGTGGGCGGAATCAGACGGGCGAGGGCGGTTTCGGTTTCTGCGCGCTCGGCCACGCCCCGCGAGGCGAACAGACGGGCGAGCACCGGGTGCACGCCGTCGCGCGAGAGCGCGTCGGCCGTCGCGTCGTTGACATGTCGGGTCACGATGTCGGTCATGCGACTTCCTCGCCAAGCCGTGCGAGCGGCACCATGCGGGTGGCAAGCGACTGGCGGCGCCAGAATTTGCGCAGGTCGCCACTGCGTGAGCGGATCGTCACGCTGTGGCTGTCCCCGCACAAGGTGAGTGCAACTTCGCGCGCCTGGCCTTTGGTCACGCGCTCCAGCGCAGGGGCCAGCCAATGGCGGTCGATCTCGACGAGGGCGTCGCGCCAACGCGCCCAGTCTTCCATGAGGAAATGCGACTTGAGGGTGTCGATCTGGACGACCGTGCGGCCGTCTGCTGCGGCCAGACCGGCTTGTGTGCCGTGCAGGGCGATTTGCAGGTGAGTCGCCAACCCGCGCGTGGCGGGATCGTCGGCCAGAATCGTCACGCACGGCCGGTTCAGACGTGGGGCAGCGATGCGCTGGCCGCCGGCATACAGCCAGATGGCGTTGACCGGCGGCAGGCGGCGCGCTTCGCGGGCCTGATTGGCGGGGTGGTCGTACCAGGCCATCTGGACTTCGTTTTGCCACTTGCGCCACGTCAGTTCGGCCTTGCCCTGCGGTAGCCAGATATCGACATTCCGGCCAGCGGCGCGCGTGGGCGACGCCGTCAGCAGGTCGCCCAGCGCTGGCGCACTCAGATACCAGCGATCGGCACGCGGGGCGATCAACTCGGCGCCTTCTTCGGCGAACAGTGCGTGCGCGGTGGCGAAGAGCGCAGCCGATTCCTCGGTGCTCAGGTCAAGCTCGGCCGGGTCCGTCAGTACCAGATGATCGGTGGCGATGTGGATGTGCGCGGGCTGTGCGCAGTACCAGAAGCGGGTGTCCAGCGAGCCGCTGTCCTCGAGCAGCATGAACGGCGCCAGCGGCGCGCGCGCGGGCACGCCCGGCAGGCCAAAGGCGTCGGCCAGCCAGCGCTCATGCGGCAGCGTGGGGACAAACGGGTCTTCCGGCACGTCCTGCGCCGACTGGACGCCGCGCGCGAGCAACTTTTCGAGCGCGGGCAACTCCAATCCGGCCAGCAATGCGGGCAAATGGGCCGACGCGGGCAGCGCGAACGGCAAGAGAAAGTGCAGGGCAGGTGTATCCATGTCGAGGCGAATTGTATGGCAAACTTCGCGCTGGCAGTTGGGTGACCCTGACGTCAGGTACGGAACGTACCGTCCTACGCGCCAGGCAGGGGCCGGGCGCGGGGCTCGGGCGCCGGTGCAGACCGGCGCCGGTACGCTCCGATCGATCCTTATCAAGAATCAGGAATCCGTTTGAAATTCCCATACGAATGGCAGATCGGCTGGCGCTATACGCGCACCGGCAAGCGATCATCCGGCAACGGTTTCATTTCCTTCATTTCCTTCATCTCCATGGCCGGCATTGCGCTGGGCGTGGCGGCGCTCATTGTGGTGCTCTCGGTGATGAACGGCTTTCAGAAGGAAGTTCGGGACCGCATGCTCTCCGTGCTGGCGCACATTGAAGTCTTCGCGGTCGATGGCAACCTGCCCGACTGGCAGCGCACCGCCGCCGAAGCACTTCAGAACAAGAACGTGATTGCCGCCGCCCCCTACGTGGGCGAGCAGGCCATGCTGACGCGCGAGGACAACGTGCGTGGCGTGGTGCTGCGCGGCATTGTTCCCAGCGAAGAGGCCAAGGTGTCCGATCTCGGCAAGCAGATCACGCAGGGCTCGCTGGCCAATCTGACGCCGGGCAGCTTCGGTATCGTGCTCGGGCGCGAGCTGGCGCGCGCGCTGGGGGTGACGATCGGCGACAAGATTACGCTCGTGGCGCCGCAGGGAACGATCACGCCTGCCGGGGTGCTGCCGCGCGTGAAGCAATTCACCGTGGTGGCGATCTTCACGGCGGGGCACTATGAATACGACAGTTCGCTGGCACTCATCGACCTGCACGATGCCGAGACATTGTTCCGTCTCGATGGTCCGACGGGCGTGCGTCTGAAAATTCAGGACATGGAGCAGGCGCCGCTGGTGGCACGCGAGTTGGCGAAAACGCTGACCGGCAACATGTGGGTGCGCGACTGGACGCAGCAAAACAAGAACTGGTTCATCGCCGTGCAGACCGAAAAGCGCATGATGTTCATCATCCTGACGCTCATCATTGCCGTGGCGGCCTTCAATCTGGTGTCGTCGCTCGTGATGACGGTGACCGACAAGTATGCGGACATTGCCATTCTGCGCACGCTCGGTGCACAGCCCGGCTCGATCATGAAGATCTTCATCGTGCAGGGCGTGACCATCGGCTTCGCCGGGGCGTTGCTCGGGGTGGCGTTGGGTTGTCTGGTGTCAGTTAATATCGGCACCATCGTGCCGTTCATCGAGCGCTTGCTTGGCATTCACTTCCTGCCGCAAGACATTTATTTCATTTCCGAATTGCCTTCGGATCTGCAATCGTCGGACGTGATCCGCATCGGGGTGATTTCCTTCATTCTCTCGGCGCTGGCGACGATTTACCCGAGTTGGCGTGCCTCGCGCGTCAAGCCGGCGGAGGCCCTGCGCTATGAGTGACGCTAACCAATCCCTGGCCCCCGTGCCGAACCTCGCCTACGACGGCCCGGTGCTGCGCGCGCGCGATCTGCACAAGACGTTCCGGCAAGGCCAATTGAATGTAACGGTGCTGAGCGGCGCGAGTCTCGAGGTTATGCCTGGTGAGAAGGTGGCGATCGTGGGCGCGTCGGGGTCGGGCAAGAGCACACTGCTGCACGTGCTTGGCGGGCTCGACGATCCGTCGCGCGGTGAGGTGTCGCTGCTGGGCAAGCCGTTCTCGTCGCTCAAAGAGCGCGACAAGACGGCGCAACGTAATCAGTCGCTGGGCTTCGTCTATCAGTTTCACCATCTGTTGGCCGAATTCTCGGCGCTCGATAACGTGGCGATGCCGCTGCGTATTCGCCGTCTGCCGACGGAGCAGGCGCGCGCAACGGCGCAGGCGATGCTCGAGCGTGTCGGGCTGGGGCCGCGCATGAAACATCGTCCGTCGGAGTTGTCGGGGGGCGAGCGTCAGCGGGTGGCGATGGCGCGGGCATTGGTCACGCAGCCCGCCTGCGTGCTGGCCGACGAGCCGACCGGCAATCTCGACGGGCATACTGCCGAGACGGTGTTCGAGCTGATGCTCGAGTTGTCCGAAACGCTGAAGACCAGCTTTGTGATTGTGACGCACGATATCGATCTGGCTCGTCGGTGCGACCGCGCATTGCGGCTGCGCGACGGGGTGCTGGAACCGGCTTGATTGCCCTGGGGGCGGGCGCACCAGCCCGCCGATGTTGGACGATGTTGGCGAAGCGCCGGGGGCATCCCCGGCGTTTTGCTTTTCGGCGGTTGGCGGGGTGGCGTCAGTTTCGGCAACGTCCTAGACCGTAACGCGGTGTTGTCCGATGGTCATCGACCGCATGGCGTGCGAGTCTTGTCATCGTAGAATTGACGCTCAAGGACACCTGACCATGTGGATCGATACCCATTGCCATCTCGATGCGGCCGAGTTCGACGCCGACCGTGCAACTGTCATTGCCGAGGCCACGGCTGCGGGCGTGGCGGGGCTCGTGGTGCCCGCCGTCGAATGCGAGACATTCGATGCGGCGCGCGCTGCCGCAGGGGCCATCGCCGGCGGCGCCTATGCGCTGGGCATTCATCCGTTGTACACGCCACGGGCGCGCGACGAGGATATTGTCACGTTGCGTCGTGCGGTCGAACGGGCGATGGGCGATCCGCGTTTCGTCGGCATTGGCGAAATCGGACTGGATTTTTTCGTCAGGACGCTGGACCCCGAGCGTCAGCAGTTCTTTTATGTCGAGCAGTTGAAGATCGCACGCGATTTCGATCTGCCCGTCATTCTCCATGTGCGCCGTTCGCAGGATGCTTTGCTCAAGCAACTGCGCATCTTCACGCCGCGCGGCGGCATCGCGCACGCCTTCAACGGCAGTCGGCAGCAGGCGGACATGTTTGTCGAGCGGGGCTTCTGTCTCGGGTTCGGTGGGCAAATGACGTTCGACCGTGCGTTGCAGATTCGCCGCCTCGCGGTGGACATGCCGCTCGATGCACTGGTGCTTGAAACCGACGCGCCCGATATTGCGCCGGAATGGCGCTACAAAGAGCGCAACAGCCCGGTGGAGCTTCCCCGTATTGCGCGCGTGCTGGCGGCGCTGCGTGGCGTGTCGACAGACACGTTGTCGCAGGCGACGTGTGCCAACGCGTGGCGGGTGTTGCCGCGACTGCCGGGAGCCATGGCCATGACGCCCGGTGACGGACCTGCCGTTGTCACTTCCCTGATCGCCAACGAACCTGCGCGCTGACGCTGTGGCGTCGCGCGGTGGTTGAGACATGACGCGGAGACGTCATGAGACTGGTGCTGCTTGCGTGGGTCGCAGGTGTCTGGTGGTTGCAACAGGCGTCGGCGCTTCCCGCGGAAAAATGGTTGGCTGCGGCGACAGGCCTTGTCGTGGGCGTGTTGGCGGCGTGCATCTGCTGGGCAGTGATGCGAAGCCGACGTGCCGCTGGGGTCCCGTCGGCGGGGGCCGGCGCTCACCTTGACCAAGGGGATGCATCTGCCGGCGCCGGATGGCGTCAACGGTGCGCGGTGACGGTGCTTGCGCTTTGTGCGGGTGTGCTGGGGTATTCGTGGGCGGCGTTTCGGGCGGAAGCGCGATTGAGCGATCGGTTGTCTGCCGGGCTTGAGGCGAAGGATCTGATGGTGGTCGGCACCGTGGCGGCGTTGCCCGTGCCGACGGGCGACGGACTGCGATTTGCATTCGATGTGGAGCATGCATATCTCGTGACTGACGAGTGCGTGGTGCCCGCGCCGGACGTGCAGGAGGCTGGGCCAGCGGCGCGGGACAGCCGACGACACGCTGAAGGCGGTTTGGCGGGGTGCCGCGCGGTGCATGTGCCGAAGCACATCGAATTGGTTTGGCCGGGGCGCGCTTTCGGTCGTCAGCCGGGCAAAAGCAATCGTGACGCGGGGCAGTCGCAACGTCTGTTACCCCGCAGCGAGGTGCCATCGGGCGCCGGACGTCCGCGAGCCGGCGAACGATGGCGGCTGCCCGTGCGCCTGAAGCCGCCGAGAGGTTTCGCGAACTGGCACGGATTCGACGCCGAATTGATGGCACTCGCCCGGGGCATCCGCGCGACGGGATATGTCCACGCGTCCGATGGCGCACGTCGGCCGCTGGCGGCAAGGGGCGCATGGCGTGTGCAATCCGGGCCCATGCCGGGATATCGATTTGCCGCTTGGCGCGAGCGATTGCGTGACGATTTTCGCACCGCGCTTGGGCCATCGGCACGGTACGGTGGCGTGTTGATGGCGCTCGCGCTGGGAGAGCGCGGCGACATTGCCGATGACGACTGGCAGGTGTTTGCCGACACCGGCGTGAGCCATCTGCTGGCGATCTCGGGGCTGCACGTTTCGCTCGTTGCGGGGGTGTTCGCGGCGGTTGTCGGAACATTCTGGCGACGGGCGTGCGGCCGGCGATTCTGCTTGCCACTGTGGTGGCCGGCGCCGAAGGCCGCAGCAGTGGCCGGTCTGCTTGCTGCCGTGGCATACGGCGCGGTGGCGGGGTGGGGCGTGCCGGTACGTCGAGCCGTCGGTATGGTGGCGATTGTGGTGCTGGCTCTGCTCAGCGGCCGATTTGCTGCGCCATCCTACGTGCTGATGTGGGCGTTGGCTGTCATCGTCACGCTCGATCCGTGGGCAGTCGTCACGCCGGGCTTGTGGCTCTCGTTCGGTGCCGTGGCTGCACTGGTTCTGGCGGCGAGACGTCGCGATCGATGGCGCAAGGCGGCGCAGAGAGCCATGCCATATGCCGTCCTCTGGCAAGCGGCGCGCGCCCAGTATGCGGTCACGATCGGGCTGGTGCCGTTGACGCTTGCATGGTTCGGCGCCGTGCCGTTGCTGGGGCCGCTGGCGAATGCCGTGGCCATCCCGGTGATGACATTGATCGTGACGCCACTGGCGCTGGCGAGTCTGCTTCTGCCCGCGACGTTGGCGTACTGGGCCCTGGCGTTCGCGCATGGCGTTGTCGTCTGGCTGGCGGAATGGCTTGGCATGCTCGCCGCATTGCCTTGGTCGGTGTGGCGTGCTGCTGTGGCGCCGGGGTGGGTGCAACTGGCGGCAGTCGGCGGCGTGATCCTGTGTCTTGTGCCGCTGCCCGTGGCATGGCGCAAGGTCGCGGTTTTGCGGGCCGGCATACGCGTTGCGGGCTTTGCGTTGATGGCACCGGCCTGGCTGGCGTCGTCGCCGCGCCCGGGGGCAGAGGGGTTTCGCGTCACCATGCTCGATATCGGACAAGGCAACGCCGTGCTCGTCGAAACGGCAACACGCACGCTGCTCTTTGACGCCGGGCCGCCGTTGGGCCGGCGCAGCGATGCAGGACGTCGCGTGATCGTGCCCTATTTGCGAGCGCATGGGGTCGGACGGCTCGACCGGCTCGTCGTCAGTCATGCCCACGACGATCACTTTGGGGGGGCGTTGAGCGTACTGAAGGCGTATTCGCACGCACAGGTATTTTCCTCGCTGCCGGCAACGCATCGGGTACGCCGGGCCGCAGGGGCGCATCGGACATGCCTAGCGGGGCAACAGTGGACGTGGGACGGCGTGACGTTCCGCTTCTTGCACCCGGACCCGGCGACGTTGCGCGAGGGTTGGGACGGGCGCATCGGGCCGAACGGCGTGAGTTGTGTGCTGCGCGTATCGAACGGCAAGCACAGCGCGCTACTTGCGGCGGATGCCGAGGCGCCACAGGAGCACGCCATGCTGGCACGATACGGCGCGCGTTTGCGCTCGGACATTCTGCTCGTGCCGCATCACGGGAGCCTGACCTCCTCGACGGCGGCATTCGTGGCCGCCGTGTCGCCGGACCACGCGGTGTTTCAAACGGGTTACCGCAATCGGTTTGGACACCCGAGGCCTGCCGTCGTCGCGCGTTATCGGGCAGCCGGTGCCCGCATCTGGCAAACCGTGGCGCATGGGGGCGTCCGGTTTTCGATCACGAGAGACGGGGTCGAGGTGCAGTCCTATCGTGCGGATTACCGGCGCTACTGGCACGCTGCCTTAACGGGCGAGTCTGATGAGCCGGGCATCGTGAGCAGGGTAAGTGCCGCCGATGCTCCGGATGCCCCAAATGCAGTGTCTGTAGGGGAAATCGGCAGCGAGCCTCTCGGCGGTGCCGATGTCTGAACCTGCCGTCGTAGTGCCGTGGCCTTCGAGATTCGACGGAAACCTCTACCGGCACTCGACGGACGGTTCGCTAGAATGGTCCGGCAAGTGCCGCGCGGCCGGATCTTCCCACCGCGTCTTCCAGCCGTTGCTCCGGGAGACCGGACGGCGCGGGCCGGGTGAGGGAGCGGCGAGCATGGCGCTCCGGGGCGCATCGGCAAAACGCCCGCCGGGACGACCCGGCAACATAAAGCATTCCATGACAAGAGACATCATCCATTTTTCGCACGGCAATGGTTTTCCTGCGGGTGTCTATCGCAAGATGCTCGGTGCGTTGGCCGACGAGTACGATGTACGCGCCATCGACCGTATCGGTCACGATCCGCGCTACCCCGTCACTCCCGGCTGGCGCTACTTGCGCAACGAACTGGTCGACACGCTCGTGCGCCAGTATCACGGGGAACCGGTCTGGCTCGTCGGGCATTCGCTCGGCGGTTTTCTGAGCCTCATGGCGGCGCTCAAGGCGCCTCAGTGCGTGCGCGGTGTGGTGATGATCGATTCTCCGATCGTCACGCCGGGCTGGCGCACGCAGATGCTGCGTCTGGGGCTGCTCACCGGGCTCTACGAACGGCTCTCGCCTGCCGGTGTGACCAAGCGACGTCGCGATCGCTGGCCTGACTGGGAGGCGGCGTGGCAGCATTTCGCCAGCAAACCCGCGTTCGCCAGTTGGGACCCCGACGTGCTGCGCGACTATATCGACTGCGGCACGTTGCCGACGGGCGACGGCGAGGCCCGGCGCCTGGCCTTTGCTCGTGAAATCGAATACCGGATCTACCTGACGCTGCCGCCGCTGCTCGCCGTTCGGGCATTGCGCGGCGTGCCGGTGCCGGTGGGCTTTCTGGCGGGTACCGAATCGCGCGAGTTGCGCCAGGCGGGCATCGGCGCGACGCGCCGCATCGTGGGCACCCACTTGCGTTATGTTCCCGGCACCCATCTCTTCCCGATGGAGCGTCCGTTGGAGACGGCCGCCGCTGTGCGGGACATGCTCGCGGAGCTGCGCGGCGAGCATCGCCGCCCGCTTGCTGCATGATGTTTGCGCGGCCCGCCCGCGTGCCGGGGTAGCCGGGGCAGGCAGATTCGCGCCGTGGCGCGTCGATCGTGACGGGACGGCGCGCGCGATGCCTGTCAAGGCCAAAATTTGCCGCGCCGCACGTCGAGGGCAGGGCGGCTTTCGGGTATAATCCGGCTTTCCCGCGAGCAATTACTGCGATGACCAAATTCGTTTTTGTCACGGGCGGCGTGGTTTCCTCTCTTGGTAAGGGAATTGCTGCCGCATCTCTGGCCGCGATTCTAGAATCACGTGGCCTCAAAGTCACTCTCCTCAAGCTTGACCCCTACATCAACGTCGACCCGGGCACGATGAGCCCGTTTCAGCACGGCGAGGTGTTTGTCACTGAGGATGGTGCGGAAACCGACCTCGATCTGGGCCATTATGAGCGCTTCATCAGCGCCAAGATGCGTCGTGCGAACAACTTCACGACGGGCCAGATTTATGAATCGGTGATCCGCAAGGAGCGCCGTGGCGAGTATCTCGGCAAGACCGTTCAGGTCATTCCGCACATCACCAATGAAATTCAGGCCTTCGTCGAGCGCGGTGCGCGTTCGACCTGGGACGGCCATCCGGACGTGGCCATCGTCGAAATCGGCGGTACGGTCGGCGATATCGAATCGCTGCCGTTCCTCGAAGCCGCACGTCAGATGAACCTGCGCCTGGGCCGCAACAGCGTGGCCTTCGTGCACCTGACGCTCGTGCCGTACATCGCGACGGCTGGCGAGCTCAAGACCAAACCGACGCAACACAGCGTGCAGAAGCTGCGCGAAATCGGTATTTCGCCGAACGTGCTGCTGTGCCGCGCCGACCGTCAGATTCCGGAAGACGAGTGCGCCAAGATTTCGTTGTTCGCGAATATTCCGCAGGACGCCGTGATCTCGGTTTGGGACGTCGACACGATCTACAAGATCCCGCAGATGCTCCATGACCAGGGCATGGACAAAATCATCTGCGACGAACTGAAGATCGAAGCCAAGCCGGCCGACCTGTCCATGTGGACGCGTCTGGTGCACGCCGTCGAGAATCCGAAGCACGATGTCACCATCGGTATGGTCGGCAAGTACGTCGATCTGACCGAGTCGTACAAGTCGCTCATCGAAGCGCTGCGTCACGCGGCCATCCACACGGAAACGCGCGTGAACATCGAGTACATCGATTCCGAACAGATCGAGAAGGATGGCACGGATGCGCTCAAGCATCTGGACGCCATTCTCGTGCCGGGCGGTTTCGGTCGCCGTGGCACCGAAGGCAAGATCAAGGCGATCCGCTACGCTCGCGAGAACCGCGTGCCGTATCTGGGCATCTGCCTCGGCATGCAACTCGCCGTGATCGAATTCGCGCGTGACGTGGCCAAGCTGGCCGAAGCCAACAGCACGGAATTCGACCCGTCGACGCCGCATCCGGTCGTCGCCCTCATTACCGAGTGGCAGGATCGCGATGGCAAGATCGAACAGCGTACCGAAGATTCGGATCTGGGCGGCACGATGCGCCTGGGCTCGCAGCGCGTGCCGATCAAGACCGAAACACTGGCCTCGCGGATCTATGGCGACACGGTCAACGAGCGTCACCGCCATCGTTACGAAGTCAACAACCACTACGTCCCGCAGCTCGAAGCCGCTGGCATGGTGATCTCGGCACGGACACCGACCGAGAACCTGCCGGAGATGATGGAACTGCCGCAGCAGGTGCACCCGTGGTTTGTGGGCGTTCAGTTCCACCCGGAATTCACCTCGACGCCGCGCGACGGCCATCCGCTCTTCAAGGCTTACGTTGAAGCGGCGCTGGCAGGTCAGCAAGCGCGCAAGAAGGCTGCCTGAGACTGAGCCGCCGCGAGCGAGAGACAAGGAGTTCCCATGAAACTGTGCGGTTTCGAGGTTGGCCTGGATAAGCCGTTTTTCCTGATCGCAGGCACCTGCGTTGTCGAGTCGGAGCAAATGACCATCGACGTCGCAGGGCAGCTCAAGGAAATCACGAGCGCACTCGGCATCCCGTTCATTTACAAGTCGTCGTTCGACAAGGCGAATCGCAGCTCGGGCAAGTCGTTTCGCGGCCCGGGTCGTGAGGCTGGCCTGAAGATTCTCGAGGAAGTGCGCCGCCAACTCGGCGTGCCGGTGTTGACCGACGTGCATACCGAAGAGGACGTGGCAGTGGCCGCGCCCATCGTCGACGTGCTGCAAACGCCCGCGTTCCTGTGTCGTCAGACCGATTTCATCCGTGCCTGCGCCCAGTCGGGCAAGCCGGTGAATATCAAGAAGGGGCAGTTTCTCGCACCGCACGACATGATCAACGTCATCGACAAGGCCCGCGACGCCGCGCGCGAAGCCGGTCTGCCCGACGACGTTTTCATGGCGTGCGAGCGGGGCGTCTCGTTCGGCTATAACAATCTGGTCTCGGACATGCGCTCGCTGGCGATCATGCGCGAGACCGGTGCGCCGGTCGTGTTCGACGCGACTCACTCGGTGCAACTGCCGGGCGGTCAGGGAACTAGCTCGGGCGGTCAGCGCGAGTTCGTGCCGGTGCTCTCGCGTGCCGCCGTGGCCGTGGGTGTGTCGGGCTTGTTCATGGAGACTCACCCGGACCCGGCCTGCGCATTGTCGGACGGCCCGAACGCCGTGCCGCTCGGGCGCATGCGCGAACTGCTCACCACGCTCAAGACCATTGACGCGGCGGTGAAGCAGGGTGATTTTCTGGAAAATAATTTCAACTGAAATGAGACACGCCGTCCTGGGGCCAATATCAGTACGCCCACAGGACGGGTATAGCGCTTCGACGCCTTGGCAGTACGGCGTCGAATCGTTAAGCTTGTCGCGCAGCGGTCATCCGTGGCCGCAGCGAGGGCGAGCCCTGGAGGAGATGCCCGTGTGCCGTACGCCGAGCGCACCGTCCATCGAATGTCTCGCAGGCCGCCGTGCCTCATTTCGAGGCGCCGTTGTTCCCCCGTCTATGTATTGTCCGGCCGGTGTGCGCGCGAGCGCGGCACCGGTGCTCACGTCAGGATCGGCGCATGCGCCCGACGTGCGTGCGGCATATGACGGGCCACTGCGGCGCGATGCAGGTTCCCTTTAGCGTTTTTGACATTCAGTTACCGAGGAATACATGAGTGCAATCGTAGATATCATCGGGCGCGAAGTGCTGGACTCGCGCGGCAATCCGACGGTCGAGTGCGACGTGCTGCTGGAGTCGGGCGTGATGGGCCGTGCGGCAGTGCCGTCGGGCGCATCGACCGGCTCGCGCGAAGCGATCGAACTGCGCGATGGCGATAAGGATCGCTATCTTGGCAAGGGTGTGCAAAAGGCAGTCGAGCACATCAATACCGAGATTTCGGAAGCGATCATGGGCCTGGATGCAGCAGAGCAAGCCTTCCTGGACAAGACCCTGATCGAACTCGACGGCACCGACAACAAGTCGCGCCTCGGCGCGAATGCCACGCTGGCCGTGTCGATGGCGGTTGCCAAGGCCGCCGCTGAAGAGGCCGGCCTGCCGCTGTATCGCTATTTCGGCGGTTCGGGCGCCATGCAAATGCCGGTGCCGATGATGAACATCGTCAACGGTGGCGCGCACGCCAACAACAGCCTCGACATTCAGGAATTCATGGTGATGCCCGTCAGCCAGACGAGCTTCCGTGAAGCCCTGCGTTGCGGCGCCGAAATTTTCCATGCGCTCAAGAAGATCATTTCCGACAAGGGAATGAGCACGGCGGTGGGCGACGAAGGCGGTTTCGCACCGAACTTCGCCTCGAACGAAGAGTGCCTGACGACCATTCAGCAAGCGGTCGAAAATGCAGGTTACCGCCTGGGCGACGACGTGCTGCTGGCGCTGGATTGCGCGTCGACCGAGTTCTTCAAGAACGGCAAGTACGAACTGGCCGGTGAAGGCCTGTCGCTGACCTCGGAAGAGTTCGCCGACTACCTCGCCAACCTGTGCGACAAGTTCCCGATCGTCTCGATCGAAGACGGCATGTCGGAAGACGACTGGGCCGGCTGGAAGATCCTGACCGAGAAGCTGGGCAAGAAGGTGCAACTGGTCGGCGACGATCTGTTCGTGACCAACACGAAGATCCTGAAGCAGGGCATCGAGCAAGGCGTTGCCAACTCGATTCTCATCAAGATCAACCAGATCGGTACGCTCACCGAGACCTTCGCCGCCATCGAAATGGCCAAGCGCGCCGGTTACACGGCCGTGGTGTCGCATCGCTCGGGCGAAACCGAAGATTCGACGATCGCCGACATCGCCGTGGGCACGAACGCCGGTCAGATCAAGACCGGGTCGCTCTCGCGTAGCGACCGTATCGCCAAGTACAACCAGCTGCTTCGCATCGAGGAAGATCTGGGCGATATCGCTTCGTATCCGGGCAAGGAAACGTTTTACAATCTGCGCTAATTCCGTTTCCCCGGGAAACTGAGTCGCGACGCCGGTCGAGACACACTTCCCGGAATTCTTGCCAGGCGAAAGCATGCGAATGGTGACCTTGGTACTGGTGCTGCTTCTGTTAGCGATCCAGTATCCGCTCTGGTTCGGCCACGGTGGTTGGTTGTACGTGCACGAACTGCGCGACGAGTTGAGCGCCGAACAGCAGAAGAACGAGCAGTTGAAGGAACGTAACGATCGCCTTGCCGGCGAAGTGCAGGATCTGCAGGAAGGCACGGCGGCGATCGAGGAACGCGCTCGTTTCGAGCTGGGCATGGTCAAGGACGGCGAAGTGTTCGTGCAGTTCGTCGCACCGGACGGCACCGGGGGGCCGCAGGCGGCATCCGGCGCAGACGCGCCGCGCGTGTCGTCGACCGAGCCCGCGCACAAGTCGGTCGCGGCCGCGCCGCCGGCCGCTACACCCTCGTCCCAGGCGAAGGGCAAAGCCCAATCGGCGCACAAGACTCAGCATCACTGATCGCCGTTGGCATGGCACGCAGACGGTAAAACGAAAAGGCGTTCCCTCGGGAACGCCTTTTTTATTCCATCTCGCCCGACCGGTCAGAAGCCGAAGCCAATGCCAACCGACGAGCGGGGTCCGTACCCACCTGGCCCATACCAACCCGGGCCGTACCACCCTGGACTTCCCCAGCCACCGTAGAAATAAGCATTGCTGTTGTAGCTGCGCAGGGCGTCGTCGAGTGCGCGCTGCGCACGCTCGCGCTCGATGGTCGTTTCCTGCTCGTCGTAGATGCGCTGGTTTAGTCGCGTCAAGTCTTGCTTCTGCGCGTCGGTCATGGCCGGGGCGTCTGGCGCCTGCGGAAGTCGGGCGGCGGGCGCGTCGGGCGGGGGAATCTGGAGTTGTGCGCAGCCGGCGACCAGCGCCAGCAGCAGGGCGCTGCTTGCCCCGACGACTGCACGAACAGAACGAATTCTCCGGGCGTGTAGCGAGCCGGCGGCGTGGGTATTGGGAGTGAGTCGCGACATGAACGAATCCCCGTGGGTTGGCAGCGTGGGCGTAAGGCCTGAGGCCTTACGCCCTATCCGACGTGAGATTCACCGCGACGCGGGGCGTTCCGCGCGCCGGTAAATCCTGGCGTCCATCAGTGCTGGCCGGACGGTGCCGCGTGCGACTGCTCGGCGAAGAGCTGCGCCGCGTCCACCTTGTCGAAATGATAGGTCTGACGGCAGAACTCGCAAGCCACTTCAACGTTCGGACGCTCGTCGAACACGCTCATGACTTCCGCTTCGCCGAGCGTGCGCAGCATGTTGGCGACCCGCTCGCGCGAACAGGTGCAACGGAACGCCGTGACCTGCGGCTCGAACACGCGCACGGTCTCTTCCCAGAACAGACGATGCAGCAGTGTTTCCCGGTCGGTGCTCAGCATTTCGTCGCGCTTGAGCGTGTTGCCGAGTTGGCAGACGCGATTCCACGTGTCTTCGTCCAGTTCGGGCGCACGCTCTGCACCGGCGCCTGCCGTGCCCCCGTGACCGGGCAGCTTCTGCAGCAGGATGCCGACGGCATGATTCTCGTCCGACGCCAGCCAGAGGCGCGTGTCGAGCTGCTCCGAATGGTGCATGTAGTGCTCGAGCACCGACGCCATGTCCGGCAGGGGGCCATGCTCGTCCGACAGCGGCACGATGCCCTGATAGGGTTGCTGGCCCGGTTGCTTGACGCGCGGGTCGAGCGTGATGGCGAAGTGCGCGCGGCCGTTGACGTTGACGAGCGACTTGAGCGTCGCATCCTCGGGAATCTCGCCGCTGTACTTCGCCGTTGCACGCATCGTCAGGTCGGCGTTGCATTCGACCACGATCATGGTGACGGGGCCGTCGCCGTGCAATTGCAGAATCAGCGCGCCGTCGAACTTCACGTTGGCGGTGAGGAGGGCCGCAGCGGCCATCATTTCGCCGAGCAGGTGACGCACCGGCAGCGGGTAGTCGTGACGTTCCAGCACCGCACGCCAGGTGGCGTCGAGGCTGACGTACTCGCCGCGCACCGGGGCGGCGTCGAACATGAATTTCTGAAGTTGATCGGACACGGTTGAATTCCTGAAAAATGCGGCAACGGCCGTCTGTGGGGCGGGCGATGGGCGGGAATGAAACCCGCACGAACGGACCCGATTTCGCACAACAGCCGGTGATTGGCGCGTCAATGTTGCGTTATCTGGGGGCGCGCACCGCATTTTCAACTCGCCGGCAAGCGCAGGCCTGCGCGCCGGGTTGTCAGCGCGGGCTGCGGCCGGTGGTTCGCTCAGCCGATGCGCACCAGTTGTTCCTTGAAGACCTGACGCCGCGTCGCGTAGACGTCCGCGTTACGTTTGAGGTTGGCGACTTCCTCGTCGGTCAGCTCGCGCACGACCTTGGCGGGCACGCCCAGAATCAGAGAGCGGTCGGGGAACGTCTTGCGTTCGGTGACCAGCGCCCCTGCGCCGACCAGACTGTCGCGGCCGATGACCGCGCCATTGAGCAGCACCGCCTGAATGCCGATCAGCGAGTTTTCACCCACCGTGCAGCCGTGCAGCATCGCCTGATGGCCGACGCTCACGCCATTGGCCAGCGTGAGCGGATAGCCCGGATCGGCATGCAGGACGGCACCCTCCTGCACGTTGGTGCCCACGCCGACCTTGATCGGCTCGTTGTCGCCGCGAATCGCCACCCCCGGCCACACGCTGCTGTTTTCAGCGAGAATCACCTCGCCGATGATGGTGGCAGTGTCGGCCACGAAAGCACTCTCGTGGATCTGCGGGGTCTTGTCTCCAAGTTTATAGATCGGCATAGCGGCTTCGGTTCGCGGTTAAAATCGACGAAATAGCTATTGTAACGTCATGGCCGATTTCACTCCCGCGCCCGGCGGCGATGCCGCCTGCAACGCCGTCTCCGGCAATTTCCCCGATCGCTCCCGGAGCGACCATGCTGGCGCCGTGTCCGGCTGCGCCCGTGAGCACGCGCTCGCCTTGCTGCGGCTGTGCGATCCCTACGAGAAGGCCGCGGGCGTCACGGCACTGCGCGATGCGGTGCGCGACGGTACGGCGCGCTGGTATCCGGAGCGCCGCTTCGATGTCGTTGAAGCGGGCGGGGCGGCCGAGGCGCCTGAAACTGCGGATTCAGCCGGTTCGCAGGAAGGCGTGAGCGGGGCGCAAGGGTGCGACGCCGCCATTCCGGGCCGCCCGGCACGCCCTCGGTTGGTTTCCCCGCGCGAGCTGAAGCACCGTGCCGTCACGTCGGTGGAAGGGCGTGCCGCGTTGCTGCACGCCCTTGCCCATATCGAATTCAACGCGATCAATCTTGCGCTCGACGCCCTGTGGCGCTTCGACGGCCTGCCCGCCGAGTATTACGACGACTGGCTGAAGGTCGCCGCGGAGGAGGCGTATCACTTCTCGCTGCTTGCGGCGCATCTGAAAACCCTGGGCGATGCGTATGACTATGGCTGCTTCCCGGCGCACGACGGGCTGTGGGAGATGGCCCGCAGGACGTCCGGCGACTGGCTGGCGCGCCTCGCCCTGGTGCCGCGCACGCTGGAAGCGCGCGGATTGGATGCCAGCCCGCCGATCAGGGCCAAGCTGGCCAGCGCGGGCGACGCCGCCGGTGCTGCCATTCTCGACATCATCCTGCGCGATGAAATCGGGCATGTCGCCATCGGCAATCGCTGGTACCGCTGGGGTTGCGAGCGAGCCGGATGCGATCCCATCGAGACCTACGCGCGGCTGGCCGTCCAATACAGCGCACCGCGTTTGCGAGGGCCGTTCAATTTGGAGGCGCGCCGGGCGGCGGGCTTCGACGACGATGAACTCGCGGCCCTTCAAGTTCAGGCAGGCGAGTGACTGCGCGACCCATGGGCCAATTTTGATGCCGATATACTCGGTGTTCCTCCATCGTTTCGATATTCATTATCTGCCAGCGCCATGACCGATTCGCGATCCGAATTTCTGACTGTGCGCGGCCTGCGCCATCATGTCCGGCAGTGGGGCACGCCCGGTGCGCCGAAGCTGTTCCTGCTGCATGGGTGGATGGACGTGTCGGCGTCGTTCCAGTTCGTGGCGCAAACGCTGGCGCAGCAATGGCACCTGCTCGCGCCCGACTGGCGCGGCTTCGGTCTCACTGACTGGCCCGTTGCCGACGGCCGTTGCGGCAGCTACTGGTTCCCCGACTATCTCGCCGACCTCGAAGCGTTGCTCGACGTCTATACCGAACCCGGCGAAGCCATCAACCTGATCGGTCACAGCATGGGCGGGAACGTCGCCTGCCTGTATGCCGGTGTGCGCCCGGCACGGGTGCGACGTCTCGTGAATCTGGAGGGCTTCGGTCTGCCGCCGTCCCAGCCGATCGCGGCGATCCGCCAGCTCGGCCGATGGCTCGACGATTTGCAGAGTGTGCCGACACTGCGTCCGTATGGCTCGCTGGAAGAAGTGGCGGCCCGACTGCGCAAGACGAATCCGCGCCTCACGCCCGACCGGGCAGTGTGGCTGGCGCAGCGGTGGGCGCGCCAGGCGCGTGACGGCCAATGGCATTTGCTTGCCGATGCCGCGCACAAGATCGCCAATCCGTACCCCTACCGGCTCGACGAAGCGAAGGCTGTATGGAGCAACGTCAGCGCGCCCGTGCTGCATGTCGAGGCAACGGATTCGGAAGTGTTGCGACACTTCGTCGGGGCGCACGGCACGGAGGCCTTCCGCGAGCGTTTCGAGGTCTTTCCGAATTTGACGGAGGCCTTCGTAAGCGACGCGGGCCATATGCTGCATCACGATCAACCGGAAGCGGTGGCCCGGCTGATCGACGACTTCTGCCGGGCGTAAGCTGGCACTGGCGCGGGGCAACTCGCGTCGCGTGCACTTGAGCGGTAGAATAAGGCCGTCATTACAACGTCTTGCGCCGGTGTCAGGGGTGTCGGACGTGTCACAGCCTGGCGGCTCATCATGCTCAACGCGGATCTTCATTGTCATTCCAAGGTTTCGGACGGTACGCTTACCCCGTCTGAAGTGGCGCAGGTCGCATTCGAGGCCGGCGTCGACCTGTGGGCGTTGACGGATCACGATGAGATCGGCGGTCAGCGCGAAGCGCGTGCGGCGGCCGAGTCGCTTGGCATGCAGTATGTGAGTGGCGTGGAGATTTCCATCACCTGGGCCAACCGCACCGTGCATATCGTCGGGCTGAACATCGACCCGGACAATGCCACGCTGATCGACGGCCTTGCGGCGACGCGCGGCGGACGCGCGGCACGAGCCGAGCAAATGAGCGAGCAGTTGGCGGCGGCAGGCATTCCGAACGCCTACGAAGGGGCGCTGCGCTACGTCGGCAATCCCGATCTGATTTCGCGCACCCACTTTGCGCGCTATCTGGTGGAGATCGGCAAATGCGCGTCGGTGTCGGACGTGTTCGCGAAGTATCTTGCGGAAGGTCGTCCCGGCTATGTGCCGCACCGTTGGGCGACGCTGGAAGACGCCGTGAAATGGATTCGTGGTGCGGGTGGCATTGCCGTCGTGGCGCACCCGGGCCGCTATAAATTCTCGCCGCTGGAGTTCGGGGTACTGTTCGATCAGTTCCGCGAACTGGGCGGTGAAGCGATCGAAGTGATTACCGGCAGCCACACGCCGGAGCAGTATCGCGAGTATGCCGATGTCGCGCGTCAGTACGATTTTCTGGCGTCGCGCGGCTCGGATTTCCATGGACCGACCGAGAGCCGTGCGCTGCTCGGTAAGCTGCCTGCGCTGCCCGACGATCTCACCCCGGTCTGGAGCCGCTGGCAGTAACCTTCGGACGCTATGTCGCAATTCTTCCAGATTCATCCGGAAAATCCCCAGACACGACTCATCAAGCAGGCCGCCCAGATCATCGATAAGGGTGGCATTGTGGCGTTGCCGACCGATTCGAGCTACGCGATTGCCTGTCATATCGACGACAAGCTGGCCGTCGATCGTTTGCGCCGCATTCGCGGCCTCGACGAGAAGCAATTGCTGTCGCTGCTGGTGCGCGATCTGTCGGAGCTGGCGGAGTTCGCCATCGTCGACAACCGGCAGTACCGCCTGATCAAGGCGACCACACCGGGCCCTTACGTCTTCATCCTCGAGGCGACGAAGGAAGTGCCGCGTCGTCTCTCGCATCCCTCGCGAAAGACCATCGGTTTGCGTGTGCCGGAGCATGCCATTACGCTCGCGTTGCTTGAGGAGCTGGGGCAGCCGTTGCTGGCCACCACGCTGATTCTGCCGGACGAAACCGAGCCGCTGAACGACCCGGAAGAGATTCGCGAGCGGCTGGAAAAGCAACTGGATCTGGTGATCGACGGCGGCGCGTGTCCGAAAGAGCCGTCGACGGTGGTCGATCTGACGGTCACGCCGCCCGAGGTGTTGCGTCGCGGGCGCGGCTCGCTGACGCCATTCGGACTCTCGTGACGGGACACGTCCCATCCGCTTCGCAATGCGCGGTAATACTTGCGCGCGGGTCTGCTTGTTACAATAGCCGGCTATGAATGCAGACCTGATCCAGACCATTGCGGTCTACGCGCTCCCCGTCCTCTTTGCAATCACCTTGCACGAGGCCGCGCACGGCTACGTCGCGAAACATTTCGGCGATCCGACCGCCTTTTTGATGGGGCGCGTGACGCTCAATCCCCTCAAGCACATCGATCCGATCGGTACGGTGCTCGTGCCGCTGGCGCTTTACTTCATGACGAGCGGGGCGTTCCTGTTCGGCTACGCGAAGCCGGTGCCGGTGGCATTCGGCAGCCTGCGCAACCCGCGCGTCGATACGATCTGGGTGGCGCTCGCCGGTCCGCTGTGCAACTTCATTCAGGCAATTCTCTGGGCCGTGTTCGGCCTGGGCCTGCAAGTGGCCGGCGTTCACGAGCCGTTCTTCATGATGATGGCGCAGGCGGGGCTGTTGGTGAACCTCGTCATGTGCATGTTCAACCTGTTCCCCGTGCCGCCGCTCGACGGCGGGCGTGTCCTCGTGTCGTTGCTGCCGGCGCGTGCGGCCTACACGCTCTCGCGGGTCGAACCCTACGGCTTTTTCATCGTGATGGCGCTGGTGGTGAGCGGCGTGCTTGGACGTGTGTGGCTGTGGCCGCTCATCCAGTGGGGGCGAGACCTTATCGTCTGGATGCTCACGCCGCTGCTGTCGCTGGTTTCCTGAAGTTTTTGCAGAACATAACTAGACCATGTACCCCGAACGCGTTTTCTCCGGCATGCGACCGACCGGTCGCCTGCACCTCGGCCACTACCACGGCGTGCTCAAGAACTGGATTCAGCTTCAGTCGGAGTACCCGTGCTACTTCTGCGTGGTCGACTGGCATGCGCTCACGACGCACTATGAAACGCCGGAAGTCATCGAGCAGAACGTATGGGACGTGCTGATCGACTGGCTGGCCGCCGGGATCGATCCGAATCAGGCCACGCTGTTCATTCAGAGCAAAGTGCCCGAGCACGCCGAACTGGCGTTGCTGATCGGCATGAGCACGCCGCTGGGCTGGCTCGAACGCGTGCCGACGTACAAGGAGCAGATCGAGAAGCTCAAGGAAAAGGACCTGTCGACGTATGGTTTCCTGGGGTATCCGGTCCTGATGGCGGCCGACATTCTGCTGTACCGTGCGCTGCATGTGCCGGTGGGCGAGGATCAGGTGCCGCACGTGGAAATGACGCGCGAGATCGCACGGCGCTTCAACTATCTGTACGGCCGGGAAGCCGGCTTCGAAGAGAAGGCGCTGGCGGCGGCGCGCAAGCTTGGCGGCAAGCGCTCGAAGCTGTATCTGGAGCTGCGCACGGCTTATCAGGAGCAGGGCGACGACGAGGCGCTCGAGCAGGCTCGTGCGATGCTTTCCGAGTCGCAATCGCTGTCGCTGGGCGATCGCGAACGCCTCTTCGGCTATCTGGAGGGGGCGCGCAAGCTGATTCTGGTCGAGCCGCAGGCATTGCTCACGCCGGCGTCACGCATGCCGGGGCTCGACGGTCAGAAAATGTCGAAGTCCTATAACAACACCATCGGTCTTCGCGAGGACGCCGAGTCGATCACCAAGAAAGTACGCACGATGCCGACCGATCCGGCGCGCGTGCGTCGCACCGATCCGGGCGACCCCGAGAAGTGCCCGGTATGGCAATTGCATCAGGTGTATAGCGACGACGATACGCGCGACTGGGTGCAGAAGGGCTGCCGCAGCGCGGGCATCGGTTGCCTCGAGTGCAAACAGCCGGTGATCGAGGGCATTCTGCGCGAGCAGCAGCCGATGCTCGAACGTGCACAAAAATACATGGACGATCCCTCGTTGCTGCGTGCCATCGTGGCGGACGGTTGTGAGAAAGCTCGAAAATCCGCGCAGGAGATCATGCGCGACGTGCGCGAAGCCATGGGGCTGCAATATTCATGACGGATGCTGCCGTCTCCGGCGCGATGCATGGCGTTGGCGCACCGTCGCCGTGGCTGGTGCGTTGGGCGCATCTCATTGCGCCGGGCGCGCGCGTGCTGGATCTGGCGTGCGGTCATGGGCGTCATGCGCGTTGGCTTGCGGCGCGCGGGGCGCATGTCACGGCCATCGATCGCGACGAGGCAGCGCTTGCCACGATGTCAATGCTGGCAAACGTCACGACACTGACCGCCGATCTCGAGGGGGCGCCGTGGCCGTTGGCTGCCGAGGCAACGTTCGATGCTGTCGTCGTGACGAATTATCTGCACCGGCCGCTGCTCTCGCGCATCGCCACCAGCGTGGCGCCGGGCGGCGTGCTGATTTACGAAACCTTTGCGCAGGGAAACGAAAGATACGGGAAGCCGTCCAACCCGTTGTTTCTGCTGGCACCCGGTGAATTGCTTGACGCGGCGCATGCGGCAAATCTGCGCGTGACGGCGTATGAGGACGTCACGTTGCCGGCACCGCGTGCGGCATGCGTGCAGCGCTTGTGCGCAACGCGTGCCGCCCCCGGGGAAAACCCCGGCACTGCCGCGCTGTACGAGGCGGGCGCGTAATCCGCTACAATCCACCCTTATCGCTGAATTGTTCGATCAACCATGACTACCCAAACTCCGATTCAAGGCAGTATCGTCGCGATTGTCACGCCGATGGCAGAAGACGGCAGCCTTGACCGTGAAGCACTGCGTAACCTGATCAACTGGCATGTCGACGAGGGGACCGACGGCATCGTCATCGTCGGTACGTCGGGCGAATCGCCGACCGTGAACGTCGAAGAGCATTGCGAACTCATCGAGATCGCCGTGCAGCAAACGGCGGAAGCCGGCAAGTCGCGCGGCCGCAAGGTGCCGGTGATCGCGGGCACGGGTGGCAATTCGACGGCAGAAGCCATCGAACTGACGAAGCATGCGAAGCAGGTCGGCGCCGACGCGTCGCTGCAGGTCGTGCCGTACTACAACAAGCCTACGCAGGAAGGCCAGTACCAACACTTCCGCGCCATTGCCGAAGCCGTTGAGCTGCCGGTCATCCTCTATAATGTGCCCGGCCGTACCGTGGCAGACGCCAGCAACGATACGCTGCTGCGTCTGGCGCAAGTGCCCGGCATCGTTGGCGTGAAAGACGCCACGGGCAATCTGGATCGTGGCATCGACCTGATCCGGCGTGCCCCGAAGAGCTTCGCCGTGTATAGCGGCGACGACCTGACGGCTGTTGCGCTCATGCTCATGGGCGGTCAGGGTAATATCTCGGTCACTGCCAACGTGGCACCGCGTGCGATGCACGAGTTGTGCGTCGCTGCGCTGGCCGGCAATGTGGCCAAGGCACGGGAACTGCAATTCCAGTTGTTCGAACTGCACCGTGCCATGTTCGTCGAAGCCAATCCGATCCCCGTGAAGTGGGCGCTGCAACAGATGGGCATGATCGCGTCGGGCATTCGCCTGCCGCTCACGCCGCTTGCGCAGGCGTATCAGGACACGGTGCTGGGTGCCCTCAAGTCGGCCAACATCGCCGTTGTCTAAGCTGTCGTTCAAGCACCCGGGTTCGATTGCCCACCCTTTTTTTGCGACTCATGAAACGAATCGTCAGTAATTCCGTAGCTCGTCCCGTGCTGGCATGGGCCGCTATTGCCTCGTTGGCCCTCGTCGCCGGATGCAGCTCCCTCTCGAGCGCTTTGTCCTCAGATAAGGTGGACTATAAAAGCTCGAAGACCGGCCCCTCGCTCGACGTTCCGCCGGATCTGACGAATGTTCAGGCCGCTGACCGCAAGTACGTGACGCCGGCCGGTACCGCCACGCTGTCGACCTACGAGACCCAGCAGAAGGTCGTGGCAACGAATCCGACGGACACCGTGCTGCCGGCCGTGCCGGGCATGAAGGTCGTGCGCGATGGCAACGAACGCTGGCTCGTGATTCAGAAGGCCCCGGGCGATCTGTGGCCGACGCTGCGCGAATTCTGGCAAGAGAACGGTTTCGTGCTCACGATCGATTCGCCGGACACGGGCGTGATGGAAACCGATTGGGCAGAGAACCGCGCAAAGCTGAATCAGGACATCATCCGCGATCTGCTCGGCAAAGTGATGGACGGTCTGTATTCGACTGGCGAACGCGACCGTTTCCGTACCCGCGTGGAACGTGATCCGAACGGCGGCACGGACATTTACATTACGCACCGTCGCATGGTGGAAGTGTTCACGAACTCCCAGAAGGACACGACCAAATGGGAGCCGGCGCCGAACGATCCGGGTCTCGAGGCCATCTTCCTGACCAAGCTGATGCAGCGTTTCGGCGTGCAAACCGAGCAGGCACAGGCGCAGGTCGAAGGGGCCAAGTCGGGTGTGCCGACGAGCCAGGTCGTGAAGACGGCCGACGCAGCCTATCTCGACATCAACGAGCCGTTCGATCGTGCATGGCGTCGCGTGGGCGTAGCGCTCGATCGCGGTAACTTCACCGTGGACGATCGTGACCGCGCGAAGGGTCTGTACTTCGTGAGCTATGTCGATCCGGCAACGCTTGCCAAGGACAATGGCTTCTTCTACAGCCTGTTCCATGCGAAGGAAGTGCAGGACAGCAAGAAGGCCAAGAAGTACAGCGTGAACGTTCAAGGTCGTGGCGACAGCCAGACGCGCGTGCAAGTGCTCGACGACAAGGGTAACGTCGACAACTCGCAGATCGCGCAGACGATCATTAGTGTGATCGGCAACCAGCTCCGTTAAGGCGGGGTGTGCGGTTCGCTAGTTTAGGCAGTGGCAGCGAAGGTAATGCCCTGCTGGTGGAGGCGTCGGAAGGCGCCTCCACGACACGTATTCTCCTCGATTGCGGTTTCTCGATGCGAGAGGTCGAGCGGCGCTTGACGGCGCGCTCGATCGACGTGGCGTCACTCGACGCCATCGTCATCACGCACGAGCATGCCGACCACATCGGCAGTGCCCTTTCCCTCACGCGCAAGTACCGGATTCCTCTCATCATGAGCTGGGGAACGGGGCAGGCCGTCAAAGTCCATGCGACGCTCAAGCGTGGCGAAGACGATGCGCTCGTGCGCTGGTGCCGTTCCGACGAGCGGCTGGCTGTAGGGGATATCGAGCTTCATCCGTACACCGTGCCTCACGACGCACGTGAACCGCTCCAGTTCGTGTTTTCCGACGGCGCACGCCGCTTGGGGGTGCTTACGGATGCCGGGTGCCCGACGGCTCATCTGATCGCGACACTGGGCGGCTGCGATGCCCTGGTGCTCGAGTGCAATCACGACCGCGCGATGTTGGCCAACAGCAAGTACCCGCCGTCGCTCAAGGCGCGCATCGGCGGCACGTATGGTCATTTGGCAAACGAGGCGGCGGCAGAGATATTGGGCGCGATCGACCGGGCGAAGTTGCAGCGCGTGATATGCGCGCATTTGAGCGAGCAGAACAACACGCCCGAACTGGCGATGGCGGCCATGTCCGCCGTCATCGGTGCCGAGGCAACCGAGATCCTCGTGGCGACGCAGGCAGGGGGCTTTGACTGGCTGACGTGCTGATGTCAGTGGTCGGCGCGAGGCGGGGCGAATGCGCGGGCGTTCCACGCGAACGCGCAGCTTGCGCAGCGTAGGGACAACAAAAGTCGAGACAACAAAAAAGCCGGTCGAAAGACCGGCTTTTTTTGCTCAACTGCCTTGCGGCAGTGAGAGCTTACTTGCTGGCAGCAGCGTCAACAGCCGAAGCCACGGCGTCAGCAGCAGCACCAGCAGCCGAAGCGGCCGTGTCAGCAGCAGCACCAGCAGCCGAAGCAGCCGAGTCAGCAGCAGCGCCAGCAGCCGAAGCAGCGTCCGAAGCAGCCGTAGCAGCCGAAGCGGCAGCGTCAGCGGCCGGAGCAGCGGCTTCTTCCTTCTTGCCGCAGGCGGTCAGAGCCATAGCAGCCAACAACGAAGCGACGAGGAGAGACTTCTTCATGATCACGTCCTTTTATGGTAGAAGACAAGCGAATGAATAATTAGTTACGGTAATACGCTCTTGCCAGCGCAAAGCCGATTGCGAGACATTGGCAATTGAGGATTACCCTTGGTCATGCAAGCTGCTTGGCGAGAAATTATATTGGGTTTTCCCCAACGCGTCACGTCAATCTCGCGCATTTACCCCGCTTTTTTCCTTACGGCGCGCAACTTTCGCACGGTCTTCGAGTCTGGTTCGAGTTGCAGCCATCCCGAAGCATACCAATCGTACAGAATTTCGACGATTTCTTGGCTATTTTGCTCGAAATTCGCACATTCCTCTGCATTCAACCGACGGCTGTCGGCAAGGCGCCGCAACGTCGATCGCGCACTGACGGGCACTTCGAGCGGCTCACCGTTCACGTAGTATTGGTTGCGTCGATACAACAATTGCGTCTTGGGCGAGAGCGACAGACCGCGTAACGAGGCTTCGCGCACGAAACGTACCTCCGAAAGCGGCGTTTCCGGCGGGTCGAAGAACACATGCGACTTCGGTTCGCTCAACCAGCGGCCAAGGAAATCCCCCACCTCTTTTTGTCCCCAACGCACCTTCTCGAGTTGTGCGACGAGCGTGTCGACCATGGCGTCGGGCAGCGCGGCCGGATGTTTGACGGCAGGTTGCTTCGGATCGGCGTATCGGCCAGCGAAATGGCGCGCGAACGACAGTTCCGGTGCGTTCTCGGCAAGGTAGTACAGGAAGTTTTGCAGCATCTCCTGCTCGAGCGGCGCGCGAAAACCGATCGAGTACGTCATGCACTCACCCTCGGCAACGCCGTCGTGTGCATAACCCGGCGGCAAGTACAGCATGTCGCCCGGCTCGAGCACCCATTCCTCCTCCGCATCGAAGTGCTTGAGGATGCGCAGCGGCACATCCTCAAGCCAGGTGGTGTCTCGTTGCGGTCCAATGCGCCAGCGTCGCTTGCCATGGGCTTGCAGCAGAAAGACGTCGTAAGAGTCGAGGTGCGGACCGACACCGCCGCCGTCGGTCGCGTAGCTGATCATGACATCATCGAGACGCGCGTCGGGAATGAAGCGAAACTGCTGCATGAGCGCATCCACGGCCGGTGCGTGCAGGTTCACGCCCTGCACGAGAAGCGTCCACTGCTTGCGTGTCAGCGGCGGCAGATCGTCGGCATCGAAGGGGCCATGATCGAGTTGCCAGCGTTTGCGTGCGTGGCTGATGAGTCGCGATTCAACGTCGTCTTGCGCGGCCAGGGCGAACAGGGCGTCGCGCGAGAGCGGTGCGGTGAAGCCGGGAATCGCTTGCCGGATGAGCAATGGGCGCTTGTGCCAGTAGCGCTTCATGAAAGCCTCGGGGGCAAGGCCGCCGAGCAAGGGCAATGTGGGGCGGGATGTCGTCATGCGGAGTTCGATGCGTTAAAAGTGACGGCAGGGGTGACGGCAGCGTCTCCGGTCATCCCATGGCGGTCTGCGGCAAGCGAGTGCGAGGTGCGGCAATTCGCGCGGGATTCAACACGTGCGAGGTGCACGTTTGGGGTCCCGGATGTCGCTTCAGGTCGTTGCCGGGTCGCTGTCATACGGCTGCGCGTATAATGCGGGCTGTTTTCCGGAGAGTTTGATGAAGATCGAAAAGAATACCGTCGTCTCGGTGACTTACAAGTTGTCGGACGCTCAGGGCAACCTGATCGAAGAAAGCGGTGCCGAGCCGATGGTTTATCTGCACGGCGGCTATGATGGCACGTTCCCCAAGATCGAGGAAGCGCTCGATGGTCAGGACGTCGGCTACGAAACGCAACTGCAACTGGAACCGGGTGACGCCTTCGGCGACTACGATTCCGAACTGATCAAGATCGAAGAGCGTGGCCGTTTCCCGGAACCGCTCGAAGTCGGCATGCAGTTCGAAGGCACGCCGGAAGATGGCGACGACGAATCCGACACGCTGATCTATACGGTGACGGACGTTGCCGACGACAAGGTCGTGCTCGACGGCAATCATCCGCTCGCCGGCATGGCCCTGCGTTTTGAGCTGAAGGTGACCGACGTGCGTCAGGCAACGGAAGAAGAGATCGAGCACCAGCACGCCCACGGCGCGTCGGGTCTCGAGGTTGTCGACGAAGACGAAGACGACACTCCCACGCTGCACTGAGTTTTCGACGTCGCGCTGCCGCCTTGCGGGCGGCGGGTGACGCACGAAGCACGGAGGTCGTAGCAGGACATTCGCCGGGTCCGGCGCATTGCATAACGCGATGCGTCGGGCTCGGCGTTTGCATTTGGGCCGCCGACTCAGCGACTGTGCGCAAACGGGTGTGCCGTGGCGTTGGCCGGGAGTGCGGGCCCGATGGGCATGACGCCCTGATTGGGGTCCGAACTGACTGAATTGGCCGCGCCGGCGCCTGTGCCCAGGCTGGAAGCGGGGTACAGCGCGGAGTACGGCGCGGCGTAGGGCGCCGCACCTGCCGCGGATGCGCTACCGACAGGCGATCTGCCTGGCTCGGGATTCGGCGTGACGGCCATGGAAGGCGCTGCGCCATTGCTGCGTTGAGCATTGGGTGCCGCCGCGCTATTCGCGGGTAACACCACGCTCTCGAAACGGAACAGTTGCGGCGTTCGCGGATCGACGCGCACGCGTACCCAACGGTTTGCCGTCGGCGAGCCGTAACTGCTCAGTTGCGTAAACGTCTTGATGGTCGCGCCATGCGCATCGCGCAGCGGTTGCGTGTGGCGCATTGTCTTGCCGCTGTCGATCAGCAGGATCGCCCCCTTGAAGCGGTTGGCGAGTCGTTGCAACTGCGTCCGGAAATCCTTGTAGCCGTCCACGCCACGTCGTCCGGCGCGTTCCGAGAAGATGCCGCCGAGGCCGCCGCTGCGCGCCGGTTCGAACTCGGGGTCGGCCTGCGCGATGATGACCATGCCGATCGCGTCCTTTTGCTGCGCGTAGACGAGCGCATGTTGTAACCACACGCGCGTTGCAATCACACGATCTTCGTATTCGCCATTGCGCCCGCCGGCCGAGCGGTAATTGTTGTTGTTGCCGGGAAGATTCAGGCCGACGAATACCACGCCTTGATAGAACCATCGCACGTTCTCGCGGTATTGACGAAAGCGCGCCATCTCGCTTTGACGCGTGAGATCGAACTGCGCGAAACCGACGGGCCCCGGGCCAAGCAGCGCGTCGTCGTCGAAGGCGTGATCGCGGAGAAAGTCGAGGCGCTCCACGGGGTTGTAGTTTCCCTCGCTGGCGCGCTGGCAATCGGCCCAGTCGTTGGCGCCGGGCACATAGATCAAAGGCTTGGGCGAACTCGCGAGCAGGTTCAGACGTTGCGTGACGAGTTCGTCGCGGCACGACTCCGAGACGTCTTTCAGATTGCCCGCGTGAACGACGAAGGCGGCTTGCGTGTCGCCGATATTGGCCAGCACACTGCGCGCCAACGGGACTTCGCTATTGCCGAACGGCGTGTTGCCGAGCACCGCAAAATCGAATGGGGGCGGCTTGGCCGGGCCTTTTGCCGCGGTCTTTGCCGCAGCCTTCGCGGTGGGCTTTGCGTTGCCCTGTGCCGCTGCCGTGAGTGCCGAACCTGTGGCTAGCGCGAGCGCCACGAGGCACGCGGCCAGCAGGCCGGTGCCGGGGTGGCGAGAGGCGCGCGGGCGACGCAGGCTCGACATGGGCGATGGGCGCTCAGGCGTTGGCGCGGCCGTCCATCAGGCCCCGCAGTTCATACAACAGGTCGAGTGCCTCGCGGGGGCGCAGGTCGTCCGGATCGATTTGGGCGAGACGTGCCAGCGCGGCCTCTGCCGCCGGATCGAGCGCGGCGGCGTGATGCGCGGTACCGTTCGTACCTTGTTGCGACGTCGCGCTGTCGGCGTCTTCATCGAAGTCGTCGAGGCTGTCGTCGGCAGGTGCTCGCGTGGCGAACAGGTCGAGCTGCGGCGCGGCGGGATCGAGCGCTTGTTGTTCCAGCAACGCCAGATGCTTTCGCGCCGCGCGAATGACCGGCATCGGCACGCCGGCGAGTTGTGCGACCTGCAAGCCATAGCTTTGACTTGCGGGACCGTCCTGCACCGCGTGCAGGAACACAATGCCTTCGCCATGCTCCACGGCCGACAGATGCACATTGGCGCATTGCGGAAATTCATCCGGGAGTTGCGTCAGTTCGAAATAGTGCGTGGCGAACAGCGTGTAGCAGCGATTGTGGCCAAGCAGGTGACGTGCGATCGCCCAGGCGAGGGCGAGGCCGTCGAACGTTGAGGTGCCACGTCCGATTTCGTCCATCAGCACGAGGCTCTGGTCGGTTGCCGTATGCAGAATAGCTGCCGATTCGGTCATCTCGACCATGAACGTCGAGCGGCCGCCGGCGAGGTCGTCCGACGCGCCGATACGGGTGAAGATCGCATCGAGCGGGCCAAGACGCACGGCTTCGGCCGGCACGTAGCAGCCCACATAGGCGAGCAGGGCGATCAGCGCGGTCTGACGCATGAACGTCGACTTACCGCCCATGTTCGGGCCGGTGATGAGCAGCAGGCGGCGCGCGTCGCCCAGTGAGCAATCGTTGGCGATGAAGCGTTCCACCTGCTGTTCGACGACCGGGTGGCGGCCCTGGCGAATATCGACCACGCGCTCCTGCACCAACTCCGGCTTCACCCAACCCAGCGTCTCGGCACGTTCGGCCAGGGCGGCGAGCACATCCAGTTGAGCGAGCGCCTGCGCAATGCGCTTGAATTCGGTGATGTGCGGCAACAGCGTTTGCAGCAGCGCGTCGTACAACACCTTCTCCCGTGCGAGCGAGCGCTCCTGCGCAGACAGTGCCTTGTCTTCGAACGTCTTCAGTTCCGGCGTGATGTAGCGCTCGGCATTCTTGAGCGTCTGGCGACGACGATAGTCGTCGGGCACTTTGTCGGTCTGGCCACGCGTGACTTCGATATAGAAGCCGTGCACCTTGTTGAACTCGACGCGCAAATTATTGATGCCGGTGCGCGCCCGCTCGCGCGTTTCCAGATCGACGAGAAATTGACCGCAGTTCTCCGAGATATCGCGCAACTCGTCGAGGTCGGCGTCGTAACCGCGGGCGATGACGCCACCGTCGCGCACCATTGCTGCGGGTTCCTCCGCCACGGCGCTCGTGAGCAGCGCGAGCGCGGCCTCGGGAATGGCGAGATCTTCGTGAAGCATGGCCAGCAGCGGCGAGTTCGCCTCGACGGCGCGCAGCGTGGTGTGCAGTTCGGGAAGACGACGCAGGGCGTCGCGCAGGCTCGACAGATCGCGCGGGCGCGCCGTGAGCAGCGCCAGACGTGCCGTAATCCGCTCCACGTCCGCCACATGCCGCAATTCGCTGTTCAGCGCGCGCCATGTACCGGGGCCTTCGAGCAGCGTCGCGATCGCCAACTGGCGCGACTGCGGCACCTGTTGATCGCGCATCGGGTGATGAAGCCAGTGGCGCATCAGACGGCTGCCCATCGTGGTACCGCAGGTGTCGAGCAGCGAGAGCAGCGTGGGCGACTCGGTGCCGCGCAGTGTCTCGGTGAGTTCCAGATTGCGCCGGGTCGCGGCGTCAAGACCAATATAGGCGGCTTCCCGCTCCACGTTCAGACTTTGCACATGGCGCAGCGACTGACCCTGCGTGGCGGCGGCGTACTGCAACAGCGCACCTGCGGCCCCCAGCGCCGGGTTCAGTCCGTCGCAGCCGAATGCGGTCAGGCTGGCGACGCCCAACTGATCGCGCAGACGCTGTGTGCCGGCGGCGGTGTCGAAATGCCAGTCGGGCACGCGGGTCGTGGTGCCGAGAGAGAAGTCCTTGAAGTCGTCGAGCGCGCTATCCGGCACGAGTGTCTCGGCCGGACGGATGCGTTCGAGTTCGCGCGACAGTTTGTCTGCGGCCACTTCCATGAGGCGCAGCTCGCCGCTCGCGAGCGACAGCCACGCCAGACCGGCCATGCGCTCGCTGGCCCGCCGCGCATGAGGCATCTGCACCGCCAGCAGATACTGATCGACCTTGTCGCTGAGCAGGGCGGCGTCGGTCAGTGTGCCGGGCGTGACGATGCGCACGACCTTGCGCTCCACCGGGCCTTTCGACGTGGCAGGATCGCCGATCTGTTCGCAGATGGCGACCGATTCGCCGAGCTTGACCAGTTTGCCGAGATATTGCTCCACAGCGTGATGCGGAACCCCGGCCATGCGGATCGGCTGACCGCCGGACTGACCGCGCGCGGTCAGCGTGAGGTCAAGCAGGCGCGCAGCCTTGGCCGCGTCGTCGTGGAACAACTCGTAGAAGTCGCCCATGCGGTAGAAGACGAGCATGTTCGGATGCTCGGCCTTGATGCGCGTGTACTGCTGCATCATCGGCGTCATCGGTGCGGTAGCGGCGGGGGTGGGAGTGGCTTGGGTGCTCGTCATGAATGAATTCGGGTCGGGCGGGTCGGGTCACGATGTTTCCGGCGGGTCGCCCCTGCCGGGAAAATTCCACGGTGCGTCGGCACACCATCTGCCGGTACGCACCATCGTGGCGCGTTGGATGCGCAATTTTACGACGGGTTTGACACGCGCCGTCATGTGGCGTGCTGCGATGTTGCCTTCGCGTATCGATGAGACTGTCACACGAAGGCGGCGAATTATCCTCAAGTTTCCCGGAAATGTGCCGTTTCGGGTGGTAAGCTCTCGCAAAAATTACCAAAAGCAGCACAAGCTACTCTCGTACGGGCCAGTATGGTGAAGTCGTTGAAGGGACGGGTCGCGTTGGCGACAGCGCTCGTCTCGATGATATTGATCGTCGGTGTGGCTGTTGGTATCGAGTTTTTCGTCTATGGGGAATTGCGAAGCTCGATGCAGGCGCAGCTCGACTCGCAGGTCAAGCTCGTTGCCGATCAGCTCGACGACAAACTGCGTGCCAAGTTTCTCGCCTTGCACCGCATGTCTCGCCATATCGGCGATCCCTACGCCATGACACCCGGGCAGTTCGACAAATTCGCCAGCATGTCGGTGTCGATGCCGGAAACATTCAACACGATCTTCGTGGCCGCACCCGACGGCCACATGCTCTACGACTCGACGTTCTCCGCCACCTCCATCAACATCTCCGATCGCGATTACTTCCAGCAACTGCTCGCGGGGGCGCCGCAGGCGGCGTCGAGTGTGATCGCGGGCAAGATCACAAGCGCGCCGGGCATGGTGCTCGCCGTGCCCATCACGAATGCGCAGGGCAAAGTGACGGCCGTGATCGGCGGGGCGGTCAACCTGCTGCGGCAGAATTTCATTGTCGATCTGGCAAGCAATGCCATCGGTGAGACCGGGCGCTATTGCCTGGTGACCAACGAAAACCCGTCGCGTTACGTCATTCAGGCGGACGTGACCAAGATTCTCACGTCCGTGGGACCGGTGCAGACGCTGTGCGGCGTTCGCGACGCCGGCTCGAACGACCTCGTTCACATGCATCCGCTCGTCGCGCGCGCGCCCATGACGACAACCGGCTGGTCGGTCGTGGCGGTGCTGCCCGGGGCCGAGGCCTTCGATCCGCTCGCGCGGGTGCGCCGTCGTGTGGTCATTCTCGCGATTGTCGTGATCGGCATTGCCGCGTTCGCCATGTGGTGGATGGCGCGGCGCATGCTGCGTCCGCTCGACACGCTGCGAGACCTCGTGCAGCGTAGCGCCGGCGATATGCGCGCCGTGCAATCGCTGCCGGTGCAGCGTGCCGACGAGATCGGGGCGCTCGCGAACACCTTTCGCGACATGATGGAGCGGTTGGGCGATCGCACGGAAGCGCTGGAAATGTCGCGCGAAGCGGCGCGTGCAAACGTGCGTCGCATGCAGGAGATTGCAGACCGGGTGCCCTATCTGGTGGCGTTTCTCGATGGCGACGAGCGCTTCGCGTTCGTGAACCGCGCCTGCGAGCTGCGGCTGCGCCGCTCGCGTGAGCGCATTCTCGGCACCACGGCGCGCGAGTTGCTCGGCCCGTCGCTCTATCGCGAATTCGCCCCTCATCTGTCGCGCGCCTTCGCGGGCGAGGCTGCCACCTTCGTCTGGGATTTTGGCGAAGACACGGCGTATCGCTGCTTCGAAGTGAGTTATCAGCCGGAGTGGGCGACGCATAACGTGCTCGCCGGCGTGCACGTCTTTGTGCGCGACATCACCGTCGAGCGCTCGAACGAGCGGCGTTGGCGGCGCGAGTCGCATACCGATCACCTCACCGGACTGCTCAATCGCAAGGGCTTCGATCAGGCGCTGGCCAACGCGGTGCGACGCGCGCGCGAAGGCGCCGGTGCGCAGGCGCTGCTGTTCGTCGATCTGGATCGCTTCAAGGTGGTCAACGACACGTGGGGGCATGCCCTGGGCGACGAGTTGCTGCGGCGTCTGGCCAAGCGGCTCGTGGCGAGCGTGCGCGAGAGCGATGCCATTGCCCGTTTCGGCGGCGACGAGTTCGCCGTCATCATGGGGGATGTGCAGGATGTCGTTGATGTCGAGCGCACGGCGATGTCGATTCTCGATCTGGCGTCGCGGCCGATGGTGTTGTCCGTGGGCGAGGTTAGGGTGGGGGCGTGTGTCGGCGTGGCGATCGTGGCGTGCGGTGAGGATCAGACGCCGGGCATGTTGTTCGAAGCCGCAGACCGCGCGTTGTATAACGCGAAGCACGGTGGGCGCGGGCGCTTTGTCCTGAGCGGCGACGTTTCCGGACATGTCGCGTAAGCGGGCGCTCACCGGGGCAGTGCGATGTTCTGTGGCTGTCGGGCAGGGAGCGTGTTGGCGTTTGCCGTGAGCGCGCACTTCGGTCAACGTCGCGCATTAGAAAACGGCAATCGGACATGCCGTTGCGATGAGCTTCTGTGAAGTTACGAGCGTGAATTGTCTGACGCACAATGAGCGACGCCGTCCGTTGATGGTGCTCTGTGGTCGACGGTTGCGGCGTGGGGAAGTCTTCACACAGGAGGCAGGCATGAAACTTGAAGGCGGACGAAGCCGGGCGACAACGCGGGCGGTTTCCGACGCAGGATGGCGCGAAGCGGGTGCGCGCCGTGAGCCACCGCGGGCATCGCATCGGGGGCCGCGTTCGCGGCAGAGTCCCGATGTGCGCGAAGACAAACCGAGGCATCTGGGGTTGTCGGTGCGCGAAAACGAAGTGTTTCACATGCTGGTCGACGGCCTGGCCGTCAATGAGATAGCGCATGCCATGCATTCGAGCGAGCGGACGATCGCCGCGCATGTCGCACATATTCTGCACAAACTCGCGCTCGACGATAGTGCGGATCTGATCGGCTATGCCATTCGGCACGGGCTGATCGACGAAGGGGTGGAAGGCGTCGCCTGACGGTCCTTCCGGGGCGGTGTCGCTGGCTTGCCCCGATCAGTCGGCTCCCTCCTTTCGGGGCTAATCCGGCGCGTCGCGCAAGGTCGTCACGATCCCGCGCGACGCGCCCGTCAACTGGACGGCGGGCGGTGGCGGATTCCCTTGCCATCGCGATTCGCGAAGACTGTGCCAGTGCGTGTTCAATGCGTCTCGAATGTCGTCGATGCGTCGCCGGAGTGTGGCCGGAGTGTGGCCGGAGTGTCGCCTGAGCGTTCCGCGGGCGTTCCATCGGCGCTTCTTCAACGTCCCGGTTTATCCCGAATCGTCCCGATTGTTTCCGAACGCGCGAGAGGCCGACTTCATCAGCCAACACGATTGCGCAGTCGGTGATAAGGTACCGGCTCGACCCAATTTTCACGCAGGGTGTGCGTTGTTGTGCGTGTGTCCGTTTCGATTTTTTGTATCGATACGCACGGCGGCGGCATCACCCTCGCGATCCCAATGAGACAGGCGGCCTGCCGACATGCAGGCGCCGCCCCAAGAACCGAGGACAGACACGATGAAGGCGATCGAGATCACCCAGTACGGCGCACCCGAAGTGCTCAAACCCACCGAGCGGCCGCGTCCCGAACTGAAGCCGGGCGAAGTGCTTATCAAAGTCAAGGCATCGGGCGTGAATCGCCCGGATGTGCTCCAGCGCATCGGCCAGTATCCGGTGCCGCCGGGCGCCTCGGATCTGCCGGGGCTCGAAGTGGCCGGCGAGATCGTTGAAGGCGCGCTTGATGGGGCGGACAACCGCTGGGGCCTGAAGGTCGGTTCGCGCGTATGTGCGCTGGTGCAGGGCGGCGGGTATGCCGAGTACTGCGCCGCGCCGCTCGCGCAGGTGCTGCCGGTGCCGGAAGGGTTGTCGGATGTCGAAGCGGCGTCGCTGCCCGAGACATTCTTCACGGTGTGGAGCAACGTGTTCGATCGCGCTCACCTTGGCGAGACCGAGACGGGAGAGAAGGAAACGCTGCTGGTGCAGGGCGGCACGAGTGGTATCGGCGTGACGGCAATCCAGTTGGGGGTGGCGCTGGGCCATCGGGTGTTCGCGACTGCCGGCTCCGACGAGAAAGCGCGGGCGTGCGAAGCGCTGGGTGCCGAGCGGGGCATCAATTACAAGACGGAAGACTTCGTCGCTATCGCCAAGGAGCTCACCAAGGATCGCGGCGTCGACGTCGTGCTCGACATGGTGGGCGGCGATTATCTGCCGCGTGAAGTGCAGGCGCTGGCCTTCGACGGCCGCATCGCCATCATTGCGCTGCTCGGCGGCAGCAAGGCCACGCTGGATATGGGCGCACTGCTGCGCCGTCGTCTGACGGTGACCGGCTCGACGCTGCGTCCGCGCTCGGTGGCCTTCAAGGCGGCCATTGCAAAGAACCTGTACGAGAAGGTCTGGCCGCTGTTTGCCGCGGGCAAGATTCGTCCGGTGATTTATCAGACGTTCCCGGCCGAACAGGCGGACAAAGCCCATGCTTTGATGGAAACCAGTACGCACGTCGGCAAGATCGTATTGACCTGGTAAGCACGCTTGAGGCGATTGACGGTGTAAATCCGCGTGAAATGCCCATTTCACGCGGATTTGCACGTCGGAAAACCGCCGAAATTGACCCCCATGCCCCGGACGCACTAGAATGAGAGGTTTTTCGTCCATACGCATTGGGGGATAAGGCGTGACAACTGGTACCGCAGCTTCGGCTCGCACCATCAGCCGCAAGGCTGGCAAGCTCGTCGTGGGCAATTGGAAACTGCATGGCAGTCTGGCCGGCAACGAGGCGCTTCTGGGCGACCTGCTGGCATCGCCGGTGCTGAGCGCGCCGGGCGTGCTTGCGGCCGTATGTGTGCCGTTCCCCTATCTCGCACAATGCCAGACCCGCCTCTCGGGGCAGGTGTTGGGTTTTGGTGCGCAGGATGTCTCGGCGCAGGTCAGTGGCGCGTTCACGGGCGAAGTTGCGGCACCGATGATTGCCGAGTTCGGCGCGCAGTTCGTGATCGTTGGACACTCGGAGCGTCGGACATATCACGCCGAGACCGATGCGAATGTCGCTGCCAAGACGGTGCGTGTCCTCGATGCAGGCATGACGCCGATCGTGTGCGTGGGCGAAACGCTCGCCGAGCGCGAGGCGGGTGAGACGAAGGCCGTGGTGACGCGTCAGCTCGAGGCGGTGCTTGCTGCGTTGACGCTTGAGCAGGCCGCGAAGATCGTCGTGGCTTACGAGCCGGTCTGGGCGATCGGCACGGGCAAGACGGCGACGTCGGCCGAGGCGCAGGAGGTGCATGCCCATTTGCGCTCGCTGCTGCGCGCGAAGGGCGAGGCGGTAACGGATGTGGCGGTGTTGTACGGCGGCAGTGTGAAGCCGGACAACGCGGCAGAGCTGTTTTCGATGGCGGACGTCGATGGTGGTCTGATCGGCGGTGCGGCATTGAAGGCGGCAGATTTTCTGGCGATTTGCGAGGCGGGACTGTCGCGCTGATCGCCAATGCCATGCGCTGTAATGGCATGAAATAGTCATGATGCGGTGCATCAAAAATGCACCGTAAATCAGATTCTTCTATACGGGTGATGAGATGGGGTTGTTGAAAACGTTGTTGATCGTGGTGCAGGTGCTTTCCGCGCTGGGCATCATCGGTCTGGTGTTGCTTCAGCATGGCAAGGGCGCCGACATGGGCGCTGCATTCGGTAGCGGTTCGTCGGGCAGCCTCTTCGGTGCGTCGGGTTCGGCGAACTTCCTGTCGCGTACGACGGCAGCCCTCGCGGCCGTATTCTTCGTGACAACGCTGGGCCTCACGTATCTCGGCTCGTATAAGCCGGCAGCAAACATCGGTGTCCTTGGTAATTTGCCGGCAGCGACTTCGCCGTCAACGGCATCGGCACCCGCTGCGGCAGGCGTTCCTGCGCCGGCTTCCGTGGCCAATCCGCAGGACGTGCCCAAGTAATTGGCAATGCGTTTGTGACAAGTAATAAGCTGTAAAGAAAATCGAAAAAAATTCGATTTGTGCATTGAACAAAATGCTGAAGAGCGCTACTATAGCGGTCTTGAAGCGATTCGTAAGTGACAGCGGATTGCAGACTATGAATGCCGACGTGGTGAAATTGGTAGACACGCTATCTTGAGGGGGTAGTGGCGAAAGCTGTGCGAGTTCGAGTCTCGCCGTCGGCACCACAGTTCTACGATGCCAGCCTTGCGTTTATGCTTTGGCTGGCATTTTATTTTGTGCTCACCGTTCATCCGCTTTCCGGTCCCCACACCATCGACGAGAGCGGTTCTTTGAACTAACCGAAAGAGGGTAGAGTTGAACCTCGGAACCTATTATCCCGTCCTGCTGTTTCTTCTGGTAGGTGGCGGTCTTGGGGCGGTACTGATTGGCGTCGGTAAATTCCTCGGCCCCAACAATCCCGACAGCGAAAAACTCTCTCCGTACGAGTGCGGCTTCGAGGCATTCGAAGACGCGCGCATGAAGTTCGATGTGCGCTACTATCTCGTCGCCATCCTTTTCATCCTGTTCGATCTCGAAACGGCATTTCTGTTTCCGTGGGGCGTCGCCCTGCGCGATATCGGCTGGGTGGGCTTTATCTCCATGATGGGTTTCCTGCTTGAACTGCTCGTCGGTTTCGTGTTCCTGTGGAAGCGCGGTGCGCTTGACTGGGAATAAGGCCGGCAACGTAATTGGCAGCATTGCAGAAGGATTCAGGGTAAGCATATGAGCATCGAAGGGGTTTTGCGCGAAGGGTTCGTCACCACCACGGCTGACAAACTC